>JAJDAN010000031.1 GCA_029261855.1 Deltaproteobacteria bacterium
CGCGGACCCGATGTCGCCGAACGCGCCGGAGCTTCCGAGCCGGGTGGGGTCGCCGGGCTCGCGCATCAACTCGTACAGGCCCCCCATGGCTTCGGCGACGATCGCGTAGGCGGGACGGTCGCGGTACGGAGAGCTTCCCAGTCTCGGACAGAGCCGCGTAGCCCAGACCCAGACGATCCATGTTGCCCGGCTTGAAGTTTTCGCCGAAGACGTCGAAGCGCGGGACGAGGCGGCGGACCAGGTCGACACCCTCGGGACGCTTCAGGTCGACGGCGATACTGCGCTTGTTGAGGTTCGTTCGGAGATAGGTGGCGCCGACGTCGCGCCCGTCCACGTCGCGCAGGGAAGGCTTCGATCCGCGTCCGCGGGGGAACGGGACTGCCACAGGTGCGGCGGTTCGACGACGTGATCGTTGACGCTGATGATCCCGGGCATCACATCGAGGCCGCGGGCGACGCCCACGTCCCGTGTGTATTGGTGCCGGACGACGCCCATCTCCGGCCTGCCGCTCACCCTCGCCCCGCACACGCTTCCTGTTCCTGGTGGCCCTGAGTGAACGCAGCGGGCGCGCGCTGCATCCCGGCCACGAGCGGCGTCAGGTCGACGCCGCGCATCGCTTCGGCGGCCCCAGGGCGGCGTTCGCAGCAGTTAGAACGTGTATCTCAGGCGGGCCCACAGCTCATCGCGATCTCTCACGATCGCCAACCCACCCTCACGGCCGCTCTTGTACAGCTCGTTGGGTCCGGCCGTACTCCGGTTGCCGGCCGGTGCGAGGCCCGCGATCGGCTCGTCGACGAAGTCCGGCTTGCCGAAGAAGTACGCCATGCCGACCGCCGCCGAGAAGTTCTCCGTGAAGCGGTAGCTGATGCCCGTGAGCAGCGCGCCCGACTGGGTCTGCACGTCGTACACCGTCGTGATGCTGGGCGCGAGGCGGTCCTGGAAGTAGGCCGTCGCCACCGTGAAGGTACCCAGCAGGCTCCAGGGTCCCTCGGTGACCTGTCCCTTTTCCCAGCCCTCGCGGTAGCCCACGAACATCTGCAGGTTGAAGAAGAAGGTGCGATTGGCGTTCAGGAAGTTGATGAAGGTCGGGCGATCGACGGACATGGTCAGGTTGAAGTCGTTGGCCGTCGAGAGGTCGTCGTACTGGTTTCGATTGACGACGTCGACGCCCTCGATCCAGGTGAACTCGAAGCTGAAGTTCGCCTTCGAGACGTCCTCGGCGAAGTCCATCGAGAATCCGAGGACATTGCGCTTGTTGTAGGTGAGGATCGCCTCGCCGCCGGATTGCCACGCGAAGGTGCGGCGACCGTGAGTGCCGTTGCCGCCGGCCTTGCGGACGTTGCGCTGGAGGCCAATGGTGCCCTGTAGCGTTCGGAACGTGTCGCACAGGGCCGGCTGAACGAAGGAGCAGGCGTTCGGGTCGAGGAAGACCTCGCGGGCCTGCTCGTAGGGGGTGAGCGAGCAGAAGGGGTCGGCCGGGTTGGTGACGCAGTCGGCGACCTTCTCGTCGTAGATGGCCTGTCCGTCCTGTTGCACCAGGAAGGCCACGAAGTTCCACGACAGGGCGGCCATCTCGCTCGAGAAGGGCTGACCGGTCATCGGATGCCCACCCCGACCGCACGGCACGAACTGCGCACCGCCGTACTCGGCGATCAGGGCGGCGGGGTAGCCGGCGGCGTCGCAGTTGTCGAAGGCGGTTCCGGCCGCCACATTCGGTTGACCCGAAGCCGGATTGCCGAAGACACCCGCCGGGCTCGCTGCGTTGAAGCCGTCGTAGAAGAAGTCCGGTGCGGAGGTCGGCGTGCCACCGATGTCCCGCGCCGGGGGAATCAGGTACTGCGGCACGGCGAGGCTCGTGAAGTAGTTGACGTTCTGCATGCTCAGGCCGTTGGGGCCGCCCGAACCGTTCGCGTCCGGGTCGCCGTCCTTGGCGAGGTCCCAGCTGCGCGGGTCGACGCGCGGGCTGTCGAAGTCGCCCAGGCCCGAGCAGCCCGGGGACACGGTGCTGCCGCCGTTGGCCGCCCGCTCCCGCGCGCAGCTCAGATCCTGACCGTAGAGATTCAGCACGAGCAGCTGGCGCAGGGGGTCGTTGCCGACGCTGGGATCGTCCGGGTTGCGCTTCCACTTGCGCCGGCAGCCGGGCACGATGGCCTGGTTACCGTTGGCGTCGTCGTTCTCGAGGGCGTCGTCGGAGTACTCGAAGAGCGCGCCGCCGAAGTTGCCTGTGGTGCAGACCGCGCCGAGTTGGTGGCTGCGCGTCTCGTCGAAGTACCAGTCCCGGGTGCCCGGCTGGGCCGCGAAGATGGGCAGGCCGGTATTCGGGCTGTTCACCTTCTGGTTCGTGAACCAGGGGGTGAAGATGTTGCCGTTCTGGACGGTGCCTTCGACGCCCGGCCAGGACTGGAAGATGGCGCTGCCCTCGGCCGTCAGGAGGTCGATGCCGTCGTCGTCGCACTGGGTCCCCCAGAACGGACCGCACCCAAGCAGCGCTTCCTGCTCGGGTGAGAGCGTGCCGCCGAGGGTCTGGGCGACGACGACCTCCCCGCCGACCGACACAGTGCCGAAGAGACCGAGCAGCCCTGCACCCTGGCCACCGCAGAAGCCGACGCCGGCCTGGGGCGAGACGCACGGGCTGGTCGAGCCGTTGGTGTTGGGGTTGCCCGGGCCAACGCCCGTTGTCTGGTCGAAATCGAGATCTCCCGGATCGACGTTGAGCCGCACCAGGGGGAATACGAAGCCGCCCGCCGCACCGGCAAGGCTCTGATTCACCAACGGAGAGCCCGCGAGCGACGCTCCGATGCCCTGGGAGATCCGGATCATCAGGGGATCCATCGGATCGAGTACCTCGGTGCTGCCGAAGATGTTCAGCGCGCACGCTGCGGTGTCCAGCGCCGAGAAGCCCACGGACGTCGCACAGGTATAGGCGAAGAGCTGCTGGGCAACGGCGGAGTTCGTCAGGCCTTCCAGCTCGCTGCCGAGATCCAGGAAACCGTCGCCGTCGCGGTCTTCGCCAGGATCGAGCACGCCGTTGCCGTTGTCGTCCTCGTAGACGTTGGCCGTGCTGATGCCGTTGTTGCCATCGATGTCGCGCTTGGGCAGCAGGCAGGCTTCTTCGAGACCCGTCACGCAGATGCCCTGGGTGCCGATCTGCTCGACGTTGTTCTCGGGGGCGCCCGTGTAGGGGTTCCCCGCGGGGCGCAGGGTCTCGAGGGTGCCGAAGATCTCGCGCGGCCGACCGGTCATCGGATCCACGTTCCGGGTGAAGGTCGAGATCTGCTTGATGGTCGGGATGTCCTCGTAGCCGTAGAAGTCCATCAAAGCGAAGCTGAAGCGGTCGTAACGCCACTCGATGCGGGCGCCGACCTCCCAGCCTTCCGTGCTCTGCCACGGGTCCTTGGGCGTCTCCTGCCCGGCGAGGCCGACGCCGAAGATGCTGTGGGCGAAGCCGCCGAAGGTCAGCTGACAGGTGATGTTGGGCGCGTAGGCTTCGCCGCAGGCGCCGATGTCGGTGCCCTGGTAGTCGTCGAAGTTGAAGGCCAGCTCGAGGCGCACGTCGTCGAAGGGTCCGACCTCGTAGAACGAGTAGACGCCGCGCACGGACCACAGGGCGATGCGCGATTCTTCGAGGCTCGGCAGCGAAGCCAGACCGGCGTCGGTGGGATTGAACTGGTCGGTGGTCCGGAACAGCTCGGTCTTGCCCCACACGATCTGCTGGCGCCCGATCCGCAGCCACAGCCGGTTGTCGAGGGTCTCGATGTCGAGGTACGCCTCCTTCAGCTCCTTCTCGTCCTTCTGAGACGCGCCGCGGTTCCACTGGCGTTCGGCCTGACTGAAGTTGAAGTCGGCCTCTACGGGGTCGAGCCGGCCGTTGTCGAGCAGCTTCGAGAGCGGCGCCGTGGGCAGGAACATGCCGCGGGGGTCACCCGGGCTGTCGGCCTGGTCGACACCGGCGCCGTCTTCGCGGAACAGCGGAACCGGCCGGTAGGGAAGCTCTCCGGCGCCGACTGCGGCCTGGCCGGTGGCGGTCGCCGAAGCCAGCAACGCGTCGAAGGCGACGGGGTCGACGGGGGTGCCGTCGGGGTTGAAGGCCGGGTCCGCGGCAATCAGCGCGGAATTGTAGGCCGACGCCTGGACCGCGTACCCGCCGACGCGGTCGTCCCACGGATTCGGCGACGTCACCTGGGCGCCGTTGCCGACGAACTTGTTCTTGGGAAGCCACGGCCCGAACCCCGCGCCGTTCGGAACGATGAACTCGAAGTCGAGGTAGCTGCCGTCCCGGGCGAGTGCCGCGTACGGGTCGTCGGTGTTCGGCCAGATGGATTGGACGTCGAAGGTGGTCGTGGTGCCGTCGCCGCCTGCCAGGTACGGGCACAGCCCGCCGAGATCGCAGGTTTCGCGCTGGTCGATGCCGTCGCCGCCGACGCCGTCCGCGAAGATCGCGAGAATCGGATCGTTGAGGGCGATCAGCGGGTCCCGGTTGGTGGGACTGCCGGGCACGAAGTTGCGGTACTGGTCGGGAAGTTCCGGGTCGTTGGCGATCCGGATACGACCCGATTGGCGCACGCGGTCGAGATTCAGCAGGCGCTTGGGCAGGCTCTTCGAGCGATCGCCGTAGGCGTTCATCGAGCGGAACATCCCGCAGCCGCGGGAATAGATGCAGTCGTACCGGACCTCGGCCCGGACGTATGCGGACATCAGGTCGATGGGGCCGACGGTGTCCTGCACGAGGTCCATCTCGACCTCGAGGTTGAAGATCATGTACCACTGCGACACGTCCCACTGTTCCGAGTAGTCCGCGTTGAGCGCGCGCACCTGACTCTCGAAGAAGCCGTGAGCCTGCAGGCGCCCATCGAACGCCTCGAAGGCCCTCGCGGCGGGGGCCGCCGCCAACGTGTGCAGCGTCAAGAGAACGAGCGCAAAGCCAAAGGCCCGCCCGACGTCCCAGCAAGAAGAACGTCCCCCAGTCATCGGCTCTCCCTCTATCTGTCTCTGCCCGGACTACGGGATCCCGCCGTTGCCCCCGAACCCATGCAGCCCGGGCGCTGCGCCGGAGGGGCGCAGGCTGCACGAATCCCGACGAGCGACCTGCTGTTCGCGGGCCGAACTACCGTCGACCGAACTACCGTCGATAGAGTGGGGGACGAGACCGATCGAGAGGGCTCACACGCGTCAAGCGGACGGGTGGCGAGCAGGCGCAGATCGGCGGAAAGCATGCGCGCATCTTATGAATACTTTCCAAAGCAAGTCAAAACATTTCCAAGCCAAGTTGCGCCTTTAGGGCGTTTCCCCAGCCGCTTTCGACCGGCAACGAGGACCGCCTAACCCACCGGGATCGGGAGATTTCTGACTGGCAGTCGCGCGGCGAATCCCGCCGATTCCCCTGGGGTGGAACGGGCTGGGGAGCGTGCTGAGAGGCTGGCCGGGGCGCTGGCTGAAGTCGGTCGCGACGGGGCGTCAGCCCCGCGCCCGGCAGTGCTCGGACCAACGCACCAGGGCGGCGAGCGCGCCCACCGCGCGGTGCGCGCTCGGGTAGCAGACGCGTCCGGCTTCGCGGACACCGCGAACGCCCGCGTTGTCCCGGTCCGCGAAGACGAGCTCGGTGGCCGACATCGCCGGCTTGCCGTGACGCTCGGATGCTTCCTTGGCAGCCAGCGCGTAGCGCGCGTCCTGCCGCGCGTGGAACTCTGCGATGCGCCCAATGCCGTAGTCCGGGTGGAACGGGCCGGTCTCGAAGGCGCGCGCCTGGGCGGCCTGGATCCCGAGGCCCAGGTGCACCATGGCGTCGACGTCCGGGTGCCCGAGCACCAGCTCCATCACCTCGGGGATCGTGTCCCGGGTCTCGCCACCGGCCAGGTCGATGGGGTTGTTGCGACTCCAGCGCGCCGGGACCATCTCGTCGATTCGCGCCTTGATGTCTTCCGGCAGCGGTATCAGTTCGAGGCCGTTCGCCGAGCAGGCGTCCGCCGCGAGCACACCCCATCCGCCTACGCTGGTGAAGATGACCGTGCGGTTGCCTGCGGGAAGCGGCTGGGTGGCCAGGGTCGCCGCCCACTCGAACGCTTCCTCGACCGTCGGCGCGCGCAGGATGCCGAGCTGACGGCAGATCCCGTCGAACACGCGGTCGTCGCTCGCGAGCGCGCCCGTGTGACTCGCGGCTGCGCGCTTGCCTGCCTCGCCGACGCCGCCCTTCACCAGTACGAGAGGCTTGGACGCGGTCAGGCGCTCGGCGGCGCGACGGAAGGCGCGACCGTCGCCGATGCCCTCGACGTACACGAGCGCCACGTCCGTTTCCGGGTCGACGGCAAAGTACTCGAGCATCTCTGCCAGACCCGTCTGGGCCGAGTTGCCGAGGGAAACGGCCTTGCTGACCCCGACCCCGGTGGCGACGGCGTAGTTGAGATAGGAAGAGACCAGATTCCCGCTCTGGCTGGCCACGCCGATGCGGCCGGCCGGCGGGAACGGCGCCACGATCTGTGCGCACATGGAATCCGGGGTGGAGATGACCCCCTGCCCGTTCGGCCCGATCAGCAGGATGCCGAGCTCGTTCGCGACTTCGACGATCTCGCGCTGGAGCGCCGGTCCGTTGCCGCCCGACTCGGCGTAGCCGGCGCTGGCCACGAACGCCGCGCGAACGCCCTTCTTTGCGCAATCGCGCAGGAGCTGGATGTTGACCTTGTTGGGCGTGCAGACGAAGACCAGGTCGGCCTGGTGGTCCGGGATGTCCTCGACTGACGGGAAGGTCTCCCGCCCGAGCACCTCGGCCCCGTCGGGCTTCACCGCAAAGAGCTTCCCCGCGTATCCGAAGCGCAGCAGGTTGTGCAGGGTCACGAAGCCGAACTTCCCCGGGTGGCCCGAAACTCCGGCGACGACGATGCCTTTGGGATGGAACAAGGGCCGGAAGCGCTCGAGCACCTCTTCGTCGCTTCGGGGCGCGGGTGTGGGCATGGCGGAAGTCGCCGAAGCCTCCTCGCCGCCCGCCAGCTCGACGAGCGCATCCACCGCGATCGGCTGGTCGCCCCGCAGGATCACCGGGTTCAGGTCGACGCTGGCGATGTCGGGACGCTCTTCCGCCAGGCGCGAGAGGCCGAGCAGTACGCGGATGAGCGCGTCCTCGTCGACGGGTGGATCGCCGCGGAATGCGCGGGTCAAGAGATGGCTGGCGCGCAGACCGCGGATCATGCGACGGGCGTCTGCCTCGCGGAGCGGCGTGACACCGAACACCACGTCGCCCAGCGCCTCGGTCAGGATGCCTCCCAGGCCGAGCATCACGCAGGCGCCGAATTGCGGATCGCGCACCAGCCCCGCGATCAGCTCCCGGCGGCCCGACACCATCTCGGAAACCAGCACGCCCACATCGCCGTCTTCCGGGCGAACACCCGCCAGCAGCTCTGCCGCCGCGGCGCGCGCGGAGGCCTCGTCACCGATCCCGAGACGCACGCCGTCGCGCTCGGTCTTGTGCGCGATCGCCGCGCCGCACAGCTTGAGGGCGACGGGAAAACCGATCCGAGCCGCCGCCGCAGCGGCGGCGTCGGCATCGCGTGCCAGCTCTTCGCGCGTCACCGGGACGCCGAAATCGGCGAGCAGGGCCTTGGACTCGAACTCGGACAGCGTCGGGGCGGATTCCTTCATGGGCGCGCGAGCTTAGCAGGGCACAGCTGCGCGGCCGATCTGCCGAAACGAAGACACACGGCCGAAGGACCGGAACGGGGGGCTATGCTCGCGCCTCCCGGATTCCCCCCTCCGGCAGCACTGGCGCCAGGAGGGAGTGCAGCATGGAGCAGTCGGGATTCCTCGTCGCGCTCGAGTCCGTCTTCAAGGACTGGGTCGTCGCACCCGTGAACGCCGTCCTCTTCTTCGACGTCGTGTTCTGGGACAACGGCAGCGCGGGGGAGATCGAGCTCCCCATCGTCGTACTGTGGCTCGTGCTCGGCGCCCTCTTCTTCACGTTGCGCATGCAGTTCATCAACTTCCGCGGCTTCCGCCACGCCATCGACTGCGTCCGCGGCCGCTACACCGACCCCTCCGAAGTCGGAGAGATCACTCACTTCCAGGCGCTGTCCGCCGCCCTGTCGGCCACGGTAGGCCTCGGCAACATCGCCGGCGTCGCGTTCGCGGTGGGTGTCGGAGGGCCGGGAGCGGTCTTCTGGATGGTGGTCGCGGGCTTCCTCGGCATGAGCTCGAAGTTCGTCGAGTGCACCCTCGGGCAGAAGTACCGGGTCGTGCGCTCGGACGGTCATGTTTCCGGCGGACCGATGCACTACCTGCGAGACGGCCTGGCCGAGATCGGCTGGACGCGCACCGGCCGCGTGCTCGCCGTCGTCTTCGCGGGGATGTGCATTGGCGGCAGCTTCGGCGGCGGCAACATGTACCAGTCGAACCAGGCCTTCGCCCAGGTGGCGGCAACCTTCGGAGACAGCGCGCCCTGGCTTGCCAGCCAGGCGGGTGCGCTCGGCTTCGGACTGCTGATGGCCATCGCCGTCGGCGCCGTCATCATCGGCGGCATCAAGCGGATCGGCGAGGTCGCGTCGGTCCTGGTGCCCGTCATGTGCGTGACCTATGTCGGGTCAGGCCTGCTCATCCTCGTGCTGCACGCCTCGGCGGTTCCGGAGGCGGTGGGTGTGGTGGTGCGCGAGGCCTTCAGCTTCCAGGCCGGACTCGGCGGCTTCGTCGGCGTGCTGATCCAGGGCTTCCGACGCGCCGCTTTCAGCAACGAGGCCGGCGTCGGTTCGGCGGCCATCGCGCACTCGGCGGCGCGCACCGACGAACCCGTGCGGGAAGGGATGGTCGCCCTGCTCGAGCCCTTCATCGACACGATCATCGTCTGCGCCATGACCGGAGCCGTGATCGTGGTGACCGGCGCCTGGAACGACCCGAACGCCGGAACGGGCATCGAGATGACCAGTACTGCCTTCGCGACGGTGCTGCCGTGGTTCCCGGTCGTCCTCTCGGTGACCGCCGTCGCGTTCGCGTTCAGCACCATGATCTCCTGGAGCTACTACGGCGAGCAGTGCTGGGCGAGCCTCTTCGGGCTGCGATCGGTGCTGCTCTACAAGCTGATCTTCCTGCTCTTCACCTGGGCGGGCGCGGTCTTCGCCGCCGACGCGGTCGTGGAGTTCGGCGACCTGATGATCCTGGGGATGGCCTTCCCGAACATCGCGGGCGTGCTGCTGTTGACCGGAAAGGTCAAGGCCGACCTGGACGACTACCTCGCCCGCCTGCATCGGGGCGAGTTCCAGAAGCACTGACGCCTCTGCCAGGCTGCGCTCAGTTGGCAGGCAGCCCGGCCAGGTACTGCTGGATGTCGCGGGCCTCGTCTTCGGACAGCCACTGGCCGAAGCCCGGCATCGACGTACCCGCGAGACCGTTGATCACGACGGGCACGAAGGCGTCCCCCAACACGCGGGCACTCGCTCGCAGGTCCGGATTGACGCCAGCCGCGACCCCGTTCGCTCCGTGACAACGCCAGCACCAGTTGTGATAGAGGTCAGCCGAACGCGCGAGGGCCGGATCGCGATCGCCGAGCAGGGATTCCACCTGCCTCGGTGTGACGCTTTCGCTGACCAGCTTCCACGCGAGCACGCGGCCGTTCGATTCGACGCCGGCGGCAGCCGCAGCGTCGCCCCCGACCTGGGCAAAGGCACCGCCCCAGCCCGCCACGACGGAGACGTACTGCACCCCGTCGACGCGGTAGCTGATGGGCGCCGCGATGATGCCGGTACCCGCCGAGTGGCTCTGCCACAACAGCTGGCCGTCGTCCGCACGCAGGGCCAGGAAGCGGCCGTCCGCCGTCCCCTGAAAGACGAGATTGCCCGCGGTGGTGAGCGTGCCGCCGTTCCACGGAAGGCCGTGGGGATGTCGCCAGGCCTCCTTCTGGGCAATCGGGTCCCAGGCCAGCAGGTGACCCGCCACCGCCTCGCGCTGGAACAAGGTGCCGACCGTCGAATCCGTGCCCAGGTTGAACTCGCCTGGACGTGGCTCGTAGAGCGGGTCGCGCCGGTAGGGACCCGCCATCGCCTGGGCGGGGATGTAGACGAGGCCGGTCACCGGATTGAACGACATGGGGTGCCAGTTGTGGCCACCGAGGTACATCGGCGCGACGAGCGCGAGGCCGTTCTCGTAGTCCGCACTGCGCGATCGGATGGGGCGACCGGTCTTCGGGTCCACGCCCTTGGCCCAGGTCACGGGCACGTAGGGTTCGGCGGAGATGAACGCGCCCGTCTCCCGGTCCAGCATGTAGAAGAAGCCGTTCTTCGGAGCCTGCATGATCACCTTGCGCAACACCCCATCGATGGGCAGGTCGGCGAGGATCATGTGCTGGGTGGCGGTGAAGTCCCAGTTGTCGGCGGGGGTCGTCTGGTAGTGCCACTCGATCTCGCCGGTGTCCGGGTCGAGGGCGAGGATCGAGGACAGGAAGAGGTTGTCACCGCCGCCGGGGCTGCGCAGCTCGGCGCGCCACGGCGACCCGTTGCCCGTACCGACGTACAGCATGCGGAGCTTCGGGTCGTAGGCCATGGAATCCCACGCCGTACCGCCACCCCCCAGCTTCCAGTACTCGCCGTTCCAGGTCTTCGCCGCGTCTGCCATCGCCTGGGACTCGAAGGGCTGGCTGGGGTCGCCGGGCACCGTGTAGGTGCGCCAGAGCATGTCGCCCGTCTCGGCGTCGTATGCCGAGACATAGCCGCGCACTCCGAACTCGGCGCCGCCGTTTCCAATGATCACCCTGCCCTCGTACACCCGCGGCGCACCCGTGATCGTGTACGGCTGGCTGGGGTCGACGGTCAGCGTTTCCCACTTCTTCTCGCCGGTCGCGGCGTCGATGGCGATCAGGCGGCCGTCGAGAGCACCGAGGAACAGGCTGTCCCCGTGGATCGCGACGCCGCGATTCACGACGTCGCAGCAGGTCTTGCGCCCGACCTCCTGTGAGACCTGCGGATCGTACTTCCAGATCAGCTCGCCGGTCGCAGCGTCGAGAGCGAAGACCACGCTCCACGATCCGGTGGTGAAGAGCACGCCGTCCACCACCAGCGATGTCGCCTCGTGTCCCCGGCGCAGCCCCGTGTCGAAGGCCCAGGCCAGTCGCAGCCGATCGACGTTCTTGGCGTGGACCTGTGTGAGCGGCGAGAAGCGCTGCTCGGACCAGGTCCGACCGTGAGTCAGCCAGTTGTCCGGATCCGCCGCGGCGGTGCTCAGCCGGGTATCGTCGACCGACACGCGAACGCGTCGCTTGCGGACCCGGGGCGTGGCGGGCTCGGCCGACGGCGGCGCCACGGGCCCCGGCTGCACCGCGGGTGCCGAGGACTCGACGGCCAGCGTCGCGTCCTCGTCCCCACCGCAAGCGACCCAACCCAGCGGCGCCAGCAGCGTCAGCAGGATTCCCCGGACCAGCGTGTCCCGGAGAAGCCCGGTACGGATCACTTGACGCTGATCACGATCGGGGCAGTGAACCTCACGCGGCCCGACTTGCCGCCGTAGCCACCCAGGGGCTGCTTTCCGTAGACCGGGTGCTCGGTCGAGCCGAGCTTCGTCGCCTTCTCGGTACCGTAGAGATAGGCGCCAACCAGCGGATAGTCGCCGACGCGGTCCGGCGCCTGCAGGGTGTAGATGACCTTCGACTTGGACCACCTGCCGGCGACTGCGTCCGACGCAACGCCGGTGATGTTCACGTAGGTGATCTTGCGGCCCATGCGCGCGGGACGCCGGTCGAGCCATTCCGTCTGGGGCTTGCCGTCGGGACCGATCACCGTCGGCGGGCCCACCACGCTCCAGCCCGTGGACGACGCGGGGCGTGCGTACCAGCGATGGGCGCGGTCGACGAGACCGACTGCCACCACGGGCCCGGCTCCGCCCGTCACGATGACCGTCACATTGAAAGTTTCACCGGGCTTGACCTGGGGCGGGAAATCGACGAGCTCGATCTTGGAGTTGAGGTCGACGGCCTGGAGCTGCTGCGCGAGCGCCGCCCGGTCGGCTTCCGAGAGCTTGTCATAGGGCTGCTGTCCCTGGACGATCGAGGCGAGATGCTTGTTCGCCGCGAGCTCCTTCTCCGCACGCGGCCCCGCGCCTTCGAGCGCCTCGACGGTCACCGACGAGTGACAGGCAGCGCAGAAAGGCGCGACGTCCGTCTGGAAGTCCGGCGTGCCGCCGGGGTATGCGTTCACTGCGGCGGGTGCCGCCACCATCGTTGCGACGGCGATCCATGCCAAGCCGCGTCGTGTCATGCTTCCCTCCTGGTTCCAGCTCTACCGGTGCGAGTTGCCGGTAGGAGTCCATCGGTACGGTCACTCGAATTCCGTGTGGCACTGCGCACAACGTCCCCTCACGTGCGCCGGCTGCAGATAGTACAGCTCTTCGAGGCCACCGGGCGCGTGGGACAGGTGGCATTCCACGCACGACATCCCGAGCGCCACGTTGTGGACCGGCAGCGCGTGGAAGGGAGGCGACGGCTCCGCCGCACCCGCCTCCGCCTCGCTGAAGCCCGCGTGGCACTGGCGACAGTCCTCGTCGAGCAGCGGCCACGCCATCTCCGTGGGCTCTTTGAAGTGTCCGACCAGCCACCAGAATCCGTCCTTGGCGGCTAGCACCTTGGTGCGCGCCTTGCCCACGAAGCCCACGCCTCCGTGGCAGTCGATGCAGCGAAAGGCAGACGCCGGGCCCGGCCGGCTCGGATGTGTCGAAGCGGCATGCAGCGCCGCCAGGCTGGCGGTCGGGCGTGCGTCGAAATCCCGCCGGATGTCCTCGTGCAGCGGGACACCCGGCTCCAGGTGGCAGGCATTGCAGAAGTCGTTGTCCTGCTCGAGGTGGTCGCTACCGAACCAGCCCACGGGCGCGGCGACGCATCCAGCCATCGCTGCAAGGACGATCCACCGCGTTCGCCGTGCCACTCTCACGCGGCGCGAGTCTCGCATATCCCTCGGCGGCCGCCGAGACACGGTGATAAGCTGCCGCGAACGCAACCGAGGAGAGAGCATGAGCACCGAAATCGGTCGACTCGGAGTCTGGTGCTGGCTCGACGCCTACACGGCGCCGGAGGCAGCGGCCTTCGCCCGCCAGATCGAAGCCTGGGGCTACTCCGCGCTCTGGATTCCCGAAGCGGTCGGCCGCGATCCCTTCTCCTTCATCTCGTACCTGAGCGCCGAGACCGAGAAGCTGGTACTCGCCACCGGCATCGCGAACATCTACGCCCGAGACGCGATGACCTTGAAGGCCATCCACAAGACGATCTCGGAGCTGGCCCCCGGCCGCTTCGTGATGGGGCTCGGCGTCTCCCACGAGCACCTCGTCTCGAAGGTCCGCGGCCACGACTACAAGAAGCCGCTGACGACCATGCGCAACCACCTCGACGCACTCGACAGCGCCCTCTACATGGGCGCCAACCCCAAGGAAGACGCACCGATCGTGCTCGCCGCCCTGCGCGACCGGATGCTCGGGCTGGCGGCCGAGCGGACCCACGGCGCTCACCCCTACTTCGTGCCGCCCGAGCACACCGCGCACGCCCGGGAAGTCATGGGTCCCGACGCCTGGCTGTGCCCGGAGCAGATGGTGCTGCGCGAGACCGACCCCACCAAGGCGCGCCAGGTCGCGCGAGCGAACATGCAGGTCTACGTCGGCCTCCCCAACTACCAGAACAACCTGCGCCAGTTCGGGTACGGCGACGCCGACTTCGCCGACGGCGGCAGCGACAGGCTGGTCGACGCGATCGTCGCCTGGGGCGACGAGCAGGCCATCGCCAGCCGCATCCAGGCACACCGCGACGCCGGAGCCAACCACGTCTGCATCCAACCGTTCAAAGCCGACGGAACCCCAGGCCCCGACCTCAACCTCCTCGAAGCCCTCGCCCCTACCCCCTAGCCCACCGGGTTCCCGCCCAACGCCCCGACGACAGGGCCCGCGCTCGACGATCTTCCGGCACCGCAGTCACGCGGGTCGTGGAGTGGGCAGGGCCTGCGACGACGTATGGCATGACGAAGACCCGGCAAAGGGAAAACAGCGCCGCCCAGGGAGGAGCAGGCCCTGCCGGCTCCACGACCCCTGACGACACCGGCTGTCCCGGCAGTTCTCTCTGAAGGAACGCAGTCCCAGCGAGAGCAAGACGAGGGACCACCGGGTAATCTCTTTCTCCATGGCCCTCATCAACGAAAACTACCGGAAGCTCCAAGCTGGCTATCTGTTCCCCGAGATCGGGCGGCGCGTGCGCGCCTTCACGGCAGAGAACGCCGGCGCCAATGTGATCCGCCTGGGAATCGGCGACGTCACCCTGCCCCTCGTGCCTGCAGTGGTCCAGGCCATGCACGACGCGGTCGACGATCAGGCGAAGAAGGCCTTCGGGTACGGGCCGGAGCGTGGCTACGACTTCCTCGTCGAGGCGATCCGACAGGGAGATTTCGCCCCGCGAGGGGTCGACATCGCAGCCGACGAGATCTTCGTTTCCGATGGCAGCAAGCAGGACAGCGGAAACATCCAGGAAGTGTTCGGCACCGATTGCAGCGTGTTGGTGACCGACCCGAGCTATCCCGTCTACGTCGACACGAATGTGATGGCCGGGCGCACGGGCAACTGCGACGAGCGGGGCATGTACGCCGGGATCCACTACCTCGCGGCCACCGAAGCCAACGGCTTCATGCCCGAGCCGCCGGCCGAGCGGGTCGACCTCGCCTATCTCTGTTCACCCAACAACCCGACCGGTGCGGTGGCGACCCGGGCAAACCTCAGCGCGTGGGTCGCCTGGGCACGCGCCAACGACGCGATCCTGCTCTTCGACGCGGCCTACGACGCCTTCATCCAGGACCCCGCCCTGCCCCGGTCGATCTACGAGATCGAGGGTGCCAAGGAGTGCGCCATCGAGATGCGCAGCTTCTCGAAGCGTGCGGGCTTCACGGGGGTCCGCTGCGCCTACACCGTCATCCCGAAGGCGCTGCACGGCCGAACGAAGCAGGGGGAGAAGGTCTCCATCAACGACCTGTGGGCACGGCGACAAGGCACCAAGTTCAACGAGGTCCCCTACGTCGTGCAGCGCGCCGCGGCCGCGGTCTTCTCCGCCGAGGGCGCGACCCAGACCGGCGAGCAGGTCGCCTACTACATGGAGAACGCCCGGCGGGTCCGGGACGGACTGGGCTCGGCCCACTTCACCGTCTTCGGAGGAGAGCACGCTCCCTACATCTGGCTGCGAACACCCGAGGGAGTCAGCTCCTGGGACTTCTTCGACCAGCTCCTGCAGCGAACCCACGTCGTCGGCACCCCGGGCTCCGGCTTCGGACCGGCGGGGGAAGGCTACTTCCGGATCTCCGCCTTCAACTCCCACGAGAACGTCGACGAAGCGATCGAGAGAATCCGCAAGGCGTTCGCCTAGCAATGAGACGTCATCGATCCGGTTCGCTGATCGGGGTGCTCGCGTCCCTGTTGCTGTCCCTGCAGGCGGGGGCCGTCCGGGCGGCCGATCCCGCTCCGGGCCCCGTCGATCTCCGCGCGGCCGAACGGAAGGTCTTCTCCCAGTTCGGTGAGGACGGTGTGCTCGAGAAGATCTTCGAAATCATCGAGCCGACAGAGCGGTACTGCGTCGAGTTCGGCGCTCACAACGGCGTCACGAACAGCAACGTCCGGAATCTGATCGTGAACCACGGCTGGAGCAGCTTCCAGATCGAGGGCGACGAGAAGAAGGCGGCGAAGCTCGCGAAGAACTACGCCGACTATCCCAAGGTCAAGACCATGCAGGCCTGGGTCTGGCCCGGCAACGTCGAGATCCTGTTCGAGGAGGCCGGCGTTCCGCACGACCTCGACCTGCTCGTCATCGACATCGACAGCAACGACTACTACGTCTGGCGAGCGATCCACGACTTCCGACCGAAGGTCGTGATCATCGAGGCCAACTGGTTCTACCCGCCGCCCGAGCTCATGGTCATCGACTACCACCCGATGAACTACTGGGACGGCAGTCAGTACATGGGCGCCAGCCCACAGTCGCTGTACAAGCTCGCCAAGAAGAAGGGCTATGAGCTCGTCTACCACATGTCCTGGGGACCCAACCTCTTCTTCGTGGACGCGAAGTACTACGACCGCTTCGGCATCGAAGACAACTCGCCCGCCACCTTGATGAGCCCGACCGTTCGCAAGATCGTCGAAGACCAGGGCGGCGCCAAGCCGAAGCTCGGCAAGCCCTACCTCGTCTGGGACGAGATCCGCATCGAGAAGAAGATCATCCGCGATCGATAGCCCGTGGTGTATGCTCGCGCGAGCCGGTCCGGGGGTCTCGATGAAGAAGAAGGACCACGACCGAACGACGCGCCTCGAGGACACGATCCGCGAGCTGCCGCGTCCGCGCGACGGCCTGGTGCTGCCCCTCCTGCCCGACCGGGAAGGCCGCTTCCTGCGCCTCCTCGAAGGCATGGAAGGCTTCATCATCGAGCTCGACGTCGACGGGCGGGCCATCTATGCCAGCCCGGGCAGCGACGCCATCATCGGTTACACGGCCGAGGAATGCGTGGAATCGAATCGCGTCGAGATCCACCCGGACGACATCCCGAAGGTCGTCGAACTGGGCACACGCATGCGCCAGTCGGGTACGCCCGGCCAGACCCAGACTCGCGTCCGCCACCGGGACGGCCACTGGGTCTGGATCGAAACGACGCTGATGGGCTGGCACGCCGGGGAAGGTGATGGCTACCACACCATCACCTTCAACCGGGACGTCAGCGCCCTGAAACAGGCGGAAGCCGCGCAACGCGAGAGCGAGGCGCGCTACGCCGTGGTGTCGCGCATGAGCCGCGACCTCATCACCGAGGTGGACCGTTCGGGACGGCCGACCTACTACGGCCCCGGGTCGGAGGACATCTTCGGATACACCCCGCAGGAGATGCTCGACCTGGCGTGGTCCCTCATGCACCCGGACGACGCGCCGCGCGTCCGCGAGCTGCTCGAGGCCGAGTACAACGACGCCGAAGGGGCCGCGCCGGCGGAACCTCGCCTGATGGAGTACCGCGCTCGGCATCGCGACGGCCACTGGCTTCACCTCGAGGCTCTCGGTCGCGTCTACACGCGAGGCGATGGCGAACGCCGCTACATGGGAGTCTCCCGTGACGTCACGGAGCGCCGCCGCGCGGAGGAGGCCCGCCGCGAGCTCGAGGAGGGCATGCGCCGCGCGCAGAAGCTCGAGAGCCTCGGTGTACTGGCCGGTGGCATCGCCCACGACTTCAACAACCTGCTCACACCCATCCTCGGTGCGGCCGGACTCGCCCGACAGGAGCTGCCCGCCGACTCACCGCTGCACGCGCGCCTGGACACCATCACTCGAGCCGCGCGCAGGGCGGCTGCGCTGACGGACCAGATGCTCGCCTATGCGGGTCAGCGACCCCTGCGCGTCGAGCGCGTGGACCTCTCCGCGCTGGTCCGCGACATCCGGGACCTGGCGTCGTCTTCGATCTCCGGCAAGACGAGCTTCCAGCTGGACCTCGCAACCGACCTTCCCCGTATCGAAGGCGAGAGCGCGCAGCTGAGCCAGGTCATCTTGAATCTCGTGACCAACGCCTCGGAATCCCTCGCTGACGGCGAGGGTCGCGTTGCAGTCCGGACGGGTGCGGTCCACCTCGAAGCCTCACCGCGCGGCGCACTCTTCGCCGAGACGATGCAACGGGGACTGCACGTCTACTTCGAGGTAAGCGACGCGGGCAGCGGAATGGACCGCGAAACCGCCGCCCGCATCTTCGACCCCTTCTACACCACCAAGTTCACGGGACGAGGCCTCGGCCTCGCCGCGGTGGCGGGCATCGTACGCGCTCATCGCGGGGCCATCGAAGTGGATTCCGAGCCCGGACGCGGCACCTGCTTCCGCGTGCTCCTTCCCGCTGCGCCCGATTCCGTCGAGCAAGAAACGAGCCCGGCCCAACCGACGTCCGGCTGGCGCGCTGCCGGACTCGCTCTGGTCATCGACGACGATCCGGAAGTGCGCGAGCTGGCGGTCGCCACGCTGCAACGGGCCGGAATGACGGCCCTCGCCGCCGGAGACGGCCACGAAGGCGTCAAGCTCTTCGCGGAACACCGCGACTCGGTTCGCGTCGTCCTGCTGGACCGGACGATGCCCGCGCTCTCCGGGGCCGACACCCTCGAGGCGATCCGCGCCCTGCGCGCCGATGCCAAGGTCGTGCTGATCAGCGGCTATTCCGAAGAACACGCGACCGCCGAGCTAGCGGACCGCGGCATCACCGGCTTCGTCCAGAAGCCCTTCCTCCCGGACACGCTGATCGCGAGTGTCCGGGAGGCAATCGAAGGCGCCTGAGCGTCTAGCTCGTCTGGACTACGCGCGTCGGCGGCCCGCCGCCACGACCAGACCCAGACCGATCAGCAAGGCCGTCGAAGGCTCGGGCAGGCTGGCGGCCCGCACCAGGAAGTTGCCGGAGGTGGCGTCCAGGAGATCGAAGTCCGCGGATGCCAGGCTGAGAACGGCGGCACCGGCCCCGAGCCCACTCGTGTGGTAGTTGGGGCGCGTCGTGAAACCCGGGCTTACGTTGTCCGCGAAGCCGCGGCCGGTGGCATTGATCGTGCCACAGAACTGCGTGCAGCCCACCAGGTCGAGTAGGAGAGTCGCCGCGGGGTTGTTCGCGGGGTTGTTCATGTTGTCCACCGTCAGGAATCCCGCGGTGAGGAACAGAACCTGGACCTCTGCCTGTGTGGCGTGACGGAAACCGTCGCTGGTCACGAAGCTGGAGGCCTCGGCCCCGTTGTACGACATGCCGAGCGTGGCCGTCAGATCGAGCCACTCGAGCCCCGTTCCGGTGTCGAGCGTGATCAATCCATCGGCCGGGACCGCCAGGTCCCCCTCGACTAGCGCGGCTCCTGCCGTGCCACCGGCCAGCAGCAGGAACGCACCCACGAGACTCGCGATCAGCGCCTTGTCCATCTTCCGCATCACAACTTCCCCTTCCCAAGGGTTTCCAACGAAGCTCGCGTCAGGCGACCTGGATCTCACCGCCTACTCGCGTCAACGCACCTGCGCCGCTTCCGAACAGCGCGAGCCCCAAAATCAACACACCTGCCAATGAGAACGCGGGCAGTTGCACTGGGTCGAGACTCAGCGCATTGATGTCCGCAGTCGTTCCATCGAAGAGGCCGTCGCCGGCGAGGGCGACCGACGCGACTCCGGTCAACGGGTCGTAAAGGATCAGGTCGTGTTCCTCGAGGGTGAGCCCGCCCAGGCTGCCGCCCGAAAGCGCGATCGACAGCAACAGGTCACCCGAGCGCAGGACGTGAACCGCGTCCACATCCTGCTGCGCCTGCGTCCCCGAAATCAGGTCCTGGTCGAAGACCAACGCCGCGGACTTCGACCCGGCGTCGTAGGCGACGAGGTCGCCCGGTCGCACCACCAGGCCGCCCAGGCTGGCAACGGTTGCCGTCGACAGCAGCAGCCGCCCGGCATGCGGCCCCCTCGTGAGCCGGTGGATTGCGTCCACGCTGGTCGTCGGCTCGCTGAAGTCAGCCACGCTGAACGCGAGCACGTGGGCACCGTCGCTCGGGTCGTAGCGCACCACGTCCCCGCTGGAATAGGAGACGCCATCGATGAAGGCGGCGGTGGTCGTCGAGAAGAGCAGCTCGCCGTTCCCCATCACGTGAACCGCATCGATGTCCTCGACGCCGGGCCCGAAGACGAGCCCCTCATCGAGGATGACGGCACCGGTCTGGAGATCGAGCAGCGAGCCCGCACCGATGGGATTGCCGCCGAAGGAGAGCACATGGGGGACGACAGCGTCATCTCGAAACGAGACGACGGGCTCCGCGCCTGCGGACAGAGAGACCTGCAGCAGCGCGAGCGCCACCGCGGTCGAAAGCAGAAACCCGCCTGAAGTCATCATTCCTTCCCAGGAGACCCTCGTAGTTCATATCACCCAGGGCTCCTGCATAACAATAGGAATCGCATAACAAGAGAACCGACGGCTGGACCAACTAACACCCGAACCAGTCCCGGGAGCCACCCATCCAGGGGGTCCGCACGACCAAAACAGACGCATCTCAGTGTCATAGTCCGACAAGGTCGGTCGCAACCGGAAGCCGCAAAGAGGCCAGAAAGAGCTCCGCCGCCGGCGGGACAACCCGAAAACTTCTTCGCAAAACCCCGGAGTTGACGCGTCAGGTCCGGCCGCAAGACGGCAGTCGGATCCGCCATTGCCGCAGCTGCGGCCCGAGTCCGCCGGACCCGGCATCCGGCCACACGATTCTCCAACCCGCCACTCGACGCCTCGCGACGCAACCCCATCACGACAAGGCGGGTCGCACCACGTCGACCAACCCCGTCGCCTAACGACACGATCGGCCGCATGCGGAACTGTACGCGCGAAACAACGACAAGACGGGCCGCACACGCAGTCCGCCACTCGGGGACGCATGCGCGTCAACTAACAACGACGATGATTTTGAACTAACAAAATCAGACGGTCTCTGTTAAGCGAGTTACACGAACTCGCGACGCATGCCTCTAGGCTGCTGGCGAGACCGGGCCGAGAGTCCGACCCGGGAGCCCCTGGGAGGCCCCTGCATGCCGACCCTTCCGCGACTGGTGCTGCTCGGAATGTGCGTGACGATCGGCGCTATGCCCGCGGCCGCGAACACCGGCATCTCGTTCGCCGTTGAAGCGGGTCTGCCTGCGAGCGCGAGCTATTCCGGCATCGTCGCCTACCCCACCAACCTGCTCGACCTGGACGCGGCGCGCATCGTGTTCGCGGCGATCCCCTCGACCTCCAGCGAAGACGTCGACGCCGCCCACGTCCTACCGACCGGGAACATCGTGCTGTCCGTCACCACGGTGACAAACGATCTTGGCGGACTCGCAACCATCGAGGCAGGTGACCTCATCGAGTTCGACCCGACCACGGGTGTCGCGACCCTCGTCTTCTCCGCCTCCCTCTTCGTCGATGCCGAGAACATCGATGCGTTCTCGATTCTCCCGAGCGGCAACTGGCTTCTGTCCACAGCCACTGCCGCGGCGCTCCCGGCCGCGGGCGGAGGCGACCTCGCATTCGGCGATTCCGACCTCGTCGAATGGGATCCCGTCGCAGGCACGGCGTCGCTGTTCCTCGACGAAGCGACGTTGTTCACCGGCGTCGTCCAGAGCAACCCGAACATCGATGCGCTGCATGTCCTTGGGAACGGCAACATCCTGCTGTCGCTGGCGACCGACGGGATCGGACGGATCGGGAGCAACCTCGAGTACCAGATCGCCGACGAGCCCTCGACGGACGTCTTCGAGTACAACCCGACGAGCGGGACCGCGAGCCTTCGAATCAACGGCGACGGGCTGTTCGAAGCCCCGAGCGGGGCCCGCAACATCAACGCGGTGTTCGAGGTGGTCGAGCCGCCGCCCCCGAGCGACTTCACGATCGCCGTCTTCGGCGACACCCAGACCTACGCCAACGACCCGGCGATGACCCCGATCCTGGCGAACATGGTGGACTGGGTTCTTGCGAATGCGGACGCGTTGGACATCGAGCTCGTTCTGCAGGTGGGCGACCTGATCCACGCCGGTACCGGCGACGCGGTGACGCCGGCCACGACCGACGACTGGAGTCGCTTCAACGGAGAGTGGAAGCGACTCGACGGCCAGATCCCCTATGCGGTCGTGCGCGGAAACCACGACAACAGCCAGGAGTTCCGGGACCACTACGGCCCGGTGCCCCTCTCCGCGTTTCCCCACTATCTCGAAACCCACCCGGGTGAGGACGACGACGCCCACGCCTGGCGCCTGGCACTCGGCGGGCAGCAGGCTCTGGTGGTCGGGGTTTCGTGCAACCCGTCGCAGTCCGAACTCGATTGGGCGAGCGGCGTGCTCGACGCCCATCCCGCCCTGCCCGCCATCGTGCTGAGTCACATCATCACAGGACCGGCGGGCGCCCACCCGATCTCCGCGTCGTACGATGCCGCGTGCTCCGGCAACCCGGTGAAATCGGTCTGGCTCGATCTCGTGAAGCCCCACGCCGAGCAGGTCTTCATGACGGCGTCCGGCCATGTCCTCGGGGGCAACGGCTTCAAGGGCGTCCGAAGCGTCGGCGACGACCAGGTGTTCGAAACCTTCCAGAACTGGCAGGGGGGCGCCTCGTCGATGGGCTGCATGACCCTCGTGCATGTCCGCCCCTCCCTCGACGAGGTCGAGGCCCAGGCCTGGTGCACCGAGCTGAATGGCGGCGCGGGCGGCTTCCGCGTCGAAGAGGCCGTGACGAGCTTGTCGCCCCAGATCCACCCCTTCCGCATCGGCGATCAAGACGCGGACGGCTGGCTCGACACCTTCGACAACTGCCGGTCCCGCTTCAATCCGAACCAGGAAGACGACGACGTGGACGGCATCGGGAGCGCCTGCGAGTTGTTCTCAGTCGACTTCGCCGCCCCCGCCGATGGCTTGCTGACCGAGGACAGCGAGACCGGTATCCAGTGGCTCGACCCGACGGACAGCGCGGGACTCAGCTACGAGCAGGTCGAAGCCGAGCTGGGCCCGACCGGGAACTTCGCGGGCTTCACCTTTGCAACCGAGCCCCAGCTGACGACCCTCTTCACCCACGCGGGAACGCCGTGGGTGAACACACCGGCGCACGCCGACAACCTGCAGCCCGTGATGACCCTGCAAGCCATGGTGGGCACCACCGCGCCGGACAGCTCCACCGCCTACTACGACGACGGCGACCCGGCCGGCGGAGTCGGATCGGGCGAGCTGCTGATCAGCGGCGGAGGCTTGGAAGCTAGCGCCAGCACGATCCCCGACGCGCACTCCTCGACGAACGTGGATCCCGGAATCGGCAGCTGGCTGATCCTCGACCCGGTCTTCACCTCCCTCGACGCCGGAAGCCTCGTGTTGTCTTCGACCGGCGCGCCCACCCTGGGCGGGCTCGCGTTCTCGAACAAGGACCTGGTGCAGTACGACGGCGTCGCGGACGTGGCCGTCCCGTACTTCGACGGGTCCGTGCTGCAGGGCAACGTCATCCTCGACGCGGCCCACGTCATGCCCGACGGCAGCGTCATCCTGTCGACCCGCTTCGATTCGACCGTCGCGGGCCTCCCCTTCCGGGACGGGGATCTCGTCCGCTACGACCCGGTCGCCGACACGGCCGAGATCTTCCTGAGCGAGGACCTGTTCGCCGGGGACACGGACATCGACGCGGTCAGCGTTCTCGACGACGGCCACATCGTTCTCTCGATGCTCTTCCCGGGCAGCCTGGGGGGCGTTTCCTTCCAGGGAGGCGATCTCGTCGAGTACGACCCCCTGGCGGGCACGGCGAGCCTGTTCCTGTCCCAGTCCGTGTTCACGAGCGGGCCGGCCAACATCAACGCTCTTCGCGTCATCGACGGCATCACGGTCCTCGTCTCCGTCGAAGGCGTCGGGGAGACCCTCGGCGGCGTGTCCTTCTCGGCCGGCGAGGTCGTCGAGTATTCGATCGTCGCCGATCAGGCCGTCAAGGTCCTCGAGGACACTCGCTTCCTGGTTCCGACCTCTGCCAACGTCGACGCCGTGTGGCTTCCGTCCCAACAAGTTCCGGAACCCGGTGCCGTCGCGCAGCTCGTCAGCGGGATCCTCGGGCTGTGCGGCCTGGCACGCTGGAGATCGAGGGGAAGGGAACGCACCCCCGAACGGGTCGAGTTGCGTCCAAAGCTGACGTCTCGAGCCGCGCCTAACAAGATGGATCGGATGCGTCCTCTTCTGGCGGATCACGAAATCTCCAGAACTAACATTTCTCGATCGAGGAACTCGCGTTCACAGCGTCCGCAACTGACATAACGTCCGATCCGCCTGACCTCGCCGTCTTTGTTAGGCATTCCAGCGAATCGGCTCACGGGAGCGAACGGCACGAAGATTGCTTCGGTTACGCGATGGGAAGGGGCGGTGCTTCGCTCCTGATGTTGGCCGAGAAGATTCCGTACGGCAGTTGGAAGGAGCGAAGATGTTGCGAACGATTCGAACGACGATGGTTCTGGGGCTGCTTGCAGGGGTCCTCAGCGCCCCGCCGGCCCTGGCGGCGCTGATCGAGGTCGACTTGCTAGTCGCAAGCGACGCACTCGTCACCCGGGACACGGCGTCTGGGCTCGACTGGCTCGACCTGACTGCGACCTTGGGCCTGTCGACGACCGACGCCCTGGCCGCCGCGGTGGTCTCTGGCAACGGCTTCTCACTCGCGACGGAGGCCCAGGTCATCGCCTTGTTCGCGAATGCCGGCTTCGGAATCTCGGCGCCGTTGAACGTCCCCGACTACGGCCCCGCGAGCGAGCTGCTCGCCAAGATGGGGTGCACGTCGTGCGCGGGCAACTTCCCGGAGGGCAAGGGCCACCTGCTGGACAACGGCGGCCCGGGCATCCAGAACTACCTCTACTCGGCGCAGATCAACATTGCGGAGCCGAGGGGCCGCTGGGCTCCCTCGAACTTCGACAATGGCGCAGCGGTCGCGACCGTCGGCAGTTTCATGGTCCGCGCCAGCCCGGTCCCCGAGCCGACCACGGCCGTGCTTCTGTTGGGCGGCCTGGCTCTCGTGGCGGCGGGTGCGCGTCGGAGCTGACCGCCTCGGCTCGAGGTCTCCTGCCCCTCTGCCGCCCCCATGCCGCCCCTCGGCCGCCCTCTCCCGCCCCTCGGCCGCCTGAGGCCGCTCCGGTCCACCGGGCTCAGGCGTCGATGCGCCGGTACTTGATGCGATGCGGCTGGTCCGCATCCGCTCCGAGCCGGCGCTTCCGGTCCTTCTCGTAGTCCTCGTAGTTGCCCTCGAACCACGTAACCGAGCTGTCGCCCTCGAAGGCCAGGATGTGGGTCGCGAGGCGGTCGAGGAACCAGCGGTCGTGGGAGATCACGACCGCGCAGCCCGCGAAGCTCTCGAGGGCGTCCTCGAGGGCGCGCAGGGTGTCGACGTCGAGATCGTTCGTCGGCTCATCGAGCAGCAGCACGTTGCCGCCCCGGGTGAGCAGTCGGGCCAGGTGCACGCGGTTCCGCTCGCCGCCGGAAAGCGAACCCACGAGCTTCTGCTGTTCCGGGCCCTTGAAGTTGAACGAGCTGACGTAGGCGCGTGACTGGATCTCGCGCTTGCCCACCTGCATCAGTTCTTCGCCGCCACTGATGGTCTGCCAGACGTTCTTCTCGGGGTCGAGCGCGTCGCGGCTCTGGTCCACGTAGGCGAGCTGTACGGTCTCGCCGAGCCGCAGCTCGCCGTCGTCGGGCTTCTCCTCGCCGACGATCATGCGGAAGAGCGTCGTCTTGCCCGCGCCGTTCGGGCCGATGACCCCGACGATGCCGCCCGGCGGCAACGAGAAGTCGAGCCCGTCGATGAGCAGCTTGTCGTCGTAGCCCTTGCGAAGTCCCTTGGCCTCCACGACCAGGTCGCCGAGGCGCTCGGGCACCGGGATCGCGATCTCGACCCGGTCCGCGCTCCGTTGCTGGCCGTCCTGCAGCAGCTGCTCGTAGGCGGTGATGCGCGCCTTGCCCTTGGCGTGACGAGCTTTCGGCGCCATCCGGATCCACTCGAGCTCACGTTGCAGGGTGCGCGCGTGGGCGCTGGCCTGCTTCTCCTCCACCTCGAGGCGCCGGCTCTTCTGGTCGAGCCAGGACGAGTAGTTGCCCTCCCACGGGATCCCCCGCCCGCGGTCGAGCTCGAGGATCCAGCCGGCCACGTTGTCGAGGAAGTAGCGATCATGGGTGACGGCGACGACGGTGCCCGGGTACTCGGCGAGGAAGCGTTCGAGCCAGGCGACGGATTCCGCGTCCAGGTGATTCGTCGGCTCGTCGAGCAGCAGCATGTCGGGCTTGGAGAGCAGCAGGCGACAGAGCGCCACGCGCCGCTTCTCGCCTCCGGACAGGCTCTCGACGTTCGCATCGCCCGGCGGACATCGAAGGGCGTCCATCGCGACCTCGAGGGTGCGGTCCAGCTCCCAGGCGTCGACGGCGTCGATCTGGTCCTGCAGCTTGCCCTGCTGCTCGAGCAGGGCGTTCATCTCGTCGTCGTCCATGGGTTCGGCGAACTTCGCGCTGATCTCCTCGAACTGCGTGAGCAGGTCGCGGATCTCCGAGACGGCCTCTTCGACGTTGCCCAGCACGTCCTTCGCCGGGTCGAGCTGGGGTTCCTGGGGCAGGAAGCCGATCTTGAGCCCCGCCGCCGGACGCGCCTCGCCCAGGAAGTCGTTGTCGACACCCGCCATGATGCGCAGCAGCGTGCTCTTGCCGGCGCCGTTGTGACCGAGGACGCCGATCTTGGCGCCCGGGAGGAAGGACAGGTTGATCCCGTCGAGGATCGAGCGGCCTTCGCCGACGACCTTGCGAAGGTCCTGCATCGTGAAGACGAACTGGTGCGCCACGGAGATCCTCTGGGTTGGGGAGCGCGCAGTCTACCGAAGCAGCTCGATCAGGCTCGACGTATCGAGCCGACCGCCGCCGCGCGCCTGCAGACGCGCGTAGAAGCCGTCGACGATCTGCGTCAGCGGCAGCTCGAGGCCCAGGGAGGCCGCCTCCTGCATCGCGATGGCGAGGTCCTTGCGCATCCAGTCCACGGCGAAGCCGAAGTCGAAGCGGCCCTCGAGCATGGTCTCGGCGCGGTTGTCCATCTGCCAGGACTGGGCGGCGCCCTGGGAGATCACCTCGACCACCTTCTCGCCGTCGAGACCCGCCTTCTCTGCGAAGCGGAGGCCTTCGGACAGCCCCTGCAGCACGCCGGCGATGCAGATCTGGTTGACGGCCTTGGTGAGCTGACCGGCCCCGGCGGGCCCCATGAGCGCGTGCTTGCGGCCGTAGCAGTCGAGGAGCGGTGTCACCCCTTCGTACGCCTCGACGTCACCGCCCAGCATGATGGTGAGCGCGCCGTTCTCGGCTCCTGCTTGTCCGCCCGAAACCGGACCGTCGAGGAAGGCGACACCCCGGGCCGCCGCGGCCTCGTAGAGGACCCGAGCGATCTTCGGGGACGCCGTCGTGTGGTCGACCAGGGTCGTACCGTCGCGCATGCCGGCGAGCGCGCCGTTTGCGTCGTCGAGGGCGACGTCGCGCAGATCGGCGTCGTTTCCGGTGCACACGAAGACGACATCGGCCTCCGAGACCGCTTCACGTGGCGATGACGCGTGCGTCCCTCCGTGCTCGCGCGACCACGCCTCGGCCCGCGCCGGCGTGCGGTTGTAGACCGTCACGCGGTGGCCGGCCCGGGCCAGATGGCCCGCCATCGGGTAGCCCATGACCCCGAGACACAAGAATGCGACGCGACGCTCCAACTCGACGACTCCAGACGCGGCCTGATACCCGAAAAATGTCCGGCCGGAATTCCGGCTGAAAGTCCGGCCGAAAGCCCGGTAAGAGTCAGCTCGACTCGGCGACCGCCTCGTCTTCGGACACCGGCACGCCGTCACGGTAGGTCACGCGCCGGGTTCGCACCGCCGGAACGCGCGGGCCGTCGGTCAGGATGCCGACCAGGTTCAGGGGGTCGAGGGCCGACAGCCGCACGACCTCGCCCGTTCGCTCGCGCCGTCGCACGCTGCGCAGCGCCGACACTGCTTCGGGCAGGGCGTACTGCTCGCCGACGAAGCCGGAAACGAAACGACCGCCGCGGATCACCCCGCGCGCCTCGAGCCGCCGCAGGGCCCAGAGGATCTCGCGCCACGGCAGGGCCAGGTTCTCCCGGGCGAGCACGTCGTAGAAGACCACGCCCCAGCGCGCGAGCAGCTGCTCGGCGAGCGCCTCGGCCAGCTCGTCGGAATCGCCGGCCCCGGGCAGTCGGTCCTGGGGGAAGAGCGACCAACGGCCCTCGGCCCCGGCGCCCGGCGCGCCGCCGATGCCCCGTCGCAGGCCGCGGCGCGCGCGCCGCCGCACTCGCGTACGGGCCCAGCGCTCGCGCGCGCCCAGCAGGGAGCGAACCGCCTGGAAGCCATCCGCCGTCACCAGCCCCCGGGCCACCAGGTCCCACAGGCCTTCCTCGACCTCCACAGGCAGACGCTCGAGCCCGGCGACGAGGTCCGAATGGAAGAGCGCGCCGCGTTCGCGCAGCTGGTGGAGCACCTCGGAAGCCGCCCCCGGCCCGGGCTCGCCACCGGCGCCTTCGCCGCGGTGCACCTCGAGCAGCCAGGGAAGGTCGCTTCGCAAGCAGAAGGCGATGGGCGTGGCGCGGGACGGCGCCGCCCCGCTGCGCTTGGGCAAGGGCTCGTCCGCTTCCTGTGCTTCGTTTCGGGCTTCGTTTCGCGCTTGCTCCTTCTGGTCCTGGCTCCGCGCCGAGAGGCGCCCCCACACTACGTCGCCGGACAGACAGAGTGCGTCGAGTGAGCGCGGCCGATAGCCCTCGACGCGAGCGGGCAGCACGCTCTCCTCCCAGGCGCCGGCGCCCAGCTCGAAGCCTTGCAGCTGCTCCACCGCAGCGAGGACGCCCTTCCGACCCTCGAGTCGCGTGTCCGGCACCACGTGCTGCCAGCGCAGCAGGAAGCGCATGTAGTCCTGGGCGGTGACCGGCTCGATTTCCCGCCGCAGCCGGTCCTGGGTGTAGCCATGCACGCGCGCCAGCAGGCGACGCGCGCAGAACTCGTCCTCCTCTGTCCCGGGTGCGGTACCGGGTGCGGTACCGGGTGCGGCATCGGGGTTCGAGAAGCGACCGCGCAACGCGAAGCCTTCCGCTTCGAGCCCGGCCAGGGCGATCTCGAGCACGTCCGGCGCGAGGCCCGTACGATCGGCGAGGAACGTCACACCCACAGGCCCCGTAGAGTCCAGGTGACCCCGCAGCAGCTCGAGGGCCGCCCGATCCGGACTCACCTCGTCGAGCGCCAGACCGGCGTCGCTCGGGCGCAGCGCAGCGCCCGGAAACAGCGCTTCTACGGCGCGGCGACGCTCACTCGCGAACCACAGTCGACCCGCGCCGGCGGGCCGGTCCAGCCAGCCCACGCGCCTGCCCTCCACGAGCGCTTCCAGCCAGGCGTCGACCGAACCCCGCAATTCCGCGACGAATGCGTCCAGTCCCAGCACGACGTGCTGCTGCAAGACGTCGTGCAGCTCGTCGGCGTCCCGCGGCGCCGGCCTCGTCTCTTCGCGTACCCGCTCGATCGCCTCGGGGTCGAGACGTCCCAGCTCGCGCGCCTGGACGGGAAGCCCGCGCCGGAGCTGGACCGCCCGGGTACGCCGCTCCTCGAGCGGCGCGTCGTCGAGGAAGGTGTACGGCCTGCCGCTCAGGATCTCGTGCGCCATGGGCGACGGCTCGGTGGTGTCGACGAAGTGGACATCGATCGTCTTCGACTCGATACCCGCCACCAGCTCCTGCAGCCGGTCGGCATCCATGGCTTCCGTCAGGCAGTCGTGCAGCGTCTGCCGCACCAGCGGGTGATCGGGGATCTCGATGGGACCCGCTGCGTTCTCCTGGCACTGCACCAGCCCCGGGAAGACCGCGGCCATCAGGTCGTCGGCCTCCATCCGCTGAATCGGCGGCGGGTTCTTTCGGCCCCCTCGGAAGCGCAGCACCGCCAGCGAACGATTGAGGTTCCAGCGCCAGCGCGCGGCGAACATGGGCGACTGGATGGCCGCCTTGCGCAGTGTGTCGTGTACCTGCGCGGACTTCAGGAAGTGCGCTGCGCTCTCGAGCGGGAAGCTGTGCTGCGGGCCGAGCGAGAGCACCACGGCGTCGTCGTTGGCCGCAGCCTGCAGCTCGAAGTCGAAGCTCGCGCAGAACTTCTTGCGCAACCCCAACCCGAGACCGCGATTGATGCGCCCGCCGTAGGGCGAGTGGACGACGAGCTGCATGCCGCCCGACTCGTCGAAGAAGCGCTCGAACACCAGCCGCCCCTGGGTCGGCAACGCCCCCAGCGCCACCCGCGACGCGTCGAGGTACGCGACGATCTGGAGCGCAGCCTCGGCCGGCACCTGGCATTCGTCCTGCAGCCAGCTCCGCGCCGAGTCGCCGTGCACCGCCTCGGGATCGGCTTTCTCGAGTCGCTTCGAGACCTCCTCGCGCAGGGACGACACCTCGGCGGACAGCTCTTCCGTGCGCGCCGGCGCCTCACCCAGCCAGAAGGGAATCGTCGACGGCGCGCCCCCGGCGTCGACCACGCGGACCACGCCGGGCTCGACCCGCCGGATCTTCCACGACGTGCTGCCGAGCAGGAAGATGTCCCCCACCATCGACTCGATGGCGAAGTCCTCGCCGATCGTGCCCACGTAGGTATCGTCGTTGCCGGCGACCACGCGATAGTCGGCGGTCTCGGGGATGGCGCCGCCAGACGTGATGGCCGCGAGCCGTGCGCCGCGACGCCCGCGCACCACGCCGCCCACGCGATCGCGATGGAGATAGGCGGCGCGACGACCGCGTCCGGTCGTGATGCCCTCCGCCAGCAGCTCGATGACCGCATCGAAGTCCTCACGCGTGAGCGCTGCGAAGGGGGATGCGCGGCGAACCAGGGCGTAGAGATCGTCTTCCTTCCATTCTTCCGACGCGCAGGCCGCGACGATCTGCTGGGCCAGGATGTCCAGCGGGCACACCGGGGGATGCAGCGCGTCGAGACGACCGCGGCGTACCCCGCGCAGCAACGCCGCGCACTCGACCAGCTCGTCCCGGGTCATCGGATAGAGGCGACCCTTGGGTGTCCCGCCCAGGAAGTGACCCGACCGGCCGACGCGCTGGATGAAGGTCGCGAGGCTGCGCGGCGAACCGATCTGACACACCAGATCGATGGGGCCGATGTCGATGCCGAGCTCGAGGGACGCCGTCGCGACCAGAGCCGACAGCTCCCCCGCACGCAGCTCCGCTTCCACCCGCAGCCGGCGCTCCCGGGACAAACTGCCATGGTGAGCCGCCACCCGAGTCTCCCCGGCACCGGACCCGCTCGTCCCAGAACCGAGGCCACTCTCGCCAGAACCGAAGCCGGTCTCCCCGGCACCGGACCCGCTCGTCCCAGAAACAGTCATTCGGTCGGCCAGCTCCCGCGCCAGGCGCTCGGCCATGCGCCGGGTGTTCACGAACACCAGGGTGGTGTGATGCTCTCGCACGTGGGCCGCGATGGAATCGAGGATCTCACCCATCTGCTCGCTGGACGCCACCGCCTCCAGCTCGCCACCCGGCAGCTCGAGGGCAAGGTCGAGGGGGCGCTGGTGGCCCTCGTCTACCACCACGCAGCGCGGCGAACCGTCGGGGTGCGAACGATCCTCGCCAGAGCCGACGAGCAGCCGTGACACGGTTTCGATGGGTCGCTGGGTGGCGGACAACCCGATTCGTGCCGGTCGTACGTCGCACAGCGCCTCGAGCCTTTCGAGGGTGAGCGACAGATGCGACCCGCGTTTGTCCCGGGCGACCGCGTGGATCTCGTCGACGATCACGGTCCGGACGCTGCGCAGCATCTCGCGACTGCGTTCTGCGGTGACCAGCAGGTACAGGGACTCGGGTGTGGTCACCAGCAGGTGCGGCGGACGCTTGAGCATCGCCGCACGCTCTTTGTTGGGTGTGTCGCCGCTGCGCAGCGCGACACGCAGGTCCGGCGCCGGCAGGCCCAGCTCGAGGGCAACCCCCCGGATCTCCTCGAGCGGCGTCTGCAGGTTCTGCTCGACATCGGCGGCCAGCGCCTTCAGGGGCGAGACGTAGATGACCTGAACACCGTCCACGCCCGCCGCCTCTTTTTGAGGATCAGCGACCAAAGCACTTGGCGGACCACCAACCAGAGAAGCGAACATCTCGGACTGCAGTCCGCCCTGCTCGCGTACCAGGCGCTCGGTCCCCTCCCGGAAGATGCGATCGATCCCGACCAGGAAGGCGGAAAGCGTCTTGCCCGACCCGGTGGGCGCCGCGATCAGCGTGTCCTCGCCCCGGGCGATGGCCGGCCAGCCGGCGCGCTGGGGCGGAGTCGGTCCGGCTGGAAAGCGTCGCTCGAACCAGGTGCGGATCGCGGGATGGAAGGAAGAAAGCGCATCCATCGTGACGGCCGAAGCTAGCAGAGCGGGGGATCTTCCCCGATCCTCGGGCTCCCCCTGCTGACACGATCTGGCACCAGACGGCTGCGCCACCCCAGACAGGAGACAAGGCTCTTGGAGATCGTCCTGATACGCCACGCCCAGCCGGACTGGGAGCCCGGCGGCCGCGCCGTCGACGATCCCAGTCTGACGCCCCTGGGCCGCGAACAGGCCAAGCGGGCCGCCGAATACCTCTCGGGAACGCGCTTCGACGCGTTCTACACGAGCCCTCTGCTGCGGGTTCGCGAGACCGCCGCACCCATCGCCGAGGCGCTCGGCATGCAGCCCGAAGTGCATTCGTGGCTGCACGAGCTGAAGCTGCCGTCGATGGAAGGCTTTACGTCGCAGCAGGTGCAGGCCTTCTTCCGCGAGGCCAACGCCCGTCACATCGACAAGTGGTGGGACGGCATGCCCGGCGGAGAGAGCTTCCGGCACTTCTACGAACGCGTGAGCGCCGGCATCGAAGGCCTGCTGCAGGGCGACCACGCTCTCGGCATGCACGAGGTCTCGGGACACCGGCTGTGGCAGGTGCCGGAATCCAAGCGGATCCTGATCGTCGCCCACGAGGGCACCAACGCCGTGCTCGTCTCGCACCTGCTGGGCATCGACCCGGTGCCCTTCGCCTGGGTTCGTTTCTCGACCGCGTGGGCGGGCATCTCCGTGCTGCACACCCTCGATGTCGCCGGGGGGCGCGTCTTCAGCGTCGAGTCTTTCAACCGCACGGGTCACCTGGAGCCGCTGCAGAACCGCTCGGACTGGAAGCGCGACGGGCGCGTCCAGTCTTGACCCGGGTCGTCTCGCTGCTGCCGTCCGCGACTGAGATCGTGTTCGCGCTCGGCTGCGGGGACCAGCTGGTCGGACGCTCCCACGAATGCGACTACCCCGAAGCCGCGCGCGCCCTGCCCGTCTGCACGCGCGCCAGCTTCCCGGACGGCACCAGCCGCGAGATCGACGACCAGGTGACCTCGCGGGTCCAGCAGGGCCTGTCCCTCTACGACGTCGACCTCGAGCAGCTGCGTACGCTGGCGCCGGACCTCGTGTTGACCCAGGACCAGTGCCGCGTCTGCGCCGTGCACCTGTCCGACCTCGAGGCCGCGCTCCGGGAATGGACCGGCGCGAGCGTCGAGATCGTCTCGCTGTCGCCGGCAGTCCTGGGCGACGTGCTGCGGGACATCGGGCGCGTGGGCGCCGCGCTCGGCGCGTCGACCGCCGCGCAGGCACTCGTGACCCGCCTGACCGAGCGCGTGTCGGAGATCGGCGAGAAGACCGGAGACGCGAAGCGCCCGAGCGTGGTCTGCCTCGAGTGGGTCGACCCCTTGATGGCGGCGGGCAACTGGATCCCGGAGCTGGTGGCCGTTGCGGGGGGGCGCGCGCTGCTGGCATCCACCGGAAATCACTCCCCCGCCATCGACTGGCCCGCCCTCCGCGCCGCCGACCCGGACTTCCTGATCGTCACGGCATGCGGCTTCGATCTTTCGCGCAGCCAGAGCGAGATGGGTCCGCTACTCGCCCATCCGGACTGGCCAGCCCTGCGAGCCGTGCGAGCGGGCCGCGTGTTCGTCACGGACGGAAACGCCTATTTCAACCGCTCGGGACCACGCCTGGTCGAATCCATCGAGATCCTCGCCGAGATCCTGCACCCGGACCGTTGCGATTTCGGGCACGAGGGCAGCGGCTTCACGCGTGTCTAGCCGGCTCGTTGCCGGACGCTGACAGGCTGCGAACGACGAGGATCGAACCGCTGCCTGCCGGACGGCATCCAATCGGGACTCGTCAGCGCCCGCGGGGGAGCTAAGCTCCTCGCTTGGCGGGGCGTCGCGAAGGCACCGGCGCATTCACAGACCGCGCATTCCTGCACCACGACCGTAGAGAGAGGGAGAAGACCGTTGTCCGATTCGTCATCCGGAGGCTCGCTGATCATCGCGGCGGTCGTCCTCGCACTTTCCATCGTCACTGCCAGCTTCATCCTCAAGGGATCCATCGACAACGGCGCGACCCAACTCGCTGCCGTGGCCGGTGAGATGCAGGCCGTCACCGCCAAGCTCGCTGCGGCTCCGTCGGCTCCCGGCCAGGCCGCACGGCCCTCGCGTCCGGGACGCCCCGACCCGAGCAAGAAGTACGAGGTCGAAATCGGCGCGGCCCCCACCAAGGGACCCGACGGGGCGGCCATCCAGATCGTCGAGTTCTCGGACTTCCAGTGCCCCTTCTGCCGCCGGGTCGGCCCGACCCTGGCGCAGATCGAAGAGGAGTACGGCGACAAGGTGCAGCTGGCGTTCAAGCACATGCCCCTTTCGATGCACACCAAGGCGCGCCCGGCCCACAAGGCCGCGCAGGCCGCCGCCATGCAGGGCAAGTTCTGGGAGATGCACGATCTCATCTTCGCCGACCAGCGCAGCATGAGCGAGGAGAAGTACCTCGAGTACGCCGGCCAGCTGAACCTCGACATGGACCAGTTCAAGAAGGACATGGCTTCGCCCGGCATCGAGGCGCTGATCTCGTCGGACATGGCTCAGGCGTCGAAGCTCGGCGTGACGGGAACGCCCGCGTTCTTCGTGAACGGTCGCTTCCTGTCGGGCGCCCAGCCCTTCCCCGCGTTCAAGGCCTTGATCGATGAGGAGCTGAACTAGAGCCGACCTCGAGCGGGCCCTCGAGCGGACCGCGGCCCGCCCCTGGCTCAGTCTCTCGGCGGGCGCAGTCCGAGCTTCTTCTCGATGGCGCGCACGCGCTTGACGAGCTGAGGCAGCTTCGCGAAGACGGCGATCGACCGGAACCAGCGCCCCTCCTCGAGGTGCGGCGTTCCCCAGACGCGGGTTCCGGGCGCGACGTCGCCGCGCACCGCGGCACGCGCACCGACGAAGACCCCGTCGCCGATCTCCTGGTGACCGGCCAGCGCCGACTGCCCCATCATCACGACCCGCCGGCCGAGCCGCGCACTGCCGGCCATGCCGGCCTGGGCGGCGATGACGGCGTGCTCCCCGATCTCGCAGTTGTGCCCGACCATCACCAGATTGTCGAGCTTGCTTCCGCGGCCGATGCGCGTGTCCCCGAACATCGAGCGGTCGACCGTGCTGTTGGCGCCGATCTCCACATCGTCTTCGATGACGACGCGACCGCTGTGCGGGATGTGTTCCCATCCCCCGTCTTCGTCGAACACGTACCCGAAGCCGTCGCCTCCCAGTACGACGCCCGGCTGGAGCACCACCCGATCGCCGATGCACGTGCCTTCGCGCACCACCACCCGCGCGTGAAGCGTGCAGTCGGCGCCGATCTCGGCGTCTGGATAGACGGTCACCTGGGGATGGAGCACGCTGCCGGAACCGACCCGAACCCGGGCGCCGACACTGCAGAGCGGGCCCACGGAAGCGGTCGCGTCCACCTCGGCCGACGGGTCCACCTGCGCGCTCGCATGCACGCCGGGGCCGGGGCGCACGGGAGGCGACACGAGCGCCACGGCGCGCGCGAAGTGCAGGCCCGGGTTGTGCGACCGGATCACGGGTCGCCCGCCGGCATCGAGGCCCGGCGGAGCGATCACGGCGCCCGCGCGAGACGCGGCGAGCTCTTCCGCGAGCTTCTCCGACCGCACGAAGCCGAGATCGTTCTCGCGCGCGTCCGCCAGGGACGCGACCCCGTCCACCCTCAGCTCGCCGTCTCCCTCGAAGGCGCACCCGAGGCGCTCGGCCAGCTCGGCAACCCGAAGAGAAGGCCGGCGGGAAGGGGGCGAAGGCATCAGGCCAGCTTCAGGACCGCGGGGACGCCACGGCTTCGAGGTCCGCCGCGAGGGTCTCCGGGGCGTGATCGAGACCGAGGTAGCGCTTCACCACCTGGCCGCGCGGATCGATCAGGAAGGTCGCGAGCACGTGCTCGATGTCACCCTCGGCGCCGGGCTTCGTCCCGACCCCGTAGGCGCGCATCACGGCGAGCACCTCGTCCGGCGGCCCCGACAGGAATGCCCAGTCCGTGAGATCGGCGCCGCGCGCGAGCGCGTAGGCCCGCAGGTCCTCGGGGGTGTCGCGCTCGGGGTCGATGGTGATCGATACGAAGCGGATCTTCTCGCGCAGCGCTGGCGAAAGCGCCCGTTGTACGGACACGTGGCTCGAGGTGAGGCTCGGGCACGGCCCCGGGCAGCGCGTGAAGATGAAGTCGACGAGCAGGGTCTTGTCCGCGAGGCCCGCAAGGGACACGGTGTCTCCGTCCACATCGACGAGGGAGAACGCCGGTGCCGGATCGCTCTTCACCAGGCCATCGCCCATCAGCGACCAACCGTCCTCGGGGCTCACGCGGCCCACGACCGTCGCGGACGAAATCCAGAAGCTGCCGCGTTCCGCAGTCAGCTCGAAGTCGACGACATCCCCCGGACGCAGGCTCTCGAGCAGCGTCGGATCGTAGAGCGCGAAGTTCATGGTCATGGCGGGCATCAAGCCCGGCATCGCTTCGTGGGCGATCAGGACCTGCTTGTCCTCGGCGGACACTTCGTGGATCACCCCGTGCCCGGGATGCACCTGTTGATCGCTGCAGGCGAACGCGAGCAGCGCGGCAACGATCGCCGCCGGTATCCCGCATGCGCTTCGACTTCTCAGAACGCCCATTCCCATCCCGCCGTCAGTTGCCAGTCGCGCTCCAACTGGGGCCCGTCCAGGGTCTGGAAGAAGGGCCAGGTCATCTCCACACCAAAGCGCGGATCACCGAGCCAGGGTAGACGAAAGTTCACACCGGGACCGAGATCGATGAACTCGCCTCCCTGTCGCTTCGGATCGAGCTCCGGATTCACGGCCGTCCGGTCCGCGGGGTGCGCGTTCAGCCTTTGCTGCCACGACATCCGCAGAGACGTGCTCATCCAGTCGGTCCAGGACTGGGCGACCCAGGTGGACAAGATGTGCTGGTGGCCGAGCCGATAGTCCTTCTTGTTCTCGTAGAAGCGGAAGGTCGAACGCGCCGCGAACCCCCAGGTCAGCGTCTCCCAACGCCCGCGATAGACGATGCCCGTGAGCATGTCGACGGTGCCGGACCCGAGCTGTTGCGGATAGGACAGCCGGTCGCCGCGGTCGCGCTCGCTGATCGACCCGGTCGGTGCAGTGAGCCCGAATTCGACCTGCAGGCTCTCGCTGCGCTTGCGCATGAAGGGAATGAGCACGCGCAGCTCGAGATCTCCGACGCCCTTCGATTCGGTTTCGAAGCCGTTGCGCGGCGGCCCGCCCGCGATCAGATGGGTCTTCTGGGTGATGACCGGCAGCCGCGCCGACAGGGTCACCCGGCGGTGCGGTGCGTAGGCCACGCCGAAGGTGTGAATCTGGAGGTCCCGCTTCCGGGGTGTCTCGTCGAACACCTGCAACAGAGTGTCCGTGGAATTGCGGGAGGTGCCGTTCCGCATGTCGTCGAAGTGGATGAAGTCGTAGCGATACGAGAGCGACCACTCCCCCTTGTCGAGGGTGGTGGCATCCGGAAGTCCGATCGGCGCCAGCATCGCGGCATCGACGCCCGTCGACCACCTCGCACGCGGCAGCGGATTCTCCGCCGGTGCTGCGGCCTCGCCGGCCTCGTCGGCTGCAGCCGCGGCGGTCGCGCACAAGCTCAGAGCGAACGCGAGTCCGAGCCCGAAAATGGGGATCCTGAGACGCGCCAACCCTATCCCCCGACGCGGCCGCCGTACTTCGAGACGAAGCGCTCCTCGAGATCGGCGAGGTCATCGCGGAAGGTCACCTTGAACGCCCGCTCGAGATTGCGCTTCCGCACCAGGGTGGTGCACAACCTGCGCAGGGAATCGTCGCCACTGCGGTGCGCGAGATACTCGATGAACGCGTAGGCCTGCAGGTAGGCCAGTCGCGCGGTTCCCGGGCCCATCCCGACGAAGCTGGGGTCGGAGAGTTGCCACAATCGGAAGAGCTGGCCCTCGCTAGCGACCTGCGCGAGGGCAGCGTCTTCGCGACCGCTGAGCCCGCGCTTGCCGACCGCGCGCGCCTCGAACCATTCCGCAAGTCCCTCGTTGAGCCAGGCCGGAAGCACCAGGGACGGCGCTTCCGCGTCGAAGGCCGCGTGCACCAGCTCGTGATGGAGCGTGCGGACCAGGGCGGCGTCCACCTTCGTTCCACCGCGGATGTAGATCGTTCCGTTGTAGAAGCCCGCGGCGGCGAAGCGGAAGCTCCCGGCGAACTGCGCATCGAAGAGGGCCGGGTCGTAGACCATCACCTCGATGCGGCGGGGTGGTCGCAGACCGAGCGATGCGTCGAGGGCGTCGTAGGCGTCCTCGAGCACCGCGAGCACGCTGTTCTCGAAGCGGCGCGACCCGTGGAAGCCCGAGCTGCGGTCGATGTCCACGTCCTGGTAGAGGACGAAGTGTGATGACTCGCGCTTCTGGAAGTTTCCGTCCGCCCCGCGGTTTTTCGCGTCCGAAGACGAGGGCGCCAGCAGCAGGACCGCCAGCAGTAGGACCGAAGAGCCGAAGGCCCGCTGCCCGATCCCCATTCGCGACGGTGCGTTCGCGGTCATCCGAGCGGGTACGGGATCTCTTTGGAGACCGCGTCACAAGCGGCGAGCACGTCGGCAGGCAGGGCCACGTCCGCCGCGGCCAGGCTCTCGTCCAGCTGGGTCGTGTCGGTCGCGCCGATCAGGGTCGAGCCGACGAAGTCGTGCTGCGCGCTCCAGGCCGTTGCGAGGGTTACCAGCGCGAGACCGGCCTCCTTTGCGATCGCGGTGAAACGCTCCACGGCGGCAAGGCTGCGCTCGTTGATGAAGCGCGCGGCCATGGCGGCGCCTCGCATCTTGTCCTTGCGGTATCCGGTGAAGCGGGCGCCTTCGGGCCAGTTGCCGTCTGCGTACTTGCCGGAAAGCACGCCGCCGGCGAGCGGGCTGTACGGCAGCAGGCTCACTTGCTCGCGGCGACAGACCTCCGCCAGCTCGTCTTCGAAGCGCCGGTTCAGCAGGCTGAAGTTGTTCTGGATGGTCTCGTAGCGCGCTGTGCCATTGCGGTCCGACGCCCACAGGCTCTTCATGAGCCCATAGGCGTTCTGGTTCGAGCAGCCCACGTACCGGACCTTTCCTTCTTCGACGAGCCGATCGAGGGCTTCGAGCGTGTCTTCGAGGGGATAGTCGGGGTCGGGCCAGTGGGTCTGGTAGAGGTCGAGATAGTCGGTGCCCAGGCGACGCAGGCTTTCTTCGACGGCTCGCTCGATGTTGTGGCGGTCGAGCCCGGTGTGCCCCGAGCGCAACGGCCCCAGGAACCAGCCGCCCCCCGGCCCGGCTACCTTGCTGGCCACGATGACCGAATCACGCGGACGTCCCTGCAGCCACTTGCCGCAGATCTCCTCGGTGCGTCCGGCGTACCTGGCGTTCGGCGGCACCGGGTACATCTCGGCGGTATCGAGGAGCGTCACGCCCGCGTCGAACGCCTTGTCGAGGATCGCGAGACTGGCGGCTTCGTCGGCCATGGTGCCGAAGGTCATCGTCCCCATGCCGATCTCGGAGACGACGAGGCCCGTCTTGCCCAGGCGGTTCTGCTTCAAGGGGGGAGACCTCCTGCAACGCTCAGGAGATCACGCTAGCACTCTCGCGCGAACGGCTGGTGGGCGGTGGGCTCACGGCAGGAAGGGGTAGGCGCCGAAGGTCATGTACGTGAGCGCCGCCTTGCCGGCCTTCTTCGCGAGGTCCGCGATCGCCTTGGCGTAGATCGCAGCCCAGTTCGGCTCTTCGTACTCGGGGCACAGTCGCACCCGCCGTTCCTTGAGCCGGTCCATGTGGCCGAGCGTGCTCGCGAGCCAGAGATGATCGCCTCGGGAGTCCGCCATCTCGGCGACATTCACGAAGTGGTCGAGCTGTCGGGTGATCCTTCGGCACTCGGCCTTGTTGCTCGGTACTGCCGTCGCCGGCAGTGCCGAGCAGACCGCGATCAAGACACTCCCGACGAGCAGGACCGAAGAGGACGAAGTAATCCGGCGCATGTCAGCCTCGCAGTGGGGGGCGTCACGTGTGCTGGGGTCCCGGCGCGCGGAACCCATGACACTCTCATCGGACGAAGCTGCCGGCTCCTGAAGGCCTGACCTGAAATCCCCCAGGGGCGCGTGCCTCGGGGGCAGGCGGCGGCAGAGATCGCGGCTCAGGTGCGATCGAGGATCGCCTCGGCCTGGCGGTGGGCCAGCGCCATGCCCGTGAACATCGGGTTCACGGACGGACACTGGGGGAAGATGCCCGTGTCCGCGATGTAGAGGTTGTCGAAGTCGTGGCAGCGGCCGTACTCGTCGACCACACCTCGCGCCGGATCGCCGTGCATGCGTGTCGTGCAGAAGGCGTGGTTGCCACCGCAGACGAGATCGCTGGCCTGGATCGGATGGTTCAGCAGCACGTCCGCCTCGTCGCGCGAGTACAGGATCTCGGGCACGCCGTTGACACCCGGGGTGACCTTGGTTGCGCCCGCCGCGAAGTAGATCTCCGTCAGCACGAACAGTGCGCGCTTCAGGATCGGCACGTCGTCGGGGTGCATGTGCCAGGTGAGCGCGGGGTCGAGGGTGCCGCGCCGCGCGCGCACCCTGCCCAGGGACTTGTGGGTGCTCGCGATCGCGTCCCACACCGCCATGTTCGGGAAGTCGGCGAAGATCTCCTGCAGCGGGTGCCCGAACCCGGGCATGCGCACGGCCATCACGGCGGGCGGCGCCCACAGGGTCTCGAGCTTGAAGCCCTCGTCGAGGAAGTGAAGGCTCTGGTAGCCCTGGGTGGCGCCGAACTGCGGGGTCGTGGGCTCGGGGAAGAAGCCGGCGATGGCGACGCCGGGGTGGAACTGGAGATTCTCGCCGACCTGACCCGAGCGGTTCGCGAGGTTGCCGCTGCGCTGCAGCAGGACGGGTGTCGCCATGCACCCGGCCGCGAGCACCACCGTCTTCGCACGCACTGTGAAGCGGTGGCCGAGGCGCCCACTGAAGGGCTCCGCGACGCGCCCCGTTACGCCGGTGACGCGCGACCCTTCGCGCAGCACCTCCTGCACCTGTACCGACGTGAGCACGCGCGCGCCGTGCCGGATCGCGGCGGGGATGTAGCTGATGTCCATACTCTGCTTGGCACGATTGCGGCAACCGGTGAAGCACTCCCCGCTGCCGCGGCAGTTGCGAACGTTGCGCGCGATCGGCTCGCTGCCGTAGCCCAGCGCGTCGCAGCCGTCGCGGAACAGGGTGTTGCGGCGTCCTTGTACTTCTTCCGGCGTGGGCGCGATGCCCAGGAAGTCCGCGACCTCGTCGTAGTGCCGGTCGAGGGTCTCGCGATTGGTGATCTCGAGGTCGAAACCCGTCGCCCAGCGCTGGAAGACCGCCTCGGGCGGGCGCACGCAGATCGCCGAGTTGACCAGCGACCCGCCCCCGAGCGCGATGGCCTGCATGGTCGGCAGGATGCTGCCCCGGGTACTGCGGAGCCCGCCTTCGCGCATGGTGCGGGACATGGACTTGCTGCCTTCGAGCTCGAACTCCGAGGGAATGAAGGGAGGGCCCTCTTCCAGCAGCACCACACGACGACCGGCCTGCGCGAGCTGATGGGCAACGACGGCACCGCAGGGGCCGGATCCCACCACGACCACGTCCGTCTCTTCCTCGAAGTCCCGGTCGTACTCGGCAAAGACCCGAACCTCGCCGCGCGTCGCCTCCGCTGCCCCCGCCATCAGCGCTCGTCTCCTCGAAATGACGGATGAATCGGTCCGTTGGGGTCGAGCGGGGTTCCGTCGCTCTCACACAAGTCCGCTTCGGTCCAATTGATGCTGTCCTTGCGAGCCCCGATTGCGGGATAGAGCAGGTCCGCCTCGACGATCGGCGAGGGGAAGTCGAGGGGCGCCAGCCGCAGATGACGCATCGCGATGGGGTGCCCGAGATAGCCCATGGTGAGCACCGCACGCAGCGCGGTAAAGGCCAGACGGCGCAGGAAGAGGCGACTGCGGGACCAACCGTCGAGCACCGCGACCCGTTGCTCTTCGCTGAGCGACGAGAAGCGCCGACGCCCGCCGCGCCCGGGCGCCGGGAAGAAGATCGTCGCCTGCTCGAAGAGCATCAGCATGGCCCGCACCTGCAATCGCAGGTGACGAGGCAGCGACTCGAGAAAGCCGTCCGCATACCCGGGCAGGTCCGCATCGCGCCCCGAAAGCGGGATGGCGCCTCCAGCGGGGAACGTCGCCTCGCCGGCGGCCTCGAGGAACGCGACCTCGCGAGGCGCCACGATGCGGTAGGCCCGCCGCGGTTGCGGATAGCCGAGAAAGATCCGCCAGATCGTGTAGGCGAGAAAGGTCGCGAGAAGGATCCAGAACACCACGCGCCCGTAGCATAACCGCTCCGGGCGCGACTCGAAGCGGTGATCCTGTCTCAGTCCTGCCCGCCGCCCGAAAACGGCCGGTCCCGCCACCACGGGAAGTATCCGGGCATGTCCTTCGATACCCGCATCTCGAAGCGGGGAGCGCGTTTCTCGAGGAAGCTCTGCACGCCTTCGCGCGCGTCCGGCGAGCTGCCCATGAAGTGGATCCCCTGGGAGTCGACCCGGTGGGCCTCCATCGGGTGGTCGGCGCCGAGCATCTTCCAGAGCATGTGACGCGAGAGCGCGACCGACATGGCGCTGGTGTTCTCGGCGATCTCCGCCGCCAGCTCGCGCGCCCGCGGAAGTAACTGGTCGTGCGACACCACCTCGGATACCAGCCCGGCCTCACGCGCCTCTTCGGCCGGGAACACGCGACCCGTGGCCACCCATTCCATCGCCTTGCTGATGCCGACGATGCGCGGCAGGAACCAGCTGCTGCATGCCTCGGGGACGATGCCGCGGCGGGCGAACACGAAGCCCATCTTGGCCCGGTCGCTCGCGAGTCGGATGTCCATGGGCAGGGTCTGGGTGATGCCGACCCCGACGGCGGGTCCGTTGATCGCGGCGATCAGCGGCTTGCTGCAATCGAAGATGCGCAGGGTCACGCGTCCACCGCCGTCCCGCGGCACCCGGGCGATCTCGTCCGCGCCCTTTCCACCACCGGAGTCGAAGGTCGCGCCGCCACCGCCCAGGTCGGCGCCCGCGCAGAAGCCACGACCTGCGCCGGTCACGATCACGACGCGCACGTCGTCGTTCTCGTCGATCGCGTCGAGTACGTGCAGGTACTCGTCCATCATCTTGCCGGTGAATGCGTTGAGGCGATCGGGCCGATTGAGGGTGAGTGTGAAGATCCCGTCGCGGAGGTCGGTGAGGAGGGTCTCGTAGGCCATGGCCGCGAGCATAGCCCCCAGAGCCGGGGTACCGTGGCCGACCATGCGGATCGGCGTCGTCAGTGACACCCACAATCACCTCGGCAACGTGGCCCGCATCGTCGAGCTGCTGAACGCCGCGGAGATCGACCGGGTCGTGCACACCGGCGACATCACCCAGGCCAAGACTCTCGAGGTGCTCGCGCGCCTCGACGCTCCGCTCCACGCGGTCTATGGCAACAACGACGTCGGCGAGCGCGAGAACCTCGAGCGCGCGGCATCCCGGTACGGCATCTCGCTCGTCGACCCGCCCCTGCATCTGCATTGGGCCGAGCAACAGCTCTGTGTGGTCCACGATCCGCGCGACTTCGAGCCCGTGCTCGAGACGGGAGCGCCGTCGCTGATCCTGCACGGTCACGACCATCGCTTTCACCTCGAGCAGCGCGAGCGGACCACGATCTTCAACCCGGGTGAATGCGCCGGTCACATGAAGGGGCGCAACGCCATCGGCGTCGTCGATCTCGACGATCTCAGCTGCGAGCGGCTCTTCTTCTGAGCCACCGGAATCCAACGACCCCGAATCAGGAGCCAGGAGCCAGGAGAGCTGTCGTGAGCTGGAAGCCGGAAGTCGAAGAGCTCGCACGCCGTCGCGCCATGGCGCTCGAGATGGGCGGCGAGGAAGCGGTCCAGAAGCAACACGATCGCGGACGACTCACGGTGCGCGAGCGCATCGGCGCGATCGCCGACCCCGGCAGCTTCCACGAGCACGGGCCGCTCGCCGGCCATGCGGAACGAGACGAGAACGGCCAGCTCGTGGACTTCTCGCCCGCCAACTACGTGCTGGGCTTCGCGCGCATCGACGGCCGCCCGGTCGTACTCGGTGGCGAGGACTTCACCCAGCGCGGCGGCTCGCCCTCCCCCGCCGGCCTGCGCAAGAGCGTCTACTCCGAAGACCTCGCCCTGCGGCACCGCTTGCCGCTCGTCCGCTTCCTCGAAGGCGGGGGCGGCAGCGTCGCGGGAGCGGCCGGCAACGCCAGCAAGTCCGGCGCCCGGAAGACGGCAACCCCGCCACCTCGTACCGCCCCGGACGCCGCCTTTGGCGCACCGCGCTTCCTGTCCATCGCGCGGGTGCTGCGGACCGCGCCCGTATGCTCGGCGGCCCTTGGCGCCGTGGCCGGCTTTCCCGCCGCGCGACTGGCCGCTTCGCACTTCTCGGTGATGACCCGGGACACCTCCCAGGTCCTGATCGGAGGACCGGCGCTGGTCGCGCGCGCGCTGGGTGAAGAACTCACCAAGGAAGAACTGGGTGGTGCGCGGGTCCACTCGCGCAGCGGCGTGGTCGACAACGTCGCCAGCGACGAGCAGGACGCCCTGGACCAGATCCGGCGCTTCCTCAGCTATCTGCCGACCAACGTCGACCAGCTACCCCCGCGAGTCACACCCGACGACGACCCGGAACGCTGCGAGGAGGCTCTGCTCGAGATCATTCCCCGGGACCGGCGGAAGATCTACAAGATGCGGAAGCTGCTGGCGGGGGTGGTCGATCGCGACTCACTCTTCGAACTGCGCGCCGGCTACGGACGGTCGCAGATCACGGCCCTTGCGCGCTTGAACGGCCAGTCCGTTGGCATCCTCGCCAACGACCCGGCCATCTACGGTGGCTCGATGGGCGCCGAAGGTGCCCAGAAGGTCCGCCGCTTCGTCGAGCTGTGCGAGACCTTCCACCTTCCCATCTTGAGCTTCGTCGATGAGCCGGGCTTCATGATCGGCGCGGCGTCCGAGGCTTCGGCGACGATCCGCTACGGCGTGGACGCGATCGTCGCGGTGGTGGAATCCACGGTGCCGTGGATCAGCATCCATGTCCGCAAGGCCTATGGCGTGGCTGCGGCGGCGCACTTCGGACCCTATGGGACGGTACTGGCCTGGCCCTCGGCGGAGAGCGGCGCGCTGCCTCTCGAGGGCGGCGTCGCGGTGGCCTTCCGCCGGGAAATCGCGGCGGCCGAGGACCCGGACGCCAAGCGCAAGGAGCTCGAAGAGAAGCTGTCGCGCGGGCGATCGCCGTTCCCCCGCGCCGAGCTCTTCGGGGTCCACGACCTGATCGATCCGAGGCGCACACGACCGGCGCTATGCGAGTGGCTGGCGTGGTCCGAGCCACTGCTGGCCCAGCGACTGGCGGGACGCCCGACGCGCTGAGACAGCTCGGCTGGAAGCCGTCCCGACTGGACGTTCAGGACTGGACGTTCAGGAGGACTGGGCCATCAGGACATCGGCGTCGTAGCTGGCCAGGTCCGGATAGCTCGCGAAGGGATTGCCGAGGGCCGCGTCGCGGCTGGGGAGCGGCGTCGCGCCACTGGCCGCGACGATGTGATCGAGCATCGCGCGCAGCGCGTCGAGTGGAGTTTCCCGATCGGACACGATGCTGCGGGGATCGAAGCCGTCGCTGCGGAGGCGAACCACCTTGAGCGGCTCGTCGGGCACCGCCAGCCAGTTGAGCACGAGGTCGACGATCAGCACGGGCTTGTCGGCCAGGCCGCGGACGGCGCCTGCCGCCACGGCTTCGATGCGAGCAAACGGGAGGCGCGTCTTCGAGCCGCCCTCGACCTCCACGAAAATCCCCTCCTCGTCGATCGCAACGGGAGCGGCTGCCCGGACCACGAGAGCGCGGCGGGGCGCCTCGAAGGCGCCCTCTCCGAGGTCGATGCCGCCGGTGTCGTCCAGCGGTTCCGTCGTCTCGGTGGTATCCGTGACGTCCGTGGTCTCCGTGGTCTCGGTGGTGTCCGTGGTCTCGGAAATGTCGGACGACTCGTCGACCACCGCCTCGGCTTCCACCACCGGAGCCTCCCCCGCTCCTGCGAGGTCGACGTTGGTGTCGGCGAAGGGCGGCGCGGGCGCTTCGTCGTCATCCGCGAGCCCGCTCCAGTCGAAGCCGCTGTGCTCGTCCTCGAGCTCGGCGGAAAGATCTTCGACGACACCCGGCTGATTCCAACCCTCCGGGTCCTCGCCAGACAGGCTCTCCCCCTCGCCCAGCTGCTGGAAGGCGTCCGCTGCAATCGCATGCGGGTCCTGGAGGGGATCGGGCTCGGTCGCGACCGGCGCCGGTCGCGGAGCAGCAGCCCGGGTCGTAGGCGCTTCTGCCACCGCTGCGGGCGTCGCCGCGGGTGCCGCGTCGGCACGCAGCTCGGCCGCCTCCACCACTTTCTGCATCGCGGCGCGTTCGGATGCTCCGAGCTGGTCGTCGACGAGCGCCACGGCGGCCGCGCGACCTGCCAGGTCTGAATCGAGGTCGCGCGCTCCCCGCACCACGCGCATGGCCAGCACCGAGGAGAGGGTCTTGGGACCGTCCACCGCCCACGCGAACGCCTGCAGGGCCGCTTCGTGCTCCTCTTCTCCGAGCAGCGCTTCCCCGACGCGCACCAGCAGGGTTCCCTCCGCCCGAGGCTCCGTCTCGACCGCAATCATCAGCCACAACGCGCAGGCCTCTTCGCGCCGTCCCGAGCGCAGGGCGTCGCGAATGGCGGCCAACATGGGGGCCGTCGCTCGTGCCGAAAGACCGGTGCCAGAAGCCACCTGCCACAGCGCGACCGCCGCGTCGTGATTGGCCGCGTTTCGCTTGAGCTCCTGCTCGAGGAGATCGAAAGCCGCCTCGACGTTGCCGTGGTCGCGTTCGATGAGCGCCTGCTCGAGCACCGGGTTCGCGACGAGATCCTCCGTGTCGAGCTGACGCTCGAGGAGCTTGTGCTCGAGGCCGAGCACCCCGATGCCCAGCGCCGCCAGACCCCCGAAGCTGAGGGCGACGGCGTGAACCACGACCGGGGTCGCGTCGAAGTGATCGATGGGCAGATCCCGCGCGAGCAGGTATTCGCCGATGATCCAGACGGGCACCACGAGCCAACCCGGAATGGTGAAGCCCTGGAACGAGCGCACCAGGTAGGCACCGAGAAGCCCCGCCACCAGGCCGCTCGCGCCGATCCACGGAACGCCCGAGTCGCCGTAGAAGACCGTGTAGGTCAGGCGCGTGACCACGGGCAGCAGCAAGCACAAGGCTCCCAGCAGGATCGAGCCCCAGGCCCCTTCGAGACACAGCGCGGCCAGCACGAAGAAGACCATCGATACGCCGATGGCGAACACACTCTCGTTCGCGACGAGGTGGCTGAACGTGTTCTCGAGCGGGCTCGAGCCGTCGATGATGCCGAAGCGAAAGCTGGGCAGATCGTGGAGGCTCGCGAAGGCCTTGCCCTGCGCCTCGTCGAAGCGCTTCTGGGTCTTCTCCTGCATCCGCTCCGACAGGACCGCCACGCCGCCCTGGTCCCGACGCCGGGCGTGGTCCGCGCGCACCTTTGCCATCTGCTCGCGCCCGATGAAGGGCACGAAGCGCTCACTGACATCGACCTCGGGATTGCGCTCGAACGAGCGGATCGCCGTCTGGATCTCCGGACTCTCGCTCGCGCGCTGGCCGGGGTCCGGCGCGGTGAAGAGCAACGCGAGGGATCCGCCGAGCAGCAACGCCCCGAGCACGTAGGTCACCCAGGGGTGCATGCGTACACTGCTGGCTTCGTTCGCGTTGGCCACTCGCCGCAATCTCCCACGCAAGTTGACTGCCGACCCGCAGACCCGACGTCGAAACGCCGCCCCACGGTCCGGCCTCGTACGCTATGAACGGATGGAATGGCGCGTAGCTAAAGAGGAAAAGCACTTCTTGAGAGTCATGGCCGCACGAGGCGGGCGAGATTCCCGCAAGCCCCTGACCCCTCGGGGGACAAGGGGCGCCAGGGGCGTCAGGGGGCGAGCCTGCCTGGGGCTGCTGGCCGCCGCAGTCCTGGCAGCGGCCTGTGACCCCACACCTTCCGGCGATCCGGACAGCGCCCGGGCCGAGCGCGAGGCCGCCCTCCTCCCCCATTGGGGCCCGTTCTCGGCCGACGCCCAGCCCGAGATCAGCGAGTCCCTGCAGCTCGACCTCGAGGCGCCGCGCCATCGGTCCGATGGGGGCGGCACCGCCAGGATCGAGGCGGCGCTCGAGATCCTGCCCGACGGCGTGCGGCGTCCCGCTCATCGGAACGCCGAGGGCCGGCCGGTGTTCCGGGCCGGCGAGCTCGCCCGCTTCGAGCTGGTCTTCGAAGCCGGGCGACGCGGGGTCGCCAAGGGTGGCTTCGTGTTCCTCCAGGTCTCGCCATTCTGGGAATGGGACGATCCACAGACCCTGTACGAGGACGGACCGGGCTTCACCCGCGTCTCCACCCAGGCCGAGGGCGTCACCGTCGACGCGACCCTCGTGTCGTCCCAGCTGCTGGCCATCGAAATCGGAGGCCGGGCGCTCGCCGCCGGTGAGCAGATCCGCATCGTCTATGGCGCGGGCCCCCGCGGCGCCCGGGTCGACCGCTATGCCGAACGCGGCGCGACTCTGTGGTTCGCCGTCGATGGCGACGGCGACGGCATTCGCGCGTTGATCGCCGATCCGCCGAAAGTCGAGATCGGGCCGCGAGAGCCCGCTCATCTCGTCGCAACGCTGACGACGGCCGCGGCTCCGGGGGACGAGCTGCGACTCAACCTCGCCCTCGTCGATGCGCGCGGCAATGCCGGAACTTCGTCGGGCGGAGAGGTCACGATCGAGGTTCCGGACGGGCTCGAGCTGCCGGCATCTGCCCAGATCGAGCCCGGAGGTCGGGGACGCGTCAGCGTCGTCGGTCGCGCGCTCCGGGAGGGGACCTTCCGCGTCCGTGCGGAGGTCACCATCGGCGACGTCACGATCGAGTCCGAATCAAACCCCCTGGTCGCTCGGGCGGGGATTCCGCCGGTGCTCTGGGGCGATCTCCACGGGCACTCCCAGCTTTCCGACGGCACGGGCACTCCCGACGACTTCTACGACTACGCGCGCAACGTCGCGGCCCTCGACGTCGCTGCACTGACGGACCACGACCACTGGGGAATGCGCTTCCTCGACGCCAACCCCAAGATGTGGGACCGGATCCGCAAGGCCGTTGCGCGCTATCACGAGCCGGGTCGCTTCGTGACCCTTCTCGGCTACGAGTGGACCAGCTGGCTCCAGGGTCACCGCCACGTGCTGTACTTCTCCGACCGTGGCGACGTCCTCAGCTCGCTCGACCCGCGCTACGAACGCCCCGACCAGCTGTGGGAAGCCCTGCGCGAACGCAACGCGCTGACCTTCGCGCATCACTCCGCGGGTGGCCCGATCTCGACGAACTGGACCTTCGCGCCGCCGCCGGACCTCGAGCCCGTCACCGAAGTCGCGTCGGTTCACGGCCAGAGCGAAGCCCCCGACGGGCCCGCCGCCATCTACAACCCGGTTCCCGGCAACTTCGTGCGGGACGCCTTGCAGATCGGGTACCGCTTCGGCTTCATCGGCAGCGGCGACAGCCACGACGGACATCCCGGGCTCGCGGGGATCGCGACCGGCGGCGTCTCCGGGCTGGCCGCGATCCGGGCATCCGCGCACACCCGCGAGGCCGTCCTCGAGGCCCTCCGTGCCCACCGGACCTACGCGACGAGCGGTCCGCGCATCTACCTCGAGGCGGCCCTCGAACCCGGCGAGGTGCCTTCGACACGGAGCTTGCGGGTCGAGGTCGCCGCCGTCGCACCCATCGAGCGCGTCGACTTCATCCGCAGCGGTCTGGTCGCATCCGTGCCCGGCGAGGACCAGCGCGATCTCTCGATCGAGCGCGAGATCCCCGCCCTCGCCCCCGGCGAATTCCTGTACGTCCGCGTCGTCCAGCTGGACGGTGGCACCGCATGGTCGAGTCCGATCTACGGACCGCTGGAGACCGGCGACGAGTCACCGCGCAGTGCCGCCGGCGCCCACTAGCCCCAATGCGTCAAAGGTCGAGCTTCCCGCGTGCCGGAGAGCCCGGTGGAACCCTCACGAACGAGGTCCGCGTGTGCTCTCGCCTGTGCGTGACAACCTCACTGAAGTGGCGCCAATCGGCCGGTCTCGGAACGCGGCACGAGCCCTCGAAACACCGGCGTCTCGCCCGCATTGGGAGTTGCGCCCCGATCCGCATGACGGATCGGGGCTAGCTGGCCGGCCCGCGGCCTGGCCGCGGGATCCCGGCTTGCGGCGGAAGCCGAAATCCCAAGACTGCGTCTTGGGTCGACCTCCTAGGCAAGGCCACCGGCGTCGAGCGGGCTCGCGAGACCCCTCAGGAAGGTCCGCTCCTCTCTCAGGATCAGGCGCTTCTCCTCGGCGAACTCGAAGTTGGCACGGCCCTCCGGATCCTCGCGGAGCCGCGCCCGGTATGCCTCGTAGTCGGCCAGGCTCGCGAACGAGATCACCCCGTAGGCGACGTCGTTCGTGCCTTCGTGCGGCAGGTAGTAGCCGACCAGGTCACCCCCGCAGCGCGGGATGATGCGCAACCAGTTCAGGGCGTACGCCTCGAAGGCCTCCCGCTGGAAGGGGTCGACCTGGTAGCGGATGAAACAGGTGATGCTCACGAATTCCTCCCGGCTGCCTCGGCGGGAAAGGCCTGCTGCAGGTCTGCGAGGGGTGGGACGTCGCGCACGAAGCCGAAGCGCCCGGCGCGCATGGCTGTCGCCGCTTCCACGAAGGTGCCCAGAGCGAGGCGCGACAGCGCTCCGCCGATGCTGACACGACGAACACCGATCTCGGCCAACTGCTCGAGCGTGATCGAAGGGTCGGCGAAGCCCATGACGACATTCACCGGTCGGCCGACGGACGACACGACCGCACGCATCTGGTCGAGGGTGCGCAGGCCCGGGGCATACAGGACGTCCGCCCCGGCTTCTTCGAAGGCCTGCAAGCGGCGGATCGTGTCGTGGAGATCGTCGATCCCGTGCAGGTGGTTCTCAGCGCGCGCGGTGAGCACGAAGGGTCCTGGAAGCGAGCGAGCCGTCGCGACAGCCACGCGCACCCGCTCGACTGCGAGGTCCATGGCGTAGACCGGGGCCCCGGCCCGACCGGTCGCGTCCTCGATGGACGCGCCCACGGCGCCGCAGCTCCACGCCTCCTCGATCGATCGCGCGGCCTGCAGCGGCTCGGCCGCGTAGCCGTTCTCGAGATCTGCGGTGACCGGAAGGCGCGTCGCATCTGCGACCTCCTGACAGTTGAGCAGGACCTCGCGGCGACTGGCACGTCGGCTTCCCCGGGCGTTGGCGACGCCGAGACTCGTCGTACCCAGCGCTTCGAACCCCATGTGAGCCAGCAAACGCGCCGTACCGGCGTCCCAGGGATTCGGAAGCAGGAAGGGCTCGTCCCGCAGATGCAGCTCCCAGAAACGTGCGGCGCGGTCGTGCTGGTCGGACATCGGGTCCCCCTGAAGCGGTGCGCGTCCAGAGTGGGGTTGGACCGTCTATCTGTCCAATACATACTTCTCGATCTACCCATCAGGAATATGCATGACGCTGGACGAGATCGAGACCTTCCTCTGCATCGCCCGCACCGGCAGCTTCACCGACGCTTCCCGCCGGCTGGGACGTTCCCAGCCGGCGATCAGTCGACGCATCCGTCAGCTCGAGGACGACATCGGAACCGCTGTCTTCGAGCGACGCGGACGCGCCGTCGCGCTGACGGATGCCGGGAATGCGCTGCTTCCCCACGCCGAATCCGCGGTCGCCTGCCTGCGCGATGCCGAGCGCGCCGTGCACGACGTCACGTCATCCGGCGGTACGAGCGTCCTGCGCCTCGCCATCGTCGGGACCCTCGCGGACTCGCACCTGGTCGGTGCCCTTCGGGCCTTCGAAGCCCGCCACCCCCGGGCCTCGGTCGAGCTCTCGACCGCGACCAGTCGCGAAGTGAGCGCACTCGTGCGCAGCGGCGAGGCGCAGCTCGGTCTCCGCTACTTCGCCGACGGCGACCCCCAGCTCCGGTCCACGCCACTCGGCGCCGAGAAGCTGGTACTCGTGGTGCCCGCCAACCACGCGATCCAGCAGCGGCGCCTTCGCAACCTCGCGCGGCTCGCGGGCGAGCACTGGCTCGGCTTCCCGCCGGAACGCGGCCAGTCCGAGTCCCTCGGTCACGTCCTCGAACACCTGCTCTCGGCCGCGGGCTTCGCCAACCCCCGCGTCACGCGTGTGGACAGTCTCACCGGGCAGAAGCGACTCGTGGAAGCGGGCCTCGGCATCGCGCTGATGCCGCGCAGCGGCGTGCGCGAGGAGCTTGCCCTCGGCAGCCTGCGCGCGATCGAGATCCAGGGGCTGCGCCTCGAGCAGCCCGTCGTCGTGGTTCGCCGACGAGACGGCTACGAAAGCCCGCTGGCGGCGGCCTTCGTCGAGCTCTTGCGGGACTTCACGCCCGAGCTCCACGCCTGACGCAGTCGTTCCCCCTCCTTCGAGAGGGCTCGCTCAGAACTCCTCGGGCAACCACGGGGTCGGTCCGGCAAAGGCCGCGTCGAGATCGGCACGCTCGGCAGCGCTACCGCCCTCGAGCAGGCCGGCGCGCTCGAGCAGCGCAGTCTGTGCCCAGCCGGTATAGAGCGACGCGAAGCCCGCCACGGAGAGACGCGGAACGCCCGGGGCGTCATCGCCCGTCCGCTCGAGTCGGCCCACGCCCTTCGACAGCTGCAGGCGCCAGGCGCCCGCGTTGGCGGCCAGGGAAGACGCCTCGTCGGTCGCACCCCTTTCGACCAGGACGAACGGCACGTCCAGCGTCAGCGCCGGGGCGAAGCCGCGTTGCGCGACCGCCTCCGCCGGATCGACGATGCGCGTCATCACGCGGATGTCGCCGTGCACGCGCTCCACCTGATCGTCCAGCAGTAACAGCAGCGGGTCCTCTGGAGAGCTCGGATAGGAGACGACGGCCGCCTGGGTCGAGCCCGACCCCAGGGTCCAGAACAGCGAAGCGAGCGCATTCCGGCTGCCCGCCATCCAGTCGCGCACGCGGATCGTGTAGCCGTGCTGACCAGAGGCGGGCGCCTCCTGCCGGTAGGCGACGTACCCGTCGACCTCGCCGGCGGAATCGACCGACAGGTAGACATGGAACTCGTCCCACATCTTGTCGAGGAAGTACCAGCGCGAATCGACCCGTTCGAGGAAGCCGTTGATCGTGGGCGCGATGCGTTCGTAGCAAGCGCGCACGCGTGCCCGGTCCGAGGGCTCGGCGCGCAAGACCCTGCGATCGGCCGGCGGGCGCAGCTGACGAAGCGCCGAGCAATCGATGTGTCGGATCGTGTGCGCGCCGGACAGCTCCCATCCCAGCTTTCGGTAGAGGCCGGCGCTGCCCGGGTAGAGACTCGAGATCGCCTCTCCCCGTTCGCGCATGTCCGCCAGCGCAGCGCGCGAGACGGCGGCGGCGAGGCCGCGCCCGCGGGCTTCCGGCGCGACGCCGACGGAGGACAGGCCTCCCATCGAGACGCGCCGCCCGCCGAAGTACTGACCGAAGGGGATGACCCGAGCCATCGCCACCAGCCGACCCTTCGCATCGAAGGCGCCGTGGAAGCGGTCCGGGGCCGACAGCCCGTAGAAGGCGGCACGGTGAAGGCCATCGGTGTGGAAGACCTGGACGTCGAGGTCCCAGGCGGCGTCGAGGTCGTCTGTCGTAAGCGTGCGATGCTTGTAGGCCATGCGTTCCAGTGTCGACGACTCGGTGGCCGCCAGCCAGCCGCGAGTCCGGGAGTAGAGCACAGCTTGGGCGAACCCCGCGTCTCGATCCTGCTGCCTGCGTTCGACGCCCGGGCGACCCTGCCGGTCTGCCTCGACAGCATCCGCCGCCAGCGCGAGTCGCGCTTCGAGTGCGTGATCGTCGACGACGGTTCCAGGGACGGCACAAGCGCGCTCCTGGAACGAGCCGCAGCGGCGGACCCGCGCTTCCGGGTGCTCTCGCAGCCCCACCGCGGCATCGTCGAAAGCCTCAACGACGGGCTCGCGGCCTGTCGCGCGCCAGTCGTGGCGCGCATGGACGCCGACGACTGGATGCATCGCGACCGCCTGGCACTGCAGCTCGACGCCCTCGATCGCGAGCCCCGGCTGGCGGGCGTGGGTTGCCAGGTGCGGATCTTCCCGCGGGCCGGCCTGGCCGACGGGCGACGACGCTACGAGTCCTGGCTGAACGCCATCGCCTCGCCGGACCAGGTCCGCGCCGAGGCGTTCGTCGAGTGCCCCGTCGCGCACCCGACCCTCGCGCTGCGACGAGAAGTCCTGGCGGGCCTGGGCTTTCGCGATGAAGGCTGGCCCGAGGACTACGACCTCGTCCTCCGGCTGTTGGCTGCGGGCGAGTCCCTGGCGGTCGTGCCGAAACGCCTGCTCGCCTGGCGGGACGGCCCGGACCGGCTCTCGCGCACGCACCCCGCGTATGCACTCGAACGCTTCGCCGCCTGCAAGGCCGCATTCCTCGCCAGCGGCCTTCTGAAAGGATCGGCGGAATACGTTCTCTGGGGCTACGGGGGCACGGGCCGCAGCCTGCGACGCGCGCTGCTGGCGCACGACAAACGCCCGAGCCACATCGTCGAGCTGCATCCCGGACGCATCGGTCAGCGCATCCACGGTGCGCCGGTCATCGAGCCGTCCGCCCTGGCGGCCCTGCACGGGCGCCCCCTCGTCGCGTCGGTAGCGGGTGAGACCGCGCGCAGCCTCATCCGCGGTGCGCTGGCAGCACTCGGTCGCAAGGAGGGCGTGGACTACGTGTGCGCGGCCTGAGCCACCCGGGTACCGTCCGGGGCTTCTCATGGAAACCCTTCTCGACAATCCGCTCGTGACCCTGCTCGGCCGTGGAGGCTGGGTGATGGGCGTGCTCGTCGCGTTGTCGCTGGCCGGGGTCACGATTTTCCTCGCGAAGCTCCAGCAGTTCGCGCGACTGCGGATCTGGAGTCGCGCCTGGATCGACGACACCCTGGAAGCCGTGCGCGTCGGCGACGCCCAGGCCGCGCTCGCACGCACTCGCGCGACCCCCGGACCCATCGCGAAGGTGCTCACCATCGCCCTCGAAGAACGCAGCCGCGAAGGCGATGCGGCACTCTCGCCGGACGCCCTCCGCGAAGAGGTCCAGCGCGCGGGCGAAGCCGAGATCAGCGCCCTCGAATCCCATCTCCGCGGGCTCGAGGTCATCGGAAGCCTGGCTCCGCTGCTCGGTCTACTCGGCACCGTTCTCGGCATGATCCGCGCCTTCATGCGCCTCGAAGAGGCGGGCGCGCGCGTCGACCCGAGCCTGCTGTCCGGAGGGATCTGGGAAGCACTGCTCACCACGGCGGTCGGCATCGCGGTGGCCATCCCGGCGATGGCGGCCCTCGCCTGGCTCGAGTCCCAGGTCGACCGCGTCCGACGCACCCTGAGCGACGTCGTGACGCGCGTGCTCAACGCGCGGACCCCGCCGACGGATGGCACACGCAGTCACCTGCGGCCGGCGGAACCCTCGCGTGCTGTTCGCAGCTGAGCCGCGCAAGCGCCGGGGGCCCGGGCTCACGCCGCTGATCGACGTCGTCTTCCTTCTGCTGTTGTTCTTCATGCTGGCGAGCCGCTTCGACCGCGAGGCCCTGCTGCCACTCGCGGTGCACGTCGCCTCCCCGGACGCTGCCGCGGCGCCCGACGCGACCCGCGACGACGCGCTCCGGGTGCAGCTCGACGCGGCCGGACGGGCGTTCCTCTCGGGGCGCGCCGTGGACGACGGCTCCCTGGTCGAAGCCATGCGAGCTGCCGCGCAGGCGCAGCGAGGCGTGCGGGTGCGCCCGCACCCCGAAGCGCCGCTACAGCCGATCGTCGACGTGCTCGGCCTCGCCCAGGCCGCTGGGGCGCACGACGTCGTGCTCGAACCGGTAGCGGCGGCGACGAAGACAGGAGCGCACTGATCCGTGCAGCTCCGACCCCGCCGCACGCGACGCACGACCGAGAACGTCGTGCCCCTGATCAACGTCGTCTTCCTGCTGCTCGTCTTCTTCATGCTGACGGGAACCCTCGCGCCGCCGTCGCCCCTGGAAGTGGAGCTGCCCCGGGCGGAGGGCCCGTTCCTGGACACCGAACCAGACCCCGACACCCCCGTGTTGACCCTGTCGGCCTCGGGTGTCCTGGCCCTGGCGGGTGACCCTCTCACCGGCCCGGCTCTGTCCCGACGAGACCTGGTCGAAGCCCTTGGCGCGGGCGCCGTCGCCCTGCGCGCCGACGCGCGCACGCCGGCGCGCATCCTGCTCCCCCTGCTCGACGACCTCGAACAAGCGGGCGTCGCGCAGATCGACCTGGTGATCGAACGTGGACACTGACTCGCGCAGCCACGGGATCGAGTGGGGAGGCGCCCTGCTGCTGGCGGCCCTGCTGCATGCCGCGGTCGTCGGCGGCTACGCGGCAGGCTGCGACCCGAGCCTCGGCACGGCGTCCCCGGGCGGGAGCGCACGGCCCGAGCCGGGCACGCGGATCCGACTCGCGCTGGGCCGGGCGGGCATTCCGGTTCCGGCATCTGTTCCCGCGTCTGTCGCCGCGCCTGTTCTCGCCCCTGTTCCCGCCAAGAGGCCGGCGCCGGCGCCGCAGCCCGCGGCCGAAACGCCTGCCCGAACACGCGGGTCTATCGCGCCACCCGTCGCGAGCCAGACCTCGAACGAACCCCAGTCAGCGGTCACCACTGCTGCGGGCTCCATCGCCAGCCCACTCGTTCCGACGACGACCGCCGGAGCCGACGCCGGGGCATCTGCGCAGGCGGGTGACTCCGGCGGCGACGGACGCGCGCGCGACGCCTACTTCGACGCCGTCTTCGTCCAGCTGCAGGAAAACCTCGACTACCCGCGCCGGGCGCGACTCGAAGAAATCGAGGGCAGCGTGGTCCTCCAGCTGCGCATCGACCGCAACGGCAGACTCGAGGAATGCGCCGTGTCCGAGAGCTCCGGATCGTCCCTGCTCGACCGCCACGCAGTGCGCATCGCAAGGCGCGCGGCGCCTTTCGGCCCCGTGCCGGCCGGCTTCGAGCAAGCCGACCTCGTCTTCGAGCTGCCGCTGGACTTCCGCCTTCGGGACTGAACCGCGGCGGCGTAGCCCGTCGCACCCGGATTCCAGGCACTTTTGTCCGGAACCCGCCCTGCCGATACGGACACTTTCCAGAGCCGGAACCAGGCCGGAGGTGCACCTCGTGAACAAGATGAAGCTCGAGCCCGGGGTCGTCACCGGAGCCGCCCTCGAAGCACTCTTCACGTACTGCCACGAAGCCGCTTGCGCGCTACCCGCCGTGAATGTCGTCGGGTCGCACAGCGTCAACGCCGTGCTCGCCGCGGCGCGCGAAGCCAGCGCGCCGGCGATCATCCAGCTGTCGAACGGCGGCGCACACTTCTTCGGCGGCAAGTTCCTCGCCAACGACGAGCACCAGGCCGAGATCGCGGGAGGCATTGCGGGCGCGCACTACGTGCACGCCATCGCGAAGTCCTACGGCGTACCGGTGGTCCTCCACACGGACCATGCCGCGCGCAAGCTCCTGCCCTGGGTGGAAGGTCTGCTCGACGAGAGCGAGCGCCATCACGAACGAACCGGCAAGCCCCTCTACAGCTCGCACATGCTCGACCTCTCCGAGGAGACCCTCGAAGAGAACGTCGAGATCTCGAAGAAGATCCTCGGTCGCATGTGCGCGGTGGACATGACCCTCGAGATCGAGCTCGGCGTCACCGGCGGCGAAGAGGACGGCGTCGACAACAGCGCCATCGACAACGCCCTGCTCTACACCCAGCCCCAAGACGTCCTCTACGCGTACGACCAGCTCTCACCGGTGGGCTCGTTCACCGTGGCCGCCGCCTTCGGCAACACCCACGGCGTCTACAAGCCCGGCAACGTCGTACTGACACCCGCCATCCTGAAAAATTCCCAGGACGCGATCGCCGCGAAGCACGGCACGGGCGAGAAGCCCGTCCGCTTCGTGTTCCACGGCGGCTCCGGGTCCTCCACCGACGAGATTCGCGAGGCGGTCTCCTACGGGGTCGTCAAGATGAACGTCGACACCGACACCCAGTGGGCCTTCACCCAGCCCATCAAGCAGTACATGGACGCGCAGGACCCCTACCTGCACGCCCAGATCGGGAACCCCGAAGGCGACGACAACCCCAACAAGAAGCACATCGACCCGCGCAAGTGGCTGCACCTGGGCGAGCAGGGCATGGCCGCGCGCGTCGTCCAGGCCTTCCGCGATCTCGGCAGCTTCGGGAAATTCGCACTCTAGCCGGGGCCGAGATATACCCGGGCGATGCCCGATATCCGCACCTTCCGCCCCGACGACGAACCGCAGGTCATCGCCCTGTGGACCGCCTGCGGTCTGGTGGTGCCGTGGAACGTCCCCAGCGACGACATCGCGAAGAAGCTGGCGTTCCAGCCGGGGCTCTTCTTCGTCGCGGAAGCCGCGGGTCGCATCCAGGGATCGGTCATGGCCGGCTACGACGGACACCGCGGTTGGATCAACTACCTGGCCGTGCTGCCCGATCTCCAGAAGGGCGGCCTCGGACGCGCACTGATGCAGCACGCAGAGGCGGCGCTCCGCGCGATTGGTTGCCCGAAGATCAACCTGCAGGTTCGCGGAGGCAATGCAGCGGTGCTCGCCTTCTACGAACGCCTCGGATTCAAGGTCGACGACACCGTCAGCCTCGGGAAGCGACTCGACGGGCGCTAGCGAAAGCGCACTAGCGCTGCTGCGGCGTACGTTCTCGGGGGTCGCAGTCCGGATTGCTGGTTCCGCCGCAGCCCCAGGCGCGCGCGGCGTCGTCCCGGTATCGCTCCTGTCGCGTGATCGTCTCGGCCTCGAGCTCTGCACAGGTATCGCGATGGGTCGTGGGGTGGTCCCGGACGCACGCCTGGTAGGCGTCCCGCGATTCGACCATTTCGCGCCGCTGCCGGGAGACGCAAGCCGAGAGAAGCAGCGCCAGCAGACAGACGACGGCGGCCACGCGACGCCGCCCGTCAGAATTCCGCATGACCCGGCACTCGCGGGAAGGGAGAGACGTCGCGGATGTTCTCCATGCCCGTCATGAACTGGACCACCCGATCGAAGCCCAGACCGAAGCCGGCGTGGGGGACCGAGCCGTAGCGGCGCAGATCGAGGTACCACCAGTACGGCTCCCGGGAGAGGCCGTGCTCGTCGATCCGGCGCAGCAGGACGTCGTGACGATGCTCGCGCTGGGACCCACCGATGATCTCGCCCACCTTCGGCACCAGCACGTCGAGGGCTGCGACCGTCTTCTCGTCATCGTTCAGGTACATGTAGAAGGCCTTGATGTCCTTCGGATAGTCGGTGACGACGACGGGGCGACCGATGTGTTCTTCCGCCAGGAAACGCTCGTGCTCGCTCTGGAGGTCGGTCCCCCAGGCCACCGGAAATTCGAAGGAGCACCCGGACTGCTCGAGGATCTTGACCGCCTCGCTGTAGGTGATGCGCTCGAAGGGCGTCTCGATCACGTGCTGCAGGGTCTCGAGCACGGACTTGTCGATGCGCTCGTTGAAGAACTCGATGTCGTCCGGGCAGCTCTCGAGGACGCCGCGGAAGACGGCCTTCAGGAAGTCCTCGGCCAGGTCGGCCAGGCCGGACAGGTCGCAGAAGGCGACCTCGGGCTCGACCATCCAGAACTCGGCCAGGTGCCGGCTGGTGTGGGAATTCTCCGCACGAAAGGTCGGACCGAAGGTGTAGACCTTGGACAGGGACAGCGCGCCGATCTCCGCCTCGAGCTGGCCCGACACCGTCAGGAAGGAGGCACCACCGAAGAAGTCCTGGCTGGCGTCGACCCGGCCGTCTTCGCCGCGCGGCGGATCGTCCGGGTCGAGAGTGGTGACCCGGAACATCTCGCCGGCCCCCTCGGCGTCGGAACGCGTGATCACCGGCGAATGCAACATCACGAAGCCGCGCTGCTGGAAGAAGTCATGGATGACCCGGGACGCCGCGTTCCGAACCCGCAGCACCGCGCCGAGCGTGTTGGTGCGCGGACGCAGGTGGCCGATGGTCCGCAGGAACTCGAAGCTGTGGCGCTTCTTCTGGAGCGGGTAGTCGTCCTCGACGCCGCCGACGACATCCACCTCGTCAGCGTGGATCTCGTAGCGCTGGCCCTTGCCAGGGGAATCCACCAACTCGCCGCTGGCGCGCACCGCGCAGCCCGTGGTCAGCTTGGCGACGGCATCTTCGTAGTTCGACAGATCCGGCGCGGCGACCACCTGGATGCCGGCGAAGCAGGAACCGTCGCTCACCTCCAGAAACGACACGTTCTTCGAGTGCCGCGCGGTGCGCAGCCAACCCTGGACGCTGACGCGACCGCCCGCGCCTTCTCGCGCGAGTAGATCCCGAACGGACTCTGCCACGGTCACCCCCTGGCGCGCAGAGTATCAAGCACGGGGTCACCGGGCTATCCTGCGGCCCTTCCGATGACGATCAACTGGTTTCCCGGACACATGAACAAGGCGCGGCGGGAGATCACCGCCGCGATGCGCCAGACCGATGTCGTCATCGAGGTGCTGGACGCGCGGCTGCCCGAGGCCAGCGCCAACCCGATGCTGGCGGAGCTGCGAGAGGATCGACCCTGCCTGCGGGTCCTCGCCAAGGCCGACCTGGCCGACCCGGCGGTCACCGAGCGTTGGCTCGCGCACATGAACGCGCGGCCGGGTGTTCGCGCGGTCGCGATCCGCGCCACCGAGAAGCGCGACGTGCAGCGCATCCCGGGCCTGTGTCGCGATCTCGTACCCGGCCGCCGGGGAGCCGGCAAGCCGGTGCGCGCGCTCGTCGTGGGCATCCCGAACGTGGGCAAGTCGACGCTCATCAACACGCTGAAGGGAAGGAAGGTCGCCGAGGTCGCGGACCGGCCCGCCGTCACGCGCCGTCGCCAGCGCGTGGACCTCGACCTCAGCTTCAGCCTGTCGGACACACCCGGTGTCCTGTGGCCCAAGCTGGAAGATCAGACCGCCGCCCACTGTCTTGCCGCGAGCGGCGGCGTCGGCGCGGCCGCCTTCGACGCCTTCGACGTCGCGTACTTCGCCCTCGAGTTCCTGCGCGAGCGCTACCCCGAGATCCTGACGAGCCGATACAAGCTCGACGCGCTCGACGGCGAGCCCCACCAGCTGCTCGAGGGCATCGCCAGGGCACGCGGCCTGATGCAGCGCGGCGGCCGACTCGATCTCGACCGCGCCGCCGATCTCTTCCTGCGCGAGCTACGCGGGGGCAAGCTGGGGAAGATCAGCTTCGAGCGGCCCGAAGACGCTTCGCCCGACGCCGACCCCGCCGCCGGCGCCGGCGCCGGCGCCCCCACGGCAGACTAGAAGGGCTCACGGAGAGCGCTCGTAGACGAACTGGTCGCGGCGCGAGGTCATTCGCGCGCTCTCGCGGTCGAGCCGCATCCGCTGCACGGCGACCACCACCCACTCGAGATCCCGCCGCGCTTCGAGCAGCGCGGCGCCGAGGGCATCCGGCGACCGCAACGCGCCGAGTGCGTGGCGCTCGACCCGGAAGCGTGCGAGCTGGCGTCTCAACGTCGGCGGCAGGGTCTGCTCGTCGATGGGCGCGAGCCCCTCGGCGTTCTCCCCCGCGGCGCGTTCGAACAGCACGACCTGCACCGGCGGCGTCGGGGTCGTGTACATCGCGAAGCCGGCGAGCTTCCAGGGATTCACGTCGTAGACGGCGACGAGGCCCCGGTGCGCCAGAGGCCAGAGGGCGACGAAGGCCAACACCGCGACGGCGACTACTCGCTTCACAGCCAACCCGCCTGCAGCCAGTCGCCGCCCGGAAGCCAACCGAACACCGCAGCGAGCGAATACAGATAGATCGCGACGACGAAGGGAAGTACCCGGCGATTGCCGTCGGTCGTGAACAGGAGCAGCAGATTCACGAACAGCAAGGCGAAGCCCAGCTCGCGGGCGCCCAGCTGGATGACCAGCACCAGCAACATCGCGCAGGCCGCCGCCAGCAGCCGGGTTCGCCGCACGACGAGGAGGACCGCGAGGGCCATCTCGGAAATCCAGACGAAGTTGGACATCAGCAGCAGCGGCAGCGAATCGACCCGGTACGGCCCCGCACCCGTTCGCAGTGCGTCGTAGCCCTGGAGCCGCGCGACCTCGCCCGCGGGCAGCAGCAGACCGAACAGGTCCGCGAAGCGGCCGCCCTGTCCGACCATGAAGGCCAGGAAGTCGCCCTGGAAGTAGTGGCCGTACAGCAGCTTCGAGAGCCCCGTGTGGAAGAGGACGATCACCGTGAGCCAGCGCAGGGAGGACAACACGAGCGTCTCGTCCCGGCGCGAGCGTTTCCCCACGAGACACAGGAGCGCCACCGCCAACAGCTCGAGCACGAAGTGGTTGTCGGTGACGGGATACGTGGCGAGCGCCTGCCAGACCAGCGCGGGCAACGCGACCCGGGGCGCCAGCAGCTCGCTGCGGTGCCAGAACGCCAGCACCCCTGAAAGCGCGACGACCCCGGCCGCGACGAGGTTCGCGCCACCCTCGATGCCGAAGCTGCCGGGAGCCGAGCCGAACCAAAGCCACAAGACGCTCCGCACGCTGGCGTGGATCAGGACGAAGCGGCGGAATGCACGCAGCTGCGACCGACGACGGACCCCATCGGCGCCCTCCGCCAGGACGGCCAGCCCCTGGTCGATCCACACGGAGATCTTCTGGCCGGGTGAGATCATCTGGCCGAGAAGAGTACCCGGCCCACCAGACCGGGCGACGCCGCAAAGGCCGACAGACGGCCAGGAACGTGCGGGCCGGCCGCTAGCGCGACCGGCCCCCCGTGCGCTCCGTTTCCTGGATCCGCTCGAGGTCGACCAGCAGGTCGAGGTAGGCGGCGTGGCGCGCCTCATCGATGCGGCCGGCCGCCAGCGCCGCCGTCACCGCGCAGTCGGGCTCGTCCCGGTGCAGACAGTTGCGGAAGCGGCACCCCTGCTCGAGCGCGGCTTCGAAGCCCGCGAAGAAGCGCGCCAGGTCTTCCGGGGACAGATCCACGGGCACGAAGTTGCGGAAGCCCGGGGTATCGATCAGCTCGCCACCTCCCGGTAATGCATGCAGGGTGGAGCGCGTGGTGACGTGGCGGCCGAGACGCGTGAAGCGATTGATGTCGCCCGTCTCGAGCGCGAGCCCGGGAACCAGGGCGTTCAGCAGCGAGCTCTTGCCCACGCCCGAAGTCCCGATGAACGCGCCGCGTCTTGCGACCAGATGTGCGCGGATCGCGTCCAGCCCGTCGCTGGCGCCGTCTGCGACGTCGGACAAGGCGCTCACGCCGAACACCGGGATGCCCGCGGCGGTCAGGGCGCGGTCGGCCGCGAGGGCATCGAACAGCTCGCGGGAAGCGGCGAGGTCGCACTTGTTGACCACCACGAACGGCGAAAGCCCCCCGGCACGCGCCGCGACGATTGCGCGGTCCAGGTAGCCGCGCGGTGTGGGGGGGCGACTCGCAACGGTGATCCCCAGTACCTCGAGGTTCGCCGCGATGGCGCGCACGCGACCCCGGGCGTCGCGACGTGCGAGCACCGTGTCCCGTGGACCGGGCTCGGCGCCCTTGTCCGTCAGCCGCACGCGGTCACCGACGACGACGGGCGTGTCGCGCTGGACGCGAATCCGCGTCCGCTCGCCGCCTGGCAGCTCGACCTCGACGTCGAGCCCGAAGTGTCCCACCACGATTCCGTCGTGTGCGTTCTCGGTCATTCCAGCGAGACACTGCCCGAGTCTCCGGCCCCGGGCCACAAGGCGTCGCGCAGACCCGACGCCCGGGAGACCCGGCGACCGATGGCCGCTTCGAGCACGTCCCGGCTGGCGTGGACCACCACCCGGGATCGCGCCCGGGTGACCGCGGTGTAGATGAGCTCGCGGGTGAGTAGCGGCAGGGGCTCGTCGGGCAGGACCAGCACCACCGCGTCGAACTCCGACCCCTGACTCTTGTGGACGGTCATCGCGAAGACCGGCTCGTACGGGGGGAGCCGCGACAGCCCGAAGCTGCGCGGCTCGTCTCCGGCGGCGAACCACGCGCGCACGCCGAGACCGGGGTCTTCCACGAGCAGGCCAACGTCTCCGTTGAAGAGCCCGAGATGCGGCGCGTTCCGCGTCACGAGGATCGGTCGCCCGGGCGAAACAGTCGGGGGGGCCGCCTCTCCGCGCGACCCACGGAACCCGCTTCGGGCGGGCTCGGCAAGCAGACCCGCCGCCACGAGCGCGGCGTCGATGCGCGCGTTCAGGTCGACGGCGCCGAACGGTCCCTCGCGCACGGCACACAGCACGCGAAAGCCGTCGAGCGCGCGCAGGCGCGACAGCGGGTCCGGCGCGACGTCTGCCCCCAGGCACGGCGCATAGCCCTCGAGCACCGGGCCCTGCAGTGCGGCGGCCAGTGAGCGAGGGTCGCTCGCGTCGACCCGCGTCACGTCTGGGAGGCGCTCATCGTCGAGCACGGCGAGGGCCGCCCCTGCCTCGCCGTCACGGATGGCCCGGGCGAGCCGGCCGATGCCCGTATCGCTGGCGTAGCGATGACTGCGCTGAAGCGTGACGACGCATTCCGCGACGCCGGACGCGGAAGCCCCCACCACCGGAATCGGTGCACCCGCCAACTCTTCCAGGCGGCGCGCCAGCTCCAAGGGATAGCCCGGGGCTCGGACGGGTCCGCACAGATCGTTGAAGACCGCGCCGGCCTCCACCGAAGCAAGCTGGTCCGCATCTCCCAACAAGATCAATCGCGCCCGCGCCGGCAGGGCCGCAACCAGCCGCGACATCAAGGCGAGGTCGATCATGGACGCCTCGTCGACGAGCACGACATCCGCCCCCAGATCACGCTTCCGCGAGGCCGGCAAACGACCGCGACCGAGTCCCAGCAGGCGGTGCAGGGTGGCGGCGGCGGTGGGGATGGCAGTGCGGACGCTGTCGCTACAGGACAGCTCGCCCCGCGCCCGGGAGATCGCCTGCCCGAGCCGGGCGGCGGCCTTGCCCGTGGGCGCCGCCAGGGCGATCCGCGGCACCTCGGCGCCCGAGGCCAGTTCCTGCTCGACCAGCACGGCGAGCAGGCGAGCCGCGGTGGTGGTCTTGCCGGTCCCCGGCCCCCCGGAGATGACACACAGACGCTTCGAGACCGCGACGCCGGCAGCGACCCGCTGCCAATCGACCGAATCGACTCCATCGACGCCGTCGGCCCCATCCGTCAGGGAAGGACCCGCGGAAGACGGCAGCAGGCGGGCGATGGCTTCGGTTGCGGCCGAGACGTCGAAAGGCGGCACCGGAGCGGTCGCCAGCCTCACGAAGGCGGCGGCGACGCGGCGCTCGTCTTCGAAGCAGCGCCGCAGGAACAAGCGACCGCGCCCGTCCAGCACCAGCGGAGTGCTGCGATCGTCGTCGCCGGCGTCGTCCCCGGCTTTTCCGCCGGCGAAGTTGCCGGCGTGAGAGTTGCCGGCGAAGTTGCCGGCGAAGTTGCCGGCGTGAGAGTCGCCGGCGAAGTTGCCGGCGAAAGAGTCGGCGTCAGAGCCGGCAAAAGAGGCGACGAGCGGGCTGTCCCCCAAGACGCGCAGCCAGTCATCGAGGGGCGGCCAGGCCGATGGGTCTTCGCGGACGAAACGCGGCAGATCCAGGCACACATCGCCGCGGCCGGTGTTCCGGCTGACCAGCGCCGCGGCCAGCAACACCTCGGGACGCGTCTCGCCTCCCAGACGCGCCAGCGAACTGGCGAGGGTCTGGTCCAGGGTCGTCAGCTCGCCACTGCGACGCAGACCGTCCAGGGTCATCGTCACGCCTCGCCCTCCCCGAGCAGATCGGACAACGCATCGATGAGCGCGCGCGGCGGTCGGTCGTGAAGCACACCGCAGCCCGGGGGATGCTGCGGCGACATCCCTCGAAGGAAGAGATAGTAGGCCCCGCCGAGATGCCGGTCGTAGTCGTAGCCCGGCAGCCGCAATCGAAGGTGCCGATGCAGCGCAACCAGGTAGAGGTGGTACTGCAGCACGTAGTCGTGCTCGAGCATGCACGCATCGAGAGCCGATGCCGCGTAGTCCGAAGCGAAGCGGCCGAGGTGGTTCGACTTGTAGTCGACCACGTACCAGCGTTCGTCCCGACAGAACACCAGGTCGATGAAGCCGCGCAGGTGACCTTCGAGCGGCGGAAACGCCAGAGTCGCGGCTCGCTGTGCGTAACGTCGTGACAGCTCGCGGGTCGCGTGCCGGTCGAAGACTGCGGACAGGTCCGCGGGCGAGATGGGTCGCGCGGCGTCCCCCGCCGGCAGCATGAACGGCATCTCGTCGACGCGCTCTTCCCGGGTGACAGCTGCGAGGCGGCTCGCTCCGTCGCCCGGCTCGAGGGGTGTCGCCAACACCTCGCGGATCGCGGTGACGAGCGGGTCGGCCAGGGACACCGCCAGTCCGTGCCCAGTGAGCGCGGCGACCGTTCGCTCTTCGATCTCGCCGGCTCTCGCGCCGGTGAAGTCGATCTTCTCGAAGATCTCGTGGACGAGGATCCCGGGGCCCGCACCCGCCGGGAAGTCGGCCAGTCGGACCGGCACCGAATCGCCGTCGACGCGCCCGGCCACCCGCAGGTCCGGGTCGGCGTAGTCCCTCCCCTCCTCGGCTTCCAGCGTCTCGTGGCTCGCGCCGCCGAGCTCGGACGGCCCGTGCCGGGGTGCCGTCGAAACCAGACCCGAAAAGCTCGACACCCGCCAGCCGTTCGCGAAGCTGCGCCGGGCGACGCGGTGACGCAGCTCGTCAGCCGCCGCCTCCAGGCCCTGGGCCGGCACCACCGGGCCCGGCGTTGCATCGAGACTTTCGATACAGAGGCGACCGGGGGCCTGCGCGGCCAGGGTCGCGAGCTCTTCGCCCAGGTCGGCTTCGTCCCGGCCGGCGAAGCGAGCGGCGTCCGGCAGACCCGGCTCTCGCTCGGGCTGGGGCTGGGGCCGGGGAAGGGGAGGGGGAATGGGAAGGGGATGAAGTACGTGGCCGAGCGGCGAGGTGCCCGCCTTCGAGTCCAGGGTTCCCCACACCACGCTGCAGTGATGCTCGGCGCGGGTGAGCGCGACGTACAGCAGGCGCAGGCTCTCGGCGAAGGCCTCGCGCTGGGCGAGCCTGAAGCTTTCGCGTTCTGGGCCCTTCACGAGGTCGAGCGCGAGGGCGCCGGTCTCGGGGTCGTGAAAGCGCGGGAACTTCTCGCGGTCCTGGATGAGAGTGCCCTCCCACAAGTAGGGACAGAAGGTGATCGGGTACTCGAGTCCCTTGCTGCGGTGAACCGTCACGAGCTTGACCGCGCGGTCATCGCTCTCGAGCCGCAGCTGCGCATCCTCGGCGACCCACTTGCGTGCTTCCCCGGCCTCGATCCTGCGGCGGCCGAACCAGTACACGAGCGCAAGCGGACCGAGGCGCCCTTCGACGGCGGCCCGCTGCAGCAGCTCCGCCAGGTGCAGCAGGTTCGTGACGCGTCGCTCGCCATCCGTGCGCGCGAGCAGGCGCGGACCGACGCGCCCTTCCATCCACAACAGGCGCAGGGCCTGGATGAAGCCGCGCTCGACCCAACGTCGCCGGCAGCGGCGGAAGCGCGCGCCCCACTCTTCCCAGGCGGCCGCGCCCGCCGCCGAATCCTCGTCCAGCAGGGATCGCAGGTCGTCCGCCGACGCCGACAGCAGCGTCGTCGCGAGTGCTGCGCGCAGCCGCGCCGGATGCTCGGGCTCGGCCATGGCCCGCATCACGCGGTCGAGCTCGACGGCTTCCTCCGTGGCGAACACACTCTCTTCGCTCAAGAGCACGCTTGCGATCCCGTGCCGTCGCAGACCCGACTGGAACAGACGCGCCTGCTGGTTCGTGCGCGTCAGCACCGCGATGTCGCCCGCCTCGACCCGGCGGTCGCCGATCCGGGTTTCTGACGCGAGCAGGCGCGCGATCTCACTGGCCACGTCCCGGACCAGATCGTCCCGGGTCCGGCTGGGCGTCTTCTTGTCGGCCTTGCCGGTGCCCGCGAACAGCACACGCAACCCGGACGCGATGCGCCCCGCGCCGACGGCGTCCTCGGCATGCTCACGGGCGCGGACGGGCTCATACGAGATGGCGTCATCCCCGAACGGGACGCGGGCGTGAGAGAACGTCGCGTTCAGGGCGTCGACGAGAGCGGGGTCGGACCTGTAGTTCGTCGTCAAGCCGTACCGCCGCTCGGCCCGCCCTGCGGCTTCGAGGTAGGTGGCGACGTCGGCACCCCGGAACGCGTAGATCGCCTGCTTGGGGTCACCGATCAGGAACAGGGCGGGCGGCGCGGCGGCCTTGCCTGCGTCGTCGGCGTTCTCCTCGTTGTTCCCGTTGTTCCGGTCGTCCCAGATCTGCCGGAAGATCGCGTACTGCACGCGGTCGGTGTCCTGGAACTCGTCGATCAGCGCCACCGGGTGACGCCGCCGCACGGCCCGCGCGAGCCGTTCCCCGCCGGCACCCGCGAGCGCGGCGCCCAGCTGGTCGAGCAGGTCGTCGAAGAAGAGGACGCCCTGTTCCTGCTTGCGGGACGTCAGCTCGGCGCGGGCATAGTCGACGAAGTCCTGCTCGAGTGCGCTGCGCCAGTCGGTCAGGCTCTGGAAGTACCCGCGGTCCGCCTCGAGCAGGTCCTGACACAAGTCGAAGAGTTCGTGTTTCGGAAGCGGTCCCTTCGCGGGGTCGATCCAGTGGCTCTGCAAGCCACTGACGCAGAGCCGTTCGAAGTACTGGAACGTCTTCTCGACGCCGGGTTCCTGGAGAGCGAAGACGGCCTCGAGCCCCGGCAGCCAGCTCTTCCGCATCGTCGCGTTCTGGTACATGCCCTTCTTGATGACGCCGCGCTTGCCCGCGTCGAGCAGGGCGTCGAAGACTTGCTCGCCGTGCTCGGCGAAGCAGGCCTCCGCGCGCGTCAGCGCATCGCGCCAGCGCGCCTGGAGCACGGTCATGTCGGGGATTGCCGGCCGCGGCGGGTTCACGACTACATCGCGGCGCGAGGCCACGCGTTCGGCCAGCTCGAGCAGACGCTCGAAGCCGTCCTTTGCCGCGTAGGCGGCGAGCTGCGGTGACGCGTCGTACAGCTCGCGCACGAAGAAGTCTCCGGCGACTTCCTCGAGCAATGCGCTCTGGTCGCTGACGAGCTCGCTGTCGAATGCGCTTCCGCTCTCGAAGGCGTGCTCGCTCAGCACGCGTTGACAGAAACCGTGGATCGTGAAGATGGCGGCCCGGTCGAAGTTGCGAAGGGCAGCCAGGACATGCTCACGGTCTCCCGCCACGTCGCCCGCAGCCAGACGCGTGCGGACGAGATCCGCGTCTGGACGATCGACTCCATCAACCGTGCGATCGGCCGTGAGAGCGCCCCCGTCGAGGGCCGCCGCGAGCCCGACCAGCCGGGTGCGGATGCGGTCGCGCAGCTCGCTCGTCGCGGCGACCGTGTAGGTGACCACGAGGATCTGCGAGACGTCGAGCCGCCGCTCGAGCAACAAGCGCAGGTACAGGGACGCGATCGCGTAGGTCTTCCCGGTGCCCGCACCCGCCTCGATCAGACACGTACCCTCGAGCGGAACCGAGGCGGGATCGAAGCGTTCGAGGGCGCTCACCGGGCTTTCCCCTTTGCCTGCCCGATCGCCCGAAAGTACGGCTCGCAGACGCGCTGGGTGAGTTCCGCGAACCCGATGCCGGGGAGCTCCGATTGGGGGTCCAGGGGGTCGACATCGCGGAAAGCCTGGGCCAGATAGAAGTCGTCGCTGGCCACGCGACCCCATGAGCCCTTCCAGCTGCTCCGCACCGTCGCCGACGGCGGGCGTACCGACGACGAGCCGGCGAGCTGCTTCGCATATGCAAGAGAGGTCTCGCGCAGGAACGGCAACGGCAGCGTCTGCCCCAGGGCGTAGAGGCCGAGCAGGTCGCGGAGCAGCGACTCGGCATCATCGCAGGGCTCGAGGGTGCGCACCTCGGCAGCGTCCCCCTTGCGGGCGACGAGTGAGCTGCGCAGGGAGACACCCTCCGGCGCGATCCAGCACAGCACGAGGTGGTGGATCCAGAAGGCGAGCTCGCGGGAATGCGGCAAGGTCGAGAACTGCAGAACCACGCGGCCGTTGGACCAGAGGTCGCCGATTTCGCCGTGGATCCGCCAGTCCCCGAGCCGATGGTCGACGGGAACCGGCGCGAGCGGCTCATCGCCGCGCAGCGCGCGGACCTCGTCCAGGATGCTGCGCGTCCGCCGCCGCGACACCTGCTCGGCCTGGTCTCCGATCGCCCCGGGTGGCAGACGACCGTCCGCGCGCACGAGGGCCAGCGCGTCGAGCTCGCTCATGCCGTCGAGCTCGGCCCGCAGCAGGGCGTTGCCATGCACCCAGCGCTGCAGGTCGTCGAGCCGCAGGGGTTCGCGGTCTTCGAGGGGCTCGACCTCGTCGCGCAGGTAGAGGCCGAAGCGCCGCTGCAGGAAGGCGCGAGCGGGATGCTCGAAGAAGCGCGCGAGATCCGACAGCGCCACCGGCATTGCCTCGCGCTCCGCCGCCCCGACTGCCTCGGCGGGCAGGGCGGCGCGCACCCACGGGCGGCCCGCGAGGCCCTGGCCCCGCGTCGTCCGCGCGACGACCAGCGCCTCGGCACCGTCGCGGTCCACCTTCGAGTGACTGAAGAGCCGCGCGTCCGACCCGTCGAAGTAGCGCGGACTGAACGCGTGCAGCGGGTGCTGAACGACGAGTCGCGCGCGCGAGGCCACGGGATCGGGCTCGCCGCAGACGCGAACGGCCTCGTCCACCAGCTCGTCCACGACCACCGACGGCGGGCGAGGCACGCCGTCGCGCGTGCTCTTGCCCGCGAAGGTCACGATCAGGTGGTCTCTCGCCGAGACCAGGGCTTCGAGGAAGAGATAGCGGTCGTCGTCGCGCGAGCTGCGATCTCCCGGCTTCGGGTTTCGCGCGACGAGATCGAAGCCGAGCGGCACGCGGGAACGCGGGAAGGCGTCGTCGTTCATTCCCAACAGCGCCACGACCCGGAACGGGATGCTGCGCATCGGGACCAGCTCGCAGAACGTGACGCCGCCAGTCAGGAAACGGTGCGACTCGACGCCTCGCTCGAGCTGACTGGACAGCTCGTCGCGAACGGTCGCCAGCGCGACCGGCTCATCGAAGCCCGCAGCGCGCGCACGTTCTTCGAGCTCTCGCAGGGCGTCGCGAACCCGCGCCTGCTGCTGGGCGCCGTCGTCGCGCGCGTCGATCATCTGGTCCATCAACCGGGCGAGTGACTCGCGCCAGCGTTCGACGGGATGCAAACCCGAGACCGCCTCGCGGAACGCGAACAGCGCGTCCCGGAACTCGACGAAGCGGCCGAGCAGATCGGCCCGGCCGGGCTCGACCCCCGCCGCGGCGCGCGTGCCGCCGAAGAGCGCCTCGGCATCCGGAGGCATGGCGAGGCCGAGCATCAGTCGATCGACGCCCTCCTCCCAGGTGTTCTGTCTCAGTGCGGGTTGACCGACTTCCGCCCGGTGCTGCGCATCGACGCCCCAGCGGATCCCCGCGTCGCCGATCCAGCCGATCAGGACCTCGAGATCTTCCTCGCCGATGCCGAACTTCTCGCGGATGCGATCGACCATTAGCAGATCGACCACGGCGCTCGCAGTCAGCCGGCCGGACAACGCGTCGAGCAGGTCCCCGAGTGCGTCGACGACGGGATGCGTCGCGCGCACGTTCCGGTCGGCCACCCGGTAGTCGATGGGCGCGAGGTCGTCGCCCTGGGAATCGAAGGCAGCCTCGATGAAGGGGGCGTAGCCTTCGACGTCCGGGGTCATGACGATCACGTCCCGCGGTTCGAGGCTCGCGTCCGCTTCGAAGAGCGCCCGCAGACGATCGCGCAGCACCTCGACCTCGCGCATGGGTCCGTGGCAGGCGTGCACCTGGACCGAGCCGTCGGCGATGTCCGGCGCGGCTATCGAGGGACACGATGCGCCTGTGCGCACGACCTGCTGAACGGCGTGCAGCAAGCTGGGTCGTCGTTCCAGCTCCCCGTCCCCGCCGCCCGTCTCGCGCACTTCGACTTCCTGGACGGCGAGCACCTGGTGGAACTGGCGGCCCACCTCGCCCAGAGACGCCCACAACGGATTCTCGCCGGTGGCGGTGGCGGTGGCGGTGGCGGTAGCAAGAGGAGCGCTTGTCGGACGGAGCACGAACAGCTGCAGGTCGATCCGCCGACCGAGCGCCGACAGGACTTCGACGAGTCGCGGTGGCAGGGTGGTCACGCCGAACAAGCTGGCGCGGCTCGGGAAGCCGGGAATCACACCCGATTCGGCGGATACGCGCGCCAGGAAGTCGTCGGTGCGTGCCGCCAGGTGATTCGCGCCGTTCCGGGAACAGTTCTCGGAACTGGTCTCAGGACCGCAACTCGCGACGACCTGCTTCCAGAGGATCGGCTGCCAGTCTCGGGGATCGGTGCTCGCCTCCCAGGCTGCGATCATGTCCGGGCGGTAGACGACATAGTGATCGAAGGTCTGCGCGATACGAGAAGCCAGCTGAACGCGCCGGCTCGGCGACGAGTCGGCCTGCAGATAGCGGTCGAGTTCTTCGAATTCCCGTCGCCCGGCCAACGTCGTCAACAGACGCGCGATCGTCCACGTCATGGACTCGGGCTCGAATCGCGCCGACGCATCGCAGGGACCCAGCACCGCGTCGAAGGCGCGCTCGATCAAGCGACGCGGAAACGGGAAGTCCGGGTTCGCCCAGACGCCGAGACGCCGGGACAGCTCCATCGACAACCACCGCTCCATGCCCCGCCCCTGCACGGCGATCGTCTCCCGCAGCAGCGGGCCCGCCTGCCCGGGTGAGTCTTCTGCCGCGCAGGGTTCGGCCACGCGCGCGACGAGGGCGGCGACCAGGTCTTCAATGCGATGGCTGACGTGGACGATCATGAGGCGGAGGCCACCCAGAATCGCGGAACGGCGCGTCTGATCCGGTCATTCCACGGGATCGCAAGCGAAGCACAGGGCGGTCACCAGGGCCCACAGATAGCTGATTTATAACGATATTTCGGAAAGTTCTCCGGAATCGACAGATTCTGGCCGATTGTGAAAATGACATTGATTTTCATTTTCACGGTGTCTACTCTAAGGCTCTCGATCGAAGCGAGGACGGAAACGATGCTCGTGTGCCACTGCAACGGAGTCTCCGACAAGACCGTGCGCCGCGCCGTGCGCGAGGGTGCGCAGTCGGTCTCCGAGGTCGGACGTGCTTGCGGAGCCGGGACCTGCTGCCAGGGATGCGGGCCCACCATCAGCCGCATCATCCGACACGAGTCGCATCGCCAGGCGAAGACGTCCGTGACGAACTCCGACGCGAGCGCTTCCACGACCTCCTAGCGCCGCCTCTTTCTCCCGCCTCTTTCTCCTGCCTCTTTCTCCCGCCTCTTTCTCCTGCCTCTTTCTCCCGCCCGCCCCGCCCGCCCCGCGCCCCGCGCCCCGCGCGATCTTGAACGACGGTTTCAGGACCGTCGACAAGTGGCGATCGCGACGCGATTCTCCCGCGACCCGCGCGCAAGGAGGATCTGATCATGCAGGGCGACCCGAATGTCATCGAAGCGCTGAACGAGGTCCTCACCGCTGAGCTGACGGCGATCAACCAGTACTTCATCCACTACAAGATGTGTGAGAACTGGGGCTACAAGAAGCTCGCCGCCAAGAAGCGCGAAGAGTCCATCGAAGAGATGAAGCACGCCGACGACGTGATCGAGCGCATCCTCTTCCTCGATGGAGTCCCCAACATGCAGCGGATGTCTCCGGTGCGGGTCGGAGAAAACCCCATCGAGCAGCACGAGCTCGATCTCGAACTCGAAGCGACGGCCTGCAAGCGACTGAACGAGGCCGTTGCGCTCTGTCGCGAGAAGGCCGACAACGGGACCCGCGACCTGCTCGAGCACATCCTCAAGGAAGAAGAGGATTCGGTCGACTGGCTCGAAGCCCAGCTCCACCTGGTCGGGGAAGTCGGCCGGGAGCAGTACCTCGCCGAGATGATCAACGGCGACGACAGCTAGGAGCCTGACCCAAGACACGCTCGCGCCGTCCTGACGCCGATGCATCACCGCTACCGGCGTTGCGCATCGTCGCCGTAGGGCGAACTACGGCCTCCTCCCGCGCCTTGGCAGCGGCGCGCCTCGACGCCAGTACTTCCCACGGGAGTCTTGGGTCAGGCTCCTAGACGCGGGCGCTACAGCATGTGCGAGTTGACGGAGACGCCGCCGTCGACCCACAGGGCGTGGCCCGTCACGAAGCTCGAACGGTCGCTGGCGAGGAAGACGACCGCATCCGCGATCTCCTCGGGTTGGCCGAGCCGGCGCATGGCGTGGGTCCCGATGGTCTTCTCCTTGGCCTCGGGATAGAAGTCGAAGTAGCGAGCGATGGCCTCGGTGGCGATGCCGCCGGGACAGATCGTGTTGATGCGGATACCGCGCTGGGCGTACTCGGCGGCCGCCGTCTTCGTCAGGCCCTCGACGCCCCCCTTGGCGGCGGAGTAGGCGGCCAGGAAGGCCTCCCCTTGCAGGCCGGCGGGCGAGCTGATGTTCACGATCGACCCGCCTCCCGTCTCGAGCATGCGGATGATCTCCTGCTTGATGCAGAAGAAGGTGCCCGTGAGGGTCACTTCCAGGCCCGACCGCCAGTCTTCTTCGCGCACCTCGTGAAGCGGCCCGAAGGCCCGCGTGCCCCCCACGGCGTTGTTGCACGCCCAATCGAAGCTGCCGCCGAGCTCGCAGGTGGCGGCGACCATCTGCGCGACGTCGTCTTCCACGGCGATGTCGACGTGCAGGAAGTCCGCACGTCCGCCTGCGTCGCGGATCTCCTGCACGCAGGACTTGCCGCCCGCGTCGTCGATGTCGCAGACCAGCACGAAGCTGCCCTGCTCCGCCGCGCGCTTCGCTACGGCGCGACCGATGCCGTTGGCCGCGCCGGTGACCAGGCCCGACTTTGCTTCGAGATCACCCATCGTTTCCAATCTCCTCTCTTGCTCGCCACTCACCACGCGCCACTCGACTGGTCACGAGCCCGCTCAGTGGTCGAACGCTGCTCGTCCGATGCGGTCGCCGTCGAAGGTCCCGATGAAGATCTCGTCGCCGAACGCGAGGGCGACGGTGCCCGCGCCATGGGCGACGGCCGGGTCGTGTTCGAGCACCACGCGTACGTCCAGGGTGCCGGGGGCCACGCGCAAGACGGAGAAGGGAAGCGCACAGGTCCCTTCTTCCGTGCTGCCACAGGCGAGCAGCGCGCCGATGGGTCCGATCTGTCCGGTCACCAGCAGCTCGCCGTCGCGAGTGCGCGTGATGTTGTCCGGATGGTGGGGCAGCTCGACCGAATCCCGATCGGCTACGTCGCCCGCGGCGTCGAGTCGCAGGCGGACGAGCCGCGACCCGGACCATTCGGCAACGTACAGGTCTCGACCGTCCGCAGACGCGACGATGCCGTTGGGCGCCGCGGTGTCACTGCCGGGAATGCGTCGGAAGCCCGCCTCCGGCGTCCAGGCGAGCACGTAGCCGGTATTGCCTCCGGTCAGCATGCGCACGACGGACCAGGTGCGACTGAGACCCGTGGCACCGAGCATCCGCGTCAAGAAGAAGCTGCCGTCGGGAAGCAGCGACACGTCGTTCCCCCAGGCGTCCTCGGGGATCGGCACACAGCCACGCCACACGATGGCGGGCCCCCGGCGCGAATGACCGACCTCGAACAGCTCGACGGCTTCGCGGTCGCCGTGATTGACCACCGCCAACCGATGGGCGCCGGCATCGAGATCGAGGCCGTGGGGACCGAAGCGGGCCGGGTCGGGAGGCCCCGGGCAATCCGCAGAGCCCCAGCCCTGGGCCTGGGCTTGCGCCTGGGTTCGAGATCCAGCGGGCGCAGGAGCCTCGGAGTCGAGATCGACGGACGCGTCCGGGTCGTCGTCCGGGAACAGGCTCAGTCTGCGACCGTCCGCAGGCCGATAGGCGACGAGACTGCCGATGCCCCCGCCCTGGACGCCGGGGAACTGACTCACCAGCACCCAGGTGCCCCCGGGCAGGATGGCGAGATCTTCCGGATTCTCGAAGCCGCACACGGGCGTGATGCCGTCGGCCGGTGTGCAGTCGACGATGGCACCGGGCTCGCTCCCGCAGCCAGTCAGCGCGAGACCGAGAACCAGGGCGGAGAGAGTCGTTCGCTGGATCGAATCGGTCATGCCGGTGTCGCTCCATCCCCGTTCGGGTTCTCGCCCGGGCTTCCGTGACGAAGCCCCAAGGCTGCGAGATGATAGGACCGATGGCGCTGTACTTCGCCTATGGATCGAACATGCGGACCGCGCGGCTCGCGAAGCGCGTCGGCGCCGCCCGCGCCCTCGGCCCCGCCTATCTCGACGACTACACGCTGCGCTTCGACAAGCCCGGTCGAGACGGCACCGGCAAGGCGAACCTGGTTCCGGTCCCGGGCGCACGCGCCTGGGGCGTCGTCTTCGCGCTGTCCAACGACGCCTGGCCGATCCTCGACCGCTTCGAGCCGGGTTATCGCCGCGAGGCCTTCCGGCTCGCCCGTAGCTGCGACGACGGTGCCGCGCGCGAAGCCCTCGAGGCGATCGCCTACCGCTATCCGTCGAGCGAGACGAGTGCCTGCCTCGCACCCAGCGACGCCTACCTCGAACACATCCTGATCGGTGCGGACGAGCACGGCCTGCCGGCGGAGTGGGCCCGGGCGATCAGAGCCGCCGCGCGAGCCGGTTGACCGCCTCCCGGGCGGCATCCGGCGGCACCGCCGTGTAGCAGAGCCGAACCCAATCGGCGTACGCCGCGCCGGAAGAGGCGCCGGGCGCCACCATCACGCCGTCGTCGAAGCAGTCCGCGAGGAAGCCCTGCATGCCGCGTTCGTCGATGCGCGAGCCGACGTCCAGGAACAGGAAGGTCGAGCCGCCCGGCGCCGGACGTCCGAGAGCCGCCGCGACCGCCTCTCCGACTTCCCGATAGCTGGCGCGAGCGTTCTCGACCCAGGAAGCACCACCCCGCAACGCCGACAACGCCGCAAGCTGCCCGCCCACCGGCGCGTGATAGAACGAGTGCGTCCCGATCTTGCGAGCCTCGTCGACGATCTCGGCGGGACCGCTGAGATACCCCACCCGGTTTCCCGCCATGCCATACGCCTTCGAGAAGGAATAGACCGACACGGTGCGCTCGGGCGCCATCGGGCCAAGCGAAACATGCTCGCCGCGGTAGACGAAGTCTTCGTAGACCTCGTCGGACAACAGCCAGAGATCGTTCTCGCGCGCGAAGTCCGCGAGCGCCGCCAGCCAGGTCTCGGGCAGCACCACGCCGGTCGGGTTCGAAGGCGTCGAGACGTAGAGCGCCACCGTACGTTCGCTGCAGCGTTCCCGCACCGCCGCGACTGCGGCCTCGGCCGAATCCACCCGATCGTAGAAGGGGACCTCGACGGGCACGCCGCGGAAGGACTGCACGATGCCCCGGATCAGCGGCCAGAACGGCGCCAGCACGAGCACCTCTTCACCGGGCTCGACGAGCGCCCCGACGACACACGCGAGTCCGCCCGTCGCACCGCCCGTGACGAGCACGGAATCCGGATCCGCGCGGAGTCCGTTGCGGGCGCGGAGCTTCTCGACCACGGCGTCCACCAGGTCCGGGATGCCCCGGGTGTCGCAGTAGCGATGCATGCCGGGATGCTCTTCCACGCGTTGGTCCTGCATGCGGCCGCCCTCGAAGGGCTCCATCCAGGTGTCGCCCACGTGTAGTGGAAACAGCGGACCCGGGTGCGCGGCGATGCGATCGGCGAACGGCGAGTACACGGCGCCGGGCATGGCGCGAACGCTCTCTGCAGTCTTGGGGTTTCGCGGCATGCGCGGAAGCTAGCCCTGATCCGTCAGGCGGTACCACGACAACGACGGATTGGGGCTGGCAAGCCAGGTCGCAGGCTTCGCGGGCAACCCGGGTCCGGCGGGAAGCGCGTGTTCAGGCGCCCTTGAGGATCGCCTGCAGTCGCCCGGCCAGATCGCGCGCCGACTGCACGCGATCGTCGGGTGCCTTGGCCATCATCTGCATCAACAGCTCCGCCATTGCCGCGGGAACGTCCATCGAGCGCTCGCGTGCGTCCGGCGGAGGGCTGTGGACGTGGTGGTAGACCACGTCCCCGGACTCGAAGGGAACGGTGCCCGTCACCAGCTGGAACAGGGTCCCACCCAGTGCGTACAGATCCGTCCGGTGGTCGACGTCGCCGCCCGTGGCCTGTTCGGGTGCCATGAAGTTCGGTGTCCCGCCGATCACCGTCGAGCCCCGGCGCACCTCTTCGACCATCTTGGCGAGGCCGAAGTCCATGATCTTGACCGTGCGGTCCCGGGTCAGGAAGAGGTTCGAGGGCTTGATGTCCCGATGCACGATCTTGGCGCGTTGGGCGTAGTCCAGCCCCGCAGCCACCTGCAGACCGACGGTGGCCACCGCCTTCGTCGGCAGAGTCCCCTTGCTCGAGAGCACGGCGTCGAGCCCTGCTCCTTCCAGGCATTCCATCGTGAGGAAGTACGCGTCTCCCTCCTGACCCGCGTCGAAGAGGGTCACGATATTCTGATGATTGAGGGCCGCGGCGGCGCGGGCCTCGCGCAGAAACAGCTTCACGGCCTGGGGGTGCTGACGCAGATTCTCGGGCAACACCTTGAGGGCGACGACACGGCCGAGATTGCGGTCGCGCGCGCGGAAGACGACGCCCATGCCTCCGCGACCGAGCTCTTCGATGATCTCGTAACGGCTGTTCTCGTCGCCGATCCGCGCTTGGGGGGCCGAGCCGACCAGGGTGGGTGCCGACTCGCTGGCCGTGTCCACGGCAGCCACCGTCGACAGCTGCTTCTTCAGCGTCTCGATCCGCGTGGCGACGTCCCCGAAATGCATGTCCTTTCGGCGGATGCCCTCGTAGATCGAGAGCGCCTCCTGCCCCCGTTCGGCCTGCTCGAGTAGCTGCGCGTAGCTCTGCTGCATCTCGAGCGGCGCGCTCTCGCCCCAGATGTCGAGGGCTTCGGCGTACTTCGTCACCGCCAGGTCGAGCTCGCCGCGCTGGGTGAGCAGCTCGGCGAGCAGACGGCAGGCCTCACTGTAGAAGCCGTGGCGGCTGTCCACCTGCTGCAGGTTGTGGATGGCGCGGTCGACCTGGCTCGCACCGGCGGCCGCCTTGCCGGCCTCGTAGACGTCGCCGAGCAGCTCGAGCATCGAGATGACCTTCTCGGTGTCGCCGATCTCGCCGTAGCACTCGGCCGCACTCTGATAGTCGTAGGCCTGCTCGAAGTTCCGCGCCGCAGCCGCATAGTTCCCCGCACGCTCGTACGCTTCCCCGGCCTGGCGATGCTCTCCCGCCTTTTCGAGCAGCTCGGGCGCGACGGTCTCCGTCGTGGCGCGGGCTTCCTCGACGCGAAGCTCGGCGGATTCCGAATGCATGCCGACCTTCTCGAGCGCCCGCGCGGCTCCTTCGGCGTCGCCCGTCGTCTGCAGATGCAGGGCGCGAACGCGCTCGGCGGCCAGCCTCTCGCCGGCTGCGTCGAGAGCCTCCGACGCGGCCAGGTAGTCCGCGTCGACGTAGGGCGCGACCGCGGCGGGGCAGTTGCTGAAAAGCAAACTGTCGAAGTCGTTCATGTCGACCTCGAGCTCGACCGGCGCCGGCGATTCGATCTGGATGGGGACCTCGGCCACGCGATCGCCCGACCCGACGACCACAACGTGCTCGCCGTTGTCCGCGTAGAGATAGGCGATCCCACCGGAGGTGAAGCGAACGGACTGCGGATTCCCGCGCAGGGCCACCCGAGCCTGAACTTCCTCGCCCTCGCCCGCCTTCGGCTTGACGGTGATCGCCGTCTGCTCGGGCCGCATGTCGAACTTGATCTCGTTGGTCCGCCAGGGGCGCACCTTGATCGTCTTCTCTTCGAGGAACTCGCCGATCAGCTTCTCGGTGGCGAGGTCGAGGAGCGGACCCCGGATCGTGACGTAGTAGGGCTTGCGGCGGGCCGGCACGATGCTGAAGACCATCGTGCCGCCCTTCAGACGACGGGCACCGCCGATGTGCTGAAGCCGCTTCTCGAAGCGCCAGGACGGCGCCGCAGAGTTCTTCTTGTCTTCCTTGAACTTCTTCGGACGCCGCGAGATCGTGGCCGAGAACAGGGCGCGCGCGTCGCGCGGCACGCGAACGGAGACCCGCACCCGACCCCAGCCGCGGATGAACGGGCGCAGGAGCAGCAGCGCAAGCAGGCCCCAGGCCAACAGGGCCTTGGGGTTCCACACCGAGTAGCCGTCCTCGACGCCCGCGGCGACGCACGCCTGATTCGCGAGCACCGAAACCTGGCTCTCGGACTGACCGGTCAGCTTACGCATCTCGAGCACGTAGTAGGGACCGGACCCGCAGGCCTTGACCGAGCCGAGGCTGCCGAGGGGATGCAGCACACGCCCCAGGAAGACGGCGTCGCTCTCGACGCTGAGGTTCGCGAAGGTGATGAGCTCTGCACTGCGCGAGACGTTCGCGTCGAAATCGAAGAGCGCCTGACGCGAGCTGCCGAGAACTCCCATGGCACCGATCGGGATCCCCACCAGCTGATGAGAGCGGTTGATCGCCGCCAGAATGCCACTCTCGATGCTCGGAAGATCGGGACTCTGCGGGTGCAGCCAATCCACCGCCACGTCCTGCCAGTTGCGCGGGGACTGCAGCCCGATGAACGCGACCCGTTGGTCGTAGCTCCCGGGCCCGACGAAGCTGTCGAGCAGGATGTCGAAGCGGTCTGCGTCGTCTCCCGACTGCGCATTGGAGCCGCCGCCCGCGGCACCCTCGCCCGAAACGAGGCGTACGATCCGCAGCATCGCGTCCGCGGCTTGCGGGTCGCCGCGTGCGTTGTAGGCGTCGGCCAGATGCTGCCGCGCGTACATGGACAGGTGCCGCCGGCGCAGGCTCTGTTCGAGGGTGAGGATCGCCTCGTCGGACTGCCCCATCGCCTGCTGGACCTCGGCGAGGTTCTCCAGGTCGGCCGAGGTCGGCTCCGCCCGCCGATTCGCCTTCTGGTGCAGCGCCAGGGCCCGCGGCAGGTCGCCCGGTCCCTTCCGCGTCTGCAAGGCCTTCGCGAGCGATCGTTCGACACCGGCATCCGTCGGAGCGAGCGCCTGCGCGCGTTCCAGACGAACCACCGCCATGCCGGTATCGCCAGTCTCGGTGTAGATCTCGCCCAGGTCCCGCAGCGACTCGACGTCGTTGTGGTCGAGCTTCAGGACTTCCAGATACGACGCCTCGGCGGCGTCGACATCGCGCAAGGCGCGCTGGGCCTGCGCGATACCCCGCATCCGGGCCGGCGTCGGCTTGTCCTGGGAGATCGCCTGGTTGTAGGACTGCATCGCCTCCACGTGTTCGCCCATGACGACGTGCAGGGAGGCCGCCGTGTCGTTGGCGACTGCGGCGAGCGACGGATCGAGACGGACGGCGCGTTCGAGATTCACGCGGGCATCCCGGGTGCGCATCTGGCGAGTCGACCGACGCCCCGCTTCCAGCATGTAGCGCGCCTGTTCGGAAGGCGACGAAGAAGGCAGCGACGCGAGCTCCTGCAGCGGCTCGGTGCGCGTTGGTGCCAGCTCTGCCGCCCGCTCGTACTGCTCCCGCGCATCCTTGAGTCGGTGCGACGACTCGTAGGCGCGGCCGAGACCCATGGACGCCGCGGGGTTTTCGGGCGAGAGCGCGACGCTCTTCTCGAAATAGGCCACCGCGCCGCGGGGATTCCCCTGGGCCAGCTGGGCTTCACCGGCGGCGACCAGGAGCGACGCATCGGGGGTCCCACTGGCGAGGGCCTGCTGGGCGCGGTCGAATACGAGCCGCCAGCCAGCGGCGACGCGACCCTGGACGATCAACAGCCGCGCCTGCTCCGCGATGGACACACCGGGGGCCCTGGCGGCCACCTCGACCTGCTGGCGTACCGCCGACAGGAAGGGGGATTCCATTCCATCGAGCTCGCCCCAGGCGTCCGTCAGAGAGCCCGCGTCGACCAACGCCAGCGCGCGGCTCGCCGCCGCCAGCTGATCCGGTCCCGGCAGGCCTTCGGACGGTGGCTGGGTGCGGATGTCCGGATCGAGAGCGGGCAGGATCTGGAGCAGCACCGGGTTCGTCGTCGCGGTGAGTGTCACCAGGGTGCCGACGCCGAGACCGCCGCCGATCAGACCGGCGGACTCGCCTTGCGGGCCGTCGATGGCATAGACGCGCAGGTCGACTTCGACGACTCCGCGGCCTTCGCGCAGGTCGGCGAGCACCGCGAGCTTCGCACCGGTCAGTCGCGCGCGCTCGAGCTGCGCCTCGGTCTGTCTTTCCGGCGCATCGGGCTCGCCGCGAACCTGCATCACGCGGCGCGTTTCCTTCCCCGGTCGCACCTCGATGCCGACGCGTGCAATCTGCTGGCGGATGAACTCCGCGTAGCCTTCCGCGACGCCCTCGAAGGCCGGATCGACCTGGCCAGGCGCCACCACCACCGGGACCGACGCACGCGGCGGCGCCGCCGGGGGCTCCGCCTGCTGAGCGAACCCCGGCAACGCGAACACCAGGGTGCACATCGAGAAGAGCGCGAAAAAGGCACCCTGCGTCGTAGACTTGTCGAGCTGCATCGCCGCTGCGTATCGGCCTGAGGGTTTACCCTGTTGAGTCCGGCGTACAGCAGCGGTGTACTTCTACAGGCGCGCCCCACACTTTCTGCGATCGGCCGTGCTGGCGGCGGCAACCCCGCCGTCAGCCACCGTGGGCCGCGCGCCAGGCACGAACGATTCCCGGATAGCCCTCGCGGAAGCTCGGCACCCGGAATGCGTAGCCGGACGCCCGAATGCGGTCGTTGCGGCAGCGCTTGCTGCCCGCCCGACGCCGGGGAGCCGGGTCAGCCGAGCCGCGAGGCGGGGGCGGATCGACAGACAACCCGGCGGCGAGGAAGCGCAGGACGTCGGCCTCGTCCGCGGGGTCGCAGTCGACGCCCAGGTACAGATCCAAAAGCTCCGGCGGGTCGGGCCGGGACGCCAGCGCGATCAGATGGCGAAGCAATCCGGCGGCATCGTCCCGGTGGATCCGGTTCGTGAAGTGCGGTTCCGGGTCGATCCGCGCCGCGCCGCTCGCCACCTGCTCGATCAAGCGCATTCGGCCGGGGCCGTAGATCCCACCCAGGCGGACCACGCTGGCGGGCAGCCCGCTCGCCAGCAGCAGACGCTCGGCGAGCAGCAGCGTCTCGCCGGCAGGTCGGGTCGGTCGCGCGGGAGACTCCTCGTCGACCCACTCGCCGCGGTCTTGCGCGTACACGGACGTGCTCGACGTGAAGAGGATCCGCCGCGGCTTCTCGCCCTGCTCCCGGAGGGTGCGCAGGAAGAGCTCGAGGCCGTCGAGGTAGGCACGGCGGTAGGCGTTCGGCGAGGCGTCGTCGGGCGACGCGCAATAGACCGCGAAGTCGACCCCGGACGGCAGGACGAGGGCGCTCTCGCGCCGAGACAGGTCGGCTTGCAAGGGCTCGATGCCCGATGGCAGCCGCGATGGGTCCCTCCGCAGTCCGAAGACCTCGTGACCTTCGCCGACGAGCTCGACGCCCAGCGCAGAGCCGACGTAGCCACAACCGGCGATGACGATGCGTGTCATGGGGACGGAGCATATACTGCGCACCGGATGCCGCCCATCGTGGGAATCTCCCAGTGCCTGGACGATCGCGGCCGCTGGCGGCAGGGACGCGATTATGTGTATGTCGACCTCGCCTATGCGCGGGCGGTCGATGATGCGGGCGGCAGCCCGGTCCACCTTCCCGTTCAGCGGACGCCGGAAGACCTCGTCTCGCGCATCGACGCTCTCGTGATCCCGGGCGGCGACGACTTTCCGCCGGAGGATTCGTCGGGCTACCCGGAAGGTGTCTTCGATCCCACCCCGGAAGTACAGATCGACTTCGATTCGCGACTGCTCGCCGCCGCCCTGGCCCGTCGCATCCCGGTGCTCGGCATCTGCTACGGGATGCAGCTCGTGTGCTTGCGACACGGCGGCCGCTTGCATCACCACCTTCCCTCGGACCTGCCCGACGCGCAGCTCCACGCACTGCCCGAAGACAGCGGACGGCATCCGATCCAGGTCTCACCGGGGTCGCGTCTGGCGGCCATCCTCGGCGATCCCGCGTCCCCGGTGAACAGCCTGCATCATCAGGCCGTCGAGGAAGCCGGGACGGGATTACGCGTCAGCGCCAGAAGCCCCGACGGTGTCATCGAGGCCGTCGAGTCGGAGGGGCCGGACTTCCTGCTGGGGGTTCAATGGCACCCCGAGAAGCTGGACGGCGACGGACGGCTGGCCTTGTTCCGCGCCCTCGTCTCCGCCTGCTGAGCCGGCTCTTGCGCCGGCTCTTGCGCCGGCTCTTGCGTGGGCTGGGGCGTCAACGTTCCTGCGCTTCCAGCACGTGGCCGCTGCACCACTTCAGGCCGCCATCGAGATAGATCCGGTGCGCCAGCTCGTCGGCATCGTCGTTGGGCGCGACGAAGCGCATGCGCAGCTCGTCCGGGTCGAGGGTGCAGCTGTCGACGGCCGACCGGTCCTGGGCACGATGGAAGGCCGACTGCATGCTCGCGGCGTCGGTGAATCGAAGATCGAACACCTTCATTGGAAGCCTCCGGCAATCCGAAACCGATGGGAGCAAGTTCCATGCCACGGCCTGTCTGGACGTCGCCGGGCACGGGAAGGTTCCCGCCCAGTCACCTCTCCCAGTGCCCACTTTCGCAGCATTCGCTGCACGGGGGAAGGGCCTCCCCGCCCCGAGAGCGCCAATTTCCAGAAGAGAGACGGGGCTTTCGCGAGCGTGTAGGATGGGCCCCCATGCGCGCCATCTACTCCTGTGTGTTCTGGGCGTTCCTGTCCCTGTCCTCCATCGCGATGTTTCCGGTGGCGGTGCTGACCTGGGCGATCACCGCGCCCTTCGACAAGCGTCTCTTCTACCTGCACCGGGTGACCTGCTTCTGGGCGAGCCTCTACACCTGGCTGAACCCGGCCTGGCCGGTCTCCGTCACGGGTCGGGACGAGATCGACGAGAGCGAGGCCTGTGTCTTCGTCGCGAACCACCTGTCCCTGGTCGACATCCTGGTGATGTTCCGGATCTTCCGACACTTCAAGTGGGTGTCGAAGGTCGAGAATTTCCGGGTCCCGTTCATCGGTTGGAACATGCGTCTCAACCGCTACATCGCGCTGACCCGGGGCGACCGCTCGAGCGTCGTCCAGATGATGCGCGAGTGTGAACGGACCCTGTCCGAGGGAAACTCGGTCATGATGTTTCCGGAAGGCACCCGATCTCCTTCCGGACGCATGCGTCAGTTCAAGACGGGTGCCTTCGAGATCGCCCTCAAGACCCGGTCTCCCGTCCACCCGATCGTCCTGAAGGGAACCTCCGACGCGCTCCCGAAGCGCGGCTTCGTCCTACAGGGCCGTCACCCGATCTCGATCACGGTGCTCGACCGGATCCCCTACGAGAGCTTCTCCCACATGAACGTCGAAGAGCTGACGGCGCACGTGCGGAGCGTCATCGCGAGCCATCTCGACGAGAAGCAGCTCGAGCCCACCGACGACTAGCCCCTGATCCGTCATGCACGCATTGGGGCTAGGAGCCTGGCTCCACGAGCAGGAAACGCTTCAGCTTTCCGGCGGCGGTACGCGGCAGGGCCTCGACCCGGTGGAAGGCCACGGGCAGCTTGAAGGCCGCGAGTCGCGAACGACAGAACGCCAGCAGCTCATCCGGAGTGGGCGCCGGCGTCTCGGGCGCCGGGACGAACCAGGCCACCGGCCGCGCGCCGTAGCGCGCGTCGGACCGACGGCCGATCCCCACCTCGGCGACCTGGGGATGGGCGAGCAAGACGGTTTCGAGCTCGGCGGGGTAGATGTTCTCTCCCCCCGACACGATCAGGTCGCGCCGTCGGTCGAGGACCGTGAGCGTGCCGTCCGCGTGCAGCTGGCCGAGGTCCCCGGTGTGCAACCAGCCGTCCCGTAAGGTCTTCGCGGTCTCGTCGGGTCGACCGAGATAGCCCGACATCACGATCTCACCGCGCACGCAGATCTCGCCGTCGGGCCCGACGCGCAGCTCGACGCCCGGCAGGGGACGCAGCCCCTGGGCCGAATCATCGTCCGGCGCACGGGTCGCCACCTGGGAGGTCGCCTCGGTGAGCCCGTAGGTGGGAGCCACGGGATATCCCAGCGAGCGCGCTTGCTGCAACAGCGGCTCAGGCACGGGCCCGCCGCCCACCAGCACGTTGCGAAGCGACGCCGGAGCCTTGGCGTCGCCCCGCGCTGCAATCACCCGGGCCAGCATGTTCGCGACGAAGGACACGTCAGTGATCTCGTCGTCCTCGAGCGCCCGGGCGACGGCGCCCGGGTCGAAGCCCTCCTGCACCTGCACACACGAGCCCGCTAGCAGCGAGCGCACCAGGATCGACAACCCCCCGACGTGGAACAAGGGCATGCACGCCAGACATCGGTCGCCGGCGCGCGAACCGAGGTGCTGCTGGGAGGCACGCGCACTCGCCAGGAAGTTGGCGGCGGTCAGGACGGCGCCCTTGGGGCGCCCAGTGGTTCCGCTGGTATACAGGATCGCGAGCGGGCGCTCGGGGAGAGTCGGTGCTGCCGGAGGCGCACCGTCGGGAAGCGCCGAACGCTTCGCCGACCGCGTCGTGAGCCCAGTGAGCCCAGTGAGAAAAGGAACTTGCAAGGCGAGCGCGCCCGCTCGATCGGCCAGCTCGGCCGGTCCGTGAGCCAGGAAGCGAACACCGGCGTCCCCCAGCTGGAAGGTCACTTCCGGCTCGGTCAGGCGCGGGTTCACGGGCAACACGGTCGCGCCGCACCGCCAGATCCCGTGCACCACCGACGCGAAGTCGGCGGAGCCGAGCAAGGTGGCAACCACGTCCCCCGGCGCCACGCCTGCCTGCGCGAGCCCGGACGCCACGACCGCCGCCTCGTCTGCGAGCTGCGCGAAGGACAGCTGTCGGCGTCCCGGCAGCCGGAGCGCCGGAGCATGCGGTGTGTCTGCTGCGCGCGACTCGAGCCAGGAAGTCTCCCGCGCGCGCTTTTGCACCCCGGTCGCCCTCACAACGCCACGACCACGCCCATCCCCGGACCCTCGGGCAACGCCATGACGCCCTGGCGGACGGCAGGCGGCGGCGCGACGTCTTCCGCCAGCCATTCGGCGGTGCCCAGGCCGCAGGCGGGCGCCGCACCGGGCAGCGACGCGGCGAGGTGCAGGGTCGCCGCCAGTCCGACCGCGGTGTCGATGCTGGACGTCAACACGCACGCGACCCCCTGGGCAGCTGCGTCCCGCACCCTGCGCCGGGTCGCGCGCAGCCCACCGAGAGACGGCGGCTTCAGGATGAGTCGATCGGCCGCTTCCTTCGCAAGCACCTCGCACAAGAGATCCGGGTCGGCGGTGCACTCGTCCACCGCCAGCGGTACGGGCGAGGCGGCGCGCAGCGCGGCCAGGCAGGCGACGTCGCTTCGGCTCTCGATGCAGATCGGGTCCTCGATGTACTCGACCTCGAGGCGGGCCAGCGCGGCGACAGCCTCTTCGGCCTGTTCGGGCGACCAGGCGCCATTGGCGTCCAGCCGCACGCACGCCCGGCTCCCGACCGCCTGGCGCAGGGACGCAACGCGTTCGATGTCGTCCCCAAGACCGTCCATCCCGACCTTGAGCTTGAAGGTGCCGTACCCCCGCGCGACCAGACAGCGCGCGGCGCGGCCCACGGCGCCGGCGTCCCCACCCCCCACGAGGGCGTTCACCGGAACCCGGTCGTGGGGCGCGCGTCCGCCGGCGAGCCAGTCCGCCCCGCAAACACCCCGGGCCTGGGCCACCAGGTCGATCAACGCGCTCTCGAGGGCGAAGCGCGCCGCGAGCGGCACGACTTCCGACCCGTCTCCCGCGAGAACGCTCTCCGGGTCACATCCCTCGAGACCTTCGACCGCCCGTGCGAGCGCCTCGCGGCACGCGGGCAAGTTCTCTACCGGGCCGGCGAGCCGTCCCGGTAGCGGGGACGCTTCGCCAACGCCCACGCGCCCCGCACGGTCCTCGAGCACCACCAGCACACCCGTTCGGGCTTCGATCGAGCCCGCCGCCGTCGCGAGGGGCTCGCGCAATGCCACGCAAAAGGGTCGCAGCCAGGCGCGCGCGATCGCGTTCACAAGGCCTTCTCCAAGCCCTCCGCCAAGCCCTTCGCCGCGAAACCGAGCGAATAGAGAAGACAGAAGAGGAAGCCCAGCCGGGCGGTACCGGCCAGGGCCTCGTTCAGGGAGGGCCCGTCGGTGCGCGTCGAGACGACCCGCTCGAGTCGCAGCGCCACGGGCAGGAGTCCGAGCGCCGCCAGACTCGCGAGAGACGCGGAGCCGCTCGCGACGAACAGCGGCAGCGACGCGAAGGACAGGAAGAGCAGCAGCCGATACTCCCAACGCGACGCGTCCCGCCCCAGGCGGACAGCCAGGGTCCGCTTGCCGGCGGCGGCGTCGGTTTCGATGTCCCGGGTGTTGTTGACCACCAGGATCGCGGTCGCGAGGCATCCCACCGGCAAAGAGGCGAACACGGCGAGCATCGAGAAGAACCCGGTCTGCACGTAGGCGGTTCCGACCACGGCGACGACGCCGAAGAACACGAACACCGCGAGGTCGCCGAGCCCGCGATAGCCGAAGGGCCACGGCCCACCCGTGTAGGCGAGGGCCGCCGCGATGGACGCGACCCCCACGCAGGCGATGGGCCACCCGCCGAGCCACACCAGGTAGACGCCGACCGCGGCCGCGGCGGCGAACACCAGTGACATCCCGACGCGCATCTGCCGGGCCGAGAGCAGACCCAGCTGCGACGCGCGCACCGGGCCGATGCGGTCGGCCCCGTCGGCGCCCTTCTCGAAGTCGAACAGATCGTTGGCGAGGTTGCTCCCGATCTGGAGCAGCAGCGCGCCCACCAATGCCGCGCAAGCCGGCAACCAGCGCGCGCCCCCCTCCCCGAACGCCACCGCCGTCCCCACGAGGACGGGACCGACGGAAACCGGCAGGGTGCGCGGGCGCGCCGCCAGCACCCAGGCCTGGAGCGCGCTCAGCTGGGTGCCGGAAGCGGTCGCACTCGTCACGGACGCCACGGGAAGCGACCGAAGTCCGGCGCCCGCTTCTCGTTGTAGGCGTTGCGACCCTCCTGGGCTTCCTCCGTCATGTAGAAGAGCAACGTCGAGTTGCCCGCCAGCTCCTGGATCCCCGCCTGCCCGTCGAGCTCGGCGTTGAACGACGACTTCAGCATGCGGATCGCCAGGGGGCTGTGGCACAGGATGTCCCGCGCCCACGCGACCCCCTCGCGTTCGAGCTGCTCGAGGGGAACGACGGCGTTGACGAGACCCATGCGTTCCGCCTGCTGGGCGTCGTACTGGCGACACAGGTACCAGATCTCCCGCGCCTTCTTCTGTCCGACGTGCCGCGCCAGATAGGACGCACCGAAGCCACCGTCGAAGCTGCCGACGCGGGCGCCCGTCTGGCCGAAGCGCGCGTTCTCTGCGGCGATGGTCATGTCACAGACGACGTGCAGCACATGACCCCCGCCGATCGCGTGGCCCGCCACCAGCGCGATCACCGGCTTCGGCAACGAACGGATCAGCTTCTGCAGGTCGAGCACATTGAGTCGCGGCACACCATCCCCGCCGACGTAGCCATCGTCGCCGCGCACGCGCTGATCCCCACCGGAACAGAAGGCCAGATCGCCCTCCCCGGTGAGCAAGACGCAGCCGACGTCCTGCATCTCGCGCACGCGCATGAACGCGTCGATCAGTTCCGCGGTGGTCTCGGGACGGAACGCGTTGCGCACCTCGGGACGACAGATCGTGATCTTCGCGATCCCTTCTCCGTCGCCTTCGAAGCGGATGTCCTCGTAGTCGCGGATGGACTTCCACGAGGCGCCCGCAATCTGGCGGGTCTCTGCGGGGTTCTGGCTCATGTTCGGATCTCCTGTTCTTCGAGTTCGAAAAGGAAGCTGCGCGCAATGCGCGCGAAGGCGGCCTCGTCTTCCAGGTGCGCCGCGTGACCGACACCTTCGACGAGATCGCAGCGGGCGTCGGGCAGCCGGTATCGCATGGCTTCGGCCAGGGCGACGAACTTCGCGTCGCGCGACCCGGCGACGAGGCACACCGGCCGCTCGACCGAGGGCAGGTGGTCGTGCAGGGGCGGCATCGCACCCGTCCCCATGCCGCGCAAGCTGTGCGCGAGCCCGCGCGGGTCGCAGCGCATGCGCTGGGCGCGCAGGGCAGCGAGAAAGTCCGACCCGAGCGCGGCCAGTGACTCGAACAGCGGCAGTGCCATCCAGTGGTCGACGAAGCGCGCGAGGCCCTCGCGTTCGACCTGTTCGGCAAGCGCGCGATCCGCCCGTACCCGCGCCGCCCGGTCTACCGGGTCGGCGAGTCCCGGGCTCGCCCCGACCAGGACCAGGGAACGCACCCGGCGCGGGTGCGCGACCGCCAGGGACAACGCGACCCGACCGCCCATCGAGTAGCCGAGGACGTGCACCGGACGAGCGATCGCGAGTGTATCGAGAGTGGCCGCCACGTGATCGACGCAAGCGTCCATCGCGTAACGACCGGGGTCGCCCGGCACCTCGGTCTCGCCGTGCCCGACGAGGTCAAGGGCGATGACCGGGCGGTCGCGGCCGAGGCGCTCGCACACGCCCTGCATGCTCTCGATGCAGCCGGTGAAGCCATGCAAGACGAGCATCGGCGTCTCCGGCCCGCGCTCGTTCCAATGCCGCACACGGGTCCGGATGCCCGCGGCCTCGACGAACGCGTCACGCACCACCATCACCGGAGGCCCTCTTCCGCAGCGCGCGCGACCGCGGCGCCGAGGGTGCGGAACTGCGCGACGCTGGCGTCGCGGTCGCAGGGCACGTGCACGATGCTCACACCCACGCCGGCGCCCGCGCCCGCCTGCGAGCTCCGTTGCGAGAAGGCGTCCTTCAAGGCCGCACGGTAGTGCGCGACCGACTCCACCCGGGCGTAGCCGGCACCGAAGAGCCGCGCCGCGTGGGCGAAGTCCAGGCCGTGGGGCGTCCGGAACAGCTCTTCGAAGCGCACGGACTCGCCGTGGGCGGCGATCGGCAGGAAGCTGAAGATGCCGCCGCCGTCGTTGTCGAGGACGACGATGGTGAGAGACAGTCCCGGAGAACGACCTTCGCGACCGGCCAGCAACCCCCCCAGGTCGTGCACGAGCGCCAGATCGCCGGTCAGCAGCACCGTGGGCCCAACGTCGGCGGCCGCCGCCCCGAGCGCGCTCGACACCATGCCGTCGATACCGTTCGCGCCGCGATTGGCGAGCACCCGCACCGGGCGGGCGTCCACGGGCATGCAGGCGTCGAGGTGTCGGATGGGCATGCTGTTCGAGACGTACAGCACGGCGTCGTCGGGCAACGCTTGCCACAACTCGCGGACGGCCCGCGGCTCGTGGAGCGCGTCGTCCGCGTCGAACACGTCCGCGAGCGCCCGCGACGCGCGGCCGTCTGCACGGCGCCAGCTCGACAGCCATTCGTCGCGCTGCCCGGGCCCGACGGCCCTCGCCCAGGAAGCGCATAGCGAAGCGGGATCGACGGCGAGAACCCGCGTGGCAAGCTGGCTCGGATCGCTGGTGCCGCCGAACGGATCGACGACGATGAGCTCCTGGGGCGGATGCCGTTCGAGCCACAGCCGGACCGCCTTGCTGACCGGGGTCGAGCCCAGGCGCAGCACGACATCCGGCGCGTGGTCCGCGGCGAAGCGGTCGCTGCGCAACAGGAAGTCGGCGGACGCCACGACCGGAGAATCTGCGCCGGCGTGCGGTCCCGCGCGCAGGTTCGAGGCGGGATCCGCGATCACCGGCCAGCCGGCAGCCCGCGCGAGCTTCTCGACCTGCGCGCCGAGCTCGGGGTCCCAAGCCTGGGGACCACACGCGATCACGCCGCGCGTCCCGGGCGCGGCCAGCGCGGCGAGTGCTTCGACGGTTTCGGGCGACGCTGTCGGCAGGGGCCGTTCGTAGACCACCGCGCTGCGCGGAGCCGCTGCGGCCTCGGCGGCGGGACCCGGACCCGTCCAGCCGACGGGGTCGAGGGGCTCTCGCAGGGGACAGTTGAGGTGCACGGGCCCTGGCGATCCGCCCTGCCCACACGCCTGCGCGACCGCCCGGGCCGCCAGGCCCGCGCCGACCCGCTCGAGCCAGGGGCTCGCGTCCGGTGTGGGAAGCTCGGCAAACCAGCGCACGTAGCCGCCATAGAGCTTGATCTGATCGATGGTCTGGCCGGCGTCCCAGTCGCGGAGCTCGGGCGGGCGGTCGGCGGTCAACACGACCAGGGGCACCCGCGCGTGGCTCGCTTCGACGACCGCGGGCAGGTAGTTCGCTGCGGCCGTCCCCGACGTACAGACGAGAGCCACCGGCGACCCGCTGGCTCGCGCGAGCCCCAGCGCGAAGAACCCCGCACTTCGTTCATCGACGTGCACCGACACCCGCAGACCCGGCTGCCGGGCAGCGCAGACCGACAGCGGCGTCGAACGCGAGCCCGGCGAGATGCACACATGCCCGACCCCCGCCCGAGCCAGCCCCGCGAACAACGCCGCCGCGAAGCGGTAGTTGGGGTTGGGCGAGCTGGAGTTGGGCGCGTCGGAAATCGCTGTCATCGTCAGATCTCGGTCAGCGGCGCCAACAGCGCCCGCAGCTTGATCCGGGTCTCCTCGAGCTCGAGATGCGGATCCGAGTCCGCGACGATGCCGCCTCCCGCGAACAGCAGCGCCTCGTCGCCCTCGTCGCCGCAACGGACCAGCGCCGAGCGCAGGGCGACCCGCAGCTCGCCGTCTCCCGCGCGATCGACGAAGCCCAGAGGCGCCGCGTACCAGCCGCGATCGAAGCCCTCGCAGCGGGAGATCCAGTCGACGGCAGCCGCCCGCGGCGCACCGCCCACGGCCGGGGTCGGATGCAGCCGCTCTGCCAGCGCGATCAGCGACGTGGGGCCGGGTCCCGGTCGCAACACGCCTTCGATGGGTGTGTGCAGATGCTGGATCCCCTCGAGGCGCAGCAGCCGGGGCGCTTCGGGCAGGGACAGCGATTCACAGAAGGGTGCGAGCGCCTCCTGGATCGCACGCACCACGACGGCGTGCTCTTCCTGGTCCTTCTTGCTTTCCCGCAGCTCGCGTCCGCGGCGCGCGTCGTCTTCGGGCGTTCGTCCACGTGCGGCCGACCCTGCCAGGGCGCCCGAAACGACCCGCCGTCCCTTGCGGGCCACCAGCAGCTCCGGGGTCGCGCCCAGGAAGCAGACGCCCGGTCGCGACGCCGCGAAGGTCACGCAGTCCGGATAGATGCGGGTCAGTCGGCGCAGCAGGCCCGGAAGATCGAAGCGGCCGTCGAGTCGAACGCGCAGGCTGCGGGCCAGGACCACCTTCTCGAGATCGCCTGCGGCGATGGCCGCGCGCGCGGCTTCGACCTGTGCGCGGTAGTCCGCGTGAGACCGGTCCGAACGCACGCGGTACTCCGGTCCGGCCGCCATGCCCCGGGGTCCTTCGCGGTCGAAGCCCGTGGCTCCTTCGGCGCGCAGCCCCGGCGAAGAATCGTCGAAGACCGCTGCGACGAGCTCGGTCACCCGGGCCAGGACGCGGTCGCCTCCGTCGGCCACCTGCTCGGCTTCGAGGCAGACGGTCAGCCAGCACTCTCCGTCACGGGCCACGAGCAGCAGCTCCGGAAGCACGAAGCGGCCGGGGGGGAACCCTCGCCAGACATCGTCGCCCGCATGCGGTTCGCTCGGAGGCGCAGCGTCCGCGAACGCGAAGCCGCCGAGAAGCAGGGGGCCCCGGTCGTCCGGGCCCTCGTCGCCGACGAGCGTCAGGTCATCGAACAGTGCGTCGCCGCCAGAAACCGCGGCCTGAAAGCGTTCGGGGCCGGCGGTCTCGATCGCCCGCGCGACGCCCAGGCCCAGGATTCGTTCCGCGCAGCTTGGACGATCCCAGTAGAAGCGTTCGAGTTCCTCGCCCCGGGCGAAGGCGCCGAGCCAATCGATCGGGTCGGACACCCGCAGCCGGATCGCGCACAGGGTCGTCGACGCCGGTTCGCTGCGCATCGCAACGACCCCGGCGTGCAGCCGCGAGACGATCGCCTCGTACGCGTTCACGACCGCACCGCCGTCCAGATCTGAGCGGTGCCCAGCAGACGCGAGCGTCGCGCGACCGCCTCGAAGCCCGCCGCCTCGAACCAACCGTGCAACACGGCGGCATCCGGCAGGTACTCGGTCGAGCTCGGCAGGTAGCGGTACGCATCCCGGTCCGAGAGCAGGCCCCCCATCCAGGGCACCAGGCGGTCGAAGTAGGCCGAGTGCGCCGCACGGACGACGCCGTTGCCCGGGCGATCGACGTCGATCACCGCCAGACGCCCGGCGGGCGCGAGTACCCGCGCGAACTCGGCCAACACGCCCGGGACGCTCACGAAGTTGCGAAAGGCGAAGCCGCAGGCGACGACACTGAAGCTGCCGTCCCGCAACGGGAGCGCCGCCGCGTCTCCCTGCACGAAGGCATGACGCGGAAGGCGACTGCGTCCCGCGCGCAGCATCCCCATCGCGAGATCCACGCCGATCGCGGAGGCCCCCCGGCGGCCAGCCATCTCGAGCAGGTCGCCGGTCCCACAGGCGAGGTCGAGGACGCGGTCCTCTGCTCCCACGCCCACGAGGTCCAGGGTCAGCCGGCGCCAGTGCTGGTCCAGACCCCCGGTGAAGAGGCGGTTGAGCGCGTCGTAACGGGGCGCGATGCGATCGAACATCGCCCGCACGGCCACCCGCTTTTGCGCTCCCTTGGGAAGATGCTCCTGCGCGATCAGCGCCAAGAAACCTCCAGGCGCAACGACTCCGTTGCTGCCAGGGCCTGCTGCAGGGCGGTGCTCTCACCGCTCGCTTGCAGACGTTCCAGGGCGCGGTTCACGAGGGTGCGCTGGAAGTGCAGCGCCACCAGCCGGGTCACATGCGGAAGCAGCTGCCGGAAGGCGTCGGTGATGACGTCCGGCTGTGCATCCGGCTGCTTGCGCACGTGATCGTCGAAGAGGTCGATGCCCCGGTCCGCGACGTCCTGTACGTGCCGCGCGTGGTGGACCGAGAGATTCAGGAGCGCATCGAGCGGGAAGCCCTGACCGAGAATCGCGAGCGCCGCGCGCGCCATCTCGAGATCGGCGTCGGTGAAGCGATCCTCGCCATCCACGCGAATGGGCTCCATCAAGCCGGCGCTGGCGACCGCCGCGATCAGCGGCTCGGGCACGCCGGCCTCCGCCGCGAGCTCGGCGCGGCTGAAGCTGCGCTCGCCGACGTGCGCCTCGACCAGGGCCTGCAGCAGGTCGGGCCCCGGGCCCGAAGGCGCTTGCCGGGAACCGCCCTCCGCGTCCTGCAGCCGCCGGATCTGGGCGAGGCTGAAGCCCTCGTCGAGGAGACCGCGAACGCGGCGGAGCCGTTCGAGATGCCGGTCGTCGTAGATCGCCGTGCGCCCTCGCCTCTCGGGCGCCGGGATCAGTCCCCTTCCCTGGTAGAAGCGGATGGTGTCCACCCGGACACCCGCGAGGTCGGCCAGCTGCTCGACGCGATATTCCATCCGATCATTCTAAGAGTAATGACTCGCATTGTCAGCCCGGGAGAGCCTGAAGTCCGAATAACGCATTCAATCCAATTGGTTACGATTCCTCTCGATTCCGGTGGAGCGCTGGCTCCACGCATCGGATCATCGCCTGGATGTCCAGCCCGCCTCCCAGGAACGCGGCCATCCGCGCCGCCGCCACGTCGGGGCGTTCGAGCAGGTCGCGGTGCTCGAGCCGCAACACCGCAACCCGGGGGCGGCGCCCCGCGTCGGCGAGCGCCTCGCGAATCTGCCCGGCGAAGATTTCTGCCAGCCGCGCTTCGTCGACCTCCCCCGCCGCCGGTGCACCGGCTCGCGCGAGCATGCGCGCCTGGGATCGGAGCACCTCGCCGAGGTCGCGCTCGACGAACACGATCCGCAGCTCGGTTTCGCGAGGCAGCAGAGACAGCAGCGAGTGGATCACCTTGACGGCACGACCCGGTGCCCGCGCGAACCACCCGAGGTCCCGAGCCGATGCCTTCACCGGGGCGTACTCGAAGTAGCCCCGGGGATTGTCTTCGTCGGCGACGCGAGCGTCGTCGGTCAGCAAGGGCACGCCGCCCGCGCCGAGCATCTGCATCACGAGAGAAGTACCCGAGCGCGGCACACCCGAGACCACCGTCGCGAAGTCCCGTTGCCAGGCCACGCTCTACCGGGGTCCGGCCTCGCCGGCGATCTCGGCGAAGCGTCGCAAGACCGACCGCCCGTGCGGCGTCTCCCGGATCCCGGCGGTGACGACTTCCGGCGAGATGCCTTCGGCGCGGAGGTCGTCCTCGCGCGCGGTCGCGTAACCGCGCACGATGTCCGCGTCGAACTCCGGATGGAACTGCACCCCCCACGCGCGCGGCCCGACGGCGAACGCGTGGTGGGGATCCGTCGGGCTCTCGCCGAGCAGGACGGCGCCTTCGGGCAGGCGCAGCACCGATTCGATGTGTGTGACGTGCAACGCGGCCGGCTGCGGAAGCGCGCCGAGCAGCTCGTCCTCGCGGGCTGCGGCTCGCCGAAGATCCACCTCGACGGTGCCGATGCTGCGCCCACGCGGATTCGGGCCCACCTCGCCGCCCAGGGCCTGGGCCAGCAGCTGGTGGCCGTAGCAGATGCCGAGCAGCGGAACCTCGCGTTCCACCAGCGGCACGAGCCATTGTTCGGTGCGCAGACTCCAGGGATCCCGCTCGGACACGAAGGCCGGCGACCCGGTGACGACGACCGCGGTGCCGGCGGCCACATCCGGCAACGGGTCTCCCTCGTAGACCGACACGACGTCGAGATCGGCGGGCCCGCAGCCGAGGCCGTCCGCGATCCAGACTTCGAAATCGCCCCGGCGCTCCCGCAGTGCGGGCACGGTGCTTCCCGTCTTCACCACCACGAAGCGCGGGTCAGCCACGGTCCGACCTCCAGGAAAACAAATGCTGTAGCGCGAGCGCACCGGCGGTCGCGACGTTCAACGAGTCGAAGCCGGGCGCCATCGGAATCCGCAGTCTCAGATCGGCGGCGGCGCGCAGCTCGTCCGACAGACCGGGTCCTTCGCGTCCGAGCACCAGTGCGACGCGCGGACCGAGCTGATCGCTCAGGCGTTCGGAGCTCGGGGCAAGGTCGATGGCGCCCGGGCCGGGATCGAGGGCCACGACGCGATAGTCCGCGGCGCGCAGCACGGCGAGATCGCCGGGCCAGTCTTCGAAGCGGGCCGTCGGCAAGCACAGCGACGCACCCATCGAGACCCGGATCGCCTTGCGGTAGAGCGGGTCGCAGCAGCGTGGACTCAGCAGCACTGCATCGGCGGCGAACGCCATCGCGTTGCGGAACAAGGCTCCCACGTTGTCCGGATCGGTGAGACCCTCGAGGACCAGAACCACCGATGGGCATCCCGGAGCCGCAAGCAGCGCCGCCGGCGGGCGGGCCTCTCCGCGGTCGCCGAGCGCGAGGCAGCCGCGGTGGACGTCGAAGCCGGCAACCTCGCTGAGAACCTCGCGCGACGCCACGAACAACGGGGTGTCCGGTTGCAGCTGCTCGAGGACGTCGCCCATGGCGGCGTGGGCCGGGACGGACATGAAGAGGGAACGCGGCTGATAGGGAGAGTCGGCGATCAGGCGTCGGACGTTCGCGCGGCCCTCGACCATGAAGCTCGCGTACTCGAAGAAGAGATCGCGGTCCCGAACGCCCCGATAGTCCTTCACTCGAGGGTCCTCTACCGAGTGGATCTGCTGGACCTTCACGGGGCTCGGGGTCCTGGGCTTCAGAGCTGCTTGAAGAAGTCGTTTCCCTTGTCGTCCACCACGATGAACGCCGGGAAGTTCTCGACCTCGATCTTCCAGATCGCCTCCATCCCGAGTTCCTCGTACTCGACGACCGCCACGTCCTTGATGCAGTTCTTCGCCAGGATCGCGGCCGGCCCGCCGATCGAACCGAGATAGAAGCCACCGTGCTTCTTGCAGGCCTCCGTCACCTGCGCGGACCGGTTGCCCTTGGCGAGGCTGATGAAGCTGCCGCCGTTCTCCATGAAGAGGTCGACGTAGGAATCCATGCGGCCGGCAGTCGTGGGCCCGAAGGAGCCGGACGCGTAGCCCTCGGGCGTCTTGGCAGGACCGGCGTAGTAGACGATGTGGTCCTTGAAGTAGTCGGGCAGGCCCTCGCCGGCATCCAGGCGTTCCTTGAGCTTCGCGTGGGCGATGTCCCGGGCCACGATCAAAGTGCCCGTCAACGACAGCTGCGTGGTCACCGGGTGCTGGGACAGCTTCCGGCGGATCTCGTCCATGGGCTCGTTCAAGTCCACCCGCACGACACTGTCGTCGAGCTCGAACGACTCGGTCTCGGGCAGGAACTGCGCGGGATCGGTCTCGAGCTGCTCGAGGAAGACGCCGTCGCGGGTGATCTTTGCGAGGACTTGCCGGTCGGCGCTGCAGGAGACACCGATGCCGACGGGGCACGACGCACCGTGGCGCGGCAGGCGCACGACGCGCACATCGTGACAGAAGTACTTGCCACCGAACTGGGCCCCGATGCCCGTCTTGCGCGTCAGCTCGTGGATGTCCTCTTCGAGCTGCAGGTCGCGGAAGGCGCGACCGTGCTCATTGCCCGTGGTGGGCAGCCCGTCCAGGTAGCGCGTACTCGCGAGCTTCACGGTCTTGAGCGTCGCCTCGGCCGAGGTGCCGCCGACGACCACCGCCAGGTGGTAGGGAGGACAGGCCGCCGTGCCCAGCATCTTGATCTTCTCGCCCATGAAGGCGAGCAGGGACTCTTCGTTCAGAAGCGCTCGCGTTTCCTGGAAGAGGAAGGTCTTGTTCGCCGAGCCGCCGCCCTTCGTGATGAACAACAGTTCGTAGCCGTCACCCGACGTGGACTGGATCTCGATCTGTGCTGGCAGGTTGGTCCCGGTGTTCTTCTCGTCGTACATCGAGAGAGGCGCCATCTGCGAGTAGCGCAGGTTGCTGGTGTCGTAGGTCTGCTGGATGCCCCGGGCCAGCGCCGCGTCGTCGCTGTCGTCCGCGCCCGGGGTGGTGAAGACGCGCTGGCCTTTCTTCCCCACGACGATGGCGGTGCCCGTGTCCTGGCAGGAGGGCAGGATCATGCCGGCTGACACGTTCGCGTTTCGCAGCAGCTCGAGGGCGACGAAGCGGTCGTTGTCCGACGCCTCGGGGTCGTCGAGGATCTTGCGAAGCTGCGCCAGGTGACCGGTTCGGAAGAGATGCGAGACGTCGCGAATCGCCTCGGCGGCGAGCGCGGTCAGCGCTTCCGACTTCACCTTCAGGATCTTCTGTCCCTCGAACTCGGCCTCGGAAACGAAGTCGCTTCCGTCGGGACTCTCGATCTTGCGATAGACGGTGCCGTCGGGACCCAGCTCGAACGGTTTCTGGTAGTGGAAGTCGGCCACGGGCTGCTCCTCGCGCGCTCTCGGATTCGTGCGGACGCGCGAGGATAGCGAAGCAGGACCGGCCGAGAGCGACGGCAGGGCAGAAGCAGCGCGTCAGTCGTCGACGAGCAGATAGCGCGCCATCATGTCCGCCAGCTCGGCCATCAGGATCTCGGCACGCGCGTCTTCTTCCTCGCCCTCCGTGGTGATGAGGTCGCGCAGGACGGCCTCGAAGGACCGGCAGATCGTGACGGCCGCCGTCTCGGGGTCGATCCCCTTGCGGATACGGCCCAGCTCCAGGCCAATGCGCACGTCGACCCGCGTGAGCTCGGCGTATCTCTCCTCGTGGGCGCGGCAGCGCTCCGCCACCTCGGGGTCGCGGCGCGCCAGATCGACCGCGATCATGTACACGGCGGGGTACTTGAAGCGCAGCTTGCGAATCAGGCGCAGGCTCTCGATCAACGACGCGCGAAAGTCCGGGGCTCGCAGTGCCTTGGCGAGCGGGCCGCCACGTTCGCCCATGAGATCGGCGCTCGTCTCGCCGGACTCGCGATCGAGCAGCTCCAGCAACAGCTCACGCTTGTCGGCGAAGTGGTGATAGAGGGTTCCGACGCCGACGCCCGCGAGTCGCGCGACCTCACCGATCGAGGTGCCCTCGTAGCCGTCTCGCCCGAAGAGCTCGCGAGCGACCCGCAACAGCTTCTCGCGCGTCGCCTGCCCACGCGACTGGGTCCTGCGCGCCCCGGACGGTCCGGGCTGCTTCGCGGGCGGCGCCATCTACTACGGCGCGAGCAGGTACGAATTGAGCAGGTCGGCGAGGATCTCGATCTGTTCATCGACCGCGGTTTCGGGTGCTTCGGCGATCTTCGTGAGACCCACGTCGATGATGGTCTGCACCATCTTCGACGCTTGATCGAGGTCTACGTCCGCGCGCAGCTTGCCGAGTCGCTGCCCCAGCGCGATGTCGTCCCGCATGCTCTCCACGCGCGACGCGTCGATCCGCGCGCAGACGGCCGCGACCTCCGGGTCCCGCCGACCGACGTCCCTCGCGATCAACAGCAGGCTCGGACGACGCCTGCGCACGTCCGCGGCCATACGCAGGACGGCCTGCGAGGCAGCCGAGAAGTCATCGGACGCCAGAGCGAGGCTCAAACCGCCGCCCCCCGTCTTCGTGTTGGTAATCAGCGCGCTGTTCTCGTACTCGAGCAGCTCGAGCAGGATGGCGCGCTTGTCGCGGAAGTGGTGATAGACCGTGCCGACGCCAACTTCAGCTCGCCGCGCCACGTCCCCAATTGACGTACCCTCGAAGCCGCGCGTCGCGAACAGGTCCCAGGCGGCACTCAGCAGCTTCTCGCGCGTCTTCACGCCACGGGGCTGCCCCAGCGCCGGCTGGGGACCTCGCGCCGACTCGACGCTCTCGAGGTCGATCAGGGGCTGGCTCATCCGAGGCAGACTAGGCCCACCCATATGGGGGGTCAACACGGGTAATACCCGAATTCGTCCTCAGGACCCGAATAGGTCGCCAAGCCGTAGTATCTGGGCGCGAAGACCGCTGATTTCCCACAGTAAACGAGGAGAAGGCATGGCTTCCCCCGCTGATTCCTGCCATTTCGGCGTCACGCTGCCCCAGATCAAACGCAGCTGGGACGAGGTCCGAGAAGCTGCGACGACCTTCGACGCCTGCGGCTTCGATTCAGTCTGGGCCTGCGACCACATCTACGGCGTCCCGATGCCGAACCTTCCGATCTTCGAGGCCTGGAGTCAGCTTGCCGCCGTCGCGGCCATTACCGAGCACGTCGGCCTCGGCACGCTCGTGACACCGCCTTTCTTCCGCAACCCGGCGGTACTCGCGAAGCAGGTGGCCACCATCGACCACGTCTCGTCGGGTCGCACGATCATGGGTCTCGGCGCCGGCTGGTTCGCGCCCGAATTCGAGCAGACCGGCTGCTCGTTCCCGAGTCTCCCCGAGCGCATGCGCGCCCTCGAAGAGACCGCGATCATCCTGAAGGGCCTCTGGACCGAGGAGCGCTTCAGCTACGAAGGGCGCCACTTCCGGGTCAAGGACGCCGTCAGCGAACCGAAGCCCATCCGGCGGCCTCCGATCCTCATCGGTGGCACTGGCGAGAAGGTGCTGATGGGAATCGTCGCTCGCCACGCCGACATCTGGAACAACATGGCGATCGCCCAGGCCCAGCTCCGGCAGAAGGCCGAGGCGCTCCGGCGGCGATGTGACGAGGAGAAACGGGATTGGGACACCCTTCGGATCTCACAGCAGTGCGTCGTGGTCATTGCCGAGACCGAAGACGAAGCCAGGACCTCCCTGGCCCGTGCCCAGAAGATCTACGGCGGCCACCTCGGCGCCGGCCTCGAGGAGCACGGCATCTGGGGTACGCCCGAGAGGGTCATCGACTGCATCGAGCAGCACCGGAAGCACGGCTGCTCGGGCTTCGTGATCGAGTTCTTCGGTCGGGACACCCGGGAGCCCGCTCGCCTGTTCGCCGACAAGGTCCTGCCGGCGTTCCGTTCCTGACGGAACATGGCCACACCCGAGCGGCCACGTGAGCGTCAGGTGAGAGCGCCCCCCGTCCGACAAGTCGTTATCATGAGAATCATGCAGTCCATTTCCTTCTTTTCCCGGGCCTCTTCCCGCGCCCTTCGGCAGTTCGGGGCCCGCACTCCGGCACGCCTGGCGCTGGCGGGCGCGCTCGTCGCAGCCGCCCTGCTGGCCCCGCAACCTGCCTCGGCCACGGGACTTTCCTGCGACCGGGTTCCCGAGCTGCTCAAGGCCTACCTGAACAAGCACTACTCGTTCCGCTACCTGAACGACGAGCTTCGCAAGCGCACGGTCGAGAGCTACATCAAGCGGATCGACCCCTCGAAGTCGCTCTTCCTGGTGGACGAGCAGGCCGCGCTCGAGCAGAAGCTCCAGGGTGTCTTCCATGACATCCGCCGCGGCGACTGCATCGCATTGCTCGAGATCCGAAACGATCTCATCGCGCGCTACGAAGTCGCGGAGGCCTTCGTCACCGTCTTCGTCGGCAGCGACGACTATGAGCTCGACACCAGCGTCGAGCTCATCATCGACCCGGACAAGCGCGCGCGTCCGCGAACGAAGGAAGACCAGGACGATCTCTATCGTCGGCTGGTCCACTTCCAGATGTCGAACTACCTCTCCAACGGAGAGGAGATGTCGGAAGCCAAGCGCAAGCTCATCCACCGTTACGAGCTGATGACGCGGCGGGCGAAGGAACTCGAAGACAAGGACGTCTACGGCGCCTTCCTCGACTCGTTCGCCACGGCTCTCGACCCGCACTCGAACTACTTCACCGCGGAAGCCGTCGAAGACTTCCAGATCGGGATGGAGCTGTCGCTCGAGGGCATCGGCGTGGCGCTCACCTCGCGCGACGGTTACTCGGTCGTCGAGAAGATCATCCCCGGCGGAGCCGCGGCGCGTGTCGGCGGTCTCGAGCCCAAAGACAAGATCATCGCCGTCGCCCAGGCCGACGGAGAGTTCGTCGACATCATCGACATGGACCTGCGGGACGTCGTCCGCCTGATCCGGGGCAAGCGCGGAACGACGGTGCGTCTTTCGATCTTGCGACAGAGCGAGAACACCGAGCGCTTCGTGCTCAGCATCATGCGCGACGAGATCAAGCTGGAAGACCAGGCCGCCGCGCTGCGCTTCGAGGAAGTGCCCGTCGAAGACGGCAAGACCCTCAAGCTGGCGGTCCTCGAGCTGCCGTCCTTCTACGGCGGCCGGAACCCCACCGAGCGCCAGAGCTCGCGAGACATGCGCGACCTGCTGCGCCAGGTGAAGGCCGAGAAGGCCGACGGGCTGCTGCTGGACCTGTCTCGCAACGGCGGCGGGCTGCTCGAGAACTCCGTCGAGATCGCCGGCTTCTTCATCCGCAATGGCGGCGTCGTGGCCGTCAAGGACACCTATTCGAAGATCTCGGTGCTTCCGGACCCGGACGAGTCGCTGCTCTACGACGGCCCGATGGTGCTGCTGACCTCACGCGTTTCGGCTTCCGCGTCCGAGATCGTGGCGGGCGCCATGAAGGACTACAAGCGCGCAGTCATCGTCGGGGACGATCACACCTTCGGAAAGGGCACCGTGCAGAGCATGGTGAACCTGCCCCGCGACCTGGGCGCGCTCAAGGTCACCACGGCCCTCTTCTTCCGCCCCGGCGGCAACTCCACCCAGCACGAGGGCGTCCGCGCCGACATCGTGTTCCCGTCCCTGTACAGCGCCAACGAGCTGGGTGAGAAGCACCAGGACTATTCTCTGCCGAGCCAGACCATCGATGCCTTCCTCGTCACGAGTGGTACGTCCAGCACCAGCGAGGATCTGCCCTGGCGACCCGTGACGCCCGAAGGGGTGGCGGCCCTGGCCGAGCTCTCGCGCAAGCGCGTCGAAGAGAGCGCCGAGTTCGCAGACATCCTCAAGCAGATCGAGGAAACGGAGGAGCGCAACGGCGTCCTCCATCTGTCGGACATCTACAAGCCCGACGGTGCCGACGAGACTGCCGATGAAGCGGCCGCCGCCGGCGAGAACGATGCGGCAGCCAAGACGCCCGGCGACGTCAAGAGCGACCGGGCCAGCAGCGGCGGTCTGCCCAAGGACGGATCCGTCGCGTCGACGGCTGGAAAGGGTGCAGACGGTCTGGCATCGATCCCGCCGGCCGACGCAGCCGCCGAGGACGAGAGCAGCCCGGAAGCACTTTCTCCGCAGCAGCGGGAGGCGCTCCAGATCCTGGCGGACTGGGTCCGCTTGAACGGTTGAGGTTGGCGGGCGGCCTGCTCTGCGTGGTCCTGTTCTTCGCAGCCATCCTCTACGTGACCCAGGCGGAGACCTCCGTCGAGTGCACGGTCTGCATCCACTTCGGCGGCGCCGAGAACTGCGCGACGGTCACGGGCCCGGACGAACAGCAGGCCCGCATGCAGGCCACGTCGACGGCCTGCGCACCCCTGTCGTCCGGTGTGACCGAAGGCATGGAATGCAGCCGCACGGTCCCGGCCATGGTGCGCTGCGGCGGCTGAGCCGGGTTTGGCCGTCTGCTAAGCTCCTGCCCCCTGAACCCGCCACTCCGCCTCACCCCCGCGATCCTGCGTGAATCCCCGGGAGGCGCAGCGACATCGGAGCCCCATGAGTCTCGACGACCCCACTCGCCAGCAGATCGACTCCCTCGTGAAATCGAACGACGTGATGCTCTTCATGAAGGGGAACCGCGACGCGCCGCAGTGCGGCTTCTCGGCCACCGTGATCCAGATCCTGGACACCCTGGTGCCGGAGTACGCGACGGCGGACGTGCTGTCCGACCCCGGTCTGCGCGACGGAATCAAGGAATACTCGTCCTGGCCGACGATCCCGCAGCTCTACATCAAGGGCGAGTTCGTGGGCGGCTGCGACATCATCCAGGAGATGTTCGGGTCCGGCGAGCTGCTCGAGACCCTGGGCATCCAGGTCGACCCCAACGCCCGCCCGGAGATCCAGATCGACGAGAAGGCGGCCGCCGCGCTCCGCGACGCCGTCGCGGGCGCCGAAGCGGACGGCCGCGAGCTGCACCTGATGATCGACGCGCAGTTCGGAGCCCAGCTGGCGATGGCTCCCCGCTCGCCCAGCGACATCGAGCTCGTCGCCGGCGGGATCGCGATCCTGATTGATCCACTGAGCGCCAGTCGCGCTGACGGGCTCTCGATCGAAGCGGTCGAGACGCCGAGAGGCACCGGCTTCAAGATCGAGAACCCGAACGCGCCGGGCAACTCACCGGACAGCTCACCGGACGCGGCCGGCGACGCCTGAGCATGGCCCTCCAGATCCTCAACCAGGGACCGCCGCCGGAGGAGATCGCGGGCAAGCTGCGCGACGCGATCGCGGGCGCCATCGAAGGCGCCGACATCGAGGTGATGCCCCGGGGCCCGGGGCACTTCGAGATCAGCGTCGTCTCCCAGGCATTCGCCGGAAAGACCCGGGTGAAGCAGCACCAGCTCGTCTACGGCGCGATCGCAGACCTGATGACCGGCGCCCAGGCGCCGGTCCACGCCATCGACCGGCTGGACTGCCGCACGAGCTAGGCGTTCAGCGAGAGCGCCGCGATCCGACCAGCGCCGCCCAGATCCCCATCGCGAACAACGCGCCAGAGCCCGCTTCGGGCACTTCGATGGTCGTGAAGGCGTTTTCCACCTTCGCGATCCCCGAGCCGACCGACAGGCTCACGATCTGGTCGACCATCAACGAGGCGACGGGATCGAAGTCCGTGGAAAGGCCGGGCCAGGGGAAGTTGTCGGTGTCGTCGCTCGAACCGAAGAGGCTGGCACCATTGGACGCGTCCCAGCTGACTTCGAGCGGGCTCGCACCTACGGCCTGGATCAGCGCCAGGAACGGGATCGAGGCGCTATCGATCCCGGCGCTCTTGCCGGCAGAAACCGTGTAGGTCATCTCGAGGGACCCGGGTCCGAACAGGTCGCCAAACCCGAGGATCAATCGGAAGCCCTGCTCGCGCGGTTGCACGAGGAAGGTGTCGAAGGCCGAGTCGTCGAAGCCGACGGCCGTGAAGTTGAAGTCGCTGAACTCCAGCCCGCCATCGTCGGACAGGAACGATGCGCCGCTCTGCAGCTCGGCGACGGTCACGATGTCGCCGTCCCAACCGGCGAGCGCCGGTCCCGCGCTCACGATCAGGATGCCGGCCACAATTGCGGCCGCAGCACCATCCACCGAAATCCAGCTCAGAACCCGCTTCCACAACAGCTTCACCACACGATCTCCCACGTGAGCACACAGCTCCTCGGGGCTTCGTGGTGGTGCGCGAGCGGTTGTGGCAGGCGCCGGCCAACTTTTTCGCAACCGAGCCAGAAACTTCTTCGATATCAGTGACTTGGGAACCCGCGAATCTCACGCGAGAAAGCGGGTCAGAGACGGACGCGCGGCAGCGCGGACGGAACGTCCGCCGATCCGACCTGCACGAGGATCTCGAGGGCATCGGCGAGTTGGGCCCGGTCGCGCGCCCCGGAAAGTGAGATGCGGACCGCGCACGGCGGGGGGCCGGGTCCCAGATGGAAGGCTTCTGCCGGCGTCACGACGACGCCCCGCGCCCGGGCCGCATTGGCGAACGCGGTCGCCTTCCAGGGCTCTGCCAGCCTGAGCCAGAGGTGATACGCGCCAGAAACGGGCCCCAGGTGGAAGTCGGGGGGCAGGCCGGCCAGCACGTCCGCAGCGAGTTCCTGGCGCGCCACCGCCTCCGCGCGGCGTCCGGCGGCCATGCGTTCGAGGGTGCCGTCGCGCACCCACGCCGAGGCGATCGCCGCAGTGATGGGCGAGACCATCCACAGGCTGTTCCAGACCTGGTCGACCAGGCGTTCGCGCAGCGCGTCCGGCACCGCCAGGAAGGCGACCCGCAAGCTCGGCGCGAGGCTCTTCGACAGCCCGGCCACGAACACCACCCGGTCCGGCGCCAGCGCGGCCAGCGGCGGCGGTGCATCCGGCGCCAGCATCCGGTGCACGTCGTCCTCGACGATCCAGCATTCGTGACGATCGGCGATCTCGACGATCCGCTGGCGCCGCTCGATGTCGAGGGTCGTGCCCGTCGGGTTCTGGAGTGTCGGCGACAGATAAAGGGCCCGCGGTCGTTGCGCGGCGCAAACCTGCTCGAAGGCATCCGGGACGACACCGCCTTCGTCCATGGCCACGGGAACGATCCGAAGACCCCGCGCTTCCGCGCAGGCTCGAAGACCCGGATAGCTGAGCTGCTCCGCCGCCACGACTTCGCCCGGTCTGCAGGCAGCGGCCAGCGCGACGCTCAGTCCGTGCTGCGCGCCCGCGGCCAGGACTACCGAATGCGCACCCACCGCGACACCGTGAAGCGCGAGTGCCTGGGCTCCCGCCTCGCGATCCGACAAACCGCCCTCGGGCCCGCGGTACCCGAGCCAGTCCTGACCGGACGCTTCCACCTCGGAAGCCAGAAGCCGCAGCGCGCGGGCCAGGTCCGGGCCGTCCGAATCGGCGGGGTCGACCGGGAAGTTCAGACTGAGATCGACGGGCTGTGCGGTGCCGCCTGCAGGGGCTTCGCCGCCAGGGCGGGCAAAGCGCTCGCCGACAGCGCTTCCCACACCGCTGCGCACGAAGGTCCCGCGGCCCACCTCGCCCCGGATCCAGCCGCGTCGCTCGCACTCCGCGTAGGCCCGGGACACGGTGCCGACGTTGACGCCGAGCACATCTGCGAGGTCCCGATGGGTCGGCAACCGGTCGCCCGGGTCGAGTACTCCGCCGCGAATGTCGGCCTCGAGAGCGCGTGCGATTCCCAGGTAAGCTGGCCCCTCCGTGGGAAAGGGGTCGGGGCGCCATATTGTCACCATGACAATATCGTTATTGATCCCACCAGATTGATCAATACAATAATCGATTCAATCCAAGACAATCTCGGCAAGGTGACCTCATGAGCCTCCTCGAAGACACCGCCCACCGCGCAGACCGCTTCCTTCGCGGGCTGGATGACCGCCCGGTCGTCCCCGAACCCGCGGCCGTATCCCGCCTGGCCCAGTTCCTCGAGCGTCCACTCGACGACGCGCCGACCCCGGACGCCCAGATCCTGGCCTGGCTGGACGAGTTCGGCTCTCCCGCCGCAGCGGCGACCCAGGGCGGCCGCTACTTCGGATTGGTGATCGGTGGTGCGACCCCGGCAACGCTCGCGGCGAGCTGGCTGGCTACCGCCTGGGACCAGAACGCCGGGCTGTACATGGCGTCCCCCGTGGCAGCCGAGGTCGAGCAGGCGGCCCTGCGAGATCTGATCGATGTGTTGGGTCTCCCGTCCGGTTGTGAGGGCGCCTTCGTTACCGGCGCGACCATGGCGTCGTTCACGTCGCTCCTGGCCGCCCGCCATGCGCTGCTGGACCGCCAGGGTTGGGACGTCGAGGCCGACGGGCTCTTCGGCGCGCCGCGGCTGCGGGTCATCGTCAGCGCGGACATCCATCCTTCGCTCATCAAGGGACTCGGCATGCTGGGCCTGGGCCGGGGACGCATCGAAACCCTGGCGGTCGACGCACAGGGTCGCATTCGCGAAGAGGAGATCCGACGCATCGACGGTCCGGCCGTCGTGTGTGCGCAGGCGGGCAACGTGAACACCGGCGCGAGCGACCCCTTCGAAGCGCTCGTCCAGCAGGTGCGCGCGAACGACGGCTGGCTTCACGTGGACGGTGCCTTCGGTCTGTGGGCCGCGGCGGCGCCGACGCGAAGACACCTGGTCGCGGGCGTCGAGGGCGCGGACTCCTGGGCGACCGACGCCCACAAGTGGCTCAACGTGCCCTACGACTCGGGTCTCGCCTTCGTCCGGGACGGCGCCGCCCTGCGTGCCGCATGCTCGCTGGACGCCGCCTACATCGCGCACGGAACGAGACGCGAGCCGAGCGCCACCACCCCGGAGATGTCGCGCAGGGCCCGCGGCATCGAGGTCTGGGCCGCGCTCCAGTCACTCGGCAGGCAGGGCATCGCCGAACTCGTCGACCGTTGCTGCCTGCACGCGACGCGCTTCGCAGAGGGCCTGGCGGGCGCGGGCTTCGAGATCCTCAACGACGTCGTCCTCAACCAGGTATTGGTCGCGTTCGGAGACGCCGACGAGACGGACCGCGTGATCGACGCGGTCCAGCGCGACGGCACCTGCTGGTGCGGGCCGACGATCTTCCAGGGACGCCGGGCCATGCGCATCAGCGTGTCGTCGTATGCCACCACGGACGACGACGTCCAACGCAGCCTCGCAGCCATCCTGGCCTGCGCGAAGGGAACGGCCTAGGAGCGTGCGCGGCGGAACGCCGCGCACCCGCAGCAAGCCGAAACCCTGGCTTCGGCCGGCTAGGAGCGTGCGCGCGGCGGGGCCGCGAGTCCCCAGAGCAGCACGTCGAGGGTGGCCTCGTAGAGCGCTTCGGCGGAGCAATCGATCACGCGCGCGCGCCGGGGCGTCACGAGGGCAGCGACTGCGCTGTTTCCCGACCGCCAGATCACATTCGCCATCACCCAGGGGTCGCAGTCTCGCAGCTCACCCTTGCGCAGGCCGTCCGCGATGACCCGTTCGAGCAAACGCAGGGGCTGCTCCCAGATCTCGCGCACCTCGGCGAGCAGCCGCGGCGGCAGCTGACCGATGAATTCCTGGTTGTTCACCGCCGAGAAGATGATGAAGTACTCGGGGTGCTCGGTCCAATAGCGACGGTAGAAGCGACCGATCGACCGCAGTCGGTCGAGGGCGGAGATGGTGTCATCCACTTCGCCTTGCATCTCGTCGGCGAAGCACGCACCTCCGGCTGCGAGGACCGCAACGTAGAGCTCGGCCTTGCTCTCGAAGTGGCGATACAAGGTCCCCTTGCCGAGCTCGGCGCGGGACGCGACCTCGTCGAGATTCGTGTCCGCAAAGCCGTCGCGAAAGAATATCTCGCGAGCCGCCTTCAGGATCCGCGCCCGGGTCGCGGAACGTCCACTCGTCAGGGGAACGACCGTGCGCGCTTCCGGCTTCAGCGTCGCCATCCGTCAACCTCCTCCGCATTCGAACCGCAACAACGTGGCGCGCACCACCTTACACGGAGTACGTCGCGACGACAGCAGAATTCGACTACTTGGCGGTCGTCGATTCGAGCTTCTCGCGCACCACGTCGCGGCGTTCCTGGAGCTCGCGATGGGTGACACTCGCCACGTCGTCCTGCAGCCCGAGACCGCGCTTGACGCCCTCCAGGTCGACGGAGACGTTGCGGGGATCAAGGCCCACCTCGCGCAGGATCTGCGCCGAGTGGTTCTGCACGAAGTAGCTGTAGATGCGCCCGACCTCGACGAAGAGATTCAGGTCCGGGGCGAGGGTCGCGATGGCGCTGTCCACGAACAGCAGGTTCTTCACGTACAGCATCAAGTGCTTGGGAAGCCGCGCACCATGTGCGAGCAACCCCTTCAACACAGACTGGATCTCGGCCACCAGCTGCTCGCCCGAAAGTTGGGTCGGATCGAGGGTCGGCTGGTCGACCCGCAGAAGGCGCGCGAGCTCGTCGAGGTCGGCGTCCGGCGGCAACGCCCCCAGATCGCGAAACGCTGCCAGGTGCCCGGGCATGTCGTTCACCGCGCCGGTCATCATCATGCGCAAGAAGGCGAGTCGCTGACCGTCGTCCATGCGCCCGGTGATGCCGTAGTCGAGCAGCGCCACGCGCCCGCCCGGCAGCACGAACAGATTGCCGCCATGGAGATCGCCGTGGAAGACCCCGTAGATCATGGCCCCTTCGAGGAAGGAAATGAGCAGTCCCCGCAGCACCTCTGTGGTGTCGATGCCGGCTTCGCGCATGCCCTCGACGTCCTCGTATCCGAAGCCGTCGAGACGTTCCATCACGAGAACGCGTCGGGTGATGAGGCGCGGATGCGGTCGCGGTACGACGATGGCGGTCTGACCCGCCGCGCGCAGACCGCTCGCGACGTCGAGCATGTTCTGGGCTTCGAGTCGGAAGTCGAGCTCTTCGGTGATGGTTTCGGCGAAGAGCTCGACGAGTGCAGGCGGGTTCGCGAGCGCCGCCACCGGCAATCGGCCGACGAGAAACGGTGCGATCCACGCCATGGCCTGGATGTCGCGAACCACCAGCCGGTCGACGCTGCCACGCTGGACCTTCACCACCACGCGCTCACCCGTCGCGAGCACCGCGGCGTGCACCTGGGCGATGGACGCCGAAGCCAGACAGTCTTCGTCGAATGAAGAGAAGACCTGCTCGAGCGGCGCACCCAGCTCGGCTTCTACCGTCTCACGCACGGTGGAGAACGGTTCCGCCGGCACCTGGTCGCGCAGCCGCCTGAATTCCTCGACCAGCTCGTCGGGGAAGAGCCCGCGTCCGGACGACACGATCTGCCCCAACTTGATGTACGTGGGACCCAGGCGCTCGAACACCACCCGGAGGCGCCCGGACAGATCGGCCCGGGACGCCTCGCCGCCCTGACGGCGAGCCCCCACCGCCCAACGCAGCACCGCCCATCCGACGCCCCAACCCGCCTCGAGGAAGCGGCGAAGCGGCGGTAGGCGACGACGACCCACCAGCCGGGGAACGGCGGCACGCGTTTCGTCACGCAGCGCCTCGACGCCCTCCTGCCAGGGCAGCGGCCCATGTGCCAGGCTCCACGGCCCGGCCTCGCTGAACGCGTAGGCGTCGAGATCATCCATCGCGCGCACGTTATAGCGCTGTGGACACGATTCGTATATCCATGCAGCCATGTCCACCCAACCGTCCCGACCCGATTCGAGCGTTCCTGTCGGCATCCAGCTCTATTCCTTGCGCAACGAAGCCAAGGCCGATTTCGGCCAGGTCCTCGACCGCCTCGGCCGCATCGGCTTCGCCGGCGTCGAACCGGCGGGGCTGCACGGCATGTCCGCGAGCGAGTTCCTGAGGCGTGTGGAAGCGGCGGGCATGCGGGTGAGCAGCAGCCACATCTCCCTGCCCATCGGAGACGCCGCCAACGAGGTGCTGGACGCAGCTGAGGAGATCGGCGTCCGGGACGTGGTGGTGGCGTTTCTGCCCCCCGACCGCTTCCAGGATGCGGACAAGGTCTTCATCACCGCGGACCAGCTGAACCGTGCTTCCGAGCTGGCCGCCGCACGCGGCATGCGACTCGGGTACCACAATCACAACTGGGAATTTTCCACGCGCCTCGACGGTCGCCCCGCCTACTCGGTGCTCTACGAGCAGCTGAGCCCGCAGATCTTCGCGGAGGTCGACGTCTACTGGGCACAGGTCGGCGGCTGCGACCCGAAGCAGGTCGTCACGGACCTCGGCACCCGAGCGCGACTGCTGCACATGAAGGACGGACCCGCGGATTCTCCGAAGAGCGCCATGACGGCCGCAGGCGCGGGAGCCGTCGACCTCGCGGGAATCGCGGCAGCGGCACCGTATGCCGACTGGCACATCGTCGAGCTGGACCGCTGCGAGACGGACATGTTCGAGGCGGTCGAGGCCAGCTACCGCTATCTCGTCGAGACCGGGCTGTCCCAGGGCCAGACACGGGGCGACGCATGACCGCACGCACGGGTGCGGGCACCGGCGTCGGGATCATCGGCTGCGGAAACATCAGCAACGTCTACGCCCAGAAGCTCTCGGCCCTTCCCTTCATCGACCTGGTCGCCTGCGCGGACCTGCTGCCCGAAAACGCCAAGCGTCTGGCCGAGAGCCACGGCATTTCCCGCACCCTCGACCCGAACGCCTTGATCGCCGATGACGACATCGAGGTCGTCGTCAATCTCACCATCCCCGCCGCCCACCAGTCCGTCAGCCTGCAGGCGGTGAACGCGGGCAAGTCGGTGTTCAGCGAGAAGCCCCTGGCCCTCGACGTCGCCGACGGCATCGCCCTCGGCGATGCCGCGCGGAAGGCGGGCGTGCGCGTCGGCTGCGCACCGGACACCTTTCTCGGCGCCGGGCTGCAGACCTGCCGCAAGTTGATCGACGACGGCGCCATCGGTGAGCCCGTTGCCGCCCAGGGCTTCATGCTCAGCCCTGGACCCGAGGCCTGGCATCCCGGTCCCTCCATCTTCTACCAGCGCGGCGCCGGCCCCCTCTTCGACATGGGCCCCTACTACCTGACGGCGCTGGTCCACCTGCTCGGTCCCGTGTCCCGGGTCAGCGGATCGGCGCGCATCACCCACGCCCAGCGCGTGATCGGCAGCGAGCCCCTGCGCGGGCAGAAGATCGACGTCGAGGTGCCGACCCACGTGTCCGCGATACTCGACTTCGCGAGCGGCCCCGTCGCAACCCTCACCACCAGCTTCGACGTGCAGAGCTCGCGCCTGCGCAACCTCGAGATCCACGGCACCGAAGGCACCCTTTCCGTACCCGACCCGAACACCTTCGGCGGACCGGTCACGGTCCGGAAGCGCGGCGAGCGCGAATGGATCGAGGTTCCCCTCTCTCACGGCAACGCCGAGCAGAGCCGGGGCATCGGACTGGCCGACATGGTCCGGGGCATGCAAGCCAACCGTCCCCATCGCGCGTCTCTCGAGCTGTCGACCCACGTGCTCGACCTGATGGAGACCATCGTGCGGTCCTCGGACGAAGGCCGGCACCTGGCGCCCCGCACCACCTGCGAACGCCCCGAACCCCTGGCGCCGGGTCTGGCGGACGACAGCTTTTGAGCTTCGCGCCGTGAGGAAGTCGCCGGACGCCGTGGCGTTGGACGACGGCACCCGCCAGCGGAGCTGGGCCGAGCTCGCCGATCGCACGGCGCGCATCGCGCATCTGCTGCGCGACGACCTGGGTCTCGCGCCAGGCGATCACGCCGCCGTCCTGATGTCGAACCGCGTCGAGTGCGTCGAGCTGATGACGGGCGCCCTGCACGCTGGCATCTGGCTCACCCCGATCAACTGGCACCTGACACCGGACGAGATCGCGTACGTGGTCCGGGATTCCACCAGTCGCGTACTGTTCACCGACGCGCACTACGAGGACAGCGCGCGCGACTGCGACCCGGGAACCGTGCTGGTTGCCGGGGACGAGCTCGAGCGGGCCATCGCCGGCGCGAACGATGCACCCATGGACCTCGAGGGGCCGGCCGGCGGTCCGATGATCTACACCAGCGGAACCACCGGACGTCCCAAGGGCGTGCGTCGCCATCGCCCCCCGACACTCCGCCGCGCCCTCGAGGTGCAGGCCGCGGGCGGCGCCAACATCGGGCTTTCGGGCGAGGGACCCCACCTGATCACGGGCCCCTGCTACCACGCGGCGCCGCTGATGTTCGCCGTCTACGACCAGATGAACGGCGCACCCATCGTCGTCATGCCGCGCTGGGACGCGTCGGAAGCCCTCTCCGTCCTGCAAGAGCGCGAGATCGGCCAGACCCACCTCGTCCCCACGATGTTCGTGCGGCTGTTGCAGCTGCCCGACGAGGAACGCGCGCGCTTCGCCGCGCCGGCGCTGAAGCTCGTGCTGCACGGCGCGGCGCCTGTTTCGCGCGCCGTCAAGCAGCGCATGATCGACTGGTGGGGCGAGATCCTCGTCGAGTACTGGGGCGCCACCGAGAGCGGGGTCATCACCCTGGCGGACTCGCGCGACTGGCTCGAGCACCCGGAAACCGTCGGGCGCGTACTTCCGAGCTTCGAGGTATTCGCCACCGACGACGACGGCAAGCGCTTGCCAACCGGGACGAATGGCCTGCTCTACGCGCGCCACCGGGACGTCCCGGAGCTGTTCGAATACCACGACGATGCCGACAAGACCGCCGGCAGCCGTCTCGGAGAGCATGAGCCCGGCGCCTTCACCATCGGCGACATCGGGCGCGTCGAGGCCGACGGCTTCGTGTATCTCGCCGATCGCCAGTCCCACACCATCATCTCGGGGGGCGTCAACATCTACCCCGCCGAGATCGAGCACGCGCTACAAGAACACCCCAGCGTCGCCGACGTCGCGGTCTTCGGCGTGCCCGACGACGAGTGGGGCGAGAGCGTGAAGGCCGCCGTCGAGTTGGTCCCGGGCACCCGCGCGTCCGACGAGCTCGCCGGCGAGATCCTCGCGTTCGCACGCGAACACCTCGCCGGCTACAAGGTGCCGCGTTCCATCGACTTCGAGGATGCCCTGCCGCGCCACGCTTCCGGCAAGCTCTACGTCCGAAAGCTGCGCGAGCCCTACTGGCAGGGACGCGAGCGCCGCATCTAGCGTGCGTGATCGGGCCGTTCGCGCCCGAGCAACTGCCGAGCACCCCACACGAGGACGCACGGCGGGAACACCAGCCAGGACAGGTTGGCGAGACCGAACTTGATCCAGCTGTCGAGGAAGCTCGACGTGTCCACGTTCGGAAGCCCTGCGAGGATCTCACCGCCGTAGTAGAGCGACGTCGAGTAGAGGTGCACCACGGCCATCGCCATGAAGAGCAGCACGGCGCGCAGGTCGCGTCCACGCGAGCGGTACCAGAGCACCAGGCCGAGCGAGCAGACCAGACCGTTCGCGACGGACAGCGACTCCATCATCAACAGGGTCGGCGTCGCCTTCGCATAACGCATGTCACCGCCGTCGAGATAGGCCCACCAGGGATAGGCCCAGGCGGCGTCACGGGAGGCGGCGATCGCGTCGTGCGCGATCAGCCATACGAGCTCCCACGAGAGATGCGTGACGGCCGAGACGATCAGGAAGAGCAGGCAGAGCGACTGGAGGCGATCCCCGCCGGTCCACTGTCTCAGGCTCGGCAACGGCCACAGCGAAGTCGTGAAGCCCAGGAAGAGCCCAAAGGAATAGACGACCGCCAGCCCGTCCGCCGTGGCATTCCGGTCGACCCCCAACCCGAAGACCAGCCACGCCGCCACGGGAAAGGCGAGCGCCACCGCGCCCAGGGTGACGCCGCGCGCGATCCAGAGATCCAGGTGGCTCGTTCGGGCCATGGTTGAGCTCGCTCAGTCGAGGAAGGCGACGCGCCCGGTTCTCATTTCGTAGAGTGCACCGACGATCCTGATCTCTCCTTCGTCCTCCATGGCCTTCAGGATCGGGCTTCGCCTGCGGATGTTCTCCATCGTGAGAAGCACGTTCCGTTCGGCGACGAGGTGGACGAATTCGGGGTTGTCACTCGTCTTGGGCCCCTCGTAGTCCGATGAGACCGAGTCGACGGCGGGTTGGATGTTCTCGAGCATTGCCGTGATGTTGCCGAGAACCGCGCCGTCGATGGCGGACTTGATGGCGCCGCAGTGCTCGTGGCCCAGGACCAGCACGAGCTTGGCGCCGGAAACCTTGCAGGCGTACTCCATGCTGCCCAGGATGTCCGTGTTCTCGAAGTTCCCGGCAACGCGCGCCACGAAGACGTCGCCGATCCCGCGGTCGAAGACGTCCTCGACGGGAATCCGGGAGTCGATGCAGGAGAGGATCATCGCCTTCGGGAACTGCCCTTCTGCGGCAGCGCGCACCTTCCGGGAATGATCCCGGGTGGTCAACGCCCCGGACGTGAAGCGCTCGTTTCCCGCATCGAGGAGTCGCAGGACTTCGTCGGGTGTCAGCCTGGACTGCTGTTCCTGGGTCAGGACGACCTCGACGAGAGGCGTCGCAGAGTCCGCCAGGGCGGCGCTCGCATCTGCGAGCAGCAAGCATGCGAATGCGAGGATCGCGGCGTACTTCATCGGTCACCATCTCCTTCTCTCGCGGGCATGCGCCCGAGCGGGACGCTCGCGCACATCCTACACGAGCAACCCCCGCATCTGGTGCTCTAGTCTTGCCACGTGGACGACGTCCGTCACCGCAGTCAGCTCGATTGGTACGCACGCCATGCCCCGATGACGTCCCTCGGCGAGCACGCCGCGGCGGCAGATTGCGCGATGGCAGATAGCGCGACGGCCCCCGCGCTCGCCGAACGCATCCAGGGCATGTTGATCCACCCGTTCCACGCCGAGCGCTACGGGGTCCCCGTCGGACCCGACACCGAACGGCAGCTGCAGAACCGCTCCGCACACCAGCTGCTGTCCGAGCTGCTCGCCATCGACCCGGCTCCCCTCGGCGAGCCCCGCCCCCCGGCCAAACGCACCTTCGGCAACTGCCGCCACTTCGCGACCCTGCTGACCAGCCTGCTGCGCGAACGCGGCGTTCCCGCCCGCTCGCGGTGCGGTTTCGGCGCCTACTTCGAGCCCGGCAAGTACGCAGACCACTGGGTGACCGAGACCTGGAACGAGGCCGACCAACGCTGGCAGCTGGTGGACGCCCAGATCGACGGGGTGCAGCGCGACGGAATGAACATCCAGGTCGACACCCTCGACCTCGGCCGCGAGGACTTCTGGGTTGCCGGCCAGGCCTGGTCGCGCTGCCGTCGCGGGGAACAGAAGCCAGAGGACTTCGGCATCCTCGACATGTGGGGGCGCTGGTTCATCCGCGACAACGTCGTCCGGGACCTGGCCGCCCTGTGCAAGGTGGAGCTCCTGCCCTGGGACGCCTGGGGGCTGATGCTGACGCCGGACGAAGAGATGGACGCCGAAGAGATCGCCCTGATCGACCGGGTCGCCGAACTAACGACCGCGGAGGTTCCCGATGTCGCCGCGATCCGCGAGCTGTACAGCCGCGACGACCGCCTGCGGGTTCCGTCGACGATCGTCAGCTATCGCCCCGCGCCGGGCCCGGTCGAGATCGGCGGACTGTCTCAGGGCTGAGGCGGAGGCGGGGGCGGACCGAGGTTCTCTTCGACGGCTTCCTCGGCCTCTTTCTCTTCGGCCCGGGCCTGCGAGAGCGCCGAAGCCAGCAGACCCGTCGGGACCGCCACGACGCCGAGCCCGAGGATCAGGACCAGACAGGTGAAGATCCGCCCGCCGAGCGTCATGGGATAGAGGTCGCCGTAGCCGACGGTCGTGAGCGTCACGATCGCCCACCACATGCTGTGGAAGACCGACGCGTACAGCTCGGGCTGGGCGTCGCGCTCGAAGTAGTAGACCCCCACCGCCGAGAAGTAGAGCAGGATCCCCGCCACGGCCCCGAACAGGATCAACTCTTCACGGACGATCCGGATTGCGCGCGAATAGCGTTGGGCGGCGGCGCTGTAGCGCGCGAGCTTGAAGAGCCGCAGCAGTCGCAGGAAGCGCACCACCCGGATGGAACGCAGGTCGACACCGAGGGCGAGGTAGTACGGCAGCACCGAAAGCAGGTCGACCAGACCGTAGAAGCTGAAGATGAAGCGGCGGCGATCCCGAGCGACCCAGATTCGCAGCAGGTACTCGGCGGTGAAGAACGCGACCGTCCCGAGCTCGATCCAGGCGAGCGCGACGTAGACCTCGGGATCGAGCCCGCGCACGGTCTCGATCGAGAAGGACAGCACCGACCCCAGGACCAGGATCTGGACCGCCCAATCGAAGAAACGACCGGCACGGGTGTCCGTGCCGTCGACGATGCGCCGCAGGCGGTCCTTGCGGCCCAGCGGACTCAGACCGACTCCCAGCGGCGCGACGCGCTCGACCGCTCGATGGCGTCGAGCACGCGCTGATTGTGCACGCCGTCGGCGAAGCTCGGCGCCGGGGAGGTCCCCGAAGCGACGCCGCGCAGGAAGTCGACCAGCGTGTGCACGAAGGTGTGCTCGTAGCCGAGGATGTGGCCCGGGGGCCACCAGGCGTCGACATAGGGGTGCGCGGCATCCGTGACGAGGACCGTGCGGAAGCCGCTGTCCGGGCCGTCTTCCGTGTAGATTTCGAGCTCGTTCATTCGCTCGAGATCGAAGGCGATGCTGCCCCGGCTGCCATTGATCTCGAAGCGGTTGTAGTTCTTGCGGCCCGGCGCGAAGCGCGACCCCTCGACGCTGCCGATGGCGCCGTTCTCGAAGCGCAGCAAGGCCAGCGCGGCGTCGTCGACGTCCACGGGGCCGCGACCGCCGCCGCCTTCGAGGGGTCTTTCCGGGATGAAGGTCTCGAGCAGCCCGCTCACCTCGGCGATCTCTCCCACCAGATGACGCGCGAGGTCGATGGAATGGGAAGCGATGTCGCCCAGCGCCCCGGACCCGGCCCGGGCCTTCTCGAGACGCCACACCCGGGGAAAGTCGGGATCGACGATCCAGTCCTGCAGGTAGGTGCCGCGGTAGTGGCGGATGTCCCCGATGCGTCCCTCGCTGATCCACGCGCGGGCGAGCGCCACCGCCGGCGCCCGCCGGTAGTTGTGGCACACCATGTGGACCACGCCCGCCGCCTCGGCGGCCTCGTGCATCCCGATGGCATCGGCCAGGTCGTTCGCAAGGGGCTTCTCGCACAACACGGCCTTGCCGGCCCGGGCAGCCGCGATCGCGATCTCCTTGTGGGAATCACCGGGGGTGCAGATGTCGACGACGTCGATGTCGTCGCGCGCGACCACCTCTTCCCAGGATGTCGCGTACTCGCGCCAGCCCAGACGCCCCGCCGCTTCCTTCACGCGACCCTCGCTGCGGCCACAGACGACCTGCATCACCGGCGGCCGCGGCAGCTGGAAGAAGTGCGGGACCTGTCGCCAGGCGTTGCTATGGGCGCGCCCCATGAACTCGTACCCGATCATCGCGACATTCAAGGGGGCGCCCATCGAGGTCAGCTCCTGTAGGGCTCGCGGCCGACGCCTTGCACGGGGATGCCCTGGGACGGCAGTACTTCGTGCTGCAAGGCGTACATGCAGGCGGCCGCCTCGTCGATGCGACGGGTGAAGGCCATCGATCCCTTCAAGATCGGCAGCAGCTGCGCGCGGTCCTGTACGCGGGCGGGCGGGTACTCGTGCTCGACGATCAAGGAAGTGTTCGCGACGTCGAGATCGAGCAGCTCGCGGGCGGCCAACTGGTGGTCGAGCCAGTCGACGCTGCGGTTCTGCAGGTAGGCGAGCGGGTCGTGGCGCGCCGTACCCGGCAGCTCGTGTTCGCAGATCGCGGTCTGCTTCTTCCAGTCGTCGCCCGGGCCGTCACCGCGGCCGAGGGTCTGCCCGCCGTAGCCCCACGCGGCGACGCCCTTCGCGTCCACCACCTGCCCCTTCACGTGGAAGCCTTCGATCAGGAACGCGTACCCCTCGTCGCGCAGGTACTGGAAGATGGCTCGCGTGTCCTGGCCCATCAGGATCGCGTGCGAAGGGTCGTAGTGGATGCGAAAGACATCGCCGACCCGGTGGCGTTCGCAGATGCGATGCAACGCGATCCAGGCCCCGGGCGTGTAGGCGATGTTGTTGTGCCAGGCGTCGTCCGTCGTCCAGCCCGGCATCGGGCACTGCTCGACCCGGTAGCTGAGCCCGCGCGCCTTGGCTTCTGCCAGCAGCGGCACGAACGACTCCTCGAAGTCGACGAGATTCTGGTCGACGGTGCGCCCCTGGTTGCGTCCCACGAAGCCACAGACCGCGGGCACACCGAGGGCCACCGCGGCGTCGAAGACCCGCAGCATGAACTCGGTCTTCTGCGCGCGGATGGCTGCGTCCTGGTGGAGCATGTTGTCGAAGTATCCGATGTCCGCGATCGCGACACCGCTGTCGTCGACCGCGTCCAGGATGCGCCTTGCGCGCGCAGCATCGAGGGGCTTCCGCAGGTCCAGGGTGTTGGCGACGGGGTCGAGCAGCGCTTCGGGCGGGACGTCTGCCTCGCTCGGATGAAGAGCCGCCGACAGCTGGATCTCGTCGGCGTCGAGGTCACGTGCGAAGGAAAGCCAGTCTTCGACGGCGCGGTCGGGGTCCGCGTCGCGGACGTCGCGCGGGGTCAGCTCCTGCAGGGCCGCGGTCAACACCCCGAGCTTCATGAAGCGCGGCTCGAACGCTTGGGTGGTCATTGCCGCGGACGATAGCGCTGCCTGTGCGGCCTCTCCTACGCTCCGCCCATGCCCGACCCGATTGCCGTTCGAACCCCCGCGCGCGCCGCCGAGATCGCCTGGTTCAGCGGACTCTGCAACGACGATTACGCGATGCTGGGCGTCCCGGACGGATCGCTGCGCAGCAGCTTCGACCACTGCGCCGGGATCGTGCGCACCGCGGACCGGCTGGGCTATCAGAACATCCTGCTGCCTTCTTCCTATCAGGTCGGCCAGGACACCCTGACCTTCGCCGCCGGGGTGGCGCCCTCCCTCGAGCAGATCAGCCTGCTCACCGCCGTGCGCGGGGGCGAGGTCCACCCGCCCATGCTCGCGCGCGCACTCTCGACCCTCGATCACCTGCTCGAAGGTCGCCTCACGGTCAACATCATCAGCTCGGACCTGCCGGGCAGCGCACTCGATTCGGCGGCCCGCTACCAGCAGTCGCGCGAGATGATCGAGATCCTGAAGCAGGCCTGGACAGCGGACCGCATCGACTTTCGCGGCGAGTTCTATCAGCTCGATCTCGACACCGAGCCGGTCCGGCCCTACCAGCAGAACGGCGGTCCCCTGCTCTACTTCGGCGGCATCTCGGAAGGCGCCCGCGCGCTCTGTGCCGAACACTGCGACGTCTTCCTCATGTGGCCCGAGACCGAGGACGAGATCGTCGCCAGCATGCAGGACATGAGCCGTCGCGCTACCGCGCATGGGCGCGCCATCGACTTCGGATACCGCGTCCACGTGATCGTGCGCGAGACCGAGTCCGAGGCGCGCGCGGCCGCTCGGCATCTCGTGTCCGCGCTCGACGATGAAACGGCGCTCGCCATCAAGACCCGGGCCCTCGATGCGACGAGCACGGGCGTCGCGCGTCAGGACGCACAACGCGCGGCTGCCGACGACGAAGGCTACATCGAGCCGCAGCTGTGGTCGGGTATCGGACGCGGACGCTCGGGATGCGGCAGCGCCATCGTCGGTGACCCGGACCAGGTGCGCGCCAAGCTCGAGCGCTACATGGATCTCGGCGTCCGCGCCTTCGTCCTTTCCGGCTACCCCCTGCAGGACGAGTGCGAGCTCTTCGCCCGCTACGTGCTTCCGGCGCTGCCGACCTGCCGGCTGGCGGACGTCCAGGAGAGGCGACCGAAGGAGACCCCGGCGACACCGCTCACCCACGCACCGAGACGCTAGCGAGTCGCTTCTTCCCGGGCGGCAGCGAGCACCGCGGCACGACGTCTCTCGCCGATGGCCATCGAAACGCGGTCGTAGAGGGCACCGCGGTAGTGGCCGACCGCCGTCTCCACGGCCGCGTCGAGGGTCGCGCGCGAATACAGGCGACCGTCCGCGACCACGGCCTGGAGACTCGAGAGCGCCGCCAGATCCAGGGTCGGGTCGGCGGCGAACAACAGTAGATCCGCGGGCGCGCCCGACACGATGCGCCCCAGGTCCTTCAGCCCGAGGGACTCGCCGGACCACAGCGTCGCGGTCATCCAGGCCTGCTCCGGGGTCAGCCCGGCATCGACGAAGTGCGTCAGCTCTTCCTGCAGACTCGCGCCCGGCACGAGATACGGGTTGCCGATGTCGGTCCCGGCGTGGATGCGAACCCCCGCGCGGAACAGCGCGTAGACCAGCCGCTTGGCGTTTGCGAAGGCCTCGCGCGCCAGCTCCCAGGTACCCGGCGGCAGGTCGTCGTACCACGGCGACCCGCGCGGCTCCCAGGTGAGCTCCCCGTAGAAGCGCGGTAGCAGCTGCATGTCGGGTGCCGCGATCAGCGCGTCGGGTCGGTCCATGCGAGCGACGCGGTCGAAGAGCACCAGGGTCGGCGTCTGCGCGACGCCCTGCTCGATCGAGGTGCGCACCGCGAAGTCGATGCGTTCGGACGAGAGGCCTGCCCATTCCGACAGACGCAGGTGCAAGTTCTCGGCGGGGTCGAGGATGGGCTCGCGCCCGTCGCTGCGGGCGAGCCCACGAAGATGCTGGATGTCGTCGATGCCCGCGTTCTCGAAGCGCACACGCTGGGGCACGTGGCCGACCACCGTCAAGCTGTGTGCGTGCGCCGCGGCGACCAGCGCGGCCAGCACCGACGGCTTCAGGCGTTCGTAGACCTTGAGACAATCGAAGCCGGCTGCGACGTGCGCCGCGACGAGCGCATCCGCGCCCTCCGGGTCCTCGAGCGTCGTGCTGAAGGACCAGACCGGAGGCTCACCGTCGATCAGGCCGCCGCAGGCGAAGATCCGGGGCCCCGCGATGTCGCCGCGCGCGATGCGATCGCGTTCCTCGAGCTGCACCTGCCAGCCGCCGGTGTTGCGAACCGTCGTGACCCCGTGCGCGAGATACAGCAACCGGAACAGGTCCGCCTGCCCGTCGATGCTGTCATCGGCGCCGTGCACGTGCATGTCGATGAGGCCCGGCAGCAGGAAGCCCTGGGGCGTGGACCCGGGCGCAGCGGCTGTGATCGACGCGATGCGCGACCCCTCCACCACCACGCGACGCCCTTCCCAGCGCGAGAGGCCCGGCTCGACCACGGTGACGTTGTCGAAGACGGCGCCGCGAGTCGGCGGGGTCAGCAGTGCGGGCGGCGACAGCCGCCCCAACAGCGCCGCGCCCGCCAGGCCGAGCACGACGACGACGATTCCGAGGCTGACGAAGACCCGCCGCATCGGGCGGACGCTACCGCAATTTTCGGCTTGGAGATCGCGACACAAACGGTCGTCGGCGACCACTGTTCGGTGTAGGGCCGACCCACCCACCCCCTCGCAAGAGTCTGAATCCGTTGGAGCAATCGATGAAGATCGGCGCCCTGGTGCCCTGCCTCTGCCTGCTCGGCGCCGTGAGTGCCGAGGCCGCACCCCTCGTCTATGAGCCGTTCGCGTACGAGGTCGACACCATTCTCGACGGGACCCCGGTCAGCGGGCAGAACCTGACGGGGACCTGGCAGGCAGGCGACCTTCCCCAGCAAAAGCTCGAGGCGGCCGGCCCGGGGCTCGACTACGGAAACCTCGTCGGGGTTCCCACGGCTTCGGGCAACCGGCTGAATGACGCCGCCGGCGTGACCGCTGCCTTCGGCACCGTCGAGATCGACGAGGACATCCTGGTGGGCCCCGGCGACGAAGTCTTCTGGAGCGCCCTCTTCACCTTCTCGGACGCGCTGAACGGCAACCACCTGGCAAGTATCCGCTTCAGCGATTCCGACACGGGCGACTCGCTGACCTTCGGCGAGACCGCCGTCGGAATCCGCACGCTCCGGGTCGAGACCAACACCGCCGCCACCGCCGGCCTGGTCGCGGACGGCGCCAGCGGCGCCTTCGCCGACGGGGACACCTTCCTCGTGATCGGTCGCTATGTGAACGGTGCCGCGACGGACGGCGACAGCCTGGACCTGATCGGCTACGACACGGCCGACGCCGACATCTTGCCCGGCGTCTTCGATCCGGGTGATCCGAACGCCGAGTTCGCATACGGGCTCTCGGACCTGGACATCGACCTCGCGAAGATCGACGAGATCCGCTTTACGATCCGCGGAACCGACAACAACTTCATCGACGAGCTGCGCATCGGCGACAGCTACGTCTCGGTCGTCCCCGAGCCAACCACCGCCACGTCTCTCGCTCTCGGGCTCGCGGCGGGCCTGTTCACCTCGCGACGGCGCGTCGATCAGCCGGGAAGCTGCTCTCGCTAGACAGGCTCAATCGCCCGACCGCAGCCAACGAAGCGCGTCCTCGTAGTCCCGCAGGATGCGCAGCTCGGTCCGTCGTTCCTCCCGGTAGGCCTCGAACATCCGACCCATCCCGAAGTCGACTTCGCGCCCGGTCACGAACGCGACCTTCGCGGGCGGAGGGTCCCGCTGCTCGGCGAGCACGAAACGGGCGATCTCGCTGATGTCCGGGGAGCCGAGTTCGAACTCCGCCGTCCGGAAGTCCCAGACCACCGCGCGTCCCGGCCAGTCGGGATCGGCCCAGAGAGCCTTGACCGCCGCAATGGCGTCGTCGATCCGCAGTTTCCCGGAGCACCTACCGATGGCGATTCCGGTACCCGCCTCGATCTCGATCGAAAAGGACATGGGCCCCCCCCCGGCGCCGCCGTCAAAGGATGGACCACCTCGAAGCCACCGCGCCACAGACCATCCGACGAAGGCGAGTGCTTCCGCTGGAAGCACCGGCCTCATGGGGGCTAGGCTCGTGCGGGGAGTCTTCTCCTCGGCATCGCGGGAGCGCCCCCCTGCTCGAGTCCATCCCCACACGTCTCGACGAGCTGACGCCGGACCGACTGACCGCAGCCCTGCGCGAGGCGAGCCTCCTCGGCGGCGGACGGGTACGCGCGATCGATCAGGAGATCCTGGGCGAAGGCGAGGGCTTTCTCGGTGCCATCGCCCGCCTGAGGCTCGACTACGAAGGCCTCGCCTACGATGCCCCGGGCTCGCTCGTCGCGAAGCTCCCGACCCCCGTGCACGAGAATCGCACCATCGGCGAGATGCTCGGCGCGTACTGGCGGGAGATCCACTTCTACCGGGAGCTGTCGGCGTCTCTCCCGATCCGGGTTCCCCGCTTCTACTACGGGGCGCTCAGCGACGATCCGATGCGCGAGCGCCAGGACAAGATCGTCGCCCGGCTCGATCGCCTACCCTCCTGGCTGGTCACGGCGCTGATGTGGGGCGCCGGCTGGCTGGTGAAGCGCAATGACCATCGCTATGTGCTCCTGATCGAAGACCTGGCGCCCGCGGCCGTGGGCGACCAGCTGGCGGGCGCCGACCCGTCCGTGTGCGCTCGGGTCCTCGAGCTGGCGGCGAAGCTGCACGGGCGCTTCTGGCAGGACCCGGGCCTCGAACACACGTTCTGGCTCGCGAAGCAGAATGTCGGCCTCCGCATCCGCACCGGCATGTATCGCCACGCGCGAAAGGACTTCCGGAGGCGATGCCGCGAGCTGCCCGAATCGGATTGGCAGCCGATCATCGACTGGCTCGACGCGAACTGCGGGGCGCTGAACGCCGTGGTCCACGGCGAGGCGCCCCAGACCCTGATCCACTGCGACCTGCGGCTCGACAACGTCTTCTTCCATCCCGAAGGTGACATCGTGCTCGCGGACTGGCAGCTCGTCGGCGTGGGCGCCGCCGCCTACGACGTCGCCTACCTCGTGAGCGGTGCCCTGCGAACGGACGAAGCGCCAGAAGTCGAGCACGAGCTGCTGCGCGGCTATCACGCAGCACTCGAAAGCAACGGGGTCGAGGGCTACCCGTTCGAGCGCTTCCAGCGGGACTACTGGCGCGGCCTGTTCGCCGTGCTCCAGATTCTCGCGACGACCAACTCCGTCGATCTCGGCGAAGGCCGAGGCACGGACCTCATCCGTTGCTGGCTCGACCGCACCCTCACCCTGCTTCGGCGCGCGCCGCTGGACGAGGTTCTCTGACGCGTCAGGGAAGCGGGAGGCCGATCTCCAGCACCGGGGGATCGCACGAGAAGGATCGGCGGGAGCCCACGTCGATGTAGAGATTCCGGATCTCGACGCCGGGGGTCAGCTCGAAGCGGTGCGCATTCGGGTCGGAGGAGCGTGTTCGTTCCTTCTTCGAGCAAAGGGCGACCGGCTGGACTCGACCGAGCAGGCTACCGGCGAGTTCTTCGATCTCGCTCTCGATGACCTCGATCGAGTAGAAGCCGTTGCCGTCCGTGATGGAATCCTTGCCAACCTGGCGCGGTCTCGGCTGCGAGCAGGGCGTGCCGATCCCCTGGCAGATCACGACATCCAGCGCGTAGAGCGCCACGACGGCGTTTTCGAGGGGCACGCCGGTCTTCTTGCTGAACACGCTCCCTTCGACGAAGGCATTTTCAGCGAGCGAAACGCCCGGCACGGCCACCAATAGCAAGACCGCGGCAACGGCTGCACGTATCATGATGTCGGTTCTCCACTTCAGAAATAGCGAGGGCGTGGCGAGGGCGGCAGTATGCGCGCGCGTCTCGTCGCAAGTCAAGCAACTCGATTGCGTGTCGCTCGAACTTCACGAGCGTGCATCCCGGTCCACCGACGTCGTCAGGAAGCTGCCAAGAACTCGCGGATCTCGCGGACGAGTGTCAGCGGCGCGTCTCCCTGGATCGTGTGCCCTGCCCCTTCGACCCGGGTCCAACGTCCGTCGGGAAGCGCTGCCGCGAAGCGCTCGGCGTGCTCGTCCAGGAACACCTCGCTCTCAGCGCCGCGCAGGACGAGAGTCGGGCAGCGGACGTCGGCCACCTGCTGCTGCAGGTGCTCGAGCCGCGCGCGCATGGCGGCGAGGTCCAGCGGGAGCCGGCGATCGGTCTTCCAGGTGAGCCGGCCGTCGGGTAGCGCACGCAGGTTGTGGCGCAGGCTCACCGCCAACAGGCGCGGGTCGCGGCGCGGGTTGAAGCGCAGCGCCTTCTCGATGTAGGCGTCCAGGCTGTCGCCACCGTCGGCTTCCCGGACGAAGTCGATGATGGCGTGACTGCCCTCGATGCGAACCCACGGGCCCGCATCGACTGCGACGAAGGCCGAGACGCGATCGGGATGGGCGGCGGCGAAGTGCAGGCCGTTCAGACATCCCATCGACATGCCGACGACGACGGCGCGCTCGATGCCCTGGGCATCGAGGAAGCCGAGGAAGTCCCGGGCGTGACTCTCGGGCGCGTAGTCGAAGCCGTAGGACCACTCGGAATCGCCGTGACCGCGCTGGTCGAGGGCCAGGCAGTGGAAGTCGTCGCGCAGCGCCAGGCACGCGAGGTCCCAGGTGCGCGCGGTCTGGCCGCCGCCGTGCAGGAACAGGATCGGGGGCCGGCCCGGGGTTCCCCAGTCGAGCCCGTGCAGGCGCAGCCCGTCCACCACGCACTGCACGTGGTGGGGTGCCACGAAATCGGCGATCTCGAGCCCGGCCCGCTCGGCGGCCAGAAGGTGGTGATCCCGCTCTTCTTGACGGGATACGGGCGAGAGGGGCGAAACGCGCGCAGTCGAGGCGATGCTCATCTGTGACTCTCCGATGGCTGGGGGGTTGGGCTCGGTAGAGCTCCAACTCGTTACCTTGGTTGCTCAAGGTAATACCTAGGCTACCCTAAGTAGATGCCGAGACGCAAGCCGCGAGTTCGCCTGGGAAGAGACGAAGCACGACGCGCCATTCTCGAGGCTGCCGAGAAGCGACTCCGCGAGGGCGGGCCCGAGGCCGTGCGCGTCCAACATGTCGCCGCCGACCTCGGCATCACCGACGCCGCCATCCACCACCACTTCGGCAGTCGCCAGGGTCTGCTCGAAGCCCTGTTGCGCTTCGGCGGACGACGCATCCGCGACGAGTTGGACGCCATCCTGCAGGCCTGGGACGGCGAGCCCGCGGGTCTCGAACGCGTCGCCGAGCGCATCGCGGACGCCTACTCGGTGCAGGGTCATGCCCGGCTCGCCCTGTGGCTTTCGCTTTCGGGCTGGCAGCCCACGAGCGGCGGCCTCTTCGAACCGCTCGTCGACGCGGTCCATCGCGCGCGTCTGCAGGCCGCTCGAGGCAACGGCTCGCCCCGCCCCCGCCGGCAAGACACGCAGTACGAGGTCGCGCTGTTGAACGTCGCCCTCGCCGCCGAGCCCCTCTTCGGGCCGGGCTTCCTGCGAAGCGTCGGTCTCGACGGAGAACCTTCCACCCAGGAGGGCTTCCGGCGTTGGCTGGTGCGGCGACTCGCGGGGCTCTTGACCCCGTAGTCGACGCGCGCGCCCCGGGTCCTAGCGAGCCTCGATCACAGGAGCTTGCGGAAGAGCAGCTCGACGAAGTTGCCGGCGGCGACCCCGACGATCGACCAGACACTCACGAGATACAGGCCGCCGCTGGGCTCCCAGGGCCACCCCAGCAGGTCGAGCAAGAGGGGCAGCACGCCGAGGAAGACCGGGGCGATGCTGCAGATGACGATCAGCCGGATCTGGAACGACTCAGCCGGGGGGAAGCGGCCGTCCCGTGCGGCCAGTGCCAGGAAGATCCCGATGAAGCCCGCGAAGGCGACGGAGATCTCTGCAGTCGTCTCGAGCAGGGAAGACTCGTCCACCTCGCAAGTATGCCGCTGGAGAGCGTCCGCCCGCTACGTCTGTCGAAGCGCCTTCGACCCCACGACTGCGCACCAGAGGAATAGCGTCAGCAGGAGCAGGCGTTGCCACAGCCCGGTCAGCTCTCGCGTTTCGAGGGACGTGGCGAGGGCGATCAGGAAGCCGAGGGCGATCGCGCCGGTTGCGAGGGAGTAGACGGCAAGCGGACGCCAGCGCGGAAGTCGCCGGAACTGGAAGCCAAGAATGCCCGTCGCGACGATGAGGCAGAGAAAGGCGATGGGGGCGATCCGGTCGTGGATCGTGTTCTCGAGCGAGCCCCCCGTCTGCGGGCAGCCCGGGTCGCAGGAGACGACGCCGGAAGCAGTCACCCCCAGACCAAAGGCCGTGACCAGGACTGCCGCCACGATCGCCAAACGCTGCCGGGGCAATACGACTCCGAGCGCGACGCCAAAGGCAGCGAGCAGCAAGCCAGTTGGAACGAATCCGGCGTAGTTCATCAGCGCGGCGTCCGCGGTACCCGTCGCACCCAACTCGCTGATGAAGTTGGCGGTGTGGCTGTAGTCCGGCCGAAGCGACGCTGCGATGAGCACGACGACCGTGAACAGGACCGGGCCCGCAACACCGCCCCAGACGAAAAGTCGCATTCGGATCCTCCTGGACCTACGGGTCGAAGGTCTCTGCCAGTTCTACGGAGCCGCCGCTCGACAGGATCGGACAGCCCCTGGCCTTGGCGATCGCGTCGTCGAGGTCTTTCGCCTCGACCACGCTGTAGCCGGTGGCCGGGTTGGCACCGCCGTCGCTCGCCACGCTTCCGTCGGACCCCACGGTCGTGGACTGGCCCACGGGGTTGCCTCCGTCGACGACGTCGGCACCCATGGAACCGAACCACTTCCCCCACGCTTCCATGGCCTGCTTGCCCGCCTCCTCGGATTCGGGCGGGCTGCCACCGTGATACACGAACAAGTACTTCGACATGGCTTGTCACCTCCGGATTCGAAGCTCGGTCAGACTCGGACGAACCCGGAGATTCTAACCCCGCCGCAACGATGACGATCAGATAGAATCCGCAAATGCCTCCCTCGTCTCCTTCTCGGCCCGGCTCGGGCGAGGAGGTCCGCCGCTGGTACGGCGAGCACTTCGCCGAGGGGGCAACCCCCAGCTATCGAGCCGCGTACCCCTGCGGCCGTGACGGGGCGCTCGGCCTCGACTACGCAGCCGCGGCGGTGGACGCTGCGCCCGCCCAGCAGGTCCAGGCCTTCTGCGGTGTGGGAAATCCCCTCGCGCTCGGGGACGTCCTGCCGGGCACGCAGGTCCTCGACGTCGGTTGCGGGGCAGGCTTCGACTGCTTCGTCGCGAGCCGACTCGTCGGGCCCACGGGCCGCGTCGAAGGCATCGACACGACACCCGAGATGGTCGGGCGGGCGCTCCACCACTTCCAGGAAGCGGGCCTGTCCCAGGCGAAGGCACGCGAGGCATCCGCCGAGAAGCTCCCCTTCCCGGATGCGTCTTTCGACCTCGCCGTTTCCAACGGCGCCATCAATCTGATGCCCGACAAGCTGCGGGCCTTTCGCGAGATCCACCGCGTGCTGCGGCCGGGCGGACGCCTGCACTTCGCCGACGTCGTGCGGACGGGCGAGCCATCGAAGGAACAAGGCGACCCCGACGCCTGGAGCCGCTGAATCGCCGGCGCGGTCCCGGTCCGGGACCTCCTGGCCATGCTCGCGAAGGCGGGTTTCGAGGCCGCCGAGCACGTCGCCTTCACCGGCTACGACACGTCCGACGAGACTCGAGGCGCCAGCTTCCGCGCCCGGCGCCCCGGGTAGAGCCATTCGCCTGCGCGGTCAGCGAAGCGGCTCGACGTCGCGATACCAGAAGAGCTGGACCTCATCGGGCAGGTCCGGGTACGCGTAGCGGTGGAACGCGCCGAGGGTGCAGCCCAGCTTTTCGTAGAAGCGGCACGCCGGGACGTTGACGTTCTGGGTTTCGATCTTCAGTTGGGAACAGCCGCGGGTGGCGGCCCAGGCGCGGGCCGCTTCGAACAGCGCGGCGCCCACACCCGACTGGCGAGCGGGCGGAGCGACCCGCAGATCCCAGAGAACGGCGAGGTCGTCGCGCCCCTCGAGGAGATCGACACCGCGAGACCCGAACGCGACGGTCGCCCCGCCCGCGAGCGCACCCTCGCGATGGGCCGTCAGTACGGCCCAGTCCGTCAGGTCGAAGCGGCTGGCCCACGCCGTGGGCCCGTTCCCGGGGATCGCGTCGTAGTCCTTGACGTAGGGTCGTGGCAGCTTTTCCTCGACGAGGTCGACACCGCCGAGTCCGCGCTCGCGCAACACCAGCCGCAAGACGCGCTCGACCTCGAACGAGATCGGGATCGTCGCGTACTCGGCTAGAAAGCTCAGCGGCTGCTCGCGAATCTCCACGGATGCTTTCGTCATGAAGCCCCTTCGCGGCGCAAAAGAGCGCGGCGGACGCCCAGCCCCGCCAGCGCGACGGTCGCCGCGAGCGGCCCGACCCAGACCAGCTCGTTGCCCAGGATCGCGAAACCCCGAAGGGAGAAGAACGCACCCACCGATAGAGGCGAAGTCAGGAGCGGTCGAAACGGGGCGAAGTAGCGGGTGTCGTCGATGGGGATGAGGAGCCCCACCCCCAGGCCGGCATCCGTGAGGGTGTCGAGCAGGCCGTGGGAGACGACGGCGAGGAAGGTGAGCGCGGCCGCGAGACCGGCTCGTTCGACCCGAGCCAGTCGCCAGAGCGGCAGCGAAGCCAGGCCGACGCAGAGCGCGAAAACGACGGAATGCGTCAGACCGCGATGGCCCAGGGGATGGGCGTACGGGATCCCCAGTCGGAACGCGATGACGTCGAGATCGGGGGCCGCGGCAAGTGCCGCCAACACGACGGGCGCCCCCAGCGGACGCGAGCCGGCCGGGAGCGCGAAAGCGAGTGACGCGCCAACCGCGGCATGGGCGAACGCACTGGGCACTAGTCCGACACGGCCCTAGACCGTCCCGCCGTTCTCGAGCCACTTGCGACAATCGGCGGAGAGGGTCCGCTCGCAGGCGGCGTCGTAGAGCTTCATCTCGTCGTCGGAAAGGATGTCGCGCCAGCGACCGTTCGTGCCCTTGTGCAGGAAGGTTTCCGCGCCGCCCTTCCAGAACTGTCCGCCGCCGGGCGCATAGAACTCGCCCTTGCTCTTCATTTCCTGGAAGGAGACCGCCTCGACGATGCTCGCCCAGCGGTTCTCCGGCACTTCGATCTCGAGGAAGGCGGCGATCCGGCGCATCTCGCGTTCCGTGTCCTCGAGCATGTCGCCGTAGTGGACGAGCTCGATGTTCGGGAGGTGCCGGAAGTTCCACCAAGACTGGACGTTGTAGAGGTGCGACCAGTAGGGCCAGCCGTCGCTCTCCCATTCGAACCAGCCACGGGTCATCCAGTCGCGCCAGAACGCATGGATGTCGTCGCCGGCGGCCGGCGGAAACTCGTCGCCCTGACGGCCTGCCAGCAGATTCATGAGCGTGACGGTTTCGTCGGTCATGTTCGTGTAGTGGTTCCACAGGGACATGAAGACGTCGCGCGCGTCCCGCGCCACGTACAGGTACTTGAGCTTCTTCTCGTAGCGCATCCCGTCGAGGGGAAGGTGGGTCTTGACGAAGCGGCGATGTCCCTGGGCACGGAGGCCGTTCAGGATCAGCTCGAGGGGCGCGAGTCGCATGTCGAGCCAGGGCGACATCTCCGCCGGGCCCGCTGGGAGATCTCCATCCGGAAACAAGAGGTGCGCGACGATGGCCTGGGTCCAGGTCGTGCCCGCCTTGTAGGACGTCGCGATGATGATGTCGTCGTCGCGCGGCTCGAAGTAGTCCCAGCGCGTGCTGTCGAAATGATGGGACTGATAGACGCGGCTGCGGTCAGGCAGATCGGACATGGGGTCGCTCTCCAGCGCTGCTGGCATCTCGCGCCAGCAGCTGTTCGACGAAGGATTGGAAGTCGGGCGGGAACATCAGCTCGTTGGCCTTCCACCAGGGCCCGAACCATCCCTGCCGGATCCACGCGCCAATCATTGCTTCGGCGCTCTCTCGCATCCACCGCAGCGATCGCGTCCCAGTTCACGGCCGCCAAGCTACCACGATGGGGCCCGTGCTGGACAGACCAGATCAGTCCGCGCGCTGCCGCCGCGAGAGGATCGCCTCACCACAGCAGAAACCGACAGCTCCAAGAACGGCCGCCCCCAGGACCATGGCAAACACGAGACCAGTCCCATCGTTGACGCTCAGGCCGGACGACCCCAGATCGCGAATGACGATCCAGTAGCCGAGACAGCCGCCCGCAACGATACCGGCGGCGGCGGTGTAGAGCGGCACGAAGAACGGGTCCGTCAGATCCGCTGCCGAGAGGCGAACGACCGCCATGTCCCGGAGCGCGCCGTAGTACACCCGACACCCCCGCGAGCGGTAGAGGTAGAGACCAGCTCCGACGGGGAGCACGGCGAGCGGAAGAGCCAGATGCGTCGCGCCGACGAGCCAGGCCAACAGCGCCGGAATCGCGAGCACCAGGACGGCGAGAGGGCGAGTCCAGGTCTGCTGTTCGCTGAAGCCAAGCGCAAAAGTGACGGCGAGGGGCAGCAGCAAGACGGGCATGAGCAGGAAATCATGAACGCTTCTGCCCGCGGCGACGACGAGAACCCAACCGACTGCGGCGAAGAAGCAGCTCCCCCAATAGCCGATCTTCAGGGGCCGCGGCATCCGTGGGCGATCGCTTCCCCTCGCCCCAGACCCACCGGGTCTCAGCTTGTGAAACCGGATTCGATAGTAGTCATACATGGATTCAGCGTTGGCCGTTGAGAGGGAAAGAATACAAGCGCTGATAGCCCGGCGCGACGCCGCCCTCGTTGATCCACGGCTCGACGGGCTTGCCGGGTGTCGGGAGTCCAGCCGGACCCCTCTTGCCCTCGATGATCAGAGTTGGATCGCCGTCGCCAGGAACCCGGCGAGCAGGACCCCCGCGAGTAGCGCCACCGCGTACTGAACGCGCAAGCTCCTCGACCATGCGGCAAACAGCGCGACTCCGACACCGGGCACTCGGAATGCGTTCTCGAGGGTCGCGACCGGCTTCCCCGCGACGAAAGTGTCCACGAGCGCGAGCTGAGCGATCAGGGCTGCGCCCAGGATGAAGAACAACCGGCTATTCGCGAAGAAGAGCCGGTCCAGGTCCAGAGGACCGGATTCGGCGCCGCGCGGTGCGAGAAGCAGTGCCGCAAGAACCAACGTGACCGCCTCGACCAGCACGCTGAGCAGGGCCGGCAAGGACCATGGCTCGACGAGGCGAAAGTTCCAGAAGCCCCACCAGAACTGCACCATCAGCAACACGATGAAGAGCGTCCAAAACAGATGGAGCCAGGAGAACGTCAACTGATGACGCTGCTGCAGGGCACGACCCCACGAGACCGTCATCTCGCTGATGCCGAGGGCGATCACGATCGACACGAGGACGGAGAGGTACTCGAACCGAGACACCTCGAGACCCTACCGCCCCCTTCGCCTGGATCCGGACGTTCCGGCCAGCGCCGCGGCGAGCACGACCGCGAACGACTGCAGGAGGCCCGTGGCGGGCTCTGGAACTGCGATCGTGAAATCGAAGTTCCAGTCGTGCCCCTCGCCGCCCACGCCGTCGAAGGTCCCGCCCTGGTGTGCGCTCGCAACGACGAGTCGATACTCGACGCCGGGGGACAGCGCCCCTGTGCCTTCGAACGGATGCGGTCCGACGCCGGGTGGCAGGGCGGGTTCGAAGAGCACGCCGCCCGGACCGGACAACGTCACGGTTGGGAGATCAGGCCCCTCGAGGCCGTACCCATACACGCTCCCGTTCAGCACGTACGCCACGACCTCGTCGACCTGGAATCGGATGTCGAAGACCGAGAAGCCGCTCGTGTCACCGGCGCCGTCGGTAAAGTCGCCTCCGGACCCGGTCATCTGGGTCAGCCCGATCGTGGACTGCTGGTTCGCGTCTCCGGCCCCCACGAAGCCGACGAATTCGGTGAAGTCGGGAAAGCCGGGGCCGGGAACCTCCTGAAGGGTGGTCGAGCCCTGGAGCGTCACCGAGATGATGCGGTCGTCCGCGATCGGAAGGATCTGCAGGGCGCTCGCGGGCACCGCGTAGGCGAGCACGGCGACGCTGACGACACCGAGTAGGAGCCGGCGAGACATCGTGCGATCCTGCGCCCGCAGACCTCGGGCTGTCAAGCCTGAAAATCCCCGCCGGAGTGTCCAAGACGGGCCTGCTCGCGCGTCTTAGGCTGTCGGCAGACCCGCCGGCCCCGAATCAGGAGAGAATCCGATGCCCAACTATCTTTGCATGCAACGCAGTCTTCCGCGTGGAGACGCCGAGAAGCCCTCCCCCGCCCAGATGCAGGAGATGTACGCCAAGTTCGGCGCCTGGCAGGCGAAGTTCAAGGACAACCTCGTCGACATGGGCGGCAAGCTGGGTGCCGGAAAGCTGGTCACGGCGGACGATGTCCCGGACGGGCCGTTCGTCGAGGTGAAGGAGCTGGTCGGCGGATACATGATCGTTGCGGCCGGGACCCTGGACGAGGCGGCCGAGGTGGCGCGCGAGTGCCCCGGGCTGGTGTCGCCCGGCTCGGGCGTGGAAGTCATCGAGATCCACACACCTTGAAACGGTGACCGCCCCGAAGCTGGTCGAGCACTTCTTCCGGCACGAGTACGGCAAGCTGGTGGCCACGCTTTCGCGCCGGGTCGGCGTGCACGAGATCGAGGCCATCGAGGACGCCGCCCAGTCCGCCCTGATGGCGGCTCTCGAGAGCTGGCGGGTTGCGGGTCTGCCCGACAACCCGTCAGCGTGGCTCTTCCGGGTGGCACACAACGGCTTGATGGGCGGCCTGCGCAAGCGCACGGGCCGTCAGCGGATCCTCGAGCGCAGTGCCGTCGACATCGGCACCGAAACCCCGCAAGGCGAGGCCGATGTCGCCCTGGCCGGCGAGATGCGCGACGACCTGCTGCGAATGCTGTTCGTTTGCTGCGACGACGCGATCCCCGTGGAGTCGCAGCGGGTTCTGGCACTGAAGACCCTGTGTGGCTTCAGCGTGCCCGAAATCGCGCATCGCTTCTTCACCAGCGAGGCGAACGTCTACAAACGCCTCACCCGGGCGCGCCGGCGCTTGCGAGAGCTGTCGCCGAACCCGGGAGAGCTGGACGGCGAACTCACCGGCGAGCAGTACGCCTGCCGCGTTCCCGCAGTGCACAAGATCCTCTACCTCCTCTTCACCGAGGGCTACCTGTCTTCCCACGCCGAGCTGGCGATTCGCAGAGAGCTCTGCGACGAAGCCCTGCGGCTCGCCGCCCTCCTGGCCGATCATCCCGTCGGCCGCGTTCCCGAGACATCGGCGCTTCTGGCGCTGATGCACCTGCACGCCGCGCGCATGGCCGCTCGCCAGGACGGCGCGGGCGGGCTTCTCCTGCTGGAAGAGCAGGACCGCGACCGGTGGGATGCGCACCAGATCCAGGCGGGACTCGAATGGCTGGCCCGGTCTGCCGAGGGCGATGTCCTTTCGCGGTACCACGCCGAGGCGGGGATCGCCGCCGAGCACTGCCTCGCCCCTTCGTTCGAGGAGACCCGCTGGGAGAAGGTGGCGGACTACTACGCGATGCTCGAGCGTGTCGCGCCGTCGCCGCTGCATCGACTGAACCGTGCGGTCGCCGTGGCGGAGTGGCGCGGACCCGACGCGGGTCTCGAGGTGCTCGAAGGCTTCGAGCCACCGACCTGGCTGGCTGGCTCGCACTTGTGGGCGGCAGTGCTTGCCGATCTGCACCGACGCTGCGGCAATACCCGGGCGGCGGAACGCTACCGGGGGATCGCCCTCGAATCCGCGCCAACCGCTGCGGTCGAAGCGCTTCTCGAGAGACGGCTCTGCGCCACGCCCGGGGCTGAAGCATCGGCGAGGCGCTGACTCGGCTCGCCCGGTCAGTCGCCTCGACTTTCCGGGCGGAACTCTGCGGTGCTGCAGGGGCCGTAGGACTGGCGCGCCAGCCAGTCCGGGTCGTCCCCGTAGACGAACAGGGCGGCGCCGTCGGCCAGGGCATCGAGCACTTCCGGCGCCACGTCCGGTGCGAGAGCCGGGCAACCGAGACTGCGTCCCAGTCGGCCGAAGCGCGCGGCATGCTTCTCGGTCGCGTACCCGGCCGCGTGCATGACGATGGCGCGATCGTACGCGGCGTCGTTCGAGCCGGGCTCGAGACCGTGCAGCCGCAGGGAAGGCCCGTAGCGACCGGTGTACTTCTCGCCGGTGACGAAGAGCCCGAGGCTCGAACGATGCGAGCCAGGGACGTTCGAGAAACGCGTCGCGCGCACGTCGCCGCTGCCCTGTCCGTGGGTCACCAGCTCGCTTCGCTGCACCCGGCCACTGTGTGCGTCGATCAACCAGAAGCGCTCGCGAGTGGAAGGCAGTGAGTAGTCGATCAACGCCAGCACTGGACGCCGGACCTCGCCTCGCGCCCGACCGCACGCGTACGCGCGCAGAGCCAGATCGAGCAGCTCGTCACGCGGCGGCGACACGACGGAAGCCAGCGATGCCGGAGACACCGAACTCGCTGGAGCGTGTCGCTCGCGTTGCGGCTCCGGTGCCGCGCAAGCGATTGCAAACGCAACGAAGAGCGCCGTCACCACGAGGGTGCGAGCCGAAGGCAGGAGACAGCGCTGGGGAGTGCGCGACGGTCTCAAGGCGGGGGATCCTTCGTAGACCCCGTCCGGTGTAGCACACGCGCAAGCCCGACCGTGTCAGGTCAGTGGGTGTGCAAGGACTCACCCGTCACAGAATTGTGTCTAATCAACACGAACGGCATTTTACGAGTCGCTGTTCGCGTTGATCAGGCCACAGCGCGGGAGAGACCCCACGCCGCAGCCGAACCGGGAGCGATCCCCGAGGCGCTTCCGACGTTCGACCGGCGAGATCCTGGACCGGGTGCCACGCGCAGCCTATATCTGCAGACGCGACACACTCGGCGCGACGATGTCCGTTGGGTGCTCGAGGGCCGCGCGGATTGCGGCTTCGACACCACGCGTCGCGGTCTCTTCGGACATGCTGGGCGCGCCCAGGTTCTCCGGCAACGCGGCGACGCTGGGCAGGTGCGGCAGGTGGACCCAGCCCGCGCGCGTGGCGAGATCGCGCACAGCCAAGTAGTGGAGCACGCCGTACATCAGGTGATTGCAGCAGAAGGTGCCGGGTGCATCCGAGATGTCGGCGGGTATGCCCGCGTCGCGCATCGCCTTCACCATGGCCCGCAGGGGCAGGGTGGAGTAGTAGGCGTTCGGGCCCTCCGGGACGGTGGGCTCGCCCTGCATAGAGCGGCCGCGGTTGTCCTCGAGCTGGTAGCGCGTCGAATCGTTGAGATTCTGCGCGATGCGCTCCACGGTGATCACGGCACGCCCGCCGAACTCGCCCATCATTACGACGATCTCGGGTCGGATCTCCTCGATCTTCGAGCAGACGAGATCAATGCAGTCGAAGAAGACGTTCGGCACGACGAGTCCGACGACCTTCGCATCGTCGATGCGTGCTTCTGCGAGGGCATCGGCGACGGCTTCAGCCGGATTGGTGGGCGTGTGGCCGAAGGCCTCGAAGCCAGTCAGCAGGACAGTTTTCACGGGTTCGCGTCGAACTCCTGTACGAGTCGCCTGCTCGCTCGCTGACGCCAGGCCTGCTCGAGTACTTCTCCGAGCTGATCTCGAGAAACGGTGCCCAGGCGCGCGAGCACCCAGGGATGGGCGCGGTAGTGGTCGGTCACTAGGAAGGCGCGCGGGTCCGCCTGCAGCAGCAGGTCGCGTATGTCGAGATCTGCGCGCACGACCAGACACTCGCCATCCTCGTGGAGCCTGGCGAACAGCTTGCCCCGGACCCGGAACGCGGGCGTTCCGTACGACGTACCTTCTTCGACCCCCGGCAGCGCCAGGGCGAGCTTGCGAGCCGTGTCGAAGTCGGTCTTCGATCGCTTGCCGCGTCGCGAGGCCGTCACTTCGGCTCCTCGTCATAGATCACCGGCATTTGGCCTTTCCAGCGATCCCAGGTGGCTTCTTCCGTGATCAGTGTCGCCATGAGGTGGGCGACGTTGATGCGACTCGTCTTGCCCGCGTCGAATATCGCGCTTCGCGTCGGCGAGGGATGCACCTCGTACCCGCTGACCTCGGGCTCATCGACCAGATTGTCCGGACGTATCACCACCCATTCGATCGCAGGATCGCCCGGCCCGGTCTCGAGCCGCAGCCAATCGGCGGCCTCTTCATTGTCCGCATGCGGCGGCACGAGGCGACGAAGCAGCGCGATGACGCACCGCTGCCCGAACGAGACCGTTTCGCCGAGATCCCGGTTGCTGTTGCCAGCCGTGTTCATGAGCACGAAGCGCGTCGGTTTCCCCGGCGCGTTCGACCGGATGGCGTCGCACAAGCGCCGTGTTGCATCCGTGACGAGCCTGCGCGGCTGCCCGTAGATCCCCTTCAGGCTCAGGGTGTGACCCAGGCACGATGCCACCGCGTCGCAGCCCTTCACGTGCTGGGTCAGTGCGGCGTCGCTGAGGCTCAGTAGGCTCCCGTGTATCACGGACAAGTCGCCGTGGTTCGCGAGGGGTTCGGGCAGCGCATCGGGCGAGCGTACGATCGCCCGGACCCGTTCCCCGCGGTCGAGCAGCTGCTGAACGAGCAACCGCCCGGTCGCACCGCTCGCTCCCACGACCAGGGTCGTCATCGCAGGGATTCTCCTAAACCGTCATCGGGCCGTCATCAGCCCACGGTCAGCTCGCGGAGAGCCGTTCGAGCAGGTTCCGCGTGATCTGTTCGACGGGCGGGTCCATGCCGGCGAGACCGTGGGCCCAGTCGGTGCTCCCGGACGTGACGACGACACCACCGGCGGGTGACGTATAGGTCCCGAACACGGCGTGACCGTGGGAGAACCGTTCGACGTCGGCGGGGGTGCGACCGCCGCCGATCGCGCGCGATGCGATGTACTCGGCCTCTGAAGGCTGATCCGGCGGCGGGGGCCGCGTCGCGGTGTCCCGGGTGAAGTGGGCGGCTGGCACGGTGCCCAGGATCGTGAAGTTCTCGGGTGTGCCGTCGATGCCCGTCGGGTGGGGCAAGCCGTCGCGGTAGTCGAAATCACAACCGTCGCACTCGTAGCCGACGGTCGTCCCGGCGGCGCCGAGGAGATCACCGTAGTCGATGCCCGTTCCTTCGAAGAGCCAGTGCTTCGGGCGGTGGATCGTGTAGCCCCCGGCCCCGCGCGTCGCCCGCTTGCCGATCCGGTGGTAGCCGCCGCGCACGAAGCTGACTCCCGTCATGTGGTTCTCGGGCCGCTCGAGCAGGCGATCCGACCACATGCAAGTCAGCTCGCCTTGTCGGTCCGTGCCGTAGACCGGGTCCGACTTGAAGAGTCCCTTGTAACCGATCATCGTCGCGGCGGGGCCCTCCGACGTCGGCTCTTCGAGGCGCACCTGCCAGAAGGCCGTGTTGCCGGAAAGGAAGGCCGCATTGCCACCGCGCGCGATGAAACCTTCGACGGTGTCGCGCATCGGCCGCGACCAGTACTCGTCGTGGCCGACGGACAGGTAGAGCGAATAGCTGCCTTCGCCGGGCCCCGACAGCAGGTCCGGATGGTCTTCGAGGTCTGCGTTCGTCACGACGTCGATCGCGTGCCCCTCGCGTTCGGCCCACTGCAGGAAGGGCAGCTCCCAGTCGGGCCAGCCCGCCGACCCGGCGTAGGGCGAGAGATGGTGGCGCGCGATGAAGCCGACGTGCGCGGTCATCAGCGGATCGGGCACCTGCAGGGTCGTCACGCGTCGTCCGGCGCCGGGCGGCTTGTAGAGATAGCCCGCGGACATCGGCCGCTGCAGCGAGACCGACGTCCCGCCCGTGTAGAGGTTCTTGCCACCGAAGTCGTTGTAGGCGTGCCAGGTGTTCGTCGACAGCGCCAGCAGGATCGACGCGGTGGGCGCGCCCGTCTGCGGGCGCACCACGAAGAACGCGTGGCTGCGCCGGCTCTTCCCGTCGACGTCGACGTCGAGCACGACCTCGTAGTAGCCGCTGCGCCAGCTGGGATCGACGTCGAGCACGCGCGCCGCGGGCCAGCCGCAACCGCCACTGTCGGCGCCCTGCGGCACCTCGTGAAAGCCTGCGGCCACCGCTTCGTCCCGGAACACGACGTCCCGGCGCCAGCCGACGCGCGCGACCTCGACCGAAACCGGCCGCCCTCCCGGCGAAGAGAGATGCAGCGCGACCTGCCCTCCGCCGACGACGGATTGCGGCCAGCAGTATCCCGTGATCGTCTCGAATGCCATCGCCGGAAGCTACCCGAGTCGGATCGGCGCTGCCGCGCTCACCGCGGGTGACGCACCATCGGCGTCACGACGGGTGACGCACCGACCTGGATCTCGCCGACCCGCTCGAAACCGTGCCGCTCGTAAAGCGAAATGTTCCTCGGGTTCGAGGACTCGAGGTAGGCCAGCTCTCCTGCCTCGTCGCAGCGCGCGACCGCGTGACGCATGAGCGCTCCGCCGAGTCCCCTGCCCTGGGCGTTCGGGTCCACTCCGATCACCGTCAGGTGCCAGAAAGGCTCTTCGGGATGGGCCTGGTCCATCTGCTCGAACACGGACAACAGGTCATCCAGGCTTTCCGGTGCCGTACCCGCGCGCATCGCTGCCTCGAGAGACTCTTCGTCCGGATGCACTCCCGGAGGCAGCCACAGCGCGGCGGCGCAGAGGTCGGCGGACACGTACGCGGTGCCGTGTTCGAAGCTCCGCCCGCCAAACTCGCGAAAGACGGGAGCCACGTCGGAAAGGAACTCGTGCGGATGTGGGCACGAGAAGCGTGCGAGGGGGTCGGCGATGAATGCGGCGACGAGGCTCGAGACGACCCGAGGCATTTCGTCCGGAACCGCGCTGCGAATGTCGACCGAAGTGTCAGGCATGATTCTGGAATCCTACCCGAAGCTCGTACTCGCGACCCGCCGCTCTCAGACGTGCACGATCTCATCCTTCAGCGCGTAGTTGAGCGCCAGGACTTCGGCCTTCTCCAGCTCGCCGATGCCGTTCTTCGTCAGCGCCTCCAGCAGATCGTCGAGGACGGCCACGAACTCGGCTTCGGAACAGTTCATTCCCTTGTGGGCCGTGGTCATGTCCATGCCCGTGTACTGCTGGGGCCCGCCGGTGGCGGAGCCCAGCAGCTCGACCACCAGGCCGATGATCTCCGCATCCTTCTTCTTGGCGTTGTCGTAGCGGACCGAAATCGCCGGGTTTTGCTTGTGCAACGCCAAGAGGTCCGTCACGATCGAGCGGATCTTGTCTTCGCCACCCAACCGGTCATAGAGGCTCGAATTCGACATCACGATCTCCTGTTGGTAGTAGGGCTGACGGGTTCGTACACGATCTCGCAACGCGCGGTCAGCTATCGCAGCTGTTCCCATCCCTCGGACCGCACGCACTCGAGCCTGTCTTCGAAAGCGAGCGCCTTTCGGTTGCAACGACTCATCGTGTCGCTCGCACGCACGGTCGGCGGGTCCAGGGTCTCCGGCTTTCCGAAGACCAGAGCTTGGGTCGATCCCGGCAGTGGCAGGATGAGCCAGTCCGATTCGAAGGCCATACAACGTCGAAGCTGCCAGGCCACGACCTTGCTCGAACCGCCGCCGGTTCTCGTCGCCGTGCCGACCTGCTGGCCGCAGCGCAGCTCTGCTTCCTTGATCGTCGCCAGTTTCGCGCCCCGGCGATTCAGGTCGATCCGTTTGTTTGCAAGGCAGCTCGGCCCGGAAATGCCGCGCGCGTTCTCCAATTGCTCGGCTGCGCCGCGGCGCGCCGACCAGTCGTAGCGCGAGCCCCGTTCGACACAGACAGATCTCACAGTCGCGTCCTGACCGAAGGCGACCCGAAGCAACAGGGGACTCTGGGCAGAAACCAGAAGGTCCGAGAGCTGCTTCTCGGCATCCAGCTGCTCCGCTTCCGAGCACTCGTCCGGAACGGCGAGCGGCGGCTGTTCGGCCAGCGGCCCGCAGAAGGGAATCTCGGGCGAGGTGCTCGCACATGCGATCACCACTGCCACGACAACCGGAATGGCAATCAAGCCGCGCATTCGAAGCCCCCTCTCCCTCTCTGCTACCGCGCTCTCGTCCGGCAAATGGTAGCGCCAGCGGAAGCGCGATTGGACCGCCTACCGGGCGCCGGTCACACGCGATCCGATGGGCCGGGCGTACAGGGCCGTGAGCGTCGCTCGGTCCCTGGCACTGAGCCCTTCGAAGGCCGTCGCCGAGATGGACTCGTACATGATGTCGCCCTCGACAGGGCTGTGTCCGCCGAGGCCAAGCGCGTGGCCCATCTCGTGCAGGACGGTCGCGTAGACATCGTGGAGGTCCGCCTTGTGACCACCCCAGCTGCCGGTCACGAGGATCCTCGCGACCCCGAACCGGCGGCTCGCCAAATTGATGTCGTACGCGCAGTGCGCGATGTACCAGTTGCCGTCCGGCTTCGCGGCCCACACGATCGGGATGTCCGCGTCCCCTGCATCGTCGACGAACTCGAAGCTGGGGAGACCGGGCGCCACGACGTCGCTCCAGTCCATGACCGCGTCCCGGACCGAATCGTGGATGCCACCGGGGTCGTCGAACAGGCCCTCGGGCGGGGCCGGAAGATGCACGCGAAGCGGCATCTTCCGCTTCGGCCAGCGCAGCGTGACGTTCTCGTTGATCGGAACCTCGAACGACACCCAGCGAAGGTAGGTGTCCGCTTCCGGGGCGCGGCCCCGCGAGCTACACGAGACCGTCGCGACCAACGCAAGGAACGCGATCATCCCGAACACGAGCGCGACGGCTTGTCGAACGGCAGATCGCATCAGCGCGGAACCCCGTCCCCGAAGACGTTGATTGCGCGGTTGAAGGGCGCCCGACGTTCGGGGTCGTAGCCGGATTCTGCGATGGGATCCGGGTCCCACAGCACTGCCGCATCGGGCTCGGGAAGGTACGTCCGGACCTGCGTCTGCGTCGCCGCGTCGAGCGCCTGCCAGTGGCGGCGGAGCTCTTCCAGGCACCAGACCCGGTAGCGGGAAACGGGCAAACGCCGGTAGCGGCAGCCCTGCACTTCCTGCTCGAAGTGGCTTGCGCCGCTCGCGTCGGCTCGCGCGTTCTCGCGAAGCTGCACCAGGTGGGTCTCGCAGGCCTCTCGCAGCAGCGCCGCCACGGGCGCGTCGACCTTCGTCAGGATCGCCGCCGCGTCGGGCGGTGGAGAGGCTTCCCACATGCGAGCCACCCAGGTGTAGGCGCGGGGTGCGCGTTGCCGCATCAGTTCGGCCGGCGTCGGGTCCTGTGCGAAGTGGCGGAACATCGGCCCGACGAACCCGTAGTCGACGATGGTCGGTCGTTCGCCGAACAGGAAGGGCCGTTCCGCCAGGATCGCCTCGAGGCCGTCGAAGGCGGCCATGGCCCCGCGCTCGACGTGTTCACGGGTGGCCGCGTCGACGCCGTCCCGGCGCACGAAGCCCTCGCGCTGCCGCCGGGCGACCATCCAGCGCTTCGCGAACCGCGGCGCGCGGATCGCCGTCATCTGCTCGTCGCACAGCACGCCACTCGCATGCTGCCGGTCCTGGCGATAGGTCCAGCGGTAGTGCATCGCCGCGCGCCAGAGCCATTCGTCCGCGTAGTCTTCGAGCAGCAGCGCGACGAAGCGCATGCCCGGGTCCTCGGGATAGATCGAAGGCCGATGTGGCTGCAGCTCGCGCTGCGCGTCGAACCAGGCCAGCATCGGCGTCGAATCCGACATCCAGCGGCCGTCCTCGAGCTGGACGACCGGGCTCTGCATCGCCCCAGCCCCGGCGCGCATCTCCCGGGCGTGGTCCGCCATGGGGAGCAGCTCGTATTCGATGCCCCGATAGCGAAGATAGGCTTCGAGCTTGCCCGCGTAATAGGAGATGCGAGAGCCGAACACGCGAATCACGCGGGTCTCCTCTTCGTCGCAGAACAGCATCCCGGAAAGGATGAGGTCCAGCCCAGGCCAAATCGGACCGGGCGAATCGAGGGGATCAGTCTCCCTTTATGACCTCGATCTCACTCGGCCGCCACTTCTTGGTAAAGAAGGGCTCGAGCGGGCTGTAGAGACGAAGCAGCACGTTCCAGCCCTTGCCGGGAGTCGTCTGGATCCAGTTGCCGGCCGACACGTCGGCCGGCTTCTCCGGGCCGAAGTACACCGTCGTCGAGCCGTTGCGGTTCGCGACGGCGGCCGCACCCGGATAGTTCTGGCTCCCGGCGCGTGGGTAGCGCTGCGGGGTCTGCAGCATCGAGCGCGTCTGGTTGTCGTAGACCGTGAGCGACCAGAACTTCTCCTCGGGGATGCCCTTGGGCAACGTCACCTTGTAGGTCTTGCCGCCGTCGAAGTAGTCCCCCTTCGAATCGAAGAAGGCACCGAGATATTGCGAACCGATTCCTGTCAGCCGCATGATCATCGCGGGCGTGATGCCGGTCGCGTAGTAGAACATCGCGGTTCGCGCGTTCAGCTTGCGCGCGCCCGTCGACGGATTGACCGTGATGGTCCCATCGGCGCTGACCTCCGGGGGCGGCGCGTCGAAGTTGTAGCCGCCGACGAAGAGCATGTTCATCCACGCCGAGCCGGGGTAGTAGTAGAAGCCCTCGGAATCGCGCGGACGCCAGTTCATCGTCCGGCTGATGGCCGTGCCGATGGCCGCTCCGTCGGTCAGGATCGCCTTCATTCGCGCGTCGGGCTTGAAGGGCTTCCCCTTCACGATGCCGACGGCGGCGAGCGAGCCCATGATCTCCGGATCCAGGGCATCGGTCGGTTCCAGCTGGACGAGCTCGTTGACCAGCTCGTAGTAGCTGAAGTCGGTGGGCGGGATCGTGTTGATGACCTTGCCGGTGCCCTCGACGAACTTCACCGGGGGCTGCGGCCGGAGGAAGGCCCAGTCGAGCTTGTGGTCCTTCGACCGCGCCAGCGTCGCCTTGCCCTCCAGCGCCGATGAGATGCTCGTCCCGAGGCCGCCGGGCAGGTACGGGTAGACCTTGAGCGTCTTCTTGATCAGTTCGACGGTGGGCTTCGGATCGCCCTTCGCGAGGAAGGAACGTCCGAGAACCATCGCCCGAGTCGTCCGGACCTTGCGCACGATGTAGCCGGACGTGGGCAGCTCGCCGGCGTAGCCCGGCGGTACGAGCAGGTACTTCCCGCCCTCCCCGCGGTCGGGTCCCGGGAAGCCGAAGTCGGTCACCCAGCGGAACCAGACGTCATCGATGACGCCGAGAGATTCCGGAGGCGTCTCGACCACGAGTGGCCCCTTGGCGAACTCCAGGTTCACCCAGAAGTAGACGACGTCCGCATTGGCCGTCAGGAACAGCGACTTCGAGTCCATCAGGTCCGAGAAGATGAGGGCGGTGTTGTTCGGGATGCCCGCCTCGTTCATGCCCTTGAAGATGGCCATCGTCGAAGCGCCGCGGTACGCGTTCACGAACGACTCGACGGCGTGCATCCGGTCGAGATAGTCGTAGGCCTTGGTGACGGTTTCCGGGCTGGGAGCACCGTCCTTGAACTCGAGTGTGCCCAGGGACGAGGGCAGCGCGTCCGGTACGGGAACGGACCCGAGCCGCTCCGAGGTCGTCTGCGCCCAGGCCGGGGCGATCGCCGTGCCGAGCACGAACAGGCCCAGGGTCATGCAACCCACCCAACCGAAGACCGGAACTCCCGGCGAATTCTTCGAGACATCTCGCTTCATCAATCACTCCAATGGATCCAGAATGCGGTCCGAAGACGGACCGAGCCAGGTCGAGGTGCTCGTCAGGGCGGTTCAGTCGACCAGCTCGACCTCGCTCGGTTGCCACTTCCTGGCGAAGAAGGGCTCGAGCGGGCTGTACAAGCGCAGCGCCGGGATGAACCCCTTGCCGGGGAGGGTCTGGATCCAGTTGCCGCGCTTCACGCCCTTGGGTTGCTTCGGCCCGAAGTACAGCGTCGTCGAGCCGTCACGATTCGCCTCGGCGGCCGGCGACGGGTAGCTCTGGTTGCCGGCGCGCGGGTAGCGCTGCGGCGTGTCGAGCATCGACCTCGTCATCGTGTCGTACAGCGTGAACGACCAGAACTTCTCGGCCGGGATGCCCTTCGGCAGCGTGACCTTGTAGGTCTTCGCGCCGTCGAAGTAGTTGCCCTCGGAATCCAGCATGGTCCACAGATAAGTCGACCCGATGCCCGGCAGCCGCATGGCCATCGCCGGCGTGATGCCGGTGACGCCGTAGAAGAAGGCGCGACGCGCATCCAGCTTTCGGTAGCCGGTGGTCGGGAAGGGCTTGACGCCCTCCTTCGTGATCATCGGAATCGGCGTCTCAAATTCGTAGCCGGTGTCGAACAGCATGTTCTGCCAATTGGCATCGGGGTAGTAGTACCAGGAACGGTCGCGCGGGTTCATGAACAGGCTGCGCGACGCCGCGTTGGCGACGGCAAGTGCTTCCGTCAGGATCTTCTTCATGCGCGCATCGGGTGCGAACGGCTTGCCCTTGACGATCCCGATGGCGGCGATGGGGCCCATCAGCTCGGGATCGAGGGCGGTGGCCGGTTCCTGCTGCACGACCTCGTTCAGCATCTCGTAGAAGGTCCAGTCGTTCGGCGGAACCGTGTTCATCACCTTGCCGCTGCCCTCGTGGAAGACGGTCGGCGGCGGGGGATCGATGCGACCGAGGGTCGACTTGCCCTCCAGGAAGTCGGCGATGGGCGTGCCGAGAGCGCCCGGACGGTAGGGATAGACCTTGGTGAACTTCTTGATCCGCGCGACCACCGGCTTGGGGTCCTTGCCATTCTCGAGGAACGCGCGCGCGAACCAGACGCCGTGGTTTGTGCGGGAGTGTGCGACGTTGAACTCGCCTTCGGGCAGATCGCCCTCGTAGCCCGGCGGCACGATCAGGTACTTGCCCCCTTCGCCGCGGTCGGGCCCGGGAAGCCCCACGTCGATGACCCAGCGGAACCAGGCGTCCTGCACGGTGCCGAGGACCTGCGGCGGCACCTCCACCACCATCGGGCCCTTCGAGAGATCGAGACTGCCGATGATGTAGATCGTGTCGGCGTTGGCCGTCAGGAACAGCGACTTGGCGTCCATCAGCTTCGAGAAGACGATGACCTCGTTGTCCTTCACGCCAACGTCCTGCATGCCCTTGCGAACGGCATGGATGCTGACGCCCTGCAGGGTGTCGCCGAACGCACGGAGCGCGTGCTGGAAGTCCAGGTGGTCGTAGACCTTCTCGAGGGTCGCCTTGCTGGGCTGGCCATCCTGGAAGTCGAGGGTGCCGATGCGCGTCTCGACCTGACCCGGCGTCACGACGGACGACGGGACGGAATCGCCGGGCTCGGCACCGGCCAGGCGAGGGCCCGCCAGCAGGGTACAAACGGCAAGAAAGGCCAGCGGCCGAATGAGCTTCTGCACGAAAAAGTCACCTCTACATTCGATCGCGTCGCGATCAAGTTGGTCCGGGACCGACCCGGGCGAGCGAGTATGCCGCCAGATGGTCCAACGTCAATCGGGGATCGCGCCGGGAGACGTGTGGCCTACGTCACTTCCCTGCTTGGTGAACGGATCGGATGCTTGCGCGCAAGAGCTTGCGAGTCTCCGCGTCGTCTGCGACGGCCTTCCGCTGTCACGACGTCTTGATCGCCATCTCCGTGTACTTGTCGGCGAGGGCCTGGATGCCTGGCGCGATCTCGACGTCGTGGGGCGTGTAGCTCGGGAGATAGATACGCAGGAGACTGGGCAGCAGGCTGCGGACCTTGGGAGCGCTGGGCATTCCCGCTTCCTGCCGGGCGTCAGCCAGTTGCCTGGCGCTGCGCTTCGGGCCGGGACGCACCTTCAGCATGTAGCTGGTCACGCGTCGCATCCAACTCGTGAAGTGCCACTGCGCCCAGGTGCCCACGGCCAGGCGATAGAAGTAGCCGCCGCAGACGTGGTCGTAGACGTCGAAGGCCACGGTCCGATGTTCGAGCTCCTCCACGAAGTGCCACTCGACCATCTCCAGGTACGGGGGCAGATCGGGGCCGAAACCGTCGGGCTCCATCAACTGCTTGATCGCATTCATGGTGAGCGCTTCGAAGCCTTCCGCGTAGGCGAGGTTGAAGCGAAGCGACTTCGTGCGGCTGAAGCGGTGGTAGTCGTCGGAGAGCTCTTTTTCGAGCGCTTCCAGCTCCGGAAAACCCGAACGTCGGATCGACGCGTTGAATTTCATGTGCATGCGGTAGTGCTGCCCTTCCTGGGCGGCAAACCGCTTGAGGCCATCGAGCACCTTCGGGTCAGTGACGTGCTTCTCCGCAGCCTTCATCGAACGAATCAGGTACGGCTCCAGATGGGGAAGCAGCAGAGAACCGGCGATGAACCCGAATGACTGCTGATGGTCGCCATCGATGAAGACCGGATCGATCTCATCCGGGAACTCGAATGGCATCTGTCGGACGGTGATCGTGTCCAGCATGCGCAGAGCCTCCGGACGAACACTCTACCCGTTCGGTTCTACGGGGTACGGGCCGTCTGCGAAACGCTGTGGATGGTATCCCTTGCTCCCGATCGTTCTCGCGAGCGGGCTGAACACATCCTCGCCCTTCTGCAGCCGATCGAGCACGTGCCTGAAATCGAACTGTGGCCTCCAGCCGAGTGCCTCCCGAGCGCGCCGGTTCACGTAGACGCGATCGATGCCAGGCGACATCGACCAGCCTCGCTGGCGGTACAGGTCCCCGTACCCGGGGAACAGACTCTGGACGACGCCAGGCGCATCGCTTCGGAGTTGCATGAGATGACGCGCTTCGAAGGGGCTCGTTGCACTGACGACGTAGCGATCGAAGCCGATTTGCGGAGCCCGTTCCGCCGCAAGGATGTGTGCCTCGACCGCATCGGCGATGTCGAGCCGCCGGTACAAGTACTCGTTCACCTTGAGGTTCAGATCGTCGTACTCGTTGCGGGCGTCGGGATCGTCGTCGGCTTCCAGAAAGAACCGTGCATTTCGCAGGACGATGCACGGCAGGCCCTTCGACCGGAAGAACAGCTCGCAAAGATCTTCGGCGTTCTTCTTCGTCACCCCGTAGATGTTTCTCGGCACCGGGGTGACGTCCTCGTCGATCCAGGCGGCGGGTTGGTCGCTAGCAGGCCTCGACGCGCCACCGAAGACACTCGTCGTGCTGCTGTAGACGATGCCCGCGACGCCGCAAGCCAAGGCGGCCTCGAGAACAGACAGCGTTCCCGCCACGTTGGTCTCGACGAAGGCGGCTCGCGAATGCGTCGCGACGTGTGGCTTGTGGAGCGTGGCGGCGTGGATGACGCGATCGACGCCAGGGAGGCACGCCCTGACGAACTCGCCGTCCAGGACCGAGCCCACATGCGTGGTGAACGGGGAAGCCAGGAGATCGAGCCCCACGACATCGTGCTGCCGCTCGAGCAGGGTGCGCGCGATTCCCTCGCCGAGATGCCCCGCACTTCCGGTGACCAGCACACGCATCTTGCTACGCGACACGGAACACCTCACAGGCCGCCGCTCTTCCCAGCTGGTCCCACTCTACCCTGCCCCGACGAATGCTGGCGAAGCTCGACCCATTCGCCGAAGTCGCCGACACCGCGCGACGCCGTGCAGCGGAACCCATTGCGCTCGTAGAATCGGATCGCGGCAGCGTTGTCGACCTGGCATTTCAGGCTCAATTCGCGATCGCTCGCCTGGGCCGAAACATGCTCGACGAGGCGTCTGCCGATGCCCGAACCCTGGAACGCGGGTTCGACGAAGAGATGATGGATGAACCAGTCCGGCTCCCAGACGGAGATGAAGCCCGCCACCGTATGCCCCCTGACCGCCACCAGGAGCAGCTCGCCACGGGTCTGCTCGCGGAACTCGTCGATTCCAACGAGGCGTGGCCGGGTCGGCAAGGACGAGTTCCACGCCCGACCGAGGATGTCCGCACACGCCGCATGATCGGCGGGGGTCGCCTCGCGAACCGCGAGTTTTCCGGCGGGCTCTGACATCGTGCGGACCGAGGACCTCGGCCCGAGACTAACCCGTCGAGCGAGGGGCGGTCAGCTGTCCGCTGCGACGGCTTGCCGGCGCAAGGCCGGCGCCGCGGGCCTGCGAGATCGTTGCAGCTGACGCACGAACGCGTAGACCAACGCAGCTGCCGCGAGCAGGGCCAGCGGAAGCGTGAGCTCGGGCACCTGCAGCCCCTGCACGAGCAGACGCTCGTTGCGCTCGAGGGCGGCCCACTTGTGGTCGCTCGCGTCGGCAAAAGCGTCGCTGGCAAAAACCTCGGCGATGTCGCGTCGGCTGCGATAGCGGACGATGACCAGGCGGTCCCAGCGACTGATGCCGCCGTCCGACCAGCGCGTGCCGAACACCGGGTGGGACGCCTGCCGCGCGAGCAACCGGATCATCACGGCGCTGAAGCGGTCGAAAGCGTCGCGGCCGCTGACGGGCGGGCCCTCGGCCCCGTCCTCGTAGCGCGCCCCGTCCTCGTAGTGCGCCACGTCCCGGAAGTCGTAGAGGTTGACCGTATAGAAGGGAGCACCGTCGTCCGCCTCGAGAAAGCGGCGCAGCGCGACCCGGTCGTGGCGGCCGCCGGGCTGCTGGGTCTGGGCCGCGATGGCGCCCATGTAGGCGTCGACCTCCCCCGGTCTGAGCGGCGTCTGGGGCGCGGCGTAGAGCCAGAGCAGCGCGAGCAGCACGACGGCCAGCGCCGTGGCAACCAGAGCGGAACGGGAAAACGAAGGCATCGGCATCGGGGCTCCCGGGAAGATCAGGTTGCAATTCGCAACCGGTCACCCAGCCTAGACGGACTGGTTGCAAACTGCAACCGCCGGGCTAGCCTCGCGCCATGCCCCGATCACCGGACCGTCCGAAGCGCCGCCCGCCCCGCCACGATTCCGCCCAGCTGCGATCGAACTGCCCGATCAACTTCGTGGCCGAGACCTTCGGCGACAAATGGACCTTGCTGGTGATCCGCGACCTGATGTTCAAGGGCAAGCGCCACTTCGGCGAGTTCCGCGCGTCCGAAGAAGCCATCGCCAGCAACATCCTGGCCGACCGGCTGCAGCGGCTCGAGGCCTGCGGCGTGGTCGAAAAGCGGCCCGACCCGGCCCATCGCTCGAAGCTGATCTACGAGCTGACGCAGAAGGGGCGCGACCTCATGCCGGTGATGCTCGAGATCACGGCCTGGAGCGCCAAGCACGACGCCCGCACGAACACGCCGAAGCCCTTCCTCACCGCCATCAAGCGCGACCGGGAGGGACTCATGAAAGGGCTGCTGGCCGCCCTCGACGCGGGGCAAAAGGTAGGGCCCTGAGGCGGGGGCCCCGAGCGACGGCAGCGGGCGTGCCCTCAGTCGTCGTCTGAGCGGGCGGCGTAGTTCCGCGTGATGATGTCCCGCAAGACGTCGAGGTCGACGTCGTCGAGCTTGTTGATGTAGAGACACGCGACCGACTTCTTGTGCTTGCCCAGCCTGGCGTACAGCGCCTTCGCACCCGGAAAGCTGTCGCCCACGTAGAACGTCATGTTCGCCTTGCGCGGCGAGAAGCTGGCGGCAGGCAGGCTGCCTTCGCGCCCGCTCTCGTACGCATACCGGCGCGAGCCAAACCCGATGATCGACGGCCCCCACATGACCGGCGGAAGACCCGTCACGTCCTCGTACATCGCCAGGGCCGTCACGGCATCCGCCTTGCGACGCGGGACTTCGATCTTCTCGATGAAGTCGTCGACGGAAGCCGAAGTCGGTCGGGTCTTGTTCTCACTCATCCAGATCGCCCCATGCCAGGAAACACCGACAGGCTACACCGAGCGGGCCGTTGGACGGAAGTCCAGGGACCCGCGAACGAATTGGATCGGATTCACTGTCCCGTGTCGGTGATATGATCCGCCCGCATGTCGGACCAGCCCTCTCACCCCCAGAGCTTCTGGCTCGCCGATCTCGGACCGCTCGAGGCCCGGCCCGCACTGGAAAGCGACGAGACCGTCGACGTCGCGATCATCGGCGCGGGTTACACGGGCCTCTGGACCGCCTATTACCTGAGCGTTCACAGCCCGGAAACGAAGGTGGCGATCCTGGAAAGCCAGGTCGCGGGCTTCGGGGCGTCGGGACGGAACGGAGGCTGGTGCTCGCCGAATCACGAAGGCATGCAGGGCTGGCTCGGTGGCCCGAAGCACGACCGCGCGATCGCGCTGCAGCATGCAATGTTCGACGCGATCGACGAGATCGGCCGGGTCGCGGGTGCCGAGGCGATCGACTGCGACTACGTGAAGAGCGGCTTGCTGCAGGTCGCAACGAGTGACGCAGAACGAGCGCGCGCCCAGCCGATCCTCGCCCAGCTGCACGCGCACGGCTTCAAGGAAGACGACTACCGCTGGCTCGACACCGCTGCGTGCGACGAGCACGTGCGAATCGCGAGCGCGCGCGGCGGGATGCATTCGCCACACGGCGCGACGGTGCAGCCGGCGAAGCTCGCGCGCGGCCTGGCGCGTGCGGTAGAAGGCCGCGGAGTCACCGTCTACGAAAATTCAGCCGCTCGTTCGGTCGCAGCCGGAGAGGTGACCACGGACCGCGGTCGCCTGCGGGCGCGCGTCGTCCTGCGCTGCACCGAGGGCTACACCCCGCTTCTTCCGGGTCTCAAGCGGAAGATCCTGCCGATGCACCCCGTGATGGTCGCCACGGCGCCCCTCCCCGACGCGGCCTGGGCGGAGATCGGGGCGGCCGATCGCATCCTGTTCGGCGATCTGCACCGGAATCTCACCTGGGCGCAGCGAACCGCCGACGGCCGGATCGCGATCGGCAAGGGGGGTTCCTATTTCTACGGCTCGAAGGTGCGCGAAGACTTCGCCCCCGACAGCCCGATGTTCGCACCCGCAGAGCAGGTCCTGCGCGACCTGTTCCCGTCCCTCGGCGACATCGAGATCACCCATCGCTGGGGCGGGCCCATCGGCATCGCGCGAGACATGACGCCCTTCGTTCGCTTCGACGCCTCGTCCGGCATGGGGGCCGCCGGCGGATACGTGGGAAGCGGCGTGACGACTTCGAATCTCGCCGGACGCACGCTGGCCGACCTCATCCTCGGTCGAGACACCGAGCGCCTGACCTATCCGTGGGTCCAGCACCGATCGCCTGCCTGGGAGCCCGAGCCCCTGCGCTGGCTCGGCGCCAGGACCGTGTGGGGCATGGCCGTCGCGGCCGACCGCGCCGAAGAACGGGGCCGCGCCGGCGGGTTGAGCGGCGCGATCTTCCGGTCCGTGTCGGGGCACTAGGCTCGGCCCGCACCCGGATCAATCGCGACCGGCGAACACCTCCGCACCGGTGAGATCCTTCGTTTCCTGGGCGAAGCCATAGAAGCCGGGCTTCTTGTCGATGAAGATCTGATGGTCCAGGCGAAGCGCGTGCTCGACCGGGAACAGACCCGCGACGAGGATGTACCGGCCGTTCGGCTTGACCCGGATGAACAGGTGGGTGCCGCATACCGAACAGAAGGCTCGCTCGGCCCACGGCGTCGAATCGAAGAACGAGATCTTGTCCTCCCCCTCGATCCGAAGGTCGTCGCCACAGCTCAGCGCAAGGAGAGGCCCACCTGCCCACTTGCGACAGATGTCACAGTGACAGGCTCCCGCATCGAGCCCCAGCTCGGTCGTCTCCAGCACCACCGCGCCACAAAGGCAGCTCCCCCTGGCTTCGATGCTAGGCCCGGGCTTCGGGACGGCTTTCGAAGTGGCTTTCGACATGGTCGTCTCCTCATCTTCTCGAACGACTCACAGCGGAACGATGGCACCAAAGGGCTCCTCGAAACCCGCTCGTTGCGAATACAGCGCGGCAACGCCGACGACGTCGTTGCGGGCGCCCTGAAGGAAGACGAAGCGCCCCGGGAACGCGCGGACCGTTCCGTCCTTGCAGCGAACCGGGATGTTCGTCGCGGCGCGATCGAGCTTGCAGACGCCGGTCGAGACGGCATTCCGGAACCCGGCCCAGTGACGTTCGCGGAATTCGTCCGGAACGATGAGATCGAGGGACTGGCCGAGGGCTTCTCCGGCCCGGTAGCCGAAGAGATGCTCGGCCCCGGCGTCCCAGTGCACGATGACTCCATCCGGGCTCGCCATCACGATCGCGTGCGGTTCTGCCATCCGATCGCTCTCCATCAGCAGTTCCGGCTCTGCATGCTCGTGCGGCTGTTGATGAATAGGACCCTCCCCGGGCGCCGCATGACGAGTCGGTGCCATGCGCCGCGCGGCACGATGGCGGCCTGACCCGCCTCGAGAGCGACGGTCTGCTCGGCGTCGGCGGTCTCCACGATGACGTCGATTGCACCCGAGACGAGGTAGAGCACCTCGTCGGCCTCGGGATGCATCTCCTGCATGGACGGGTGGAGATCCTCGGACGAGGCGAAGTCGAAGACGCCGACCAGACGGTCATACCGCTTTCCCGCGCACTCTCCCCAGAACGACGGCGTGACCTCGACTGGGGCAACGTCGCCTCCGTCCCGGAGGTGGATGAATGTCGTCGCGAGGTCCAGTGTCGGCGCCATCTTCCGTCCCTCCGGCTGAGTCGTCACCAGGGTAGGAGTCGGCCGCGCGGCCCGTCTTGGACGAAATTTACCCGAACAGGCCCGCGAGCTCGGAAAGGCTGACCCGGACCTCGGTGGGCGTGAGTCCCGTGAGACGCCGCACGTCGCGCGCGAGGTGCGCCTGGTCGCTATAGCCGTTCGCGATGGCGACCTCCGCCCAGCGGACGCGGTCGCCGCCGCGCGCCTGACCCACGACTCGCTGAAAGCGCACCAACCGCGCCAGCAGCTTCGGCGGCACGCCCACCTGGTCGCGAAAGAGCGCGATGAGATGCTTGCGGCTGTAGCCGAGATCCCGCGCCAACGAGCCCACCTCGAGCGCGCCGCCACACGACTCGATGCGCGCCACCGCCCAGTCCACACGCCCCGTGTCCACCGGCGACCCGACAATGCGCCGCGAAAGAAGCGCCTCGACGAGGTCCAGGCGCGACTCCCAGTCGAGCGACGCTTCCAGCTGCTCGACCAGTTCCGGGTGCTCGCCGGGCAGAAGGTCGCGGAGCGCCACGATCTCCCCCGCGAATTCGGAAAGCGGCATGTCGAAGAACCGCCGGGCACCCGTAGGCGTGAGATCGACCTGCACGCCACGCTGGTGGCCCTCGTGTTCGGTGATGGCGAACTCATCCCCAAGCCCCGACACGAACCCTCCCGTGTGATGGGCCGCCGTGCGCCCGTCTCCACCGAGCCTCACGCGAAGCGAGGTCCCGAACTCGATGATCAGCACCACCAACGGTTCCGGGAATTGCCGTCGGCTCCGCGGGCACGTCGACCGCTCGTCGTAGCCGACGTGACTGCGAACGTAGGGCCGAAGCAACGCACACGGCTCGCGGCTGGCCATCTCCCAGCGGCTGCCGCCAAGCACGTTCCGCTCGATCCGGATCCGGCCACCCGTCGCCACGCCCATGGCGCATCAGCCTAGCACGCCCACTACACCGAACTGTTAGTCCGCAACGCGAGCACGACCTCGACACCCTCCTGTGGCGCATATCGAGCGGCAGACGGCGCCCTTCACCTGCGCCCAGGACGGGCTAGCCGATGCAGACGGCCTCGAGTCGATTCCCATCTGGGTCGAGGAGGAAGGCTGCGTAGTAGTTGTCGTGGTAGCGGGTCCCCGGTGCTCCGTGATCGGCGCCACCAGCGAGAATGCCCTCGGAATGGAAGCGATCCACTTCGGCGTGGTTGTGTGCACGGAAGCAAACGTGAGTTCCATTGCCAACGCTAGACGCCTGTCGGTCGACAGGGTGTTGGATGAAGAAGGTCCGATCTTCATCGTTCTCCGCGTAGGCCGCATGGTGCTTGCTCGAGGCAACCCGCTTGTACCCGAGCGACCCCAAGACAGCGTCATAGAACGAGATGGCTCGCTCCAGCTCAGATACCCCGAGCGATACATGGTCAAGCAAGATCCACCACCTCCCACCAGCTAGGCGTCTGGTAACACGATTGGCTGCGCGACGGGTGAACCGTCCGGCCGGAAGAAGGGCGTATCGCGGTAGCGACCTGTGACGCGAGCGACCAGGAGAGTCGTCACGAACCGCGCGATCGTTCCCGCGATGCCCTTCGCCTCGGGCGGCGTACCCAATGCGTATTTCGTGTGAACGCGCATGCGGATGGGCCCGAACAGCTCGTCCGGGTCGGTGCCTGCGGGCACCGGAACACAGGCGTTGATCAGGCCCACGAACGAGCGTCGGAAATCCGGCGGCGTGTTGCCGATCGGCGTGTTGCAACAACTGGCATACCAGCGAAGAAGTCCACCGGGAGAGAGGCGAAGGCAGGCCAGATTCTCGATGCCGCGCGTAAAGCCGATCTTGGCGGGAGAGGTCTGCAGCACCTCGGTGCCACCGTGCTCATCGAGCGTCCAACCCAGGTGCCGGGCGAACGCCTGACAATCCGGGCAGTAGCAGACCCCGCGATTCACCCGTCGCGGATCCGCGAGCGTGCCCTTCAGACCTCCGCACCTGCAGGAAATCTCAGCCGTCATCGGTCGTTTCCAACATGCGTGCGAGGGATCGACGCTGCGAACAGCACCACGACCTCGAGCGTACCACGAGCCGCGGCCGGCATCCGCCTGGCGCGTGATGTTCGCGGAGCGCAGCCGGAACGACACCGCCGAAGGTAGACTTCCCGAATGGACGAAGAGGATCGCACCCCATCCGGGACACGGCCGGCCAAGATCGCGGAGGGGAGAGAGGCCGAGATCTTCAGCTGGGGCGAGCACGAGGTCCTTCGCCTCCTCCGCGATCCGGGTGCAAGCGACGCGGCAGACCGCGAACTGGCAGCCATGATTTCCGTCCGCCGCACCCTTCCCTGCGTGCCGGAGGCGTACGGTCGAATCGATTGGGACGGCCGCCCGGGTATCCGGATGCAGCGCATCGAAGGCCACGGCATTCTCGCCGAGCTGCAGCGCCGTCCCTGGCGTGTGTGGGACCTGGGCGTGCTCTGCGGACGCGTGCACGGGGATCTGAATCGTGTCCCCGCGCCGGACAACCTGCCGGAGCTCGGTTGCGAGCTGAGACGACGGATCGAGACCGGCGACACGATCCCGAGCGAGCTGCGCTCGGCTGCCCTCGAAGAGCTGGACCGCCTGCCCGAAGGCAGCGCGCTCTGCCACGGCGACTTCCAGCCCGAGAACGTGCTGCTCTCGCCAACCGGCCCGATCGTGATCGACTGGCCACTCGCAACCCGCGGCGACCCCTGCGGCGACTTCGCACGAACCGCGCTGATGATGAAGGTCGGCGCTCTGGCGCCGGGTACGCCGGCCCTGATCCGTGCCAGCCAGGGGATCGGCCGAGGGATCTTCCTTCGTGCCTACGTTGCCGGATACGAGCAGGTCGCGCGGTACGAACGGAAGCACATCGAAAGCTGGAAGTTCGTGCGCGCAGTCGAGCGGCTGGCGGACGACATCCCCGAGGAACGCCGTCCGCTGCTTCGCGCTGCGGGTCGTCTGCGGCGGTTCGATGGCTTCTGAAGCGAACGTTTCGGGCCCGCGGCCTCGAGATCGGTCGTTGGCTGTCCTCCAGCGCGACCCCCGTTCGTCGTATCATCGGAGGGACCGAATTCCCTCGGAAGGGGTACCCATGGCACAGTTCATCCTCATGTACGTCTACGGGCCCGGCCAGGCTGCTTCACAGCCGCCGCCGGACGAGATGCCGAAGGTCGTCGCGGAATACGCAGCCTGGACCGAGAAGCTCGCAGCCGACGGCAAAATGGTCGGAGGCGCCCGCCTGGCCGACGTCCAGACCGACCCGGGACGCGTCTGCACCGGCAGCGGTGACAGCTTCGTCGTCACCGACGGCCCCTTCGCAGAGACGAAGGAGGTAGTCGGAGGCTACGCGGTGATCGAGGCAGCCGACTACGACGAGGCCGCGTCGCTGTGTAGGAACCATCCGGCGGCGCGGGACGGGAAGATCGTGATCCGCCAGATGTTCTAGGCGAAGCGACCAAGGTGGGCGTCGAACCGGAGCCAGCCTCCCCTCCTGAGAGAAGCTGACTTCCTTTGAAGGCGCCGCTACGGCTTCGCTCCCGACACGATGTGGGCCGGCGCCTCGAACTCGACCGTGCCAGCGGTCGTTACGTAGTGGCTCAGGGCGCGATCGGCTTCCTCGAGAATGTTCTGGATCTGTTCCTCGGGGAGAACGACACCCATCACCGGGAGCCAACCTCGGAGATCGGCCTCTACCATCGCCCGAACGCTCGGAAATCGTGCCGTTCCGCGATGCGTTGTGACGTTCACGGCGCCGACACCAGCGCTCTCGAACAGACCCACCAACTCGGCAGGATCACCGAGCACGAATGGTGCGCGCAGGGCGTCGGCCGCTTGCGCGCCTGCCATCTGCTCGAGCAGCTCGACCTCGATCGGATAGGCTTGGGATCTCTCGAGGGACTCCCAAACGGCGACCGCGATCCGACCGCCCCGGTCCAGCACGCGGACCATCTCGCGAAGCGCTGCAACTCGGTCCGTGAAGAACATCAGACCAAACTGACTGACGACTGCGTCGAAGGAGTTGTCCTCGTAGGGCAGCGCTTCCGCAGCACCCTCCCGCCATTCGATTCCAGGCGCCACCCGCTTGGCTACGGCGAGCATGCCCGGATTCGGGTCCACGCCAGCTACGGACCCAAGTCGACCGACACGTGAGGCGGCCTCCCGCGCCAGGACTCCCGTCCCGCAAGCCACGTCCAGCACCCGGTCACCGGTGCGAACCCGGGCCGTGTCGACGACCCGTGCCGCCCATTGCTGGAACAAGGCCGGCACGTGGAGGTCTTCATAGGCCGATGCTGCAGCAATCTCGTCTTCGGAAGCAGATCTCACTGCCGTCTCCCCATGTCGCCAACGGATCGGCGTTCAGTGGTTTGCGGCGACCTGGCACACTGCTGCTGAACACCTGGGATTCCCGCGATTCTACCACGCGCCAGTAGGCCCAGCGTTGGCGAGTCCGACTACAACGGCTTCAGACGGCTCCCTCGAGCGGCCCGGCGGTGGCGCGCGTGGCACTTCTTGAAACCCCCACCTTCGATCGGAACGAGCCGGCGGTCGTGAACGACAGCGCCTCGTTCGGCGGCGCCCGAAGCTACGGAACTCTCGGATACAGCTGCGCGATGTACTCGACGTCGGTTTTCGAAAGACCCGGGTCCGGGAGGATACCGTTCTCAAACGGTGCCTTTAGGAGGCCCGCGTCGAACGGGTACATCATGATGGAATTCGCATCGAACGGCTTCGCCACCGCGTAGTCATCGGCAGTGTACTTGCGAACGAAGTTCTCATAGATCTGCTCGCGGGACCAGCGATTCGGCGGGCCCGCCATCTGTTCGTAGATTGCGCGCTCGTCCCATTCGATGCCGTTCAGCGGATTCTGATGCTCATGAAGAAGCCCCAGGGCGTGCCCCAGGTTGTGCAGGAGCGTATCTCGATCATTCACAATCGACCATCCGAAGTTCATGGTTGGCTCGCTCCCCGGGGCAACGGCCAAGGCATCGGTGCCCACATAGGACCAGCTTCCTTCTCCCTGCGCAAAGGCCACTTTGATCTGTGCGGATTCAGAATCATCGAAGACAAACCTGATGTTCGCGTGCTGACTCCACTCCTGCGCAGCATCCTTGACCGCTTCATGTTCGTCGCGTGCACCACCCAGGAAGCGCACGTGCAGGGTGCTCCCCGTCTCCCAGAGCTTGTGGGAACGACGTCCCTTCCCCGTGACGCCGACGGTCGTGACCGTGCTGCGCACGGTCGCCGTGCCGTCCGGGGAAATCGATAGCGTCTCAGCGACTACGAGGACCTTGTCTTGCGTCTTGAGTATCAGGTCGAGAGCCTGCTTCGCCGAACCGGCAGCGGATTGCACCTCGGTGCGTAGCGCTCCCACTGCCGCGACGGTCGCGTTGATCTCAGCGTGCTTCGTCCGAAGATCCTGCTGCTGCGCGAGTATTGCTCGTTCGGCAGCGCCAACTCTCTCAACCTGCTCGGCGACAGTCGCCCCGTCAGCCTCGACTTCGCGGCGGAGTTCGTCCATGTCCCGCACGGTGCTCTTCAGGTCAATACCGAGGAAGTAGACCCCAGCAACCGCGAAGAGCCCTAGAAGCGAGAGGGATACCTTCGCGAATCGCACCAGGTCGCGATCCAGGACGTAGACGACCTTCTGCCCATCTTGACTCGGAGCCTCCGACTGGCCCAGCTCCGCCCCGCAGTGCTTGCATCGCCGGGCGTGTAGGTTGATGGCCTCCAGGCAGAACGGGCATGTTGCGGGACGAGGAGTGGCGCGCCCCTCGGCACGGGTTGCTTCATCGCGAGCGACACCGTCTGCCCCTTCGGGACCAGTCTGTCCATCAGTCATAGGTTGCCTCCAAGAACTGCGTGGCCAGTGCGAACTGCCCTGCCTTCGGCCACTCTTCGTCTAGTTCATCAACCCCCCGCCTTTGCGGGCAGGATCGACGAGCAGTCGAACCCTTGCACTGCGACGAGGCGGCGGCGCTGTGCAGGAACCATCCTGCGGCGCGGGACGGGAAGATCGTGATCCGTCAGATGTTCTGACGTTCCCCGCGGTCCTACTCGGACGGACGGCCGTGCTCACGGCTCTCCGAGCGGGCGCTGTGCGGCCGCAGCGCCCGCATTCGTGGGCGGGTGTTCCGCGCGGAATCCGACGCGGTCGGCGTACTCCGGGGACACAGGAGGCAGTACGTCGTCCGCAGTGAAGGGCTTCGCATCGGGCCCGTGCGCGCGGAGGACATAGCGATCAGAATCGATGCGGCTGTAGTAGAAGTGGTGGATATGTGGATTCGACTTCGCCGTGTAGTCCCAATCCACGCCCAAGCGACCAAGCTCGTCGTCGAGTCGTGTGATCTCTATCGGGTACTGCCCTCGTGTGAGCTTGAAGTACTCCAGGGCCCAGACGGTTTCGAGTAGCTGATTCTCTGTTACAGACCTGGACGCACGACTGCGTGGCTTGTTCAGGACCTGGAACGCCACCACCCAGGAATAGAGTGCTTGGGCATTCAGAGCCAGCCCGATAACTCCAAGGATGACAAGCGGCCTCCCGCGGCGTCGCCACCCACGCCAGACGCCCCGAAGGACCACGGCGAAAGCTGCCAGCAGGCAGACGCCGTACGCGGTCGGGAACTCCCAAGGCAGCTGTGCCATTGGGGAGGCCAGGGCGACGCCGGCGCCCACGTAGTAGGCCCAGTCCCATCTCGGGTCGCCGGGTGCGTGATCTTCCGCGGCTGCAAACACTCCCGCTACCTAGCGGACCCGGCGCTCAGCTGCGAGCACCGGCCGAGAAGTTGAAGACACCATCGCAAGCACGAAGGGATTGCCGCTGCGAGGATCCAGGAAGTCGAAGATCATCCCGACCTGGCCCCGACGAACACGGTCCAAACGTGCCGAAGTACAGGCTCCAATGCGCCACTGCTCATCGAATCGCCATCAAGCGGCCTCGTCCGGGGGGCCGGCCGCAATGGGAAGCGCCGCGACGCCGTGGTCGCGAACCCAGCCGGTCCACCACGCGACCCCTTCGTCGCCTTCCGCGAGGCGCGCCGCGACGGCGAAGGGCTGGAGCACGGCATCGCCGCGTCGCACCGTCACCACGTCTCCCACGTCCGCGCGCACCGTCCAGCCATCACCGGCGAGGGCGCAGAGGATCCCCGCGCCCAACGGGCCGGTGAGGATCTGGGGCACGTATTCGCCCGGGATCTGGACGTCTTCGCCATGGAAGCGTCGAGCAAGCTCTTGTCCGCGGTCGCGAACCAGCACGGGAAGATCGCCGAGCGTGGCGTCGGCCACGCTGTCGCGGAGCGCCGCAGCCTGGCGCTGCCATCCTGGCATGAAGACCCGCTCGGTGACATCGCTCCAGGAAATGCGCTCGAAAGTCGCGTCCGCGCTGGCGAGGAAAGCGATCAGTGCGGTCTCGCAGGCATCCACGTCTCCCAGGAGCGCGATGGCTCGGCGCGAGTCGTCGGGCACCGTGGGGGCTTCTTCTGCGATGCGCTCGACGGCGGAGATGCGCTCACCGAGGGGCGGATGGCTGTCATAGCGGTCGGCCTCGGCGGTGAGCGCGTGCTTCAGGGCCTCGTCCACTTCCTGCTCGATCCTCGTCGACCGCAAGAAGCGGTCGAAGCCACCGGCGAGCGGCGCGCGGAAGCCTGAGTTCAGCACCGGAGACGCTTCCTGCTGCCAGTACGCGTCGTAGGCAGGCGCCAGCGCGTGGATCTTCTTGAGACCCTCGATGAGGCTCTGCGCGCCGATCACCATCGCGGCGAGCTGGTCGGCCGTGAATTCCTGAGCGCGGGAGATCGCCTGGGTGACGCCCAGGAAGAAGTTCCCGTACGCGCGGAACGGGAGATGAAGCCAGCCTTCCTCGCCCAGGCTCTCGAGGGTGCGGCCGATTGCGGAGCGCGTCTTGTATATCCAGGGCCCAAGCCGGGTATCGCCGCCGTGGTAGTGGCCGAACTCGTGAGCCAGAACGGCTTCGAATTCCCTCACGCCAAGCACCTGCATCAACGGAAGACCCAGTCCCATCACGCGCTGGCTGCCGATCCCCATGACACCGCCCCGGCTCGCAACCCAGGCATTCATGTCCGGAATCAGGAAGACATCGCGCGGCATCTCTTGACCAGTCGCATTCGCCAGGGCCGCGAGCTTCTCGAAGAGCTCTGGCTGCGCGTCGGACGTCAACCGCGGGCCAGGTTCCTCGAAGCGGTCGCGGCGCGGCAGGATCGCCCAAGCGATCATCGCGGCACCGATCACGCAGCCGAGCGTGATGCGCAGATGAACGCGGCCCGCGTAGACCCATTCCGCGTACGGTATGGCAAGGAGCCCCACCACCATCCCTATCGCGAGCAGGTAGAACCCCACCATGAGCGCAAGCGCGGCGAACGAGCGCGCCGCGAGTGACTTCTGAGCCATCGAGTTCTCCTTCGCGTGGAGAAGCCCTGCGGTGGGTCGCCGGGCGCGAAATCCTGCGTTTGGTCGCCTACTGTCCGGTCGCAGGTCGGCGGTCATTGTCGCGCCTTCGCGCGGTGCAGATCAAGCAGCGATTCTCTTCCAGGTGGAGTTTGCGAGCCGCGGCCCCGGCGTGATGACCCGAAAGACGACGATGCCCCATATGAGGGTGGCGACGCCCGTCGGCGGCGGCGCCGCTGTTAGGCCAGGACCATGCCTCGGCACAGCAGCGGTGCCACGCACCGCGCTCTACCTCGCGGCCATGATCGGGACCCGCTTCAACCCCACCCTCAAAGCCGTGTACCAGCGCATGCTCGCCGCAGGGAAGCCACCCAAGGTGGCGGTCATCGCGTGTTGGCCAGGAAGCTCCTCACCATCCTCAATGCCATGGTTCGCGACGGCGCAGACTGGGGCCAGGCGACCGGCTAGGGGTCAAAATCGATCACGGTTGCTTGTTAGCCAGCGCTACGCACCAAGGTAGACCTGCTCGTTGTGCCAGACAATGTTGTCCTCGGAGAGAGCCTGTTCTGGGCTGCCGGGCTCGCGAAGGTCGCGGCCGTGAAGTGCGTAGTACTCGCGACCATTGTGGAATTCTTCGCGGATTCTGGTGCTCACTTCGACGTGATGATCGGTCGTGATTGTCAAGTATCCGCGATCGAAGAGCGTGTGCATATCGCTCCGGAGCAACAGCCCGTTCTCGATTGAGTGGACACCGCCTGAGGCGTACGGCCGAACATGTGCTGCCTCGAGCACCGGCAACACTCTCTCGCCGGTCAGCGCACACCGCCTTTCGTAGGCGTCCGTAACTACGACGCGGAACGAACCCTGACCAAGTCGGGGTCGGATCGCGATGAGGCTCCCGTATCGTTCCGCGTCCGAATCTCGGAGCTGAAGCTCATGGAGCGCCCCTTGAAGCTGCCGATAGAGAGTCGCCCCGGGCTCCTGGACGAGGTCGTAGGTCTTCCCCTGCACGATGTTCGGGCTCCAGTCGGCAGGAACTGGCACCCAGCGGTGCTCGGGCAGAAAGAAGGGCTGCGTGAGAAGGATGCAACCAACCGTGAAGTCTTCACGGTCTTCTGTCGAGGTACGCCGATACTTCAGCGTTCGTGTTCTCATCTCCTGAAGCGACCGCACGCCGTTGGCGATGTCGAAGGATGACCAGGCAAGACTGATTGGCAACAGACTCGAGTGAGCGAAGATGCCGCCGCCCACTATGAAGTTGCGAGGGCTGTGGAGCTTGAACAGAAAGAGGTCGCCGGGGGTGAGCGCTTTGAACTGTCGCGAACCGCCCGGTTGCCAGAAATTCACCTCTTCGAGGTCGGGCTGGTGCCTAAGCAGGTCGAACCACTCGAAGTCTGTGACGCCTATGTATGACTTCATGAGCGGCGCATTGCACGCCCTCGTGCTGGACGGATCTGCTCTCCAGCGGCGTGGCAACAGCGCCGGCAGACCGCTGGGACAGCCTGGTTCGAAGCCAGGACGCTACCAGAAGAGATGGCGGCAGGCTGTTGCCAAGTCCGTTCGCAACAGCTTGTTGCGCGGCACCTAGCTGGCGGTAGCGCTCTGCGTGCGCTTGAGCCCGGAGGGTCAAGTCGCTCTGCCGTGCCTCCGCTCGAGGCTCTGAACGTGTTCTATATCCGTCCGGCCACTGATGGCGAGGCGCGCAGTCTCAAGCCGGCCAACGCAAAACTGCACTCGATTGAGGGACATGACCTCGACGGTCTGTTCGCGCACGTATTCAACGAACCGGGAGAGGCTAAACACTCCCTGAGGAGTCTCTGTCTTGAACTCCGCATCGCCGCTGAAGACGACGACCGACTTGACGGCGCCGGGCGGTAGGAAGTCAAGGAGGCCTTGCACAGCCCGAACGTGCCGCATGTTCTGGAGTATTGGGTTCTGGAACTTGAACCTGCGCTTGAACAGGACTTGAGTCCAATTCGCCTGCTTCGCGCCGGCGAAGATCCAACCCTTGTAGTGCTTGGTCTCGATTACGAATACGCCAAACCGAGACACGAGGATGTGATCAACCTGGGTTGTGCCGTCATTCAACTCAAGAGTGACGTGATTCATCAGGTGATAGTCAGGAGGACCGAAGTTCGTCCGCGCGACGTGGGACAGGAGTGCCTCGCCGCGGTTCTGGAATTCGGAGGCACGGGAGGCGCGAGAGGCACAGTACCGGCCAATGACGAAGCCAGTCGCTAGTGCAAGAAGGATGTAGAGCACGGCCCAGTCGTCCTGCTTCCAGTCGCGAAGAAGCGCCGACAGGCGCTCAACCACAGTGTCGTACGACACTACCGAGATTCCCTGCGCTAGCTCACCGAGACCCAGCGCGCTGCCCAACGGATCGGCGTTCAGCGGCCAGCAACAGCGCTGACCGGATCCGATCCTGCCTCCTCAGTGTGCCGCCAGACGGCCACGATGGTCAATTGAACCGAGCTGTTGCTGGTCCGGTTCAACGATTTGTTAGGCAGAAACCTTGGGAGCGCCTGGCTTAGACGATTGCTCAGGCCCCTTCTTTGTGCTCCGCTTTCGCAACTTTCGCAACGACGCCCTTGCAACGCGCTTCTTGGCCTCACTGGCGACATCACCTTCCAAAAGGTCACGCTTCAAAACGTCCGGAAGGATCCGTGCAAGCTCTTCTGTTGTCACGCCGCAATCGGGCGCGAGGCGTTTCAACTCCCTGCGGATGACACTCAGGACCGGATCAGAGGCGACGAGCGCGCCCACGATAAATCGATTGACGACTTGCACATGCTCGTGAAACGCCTCCATCGCGGATTGGCCAATGCCCTCCTTGGAGAGGAGGTAGAGAGTTTCGTGGGTTTCCGATTTCCGAGGAGAAAGATCGAGAAACTCAAAGACGCACACTTCTTCGTGGTGGACGGGCTGCTCGAACCTGATGCGGTAAATCTCCCACCGCAGTCCGTTCGTGAGAACTACCCACGGAATGCCCTGATTTGCGCCGTAATTCACGGCCTGACGGAGGTGATTCTCCCGAAGAGTCAGGCCAATCGCCTTCACCTCAATCAGGAACTTCAACTTCCCGTCTTGCTTTACCGCAAGGTCACAGAAAGTTCCTCGAATCGCCTGCTCGCTCGTGATGTCGGTGTACTTGTCGTAGCCAAAGACGGCTGCAAGAACATCCGTAATGATGGTGACCGTATCAGATTCGTTGACGTCCCGATCCTTCGCGTCGGCAAGAACGCGCTGGAATGTGCCAACCGTCTTTGAAAAACGATCTGCGACTCTCTTGGGCACCTTTGCCATCGAGTGGTCTCCTTTCCGCCTAACGGATATGCGGTTCAGCTGCGCCCGGCAGCGCTGACCACCAACGCTGGAGCACTGCACCCGCCGCCAGAACGGTATCACGCCTCGATTGGAGCACGCTGCTAGGTGTCTGATCTTGCCCCGATAAGTGGACACCTAGAATAGGTCCAAACGGACCATCGAGGTGCTCCATGCCCAAGAGGAAAGAACCCACCCGGCTGCATCGCTCCTTCACGCCCGAGTTCAAGCGAGACGCTGTGAGGCTCGTGCAGGATGGGAAGACGTTGACCGAGGTCGCCCAGAACCTCGGCATCGCGCGGAGTCTCCCGCAGTACTGGAAGAAGCAGCTCGAGAAGAGCTCGCGGCTGAAGAAGGAGCTCCGCGATGCGCGTGAAGAGCGGGACATCCTGAAAGAAGCACTGGCCTACTTCGCGGACGACCAGAAGCGAAGTTCCGGTTCGTCCAGGAGCATCGGGGGACCTTCCGAGTAGGCATGATGTGTCGAGTCCTGAAGGTCTCCCGCAGCGGCTGCTACGCTTGGCGGGGACGTCAACCGAGTCGTCGCGAAGTCGAGGACCAAGGCTTGGTGGATCGGATCCGCGTCATCCATGCCGAGAGTCGGGAGCCGTACGGCTCTCCGCGCATTCATCGCGCGCTTCGCCACGACGAGATCTGGGTCGGTCGCAAGCGAATCGCTCGCTTGATGCGCTGAGAGGGCCTCTCGGGCTGTTCCGCGCGGCGGTTCAAGCGCACGGCAACGGTTCGCGCGGAACTCCCGGCTCCCGGGAACCTGCTCGATGGCGACTTCTCCAGCGAAGCTCCGAACCGGGTCTGGGTCGGCGACGTGACCCAGATCCGAACGCGGGAGGGGTGGCTCTTCCTCGCCGTGCTGCTCGATCTCTTCTCACGCAAGGTCGTTGGCTACGCGACCTCGCCACATCCGCGACAAGGTCTCGTACTCGAGGCCCTGGACGCTGCCGTCGCGTCGCGCCATCCCGAGGCCGGTCTGATCCATCACACGGATCGAGGCGGGGTCTACTTCAGCACGGAGTATCAGGGACGACTCGACGATCACGACATGCAGTGCAGTGCCAGCAAACCCGGGCGCTGCGTCGACAACGCGGTGGCCGAGAGCTTCTTCCACACGCTGAAGACCGAGTGGATCTATCACTTCGACTTCTACACCCGAGACGAAGCGCGCCTTGCGATCTTCGACTACGTCGAGACGTTCTACAACCCGTCCCGGCTTCACTCGACACTCGACTACCGATCACCCAACGAGTATGAAAGAATGAAGGCTGCCGCTTAACCCCGTGTCCACTTTACCGGGGCAGGATCCGTCGGCTGCAAGCGCTGGTTAGCCAGCTTATTGCGTGAGAAGCATGTTCGTGATGCGAGCAAGCGGACGGCGTGCGGGCCGGGTGTCCAGCCCAAGATTCCGGTCCAGCCGATTGGCAGCAGCAGCGTGACGTCGAGCCGTTCGGCCGACCGCGCGAGCGGTGGATGCGTGGGCGCACCTTGTTCGCAGGGCGACACGGTGTGCGGTCGGAGGTCGAGTTACTCGCTCGCCGCCTTGCGGCCCAGCATGCAATGAGCACCGAACCGCACCGCGTCGTTACGCTCGGTCCGGGTCTCGACGAACCCCGCATCGCGGAACGCGGCTTCGAGATCGGCAAGCTCGTGGAGATGAAACCCGTCCGTTTGGGCCGGCTTGAAGCGCATGAAGTTCTCCCGGACCGGGAACGTCACTGCCGCCAGGCCGCCGAGCTTGAGCACGCGGTGCATTTCCTTGAACACCGTGCCAGGATTACCAATCACGTACATCGTGGCGACGGTGCACGCCTTGTCGAACGCCCCATCGTCGAACGGCAATGAACCGCCCGCGGCCGCATGTAGTGTCACTCGCCCTTCGGAGATGGCCCGTGCGTTCCTCCTCGACGCCATCTCGATCGCCGTCTTGGAGATCTCGGCTCCCCTGACGTGTCCCTTGGACGTCCGTTCAGCGAGTAGCTCGATGTTCGCCCCGTTTCCGAAGCCCACCTCCAGGAGGTCATCATCGGGCTGCACCTCCATCAGGTCCGCAGTCCAACGAGCGTGCTCGATCGTTTTGGGCGTCATCCAGGCAAACAGTGCCTTGCCGAGCAACCCTCTGGGGTGCTGCAGCTGCTTACCAATCACACCGATCAATCCCATTCGGTCGCCTCGCTTTGCTCGATTGTCGGCGCCGCGGCATCTGCTACGCGTACACCGTGAACGCGAGAAAGGCCCCGAGCAGGGTCCAGAACGTGCCGATCACTCGCGTCATGGTCGGCCTCAACAAGTCTTGCCCGATCCCTGAACTCCTCATAGATCTGGTCGGCGGTCGCGCCGATGGCGACAGAACCCGCGCGACCTCGTTCCACGACCAGTGCTTTGTCCAGGGGCGTCGCCGCTTGCAGAGTAATGATCAACGCCAGGGCATTGTGTCGCATTCGTCACTCATTGTCTGGCTAACGGATCGGGCTTCAGCTGCACCAGCCAGCGCTGACCGGCCTCGCCGAAGCCAGGGAAGTTCGATGCCAAGGCTACCAGACGCCGGAACGCCTAGCTGGCTGGTGTCAGCTGCAAGCCCTTGTTGGGCGGCCCGTCGCACTGCACCGAGCCGCGTCGGCTACCAGGTCGCTGTGCCGACGACGGTTCGATTGCCACTGGTGTTCGCAAAGTACTGGTGCGCGACTCCGTCGAGAGGTTCAGGGTGGAAAACTCGGGCTCTGAACGTCGCTGACTCTCCAGTCGGAACCATCCGAGTGGATGTGCGGCCATCGAACTGGACAAGCCAGTGCTCGTTGTCGTCGGACTTCTCAATGGAGTGAGCCCAGTCCGCGACGTTTCGTGAGGTTGATTCGATCACGGGCTTGGCCGGGAACGCCGAGATAGGAAGCTCGATAGCGAAATGACCCATGTGATCACCGCCGTTGTTGGCTGGCGTCGCCTTGACGGAGACGACATAGGTGAGAACCGACTCGGCCACAGGAGACCCGCCTTGCGTTTGAGACGACGTCTCAACGCCGACCGCGAAGTACGGGGGAGGGCCCGGATCGGGTGCATCTCGATTCCACTCGGAGACCCACCCGGCCGCCAGATACCCGAGCGCGAACGCAAGAAGCGTGTTCGCGATACTGCCCATGCGCTTTGACCGCTTCGACTCAGCCAAGGCCGCCCAACGGATCAGGCGCTCAGCTGCGGCCAACAGCGCCTCCGAGGCGGAGCGAGCACCAGCTGTTGATGCCAGAAGGCTACCAAACCCCAATTGAAACGCGCTGTTGGACGTCAGCTGCAGCGCCTTGTTGGGCGGCGCGCGCATCAGCTAGGCGGTGTCCTCGGTACCTTCCCCGGGAGTCACGGAGTTGGCGGTCACAGGTTTCCAGTAGTCACCGTCATCGCGTGGTCCTTGCGAAAGGACCTGGTCGATCAGGGTCTGAAAATCAGGAATCACATAGGATCGGCCGATCCGCTGCCACCACGCCCTCGACCATTGTGGGATAAAGATCGCGTTGATGATCACAAGGCGCGCTTCCCAGAGCGCGGAGGGCTGTAGACCTCGATGCACATCGAGAAAGTCCTGTTGGAGCACCAACAAGTACGAGAGAAACCAGTGTTCGATCTGCGCCATTTCCGTCGGCGTTAGATCTGGATCGGGGCTCGCGTAGATCTTGCTTATCGAGCCTGCAGTCGAAGGATTCATCATCGCGAGTGAGATCTGTTGTAGTGAGGAGGTCGATTCGCGCGCGCTCTGCTGGCGAAGTGCGAAAGTGCTCTGCCGGAGCTGGAAGATCAGAAACCCAAGGGTGACTACTACGGCAGCTGCGCCGACGACCTCGCCGATTGCTCCAATCGCTTCCCAGTTCATCGAGTTCTCACCGCGCCGCCCAACGGATCGGCGTTCAGCGGCGTGCGGCGACTTGCCGGATGACTCCGTGAACACCTTGGATGACCGCGATCCTACCACGCCGCATACCGGCGCGGCGTGAGCACGTCCGCTGCAACGGCATGTTGGGCGGCGAGCGGGCCTATGGACCGGGACGAGATTTCTCCGTGTCACACTCTTCGCGTTCGTAGTCGTAGCTCCCACCGGAGTCGAGGCACGCATCAACCCTGGCAGCGCGAATAGCGGGACGTGCGCAGAGCAACCCCGACAGCAGAGCAACGGCCAGCATGATTCCGGGGACGAGCCACTGGAGGTAGGATTCGCGCTCAAAGTGCCTCACGAGGAGCCTCCGGCGTTTGACTCGCGGGTCTACTCGAGGGGCATCACGACTACGTCGGGCATGTCATCGGCCCAACCAGGCCAACTATCCCGCAAATGGAGATGGTCTACCGGCCCCGCCTCTATCGCCGCCGCGGAGGCGAGCAGGTGGGTGGCAACTCGGCGCAAGAACTCGGCACTGGCTTGGAAGGTGACCTCAGCAAGCTCCGCAGGACCGTCGTCGACCCGGTCGCCACGAGGGTAGCCATAGGCCAGATTCGACATGTCGCCTCCGATTCTCGCCGCACAACGGATAGGCGCTCAGCTGCGTGGCCCAGCGCCACCGAAGACAGCTCGAGCACCATGGTTCGAAGCCAGAAGGCTACCAAACGCGAGGAACTCCAGATGGGCCACGTCTGCTGCTGCGCCTTGTTATACCGCGGGCGTTCTACCGGCCCATGACTGGCGCCACCGGGTGCGCTCGCAAAGCGAGAAGAAGGACCTGGCAACAGGGCATCGAGAAGCTTGGTGTCGTGCCGGGACGGAGCCACGCGAGGGAGCAGCCCGCAAGGGTTTGCAGCTGGATTGGACGCTGCAGCGGAGCCGGTCTTGCCTGGCGAGGTGCTTCCGCGTATTCACCGGGAAGCCGCGTCCGGCATGGTGTGCGGGTTGCCTTCACCAAACCCACCGGCCAGCGCTAGAGCGCTTGCGAAGCGAGGGCCAGCGGTTCCCCTTGTATCACGTCCCCGCGGTATAACGGATAGGCGCTCAGCTGCGTGGCCCAGCGCCACCGAAGACAGCTCGAGCACCAAGGTTCGAAGCCAGAAGGCTACCAAACGCGAGCGACTCCCTGATGGGCCACGTCTGCTGCTGCGCCTTGTTAGACAGTCGACGCGCGTACCTGCCCCCAACGGCGACCCGCCTGAGAGAGGAAGCTCTAGGCCCGAACGGGGGGTGCCACGGCTGCCAGCTCGCGCCCTGGCAACGGACCAGGGGCAAGCGAGGACCTTCGCGACGAGTGGCACGCGTGAACACACAACCCGCCGCTCGCGCTGCGACAAGCTGCGCTGCGAGGCGCGACCCGGAACACAGCAACGGGCCATCGAAGCGGAGCTTGCAAGCGGGAAGCCCGCGAGTGGTGTGGCCCAGCGCGCGACTCGCGGCGCGTCGCGGGAAGCAACGACGAACGAAAGAGCAGAGCGGCGCGAAGCTCAGGCCGTGCCGACTGCACCGAGTGCGCGGCTCTTCAGAACTGAGAGCCAAGTCCGCGGACCGAGAGTCGTCGCTGTATAACTAGTTAATGAGCTGCAGAAACCGTAGCCCGCTCGCTGGATATCGCGCTGCCCCATTCGGGTTATCCGACGCATCGTATCCGCCTCGTTCCGCGCTGCAACTCCGCGAACTCGCGTGGTTCCGGTCCGTTCTCGCTGCGCAAATGCGGCGGTCTGATGGCGCAGAACATGTCGCCATATTCGTGATAGCGCGCACGCCTCTTCGGATCGCGTACATCGGGCCCACGACCACCCTCCCCGCTACAGCCGCTCAACAATCGTCGCCGTCCCCATCCCACCACCCGTACACATCGCGATCAACCCCGTCTGCTTGTCCTGCCTCTCCATCTCGTCCAGCACCGTCTGGATCAGCATCGGGCCGGTCCCCCCGATCGGGTGACCCAGCGCGATCGCGCCGCCGTTCACGTTCACCTTGTCCGGGTCGACCTTCGAGTCCTTGAGGAACTTCAGCACGACGGCCGCGAACGCTTCGTTGACTTCGAACAGGTCGATGTCGTTCCAGGTCATTTTGGCTCGGTCGAGGCATTGCTTGGCGGCGGGCTCTGGGGCGGTCAGCATGATCAGGGGTTCGGTGCCGGCGGTTGCGGTCATCAGGATTCTGGCTCGGGGCTTCAGGCCGTGGGCCTTTGCGTAGTCGGGGCTTGCCAGCAGGATGGCGCTGGCTCCGTCGACGACTCCGGATGAGTTTCCGGCGTGGTGGACGTGGTTGACCTTGTCGACTTGCGGGTAGACGTCCTTGCAGTAGTCGTCGAAGCTTTTCTCGTAGCCCTTCATGACGGTGGTGCCCATCTGTTCGAAGGATGCGGAGAGGCCTCCCAGCATGTCGACGGTGGTGCCCGGACGCGGGTGTTCGTCCTTGTCGAGGGCGAGGCTGCCGTCTTCGTTGTGGATGGGGACGATGCTGTTTGCGAAGCGCTTGTCGGCGATGGCGGCTTCGGCGCGGTCCTGGCTTCGCACCGCGTAGGCGTCGCAGTCTTCGCGGCTGAAGCCTTCGATGCTGGCGATCAGGTCGGCGGAGATGCCTTGGGGCACCTGGGGGTGCTTCTGGAAGAGGTGCTCGTTGCCGGCGTGGAAGCCGTGGGCGTGGGTGGGGGCGTAGCGCGACATGGATTCGACGCCGCCGCCGACCACCAGGTCCTGGTGGCCCGCCATGATGCCCATGGCGGCGAAGCTGACGGCTTGTTGGCCCGAGCCGCAGAAGCGGTTGAGGGTGACGCCCGATGCGGTGTTGGGCCAGCCGGCGTCCAGGGCCGACATGCGGGCGATGTCGTTGGCGTGGTCGCCGCTGCCGGCCGCGCAGCCCGCGACCACGTCGTCCACGTCCTTCGGGTCGAAGCCGACCTTCTTTTCCAGGGCCTGCAGCACCTGCGCCAGGATGCGCTGGGGGTGGATGTGGGCCAGACCGCCCTTGCCCGGCTTGCCGCGGCCACGGGGGGAACGAACGCCGTCGATGATCCACGCTTCGGACATGGGGGACTCCTGGGTCTGAGGGACGAGTTGGGATGAGAGCCGCGATGCTAGCAATGGGGCCGAACGGCAGATAGCCTACGCGTCCCGCGCGCCCAGCTGGAGGACCGACCCGATGGCTTCGGCCGATTCGACCTGGACCACACCGGAAGGCGACAAGAGTCGTCACCTGCCCCTCGCGGATCTCGAGCACAAGCTCGCCGCGTTGCCGCCCGCGCCCAAGGATCGCGGCCGCGTCGTCGCGATCTTCGCACGGCCCGGGTCGAACCAGCGCACACCCCTCGAAGAGGCGACGCTCACCGCCGCCAAGGGCGTGCCCGGCGACCGATGGTCGCACCCGCGCCCCGAGAAAGGCGACCCGAAGCCTTCCCAGATGCTCGCCACGATGCAGGCCGGCGTGGCCGAGATGATCGCCAACGGGCAGCCCATGGGCTTGTTCGGCGACAACCTGTATCTCGATCTCGATCTTTCCGAAGGCAACCTGCCCCTGGGCACGCGCGTGAAGGTCGGCGGCGCGCTGCTCGAAGTGACCCCCGAAGAACACAACGGCTGCCTGAAGTTCAAGGCGCGCTTCGGGTCCGACGCCTTGCGCCTGGTTTCGCGCAAGGAGACCCGCGACCAGAACCTGCGCGGCATCTACTTCATGGTCGTCGAAGACGGGCCCGTGAAGGTGGGCGACGCTGTCGAGGTGGTGCGAGGCTAGCTACCCGCTCTCGTCGGGATCCGAACCTTCCGGATCCTTCGGCTTCTTCACCGAGGAACGGGCGAGATCGTCGAGCAGGTCCGGAACGAAGCGCTCGTTGAAGCCCGCTACGACTGCGAACACGAAGAGCGGCAGTGGCGCTCCGCCGATGAGCCCGAGCGCGATGTCAGCGGAGCTCACTGCGGCGACGAGGCCGCCGAATATCGCTCCCACGAAGACACGCACGAACGCCTGCAACGCGAGCGCGAGCCTTGGCGCAAGGGGGTCGATGTCGAGCCCGCCGACCCGCTGCAGCAACGAGACGCCTGCGCCGACAACGCCACCCCAGCAGCCAACGGCCAAGCTCTCTGCGAAGGCACCGGTGAGCGCTTCGCCCTGATAGAGCTTCCAGAGGGGCAGCGCGCTGGCGACGACCAGCAGGAAGACGGTCACTCCGACATATCGATTGCGAACTGACTGCGCTCCCCGGGTCTCGATGAACTTCCGAGCATCGTTGAAGGGGTCTTCCAATCGCTCTGGTTCCGGCGAGACAAAGAGCGCATGGAGACCAGAACCTAGAAGCGACATCGCCACATCTCGCTGAGGACTCGACAATGAGGACCTGGCGATGGAACTCAAGCGACTGAACTCGGGCAGGTGCTGTCGTGCGCCACCGGCCGGATCGAAGTGATACCAGCCGACCCCACCCTTGGCGGTGCGCCACACACCGAAACCAGGACCGTGCCCGTAGGTCTCTTCGATCGGTCCCAACTTCGAGATCAGCTTGCGTGCGGGATCAAAGATCCGCATCGGATCTCTTTCATCCTTGTGGTCAAGCGCGAGCGCCAGACACCTCGCGGCTAGCGGAGCCAGGTGCTGTTCAGCGCTGTGCGCGAGGCTCTCCTCTGCCTCCAGAAGCACGCGATCGTACTCCGCGAAGATCGGCAGCAGGTGATCGGGAACGTTGAAACTCTCGCATCGGACGTATCCCATCTCATCGCGAAAGATGATGTGGTGGGGGCCCTCGTGCATGATGTGACGGATCTTCGCGCCGGATCGAACTCGGTCCCCGACCCGATACTTGCCGTCCGCGCCTTGACCTTCGCCCGGCGTCTCGACGCCCTGCCCTTGCGGATCGCTCATTGCAGTCACCTCTTCTTGGGCTGCCTACTGCGTCACTTCGCCCAGGGCATCTTCGCCTGCGGCGATGTCTTCGGCGGGTGAGTGGCCGAGCGCACCCGCGAGGGCGCGGCTTCGCAGGGCGGCCTGGGTCGCTTGCTGCACTTCGCGGTTGATCGTGTAGTAGCGGAACACCCAGATCGCGAAGAGCGTGATCGAGACGGCGCCGAGGTTCAGCAGGCCGAGGTCGCGGATGGCGGTGGCGGGCACCTCGCTCGGGCCCGCCTGGAGCGGGAAGGCGATCCAGTCGAGGCCGACACCGGCGATGAAGTGGCCGAAGCCGGATGCGAGCTTGCCGCTGAACGACGTCGCGCTGAAGAAGATGCCCTGTTGCGACTTGCCGGTGTTCAGCACGTGCTGCTCGGCGACGTCCGCCATCATCGAGCCGGCGGAAACGAAGCTGGTGGCGGCGATGGTGAGGTTGACGACCAGCAGGAACAGGATGATCGGCAGCAGCAGCGGCGAGCCGTTCTCGGGGAACCAGCCCAGCAGGCGCAGGATGACTGCGGCGTTTCCGACGAATGCCGAGGAGACGCAGCCGAACAGCAGGGTCGGCATCTTGTCGAAGCGCGCGTGCAGCTTGCCGACGATGGCGGCGCCCAGCATGAAGCCCAGCACCGAAGGCAGGATCAGGATCTGCAGGTGTTTGGTGTCGAAGCCCCAGAAGTAGAGGTTGAGGTGCGTGGCCAGGGTGGAGAGGACGCCGAAGAAGATGCCGTAGAGCGTGAAGCCGATGAACAGCGAACGGAACGACACGTTCTGCCAGGCCGACGCGAACTCGCGCACGATGCGGCCCACCGAGAAGGGCTCGGGGTGCTCGGGCGCCTTCGGCATGTTGGGGATCTCGTGGCGCGTGCCGTACGCCGAGTACCAGATGGTCACGAACATGATGACGCCGGCGAAGACCGCGTAGCCCGGGTAGCCCGCCGGGTTGAGCATGCCGCGCTCGAACTCGGGGGTTTCGGGGAAGAAGATCCCGTAGGCGGCGATGGTGGTGAGCGCGCCGCCGACGACGGCGAGCATGGTGCGCCACGCGACGATGGAGGTGCGTTCCTGGTAGTCGTCCGAAAGCTCGGCGCCCATGGCCAGGTGCGGCACGTGGTAGAGGGTCATGGCCCCGCGCACCAGGATCGCGAAGACCGTGAGCCACACGAACATGCCCGTCTGCCCCATGCCTGCGGGCGGCAGGAAGAGACCCACGTAGGTGATGCCGAGAGGCACTGCCGACGCGTACATGAACGGATGGCGCCGGCCGCGCGGCGACTTCCAGTTGTCTGAAAGCGAGCCCGCCAGCGGGTCGGTGACCGCGTCGAAGATGAGCGCGATCAGGATGGCGGTGCCGGCCAGGCTGCCGGAAAGGCCGAGCACCTGGGTGAAGTAGAAGAACAGGAAGGTGGTGAAGCCCTGGTTCTTGACCTGCTCGCCCACCTGGCCGAGGCCGTAGGCGAACTTGGTGTGGACCGAGAGCTTCTTCACGCGGGCGCCGCCAGCTCTGACAGCTCCGCCAGTTCCGCGAGGTCGACGGGGCGTCGCTCATCGATGGAGAGATGCGCAGCGACGCCGATGGCCACGGAAGCGAGTCCGTCCAGGACGGTCACCTCGGGCGGCGTGCCGTTGCGGATGGCGTCGAGAAAGAGCAGGTGCTCGACGTAGCTCGCGCCGTGGTGGAAGCCCGTGTGCTGCACGCGCGGGTCGGGCTCGGCGGCGAGTGTTTCCCACTTGCGGAATTCGCGGCCGCCTCGGACAAGGGTTCCGTCCGGCACGACGACGTCGAGTTTGCCCCTGGTTCCGGTTGCCACGATCTCCTGCTCGTTCCGGCTCGATTCCGCGAACATGCAGAGGTCGAGACACGCCCTCGCTCCGCCCTCGTAGTCGACGATCACGTAGGCGTTGTCGAGGATGTCCGGCGTCTCGCCAGCGTAGCGTTCGTCGAGATGGTTCACGTCCTGGGCGCCGGACGCGTACACGCGCAGCGGCTTCCCCGGCAGAACGAGATTCATCAAGTCGAAGAAGTGGCAGCACTTCTCCACCAATGTACCGCCGGTATTGCGGTTGAAACGATTCCAGTCGCCGACCTTGGGCAGGAAAGGAAAGCGATGCTCGCGGATGAAGAGCATCTTGACGTCGCCCACCGCGGGCAGCTCGCGCAGGAACTGGGCGACGGGCGGCATGTAGCGGTACTCGAGGCCCACCTGCACGACGCCCGGGTGCGACGGCGTGCGCGCGACGACCTTGCGGCAGTCTTCGAGGGTGGTGCACATGGGCTTCTCGAGCAGCACGTGCACGCCGCTGTCGAAGACGGCGTCCATCACGTCGCCGTGGGTGTTGTTCGGCGACGCGACGACCACCGCGTCGATGTCGGCCTGGGCCAGCATGTCGCGGTAGTCGGCGAAGACGGCGATCTCGCTGCCGCGGTCGCCGCACGAGAGCCGCGCCATGTCGAGAGACCCGGGGTGCGGGTCGGCGGCGGCGGTCACGCAGGCGCCGTCGATGGCCTCGATGTTGCGGATGTGCTCGCAGCCCATCATGCCCGAGCCGATGATTCCGTAGCGGATCACGCGCCGTGCTCCTGTTTCTCTTTCCTGGCTCTCATCGCTTCGCTCGCTTCGAGAACGTCCACCTGGCCGCGCAGCTGCAGGAGGACCGGCCCCGGATCGTCCAGCTCGTCTTCGAACACCGCGATCTCGAGCAGGCCCCGCAGCTGCTTCGAAGGGTAGTGCCTCCCCACGGCCGCGACGTCGGAAAGAACCGCCGGGATCAGGCGGGGCCCCGCGACGTAGTAGGGGTCGATCAGCACGAGACGGCCGTCCGCGCGCTGCAGGACGTTGTCCGGGCGCACGTCGAGGCCGCCCCACCAGCCGAGACGCCGGGCGCCTTCGGCGGCGGTGGCCCGCAGCAGATCGAACACCCGGCGAAGGGCCGGGTCGCGCTGGCGCGCATCCGCCCAGGCGAGCAGCTCGGCATCCGTGGCCGCGCGGTCCAGCCACTTCGTCTCACCGAGGGCGCCGCACAGGTCTCCGGCGCGCGCTTCGTCCGCCGGAGCCAGACGTTCCATCACCACCAGTTGACCGGCGGGCGCGAGATCGCAGCGCCAGTCGATGCGCTGGAAGAAGTCCTCGTCCGGATGCGCGAGGCAGGTTTCCACGTGCAGCGCGTAGGCGGGATCGAACGGGACGACGCGTGCGACCTGCGTGCCGTCGGGCGACAGGTACACCTGCGCCCAGTCGCCGCGTGCGTGCCAGCGCCAGCCGGCGGCTTCGAGGGCCGTGCGGGCTGCGCGGTGGTGCTGTCCGGGTTCGACGCCGTCGATCATGCAGCGCCGGATGAAAGCTCAGAAGAGCTCGGCCTGCCCTTTTTCGCCCCCGTCCGAGCCCCCGCCCTTCTTGCCGCCTTTCTTCTTGGAAGTGTTCTTGCCGGATGTCTTCTTGCTCGTCGTCTTCTTGCTCGCGCTGGGCTTCGGGGCGTGCTTCGGCTCGCTCTTCACCCTCGCCTTGGCGGGCGCCGGCGTGAAGCTCAGCCGGGCGACGGGCTTCGGCGCCAGCCGCACACCGCGCGCGGTCGCCGACGTGACTTCCAGGTCCGACAGGTCGTATTCCGAACCCTTCACCCGCTGCCGCTTCATCGCCACATAGGTGAGCTTCGCGGTGCCGGTTTCGCCTTCCTGCAGCAGCAGGTCGACGCGGCCCTTCGGGTCTTTGACGAGGCGGTATTCCTTGTTGCGGATGAACTTCTCGATGCGGATGCGCTTCGCGAAGGCCAGGCGCTTGGCGTCGCGATACACGACGGTGAACTCGACGCCCTTTTCCGGGTCGAAGACGTGGCAGTAGATGAGCTTCGCCCCGAAGAACTGCTTGTCCGGCGGCGGCATGATGCGGTACGTGCCGTCGGCGGCGATGGCGAGCACCATGTCGTATTCGCTCACGTTCATGCGGAACAGATCGCCCCGCACCCCCGAGCCGAAGTAGCCGCTGTCCGGGTCGTAGCTGAGCTTGACGTTCTGGAGCGCGACCTCCTTCTTGTCGACCACCTCGATCTTCTTGATCTCGGTGAGGCGGGGGAACTGGTCGCCGTAGCGCTCGAGCAGCGATTCCACGTAGCGGATCGTGGTGCGCTTCATGTTGCTGAGCTTCTCGTCCACCTCGCCGATCTGGGCGATCACGTCGTCGATGTCGCTGCGGTTCTTCTCGATGTCGAAGGCCGAAATGCGCCGGATGCGGATCTCGAGCAGCCGCTTCACGTCGTCGTCCACCATCGGGCGCACGAACTGCTTGGCGAACTTCTGCATGCCCTTCCAAACGACGTCGTTGACCTTCTCGGCGGTGTCGGCGGTCTCGAGCTTCTTGTAGACGCCCTTCTCGATGAAGATCTGCTCGAGGGTCAACCAGTGCTGGCGGTCGAGCAGGCGTTCGCGCTGCCATTCGAGCTCGGCCTTCAAGAGCTCGACGAGCTTCTCGGTCAGCGCGCGCAGGATGTCGGTGACGGCCATCTGCACGGGGGTGCGGCCGTCGATGACCGTGATGTTCGACGACACGGAAACCGAGCAGTCCGTATAGGCGTAGAGCTGGGGGATGACTTCCTTCGGCTGCACGCCCCGGGCCAGGGTCAGCTCGATCTCGGCCTTGTCGGTGGTGAAGTCATCGATGGACGAGACCTTCACCCGGCCCTTCTGGACGGCGGCCTCGATGGACGCGATCAGGCTCTCGGTGGTGGTCCCGTAGGCGACCTCGGTGATCTTGACGTGCTTCGGGTCGACGATCTTGATCTTGGCGCGCGCCTCGACCTTGCCGCGGCCGTCGTCGTAGGCGGCCACGTCCATCTCGCCGCCCTGGGGAAAGTCCGGGAAGAGCTCGATCTTCTTCTTCTTGAGGATGGCGATCTGCGCTTCCCACAGCTCTCTCAGGTTGTGGGGCAGGATCTTCGTCGCCATGCCGACGGCGATGCCCTCGGTGCCGAGCATCAGCACGACGGGCAGCTTGGCGGGCAGCCGCACGGGCTCGTCGTTGCGCCCGTCGTAGCTGGGCACCATCTCGGTCAGGTTGTCGTTGAAGAGCGTCTCGAGGGCGAGAGGCGACAGCCGGCACTCGATGTAACGGGCGGCCGCCGCGGGGTGGCCCGTCAGCAGGTTGCCGAAGTTGCCCTGCCGGTCGATGAAGAAGCCCTTGTTGGCGAGCACGACGAGGGCGTCGGCGATGGACGCGTCGCCGTGCGGGTGCAGCTTCATCGTCTCGCCGATGACGTTGGCCACCTTGTGGAAGCGGCCGTCGTTCATGCTGAAGAGCGTGTGCAGGATGCGCCGCTGGACCGGCTTGAGGCCGTCGACCAGGTCCGGGATGGCGCGATCGAGGATGAAGTAGCTCGCGTAGTCGAGGAAGTGCTCGCGCATCATCGATTCGAGCTGTGCCATATCGCTTCCTGTGTCTTCCGTTCTTGCCGCGGTGGGCTTCGAAAGAGTCTCTAGACGACGTCGGTGACGAGGTTCTCGACGATGAAGTCGCGTCGCGCGGGCGTGTTCTTGCCCATGATGAATTCGAGCACCTTGCCGACTTCGCCGAGGTTCTTGACCGCCACCGGCGAAAGCTTGATGTCCTCGCCGATGAACTGACCGAATTCCTTGGGCGAGATCTCGCCGAGGCCCTTGAAGCGCGTCACCTCGGGGCCGCGGATGTCGGCGATGGCCGTGTCCCGCTGCTTCTCGCTGTAGCAGTAGCGGGTCTCCTTCTTGTTGCGGACCCGGAACAGCGGCGTCTGCAGCACGTAGAGATGCCCCTTCACCACCAGCTCTTCGAAGTAGCGCAGGAAGTAGGTCAGCAGCAGGTTGCGGATGTGCATGCCGTCGACGTCCGCATCGGTCGCGAGGACGACGCGGTTGTATCGCAGCCCTTCGATGCCGTCCTCGATGCCGAGAGCGCGCATGATGTTGTAGAGCTCTTCGTTCTTGTAGATGGCGTCGCGCTTGAGCCCGTGGCAGTTGAGGGGCTTGCCCTTCAAAGAGAAGATCGCCTGGGTCTGCACGTCCCGGCACGGCACCATTACACCCGCCGCGGAATCGCCCTCGGCCAGGAAGATCGTCGACTCGTCTCGCCGCTTGCCCTTGGCGTCGCTGAAGTGGACCTTGCAGTCGGTCAGCTTCGGGATGCGGATCGCCACCTTCTTGGCGCGCTCGCGCGCTTCCTTCTTGATGGCAGACAGTTCCTTCCGGATGCGCTCGTTCGACTTGATCTTCTCGAGCAGCTGTTCGGCGTCCTGGGGGTGCTGATGCAACCACTTCACGACTTCCTGACGCACGGCGGGGACGATCCACGAACGCACGTCCGTCGAGCCCAGCTTGTTCTTCGTCTGGCTCTCGAAGACGGGGTCCTGCAACTTGATGGCGACGGCGCCCACCATGCCGTCGCGGATGTCTTCGCCCGCGTAGCTCTTCTTGGCGAACTCGTTGATGCCCTTGAGCAGGCCCTCGCGGTAGGCGGACTGATGCGTGCCGCCGTCGTTGGTGTACTGGCCGTTCACGAACGCGAAGTAGCTCTCGCCGTAGCTGTTGGTGTGGGTGAAGGCGAACTCGATGCGGTCGCTGCTGCAGTGGATCGTCTCGTACAGCGGCGTGTCGTCACCGATCTCGTAGTCGAGCAGGTCCGCCAGGCCGCGACTGCTCTGGAACTTCGACCCGTTGTAGACGAGGCTGATGCCGCGGTTCAGGAAGCCGTAGTAGCGGAGCCGATGCTCGATGAACTCTTCGTTCCACTGATAGGTGCCGAAGATCTCCGGGTCCGGCGTGAAGCGCACCTCGGTGCCGTCGGGTGCGTCGGCCTGCTTGCCCTTCTGGTCCTTCTGGAGCTTGCCGCGCGAGAAGTTCGCCCGGCGGAACTTGCCGTCCCGGAAGCTCGTCGCCTCGAAGTCCGAAGACAGGGCGTTCACCGCCTTGGTGCCGACGCCGTTGAGGCCGACGGAAAACTGGAAGACGTCGTCGTTGTACTTGCCGCCGGTATTGATCTGGCTCACGCAGTCGACGAGCTTGCCGAGGGGGATACCGCGGCCGAAGTCGCGCACGCTGACGGTCTCGCCTTCGCGCTTGATTTCCACGCGCTTGCCGGCGCCCATGATGAATTCGTCGACGGCGTTGTCGACGACTTCCTTCATCATCACGTAGATGCCGTCGAGGGGATGGCTGCCGTTGCCGAGACGCCCGATGTACATGCCCGTGCGCAGGCGGATGTGCTCGAGGGCGTCGAGGGTCTGGATCGCCTTCTCGTCGTAGGCGACGTCCTTCTTGCGGGTGGTCTTCTTGCCGCCCTTTTGCGTACTGGTTTCCGCGTTTGCCATTCGTTCTCCCGCGCGCGCCCTCAGGCCGCGCGACGCATTTCCTGCAGATTCATCAAACGGGTCTGGCCACCGAGCGCCGTACAGCAGGCGGCCGCCGCCCGGGCCCCCCATTGCAGCGCCTCGAAGGGGGCCTTGCCGTGGGCGAGCCCCGCGGCGAAGGCTCCGTGGAAGACGTCGCCGGCGCCGGTGGTGTCGACCACGCTTACACGGTGTGCCGGCACGCGACGCGGCCTTTCCCCCACCAGGGCGAGGGCGCCGCGACGGCCGTCGGTCACCACCGGGTCGCCGCCGTATTCGTCACGCAGGGCAAACAAGGTGTCCCGGGGCGAGAGCCCGCGCCAGGTCTCGCCGAAGGCGGCGGGCACGATGGCGTGGTCGACGTAGGGCAGCAGCTCGTGATAGGCGGGTCGCGAGTCCGAGAAGTCGCCGATCACCACGGCGCCGACTCGGCGCGCGTGACGCACGGCGCGCAGGGCCTGGACGGGGTAGTGGCCATCGACCAGCAGCAGGCTTCCCTTCCGAATGGGCGTGAGATCGAAGCGCGGCGCCCGGCGCTCGACGTCGCGTCGGTCCGGGACCAGGAAGCGGCGGGCACCCGTGCGCGCGTCCACGAGCACGACGGCCACGGACGTCGGACAACGGCGGCTGCGCAACAGGCGGCGCGTACCGACCCCGGCGTCGCGCAGGGCTCGCGCCACCAGGCGACCTTCTTCGTCGTCTCCCACCACGGACAGGACCTGGGCCCGGCAGCCCAGCCGGGCGGCCTGCACCAGCGCCGTCGCGACCATGCCGCCCGCGCAGACCGCGCGCTCGAGGTAGCGGGTGCGTTCGGCGCGGACGCCGGCGTCCTCGACCCGCAGCAGCTCGTCGACGACGCACAGGCCGACGCCGAAGACGGGCCGGACTCGCGCCTTGCTTTCAAACGCCTTCATTCCAGGCGTCTTGGATTCGGTTTTGGAAGCTGTGTGTCGCACCCCACCCCCCAGCGGGTCGAACGTGTAGATACCCGAACCAGCAGAACTTTCCAGTCTCGCCGGGCCGGGGGCGACGCAGCTTCGCCCTGAAGGTGGACGCTGGGGGGCCTGGGTCACGTTCGCGCGGGGGGTGGCCCGGTACATTCCCGGCTCGCGCCCCGTGCTGCTGTCGGAACCTGGGGGGTTCATCTCTCGTCGTAACCCGGGCGGGGCCGAAGCCGTAATCCCCCGCAACGATCCGCTTTTCCTTCTTCAACGATCGATCTCAAGGAGCGAGACCCCATGAACGCAAAGAGAGCCGTGCTCGCCGCTGCCGCGGCAGCCTTGTTCACCGCCGGCGTGAGCGGCCTGGCCACGGCCGACCATCACGAGAAGTCCGAGACCGTCGAATGCAAGGGCGTCAACGCCTGCAAGGGCCAGACGGACTGCGGCACCGCCAGCCACGATTGCTCGGGCAAGAACGCCTGCAAGGGCAAGGGCTGGAAGAAGATGACGGCCGAGGAATGCAAGAAGGCCAAGGCCGAGATGGGCGCGTGACAGCCCGCGCGCGCGCCGCAGGCCGACCCGAGGAGGCGCCGTTTCTCGGCGTCGGGGTCGGCCTGCGACCCGTGCACTACCGCGAGATCTTCGAACGGGCGGACGCCGGCGAAGCCCTGCCCGTCGACTTCTTCGAAATTCTCAGCGAAAACTTCATGGTGCCGGGCGGCAAGCCGCTGCGGATGCTCGACCGGGCCTGTTCGCTCCGCCCCGTCGTCCTGCACGGCGTCGCCATGAACATCGGCTCGAGCGACCCCCTCGACGACGACTACCTGGGCGACCTCGACAGGCTGGCCCAGCGCACCCAGCCCCACTGGCTTTCGGACCACCTCTGCTGGACGGGCGTCGATGGCAAGTCCCTGCACGACCTGGTCCCCCTGCCCTATTCCGAGGGAGTGATCCGTCACGTGGCCGACCGCGTCCGCCGGGTGCAGGACCGCCTCGGCCGCCGCATCGCCCTCGAGAACGTCTCGTCGTACATGAGCTTCGCCGACGACGCGATGCCCGAATGGGACTTCCTCGGTGAAATCGCTGAGTACGCCGACTGCGGCATCCTGCTCGACGTCAACAACGTCTTCGTGAGCGCCCACAACCACGGCTTCACGCCCGAAACCTACATCGACCGCATGCCCGCCGAGCGCGTCTTCCAGATCCATCTCGCGGGTCACAGCGAATCGCCGCCTCTCTTGATCGACACCCACGACCACCCGGTTCGCGACGAAGTCTGGCAGCTCTACGCCTATACCCTCGAACGCCTGGGCCCCGTGTCGACGTCCATCGAGTGGGACGACCACATCCCGCCGTTCGCGGTGCTGCTCGAAGAAGTGGAGAAGGCGCGCAAGATCGTGGAACGGGTGCTGTGAACACGGACTCCCTGGCGCAGGTGCAGAGGCGCCTGTGGCGCCTCATCGCGTGGCCCGAAGGCGTGCGCGCGGCTCTGGATCAAGAGCGCGACGGAGAGGTCAGCGAAGAGCGCGACGGGGAGCGCAGCGAGGCCGCTGCGCCGCTCGCCAGCATCGTGAAGAGCGACGCGCGCCTGGCCGCCGAAGACCGTCTCGACGTCTACGCGAACGCCTACTTCTACCGCATCCACGACGTGCTGGCGGAGGACTTCCCCAGCCTGGTGGCGCTGTTCGGCGAGGACGGCTTCCACGATCTCGTCACCTCGTACCTGGCGGTGTTTCCGTCGCGGCACCCTTCGCTGCGCCACATCGGCGGGCGCTTGGCCGAGTTCGTCGACGAGCACCCGGCGGGCGAGAGCTTCCGGCAGCGCTTCGCGTTCGCCGGCGACCTCGCCCGCTACGAGGCCGCCACCGAGGACGTCTTCGATGCGGCGGACGCGACGCCAGCCACCCGGGACGATCTGGCAGCGGTGGCCCCCGAGGACTGGGCGGGCTTGCCCCTGCGTCTGGTTCCGAGCGTCCGCATCCTGCGGCTGGGGTGGCCGGTGCACGAAGTCCGCCACGCCGTCCGCGACGGGCAGCCCATCCCGACTCTCGGCGATGCGCCGGTGCCGCTTGCCCTGTGCCTGTGGCGCGAGGACGAACGCGTGGTGTCCCGTGAGGTCGCACCCGACGAGTGCTCGGCCCTCGAGGCCGCCTCGCGGGGTGTGTCGTTCGGGGCGTTGTGCGAGCAGATCGCCAACGATCGCGGCGAGAACGAGGCGCCGCTGCAGGCGGCTGGTTGGCTGGCGGGCTGGATCGACGCCGGGCTGGTTCTGGCGCTCGAACCCACGGCCTGAAGGGCTTCTCGGGCCTCCTGGGTCCGGGCTCCTATACTCCGGCCCCCATGACCCCGCAGCCCATGCAAGCAGCCGTCGCGACGGAAGCGGTTCCTCTCGAACCCGACTCGCTCGCGTACGTCAGCGCCCAGAATCGGGACGTCCCGCCCGCGGGCGCCGGCGAGTTCGCGCCCCTGGCGATCGGGCCGCTGCCCGTGTGGCCGCCGGTGGTGCTGGCGCCCATGGCCGGCATCACCAACTACCCGTTCCGGGCGCTGTGCCGGGACTTCGGCGCGGGGCTCTACGTCAGCGAGATGATCACCGCCCGCGCCCTGGTCGAGCGCAACGCCAAGACCCTGAAGCTGTCGGGCTTCAACCCGGACGAAAAGCCCCGCAGCCTGCAGCTCTACGGCACCGATCCCCACTACGTCGGGGAGGCCGTCGCCTGGCTGGTGGGAGAGAACCGGGTCGACCACCTGGACATGAACTTTGGCTGCCCCGTCCGCAAGGTCACCCGCAAGGGCGGGGGCGCGGCGATCCCGGCCCGGCCGCGCTTGCTGGCGAGCATCGTGCGCGCTGCCGTGCAGAACGCCGGCGACGTGCCGGTCAGCATCAAGTTCCGGCTGGGCATCGACGACGACATCCCCACCTTCCTCGACGCGGGCCGCGTCGGCCAGGAAGAGGGCTGCGCGGCGGTCGCCCTGCACGCGCGCTCTGCCGCCCAGCTCTACGACGGCGAGGCCGACTGGGACGCCATCGGCGAGCTGAAGCAGGCCGTCACCCGCATCCCCGTGCTCGGCAACGGCGACATCTGGGAAGCCGGCGACGCCCTGCGCATGATGCGCCACACCGGTTGCGACGGGGTGGTGGTCGGTCGCGGCTGCCTCGGACGTCCGTGGCTGTTCCGCGACCTCGCCGACGTCTTCGATGGACGCATGCCCCAGGTTCCGCCGCGCTTTGGCGAGATCGCCGACATCATGCTGCGCCACGCAGGCCTGTTGGCGGACTGGTTCGGCGAGCGCCACGGCGTCCGTTCCTTCCGCAAGCAGGCCACCTGGTACACCAAGGGCTTCCCCGGCGGTCCCGAGCTGCGTTCGCGCCTCACCCAGGTGAATTCGCTGGGTGACCTCGAAGCGGCGCTGGCGACGGCCGACCGCGACCTGCCCTTTCCGCCCGAAGCCATGCGCATGAAGCGCGGCAAGAAGGCCGGGCGCCAGCGCGTCGCACTGCCGGAAGGCTATCTCGAAGACCGCTGGTCCGACGCACCGCCCGGGCCCGAAGCCGAAGACCCTTCCTCGGGCGGCTGACACGCAACCTCATGGAGTCCCGATGACCGCGCGCATCCTCGTCCTGTTCCTGGTCTTCAACCTCGCCGCCTCGACCGGCTGCACCAGCGCCGAGGTCATCCAGGTCCAGGACTACCACGGAGAGCCGGTGCAGCAGCCCCGGAACATCTACGTCTATGACTTCCGCATCGACGACGCCCAGGTGCTGCTGGCCGACGACAAGGGAGACCCGAACCAGCTGGCCCGCGACGTCGCGCGCGCCTTCTCACTGCAGATCGTGAAAGAGCTCGAAGACTTCCAGATCCCCATCGAGCGACGGACCGGCACGTTCGACGTGCCCGAGAACACGCTCGCGATCTACGGCGATCTCGTCGCGGTGGACGAGGGCAGCGCCCCCAAGCGCGTCTTGATCGGCTTCGGGTCCGGCGCCACCCACCTCGATACGCTGGTGCGCCTGTACGTGCGCGGGCCCCAGGGCCCTGAGCAAGTCGCCGAGTACAACACCACGTCCCAGAGCGGCAAGAAGCCCGGCGTCCTCACGACCCTGCCCATCGGCATGGCCGTGCAGGGGCTGTCCCTGATGCTGCTCGCCATCCAGGGCGGCGTCGCAACCGTCGGCGAGCTGAACTCTGCCGTCGCGGGCGACGCCAAGGAGACCGCCGAGGAACTATCCGACTCGCTCAAGAAGCTCTTCGACGAGCACGGCTGGCTCGACGAAGACCCGGACGCGGCGCCTTTCTAGCGAGCCCTCAGGAAGAAGACAGCACCGCCGCCAGGATCAACGGCAGGGTGACGAGCGACAGCAGGGTCGACAGCACCACCAGGCTGGCGACCTCCGTCGGGTGGCGCTGGTACTTGGACGCCAAGAGGTAATTCAGCACCGCGACGGGCATCGAGCACTGCAGGATCAAGACGCCGCGGGCAGCGCCTTGAAAGCCCAGCAACTCGGCAAGCCCCCAGCCGACGGCGAGCCCGAGACCCAGGCGCAACAGCGAGAGTGCGGTGCTGCGCTTGAGCCCCGCCAGCTCGAAGCCCCCCAGGCTGAAGCCCAACGAGATCTGCATCAGCGGGATCGTGAAGCCACCCAGCAGCTCGGTGGTGCGCAGGATCCAGTCCGGCACCGGCCACTCGGCGGCCACCACCACCGCCGCGACGATGGCGCTCCAGAAGAGCGGCGTCCGCAAGAGTTCGACGCCCGAAACCCGGCCGCTCCAGACCCAGATGCCCACGCTGTACTGACTGAAGGCCGCCACCGCATAGAAGGCGACGCCCAGCGCCAGCCCTTCGTCGCCGAACGCGAAGAAGGCGACGGGCAGACCCATGTTGCCGGCGTTCGGGAAGACGATGGGCGAAAGGAAGGACTGCACCGGCAGGCCGGCGAGCTTCAGGATGACGGCGGCCAGAACGGCCAGGATCGCGAAGGCGGCGAAGGCGGCCAGCGCCATCTGGGACAACGCGGCGCGATCGACTTCCATGCCGACCAGGCTCGAGAACACCAGACAGGGCGCACCGATCGTCATGATCAGCTCGGTGACGAGTTCCGTGTTCCACGGGCGACCGAACCGGCGCCACCCCCAGCCGAGACCGATGGCGATGTAGATCGGCGCCACGATCCCGAACAGCTCTGCGAGCACGCATCCTCCTCCATGCCTTGCCGCCACGTATTCTAGACTGCCCGCAGCGACGGAACCGGCCGCTCGAATCGGGCAGCTGGACCGGACCCTCGAAGAGGAGGAAGAAGGCTGTGAGCGACGAGCGTCCCTGGGCCCCCACCTTTTCCTCCAGGCGATCGCCGGTGCTCGGTCGCGGCGGCATGGTCGGGTCGAGCCAGCCCCTCGCCACCGCCGCGGGGCTTCGCATCTTGTCCGAGGGCGGCAACGCCGCCGACGCAGCCATCGCGACCGCCGCCGCCCTGAACGTCACCGAGCCGGGCAACACCGGGATCGGCGGCGATTGCTTCGGCCTCTTCTACGAAGCGAGCAGCGGCGAGGTGACGGCGCTGAACGGTTCGGGCCGCGCACCCGCTGGCCTCACCCTGGCCCGACTGCAGGCGAAGGGCTTCGCTGCGGAGTTGCCCCGCTACGGCGCGCATACGGTCACCGTCCCCGGGGCCTGCGCGGGCTGGCAGGACACTCTCGCGCGCCACGGTCGCCTGTCACTCGCACAGGTTCTCGCACCGGCCATCGAGCTGGCAGAGGCGGGCTACCCCGTCGCGCCCATGACGGCCGGCATCTGGCGCGGCGGCGTCGAGCGTCAGCTCGGCAGCAACCGCGGCGGCCAGGAACTGCTGATCGACGGTCGCGCACCCCACGCCGGCGAAATCTTCCGCAACCCGACCCTCGCCCGGACCTTCCGCCTCGTGGCCGAGGGCGGCGCCGACGCCTTCTACCAGGGCGAGATCGCCGAGGCCATCGCCGCCGTCGTGCACGAACACGGCGGGGTTCTCGACGTCGACGACCTCGCCGCGCACCACTCGGAATGGGTCGACCCCATCTCCACCGAGTACCGCGGCCACCGGGTGTGGGAATGCCCGCCGAACGGGCAGGGGCTGGCGGCGCTGCTGGCCCTCGGCCTGTTCCGGGGCTTCGACCCGGGCGAAAGCGAACCCCTCGGCGCCGACCGGCTGCACCTGCTGATCGAATGCATGCGCCTCGCCTTCGCCGACGCGCGCCAGTACATCAGCGACCCGGCGTTCGCGGAGATCCCCGTCGCAGAGCTGCTTTCGCAAGCCTACGCGGACGAGCGTCGCAAGTTGATCGACCCCCGGCGCGCGACCCTCGACGCCCGGCACGGTGCGCCGCTCGCCGCGTCCGACACGGTGCAGCTCTCGACCGTCGACGCCGACGGCAACGCCTGCTCGTTCATCAACAGCAACTACATGGGCTTCGGCACCGGCCTGGTGCCCGAAGGCTTCGGCTTCACCCTGCAGAACCGGGGGCACAACTTCAGTCTCGACCCCGGCCATCCCAACGTGGTGGCGCCGGGCAAGCGCCCCTACCACACGATCATCCCCGGCCTGATCACCCGGGCGGACGGCAGTCTGTACGGACCGTTCGGGGTCATGGGTGGGTTCATGCAGCCACAGGGACACCTGCAGGTCGTCGTGGCGATGCTCGACGATGGCTGCGACCCCCAGTCCGCCCTCGACCGGCCGCGCTTCCAGATCGACGACGGCGAGGCGGGAGGCTCCGTCGGGATCGAAGACGGCGTTCCTTCGGGCAGCCTGGAAGAGCTGCGCCGGCGCGGTCACGACTTGCGCGTCGCCGAAGGTTGGTTGCGCATCACCTTCGGGCGCGGGCAGATCATTCGGCGCGACGCCACCGGGGCACTCTGGGGCGGCAGCGACCCGCGCGCCGATGGCTGCGTGATGACGCTTCCGTGGAGCCTGTAGACCTCCGCTCGCGCGCAACCTACTTTCAAGGAACCGTTCAGAAATCCCCCCCGAAACGACGATGGAAGAGGCTCTTCGTGCACCGAGTCACACGAGCCAGAAGGGGAAGCAAGTGAAGTTCCGGCGTCTTCTACCCGCGATGGTGGCGCTACTCGCCGCCTGCGCCGGCAATCAGATCGGGAGTCCGCAGGACTACGACGCAGTGGAGCTGCACCGCGTCTATCCGTATCCGTCACCCGAAGAGCTGGGCCGGCAGAAGACCGAGGTCGTGCTGGCCAGTCACTACACCACCGAGCTGCCCGCGAAGGTCGTCGGCCAGTCCCTCACGGCCGTGCAGCAGCAGATGCTGCGCCTGCTCGACCAGGCCGGCGCCCGGGTCATCGACCGCAGTCTCGACGATCTCAAGTCCGTCCGCCGCGACATGACCCGCGCCTACAAGTCCCGCCGCTCGCGCTACCAGGCCGACCGCGCGCTCATTTCCCGGATCTCCCGCTACGAGCATCATGCCCGCTACGAGCCGCCCTCGGGCATGTTCAAGAGCGAGGAAGAGCTGGCCGCCGAGCCGGGCACCTGCACCCACAGGGGCGAGATCGCCGTCGACATCAAGGCCATGGCGATCCCCACGGACGACACGGCGAGCGCCACGTTCAGCCTGTCGAACCAGATCGAGTTCAGCGAGCCCGACCACGACGAAGAGTGCCCGATCACCAAGGAACGGCGGATCGCGCTGCTCGAGGAGGCGTTGAACGAAGCGCTCCCCTGCCTCGACGTCCCGGTCAAGAACGAGTTCGCGCCCCGGGGCTACATCGAAGAGCACCGCAAGAGCGACAGCGGCGACATCAACATCTTCAAGACGTCCCTCGGCAAGAAGAACGGCGCGAAGGAAGGTCTCGAGCTGTCGATCTTCCGGGTGCAGTACATGACGACCGCCGACGGCCAGCAGGAACGGGAAGAGCGCCGCATCGGCAAGGCCACCATCAGCGACCAGATCGGACCCGACCATTCGTGGGTGCTGATCGACGTGGGCGACATGGACCAGAAGGTCCTGGCCGGCGACGCGGTGCGCGCCGTCTACGCCGAGACCTTCACCGCGGAGCTCGGCCTCGGGAAGTGCAGCAACATGCTGAAGGTCGACATCCGGGCGCTCTAGCCCGAGAGCTCTCTCTAGCTGTCGCTCTCGGGCTCCGCCTGGAGCGCCTCGATGCGCGCGGCGATCTCGCGGCTCAGGGCTTCGAGGGCGGCGCCGTGGGCGCGCACCAGTTCGCGAACGCTGGCGCCGTCGAGGCTCTCACGGATGTTGCTGACCTCGACTGCGACGGCGTCGCCACCGCCGGGCGGTAGAATCGCCCAGCGCACCTTGAGGACCAGCTCCTCACCGCGGGTCGCGTCGAAGCGTTCGAAGTCGAGCCGCACCCGGTACGTCGCGGGGAAGGACGCCGCCCTGGGGTACACGGCGATGCGGTCGGTGTGCAGCAGCAGACCGAGATTCTCGCCCAACACGCGCAGGATCTCGGATTCGAGGTTGCCGCCCCAGCGATTGAACTCGTCGTAGCGCAGCCGCGAGTCGTCCGTGCGGCTGACGATCTGGGGGCGCTGCAGATAGCGCGGGATGCTGACGGGGCCGACGATCACGCCGAGGTCGGCGTTTGCCGGGGCGGGGGCAGCCGCCTCGCCCGACATCGCGTTGATGGCGTAGAAGCGGGGCGTCGGGCTCGAACCGCAGCCGGCCGTCAGTCCGGCCGTCATCCCGGCCAGGACGGCCGCGACGAGCACGATGAGGGGAGCGTGCGCGAGAGAAGTCATCACTTGCCTCGGATCAGGGCTTCGGGGTGCTGCTCGAGATAGTCGGCCAGGACGCGCACGGAGCGCGCCGCCTCTCCAACGTCCTCGAGCGCCTTGCGAAGCTCGATCGGCAGGGGCGCGTCTTCCGAAAGCAGCCCGTCCAGGCTGCTCACGGTCTCGTCGACGCTCGAGAGGGTGCTGTTGAGCGCGGGCAGGGTCTCGCTGCTGAACTCCGAAGTCAGCTCGTTCACCCGGGTCAGCATCTCGCGCAGCTCCGACATCGACCCCTGCAGGTCCTGGCCGATCTTCTCGAGGGGCATGCGGTCGATCTTCGCGAGCACGCCCGAGACGCTGGCGGTGATCTCTTCGAGGGGGGCGGGGATGGTCGGCAGCTCGGGATAGCGTCCTCCGAGGACGACGTTCGCGGGCTCGGCGTCTTCGTGCAGGTCCAGCTCGACCTGCAGACCCCCGGTGAACAGGTTGCCGCGGCCGAGCTGTGCGCGCATGCCGTTGGCGACGAGCCGCTCGACCCGGCCCAGGGCGCCCGCCGGGTCGAAGTCCGTGATGTGAAGACGTTCGGGCTCGATCTCGATCACCACCGGCACCCGCACCTCGTAGTTCGTCGGGTCGAGCTCGAGGGTCACCTCGAGCACGCGTCCGATGCGAATGCCGCGGAAGACCACCGGCGAGGCCGGCGTGAGCCCCTGTACGGAATTGTCGAAGTGCACCAGGTAGCGCCGTTTGATGGTGTAGACCGGCTGCTCGGACTCGCGCTGGTTGTTGTAGAGGGTGAAGATGTACTCGGGGTCTGCAGGGACCCCGGGGTCTTCGGGGTCGTGATTGTCGAAGGCGATGCCGCCGATCAACATCGAGACCACGGAGGCCGTCTCCACGCGGATGCCGTCGGCGTTGACCGTCACGTCGAGGCCACTGGCGTTCCAGAAGCTGGTGTTCGATCGCACGCGCGCGTCGTGGGGTGCGCGGATGAAGACCCGGATCGTGAGGTGTTCGCCGCTCGGGTCCATCTCGTACGAAGCGACCTCGCCAACCGGGATCTGGCGGTAGTAGACGGGCGCGCCGACGTCGAAGGACCCGAGGGAGCGGGCGCTCAAGGTGAACAGCGATCCCTCTTCCGACGTCGTGACGACGGGTGGCGTCTCGAGGCCGATGAAATGGTCTTTCGGCTCGCCCTCGGCGACCGGGTCCATGGCGATGTGCGCACCCGCGAGCAGCGTCCCGAGCCCGGTGATCCGCCCAGCGGAAACCTGCGGACGCACGACCCAGAAGCGGGTGTTCTCGGTCAGATAACCGTCGACTCCCGGCACGAGCGCTGCCGTCGCGATGACGTGGGACAGGTCTTCGGCCAGCACCACGGAGGTCACCTTGCCGATCTGCAGGTCCTTGTAGGACACCTTGGTCTTGTTCGCCTCGATGCCCTCTGCAGACTTGAAGGCGATGGTGATGGTCGGGCCCTGCTGGGAGATGGCGCGAACGGCGATCCAGCCGCCGATCACGATGGCCACGATCGGGATGAGCCACACCAGCGAGAACGCGGTGGTGCTGCGCGGCGCCGCTTCGGGAATGCCTTCCGGGATGCCCGGAGGGCTGCCGCCGCCTGCGTTTCCTTCAGTCATGCCAGGTTCCCATTCGGGAGTCCGCCCGCTTCAGCCGACGCCCGAGCCTCTTTCCTGGCCTGGGCCGCCTCGGCGCTGTCCCAGATCAGGCGAGGATCGAAGGCCTGAGCGGCGAGGATCGTCGTCACCACCACGGCGCCGAAGAAGACCGCACCGATCTCGGCGTGGACGTTGGCGAGTGCTTGCACACGAACGAGCGCCACCAGGATCGTGACGACGTAGATGTCCACCATCGACCAGCGCCCGATCGCGTCGATGACGCGGAACAAGCGCGTCCGGTCGCCCGGGTTCGAAGTCGACCCGACCCGTACCGACCAGGCCAGGTAGGCGAGTACGAACAGCTTCACCAGCGGCACCATCACGCTGGCCGTGAACACGATCACCGCCAACGGCCACTCCGTCTGCATCAGGTAGATGACCCCGCTCATGATCGTGTCCGACTGGGCTGCCCCGAAATAGGTGGTGGTCATGATGGGGAAGACGTTGGCCGGAACGTAGAGCACGGCGGCGGCGAGGAGCAGTGCCCAGCAACGACTCAGGGAATCGATCTTGCGACTGTGGAGCCGGACGTGGCAGCGGGGGCAAGCGAGCCCGCCTTCCGGGTCGGCACGAACGAGCAGCCCGCATTCGTGGCAGGACACCATCCCGAGGGATCGCGCCGTGTGGCCGGCAATGCTGTCGGCGGACTCGGGGGCGCTCATGCGCTCACCGGAACCAGGCGCCAGAGGCCGCGGCGATCGAAGGTCGCGGCGGCCCCGGCCAACACCAGGATGAGGATCGCGAAGGAAAAGATCGCCGGTCCGGGCACGATATCGGCGAGGTCCCCGAGCTTCACCAGGGCGACGAAGATCCCGATCAGGAACACCTCCATCATGCTCCACGCCTCGAATCGCCGCAGCAGTCGCAAGCACAGGGACAGCTGATGGGGAGCACGCCCCAGGTGAGCGGGCACCAGGATGTACAGCAGCAGCAGGAGCTGCATCCCGGGAGCCACGACCGCGGTGATCAGGACGAGGAAGGAGATCGACCCCATGTCCTGGTTCCACAGCTCGCGAACACCGCTCAGAAGAGTCGTTTCGGTGACCCGGCCCTGCATGTCGAAGGACAGGAACGGAAACACGTTCGCGACGACGAAGAGCACGGCGCCCGCGACCGCTAGAGCCAGGGTGCGCTCGACGCTGTTGCGCTTCTCGTTGAAGAGAACGCCGCCGCAACGGATGCACCGCCCGGACCTCCCCTCCTGGCCGACGGGTATACGGTGGACGAGATCGCAGTCGTGGCAGGCGACGAACTCTTCCGACACGCGGGGAGCTTAGCAGCTAGGAGCCTGACCCAAGACTCAGTCTTGGGAACCAGGCGACGCCGCTAAGGTCGTCAGACCGCAGCTAGCCCAGCAGGAACCGAAGGCGTTCGTCCCGGCTCTCGCGCGCCTGGGCGTGCAGGGAAAGCTGACCCTTGGCTCGGGACAGATTGTGAGCGCCCGAGGACGCGAACAGGTCCGGATTCCAGCCGAAGTAGCTCTCCCGCAGCGCATCTGCGGCGAAGCGCGCCGCAAGCTCGATGCTGACGCGCTCGATCGCGTGGGCGAGGCTGGCGATTTCGGCTCGCTCGAGCCCGAAGCACAGCTCGTCGAGCCAGGCCCTTGCCGACGCCTCGAACACCCCGGCGTCGTAGTCCGCACCGGGCTCGTGTTCCGGCTGCCGGTTGCACCACGATCGCCAGGCGTCTCCCAGCTCGACCCACAGGGGCATGCGCGACAGGGTGTCCAGGTCGATCAGACAGGCGGCTTCCTCGTCGCCGGGGCGGCCGCGGAAGAGGATGTTGTTGAACTTCAGGTCCAGATGGACGACCCGCTCGGGCAGCGCCCCCAGCGGCTCCCAGCCGGAAGCGACGGTCTCGATCTCGTGGGCGATGCGGGTGACCTCGGCGTGCAACGGGTGGTCGCCGCAGTCGCGCACGGCGCTGGCGAGCTCTTCGAAGTAGATCGCCGTGTCGCGGAACGCGAAGCCCAGGGGCGCGAAGTCGTGATGGAGGTCGTGGAGTGCGCCGTGGAAGCGGGCCACCAGGCGCCCCGCCGACGCCGCGTGGCGTGTGGAGCTGCAGGTGTCGAAGGCGACGCCGTCCACCCAGGTCATGAGACGGAAGCGGGCCCTGGCTCCATCCGCTGTTGCCTCGTCGCCCGATCCTGGGTCGCCCAGGTCGGCAAACAATGCACCGTCGCGGGTTCGCTCGAGTAGCGGCGTCTCGACACCCCGCTCCGCGAGGCGAGCGGTCACCGCTTCGATGTTCGCGTGGACTGCGGGCGAGAAGACGGGATTCAGCTGCTGGAGCACATAGCAGCGGTCGCCCTCCTCGACCCGGTAGGTCTGGTGGATCCAGCCCTGGGCGACCCGCGTGACGCGGGGCGCCGACAGCACCGGGTAGAGGGCGAGCGCCTGCTCGACTTCGACGGGGAGATCGTCCACGCGGGACGACTCAGACCTCGAAGCGATAGGTGTCACCGTCTCGCACGATCTTCCCGGCCGTCGGGGAAGCGAAGTGCGTGCCGAGGATCAGCACGGGACCGTCCGCGTAGGTGTCGAGGAAGCGTTCGCGGGTCGCCTGCGCCATGGCGCCATCGACGTCCGCCACGTTCTCCCAGTCCGGGTGCGCCATCTGCAGTGGCGAATGGAACGTGTCGCCCGTGATGATCGCCTTCTGGCCCTGGCTCTCGATCACGACGCTCACGTGACCGGGAGTGTGCCCCGGCGTCGGTTCGCAGCGCACTTCGTCGGTGATGCGGTGGTCCATCTCCACGAGATCGACGAGACCTGCGTCGAAGATGGGGAGCACCGAGTCGCCCTTCGCTTCCGGCGCGTAATGGTCCACGGCGTCCCTCCAGTAGCCCCATTCCTTCTCACCCACGAGGTAGCGGGCGTTCTCGAAGGTGGGGACCCACTTGCCGTCTTCGAGCACGGTATTCCATCCCACGTGATCGAAGTGCAGGTGGGTGCACAGCACGCGATCGACGGCATCCGGCGCGAAGCCCGCGCCGGCGAGGTCCGCGAGAAAGGTGGAAGGCGGCGCGCCGGGGAGGCCGAGGGGGCGTTCCTTTCCGCCGATGCAGGTGTCGACGACGATGCGCGCGTCGCCCGAGCGCACCGCGAAGGCGTGGATGCTGAGCTGCAGGTTGCCGGCGGTATCCATGAAGTGCGGACACAGCCAGTCGTGCAGGTCCGTGAGGGCGTCGGCCGTCGCCTGGGGGATGAGACCCGTCGCGGGGAAGGGCTGCACCACATCGACGACGCGGGTGATCTCGACGTCTCCGATCTTCCAGGTTTCCATCAGCTTGCTCCCCCGCCCTGCTCGGCTTCGATCTCGTCGCGAAGCACGTCGTTCTTGTCCTTGAGGCGCCGCAGCAGTTCCGCCGCCCCGCCCTGGGCGACGATGGGTTTGAACTGCGAGCGGAAGTTCGACACGAGGCTGACGCCTTCGATGATCACGTCGATGGCGAGCCAGTCGCCGTCCTTCTCGCGCATGCGATAGGCCAACACGGCGCCATCGAACTGCCCGCCCATCACCTGGCTGTTGATGGTGACGTCCCCGCGCTGCTCGGGCACCTCGCCCGTCACGCGCACTTCGACCCCCTCGTAGCGGCTGAGGCGACGGCCGTAGCTGCGCGCCAGGTGGGTCTTGAATTCAGCGATGAACTCCGCCCGTTCCGGCTTCGTGAACTTCCGCCAGGGCCTCGCGATGACGAGCTTCGACATGGTGTCGAAATCGAAGTTCGCGTACGCGATCTCGGCGATGCGGTCGCGGCGGCTCTCCTCGGATGTGCCCTTCTCGTTGAGGACCGCGACGATCTCGGCGAGCGCCTTCGCCACCACGGCGCGGGGGGCATCGCTGGCCGAATCCGCCATGGCGAGCGGGGCCGCCCACACGAGCGGGAGCAGCCACAGGGCCGATATCAGGAGCCGCCTACTCTTCGCCATCGATTCCGTCCCACTCCTCGTCGTCGAGATAGTAGAGGTCTTCGTCGGACTTCGGCTCGCCCGAGATCACGCCGAGACGCGAGCGGCCGGACAGGCCGCCCGAGAGCCTTGCGGTCCGATTCTGCAGATACGCGCTGCGCACGAACAGATAGAAGTCGAAGGCCTCTTCGCGACTCTGGGTGATCTCTTCATGGAAGAGCGCACGCGTATTCAGCAGGTCCGTCGCCCGCGCCGGGATCGTCACGTAGAGCGGAATGAAGTAGCCGTAGGGCGAAGCGGCGATGTCGACGACGAGACCGCCGGTGTCCCGCACCGTCGAGGCGCCGAAGATGGGCAGCACCAGGTACGGACCGTTCGGCACGCCCCAGGTGCCCAGGGTGAGACCGAAGTCCTCGGGGTAGTCGGGCCAACCCGCCAGCCAGGCGACATCGACGAACCCCGCGACACCGACCGTCGAATTCAGGATGAAGCGCCAGGTCTGGACGTAGCCCTCTTCGACTTCCCCCTGCAGGAAGTTGTTCATGATCTCGACGGGGGTGCCCAGATTCTTGAAGAAGTTGTCGAGGCCGGTCATGGCGAAGTCCGGCAGCACGAAGCGCCAGCCCTTTGCCACGGGCTCGATCACCCAGTGGTCCGCGGTCTCGTTGAAGGCGAAGATGCCGCGGTTCATGCCTTCCCACGGGTCCGGCCCGGGCTTGCTCGCACAGCCCGTGGCACCGACAGCGAGGGTCGAGACGAGGGCCAGCCACAGCAGGGCCTGGCGCGGGGCGACGGATTTGCGCGCTGCGGACATGAGCGGCTCAGTCGTCTCCGAACGCGTCGCCGTGCACCAGCCGGCCGACGAGCTTGTCCAGGCTGAGGGCGCTCTCGGTGTAGGTGAAGGTCTCTCCGGGCCCCAGCAGCTGGTCTTCGGCGCCGGGCTCGAGAGAGACGAACTGGTCACCGAGTAGACCCGCAGTGCGGATCGAAGCCGAAGAATCGATGGGCAGCTCCAGGCTGGGGTCGAGGTCCAGGGCCACCCGGGCCCGCAGATCCTCGTCGAGCTGAATCGCCTTCACCTGACCGACCTTCACGCCCGAGATCTTCACCGGCGAGCGCTGGGACAGACCGCCGATGTCGTCGAAGATCGCCACCAGCTCGAAACCCCCGGCGCCCTTGTACGAGAGGCCGCCGAGACTGGCTGACAGGTAGGCGACGGCGAGCAGGCTCGCGAGCACGAACACGCCGACGACGAAGTCGCGCACCGCTGCGGTCGATGTCTTCATGGCTTGCTCCTCGTTCCCTGTTCGATGCGCGATCGGTCGAAATCTCTCACACGTCTCTCACACACCCCAGAATGCCGTGATCACGTAATCGGCCAGCAGCAGCCACACCGAAGTCGTCACCACTGCCGAGGTGGTCGAACGGCTCACGCCCATGGCGTTTCCCGGGCTCGTGAAGCCGCGATAGGTCGCGATGACCCCGAGCAGGGCCCCGAACACGGCCGACTTCACCAGGCTCTGCAGCACGTCGTCCCGGAAGCCGACGGCGTTCTCGAGACTCGCCATGTAGCTGCCGCCGTCCAGACCCACCAGCTCGACGCCCACCACGTAGCCCCCGAAGACGCCGAACACGATGAACAACGAAGACAGCAGCGGCATCACGAAGGCGAGCGCCAGCGCTTTCGGCATCACGACGAAGTGCATCGGGTCGATGGACATCATGCGCAGCCCGTCGAGCTGCTGGGTGGAAACCATCGCCCCGATCTCGGCAGTGGTCGCCGAACCCGCGCGGCCGATCACCAGCAGCCCCGTCACCACCGGGCCGAGCTCGCGGATCAGCACCAGGCCGACCACCGCACCCAGGGATTCCTGGGCGCCGAAACGCACGAGCGTCGTATAGCCCTGAAGGCCCAGCACCATCCCGACGGCGAAGCCCGCGCCGCAGATCAGCGCAACCGAGAGCACGCCGGCGTCGTAGACCGCGCGCACGACCCGCTGCACGCGCCAGGGCGGTCGTACGATCGCGAGGACGATGCCACCCGCGAAGTTCGCGATGCGACCCAGCCCCACGATCCAGGACGATCCGAAGCGGCCGAGGCGATGGATCGGTGTGTCGGTCACCGGTGCCCCTCCCGGGCGATCTGACGTGCCAGCGCCGCACCGTCCGCTCCGAGGAAGTCGGTGATGTCGGCGTCGCCGCTGGTGGCGAGCTCGCCGGGGTCGCCGAGCACCGCGCGCCCGTGTTGCAGCAGCACGATCTGGTCGCTCATGCGCAGGGACGACGCCATGTGGTGGGAGGTCACGATGAGCGTCAGTCCGCGGTCGTGACACAGCTCGCGGAACAACGCCTCGATGCGTTCGACGTTGGGCGGGTCGAGACCGGAAAAGGGCTCGTCGCACAGCACGATCTCGGGGTCCATGATGATGGCGCGCGCGAGAGCCACGCGACGCAGCATGCCGCCCGAGAGCTCTCCCGGCAGCAGCTCGTCCACGTCGTGCAGGCCCACCGCGGCCAGGCGCTCGTGTACGGCGTCACGGATCTCGGCCTCGCCCAGCTTCGTGTGCTCACGCAGGGGCAGACCGACGTTCTCGAGGACGGTCATCGAGTCGAGCAGCGCGCCGTCCTGGAACAGCATTCCCAGCCGGCGCCGCACCCGTTGGAGGCCTCGTTCCGAGAGTGCCGCCACGTCCTCGCCGGCGACGACCACCCGTCCGCTGTCCGGGCGCTGGAGACCCGCGATCATCCGCAGCACCGTGCTCTTGCCGGTGCCGCTTCCTCCCATCAGCACGGTGATCCGCGCCCGGGCGAAGCGGCAGCTCAGGTCTTCGAAGACGTCGCGCTCGCCGAAGCCGAGCCGAACCGAGTCGATCTCGACGTGCGCCTCACGAGAATCGACGTTTGCCACGTCGTCTCCGCGGTCTGCAACTGCGCGATCGTCCACTGCCGGCCGGAAGCCCCCGGCGGGCCAGCTTAACCCAGGCTGGACAGGACAGGCCGCCCTACCGAACATGGGGCCATGAAGTTCGGAATGGCGATTCGCGTGATGGGAGAAGCCGCTCACCGCGACACCCTGCTGGCCTGCGCGCGCCACGCGGAGGACGCGGGCCTCGACGATCTCTGGGTCGCGGATCACATCGCGATCCCGCCCGACGACGCCGAAGGCTCGGGCGGCCACTATCTCGACCCCCTGGCGACTCTCGCCTGGTTGGCGGGGAAGACGGACCGGATCGGGCTCGGAACCGCCGTTCTGATCCTGCCGTACCGCCCCGCCCTCCCCACCGCCAAGGCCATCGCCACCCTCCAGGACCTGTCGGACGGTCGCATCACCCTCGGCGTGGGCGTGGGCTGGATGGACGCCGAGTTCCGCGCACTCGGGCTCGAGCGTCGCCAGCGCGGCGCGCTGACGGACCACACCCTCGACCTGCTGCGCCGCTGCTTCGACGCCGAAGACGACGTCGTCGTCGAGAACGGTCAGGCCTTCCTGTTTCGCCCGCGACCGCCGCGGCCGCGCATCTTCGTCGGCGGCCAGCCCCCGCACGCGCTCGCACGCGCCGTCCGTTTCGGCGACGGCTGGATGCCCATGACCGCCGACCCGGACAAGATCGCCCCCGCCGCTCGCGAGCTGGCGCAACGCGCGGAAGCGGCCGGCGCGCCGAAACCGGAAATCGCCTGCCTCGGCGGTGCCGACCCCGATCCGGCGCGCGGCGCCGAACAGCTGCACAGGCTCGCGGCCCTCGGCGTGACCCGCTTCCTCACCGGCGCCCGCTACGGCCGAGACCCGGCGCCCTTCCAGCAGGGCGTCGACGATCTCGTCGCCCTGCGCGCCGCATTCAGAGGAGCCTGACCCAGGACGCAGTCGGCAGACGGCCTCTAGCCCAGCGGTCGAAGGGCGCGGCTCGAGAGGTCCGGGAACACCCTTCCGACCTTCGCGACGAGATAGTCGCCGTAGCTGCCGTCGAAGGCGTGCACGCTCGCGCCGTCCCAGCGCTGACGCGCGTCGTCGGAAATCGGCAAGGCGGGATCTATGGGCGCCACCGCCGCCTCGAAGCCGGGATCGAAGAAGAACGGAAACGACAGCCGGGCCTGCTGGCTCGGGTTGCGCACGCGATGGGGCGTCGACCGGTAGCGGCCACTCGTAATGCGGTCGAGCATGTCGCCGATGTTGCAGACGAAGGTGTCGGGAATGGGCGGGGCGTCGACGAAGCGACCGCCGGTCTTCACCTGCAGACCCCCTTTGTCGTCCTGGAACAGGATCGTGAGCAGCCCGTAGTCGGTGTGCTCGCCGACGCTCCACGCCTTTGGACGGGGCTCGGCGAGCGGCGGCTCGGTAAGCGGTGGCTCGGTCAGCGGCGGATAGTGGAACACCCGGAACAGGACGAGGGGGTCGCGCGTGAGATCCGCCTCGAAGTAGTCCGCCGGCAGCCCGAGACTGAGAGCGATGCCGCGCATCAGGGTGTGTCCCAGCCGCGTCATGGTATCGATCCATTCGAGCACCGTCGCGCGCATCTCGGGGACATCCGCGTCCGGCAGGAGGTTCTCCCCGTGCAGCGGCCAACCCGCCTGGACGCGCGGGTCGTCCTCAGGCAGCTCGGCGCCGAAGTAGATCCCCTCCTTCTGGTCCGGCTCGCCCGACGTCAGCTCGTCGCCCACCGGAAACCAGCCCCGCCAGGCGCGCCCGCCGCGTGCCATGGCGATCGCCGCCTTGCGGTCGTCCGGCAGCGCGAAGAAGGCGCGGCTCGCCGCGACCAGCCGATCCTGCAGCCCTCGGTCGACACCGTGACCCGATATATAGAAGAAGCCGTGCTCCCGACAGGCGGCGCCGATCTCGTCGGCGATGCGACCCGCGCGCACCGCGTCCCCGCCGCGCAGGCCCTCGACGTCGATGACCGGGAGGCTCAAGGCGCCGCTAGCGAGTGGACAGACGCCGCCAGCGAGTGGACAGACGCCAGGGAAACAAGAGAGGTCACGCCGACAGAAACTCGATGATCTTCGGGTTCGCCGTGCGGTCCTGGATGAGGAACATGTGCCCGCCCTCGAACAGCTCGAGCTTCGCGCCGGGGATCTGCCGGGCCAGGGCCTGTTGGTTGTCCGGAGGCGCGATGCCGTCGTGGCTTCCGCCGCAGATGTACACGGGCATGTCGAGCTTCGGCAGACGATCCCAGGTGTCGTGGTCTCGTCGCGCTTCGAGCTGCAACAGGAAGCCCTGCTGTCTTCCCGGGGCGTCCGCTTCGTCGGGCGCCGCCGCCGCGCGTGCACGCGAGAACTCGACCAGCTTCGCCGCCGCGCCCGGATTGGCGGCGCGCCAGGCGGCGTCACAGCGGGTGTCGGCCAGCTCGATGCCCCGCAGTACGCGCTCTTCTTCGGGCAGGGTCTGCAGCTCGTGCAGGGGATACGACGGCTTGCCGGCCCCGCCGCTCGAGGTGCAGGCCAGCACCATGCGCTCGACCCGTTCCGGATGCCGCACGGCGAGCTCCTGGGCCACCATGCCGCCGAAGGAAACGCCCATCACGAGGCAGCGGTCCCAGCCCACGGCGTCGAGCAGCGCCGCCGCATCCTCGCCGTAGTCCGCCATGCGGTAGGGGCCTTCCGGCTGATCCGTGCGTCCGAGACCCCGCTGGTCGAAGGACAGGACCTCGAAGTGCTGCGGGAGCGGTCCGTCGAAGACCCCGGGCTTCTGCCGCAGGTCGCCACCACTGCCCCCGATGAACAACAGCCTGGGGCCGCGGCCGTGGATCTCGTAGTAGACCTCGATGTCGCGAACGCGCGTCTTCATCCAGCCTGATTGTCGAGGTAGGTCTCGATGGCCTCTTCCCATTCCGAAGGCTTGAAGAACATCGGACCCATGCCGCCCTTGTAGGCGACGCGCCCGTCGGTGCCGATGACGTAGAGTCGCTCGGGCATGGCGCCGTAGGCCTTGGCGACGGCGTCATCCATCTCGTCGACGAGCGCCGGCATCTCGAGCGCCATCTTCACCATGCAGGTCTGCCCGACCTCGATGCGCTCTTCGAACGATTCGTGACTGCGAACGAGCACGCCGTCTTCTTCGTTCTCCTTGACCTGCCAGCCATCGGTCGGGTGGATTTCCTTGATGTAGACCACGTAGAAGTCGACGCGGTCCCGGTACTGGTTGTAGATGCGGTTGAGGGACCCAGCCTGGGCCCGGAAGGGCGGTCAGGTGTAGCTCCCGAAGATCAGCGCCACGGGTCGAGGCGCCGTTCCCGCGAAGTGCGACGAGAGTGTCGCCGTCTCGCCCTCTTCCTTGCCCTGTCCCGGCAGGTACGGAAGCGTGAAGTCGGGTGCGGCAGCGCCCGCCTGCACCGATGCCGCTTCATGGGGCATCCACTCGGCCAGGAAGGCCGGCGCATTCGGATGAGACATGGCATCGCGCAGGTCGTCGAGCGAAAGACCGTCCATCTTCGCCCCGCTCTTCTCGAGATTCTCGAGCATGCCCTGGATCATCTGCTTCATGGCGTCTTCGCTCATTCGGTCCTCCGGGTGACGGGTGCCGGGCGGCGTACCCCGCAATGCTGCGAGAAACGGCGGCGGCTTACAACTCGCAGGTCACGGCGATGGGCTCGTGGTCCGAGAGAGCTCGTCCGTCGGGCGCGGTGGCCGAGAGGACGGCCGGAGCACTGCAGGAAAGCCCCCGCACGAGGAACCAGTCGAGCTTGAGGGCGGTCCGGTGCGAGGGAGTCGGCTCCGCCACGCGATGGGTCGGGGTGCCGAGCTCGTTGGCGCGGTCCCACGTATAACCCCGGGACCGGGCGATCTCGAAGAGCGGCTCGTGGCGGACGGGGGACCCGAGGCGGCCCGGGTCTTCCGCCAGCGCCTGCTTCAGGGCGTCCGGGCCCGTCAGCTCCGACAGCCCCATGGAGAAGGTGTTGAGGTCGCCCCCGATCAGGACCGGGGCGTCCCGGGCGTAGGACTCGATGGCGTCGAGCAGAGAGGCGATCTGTGCGCCGCGCGCGGACGGCTCGCTGTGGCTCTCGAGATGCACAGACGCCACGGTGACGGGCATTCCGTCGAGACGCCAGGTCCCCATCACGGCGATGCGACCGCCGACCCGCGGCTCGTCGCGTTCGGGACCGAGCCACGCGCCGTCGTGCTCGATCCGCACCACGACCGGGCGTTCGAGGGGCGACCGGCTGAGGATCGCGCCGCCGTGCAACCCGTGGCTGTTCTTCTGGCCCGCGCAGGCGGCGCGCTCCTTCGCACCGCCTAGCGAGAGCTCGACGAACTCGACGCCGTACACGCAGCCGAAGCCCAACGCCGCGGCGAGATCGAGCGCTGTGTGCCGGTTGCCGGAACGCGCCATGCCCACGTCTATCTCGGACAGCAGCACGAGCTGCGGGGCGGCCTCTCGCAGCAGCGCCGCGAGCGCCGGGACGTCACGCCCGCGCTCGGCGTTCCAGGCCACGACCCGCGCAGGGCTGGTCGCGTTGCGGGGCCGTTCGGGTGCGGCCACCTGCACCTCGTGCAGACACGCAAGCTCGTCGTACCAGCGCCGATGCGCCAACCGGCCCGTGGCCGCGGCGCGAATCCGATCCCGCTCGCCGGTGGGCACCGGGGTCAGCAGCGAGCGCGCCCGGGTTTCGATCGATGCCACCATGCCGAGAAAATATCGCCCCTCAAGCCCCGAGCCGAACCCACCGATCCCCCCCTCATGCCTTGGGACCCCGACCGCCGAATCCTGCGCCGGCGCCTCCGGCCGCTGAGCTGCGAGGTGGAGCTCGAGGGCAAGGTCCATTCGGGTGTGATCCGTGACCTGAACCCCCAGGGCCTGTTCGTCCGCATGCGCTTCGACGCGGCTCCGGGCACACCCGTCCTCGTGCGGGTCCGTCGACCCGGCGGCGAGGTCTGGGAGATCTCGGCCACCACCGCCCGCAGCGCCGACGGCTCGAGGGCCCTGGTGTCGAAGCGCGGCCTGGGCCTGGTGATCGAAGAGGCGCCCGTCGGCTTCCACGAGTTCGTGGCCGAACTCGGCGGCTTCGACGCGGACGACTGAGAGCCCGGGAATCGCGCCGTTGGTACCTTCGCCATCATGACTCGCCTGGACGAGCTGACGCTCGGCATCGACCACGTGGCCTTCGGGGCCCAGGACCTCGAGCAGGCCCAGGACGCCCTGGCCCGCCTGGGTCTGTCCCACACCCCGGTGGCCGAAGCCCGCTGGCCGAGGGCGGAAGGCCCACACCGCCGGCCCCGACCAGCACTACGAGATCTTCAGCATCGAGCCGAAACACGCCTGCGGCCTGTCCCAGGCGGTGATCGAGACCCGCGAAGCCGCGGCCATGCAGAACCGCTCGCTCCACACGGCCGGGGTGACGAGCGTCGTCGACGCCGCCCGCTTGCTCGGAGTGGACCTGACGGCCTGATCCGCGTTTGTGGGGACACCTTCGGACTACAGCGCCTCGACCATCAGGTCGGCGACCTTGCGGCTGAAGCCCGCCGGGTCTTCGATCTGGCCGCCACCGGCGAGCACCGCCTGTCCCAGTAGCAGCTCCGCATAGCGCTTGATCCGGGGGTCCGTGCCGTCCTTCTCGTGCACCTCCTTGAGCCGCAGCAACAAGGGGTGCTTCGGGTTCAGTTCGAGGATGGGCTTGACGGCCGGTACGGCCTGGCCGGCCTGGCGCAGCATCTCGGCGATCTGCGGCGAAAGGTCGCCCTCGTCGCGCACCAGACACGAGGGCGATTCGGTGAGCCGTCGCGAAAGGCGAACTTCCTTCACGTCGTCCTGCACGACCGCGCGCAGCGCATCGACGAGCGGCTTGAAGTCGTTCGCCTGCTCCTCGGCCTGTGCCGCGTCCTGCTTCTTTTCTTCTCCGGTGCCGAGCTCGACGTCGCCCTGCCCGGCCGAAACGAAGGACTTGTCCTGGAAGGTCGGCGGCTGCTGCAGCCACACGTCGTCCACGGGGTCGGTGAAGAGCAACACCTCGACACCCCGGGCGCGGAAGGCCTCGAGCTGGGGCGACGCGGCGAGCACCTCCCGAGAAGGGCCGGTCAGGTAGTAGATCTCGTCCTGACCCTCCTTCATGCGGCTCGCGTAGTCGGCGAGCGAAGTCAGCCCGGACCCGCTCTCCGTGGACGCGCACAGCATCCCGTCGAGGATGCGTTCGCGCTTCTCCTCGAAGTCCAGCAGACCTTCCTTGAGCACCGGACCGAACTCGGCCCAGAACTTCAAATACTTCTCCGGATCCTCCTTCTGCAGCTCGGCGAGACTCTCGAGGACCTTCTTGCTGAGGTGCTTCCGGATGGCCCGGATCTGGGCGTCCTGCTGCAGGATCTCGCGGGACACATTCAGCGACAGGTCCTCGGCGTCCACCACGCCCCGCACGAAGCGCAGGTATTCCGGGATGAGGTCGCGGCACTCGTCCATGATGAAGATGCGCTTCACGTAGAGCTGCACCCCGCGATTCGCCCTTTCCCGGTGGTACAGGTCGTAGGGCGCGATGGACGGGATGAACAGCAGCGCCCGGGCCTCGAAGTTCCCCTCGATGCGGGTCGCGATCCGCAGCAACGGGTCGCGGGCATCGTGAGACACGTGCTTGTAGAACTCGCTGTAGGCTTCTTCGTCGACCTCGCTTTCCGGGCGCGTCCAGATCGCCTTCATCGAATTGAGGGCCTGCTCGGGCTGCTCGTCCCGCCCCTCGACGAAGAGTCGGATCGGGTAGCCGACGAAGTCCGAGTAGCGCTTGACGACGTCTCGCAGCACCCACTCGTCGGTGAAGTCTGCAAGCCCGGCTTCGGCGTCCACCGGCTTGAGCTGCAGGGTGACCGTCGTGCCCGCGAAGTCCCGATCGCCGTCGTCGATGGTGTACCGGCCGTCGGCTTCGGACTGCCAGACGGTCGTCGCTTCGTCACCTGCCTTGCGGGTGGTCAGGGTCACGCTGTCGGCGGCCATGAAGCTCGCGTAGAAGCCGACGCCGAACTGGCCGATCAGGTCGACGTGCTCGCCGGGCGCGCTCTGCTTCATCTGCCGGATGAATTCCGCCGTGCCGGACTTCGCGATGGTTCCGATCTGGGAAATGACCTCCTCGCGCGTCATCCCGATGCCGTTGTCCGAGATGCTGAGGGTGCGCGCCTCGGGGTCCACCCGCAGCGAGATCCCGAGCTCGGCGTCGGGCAGCAGGGCAGCATCCGTCAGCCCCGCGAAGCGCAGGCGGTCGAGGGCGTCCGAGGCATTCGAGATGAGCTCCCGCAGGAAGATTTCTTTGTGGGAGTAGAGGGAGTGGATCATCAGGTCCAGGAGCTGCTGGGTCTGGGCCTGGAATTCGTGGGTCTCGCTCATGGGCGTCGCGACTCCTGGATCACCCCGCGGGGCAAAGAAATGGATGGAGGTGGGCTACCGGCGGTGGGAGCCGGGTATCTTAGGCACATCAGCGCCAAGGCAAGCATTCATCTACATATTGAGATAAGGTGATGAATCGTTCGGGCCGATGATCGGGTCTCGCCTCGAGCCACTCCACCTCCAGGCACTCCACCTCCAGCAAAAGGGACCGTCCCGATGACCGTCAAGCAACGCCTGTCGGAACTGCTGAGCGAACGCATCCTGATCCTCGACGGCGCCACCGGTACGTCCTTCCAGGCCATGGAACTGCGCGAGCAGGACTATCGGGGAGATCGCTTCCCGGACCACCCCACGGACCTCAAAGGCAATCACGACCTGCTGCCGATCACGTGCCCCGACGCCGTGGCCAAGGTGCACAACGACTATCTCGAGGCGGGCAGCGACATCATCGGGACCGTCACCTTCTCGTCCACCTCCGTCGCCCAGGCCGAATACGACCTGCCGGACCTCGAGCAGACCTGCCGCGACCTCAACCTGGCCGCTGCCCGCATCGCGCGCGAATGCGCCGACCGCTACACCGCAGCGAACCCGGACCGGCCGCGCTTCGTCGCCGGCGCCATCGGGCCCACCAGCAAGACCCTCTCGATTTCGCCCAAGGTCGACGACCCTTCGTTCCGCGACCTCGGCTTCGCCGGCCTGCAACATTCCTACGCCGAGCAGACCCGCGCGCTCATCGAGGGCGGCGTCGACATCCTGCTCGTCGAGACCATCTTCGACACCCTGAACGCCAAGGCCGCGCTGGTGGCCATTCGCGAGGTCCAGGACGAGCTCGGGACCGACCTGCCCATCATGATCTCGGTGGCCATCACCGACGCCAGCGGGCGCACCCTTTCCGGCCAGACCGTCGAGGCCTTCTGGGATTCCGTCCGTCACGTGAATCCCCTCTCCGTCGGGGTGAACTGCTCGCTCGGCGCAACGGAGATGCGCCCCTACGTGGCGGAGCTCTCTCGCATCGCCAACTGCTACGTGACCAGCTACCCGAACGCGGGTCTGCCGAACGCCTTCGGCGGCTACGACGAAGAGCCGCCGACCACCGGCTCGCTGCTGCGCGAGTTCGCCGAGAGCGGCCTCGTCAACATGGTCGGGGGCTGCTGCGGCACCCACGCCGGTCACATTCGCGCGATCGTCGAGGCGGTGAAGGACGTGAAGCCGCGCCCCCTGCCCCAGCAGGACGCGATCCCCTTCACCCAGCTCTCGGGCCTCGAGCCGCTGACCATCCGCCCCGACTCGAATTTCATCATGATCGGCGAGCGCACCAACGTCGCCGGCTCCGCGCGCTTTCGCCGCCTGATCCAGAACGGCGACTACGAGACCGCACTCGAGGTGGCCCTCGATCAGGTGCGGGGCGGCGCGAACGTCCTCGACGTCAACATGGACGAGGGCATGCTCGATTCCGAGAAGTGCATGACCGACTTCCTGAATCTGATCGCCACCGAGCCCGAAGTCGCGCGTCTGCCGATCATGATCGACAGCTCGAAGTGGTCGGTGCTCGAAGCCGGCATGCGCTGCGTGCAGGGCAAGGGAATCGTGAACTCGATCTCGCTCAAGGAAGGCGAAGCCGCCTTCCTGAAGCAGGCCGAGGCGGTGCGCCGCTACGGCTTCGCGGTGGTCGTCATGGCCTTCGACGAGACCGGCCAGGCCGACACGGCGGAACGAAAGATCGCGATCTGCCAGCGCGCCTACCGCCTGCTCACCGAAGAGGTCGGTTTCCCGCCCGAGGACATCATCTTCGACCCGAACATCCTGGCCATCGCCACGGGCATCGAAGAACACGACCTCTACGCGGTCAACTTCATCGAGGCGACCCGGGTCATCCGCGAAACCTGCCCGGGCGTGCACGTGAGCGGCGGCGTGTCGAACCTGTCGTTTTCATTCCGCGGCAACGACAGGGTGCGAGAGGCGATCCACTCGGCCTTCCTCTACCACGCCATCCAGGCGGGCCTGGACATGGGCATCGTCAACGCCGGCCAGCTCGAGCTGTACCAGGACATCCCCGCGGAGATGCTCGAGCACGTCGAAGACGTGATCTTCCACCGCCGGGACGACGCGACCGAGCGCATGATCACGTTCGCCGAGACGGTGTCGTCCAAGGGCAAGAAGCAGGTGCAGGACCTCGCCTGGCGCGAGGGTGACGTTGCGTCGCGCCTTTCCCACGCGCTCGTCCACGGCATCGTCGACTTCATCGAGGCCGACACCGAGGAGGCGCGCCTGCAGTCCGAGCGGCCGCTAGACGTCATCGAAGGCCCATTGATGGACGGCATGAGCGTCGTCGGCGAGCTCTTCGGTGCGGGCAAGATGTTCCTGCCCCAGGTGGTGAAGAGCGCCCGGGCCATGAAGAGGGCCGTCGCCTACCTCGAGCCCTACATGGAAAAGGAGAAGCAGATCGACGCCAGCCGGGGCCGCATCGTGATGGCCACCGTCAAGGGCGACGTCCACGACATCGGCAAGAACATCGTGGGCGTGGTACTCGGCTGCAACAGCTACGACGTCATCGACCTGGGCGTGATGGTCCCGGCAGAGAAGATCCTCGCGACGGCGAAGGCCGAGAACGCGGACCTCATCGGTCTGTCCGGACTGATCACACCGTCTCTCGACGAGATGGTGAACGTCGCCCGCGAGATGGCGCGCCAGGACTTCACCCTGCCCCTGCTGATCGGCGGGGCCACGACCTCGCGACAGCACACCGCGGTGAAGGTGGCCCCGACCTACGCGCAGAGCGTCGTCCACGTGCTGGACGCATCGCGCGCGGTCGGCGTCGTGTCGGCGCTGCTCGACCCCGAAAAGAAGAAGCAGCTCGATATCGACAACGACCAGGACCAGCTGCGACTGCAGGCCCTCTACAAGGACCGCCAGGAACGGCCGCTCTTGCCCTTCACCCGGGCCCGGGAGAACGGTGAGAAGGTCGTGTGGCGCGCCGAGGACTGCCCGAAGCCGGCCTTCAGCGGTCGGCGGGTGGTCGACGACGTCTCTCTCGCGGACATCGCCGAGTACATCGACTGGACCTTCTTCTTCTCGGCCTGGGAGCTGAAGGGCAAATTCCCGAAGATCCTCGACGACCCCAAGCACGGGGAAGCGGCGCGCGAGCTGTACGAGAACGGCCGCGAGCTGCTGCACAAGATCATCGCCGACGACCTGCTGACCGCGCGCGCCGTTTACGGCTTCTGGCCGGCCAGCGGCGAGGGCGAGGACATCGTGCTGTACCAGGACGAGTCCCGCGCGAGCGAGCTCGTGCGCTTCCCGATGCTTCGCCAGCAGGCGGTGCTGGCAGAGGGCAATGCCAATCGCTGCCTGTCGGACTTCGTCGCACCCCGGGCTTCCGGCGTCGACGACTGGATCGGCGCGTTCGCCGTCACCGCCGGCATCGGCGCCCAGGCCCTCTCGGCGCGCTACGAGAAGGACCTCGACGACTACAACGCGATCCTGGTGAAGGCCCTCGCCGACCGACTCGCCGAAGCCTATGCCGAGCTGCTGCACGCCCGGGCCCGGCGCGACTGGGGCTACGAAACGGCCGACACCGTCAACAACGAAGACCTCATCGCGGAGAAGTACCGCGGGATCCGGCCCGCCTTCGGCTACCCGGCGTGTCCCGACCACCTCCCCAAGCGCACCCTCTTCGACTTGCTCGAGGCTCGGGACCTGGGCATCGATCTGACCGAGAGCTGCGCGATGACCCCCGCGGCGAGCGTCAGCGGCCTGTACTTCGGCCATCCCAAGGCCCGGTACTTCACCGTCGGACGGCTGGGGAGCGATCAGGTCGAAGACTATGCGGGTCGCTCGGGCAGTGGTGTTTCGGAGATGGAGCGCTGGCTGGCACCGAATCTCGGCTACGAGCCCGACGCGGGATAGCCGGCCATTCGCCGCCAGGGCCCAGATCCGGGCAGCGCAGCAGCCTGTCTCGCTCGGCCGCCAGGCTCGCGTATCATCGCGGGCCGCTCCGTTCGCGAGAACGCCTGTCCTGGAGAACCCTGGATGTCCGCCCGTTCGTTCGTTTCTGCCGCGCTCGCTTCCGCAGGCTGGCTGGCGCTCTCGCTGGCAGCGACCGGTGTCGCGCACGCCCAGGCCCAGACCTTCGATCTGGTGGTCTCCCTGCAGGCGAACCCGCTCGGCGACGACGAGCGCATGCAGCGCTACGAGGAGATCCTCCAGGACTTCTCCGACGCGGTCTTCCAGGCCACCGAAGGTGCGCACGCCATCGGCCAGGTGACCATCCACACCGCCAGCACCGCGCACGACCGCGCCGACATCATCTGGCAGCGGCGCGGACGCCCCATGTCGACCTTGAACGGCCTGCAGGGGCCGGGACACATCTACATGGCGGACACCTTCACCGGCGGTGCGGCGGACGGCAGCGACCTGGCCCTGACCACGGACCCCGACGAAGCCGGAGACCGGGCCGCCGGCGCGGTGCTGGCCCACGAATGGGCCCACTACGCCTATGGCCTGCTCGACGAGCACTTCGTCGAGACGGGCGACCTGCCCGTGACGCCGTCGCTGATGCATTCCCCGTGGCGCGTCGAGGCGGACGCACGCTTCGCGAACTTCTCCATCGTGAACAGCGGCGGGGGAGACTTCCAGAACACGCTCCAGACCGCGCACCACCGCGCCTACGGGGTCAGTGCCTGGGAGCTCCTCGCGACGCCGCCGGACATTGCCGACCTGTTGCTGGCTCCCACACCCGGCCGCGTCGAGCGCGACTATTTCATGAACCTCGCCGCCGTTGCGCCGCCCGGACAGCCGGCGACGGGCGAGTCGGCGCCGGCGATTCCGGCACCCATCTGGACCGCAGCGTGCTCGCGCTATGTCATCGCCATCGACAACTCGGGCAGCATGACCGGCCTGCCCCTGAGCCAGGCCAAGGGCGCCGCCGACACGATCCTGAGCTTCATGGCGGCGGACACCACCTGGGTCTCGATCCTCACCTTCGCCAACGAGACCGTGGTGCTGCGGACCGCCGGCGGCCCCGTCCAGGTGAGCGACGAGCCGGACATGGACGACGAGACCGAACGCGACCGACTGGCCGACCTGATCGCCCAGATCGCGGCCGCGCCCGCGCCGACGCGCTTCTCCCGCGGACTGACCGCCGCCACTACGCAGCTCGCTGCCGCGGAGCCGCTGCTCGCCGACCCGATGAACTTTCCGACCTGCGACCCCGACCACGAGGCGGCCGCGGTCTTCTTCATTTCCGACGGCTCGAACAGCAACCCGGACGGCATGGAGCCGACGGACGTCGCCAACGCGCTCGCAACGCTCAGCGCCGACGGCATCCCCGTCTACCCCCTCGACGTCGGGAGCTTCGACCCCGACGAGACCAGCAACGAGATGACCCTCCTCGCAGCCGAAACCGGCGGCATCCTGCTGGGGCCCACCGCCAGCTTCAATCAGGCCCTGCAGGCCTGGGCCCAGGCCGAATTCCAGACCCGCCCCGCGCAACTCCTGCACGCGACCCCGACCCTCGACTTCACCGTGCCCGAAACCGGCACCCCGGGCTCGGTCAGCTTCCCCGTGGACGGCGGACTCGACCGCATCGCGATCTGCGCGTCGTCGGACCTTCCCGTCGGATCCCTCAGCCTGAGCAGTCCCAGCGGCGTCGTCTTCCCGGCGATCTCGACCCGGGACACGGACGACGCACTCGCGAACGACACGTGCAGCACGTTCTGGGCTCTCGACAGCCCGTCGGAACGGGGCAATTGGCAGATCACCGGAAGCGAGTCCACGGACCCGGACGTCTTGGGCGACGCCAACGTGAGCCTGGTCGCCCAGGGCTACGCGGTGGGCGCGACCTACGCACTGCAGGCCTGGGTCTCCAATGCGAGCGCCTCCACCATCACGGCCCCGCAGCCGATCTTCGTGACGGCGAGCCTCGGGCGCGAACGGCCGATCGTCGGTGCTCGCCTCTCGGCCAGCCTCGGCGCGAGCGGAGCCGCCACACCCCTGCGCGATGACGGGATTCCGCCGGACGCCACGGCGGGCGACGGAATCTACGTCGGCGCGATCGCCTTCGACCAGGCCCTCGCCGACGAGACGATCTCCGTCACCGCGACGAACTCGCTCGGGATCGGTGCGCTCAGCTCTCAGGGGCTGGTGCGCGCGCCCAACATCAACGACCTGCCGATCCTGCCGGAAGACGACGTCGTGCTGGGCACCCCGATGCTCCGCCTCGCGAGCATCGGAGGCATCGACACCATCGCGGAAACGCTCCCGCCGCCGGTCATCGACAACGCCGGGACGATCCTGAACGGCCGCATCGCGACCCCCGGCGAGGTCGACAGCTACTTCGTCGACCTGCCGGCGATCGGCAGCGGCGACCTCGAGATCCGGGTCACCGGCGCCCTGCTGGGCATGGCCCCGCGAATCACCGTGCTGCAGGGGACAACCGAGATCGCGACGGTGACGGCGAACCCGGGTGCGGGCGGGGTCACCGTCCCGCTGCAAGCCAGCGACGGACTGGTCACGGCGGAAGTGCGCCACGCGGGCGGCGGCACCGGCACCTACCAGATCAGCGCGGGCCCCCGCCTGGGTCTGCCGCTGGGCTCCGGGGGCTTGTCCGATTCGCCGTGCGATCTCGCGCTCAGCGACAAGGACGCCGCACTGTTGGCCCTGGAAGCGGGACTCCTGGGGACACCCGCGGCGATCGTGCTGATCGAGGAGAGCGCCTCCCTCGAGTGGCTGATGATCGAGGGGATCCGGGACGAGGTGTCCCCCATCGACACCGGCAAGGCCGGCCGCTTCCTCAAGCGCGCGCTCACGCGTGACGCGAAGGCGTTGAAGCGCCTGCGCACGGCCCTGCGGCAGGGCAAGAGCAAAGAGCTCAAGGGCGCGCGCAACAAGATCGAGAACGCGCGTAGCAAGCTGACGAAGGCCTGCTCGCAGCTGGCGGACGGGGGCGCGAGCCTGATCCCGTGATCCGCGGGCTCAGTGTGCGCTCGGACCTTCCTCGGGCGCTGCAGCCACTTCCACCCCCGGATCCGTGTCGCGAGCCGTTCCCTCGGCCATTTCCCGGGCCATTTCCTGGGCCGTCTCCTGGGCCCTTTCCTGGGCCGCCTCCTGGGAGAGTGCCTTCGCGACCGCGCCGTTCTCGGCCATCGCTTCGAAGGGGGGCACGGGACGTTCGACGACGTGGATGATCCCTGCCGACAGCGACGCAGCGAGCGCGATCAGCAGCAGGGAAAACGTGATGCGCAACGCGAGTCGCGTCTTGTCGCGGCGCTTCTTGCCGCGCCGGTGTCGCTTGTGGATGAGTCCGGATTCGTGGCCCACGTCCGCTCCGATGCGGGAACGTCCCCGCACGCTTGGGAACATCGGGCGTACGCAGGGTGCGCTTGATGCGCAGCGGGAAGACCGGCAAGTCACCGGCAACGCGTGCGCAACTCGCCCGGGAAGTCCCGAAACGAGGTCAGGCCAGACGGAGACCCACGAGGGTGCCGGCTGCCGGGGCGAGGTCGGCGTAGTGGTCGCCGGGCAGCTCGATCTCGGCCAGGGTCGCGGGCAGGAAGCGGGTCCCCAGGCTGCGGAGCGCCGCCGGGTCGCCCCGTTCGGCCAGACTCTCGGCCAGCTCGGCCACACCCGGGTTGTGGGCGACCACCAGCACGGGCGCCACGTCGGTCGCCTCGATCGCCCGCACACGTTCGAACAGCTTCCATGCCGAGGCCAGGTACAGGTCATCCAGCACCGAGACCTCGGGCGACGGGGAGAGTCCGGCGACTGCCAGCTGCATGGTTTCCACGGCGCGGCGTGCCGACGAACACAGGACCCGGGCGGGCGGCGCGTCGCGGCTCGCCAGGTACGCGCGCACGCCCTCGGCCTCGCGTCGCCCACGAGCCGTCAGCGGTCGCGACGCGTCGGGTGTCGCGTGGGTCCCGCCTCTCGCATGCGCGTGGCGCAGCAGATACAGCCTCATCGGGACCCGACCGTGCCCCATCGCTTTCGCTTCCGCCGGGTCGCCGTCAGCGCGACGAGTCCCGCGACGCCGAGCACCGTCGCCCGGGGCTCGGGAATCTGGACGGTCATCGCGCGCTGTCTCGTTTCTTGTGGGACGGGGCCCGTACCCGGATGGGGAAAGTCCGAGATCAGGTTGCCCTCGGCGTCGAGGAAGCCCGTGAGGTCGACGACCTCTCCTTCTTCCATGACCGTCACCGAGCCGTTCCCGAAGCCGTAGGTCTCGGCGAGGGTGACCGCGTTGCTCCCGTCCGCTGCGGGATGACAGCGATCGCAGGTCTGGGCGGCCTTGCTCACCGTGTGGTGCTGGAAGGGATTCCAGCCGAAACCGCGGCGCCCGTCGTGGCTGGTGCGGATGGCATCGTCGTAGACGGGGTCGCCATTCTCGTCGACGTAGCTGAGCAGCAGGCTCATGGAATTGCACAGCGGCGTGAGCTTGCCGCGCGCGTTCTGGCCGAGGGCGAAGAAGTCGAGCGAGTAGTCGTCGCGCACCGCGGAGAACGCGCCCTGGGTCACGAGACCCGTCGTCTGGTTCCGCTGGCTGAACGAGTCGTTCTGGGTCACGTGGCAACCGAAGCAGGTCTGACGCCAGGACGTGTGGCAGGCATAGCATTCGAGCGAGTCCGTGTGGGAAAAGCCTTCTTCGTCGACGCCCATCGCCTCGACCATCGCCTCGTTGTCGCCGCGGTCGAGCAGAGCCTTGACCTGGGGGACGATCCTCTGCACGCCCGGATTGTTGGCGAGCTGCAGCAGGATGATCCCGCCCGGCCCTTCGGTGAGGCGCTTCAGCTCGAAGCCCTTCGAGTTCTTGAACTTGCCGTCCGCCGGGTCCGGGCTCACGGCGTCGCGAACACTGCCGTGGCAATCCTCGCAGCGGATCCCGACCTGATAGCGCTCGGACGCATACAGGTTGCCGTCCCCGTGCACGTCGCCTCCGACGTGACAGTCCATGCACGCGAGACCCGCCGCAAAGTGCAGGTCGGGTGGGGTCTCGTCGACGGCGTTCGTGTCGTCTTCGTCGGAGAAGTAGTAGTCGGGGTCGTGTCCGTACAGGGTCCGCCCGAGGGTGACGCCGTGTTCCGGCGTCTTGTCGGGCGCGAAGCCGCCCTCGCGGATGCCGCGATAAGCGAGGCCGATGCGGCCGCCCTGGAAGTGGCAGTGGCCGCACTGCTCGACGGGGATCTGGGTGGTGAGCTGGTGCCGGATCGGATGCCGGACGAGATCGGTGTCGTAGGTCGGGTCGTCGGACTGCGACAGGCCGTCGTCGGCGTAGACCATGTGACAGGCCGTGCAACCGGAAGAACGGTAGGCGCCGGGTGAATCGTTCTTCCCGTACGCGTTCAGGTGGCAGGTCGGGCACGACTTCGGAAGGTAGGCGTCGACGACGGTCGGCAGCTCGGACCGGTCCGCGGCCGGGTCCGGCTCGCGCAACGCGCTCAGCGACGGCACCGCGCCGGCGGGCGCCGTGGCCGCGTCGTAGTCCGGGTCGACGACGTCGACGGCCGCGATGATGGCGTTGCGGTCCTGACTGCCCGCCAGGAAGCGCGGCAAGGTGTAGTGCCCGCCGTAGGTCGACATGGTCGACATCGGGACGTTCTGCACGTGCTCGGGGTGACAGCCCGCGGCACCGCACGACTGCGCGGCCACACGCAGGTCGCCCGGGTTGATGAAGCGCAGGTAGTCCGGGTCGACGAGGTCGAGCTCGTCCGAAGCGAGGTTCTTGAGGAAGGCCGGATCGCCGGGCCCCGGCGGGACATGAGACTCGAGGCGCGTGGTCGCGTTCCCGTTGCCTCCGTGGCAGTCCACGCAGCCGAGGTCGACGCCGGGGTGCGCGTCCTCGATGCCCACCCGCTGGTTGCTCTCGTCCAGGGGGCGATGGCAACCGACACACCCCGCTTCGTCGGACGGGTCGTCGCCGATGTCCGGGTTGGGGAGGTCCGCCAGCTCTTGCACGGTCAGGGTGAGCCGATGCTGGCGTTCGAGCACCACGCCGTTCAGGTCGGTCAGGCGAACTCGCAGATCGACCTCGCGGCCCTCGAGCTGAAAGGCGTCGAACTCGTCACTGAAGACGAAGTAGCTGAGCCCGAGGAAGCGCTGGAAACCGTCGGGCTGGGGCGTCAGGGTGACGCATTCCGGATCGCTCGGCTGGGTGCAGTGCGGCGTGTAGCTCGCGATCAGCGACTCGTCGCTGCCGTCCACGAGATGGACCTCGACGTCGATCCCCACCTGCTCGGTGACGCAGCGGGCTTCGACGTGGAAGATCAGGTTCGCGCCGCCCTGGGCGAAGGGGATGAGCTGCAGCTTGTCGCAGTTCTGGACGCGGCCGAAGCCCACCTGGTTGCGGCCGACATAGAGAACCTCGGCCTCGGGACAAGCCAGGGTGGGATGCGACGGCTCGGCCACGCGCTCGCTCGGTTCGGCGACGCAGCAGGCCGTGTCCGGTTCGCCTGGCCCGGGCACGGGTGGAAGTGTCGGCGAACAGCCGAGCGCCGGGTCGCACACGGGGACGTTGCAGCTGTCCTGCGGCGCGATCTGGAACAGCAGCACGCGCGAGGTCTCCTCGAAATCTTCGTCGCGCACGACGACGTCGATGGCAAAGTCGCCGACGTCCGCGCCGCCCGGAAGCCAGCTGAAGACGCCGGAACTCGCACCCAGGCTGGCGCCCGGCGGCAGGCTACTCGCGAAGAACTCGACGGCGGTGCCGTCGGGGTCGCTGGCAGCGATCGCGAAGTCCACGGGCTCACCCGGGTAGCCGCGGTAGATCCCGAAGCTCGCCACATCCGGGGGCGCCGATGCAACCGGCGACGCAATTCCGGCGACGATCGCGGACCACGACACGCAGCACAGCAGCAGCCGGAATGAATGACAGTTCGGGTTCACGTTTTCGCTCTCGTCCAGTCTGACAGTGTGCCGCAGCCGTGCCAAGAGCCGATCCCGGCCATCCCACCGCAGCCGCCGCCTGCGCGCTTCCCCCGGGCAGTCGATCCGTGAGAAGATGCTGCGACATGACGAGAAAGGCAGGGACGATGCAGCGGATGTGCAGCTCGGCGATCGGCTTGACCCTCGTATGCATCGTCGCCCTGGCGACCCCGGCGGCGGCCCAGGACAACTACCAGCTCTTCGAGAGCGGACCCGTGCGGCCCATCGCGCTGTCCGACGACGGCACGCGGCTCTTCGCGGTCAACACCCCGGACGGCCACCTCGAAATGTTCGACGTCGACGGCGGCGGCGCCCTCACCCGGGCGGGCAGCGTGCGAGTCGGCATGGAGCCGGTCGCCGTCGCGGTCGAGAGCGCGGACCGCGTCTGGGTCGTCAATCATCTGTCGGACAGCGTGAGTATCGTCGACGTCTCGGGCAGCGTGCCGCGCGTGGTGCGGACGCTGCTCGTCGGCGACGAGCCCCGGGACATCGTCTTCGCCGGCACGGGGTCGCAGCGCGTCTTCATTGCGACCGCACATCGCGGACAGAACCATCCGACCCCGCGCGGAGACTACGCCGTGCCCGGCCAGGGACGCGCCGACGTCTGGGTCTTCGACCCGGCGAACCTCGGCAGCTCGCTCGGCGGTGACGCCGTGACCCTCGTGACCCTGTTCGGAGATCGCCCCCGAGCGTTGGCAGTGAGCCCCGACGGTGCGACGGTCTACGCCGCCGTCTTCCGGTCCGGCAACCGGACGACGGTGCTGTCCGAAGGTCTGCTGTGCGACACCTCCCCCGGCAACCTCGCTTCCGACACGGTCCAGGGTTCCTGCACCATCAACGGGACGCTCTCACCGGGCGGGAGCCCGCCGCCGCACCGAAACCAGGAAGATCTCGACCGTCCGGAGACGGGCCTGATCGTCAAGCAGGATCGCGACGGCGGTAGCTCGGGCGAATGGCAGGACGAGCTGGGACGCGACTGGAGCGCGATGGTGCGCTTCGATCTTCCCGACGAGGACGTCTTCCAGATCGACGCCGACGCCAACCCGCCCGTCGAGACGGGTCAGCCCTTCACGGGCGTCGGGACGACGCTGTTCAACATGGCGGTCAATCCCGTCTCCGGAAAGGTGTACGTCTCGAACACCGACGCCCACAACCACGTGCGCTTCGAAGGGCCGGGCATCGTCGCCGCGGGCGTGAAGCCCGTAGCCGAGCCGACCACGGTGCAAGGGCATCTCGCCGAGGCTCGCATCACGGTTCTCGACGGAGCGACCGTCACGACGCGCCACCTCAACAAGCACATCCCGTACGCCACGCTTCCGGCGCCGAACGGTGTCAAGGAAGACAGCCTCTCGATGCCCCTGGGCATGGCGGTGTCCGCGGACGGCGCCACGCTGTACGTCGCAGCATTCGGATCGAGCAAGATCGGCGTCTTCGCGGTTGCCGACCTCGAAGCTGACAGCTTCGTGCCCGACGCCGCCGACCACATCGAAGTGGGCGGCGGACCTTCGGGTGTCCTGCTCGCGGGCAGCCGCCTCTACGTGGCGACGCGCTTCGACAACTCGGTTTCGGTCGTGGACGTGGGCACGAAGAACGTCGTCCAGACCCAGGCGCTCCACTCTCCCGAGCCCGACTCGGTGATCGAGGGTCGCCGCTTCCTGTACGACGCGCGGCTCACCAGCAGCAACGGCGAGGCGTCCTGCGGCAGCTGCCACATCTTCGGCGACATGGACGATCTGGGCTGGGATCTCGGCAATCCGGACGACGACGAGGTGGACAACGACAACCCGTTCAACCCGCTCGTGCCCGCCGGAGCGGACCCCCTGCCCCGCGTCTTCCACCCCATGAAGGGGCCGATGACGACCCAGAGTCTGCGCGGCCTCGCCAACATGGGCGCACAGCACTGGCGCGGCGACCGGCAGGGGGACGAGGACGACGCCTTCAACGCGTTCAACGTGGCATTTCCGGGACTGGTGGGCCGCGGCACCGAGCTGACCCCGGCGCAGATGCAGGCCTTCACCGATTTCGCCCTGCAGCTGCGCTACCCGCCCAACCCGATCCGCCAGCTCGACAATTCCCTGCGACCGGACGAGCAGAGCGGTGCCAACCTCTACACCGGCCCGACGACGGACATCATCTCCGACTGCGAGGGCTGCCACATCCTGAACCCGGCGGCCGGACACTTCGGCGGCGACGGTCGCAGCAACTTCGAGGGCGAGAGCCAGCACTTCAAGATCCCGCACCTGCGCAACGCCTACCAGAAGATCGGCATGTTCGGGCTCGCCGACCCCGACACCTTCCTCGGCGTCCAGGGCCCCTTCAATCACACGGGCGACCAGATCCGCGGCTTCGGCTTCCTGCACGACGGCTCGATCGACAACCTTTTCCGCTTCGTGGGCCTGTCGGGCTTCAGCCTGAACGACACCGAGCAGGACCAGCTCGAAGCCTTCCTGATGGCCTTCGACACCGATCTCGCCCCCGTGGTCGGCCAGCAGGTGACGCTCAGCGCAACGAACGGCGGCGTCGCCAACCCGCGCATCCAGCTCCTGATCGACCGAGCGACCAGCGGCTTCGTGTCCCAGGTGCTGGGCGGATCCGTCACCGAGTGCGAGCTCACCGCGACCGTCGTGGAGGCTGGTGTCGCCAAGAGCTACCTGTTCGGCGCCGGTCTCTTCCAACCTGACGACGGCACGTCCGCGATCTCGGACGCCGCCCTGCGCGCCAAGGCCGGGACCCCGGGGCAGGAAGTCACGTACACCTGCGTGCCGCCCGGAAGCGGCGAACGCGTCGCCCTCGATCGCGACGCCGACGACCTGCACAACGGCGTCGAAACCGGCACCGGCGTCTTCGTCGGCCCGAACGACACGGGCACCAACGCAGCCCTCTTCGACAGCGACGGCGACGGCTTCGGCGACGGCCTCGAGGTTTCCTTCGGATCCGACCCGAACAACGTCAACTCGGTCCCGAACCTCCAGCTCCCCACCCTCTCCCCCACCGCCCTGGCCCTCCTCGCAATCGCCGTAGCCAGCCTCGGAACCCTCGGAATCCTCCGCCGCCAAGCCTGAGAACAAGGACCGAGCGCGCCGCCAACCCCGTCACGAGGGGTGGGGTGTGGGTGGGGCCTGTGACGACGTATGGCATGACGAAGACCCGGCAAAGGGAAAACACCACCGCCCAGGGAGGAGCAGGCCCCACCCACACTCCGCCCCCTGGCAACACCGCCCGTCGCCAAGCAGCTAGCGCTGGGGCGCTAGTCGTCGGAGGAGAACACCGCCGGGGCGTAGGACTGCTCGACGGGCGTGGGACCGCGGGTGCCGGAGGCGGCTCCCGCCCACTCGGGCTTCGTTTCGAGCGCGACTTCGAGCACGTCGCGCATCGTCCGGACGGGCACGAAGGTCAGGCGCTTCTTCAGCTCCTTCGGGATGTCCTCGACGTCGCGCATGCAGGGTTCGGGGACGATCACCGTCTGGACGCCGGCTCGCAGGGCAGCGAGCGCCTTCTCGCGCACGCCGCCTACCGCCAGCACCTTGCCGCGCAGGGTGATCTCGCCGGTCATCGCCACGTCGCAGCGGACCGGGATTCCGGTCGCCAGGGACACCATCGCGGTTGCGATCGTGACACCCGCGGACGGACCGTCCTTCGGCGTCGCGCCCGCCGGGAAGTGCACGTGGATCTCGTTGCGGGACAGGATCGCGTCGTCGACGTCCATCTCGCGCAGGGCCGAGCGTGCGTAGGACAGCGCGGCCTGGCCGGATTCCTTCATGACGTCGCCCAGGTGCCCGGTCAGTACCAGACCGCGGCCCCGCGCCAGGCTGGCCTCGAGCAGCAACACGTCGCCGCCCGCTTCGGTCCAAGCCAGGCCGTTGACCACGCCGATCTCGTTCTCGTCCCGCAGCGGCTCTGCCAGATACCGCGGCTTCCCGAGGTAGTTGCCCAGGGTGCGGGGGGTCACTGCCACGACGCTGGAGTCGACATCCATGGATTCAGCGGCCTTGCGGGCCACCTTCCGACAGACCGCGGCGATCTGGCGTTCGAGACTGCGCACGCCCGCCTCGTAGGTGTATTCGCTGACGATCTTCTGCACGGCCTTGCGCGAGAACGAGATGCGCTCGGGCGCGAGTCCGTTCTCTTCCAGCTGACGCGGAACCAGGAACTTGCCCGCGATCTCGCTCTTCTCTTCCGGCGTGTAGCCCGACAGCTGGATCACTTCCATGCGGTCGCGCAGCGGCGCGGGGATCGGGTCGAGCATGTTGGCCGTCGCGATGAACATCACCTTCGACAGGTCGAAGGGTACGCCGAGGAAGTGATCGCTGAAGGTTCCGTTCTGCTCCGGGTCGAGCACCTCGAGCAGCGCCGCGGACGGATCGCCGCGGAAGTCGGCGCCGATCTTGTCGATCTCGTCCAACATGAAGACCGGGTTGTTGGTGCCGGCCTGCTTCAGTGCCTGCACGATGCGACCGGGCAGCGCACCGACGTAGGTACGGCGGTGGCCGCGGATCTCGGCCTCGTCGCGCACGCCGCCGAGAGAGATGCGAACGAACTCGCGTCCCATCGATCGTGCGATGGACCTTCCCAGAGAAGTCTTGCCGACTCCCGGCGGTCCCGCGAAGCACAGGATCGGACCGCGCGAATCCTCGCGCAGCTTGCGCACGCCCAGGAATTCGAGGATGCGTTCCTTGACGCCGTCGAGATGCGCGTGGTCCTCGTCCAGGATCGATCGCGCGTTGCGCAGGTCGAGCCGGTCGGGCGAACTCTGATTCCAGGGCAGCTCGACCATCCAGTCGAGGTAGTTGCGAACCACCTGGGCCTCGGGTCCGTCGGGATGCATGCGTTCGAGGCGGCGCAGCTGGCGCAGCGCTTCGTCGCGCGGGTCCTCGGGCAGGCCCGCGTCCTCGATCTTGAGCCGATACTCGTCCAGCTCGTCGCCGCGGGGGTCGACCTCGCCGAGTTCGCCCTGGATGGCACGGAGCTGCTCTCGCAGGAACGCCTCGCGCTGACCGCGCGACATCTCTTCCTTGGCCTGGCACTGGATCTCCGCCTGCATGCTGGTGACGTCGAGCTCCCGACGCAGCAGCGCGTCCACGCGCCGCAGGCGCGCCAGACTGTCCTGCACCTCGAGGATTTCCTGCGCCTCGGAAAGGCGAAGCCGCAGGTTCGACGCGATCAGGTCCGCGAGCCGCCCGGGCTTGTCGACGTTTGCGATGACCGACATCACTTCGGGCGGGAGGTTCTTGAGCGGGAGCAGCTCTTCGACCCGACCGCGCACCGCGCGGGTCAGCGCTTCCGCCTCCACCGACCAGTCCATCTCCACGTCGCCGTCGAGCGGAGTGACCTGGGCCCACAGATTGACTTCGGAATCGATGAACGACTCGATGCGCGCGCGGCCGAGCCCCTGGAACAGAACCTTGAGGCGCCCGTCGGGCAGTCGCATGCTGCGCAGGATCAGCGCGGCGGTGCCGACGCGATACAGATCGTCGGGCTCGGGGTCGGGAGTCTCCGCGTCGCGTTGTGCGACCAACAAGATCACGCGGTCGCCCGCCATGGCGTCCTCGACTGCGGCGACGGAGGGGCCGCGCGCAATGAAGAGCGGGAGCGTCATGTACGGAAACACGACGAGCTCCCGCAAGGGGAGGACGGGGGTTTCCTGCGGCAATGCGAGGTCGGGGGGAGATCCTGTCATTTGAAGTGCGTTTCGTCGCGGCGGAGAAGGGACTTGAGACGAACGCCCGCGGTGCGCATTCGCTCCGCGCACCGTGCGACGCGCACTCCTCAATCCGCGCTCCGCGATTCGGTGATTCGACGTCACACTCCCGCATGGGATGCGGAAACCAATGTGCAACATGCAATCGCGCGGTCCGAAGGACTGTGCATGGGAGCGACCCGGAGACGACCGATCCCTGTGCATGGGAGCGACCCGGAGACGACCGATCCCGGTCCGTGCATGGGAGTGACCCGGAGACGACCGATCCCGAGGTCCGTGCATGGGAGTGACCTGGAGACGACCGATCCCGCCCTGCGAATCCGCAGGATTCGCCGTTCAGTCCAGCGGGACGATCCGGCGACCGCGCACCTTCAACAGGAAGGGTCGCTTCTTTGCATTTCCGTCGGGTCGCAGGCTGGTGATCCCGGAAGCACCCGGGTAGGCCTGCGTGCGCAGGATCCCTTCGCGCACCGCCTCTCGGCTTTCGAACCCGCGCGCGAGTTGCACGAGAACGATGTTGGCCGCGTCGTAGGCCTGGGCGGAAAACGCATCGGGCTCGAGGTCGAATGAAGTGCGGTACGCGCTGACGAAGTCCGCCACGAAAGGAAAGCGACTGTTGGCATCGAAGAGCACCGAGATGACCGCGCCCGACACGTGTTCCTGGGCGATGTCGATCAGCTCCGGATTGTTCCAGTTTCCGGCGCCGAGCAGCTGAACACCGGTCAGCTCGTTGAAGGCCAGCTGGGGCAACAAGCCCTTGAGCTGTTCGTAGTCATCGGGAATGAAGAGAGCGTCGAAATCGATCACCGGCGGCAGCTTCACGCCTTCCGGCCCGATCATGTCCTCGGCGATCTCCCGGGCCAGGGCGGCGTTCTCCGACGGTCTCAGCCGACGTCCCCGGCGCACGAAGTCCTCGCGTTCCGCCAGGGCGCGGTGCTCGCGCGGGGTCAGCAGTGAGTAGCCGATCATCTCGCGGATCGGATCGCCGAAGTCCGTCGAGTCGGGGTCGTAGGCGGCGGCGGCCACCATCCAGCCACCCCGCTCGTCGACCATGTGCCAGAAGTGATCCCGCATGCCGCGGCCGTAGCTGTCCTCGGGATACAGGACGGCGAACCGGCGTGCACCGAGGTTCTGGAAGGCGTGGTCGACCAGGTAGCGGAGCTCGTCTTCCGGCGTGGTCCGCAGTCGGAAGACGTGGGGCCGGTCCAGGGGAATCGACTCGCGCGTGGTCAAGGTCAGGAGGGGTACGCCCTCTTCTTCAGCGACTCTTGCAGCGGCCTCGCTGCTGCTGGAAACCAGCGGACCGATGATGGCGACCACGTCCTCGTGCTGCGCCAGGTCTCGCACGGCTGCCGCGGCCACCAACGGATCGCCGGCGCTGTTGCGCACGACGACGCGGATCTTGATGTCATTCTCGGCACCGAAGATGTTGGCCGCCAGCAGCACACCTCGTAGACTGGCTTCCCCGTAGCTCGCGTAGGAACCGGTCAGCGGCAGCACCACACCCAGGGTGCCCGTGGCACCCGCGCGCGAAGGTTCGGGTTGCGCGGCAACCTCGGCGAAGGTCGGCAGCAGCTGGTCGACGCCGCGCCCCTGCTCGTACAGCTCCATGCGCAGCGACAGTTCTTCGAGCAGCTGCCGGTCGGCTTCGTCGAGGGTCAGTGACCCCGCGACGCGCAGGTCGTGACCGGCGTCCTCGTATTCGCCGAGCTCCATGCTCGCCTGGGCGAGTCGCAGGGCGACGCGCCCCGCCGGCGGACGCCCGTCGAGCAGCTCCCAGGCGCGGCGCAGCTCGGTCAGACTGAGATCGTCCACCGCGACCACGATCTCGGCGTCCATCAGCTCGACGGCCTCGTCGCTGACACCGGCCGCGACGGCCGCGGTGCGCGCCGCCGCCAGCCACTGCACGCGTTGGGCGCGGTCTTCGGAAGCCTCCGCGCGCAAGCGGTAGGCGAGGCGCTTGTCCTCGGGCGACAGCTGTCGGATGCGGACGTCGCGGAGGACCTGACGGGCCATCTCCGCGTCTCCGGCCTGGAGCTGGAGCCTGGCCAACTTCAGTCGCGCGACGTCGCTGCGCGCACCACTCGGGTGGTTGCGCACGAGCCAGCCCAGCCAGAACACCGCCCGGGCGCGGTCGCCGGAGTCGAGGGCGATCTGCGCCCGTGTGTAGGCCGCTTCTTCGGCAAGCGGGCTCTTGCGATGGGCGCGGAGGAAGTCCTCGAGGCGCAGCGCAGCTTCTTCCGGGTTGCCCGGCAGGGGCTGGATCGCCTGGTCGTACGCGCGCTGTTCCTCGATCGTGGCCTGGGGTGCGACGCAGGCCGCCGCGAAGACGGCGATCCCGAGCAGCAACGCGAACGCGGCGGCGCGCCTCACTCGAACAGATCTCGCAGCTTGTCGAGGAAGCCCTTCGTGACGGGCGAGATCTCGGTGCCGCTCTCTTCGGCGAACTCTTCGAGCAGCTCGCGCTGGCGGTCGGTCAACCGGGTCGGCACCTCGACGAAGATCCGCACGTAGATGTCGCCGCGCATGCGTTCGAGCTGTGCAGCGTCCAGGCGCGGCTGCAGCGGCGGAAGTCCCTTGCCCTTCAGTCGCAGGATACGACCGGACTGGGTGCCTTCCGGGACCTGCACCTCGACGCGACCTTCGAGGCTCGGCGCCTCGATCTCGGCGCCGAGTGCGGCCTGCACGAAGGCGATGGGAACCTCGCAGTGGAGATCGCGACCGTCGCGCTCGAAGAGCGGGTGCGCGCGCACCGAGATCACGATGTAGAGGTCACCGGGTGGGCCACCGGCGATACCGGCCTCGCCCTCCCCCACCAGACGCAGCCGGGCGCCGTCGTCGACACCGGCCGGCACCCTCACCGCGATCGTCTGCTGGCCCTCGATCCGGCCGCTCCCGCGGCAGTCGCCGCAGGGGTCGGAGATCGTCTCGCCCGCGCCACCGCACACGTCGCACGGGCGGTTCACGCGGAAGAAGCCCTGTTGGAAGGCGATCTGTCCCATCCCGCGGCAGCGCTCACAGGTGACCGGAGACGACCCCTCGGCCGCACCGCTGCCGGAACAGGTCTCGCACGGGCGCATCTTCGGGATCTTGATCGACGCTTCGCTGCCGACCAGGACTTCGTCGAGATCGATCTGGAGGTTGTACCTCAGGTCGGCTCCACGCTGAGCCCGGCCCTGACCGCGGGCACGACCGCCAAAGCCGGCGGCGCCGCCCCCGAAGATGTCACCGAAGAGGTCGTTGAAGAGGTCGGTGAAGCCGCCGAGATCGCCGAAGTCGCCCGGCCCCGGTCCGGCACCGACGCCCTGATGACCGAAGCGGTCGTAGCGCGCGCGCTTCTCGGGGTCCGAGAGGACCGCGTAGGCCTCGGAGATCTGCTTGAAGCGATTCTCGGCGTCGGGATCGTCGGGATTGCGGTCCGGATGCGACTCGAGGGCCAGCTTTCGGTAGGCCTTCTTGAGCTCGGCTCCGTCGGCGCCCCGATCGACGCCGAGGACCTCGTAATAGTCGCGCTTGCTCAAGAGTGGATTCCGTGCGGGCTCAGGGCTTCAGACTGGACGGGGTGGATCGCCGGCAGGCGTGATCTCGGGGCCAACGGTCTTCGGGGGTCCAGAGGCCCCCGGATTCGGGAGGCAGCGAGATCAGTCCGACTCGCCCCCCAGGACTGCGTAGAGCCGCTCGGTCATTTGGTAGGTAAGCCCCGAGAGTTCGTCAACGGCGGCCTTCAGCAGGGCCACGTCCTCGCCCTGCATGGCTTCTCGCGCCTTGTCGACGGACGCCTGGATGTGCTTCGCCTCCTCCTCGTCGATGTGCTCGGCGAACTCCTCGAGGGTGCGCTCAGTCGAGTAGACGAGCCCGTCGCCCTTGTTGCGGAGGTCCACCAGCTCGCGACGGGCGCTATCGGCTTCCTTGGTCGACTCGGCTTCGGACACCAGCCGCTCGACGTCGTCCTCGGACAGGCCACTGCTGGCCGTCACCACGATGCTCTGGGAGCGACCGGTCCCGAGGTCCTTGGCGGACACGTTGACCACGCCGTCGGTATCGATGATGAAGCTGACCTCGATCTGCGGAACGCCTCGCGGTGCCGGCGCGACGCCGACCAGCTCGAAGCGGCCGAGCGTCATGTTGTCCGCAGCCATCTCGCGCTCGCCCTGCAGCACGTGGATCCGCACCACGTCCTGGTTGTCCTCGGTGGTCGAGAACACCTGGCTCTTGGTGGTCGGGATGGTCGTGTTCTTCTCGATGATCTTCGTAAAGACGCCACCTTGAGTCTCGACACCGAGGGACAGCGGCGTCACGTCCAGCAGCAGGACGTCTTCCACTTCGCCGGTGATCACCCCGCCCTGGACGGCGGCGCCGATGGCCACCACCTCGTCCGGGTTCACGCCCTTGTGAGGATCACGCCCGAAGATCTCGGCGACCCGTGCCCGCACCCGGGGCATGCGGGTCATACCGCCGACGAGGATGACCTCGTCGATCTCGCTCTTGGAAAGGCCCGCGTCCTCGAGCGCCGTCTCGCAAGGCTCTTCGAGCTTGTCGATGAGACCCGCCACCCACTCTTCGAGCTGGGCCCGGGTGAGCGACATGACGAGGTGCTTCGGACCTTCTTCGTCGGCCGCAATGAAGGGCAGGTTCACGTCGGTCTCTTCCGACGACGACAGCTCGTGCTTGGCGCGCTCCGCCGCTTCCTTCAGACGCTGCAGCGCCATGGCGTCGGCGCGCAGGTCGATCCCGGTCTCGCTCTGGAAGTGTTGGGCGAGCTGCTCGACCAGGATGTTGTCGAAGTCTTCGCCGCCGAGGAAGGTGTCCCCGTTGGTCGACTTCACCTCGAAGACGCCGTCGCCGATCTCGAGGATCGAGATATCGAAGGTGCCGCCGCCGAGGTCGAAGACCGCGATCTTCTGGTTTTCCTGGTCGTTGATCCCGTAGGCGAGCGCTGCTGCCGTCGGCTCGTTGATGATCCGCAGCACGTTCAGCCCGGCGATGGTGCCGGCTTCCTTGGTGGCCTGGCGCTGGGCGTCGTTGAAGTACGCGGGAACGGTGATGACCGCGTCCTCGATGGCTTCGCCGAGGTACTCCGAAGCGGTGTCCTTCATCTTCGTGAGGATCATCGCCGAGACTTCCTGGGGCGAGTACTTGCGATCGTCGATCTGCACCCACGCGTCGCCGTTCTCGGCGCTGGCGATCTCGAAGGGCGCGATGCCCGCGAAGCTCTTGACTTCGTCGGCCTCGAACTTGCGGCCGATCAAGCGCTTGCACGCGAAGACGGTGCGGTGCGGGTTGGTGACGGCCTGCCGCTTCGCGATCTGCCCGACGAGCTTCTCGCCGGACTCCGTGAAGCCGACCATGGACGGGGTGGTTCGAGACCCCTCTGAGTTGGCGATGACCTCCGGATCTCCTCCGGACATCACTGCCACGCAGGAGTTGGTGGTTCCCAGGTCGATGCCAATGACCTTACCCATCGAGGTCGCCCCTCCTCGCCTTTCCGGGGCACGCCTCGTGTCGCCCCCCGCTCAGCTCGTGCTTTCGCCTTCTCTCTTGCCGTCGCTCCTCTTCGACACGATCACGCGCGAAGGTCGAAGCATCCGGTTTCGCAGCTGGTAGCCCTCTTCGAGGACCGCAACGACACTGCCTTCCGGCATGTTGTCGTCGACGACCTGAGACATCGCCTCGTGGAACGCTGGGTCGAAGGGCTTGTCGGCCGCTTCGATCTTCGTCACCCCGTGCTTGCCCAGAACGCCCATGAACTCCCGCAGCACCAACTCGATGCCCTGCAGGAGCGCCTGCAAGTCCTCGCCGCCGTTACCTTCCGAGGAAGCTGTAAGGGCGCGCTCCAGGTTATCGACCGAGGGAAGCAGATCCTTGACGAGATTCTGATGACCAAAGTTGTGGGCTTCCTGCCGCTCCTTGAGGCCTCTTCGGCGGAAGTTCTCGAACTCCGCCTGCAGCCGGAGGTGGCGGTCGTGAAGCTCGTCCCGCTCCTTGGTGAGTTCTTCGAACTTCTGCTTGAGGCTCTGCAGCTCCTGGGAGAGCACCTCGAGCAGCACCTTGTCGGCAGACCCGGGTCCACCCGGGGCGGATGCGGCACGCGCGGCCGCGCGGGCCTCCACCGATTCCGTCGCTTCGCGCAGCGCCTCCTCGAGTTCGGCGCTGGCAGCGAGAGCGCCCTCGCTGGCCTCGTCGGCCTGACTCGGTTCGGTGTCGTCGTCGGTCGTGGGTGTCTTGGGATCAGTCACGTCGAAAGCTTGTCCGTTACGAGCTGCGAGCAGTAGCTCACCAGCGGGATGATGCGTCCGTAATCCATTCGGGTCGGTCCGATGACCCCCAGCACTCCCGCCGAGTCGGCGTAGGGTGCGGCGACCACGGCGCAGCCCGTCAGTCCCTGTCCGTCCAACTGCTCGCCAAGCGCAACCGAGACTCCTTCGACGTCCAGGAGCTCCTCGAGTAGATCGACCAGACGCTCGCTGCGCTCCAGTGTCGTGAACAGCTCGCGCACTCTTTCCGGATCGCTGAACTCGGGTTGGTCGAGCAGGGCCAGGCGGGTCGCGATCACCAGATCGTTCGCCGTGGGCGTCTCCATGGCCGCTTCGGCGGCCCGCAGCCCGAGAACCAGCGCGCGCTCGACCAGCTGACCTGCACGATTCCGCAGGGAGCGGACCTCCACCTGCAGACGGTCCCGGGCCTCGCGCAGAGTGCAGCCCGCGACGCGCTCGCCCAGGGTCGCCGACATGCGGTCGAGTTCGGCCTGGTCGAAACGACCACCCTGCAGCGGATCTTCGATCACCCGCTGGTGCGCGTGGCCTCCGGCATCGACCAGCACCGCGAGCACGCGCTCGCTCGAGAGCCGCACGAAGCTGACCTGACGCAACGGCAAGCGCTCGAGCCGCGGCGCCACCACGAAGCCCAGCTGGTGCGTGTGCTCGGAAAGCACCTGAGACGCCAGCTGCACGGCGTCGTCGGCGCGCACGTCGTCGAAGGAGCGCGCGAGGGTCCGCCGTTCGTACTGCTCGATCGGCCCCGGGTCGAGCAGGCGGTCCACGAAGAGTCGGATCCCCGCCTCGGTGGGAACGCGCCCGGACGAAGCATGCGGCTTCGCGATCAGGCCCAGGGACGTCAGCTCGGAAAGCGTGTTGCGCACGCTCGCCGAAGACAGCGGAACACTCAGCAGATGCGCGAGGGTGCCGGACCCGACCGGCGACGCGGTGCCGACGTAGGCCGCGACCAGGGCCCGCAACACATCCTGCTGTCGCTCGCTGAGATCGGATCCCGGCACGAAAACCCCAATGAATTCAGGGTCATGGTTACCACCCGGTCCGGTCAGCGTCAATCGAACGGCACTTCGTCGACAACCTCCACGAAGCGCTCGCACACCAGGTCCATCAGCATGCGCCCGCGCGCGCTGACCCGAAGATCTCCCTCCGGGCTCTCGAGGAGGAGCCCGTTCCGGACGAGCTCGTCGATCTCGCCTCCGTACCAGGTCCGCGGCGGCCCCCCGAAGCCCCTGGCGAAGCGCGCGGCATCCAGTCCCACCTGGGTGCGCAGGGCCAGGAAGACGGTCTCGGCACGCGCCGTCGACGCGGCGAGCACCTCCCGGGAGACCGAAGCCGGATCCCCTCGTTGAGTGCGGTCGAGGTAGTCGGGCAGGCTGCGGGTGTTCGCCAGCCGCGCGCCGTGGGGCGCACCCTCCCCCGCCGGATCGCTGGACCACGCCCCGACCCCCAAGCCGAGCACCGGCTCGCGCTTCCAATAACGCTGGTTGTGCGCCGACTCGCGCCCAGAAAGGGCGTAGTTGGTCAGCTCGTAGGCGGCGAGCCCGATGGATCCGAGCGCGGCGTCGATGGCCTCGACCATGTCTGCGGCCGCGTCCGAATCCGCGCGCTCGAGCTGACCCCGGCGGTCCGCCAGCGCGAAGGGGGTGCCGGCCTCGACCACCAGCTCGTAGGTCGAGACATGCTCGGGCGCGAACGCGACAGTCTCCTGCAGGTCGGCCTCGAGCTGGGCAAGGCTCTGCCCGGGCGCAGCGAAGAGCAGGTCGAGGGACAGGTTGTCGAAACCCGCGCGCCGGGCTGCGGCGAGAGTCTTCCTGCCTTCGTCGGCGAGATGGGCGCGACCGAGGCGCTTGAGGACCTGGTCGTCGAAGGACTGGATCCCGATGGACAGCCGGTTGACGCCGGCCTCGCGGAAGCCCGGCAAGCGGTCGCGCTCGAGGGTGCTCGGATTGACCTCGAGGGTGACCTCGAGGTCGGCGGTGGCTTCCGGGAAGGCTTCCCGCAGCGACCGGACCAGCTGCGCGATCTGGCCCGTTGCGAGCAGCGAAGGCGTCCCGCCCCCGAAATACAGACTATCCAGCCGACGGCCGGCGAAGGCGTCGCGCCGCTGCGCGAGTTCCTGGCACAGGGCCTCGACGTAGCGCCCCTGCATGTCCGCACTCACGCCGCCCCCCACCACCGCGAAGTCGCAGTACGGGCAGACGCGGTCGCAGAACGGGATGTGGACGTACACGCCGACGGAGGGCTCGCTCACCCTCGCAAGATAGCCGGCAGGAGGGAGCTCTCTTCCAGGCCGTACCGGCTACGCCTCACCTGCTACGTTGCGCCGGACGATGACCGGCACCAGCGTCCACTACGAGGTGCTGCCCAACGGTCTGACCCTGCTCCTGCAAGAGACGCAGCTCGCGCCGGTCGCCAACCTGCAGATCTGGGCAAAGGTGGGGTCTGCCGACGAGCAGCCCGGCGAGGAAGGCCTCGCCCACTTCCACGAGCACATGCTCTTCAAGGGCACGGACACCCGTGGCGTGGGGGACGTCGCCGGTGACGTCGAGGCCGCGGGCGGGCGGATCAACGCCTACACGACCTTCGATGCCACCGTCTACTACGCGACCCTCCCGAGCGAATCCCTGCTGCGCGGTCTCGACGTCCTGGTGGATGCGGTCCGGTATTCGCGCTTCGACCCGGACGAGATCGCCCGGGAGCGTGAGGTCGTCCTGGAAGAAATTCGCCGCAGCGAAGACTCCCCGGGCCACGTCCTCAGCGACGCGGTGTTCAGCACCGTCTATCGCAGCCACTCCTACGGCGCGCCGATCCTCGGCACCCCCGCGAGCGTGGGCCGCTTCGAACGCGACCAGGTGCGCACCTTCTTCCAGCGCTGGTACGCACCAGACAACCTCGTCGTGGTCGCCGCGGGAGACTTCCGCGCCGCCGACTTCGCGGCGGAGATCCGCGCACGCTTCGAGGACGCGACGCCCGCCGGCGCCGAGCGCCGGCGAAGTCCCGAACCCCGACAGGACCAGCTGCGCAGCGCCCTGCTCGCCCGCCCCTTCGAGGGCCTGCGCATGGACCTCGCCTGGTGCACGACGGGCTTCGGCCATCCGGATGCCGCGCTGCTCGACCTGCTTTCCTTCGTGCTCGGCGAATCCGAGTCGAGCCGGCTGATCCAGCGCGTGAAGGATGCGGAACAACGCGTCGACCGGATCGATTCGTCGTCCTACACACCGCTGGACCCGGGATTGTTCTCGGTCGGCTTCGAGACCGACGCCGAACGAGCGCTGGGCGCCATCGAAGCGTCGGTGCGCGAGGTCGAGCGCGTGCGCGCCGAACGCGTCTCCATCGACGAACTCGAGCGCGCCCGGGCGAACTTCCTCGCCAACGAGTACTTCGAACGCGAAAGCGTCGCGGGCATGGCGAGTCGCCTCGGCAGCTTCCACGTCCTCGCCGGGAACCACACGGGCCACGAGGCCTACCTCGAGCAGATCCGTCAGGCGACACCCGAAGACCTGGTCCGGGTCGCACGCGCCCACCTCGACCCCCGGGCGCTGTGTGTGGCGGCAGTCGTGCCCGAAGCCGACGCCGAGGCACTCGACGAGAAGCAGATCCGCGACGCCGTGGACCGCGGCGTCGAGACGAGTCGGCGGCGCTTCGCGTCACCCGCGCGACTGCCGAGCCGTGGCGAGCGCGTGCACGACTACCAGCTCGCGGGCGGCGCGACGGTACACGTCGTGCGCCGGCCGGACGTCCCGGTCGTCGCGGCACGCGCTGCCTTCCTGGGCGGGATGCTCGCCGAAACCGAAGAGACCGCCGGGATCGGCAGCTTCCTCAGCTCGATGTGGACCCGCGGAACGCGCGCGCGTTCCGCCGCCGACATCGCGCGCTCCGTCGAGAACCAGGCCGCCGGGGTCAACGGGTTCGCGGGGCGCAGCAGCCTGGGCGTCACCC
>JAJDAN010000032.1 GCA_029261855.1 Deltaproteobacteria bacterium
GACAAGCTGTGCTGCGAGGCGCGACCTGGAACGCAGCAACGGGCCGCCCAAGCAGAACTTGCGAACGGGTAGCCCGCGAGTGGTGTGGCCCATCGCGCGACTCGCAGCGCGCCACGGGAGGCAACGACGAACGAGGCTGCCAGGCGGCGCGAAGCTCAAACCGTGCCGACTGCCCCGAGTGCGCAGCTCTTGAGTTGAGAGAGCCAAGTGCGCGGACCGAGAGTCGTCGCTGTATAACGGATAGGCGCTCAGCTGCGTGGCCCAGCGCCACCGAAGACAGCTCAAGCACCAAGGTTCGAAGGCAGAAGGCTACCAAACGCGAGCAACTCCCTGATGGGCCACGTCTGCTGCTGCGCCTTGTTAGACAGTCGACGCGCGTACCTGCCCCAACAGCGACTCGCCTGAGAGAGGAAGCTCTAGGCCCAAACGGGGGGTACCACGGCTGCCTGCTCGAGCCCTGGCAACAGACCCCGGGCAAGCGTGGGCCGTCGCGATGAGTGGCACGCATGAGCCCACGCTCCGCGGCCCGCGCTGCGACAAGCTGCGCTGCGAGGCGCGACCTGGAACAGAGCAACGGGCCAGCAAAGCGGAACTTGCGAACGAGGAGCCCGCGAGTGGTGTGGCCCATCGCGCGGCTCGCAGCGCGTCACGGGAAGCAACGACGAACGAAACTACCGGGCGGCGCGAAGCTCAGGCCGTGCCGACTTCCCCGAGTGCGCGGCTCCTAAGGTGAGAGAGCCAAGCCCGCGGATCGAGAGTCGTCGCTGTATAACGGATCGGCGTTCAGCGGCCAGCAACAGCGCTGACTGAAACCGATCCTGTCGACAGAGTATGCCGCCAGGCGGCAGCCAAGGTCAATCGAGCCGAGCTGTTGATGGTCCGCTGCAACGGCATGTTGGACGGCGCGCGCTCAATCGCACCCCGGGCAGGCAGAGACAAGGGGCAAGAGGCCGCCTTCGGCAAGGAGCTCTGACACCGCGAGACCGGTTTCCCACGTGTAGGGGACCGTGTGCCAGTACTCGGGCAAGCCGTTTTCGTTGAAGTCGGAAACAGCGAGCAGTTCAGCGTGTACGCACTGCTCTTCTCCCGGCGGATAGTCTCCTTGGGAAACGCAATCGGGTTTCATCTCTCGAAGCGAATTCCGCTCGGCGCGGGTAGGGCTTCGCAGCGCCAGTTCCGGATCGGAGACCCAGAGCCGCCACGACTTCCATGGAGACGCTGAGAGTTCTGCCGGGTACTCGCAGTGGTTGACCCCATGGAGATCCATGTACGGCTGGATCGATTTGATGCTGCTTCCCGTAGCGCTTGTGGATACCGCTTCGTGGAGCGTCAGGCCCACCGACAGGCTGCGCCCGTCGTAAGGCTGGAGCTTCTTCGTCACGAGCAAAGCGAGCGAGTTGAGGATCGGCGCGCCGGGCGCGGTGTAGCCAACGAAGACAGCCCCTTGTGGCAACGACCCAGAAGTGGAGCACTGGGGATCGCCGTCAGCGAGGGCGACGGACGAGGCGAGAAGGAGAATGACGATGGTCGCTACGGTACGCATCGCGCCGTCCAACGGATAGGCGCTCAGCTGCGTGGCCCAGCGCCACCGAAGACAGCTTGAGCACCGTGATTCGAAGCCGAAAGGCTACCAGACGCGAGCAACCCGAGATGGGCCACGTCTGCTGCTGCGCCTTGTTAGACAGTCGACGCGCGTACCTGCCCCAACGACGCGCCGCCTGAGAGAGAAAGCTCTAGGCCCAAACGGGGGGTACCACGGCTGGCAGCTCGAGCCCTGGCAACGGAACACGAGCAAGCTCGGACCTTCGCGATGCGTGGCACGCATGAGCCCACGCTCCGCTGCGCGCGCGTCGACAAGCTGCGCTGCGAGGCGCGACCCGGAACACAGCAACGGGCCATCGAAGCGGAGCTTGCAAGCGGGAAGCCCGTGAGTGGTGTGGCCCATCGCGCGGCTCGCGGCGCGTCACGACGCAACGACGAGCCAAACTACCGGGCGGCGCGAAGCTCAGCTCGTGCCGACTGCCACGAATGCGCGGCTCCAAAGATGAGAGAGCCAAGCCCGCGGATCAAGAGCCGTCGCTGTATAACGGATAGGCGCTCAGCTGCGTGGCCCAGCGCCACCGAAGACAGCTCGAGCACCAAGGGTTGAAGCCAGAAAGCTACCAGACACGAGCAACCCGAGATGGGCCACGTCTGCTGCTGCGCCTTGTTAGACAGTCGACGCGCGTACCTGCCCCTAACTGCGGCCCGCCTGAGAGAGAAAGCTCTAGGCCCAAACGGGGGGTGCAACGGCTGCCAGCTCGAGCCCTGGCAACGAACTTCGGGCGAGCTCGGACCGTCGCGACGCGTGGCACGCATGAACCCACGCCCCGCCACGCGGGCGGCAACAAGCTGCGCTGCGAGGCGCGACCCGGAACGGAGCACCGGGCCATCGGAGCGGAGCTTGCGAACGGGGAGCCCGCGAGTGGTGTGGCCCAGCGCGCGACTCGCAGTGTGCACGAGAAGCAACGACGAACGAAACTACCTGGCGGCGTGAAGCTCAGCTCGTGCCGACTGCCACGAATGCGCGGCGCCAAAGATGAGAGAGCCAAGCCCGCGGATCGAGAGCCGTCGCTGTATAACGGATAGGCGCTCAGCTGCGTGGCCCAGCGCCACCGAAGACAGCTCGAGCACCAAGGTTCGAAGCCAGAAGGCTACCAAACGCGAGCAACCCCAGATGGGCCACGTCTGCTGCTGCGCCTTGTTAGACAGTCGACGCGCGCACCCGCCCCCAACGACGACCCGCCTGAGAGAGAAAGCTCTAGGCCCAAACGGGGGGTACCACGGCTGCCAGCCCGAGCTCTGGCAACGGGTCACGGGCGAGCCCCCGGCCTTCGCGGTGCGTGGCACGCATGAACCCACGCCCCGCCGCCCGCGCTACGACAAGCTGCGCTGCGAGGCGCGACCTGGCACCCAGCAACGGGCCGTCGAAGCGGAACTCGCGAACCGGGAGCCCGCGAGTGGTGTGGCCCATCGCGCGGCTCGCAGCGCGTCGCGGGAAGCAACGACGAACGAAACTACCAGGCGGCGCGAAGCTCAGGCCGTGCCGACTTCCCCGAGTGCGCAGCTCTTGAGTTGAGAGAGCCAAGTGCGCGGACCGAGAGTCGTCGCTGTATAACGGATCGGCGTTCAGCGGCCAGGAACAGTGCTGACCGACCCCGACCCTGCCGACCCAGTATGCCGCCAGGCGGCAGCCAGAGTCAATTGAACCGAGCTGTTGCTGGTCCGCTGCAACGCCTTGTTGGGCGGCGCCTGGCTAATTCGTCGGACGAGCAGGGGGTAGTTCGGGCTCCTGCACCCAGCCGTGTCGCTCCATGCACTCTTCAAACTCTACTTCGGCAGTGAACCCGTCCGACAGCTGGTTGTAGGTGCCGTCACCGTCCTGTCGGCGGTCGGCGCGTTGGATGGCAGAACAAAGCCCAGCGTCAGAACGCCAACGCTGCAGAACCTCGGTCGATGAATCGGCAGGGTCATCAGGGGGCCAGTACCAGAAGCGTGGACTGCGGGTGTTGGCGCATCCTGCCAATGACAGAACAAGGGCTGAAACTGTCAACAATCGCAACTTGCGCCGCCCAACTAGTTATTGACCCGCAGCCCAGTGTAGTCCGGCTTGCGTCACTCGTGGTCGCCCCATTCGGGTTATGCGGCGGCTCGCGTATCGGCGAACTGTGGTGGGGTTCGTTGCATTGGCGGGGTCTTGGCTGGCGTTGCGGGCGGGATATGCGGCGGGGCTCGCGGTGGGGGCGCCGCATATGCGGCTTGGTATCACCTCGGGGGAGCGGGTTGTGTGGAGGGGAGGTTGCGGGGTTGCTGGCTCAGAGGCGCTCCGCGGGACTTGTGACTCCGAGGGGGCCGCTTTGGGCGGCGTGGGTGTAGATCATCGTCGTCTTGAGGTCTCGATGACCCAGCAGTTCCTGGATGGTTCGGATGTCGGTGCCGGCTTCCAGCAGGTGGGTCGCGAATGAATGGCGGAAGGTGTGGGTCGTGATTCGCTTCTCGATGCCGGCGGCGCGGGCGGCTTTTCGGACGGCGCGCTGGGGCACGGACGGGTGCAGGTGGTAGCGGACCATTTCTCCGGTTCTCGGGTTCGGGGTCAGGCGGGTTGCCGGGAACAGCCACTGCCATTGCCATGACCTCGCGGCGTCCGGCCCGAGCTTCCTGGCCTGCGCGTAGGGGAGGGGTGCGCAGCCGGCGCCGTCTTCGCGGTCGCTGTCGTGAAGGCGTCGTACCTGGGTCAGGTGCTGCTGCAGTGGCGCCCGCAGGCTTCTTGCCAATGCGGTGAAGCGGCTCTTGCGGCCTTTGCCCTGGCGGACGCACAGCTGGTTGCGATCGAAGTCCAGGTCCTTGACCCGCACCCGCAGGCCTTCGATCAGCCGCAGACCGCTTCCGTACAGCAGCGTCACGATCAACTGGTTGCGGCCGTGCAGGTGGGCCAACACGGTTCGGACTTCGTCGACGCTCATCACCACGGGGATGGGACGTTCGCCCCGCGCACGGGTTGCCGCCTCGAGCCCCTCGAGGTCGCGTGAGAGGATCGTCCTGTAGAGGAACACCAGCGCGCTCTGCGCTTGACGTTGGGTGTTGGGGCTCACTTCGAGATCGACGGCCAGGTGCGTCAGGAAGGTGATCACTTCAGGCTCTCCCATCGCGCGCGGGTCGCGATTGTCGTGGAAGCGCACGAAGCGCGTCATCCAACGCAGGTAGGTCTTCTCGCTGGACGGGCTGTAGTGACGCCGCCGCATGACGTCGCGCACGTGCTCGGAAAGGCGTTGCCCCGGCCGCGCAGCTGCAGGCGAATCGTCCACGTTCGTCACCCGTCCGGGACCGGGCAGGGCGAAAAAGGGCGCAGAGCGCGAAGCTATCGCTCGGCGCTCGCTTCTGCCTCTGTCAACGCGGGTTCACGCTTCGCGCGGGTCTTGGGCTTCTTGCATTCCGCTACTCGGGCGTTGCGCGCGGTCAGCTTCGCTTCTGCCCGCTCGACGTCGTACTTCGCCAGGATGAGACTCTGCTCGGTCGCGAACTCGCGACTTCGCAGCTCGGCGATCGCGTCGTGCTTCTCGCGCGCGTAGTCGAGGTCGACGGACGCGATGTCCTTGTTCTTCCGCACCAGCGCGCAGCCGAGGACATCGTACTCCGACAGCGAGCTCTCACCGCCCTTGCCATCCCCCTGGCCACCGCCCTGGCTGTTGCCGTCCTTCGAGTCGAAGCACTCTCCCCGCAGCACGTCGAGCTTGGCGGCGGCGCGTTCGGTTTCGATCCGGGCGCGCTCCACTTGCAGCTGTGCCACGTCGCGGTCGTGCTTGCCCTTGAGGTACCGCAGCCGCTCCGTCGACTTGGCTTCCCACAGCGGCTCGAGCAGGTCGAAGATCGCCTGGTTGGCGCCCGACAGGATGGGCGCCAGCTTCTCGTCTTCGCGCCGCTCTTCGAGGTCGAACTCCGCCTCTGCCACCCGGGCCGCGCAGGTTCGATTCGCGGGCTCGTCGGCTCGTGCATCGCCGCCGGTGTGTGCAAGCGCGAGCGCGAGGCCGATGATCGAGGCGGACAGGTAGGAGAAGCCGGACAGGCAGAAAACAGTCGCGCGCATCGACATCGAGTCTATCGCCTCGTCCCGCTTCTGGCGTATGCTGGGCAAAGTAGTGTCAGTGAGGTTGCGTGCATGCCCATCCACGTCCGCGTCGCTTCCGACCTCGGCCTCGTCGTCATCGACTTCGAGGGCGTCGTCACCACCCAGGAACTGGCCGAAGTTGCGCCGCTCGTCGACAAGCCCGAGTACGGCCTGCTGCCCCTCGGCCTGGGCAACGCCACGAACGCCACACGCATCGAGCTGCCGAGCGACCTCATTCGCCACCAGGCGCGGCGATCGACGGAAGCCGTCGACGGCCAGATCGGCGAGGGTGCTCGAATGGCCCTGGTCGCCACCAATCCGGAATTCTTCGGGCTGGGCCGCATGTACAGCATGCTTCGCGGCGACTCGCCCGTCGCCTTCAACGTATTCCGGTCGTTGCCCGAAGCCGAGGAATGGCTCGAGCTGCCGGGAGGCTACGCGGACCGGCTCCGCAAGGTCTGAGCGCCCGCGGCCGGATCAGGAAGCGCTGGCCTGCGAGCCGAAGCGTTTGGCCGCGCGCTCGCGCGCCTTCTGTGCCTCCACCTCACGATTGCGCGGGCTCGCCTGGGTGGTGAGTGACGCCAGCAGCGCACCGGCGATGTCGGCGACGGCATCCACCGCCGTCTCGAAGGCCTCTTCGTTCGCCTTGGACGGCTTGTTGAAGCCGCTCAGCTTGCGGACGAACTGCAGCGAAGCCGCGCGGATCTCTTCTTCGCTGGCAGGCGGCTCGAAGTTGTAGAGGGTCTTGATGTTGCGACACATTCAGACGTCTCCTTGCTCTTCGTTTGGGTCTTCGTCCTTCAGGCGTTGCGTTTCGCGCAGGTGAAGATAGAGCTGCAGGCTGCGCATGGCCTCGCCCCAGCTGCGACGGTAGCTGTCGTGCAGGTACCAGAGGCCCGTGTCCCAGTCGCGGTTGCGCCAGAGCCACGCCACCACGTGCAGCGGGTCTGCGATCTGCGCCACGTCGCTCGCGGCGCTGCGCGTCACCCGGTCGGGCCCGGCGAGCGCCACTGCCCGGTTGTAGTCCCCGAGGCCCGGGAAGCGGCTCGCCGCCACCATCTCGAGCACGTCGGTGTTGCGCGGCGGAATCTCGGGCGGCGTTTCCGGTTCGCCCGGGTCGACGCCGTGACGCACCGCCAGCGCCAGTCGGTCGAGCAGATGCGCTAGCTCGGACTCGTCCGCTTCTGCCGATCCGCTCCCCACCTCGACCAGGTACAGGAACTCGTCGACCAGGTTCTTCAGCTCGTCGTCGCGCACAGGGTCACCGTACAGCGGCAGGGCCGGCGCGTCAGCTATGCGGACATGAGTGTCAGTCGACTGGACATGCGCGTCAGCCGAGAATGGCGAGCAGCTCTTCCAGACGCTCGATGCGGTGACACGGCGGGTCGGCGTCTGCGGGCCACGCAAAGCCCGACTCGGCGTCCGTGATCCAGACGGCCCGCATGCCGAAGCGTTCCGCGCCCGCGATGTCCTTCTCCGGGTGATCGCCCACGAACCAGCAGTCGCCGGGACCGACACCCAGGCGCTCGCATGCGATTTCGAAGATCCGGGCGTCGGGTTTCTCGCAGCCGACGGCTTCGGAAATCACCACGGCGTCCAGGCGTTCGGCGAGACCGAGCCGTTCGATCTTGCGGGTCTGCCCCGGCACGGCGCCGTTTGTCACCAGTCCGGTGGCGATGCCGCGGGCACGCAGCCCATCGAGGACGTCGAGCAGGCCCGGCTGGGGGACGACGGCATCGGCGAAATGGGACCGCCAGTAGCGGTCCAGCTCGGCCGCCGCCGGTGCCACCCGCCACTCGAGCGTCTCGACGAGATCCTCGGCGCGCCGCTTGTTGTATCCGCCCTGGTCGACGGCCACCAGCGTGCGCGCCAGCGCTTCCCGGTCGACGGGCGCGAGCGCCTCGGCGTGATCCGCGGCGAACACGTGCGCGAAGGCCTCGATGCTCGCGCGGCGCGGCGTCAGCGTTCCGTCGAGGTCGAACAGAACGCCCGTCGTCATTCCATCTGCCCGCCCAATATCTGCCGACTCTCCGCCGACTAGCCCCGCACTCGCGGCCCCGGCGTGAACTTCACCTGCATCTCCTTCACGCCGTTGATGAAGGTCGACCGCAGGCGGCGGGGCTCGGCGGCGAGCTCGAGGTCCGGGAGGCGACGCGTCAAGCCACCGAAGATCTTGCGCAGTTCCATGCGGGCGAGGTTCGCCCCCAGGCAGAAGTGTTCACCGACGCCGAAGGAAAGGTGCTCGTTGGGCGACCGCGCGACGTCGAAGTCGTCGGCGTTCGGGAAGACGTCCTCGTCGCGGTTCACCGACGGGTACCACAGGATGATCTTGTCGCCTTCGGCGATCTTGACGCCGCGGATCTCGGTGTCGGCCATCGCCGTCCGCCGGAAGCTGTGCACCGCCGGCTCGTGACGCAGGATCTCTTCCACCGCGGAATTCAGCAGCGAAGGATCGTCGAGCAGGCGCTGACGCTGGGCCGGGTGCCGGATCAGGTCGAGCATGCCGTTGGTGGTGACGGTGCGCGTCGTCTCGTTGCCGGCGATCGCCAGCAGCAAGAAGAAGGCATTGAACTCCATCTCGCTGAGGCGCTCGCCGTCGACTTCGGCAGTGAGCAGCGCCGAGGCGAGATCGTCCGACGGGTTCGCGCGCGACTTCTCTGCCAACTTCGCGGCGTACAGGAACATCTCGGCAGAAGCCGCCTCGCCGTTGTCCTCCCGCACCTCCTGGTCATGGCCTTCCTGCAGCTCCGGGTCGTCGAAGCCCACCATGCGGTTGCCCAGCTCGTAGATGCCGCGGCGGTCTTCTTCGGGCACGCCCATCATTTCGCAGATGACCTGCATCGGGAGCGGCGCGGCCAGGTCGTCGACGAAGTCGCATTCGCCCTTCTCGACGACGGCATCGATGATGTCGTCCACCATGCGGTCCACGCTGCTCTCGAGCCCGTGCATCATGCGCGGCGTGAAGGCCTTGTTGACGATGGCCCGGTACTGGCGGTGCCGGGGCGGGTCCATGTTGAGCATGATCATCCGCAACATCGGAAGGCTCGCCGGATCCGGGTCGCGCGGCACGGCGCTCATGGCTTCCGACGAGAAGAGCTGCGGGTTCTTCGAGATCATCTTCAAGTCTTCGTGCTTCGTGATCGCCCAGTAGTCTTCCTGGCCAGGCGCACCCGGGTGACGATGGACGGGCGACTCGTTGCGAAGCAGCTTGAACTGGGCGTGGGGCGTTGCCTTCTCGAAGGTGTCGAGGTTGTTGAGGTCGACGTCGCTGAGCTTCATTGGGGGGTCCTTTTCCGTCCGGGCCGGGCGTTCAGCCGGAGCCTGGATTTCAGCCGGGGCCGGGGTCGCTCAACGCCATCATGCGCGCGAGCTTCTGGAGGAAACGCGTCTGGCGCTCGATGCTCTCGGGTGCCAGCGGGTCGGTGTCGAACACGACGCTCAAGATGGGCGCCATCGCGAAGTGGCCGAACACGAGGTTCAGCCAGGCGGTGATCACGAGCGGGAATTCTTCCTCGCTCCAGTTCGGCTCTTCCTCGCGCTTCATCTCGGCGATGCCCGTGGCGATGAGCGGTCGCAGCCAGGTGCGTCCGAGCTTGGCCAGGTACGAGCCGCCGCTGATGACTTCGTGATGGATCAGCCGGGGCAGGTGAGGGCGGCCGCCGAGGTGTTTCATGATGTCTTCGATCAGCGCGGCCCGGGCGTCGCTCGTGCGGTCCTGGCCGTCGATGCGCTGCATCATTTCGATCAGCGGCTGGACGCCCCGCGCCAGCACGGCTTCGTAGAGTTCCTGCTTGCCCGCGAAGTGGTTGTAGAGGCTGGCGGCGGTCAGCCCGACATCGCGCGCGATGTCTCGCACCGCCGTGCCCGCCAGACCGTGCTCCGCAAACAGCGCCTCGGCGGCGTCCAGGATTCGCTCGCGCGTGGCGGCGGTTCCGGGCTCGGATGCGGACACGACAGGACCCCCGAGAGCTGGGCTTGAGGTTACGAACGTTTGTTCACCAGATGAACGCTTGTTCGTTTACCACGTCCCGAGCGCATCGGTCAACAGACGCAGCCGCTGTAGCGAAAAGCCCTCTCCCGAGGCGGTCCTGGCGCTGGCTCGAGCGCCGCCGGGCGCGGATCAAGTCTTCAGGTGGCCCCGCCCCGGAACGTGGTTCACCTCGATGCGGATGCCGTCCGGGTCCTCGAAGAGCACCGAGTAGTAGCCGGGCGCGAAGGCATCTTCCCGCGGCGGGTGGACGACGGTGGCCCCGGGCAGCCCTTTCGCGAAGGCGTGGATCTCGTCGATCTGCTCGCGCTCCCGCGCCCGCAGGCACAGGTGATGCAACCCGACCCGCCGCTGATCGAAGCGGTCGTCCGCATGCTCGTCGCTGACCTGGGAGATCGCGATCCCCGTGCGACTGCCGATGCAGTAGTAGTAGGTGTCGGTGTCGATCAGCACCTGCATCTCGAACAGCTCGAGCAGTGGCTTGTAGAAGGCCTTCGACCGCGCGATGTCGGTGACGGCCAGCTGGATGTGGGCGATTCCGTTGAGCTGCATCTTGTTCTCCGTGTCAGGTCCGTGTCAGGCCCGTATCCGGCCGTATCCGGCTAGCGGACCCTGGGGCGCGCTTCGTTCATCCATCGACTGAAAAGAGTCTCGCGCCTTGCTTGCGGACGCGACAGTCTGCGAGACGGTCGTTCAGCTCGAGCAGCTCCGGTCCGCGCGGGAAGCGCGTCAGCCATTCGGCCACGGCTGCGCGACCGCGTTCGCGGGTGATTGCCTCATCGAGCACGCGGGCGAGACGCTGCAGCATCCAGACGTGGTACGGCGTCACCATGCGCCTCGCCTCGATGCCGCCGATCTCGAAGCCGTGGGTCAGGGCGCCGTCGCCCGTCTGGTGCTCCGTCCAGGGCGGGTCGGCGAAGAAGGTCTTGGCCGGTAGCTGGCCGCCGGGGGTGTGCGCGTCGCTCGCGATGAAGGCGCTGACTTTTTCCAGGGTGCTCGTGAGCACCGGCCACATCTCTTCGAAGAACACGCCGACCAGCGCATCGAGGCTTTCGGGCACCTGGTCGTCCGGCAGCCAACGGCCGCCGTCGCTGGTGGCGGGCCGACCGACGAGCTCGCCGTCTTCGCCCAGGGAGTAGAGCTTCTGGTCGTAGGTCCGGGCGTCGACGTTCATGCCGTTGCAGCGCTCGACCCACTCGGCGACGACGGGGTGCTGGGTCCGCAGCATGAAGCCCGAGGTGGCGTCGCGATAGAGGTGCGCGTAGAGCGGGCCCATCAGCCCGAAGTCGCCCAGCGAAGGCAGGCCCCCGAGCACGAAGTCGTGGCGACCCAGGTGGACGTCCAGTAGGGCGAGGATGTTCTCCATCGAATCCCACCAGGCGTGCTCGGTTTCGGGCGTGCAGCCGAGGTGGACGAGCCCTGCGTAGACCCCGCGTGGATTGGTGCGCGCCTCCGAGATGCCGAACAGGTTCTCGAAGACGGCCGCGCCCGCCGCCAGCCGCTCGTCCCCCGGCGCGCCTGCGGCGAACACCGATCCCCACTGCATGGCGTTGTAGCGGACGTGGTTGGGCGTGACGTCGGCGAGGCTGTAGTGCCAGCGTTCCCAGAAGCCGGGCACCACCATCCACTCGTCCGCCAGCAGCTCGACGAGATACGACGCCAACGTCTGCCGCGGCGCCTCGAGTGCCGACGGGATCACCGGCACCTTGTCGTGGCGCGCCTCGATGAAGTCGATGATGTCGCTCGAGTCCTGCACCCAGGTGCCGTCGGAAGTCCGCAGCTGTGGCACGGCGCCAGACCCGGTCGCCGGCGTCAGCAGGCCCGCCACAAGCTCGGGCGTGGCGAGCACGTCCTCGAAGCCGGTGCTGAGGTCGCCCATGCGGTGCTTGTACCGGAGATAGGCGCGCACCTTGCCCGAGAAGTAGCTGAGCTCCCAGCTGAACAGTCGATAGGTCATGCGTTCTCCGGCGATGCGAATGGGCCCTGGCGATTGAAGCTGGCGATGGAAGACGACAGCACGTCGCGCCGCGGTCCGCGAAGATGCCATAATCCGGCCCATGCGGCTGATCTTCGCGACCTGTTCACCGGGCGAAGCCGAGCCGGTCCTGCGCGCGTTGCTCGAAGAACGACTCGTGGGCTGCGGCAACCTCGTCCCGGCGGTGACGTCGCTCTACTGGTGGCAGGGCGAGATCGCCCGCGACGAAGAAGTGGTGATGCTGATGGAGACGACCGCCGAGCTCGTGCAACAGGCGGCGGCACGCCTGCGAGAGCTGCACCCCTACGACGTGCCGAAGATCGTCATCATCGACCCGGCCACCGCCGACCCCGACTACGTGGCTTGGCTACGCGGGGTCACCCGTCAGACCGGTCCCTGAGCTGCTGCGGCTGAAGAGCGCGAACGACACCAGCGCGAACAGGGTCTCGAAGCCGAGCGCGCCGAACGTGTAGCTGCCGACCCCGGACTCGACAATGGCGCCCAGCAGGCGCGCCGAGGCCAACCCGAAGAACAGGAACGCCAGCACGAACAGCACCGGAGGCTGCAGCTCGGACCGCAGCAGCGCCGCCAGCGCCAGCATGCCCACGGCGGTCTGCAGGCCGCCGTACATGGCGCGCAGCTCGGCGGCGCCGTCGCCGTTCAGCATCGCGAGCCCGGCGGAATCGGCCACCACCGATGGAGCTGCCAGGCACACCAGCCCGTAGCCGATGAAGAGCAGTGCGTTGACACCGAGGAAGATCTTCGTCGCCATCGTCGTCTCCTGTATCCGCGTCGTCAGCTGGCGGGACGCGGGTCCAGCCGGAAGAACCACACGCTGTCCTGGTCCACTTCACCCGGCGGCAGGCCGCCGTACTTCTCGCCCACCTTCGCGAGCAGGCGGTCGAAGGCCGCGGGGTCGTCGGTCTTCGACAAGGTCACCGGGTAGCGCTTACCGTCGATGCGGATCTCGGCGCGACCGTCCGCCACCGCCTCGTGGGGCCACTGCTTCCAGAGACGGAAGTTCGGCACGCCGCACGGGATGTAGGCCTTGCCGTCGTCGACCACGACCCAGACGGTGCGCGAGCGCGGCGGCTCGAGCAGCTGCATCTGGATCGTGTCGGTGTCCGTCGCGAAAGCCCAGTCGGAAGGCGACGCGACCACGTCCCCCGACGTGAACGCGCCGCCGGAAAAGAAGCCCATCGGACCGTCCGAGAAACGTCCGGCAACGAAGATCACGAGCACCGCCAGCACGACGATACCGACGAGCGCCCCCAGGATTCGCAGTACGACCTTCATGGCTCGTCTCCGTTCGTCTCGGCTTGCGGAAGCACCGCCACCTAGCGCACGCCCGTGGGCAAGAGCGACCCGTCTTCAATGAGTCTCGCGGAAGACACGTACAGGCTCTGGGAAACGAAGCTCCGCACGTCTTCGGCCAGGGTCCGGCACAGCTCGGCTTTGAACTTGCGGGCGGCCACGACGTCCGGATCGTCACCCGGCGCGAGCGCCAGCACGTCGACGACGTGGAGGGCCAGCTGCGTCTTGCCGGCATCCGCCAGGGAACGCGCATGTTCGAGCACCGCGCTTCGGTCGCGGATCGCCGCGAGCACCGCGGCGCCCGCTTCGTCCGGGTGCGCGGGGTGCAGGTTCGTCGGGTTGCGGTCCCACCAGCCGGTCTCCGCCCGGAAGATGTCGCGCACGATGTAGTCGGGGTCGCCGTACAGGGGCTGCATCCACGGCTGGTCGAAGAGCGCCTTCGGGTAGTCGAGATCGTGCAGGATCTCGACGGCGCCCATGCCGCGGTTGAGCCGCTCGACGACGTTCTCGCGCAGCCAGCGAAGGGCGGCGGACGTCTTCGTCAGGATCTCTTGGATGCGCTCGCGGCCCTCGATGGCCGGACCGAACTCCATCACCAGCAGCTCGGCACCCAGGGCGGCCAGCCGGTCGAGGGTGTCCGCCCAGCGGACGGGGTCGCGCAGGGAACGCAGGGGCGTGCCGACGTTGGGGATGCTCGGCGTCACCGCAGCGCCGCCGTACAGCAGCTTCTCTTCCGGCATCCACAGCACGATGGCATCGTCGGTCTCGGACGGCGCCCACAGCAGCTGCAGGGTGCGCTCGCCCACGGTGAGAGTGAGCGCGTCGCGGAAGGTCTCGTCGGGCATGTGCGTCTGGATCGGCTGCTTCGCCATCATCCCGCGCGGCACCCGGAACTGCAGCTCGACGAAGTAGTTCTGCAGGCCCTCGGTTTCCCGGTAGCGGCGCCAGCGCCGCACCAGATTCTCGTGGGCGATGACCCGGGGCGGCGGGTCACCGCGCTTCGCTGCGTCTTCGAGCCAGGTCTCGACGGCGTTGTTGTAGCCGAGGTGACCGTGGCTGTAGGCGATGGCGAAGACCGGTGCCTCGGTGATCTCGCGCAGCCGCGCGATCATCTTGCTGGCCTGCTTGCTCGAGACGCCCGTGTCGAGCTGGAAGACGCCGCGCTCGGTCTCCACCGAGAGCGCGTTCCCCATGCCGCCCACCACGTGCACACCGGGGGCGAGGGTCCCGAGGAAGGAGGGGAAGGTCGCCGGGTTGGCGCGGGAAGCGTCCATCTTGGCGTGAGCAGGCATGGCGGAAGAGCCTAGCGGACAGCGGCCACGGGGCTCCATCCGAGGCGCGAGCTTCCAGCCAACCGCAAGCCCTACCGTCTGCCGCATGCAAGAACCCCATCGCTGGCGCCCGCTGACCTGTGAACAGGTCGCGGCCCTGCTCGACGGCGCGACCTTCCCCTGGTGGATCTGCGGCGGGCACGCCATCGACCTGCTGCTGGGACGCACGACCCGCGCGCATGGCGACGTGGATGTCGGCGTGCTGCGCGGCGATCAACCGGCCCTCTTCGAGCGGCTCACCCGCTTCGAGGTGCATCTCGCCAAGGATGGTCAGCTGCGCGAACTCTCCTCCGACGAACGTGGCAGGGGAACCCTGGACCCGGACCATCACGGTCTCTGGTGTCGGCCCCGCGGTGAGTCCGACTGGGCGCTCGAGATCCTGCTGAACGACGGCGACCGCGAAGAGTGGATCTTCAGACGCCACCCGGCGCTGAGGCGGCCGCTGTCGGAAGTCATCCACCACAGCGAGGACGGCATCCCCTATCTCGCGCCCGAGCTGCAGCTGCTCTTCAAGGCCAAGGCACGGCGGCAACGCGACGAGCAGGACTTCTCCGTGGCGCTGCCGGTCCTGGATGCGACTCAGCGCGACTGGCTGCGCGGGGCGCTGCACCGCGCCTACCCCGATCACGCGTGGCTCGACCGGCTCGGGCGCTAGGCCCTCAGCGCACCGAGCCCCCGCGGACCTGCTCGAACAACTCCAGGTTCTTGCGCGCGTTGACGTCCCAGGTGTACTGCTCCCGCACGAGTCGCCGGCCGTTCTGCGAAAGCGACTCTCGCAACGCGCCATCCCGAACGAGCCGTCCCAGGGCAGCCACCAGCGCCGGGACCGAACCCGGCGGCACCAACAGAGCGGTCTCGGCGTCGCGCACGATGTCCTCGGTCCCCCCGACCCGTGTGAACACCGACGGGATCCCGGCGTGCAGGGCCTCGAACAACACCGTCGCGACGCCTTCTGAATGCGAAGGCAGGACGAAGATGTCGGACGCCGCCATCCAGACCTTCACCTCGTCATGCCCGACGGGCCCGACGATGACCACATCCTCTTCCAGGCCCAAAGCTCGGACTCGTCGGGTCAGCGCTCGGCCCAGCAGATTCGGCCCCACGAAGAAGAGCCGCAAGTGCTCCCGCTCCGACTTCCTCAACTCGCTGAAGGCTTCGAGCAGCTCCCAGCTTCCCTTGCGTTCGCACGCAGTCCCGACGAACAGCAGATTCATAGACCCGCGATAGCGTTCCCGAAGCTTGCGAATCTCGTCGGAAGCAGCGGCATCCACCTCGAACTTCGCGGGGTTCACCCCGTTGGTGATGAGCGCGGGTTCGCGTCGCAGCGCCCCTGCCGTCATGTCCCGGGCGATCTCCAGACCTTCGCGGCTGACGAACACCGTGGCGTCCGCTCCGGACAGCGAGTCTGCCACCAGCCGCGCGCATTCCGGGCTGAAGCGCGGCGTATCGATGATCGACGCGCGATGAACGGTGTGCACCACACCGACACCCGGTAGATGGCGATCGCGAATCTGATTGCCGCAGTAGCCGCACGGGTAGGTGGTGTGTGCGTTCAGGATCTCGAAGGGCCAGCGGCGATGGAGATCTACGACGGCCTTCTCGATGGCTGCCGTCATCCAATCGCCCGCCCGCTCGAGCCTCCAGTTGCGCGGCAGCGAGCGATATCGACCGTGCAGCACCTCGATGCCCTGATAGTTCTCACGCGCGGGCGCCCGGTCTGCTTCCAGGTACCTGCGACTCAGGTAACGCAGCGGGAAGGGCAGCCGAGGCAGCGGCTGGAAGACTTTCACGTCTGCGCCACGATCGCGCAGCGCAGCGGTCTGCTCGTGGACGAAGGTCCCGTAGCCCGAGTTCTGCTCGCTCGGGTAGTACATCGAGAGCACCAGGACCTTCGGGCCCGCTCCCGTCCCAGAACCCTGACTCAGTGTGCGATCCGCCGCATGAATTCCGCCAGGGTAACGCGGTCGCGGTGGGGCGCGAATGGATTCTGCAGGGCGTAGATGCTCTGGTACGCGGTGCACGAGCGACAGACGGTGTCGAAGTCGCCGCGCTGCTGCCGCTCGATCAGGTCCATGTAGCGCTGGTTGGACAACGACAGGATCTCGGCGAGCGGCTGCTCGTTCACGTTGCCGAGCTCGAGGGTTCCCTCGACGTCGCGACAGGCGCAGGCGTTCACGCGGCCGTCGGCGAGCACGCTGTTCTGCGCGAAGATCAGCGCACAGGCGCCCGTCTTGTCGACCAGCTGCTCGCCGGCGATCGAGATCTCGAGGCCATCGACGTCGGACTGCGACACGACGCCACCCCAGTTGTCGAACCAGCGGTTGACGTAGATGGGAGAGCCCAGGGTGTCACGGATCTCCGTCAGCAGATCGCACAGCTCGCCGCCTGCCGAATCCACGCCCTCGAAGCTCCGCGCGCTACGGACGTAGAGGTGAGGCCCGACCGGACCCTTCTTCCCGTGCCGAAGCACGGCCCGCAGATTCGCAAGCAACTTGCGATACGCGGGAGCGCTCCCCCTCGTCATGGCGATGAAGCTCTGCTCGTCGTGGCCGTAGATGCTGATGGAGAGCGGGCGCAGCTTTGGCAGCGCCAGCAACCTCTCGACGTCGGCCTCGCTCGGCAGGATGAAATTGGTGAAGAACGAGTAGCTCTCGAGGGCCGCGACAGCTTCCAGATGGTCGAGCTTCGCCATGAAGTCGCGATCCGCGAAGACGTCACCCGTAGACGGCGTGAGGGCCAGGGTCGCGTAGCCCATCTTCATGGCCTCTTCGACCACCTGTCGGAAATTCTCGTCGGCCATGACCGTCTTGCCGCGCACCTTCTTGGGGTACGCGCAGAAGCGGCATCGCAGGTTGCAGCGACCGGCGGGCTCGATGTACAGCCGCCGGCGCGGGTCCGGAATGCGCTCGTGCCGTCGCCACTTGTTGAACGCGGCCACGGACCGCTGCAGCGCACGGGCGGGACCCGAGAACTTCAGTCGACTCACGCTGTTGGCGAGGGCTGTGCGTACGACGTGCGTCATGCTGATGTCGAAGGGTCCTCTCCTGCGCGTCCCGCTGGATTCATCCTATCCTCTCCTGCCCAGACAGTGGGTAACAAACTCGAGAGGAAAGGTGCGAAACCCCGCGGGCGGGCGCTTGCGCACGCCCTGTCTGTTAGGTGAGGATCCAGCGCATGCCGACGGCCGAGGCCACGCCGAAGAAGTCCCGCTCGCGACGGCCCAGCGTCCACCGGTTCGTCCCGGCTGCATTCCGGCCGCTCACGATCCGTCTCGGGCTGGGTGCCCGCGATCTCGGCTACCGCGCCATGAATCTCGCCTCGAGACCGCACCCGAAGCCGCTCTTCGTGCTCGGCAACCAGAAGTCCGGGACGACGGCAATCGCGGCGGTGTTCGCCCGGGCAACGGGGCAGAGCGTAACCCTCGACCTGACGCGTGAGGTCTGGAACCCGACGTACTTCCGCATCCCGAGCGGGGCGCTCTCGTTCGACGAGTTCGTGGCCCGAAATCGTTGGGGTTTCTCTCGAGACATCATCAAGGAACCGAATCTCACGCTCTTTCACCGCGAGCTCGAGCAGCGCTTCCCGGACGCGAGCTACCTGTTCGTCGTGCGAGACCCCCGCGACAACATCCGGAGCATCCTGAACCGGCTCAAGATCCCCGGTGACCTCGATGTCCTGCCGGACAGCGCCTTGAGCACCGCGAACCCCGAGTCGACGCCCGCCTGGGCCTACGTGTTCGACGGAGACTGGCGCGGCATCGGCGGCAGGCAGTACATCGATCGTCTGGCGCATCGTTGGCGCTTCTGCCTCGACCTGTACCAGCGTCATGCCGCCGAAATGGCGTTGTGCCGCTACGAGGACTTCCTGACCGACAAGCTCGCCACGATCGCGCGCCTGGCAGAAGATCTCGGTCGACCCGTCGTCCACGACGCGAGCGACCGACTCGACGTCCAGTACCGGCACCGCGGCGACAACTCACAACCCTGGGCCGAGTTCTTCGGCCCGGAGAACCTCGCACGCATCGAGTCGATCTGTGCGGAGGGGATCGAGAAGATGGGCTACCCCGCCTCCGCATCGGGTCCCGCAGAAGCGTGACACCTGACCCCTCGCAAGCGCGGTGCCCCGTCTGCGACGGGCACGGTGCAACGCTGCTCTGGCGCATCGACGCGGACGAGGTGACCCGGATGGCGCTCGTGGCCGAACGCGACCCGGGTCGTGCGGACGCGCTGCGAGACCACGTCGAACGACTCTGGGACGGCGGTGATTGCCAGATGCTGCGCTGCCGCGCATGCGGCTTCGAGTTCGCGGACCCGTTCCGCGCGGGGGACGCACGCTTCTACGATCTCATCTATGAGGGCTTCGACTACGCGGGGCACGAGTGGGACTGGCACCTGACGCGCAATCGCCTCCACGAGCTGACCCGAGACGCGAGCCCGAACGAAGCAACATTGCTCGAGATCGGAGCGGGCTCGGGCGGCTTCCTGCGCCAGATCGTCCCGAGCCTCTTCGACCCGAAGCAGGTCGTGTGCACGGAATTCAACCCCGAGGCCGCCCGAAAGCTGCGGGCGACGGGTGTCGACGCGATCGATCGCGACTTCCGCGAGCTTCGAGGCGGCGACTTCCAGGACCGCTTCGCGTTCGTTTGCATGTTCCACGTGCTCGAACACCTCGACGGGATCGACCGCGTGTTCGAAAGCCTCAGCTACCTCGCGCGGGACGACGCACGCGCCTTCATCTCGCTTCCCAACCCGGAGAACGCCACGTTCTACGAGTCGAACGACCTGTTCATCGAATGGCCTCCCCATCACATCAGTCGCTGGCACCGCCGTTCGTTCGAGATCCTCGGCGAGCGCTTCGGCTGGGAGGTCGTCGACCACCGCGTCGAGCCGGTCAGCGCCGCCCGCCTTCTGCGCAATCTAGCGTCGGACCGCTTGATCCAACGCAGCCGGACCGCCGGGTCGATCAGCCGTCGGGCGCGACTCATCCCCGACCGGCTCCTTCGTCTAGCGGCCTGCGCGCCGCTTCTCGGCATCGAGGCGCTGCGCGCGCTCCCCCTGCTGCGCGCCGCGAATCCCCAGGCCCTGGGACGCTCGCACTGGGTCGAGCTCCGCCGCACCGGTACCTGACACGCGCGGCCGCCCGTCGGGATCTCCGCAGGCGGCTGCCCGGTCGACCCCGTGTACCCTTGGAGGCTCGCCGAGCTGAGAACCCAGGAAAGGACGACCCATGAAGGTGTCCCTCTTCTACCTCCCCACCATCGGCCACCGGCGCGAGATCGAGCAGGGTCGCGCGGGTCTGCGCGGCGATCTCTACACCCGCATGCTGAAGGAGATCAGCGAGCAGGCGATCCTGGCGGACGAGCTGGGTTACGACTCGATCTCCTTTACCGAACACCATTTCCACGTCGAGGGCTTCGAGATTTCCAACAACCCGGTGATGCTCGATCTGTACGTCGGCATGCAGACGAAGCGCATCCGCGTGGGCCAGCTCGGCATCGTGCTCCCGGCTCAGAACCCCATCCGCGTCGCCGAAGACATCGCGATGCTCGACCACATGACGGGCGGCCGCGCGAACGCCGGCTTCGCGCGCGGCTACCAGCGGCGCTGGGTCGACATCATGGCCCAGCAGACCCACGGCATACACGGCGCGCTCCCTCACGAACACGACCGCATCGACGAAGCCAACCGAGCGGCCTTCGAGGAATGCTTCCAGATCATCAAGCGCGCCTGGACCGAAGACCTGCTCGAAGTCGACGGCAACTACTGGCGGGTGCCCGCCGGCGAGACCCCCTGGCAGCTCGACGCCACGGACCAGTGGGGCATCGGCGTCGAGGACGGCGTCCTCAAGCAGGTGAGCGTCGTCCCGAAGCCCGTCCAGAAGCCGCACCCGCCCATCTTCCAGCCGTTCGCGTCGTCGGAAAACAGCATCCGCTGGTGCGCGCAGGAAGGCGTGACCGCCGTGCTACCGCCCCTGCACCCGAAGCTCGAACGCCGCCTGTTCGAGCTGTACGCCGAAGTCTCCGGCAAGCCCATCGGCGAAGGCATCGGCGTGCTGCGCGACGTGGTCATCGCCGACACCGACGAAGAGGCCCAGGCCCTGTGGCGCGACAGCGGTGCCTTCTGCGGAGCCGCCTGGTTCGAGCCCTTCGGCTTCAGCCGCGGCATGGCCGACCCGGAAACCGGCGAAGCCCCGGACCTGTTCCAGGACAGCATGAACCTCGTGGGCTCGGTCGACACGGTCACCCACCAGCTGGAACGCCTGTGCGAAAGGCTCCCCGCCCAGTGGATCTTCGCCTGGACCTACAACGGCCTCATCGAGCACCCGAAGCTGATGCGGTCCATCGAAGACTTCCACGCCAAGGTGCTGCCGCGAGTCAGCGGCTGACCGTCTCCAACTGAACCGAGCGGCCCGCCGAGGAGTCCCACCCGCCCATGAAGCATCCCAAGTTCACGACGGTCTGGTTCGCGCTTCTCGCCGCGCTCCTGGCGACCGCCTGCGCAACCGCCTGCTCAACCGAAGGGGCGCGCCAGGAAACCGGTGCCCTCGGTCGCGTGCGGGCGCAGAGTGCCATGCTCGAGGCCCCCGCAGAGACGGACCGCCAGATCATCCGCAGCGCGCACCTCACCCTCGAGGTCGACAACCTGGACGCTGCGCGAGCAGCCGCCGAGCAGGACCTCGTCGCTCGCCAGGGCTATGTGGAAGCGATTCACGAGAGCGAGCAGTCGCTGACCCTGCAGTTCCGCGTGCCTGCCGACGAGCTCGACGACTTCCTCGCGAAGCTCCACGGGCTCGGCAAAGTGAAGAGCGCGTCGGTGAATTCTCAGGACGTCACCGAGCAACACGCCGACCTCGAAGTGCGTCTCGCCAACAACCGCAAGCTGCGCGACCGCCTTCAGCAGCTGCTCGACAAGGCGACCACCGTGGAAGAAATGCTCGCCGTCGAGAAGGAGCTGGCGCGCGTCCAGTCCGAGGTCGAGTCCCTGCAAGGACGCCTCGACCGGCTCGATTCCCAGATCGCACTCTCGAGCGTGTCCCTCACTCTCGAACGCGGCCGCATCCTCGGCCCCCTCGGCTGGCTGGGCTACGGCATCTACTGGGCGATCGAGAAGCTCTTCATCATCCGGTAGCGCCGCAACGACCCGTCAGCGCTTGGCGACGGCTTCCTTCAGCCCGGCCACGGAGCCGCGGTACTCGATGCCCACGACCTTCAGCCGGTTGAGCTTCAGGATCGTCACGCGTCCTTCTTCCGACGGAAAGGCCGCAGTCGCTTTGCCGTCGCGGTCGAGCAGGGTGGGGTAGGGCCGCTCGTCCTGCATCTTCGGGATGGCGATCATCTTCGCGATCAGGCTCGGCATCTCGTGGATGTCCGCCACGTAGAGCGCGCGGTTCTTGGTGAGGTACGCGGGACCTTGCTCTGCGAGCAGCGCCTGGATCACCTTGCCGCCTTCCATCTCGCGCGCGAAGAAGATGACCCGCACGCTCTCGTCGACCGTATGGGGCACATCGTTCTGGTCGAGCAGCGTCACCTTGGCGACGCGGCTTCCAATCTTCAGCTCCGGCGGCGGCGGCGTGTCTGAAGCGCAGCCGAACGCGAAGACGGCCAGAACGATTGCACACGAAGGGAAACGCGATCGAACGGGCGAAGAAGCGGGCGAGGAAAAGAGTCGAGTCATGGCCGGCATTCTAACTTGCACCGGGCGCTTCCACCTGCGAGCTTCGCCTCCGTGACTCTCGCGGCCCGCAGCATCGCGGAAATCGACTGGACGAGCTGGGAACCCCAGGAATCCGCGACCCTCTGCTTCGTCCACCAGGACGATCGGCTGCTGCTGATGCGCAAGAAGCGCGGCCTCGGCGCCGGCAAGATCGTCGCCCCGGGCGGCCGCCTCGAGCCCGGCGAGAGCCTCCTCGAATGCGCGGTTCGCGAGGTGCAAGAAGAGCTGCAGATCACTCCCACCGGCGTGACCTGCGGCGGCGACCACCGCTTCCAGTTCCGCGACGGCTACGCGATCCACGTATGGGTCTTCCGCGCCACGGGCTTCGACGGCGGAGAGCCGCGCGAAACCGAAGAGGGCCGGCCCATGTGGACGAACGTAGGCGCCATCCCGTACGCAGAGATGTGGCAGGACAACATCCACTGGCTGCCGCTGCTGCTCGCCGGCGAGCGTTTCACCGGACGATGGGTTTTCGAAGACGACCGCCTGCTCGATCACGCGATGGAGCGCGGCCAGGCGGGCTAGAGACGCGCGTCCACGATCTCGAAGATTCGCCGGTGCACTTCTTCCGGGCTGCCGTCTCCTGACACCCGCACCAGGTACGGGCAGGGCAGGGCGGCGAACACTTCTGCCACGGCTCGCTGGAAGGCGATCTCTTCGAAGACGGGCTCCGCGGTTCCGCCCCGGGCTTCGACTCGCTCGAGTCCTCGTTCCGGACTCACTTCGACGAGGATGGCGAGGTCCGGCAACGGGAAGGCGGCTTCGCTGCTCGCGAGGATGTCCTGCCAGGGAAGTCCGCGCGCACCCTGGTAGGCGACGCTCGACAGGTAGTAGCGGTCCGTGAGGACGACCTGGCCTGCTGCCAGCGCGGGCGCGATCACCTCGTCCACGTGCTCGCGACGGTCGGCGACGAACCAATCGAGCTCGGTTTCCGGGGCGACGCGCTCGCCCGAACGCGCCATCTCGCGGATGCGACGGCCGTGCTCACCGTCCGTGGGCTCGCGGGTGGTGACGACGTCGATCCCGCGCGCGCGGAGTGCAGCAGCCAGCAGCTGCAGCTGCGTGCTCTTCCCGCTTCCGTCGACGCCCTCGAAGGCGATGAGTTTCCCGCGTGTCACGGTCATGGTGTAGCCGTTTCTTCGCGGCCCGCGCTCGCCCGGGCGCTAGACGCAAGAAGGGGCGTGCCGCAGCGTGGCACGCCCCTTGCTCTATGCGTCGGTGATGCCCTTCTTCGTTGCGGGGCATCTCCCGCAAGCACCCCTCTAACGGGACCGGGGGTCAGCGGGATCCAGCCGCAGGGCGGGGGCACTGTATTCGGGGCAGGGACAACGGGGTGACCCTGCTTCGAGCTTCCGTCCTGCGGCTTTCTATGTTTCTGCGGATCGCCTGCTGCGGATGGGAACTAGAACTTGCCCATCAGCAGGATGGCGATCACGAGGCCGTAAATGGCGATCGACTCGATGAGCACCATGCCGAGGATGAAGTTGGTGAACATGGCACCCGCCGCGCCGGGGTTCCGGGCGATGGCCTGGGTGGTGTTCCCCGCCGTGAGGCCCTGTCCGATACCGCAGCCGAGGCCGGCGGCTCCCACGGCGATACCGGCGCCGATGCCGGGGCCCATGCTCATGCCGGCTCCGCCGTCCTGCGCGAAGGCGATTGCGGGCGCGAGCACCATGACCAGGGTCCACAGGACGAGATTTCCGAGTTTCCTCACGACTTGCTCCTTTTTGCAGTGGCCTTCCGGGCCACTTGTCCGATCTGAAGGGATTGCGACGGCCGTTCCCGGCCAGAGTGCGGGGTCTGTTTCGAGTGGGCTAGTGCGGCTCTTCGAGCGCCTGCCCGATGTAGATCATGGTGAGCAGCGCGAACACGAACGCCTGCAGGATCGACACGACGAGGCCGAGGCCCATGAAGATGGCGGGCAGGATGACGGGCACCATCGACAGCCAGATGAGGATGACGGTGTGGTCCGCGAACATGTTCGCGACGAGACGAACGGTCAGGGTCAGCACGCGCGCCAGGTGCAGCACGATTTCCAGCGGCAGGAAGATCGGGGCCAACACGCGGACGTGATAGTGCTTGCCGCCGATCTCCTTCTCCATCAGCGACGGCCCCATGAACTGGTAGATGTACTTCCAGCCGTGGGTCTTGATGCCGACGTAGTTGTAGACGACGAAGGAGATGATCGCCCAGGCGAAGGCGGTGTTGACGTCGGAGGTCGCGCCGCCGAAGCCCGGCACCAGGCCCATCAGGTTCGATACCAGGATGAACATGAAGATGCTGCCGACGACCGGGAAGTAGCTGCGGTACTCCTCGCCCATCACCGAGCGCGCCTGGCTGACGAGGGCTTCGACGATGACTTCGAGGATGTTGCGGACGGAAAGGCCCTCGTCCGGGATGACGCCGCCGCCCGCACCGCTCACGGCCTTGCGGACCGCGAGGCCACCGAGCACCAACAGGAAGGCCGCGAGTGCCACCGCCTGGTAGAGCTCGTCGATGCCCCGCTCGTGCAGGAAGGAATAGACGGTCATCGGAGCTTGTCTTCCTCTTGTAGTTCCGCGTCTTCTACTGCGATCTCGTCGGCGCGCTCGATGCGCCAGACGCTGAAGTTGTCCCAGGACGGATCGTCGGGCGCCGGCACCGGCGGCACGGGCCATTCGCTCGGGTCGATCACCGCCGGCCGGTTGCGCCAGCTGTCGAGCAGCACGGCGGGCATCACGATGGAAAGCCCGACCACGAACGCGATCGGGTGTGCGCCGAGGGCGACGGCCAGCACGATGGCACCGGCGACGACGGCGAGACGCAGGCCGACCACACCGACCCAGAGGCCCGGGCCGCCCAGCTTTCCGGCGAAGAAGCTGCGGGCCGCGCCGTGCATCGCACGGAAGTTGACGACCTCGAGCAGCGCGCCAGCGGCGACGCTCGCAGCGATCTGGGGCGTGAAGAGCGCGAAGGACGCCGCAACTGCCCCCGTGCTGAGGGTGAAGTTGAGGCGCTCGACCCGCAGCATCCCTGCCCGCGTGTCATCGAGGCCGATCATGATTCTCCGTTTTGATCCCCGTCTGCCGGCCCGGGATCCGCGGGCGCGTCGAGGTCCGCACGGAGTCTAGACAAGCGCAGAACGAACGCGCCGAAACCGATTGTTGCACCGGCGAGTACACCCCACGGAGCGGATTCGAAGTAGCTGTCCGCCCACCAGCCGAGCAGCACCGCGATGACGATGGAGAAGACCGCCTCCATCGCCGCTTGATAGGCGGCGCCCATCTGCCGGGTCTCGGGGTCGGCGCCCGACTGGGGGTCGGCGCGGTAGCGGTCCTTCAGGCGCTGGGCCGCGGTGCGGCGTCCAGTGCGGCGTTCGGGCTCGCTCATCGCGAGGCATTCCCGAGGGGGCCGCACCCGGGCGAGCGGACCGGCATCTCAGCGCACCCGGGCGGCCCGGCGCATGGCCACCCGGGCCGCGTCGAGGGTGGCCGCGATGTCGGCGGGCCGGTGGGCGAGGGAAACGAACCCCGCCTCGAAGCGCGAGGGCGCCAGGTAGATGCCCTGCTCGAGCATCGACGTGAAGAACTTCCGGAAGCGCGCATCGTCGGACTGCTGGCTGTCCGCGTAGCAGGTGACCGGGCCGGGGTGGAAGAAGAAGCCGAACATGCCCCCCACCGAGGTGGCAGAAAACGGAACCCCTTCTTCCTTGGCGATCTCGGCGAGGCCGCCGGCCAGCTGGGCGGCCCGGGCCCCGAGCTTCTCGTACACCCCCGGCGCTTCGAGCCGGGTGAGCGTCTCGAGCCCCGCGGCGACGGCCAGGGGATTCCCGGAAAGGGTGCCCGCCTGGTAGATGTCGCCCTCGGGCGCGATGCGCGACATCCAGTCCCGGCGCCCGCCGTAGGCGGCCGCGGGCAGCCCGCCTCCGACCACTTTGCCAAGACACGTGAGGTCGGGCTTCACGTCGTAGAGCCGCTGGGCACCGCCCTTCGCTACGCGGAAGCCCGTCATGACCTCGTCGAACACGAGCAGGGCCCCGTGCTCGTCGCATACCTCGCGCAGGCCTTCGAGAAAGCCTGCCAGCGGCGGGATGCAGCCCATGTTACCGGCGACGGGCTCGACGATGATGCAGGCGATGTCCTTGCCCCAGCGGTCGAAGGCCTGCTGGACAGCGCGCAGGTCGTTGAACGGCGCCTGGACGGTCAGCTCCGTCATCGCCTTGGGGACGCCAGGCGACCCGGGAATGCCGAGAGTGGCCACGCCGCTGCCCGCGCCGACCAGCAAGCCGTCCGAGTGACCGTGGTAGCAGCCGTCGAACTTCAGGACGCGGTCGCGACCGGTGACACCCCGCGCCAGACGGATGGCGCTCATGGTGGCCTCGGTGCCCGACGACACCATGCGCACCTTCTCGACGGACGGCAGCACGCGCTGGATCGCCTCGGCGAGCCGGGTCTCGTCTTCCGTCGGTGCGCCGAAGCTGGTGCCCTTGGCGAGGGCCCGGCGTACGGCGCGCAACACAGCGGGGTGCGCGTGGCCCAGGATCATCGGGCCCCAGGAACCGACGTAGTCGATGTACTCGTTGCCGTCGGCGTCGTGGATGCGCGCGCCCTTGGCGTGGTCGATGAAGGGCGGGCTGCCGCCCACGGACCCGTAGGCGCGCACCGGACTGTTGACGCCACCGGGGATGCGCTTGCGGGCCTCGCGCAACAGGCGCTTGGACTGGGGGAGGCGCGCGCTCACCCTATTCGTCCGTTTTCTCTTCGGCCGATCCCGCTTCGCCGGAATCATTCTCGTCCGCATCCGACGGTTCCGGCTCGCCGGCGGGAGCGAGCGCCGTCTCGGCGGCCGCGGCCTGCCGCGCTTCGTCGCCTTCGGCGAGACGCGCGATCGAGACCAGCGTCTCTTCGGCGCCGAGGTCCATGATGCGAACGCCCTGGGTGTTGCGGCCCATCACCGAGATGCCGTTGGCCGCGCAGCGAAGCACCTTGCCACCGTTCGTGATCAGCATCAGCTCGTCTTCGTCGACGACCTGGGCGACGCCCACCACCGGACCGTTCCGATCCGAGGTCTTGATGGTGATGATCCCGGAGCCGCCGCGATTCTGGATGCGGTAGTCCTCGAGCGGCGTACGCTTGCCATAACCTCGCTCGGTAATCGTCAAAATAGTCGCGCCGGGGTACAGCACTTCCATGCCGACCACCTCGTCGCTGCCGGACAGGTTGAGGCCGCGGACGCCGGTCGCCGTCCGGCCCATGGTCCGCACCTGGCTCTCGTCGAAGCGAATCGACTTGCCGCTCTTGCTCGCCAGGATGATCTGGTTGTGGGGCCGCGTGCGAACGGCGCCGATCAGCTCGTCGCCGTCGCCGAGGTTGATGGCGATGATGCCCGTGCGACGGGGGTTCGAGTACGCGCTGAGGGACGTCTTCTTGACGACGCCCTTGCGGGTGGCCAGCAGGACCGACTCGTCGACGATGTCCTCGAAGGACCGGACGGGCAGCATGGTCTGCACGCGCTCGCCTTCCTTCAGGTGCAACACGTTCACGATGGCCTTGCCGCGTGCGGCCCGCCCGAGCTGCGGCAACTCGTGCACCTTCAGCCAGTAGACCCGGCCGATGTTCGTGAGGAAGAGCAGGTAGGCGTGGGTGGACGCGACGCCGAGATGCTCGACGAAGTCGTTGTCGCGCGTCTCCATCCCGCGCGCGCCCTTGCCGCCCCGGCGCTGGGCGCGGTACAGGGTGATCGGGTTGCGCTTGATGTAGCCGAGGTGCGACAGGGTCACGACCATGTCTTCCTCGGCGATCAGGTCCTCGGTGGAGATGCCCTCGACGGGGCCGGTGATCTCGGTGCGACGGTCGTCGCCGAAGCGCTCCGCCACCTCCTCGACCTCGTCGACCACCACGTCCAGGATGCGACTGTCGCTGGCCAGCAGGTCTCGCAGGTCGGCGATCTTCGCGCGCAGGCCTTCGAGCTCGTCCAGTACCCGCTGCCGCTCCATGGCGGTCAGTGCGCGCAGGCGCATGTCCAGGATGGCCTGGGCCTGGCGCTCGGTGAGGTCGAAGCGTTCCATCAAGGCCGTGCGCGCCGCCGCCCCGGACTCGGAAGCCCGGATCAGCGCGATCACCTCGTCGAGGTTGTCGAGGGCGATCGCGAAGCCCTCGAGGATGTGCGCGCGTGCCTCCGCCTGGTTGAGGTCGTAGATGGTGCGGCGGATGACGACTTCCTTCCGGAAGTCGATGAAGTGCTGGATGGTGTCCTTCATCCCCAGGGTCTGGGGACGGTTGTTCACCAGGGCGAGCAGGTTGACGCCGAAGGTCGATTGCAACGGCGTCATCTTGTAGAGCTGGTTGAGGACGACCTCTTCCGGAGCGTCCTTGCGCAGCTCGATGACGATCCGCATGCCCTCGCGGTTCGACTCGTCCCGCAGGTCGGTGATGCCCTGGATCTTCGAGTCGCGCACCAGCTCGGCGATGCGCTCGAGCAGCACCGACTTGTTGACCTGGTACGGGATCTCCTCGATGACGATGCGCATGCCGCGCTTCGTCTCTTCGAACTTCGCCCGGGCGCGCAGGGTGAGGTGGCCGCGACCGTTCAGGAAATAGCTGCGCACGCCCTCGGTGCCGCAGAGCAGGGCGCCCGTCGGGAAGTCCGGGCCGGGCATCCGCTCGAGGATGTCGTCGACCGTGCAGTCGGGGTGGCGGGCCACGTGCACGATGGAAGCCGTCAGCTCCCGCAGATTGTGGGGCGGGATGTTGGTCGCCATGCCGACGGCGATGCCCGAAGACCCGTTCGCCAGCAGGTTCGGGAAGCGGCTCGGCAGGACGACCGGCTCTTCCATCTGGCCGTCGAAGTTGGGCTCGAACTCGACCGTCTCGCGGTCGATGTCCTGCAGCATCACCTCGGCGAGCGGGTGCAGCCTCGCTTCGGTGTAGCGGTAGGCGGCCGCGGAGTCGCCGTCGATGCTGCCGAAGTTCCCCTGGCCGTCGACCAGCGGGTACCGCAGCGAAAAGTCCTGGGCCATCCGGACCATCGAATCGTAGACCGCGGAGTCGCCGTGGGGGTGGTAGTGCTTGAGCACCTCACCCACGACACCGGCGGACTTCGAGTAGGGCCGGTTCGAAAGCAGGCCTTCCTGGTTCATCGCGTACAGGATGCGGCGGTGGACCGGCTTCAGGCCGTCGCGCACGTCGGGCAGCGCGCGACTGATGATGACCGACATCGCATAGGCGAGGAACGACGAGCGGACCTCGTCCTCGATGGCGATGGGCTCGGTGTTCCCCTCCGGCGGGCTCGGCGGCAGGACGGGGCCATCGCCACCGTCGCCGTTGCCTCCGTCGCCTCCAGAAGAGGTGCTAGGGGAATCGGACGCGTCCGCTTCGGGATCCTGTGTGTCGTCGTACGGTTCGTCGGACATTTCTTCGCTTGGCCCCGCTAGACGTCCAGGTTCTGGACGTTGAGGGCGTTCTCTTCGATGAAGTTTCGGCGGGGCTCGACGACGTCACCCATCAGCATCGTGAAGACTTCGTCCGCCTCGACGGCGTCCTCTACCTGCACCTGCAGCAGCGTGCGGGTGCCGACGTTCATGGTGGTCTCTTCCAGCTGGTCGGGGTTCATCTCGCCGAGACCCTTGTAGCGCTGGATCGAGACGCCCTTGCTGCCGCGCTTGAGCAGCATCGCCAACAGACGTGCGCCGGTCGGGAACTCTTCGGCTTCGGCGTTGTCGGCGCCGGCGACGTGGTACGGAGACGGGCCGACGGCCTGCATCTCTTCTTGCAGTCGCACCATGCGCTGGTGATCGTTGCTTCGCAGGAACTCGGGGTCGAACACCACCGACAGCGAGGTGCCTGCCTTGCGGGTGCGAGCCACCAGGCGATGACCGCCCTGGGAATGCGGCTCGAGCGACCACTCGATGCGGTCGGCCGCGGGCTCGAGCTGCGAGAACTCGGCCTGGATCGCCTCGGCGACGGGGCCGATCAAACGGTCGCCGTCCTGGAAATCTTCCTCGAGCGGGAGTCCGACGCGAACCGCCGCGTCGGCGACGCGCTCGTCCACCATCCGCAGACTCAGTCGGTCGAGCACCTTCTGGTAGCTACTCGCGGCCTGCAGCAGCCGGCGGAGCGAATCTTCGTCGATGGGGGCGGTGCCCCCCGCGGCAGTCACCGACGCATTCGCGAGAGCGAGGCCCAGCAGGTACTCCTCGAGTGCGGGCTCGTCTTTCAGATAGCGCTCTGCGCGACTGCGCTTTGCCTTGTAGAGCGGCGGCTGCGCGATGTAGATGTAGCCCGCGTCGAACAGCTCCTTCATCTGTCGATAGAAGAAGGTCAGCAGCAGCGTGCGGATGTGACTGCCGTCGACGTCCGCGTCCGTCATGATGATGATCTTGTGGTAGCGGACCTTCGACACGTCGAAGTCCGGTCGGATGCCTCCGCCGATCGCGGCGATCATGGCCTGGATCTCGGTGCTCGAGAGCACCCGGTCCTGCCGCGCGCGCTCGACGTTCAGGATCTTGCCGCGGATGGGCAGGATGGCCTGGATGGCGCGGTTGCGTCCCTGCTTCGCGGTGCCGCCGGCGGAATCGCCCTCGACGATGAAGAGCTCGCAGTTCTTGGGTTCGCGGTCCTGGCAGTCCGCCAGCTTGCCCGGCAGGCTGAAGCTCGACAGCGCGCCCTTGCGACGCGCGAGATCGCGCGCCTTGCGGGCGGCTTCGCGCGCACGCGCAGCATCCACCACCTTCGCGATGATGGGCTTCGCGACGCGGGGGTTCTGTTCGAGGAAGTCGCCGAGAGTTTCGTAGACGACCCCCTCGACGATGCCGCGCATCTCGCTGGTACCGAGCTTGGCCTTGGTCTGTCCCTCGAATTCGGGCTGCGGCAGCTTGACGGAGATGACGGCGGTGAGGCCCTCGCGCAGGTCGTCACCACTGACGGTCTCCGCCTGGGCCTTGGAACTCGACTTGCCGGGACCCGCCAGATAGCGGTTGATGGCGCGCGTGAGGGCCGTGCGGAAGCCGATGAGGTGCGTCCCGCCCTCGATGGTGTTGATGTTGTTCGCGAACGAGAAGACGGCCTCGTTGTACGAGTCGTTGTACTGGAGCGCGACCTCGACGGTCACCTCCACCTCGCGATTCTGCTGGGTCATCATGCGAATGCCTCGCATGAAGATGGGCGGCACGTGCAGCGGCGAGCGACTGGCATTGAGGTGCTCGACGAACGAGATGATCCCGCCCTCGTAGCAGAAGTCGTGGCTCTTTTCGGCGCGCTCGTCCTTGATCTGGATGCGGACGCCCGCGTTCAGGAATGAAAGCTCGCGCAGCCGCTTCGAGAGGACATCGAACGAGAAGTCGACGCTCTGGAAGATCGACGCGTCCGGCGTGAAGGTGACGGTGGTGCCCGTCTCGTCGGTGGGGCCGTGTTCCTCGAGGGGGCCGGTGGGCACGCCGATCGCGTAGCCCTGGCGCCAGACCTTGCCGTCCCGGCGGATCTCGAGCTCGAGGCTCGTCGACAGCGCGTTCACGACAGACACACCGACGCCGTGCAGCCCGCCCGAGACCTTGTAGCTGTTCTCGTCGAACTTGCCGCCGGCATGCAGCGTGGTCATGACGACCTCGACGGCCGGGCGGTTCTCGCTCTTGTGCAGGTCGACGGGGATGCCGCGTCCGTCGTCTGAAACGGTGACGCTGCCGTCCGACCGGATGATGACGCCGATCTCCTTGCAGTGGCCAGCGAGTGCCTCGTCGATGGCGTTGTCGACGACTTCGTAGACGAGGTGATGCAGACCATCCGGGCCGGTGGTCCCGATGTACATCGCGGGGCGCTTGCGAACGGGTTCGAGGCCTTCGAGGACCTCGATCGAACTGGCGTCGTAGCTCACGCGCTCTCTCTCACCGAATGGCGCCTGGACCCACCCCTCACGCGGTGCTTCCGACGCGCTCGTTCCGTTCCTAGTCCAGCCCGTGTGTCGGGACTGTGTGCCTGGGCCCCATGGCTCCCGTACCGGCATCTGGGGCGAGCCGGGACCGGGGCGAATCGCGCTGCCGTCGGCCTGGGGTGGCGATGAGAGTAGTGGATGTCCAAGTGTACGGAAAGACTGAAAATTCCGGCGAAATGGCCTCGCCCGGAAAGACCCTGGGAGCGGGCTGGATTTCCCGCGGGCGTCGCGCTGAGTGGCGCGTCAGCCAGGGCCTGGATCGGCCCGGACAAGCGTCCCGTGATTCGCGTCAGATCCGCATGGGCATGACGACGGCGAGGGTGTCGTCGTCATCGGTGGGCACCAGTTGCGCGGGCGACAGATCGTCCTGCAAGCCGAAGCGCACTTCCTTGGCACCCGAAACACCCAGGGCGTCCATCAGGTACTTCGAGTTGAACCCGATCTGCAGCGTCTCGCCCGCGTAGTCGATGTCGAGCTCTTCGCGGGCATCACCCAGGTCCGGGTTGCTGGAAGAGATCACCAGCTTGCCGTCACCCAGTTCGAGCGTCACCGCGCGGCTGCGCTCGGACGCGAGCAACGACACGCGCCGAAGTGCGTGCAACAACGGGTCGGCGGCGAGCACGATCTGACGTTCGAGACTGCTCGGGATCACCTGGTTGTAGTTCGGGAACTCACCTTCGATCAGGCGCATCACGAGCGTGACGTTGCCACGACGGGCCAGCCCGTTGTTGCCCTCGAAAGCCAGCTCGATCTCGTCGGCATCGTCCTCGTCGACGAGGCGCTTCAGCTCGGCCAGTCCCTTGCGCGGAATGATCACGCCACTCGCAAGCGCCTTCGCGTCGTCGCCGATGGTCCGGTCGACGCACGCGAGGCGGTGCCCGTCGGTTGCAACCATGCGAAGCTTGTTGCCGTCGAGCACCTCGAGGTACACACCGTTGAGGTTGTATCGGGTCTCGTCCACCGAGGCGGCGTACATGGTGCGTTCGATCATCTGACCCAGCATGGCCGCCTGCACGGGCACGACCTTCTCGGGCGTGAAAGTCGGTAGCGTCGGATATTCCTCTGCAGCGGTGCCCGCGAGGGTGAATTCGGCCCTTGCGCAGCGAATCGTGAGATACGCGTTGGGAGTCGATTCCAGGTGAATCGTCTCGTCGGGCAACTCGCGTGTGATCTCGAAGAGCTTCTTGGCCGAGATCGTGAGCGCACCTTCTTCGCTGACGTCTGCGGGATGCAAGCCTCGGATACCCACCTCGAGATCCGTGGCGGCAAGCTCGAGAGTTCCCTCCTCACCACTGCCCTTCGCTTCGAGCAGGACGTTCGCGAGAATCGGCATCGAGTTCCGTTTCTCGACGATGGCCTGGATACGGGCGAGTCCGCGGGTGAGTTCGGCTTTTGTAATGGAGAGCTTCATGCTCTTGTTCCTACTGTTCTATGAAATCATTAAAGAAAGCAGTAGCAGTGGTGAGCGACAGAGCGACAAAACAAACTCATCCCCGGGCAGGGCAAGGGGATTCGAATTGTCGGAAGTCGTACCAATGCGTCGCATCGACGAGCGGATGGATGGTTCTCGATTGCTGGTTGGCTGAACCCACCTCGATTCGCGCAGGGCGTGGTGCAAGTAAGGTGGGAACGCGCCGTGTATTGTCGGGGAGTTTACCACGCACGACAGACGGCGAAGGGTCGAAACACCAGACGTGGTCGCGGGCGGTGGCGTCACTGAACCGACGTTTCGCGCGCGCCTCGAGATGGGCCGCAACCCAGCATCTCGGGTGCGGGAGTCGGATCGCATCCGGGGGGAGGGATGGCGATCCGATCCGCGCCGGCACCCCGCCCAGGCCCGCCACAGATGGCCGTTGACATCCCGACGCGGAAACGGATACTTCCGGACCTTCCGGGCTCCATCTGGGCCTGGATTCACCGACTGGAATCTGGGCCTGGAAGCTCTGACCCGGTACCGCCCGGCGCCTCCTCGAGGCACGTCGCGCGGCACCTCGCCGGGTTGGTAACCGCAGGCATTCGAGGGAACTGAGGGAAAGGAGGGCTCGGAATGAAGCGCACCTACCAGCCGAGTCGAATCAAGAGATTGCGGAAGCATGGCTTCCGAGCCCGAATGAAGACCCGCGGGGGCCGAGATATTCTCCGCCGGCGCCGGCTGAAGGGCCGCAAGCGGCTCTCCGTGTCCGTCGGGTCGAAGTAGCAGGCGCATGCTGTCCGAGCGCCTACGGCGGTCGGACCGGCTCCTGATCTCGCGAGATTTCGCACGCGTTGCCCGACAGGGAAGTCGCACCGCATCCCGAGAGTTGGTGATGTTGGTGGCACCGGCGCGCGTCACCGAAGACCGCACCCTACTGGACCCGGTTCGTCGCATCGGAATCACGGCCAGCCGCAAGGTCGGCGGGGCTGTGGTTCGCAATCGCATCAAGCGCGGCGTACGCGACTGGTTCCGGCGCTCGAGAGATGAGCTGCCTGGGGGAGTCGACGTCGTGGTGATCGCTCGGCGTCCGGCGGCTCGGCTTTCCGGTAGGGAGCTGAGCGCGCGCCTCACGGATCTGGCGCAGCGCGCCGCATCCGTCGATCGGAAGCGCCATGCATGAGGGCCGGACACCCGGGCTCCTGGCGCGGCTGCTGGTGGTGCTGCTCGGGCTGTATCGGCGTTGGATCTCGCCCCTGCTCGGGCAGAACTGCCGCTTCCACCCAACTTGCTCGCGCTACGCCATCGAGGCCATCGAGGCCCACGGTGCCGTTCGCGGGGGCTGGCTCGCGCTTCGCCGCGTGAGTCGGTGTCATCCCTTCCACGAGGGCGGGCTGGATCCCGTCCCGTGAGGCCCTGACCGAGGCCCCTGAAAATGGACAGAAACACCATCCTTGCGGTCGCGCTGTCGATCGCGGTCTACAGCCTCTGGCTGGGCTATCAGGCCACCCAGGAGCCACCGCCGATCCCGGAGTCGACGGTTGCTGCGGTGCGTCAAGATGCGCCCAGCGAGCCGAAAGCGGATGACGCGCGCGTCATCATGGATGTGGCGAGGGCGGACCGCGATGAGGCGGGTCAGACCGCGCTGCCTCGTGGCGCGGACGCTGCCGAGTTGGGCACCGGTCCGACCGTGGCGCCCTGGAAGGGCACGATCGAAGGCGTGCAGTACATCGCCACCCTCAGCAACCGCGGCGGAGCGCTCAGCGGCTGGGCGCTGAGGGACTACAGCGAACTCGACGACAATGGGGCGAAGGGTCAGCCCGTCGAACTGGTGAACGTCGACCCGGGCATGCCGGGCGCGCTCAGCATGGCGTTCCGCGATCTCGGCATCGGCGACTTGCGCGAGCAGCTGTTCCGGGTCGAGAGTGCGACGGCGGACAGCGTGGTGTTCGTGCTCGAGCGCGGCGGCATCGAGGTCCGCAAGACCTACGCGTTCGACCTCGAGGGCCACGGCTTCGATCTCTCGGTCGAAGTGAAGAACGGCTCCAACCACCTGATTGCGCCCGATTTCTCGCTTTCCTGGCCGACCGCCGTTCGCGAGGGCAACGACTACAAAGAACAGTCGCTCGTCGTCATGCATGCGGAAGACGTCGAACGCGAGCTCGTGACGTCCGTCGGGGGTACCGGCTTCCTCGGTATCGGCGGCAGCGACGCGGGTGAGGCGTGGCGCGACGTGCACTGGGGTGGCGTCGACCTCAAGTACTTCGCGGCCGTGCTGCTTCCGGACCCGATCGCAGGCACGAGTGCGATGTTCACGTCGCTCACCGAAGGCAAGGCGGCAGAGATCACGCTCAGCTATCCGCCCGCGGAAATCGCGCCGGGCCAGGCTGCGCGGCGACACTGGAACGCGTTCCTCGGGCCGAAGAAGCCTGCGCTCCTCGAGTCGGTGGGGCGCGACCTCTCGAAGTCCGTCGACCTCGGGTATTCGTGGTTCGAGCCGCTCACGCGCTTCTTCGTCTGGCTGCTGCACTCCTGTTACAAGTTCATCCCCAACTACGGCTGGTCGATCATCCTGATCACCATCCTGGTCCGGCTGTTGACGCTCCCCATCATGAATCGCCAGATGCGATCGATGGAGAAGATGCGCGCCTTGCAGCCGCGCATGAAGGAGATCCAGGCCAAGTTCGCGGACGACCGCCAGAAGCAGTCCGAAGCCATGATGGCGATGTACAAGGAAACGGGTGTAAATCCCCTCGGCGGTTGTCTACCGATGCTGCTGCAGTTCCCGGTCTTCATCGGCCTGTTCTTCGCCTTGCAGAGCTCGTTCGATCTTCGCCAGGCGCCGTTCGGCCTATGGATCGACGACCTTTCGGCGCCTGACATGCTCTTCATGATCCCGGGCCTGGATTTCCCGTTCCGCCTGCTGCCCATCATCATGGGCGGTTCGATGATCCTGCAGCAGAAGCTGACGCCGACCACCGTCGATCCGAGTCAGCAGATGATGATGATGGTCATGATGCCCGTCATGATGACCGTGCTCTTCTACCAATTCCCGTCGGGCCTGGTGCTCTACTGGATGGTCAGCAACTTCCTTGGGATCGCCCACCAGATGCTGGTAGGCCGTCGCATGAAGGCCAAAGAGAAGGCCGCCTGACCGGGCCCGTCACCTCAAACCCTATCCATCCTCAACACGGAGTCAGCTCAACCCATGTCGTATGATGCCACCTCTGAACCGAACGAATTCGTCGGCGATAGCCGCGACGAAGCCATCAGCAAGGCAGTTGCCTTCTTCGGCACCGAAGAGAGCGAGCTGCGGATCACCCAGCCCGCCGATGTCTTCGGGCTCGGCGCGCGGGTCGCGCTCGTCGCAGTACCGAAGAACGCACCGCCCCCGAGGCCCAGCAGCGAGCGAAGTGGTCGAGGCGACCGTGGAGATCGCGGAGATCGTGGCGACCGTGGTGGTCGGGATCGCGATCGCGGAGGTCGTGGTGGTCGCGAGCGCGGTGGGCGCGACCGGGATCGCGGTCCTCGAAGTAGTCGCGACCGGGACAGTGGTGGTCGTGGTCGCGACCGGGACGACGATCGGCAGGACCGCGGTGAGCCCGGCGAGACCAATGCCGAGAAGCTGTCTGCGGAGCCCGTTGAATCGAAGGGCACGAAGAACGGAGAGACCAGCGACATCGGCGATTACGTGCTCGGGATCGTGGAGCGGATGGGCCTCGGCAACTTCCAGCTGACCGAAACCGAGGAAGACGACTTCCTGGTGGTCCAGCTCGAGGGACCGGCCGCGGATCGTCTGGGTGCCGAGGATCGATCGATCGGCGCCATTCAGCTGCTGGCCAACCAGGCCGCCATGCGCGGGGACGACGATCCCAAGCGCGTGGTGGTGGACTGCGAGGGTGACGAGTCACAGCGGGAGTCGTTCCTCGAGCGGACTGCGGGCCGGGCGGCGAAGCGCGCGAAGGACACTGGGCGCTCGGTCGCGCTCGACCCGATGAACGGTCGTGACCGGCGAGCGCTGCACGTCGCTGTGCGGGACATCGAAGGCGTCGTGACGATGAGCGTGGGCACCGGCCGCTATCGCCAGGTCGTGATCGTCCCGGAAGGCGCCCCGGAGTACGCCGAAGCCGAAGCGGCGTCCCGCGAGGCCGCCGAGCGCGACTAGGAAGCTCGCGTTCCACGCGGAACGTTCCCGTTCCGCTGGCGTTCCACGGGGAACCCCGTGACCCCCACACCTCTCGAAGATCTGATCTCGTCCGGCCTGGCGGAGCTGTCGCTGGAGCCCGAAGCGGCAGGCCCACTCGCTTCGCTGGCGACCCTGGTCGACGACTGGGGGAAGCGCATCAACCTCACGGGCCATCGGGATGCCTCTGCGGTGGCACGCCGTTTGGTCCTCGACGCTGCCGCTCTACACACCGTCCTGCCTGCAGTGGGAAGCCTGGTAGACCTGGGCTCGGGGGCCGGCTTCCCCGGGCTGCCGCTCGCGATCCTGCGCCCACAAGCGTCCTTCGTCCTGGTAGAAGCGAGAGAGCGCCGTCATCACTTCCAGCGGCACGCGGTCCGCAGCCTGGGGCTTGAGAATGTTCGGGTCGTGCGCGGGAGGTTCGAAGAACTGGACCCGGACCCGGCGGACTGCGTGGTCGCCCAGGCGGTGGCCTCCCCCGATGTGCTCGTCGGCTGGATGCTCCGCTGGGCACGGCCGGGCGCACTCCTGGTAGTTCCGGGTGGAACGTTCCCGCGCACTGTCGCGGACGCGGGAGCACTCCTCGATCCTCGAAACGACACCTATCGGGTCCCGCTCGGAGGTCCAGAACGAACAGTCTGGGTTTCCCGAGCCGCCTGAGAGCTGAATCAGGTCCCTTTCAGCCGCAAATTGCGCCTCGCTGCGCATCGAGGATGGACGTGCCGCGAAGGCGTGTGGTACCTATCCGGCCGTTGGGGGACCTGGATTGACCACGCGCAGCCGAGTCATCGCAGTCGTCAACCAGAAGGGTGGTGTGGGTAAAACCACCACAGCGGTAAACCTCGCCGCCTGCCTGGCCGCCTCCGAGCGCGCGACCCTGCTGGTCGATCTTGACCCCCAGGGGAACGCCTCCAGTGCCTTCGGGGTCACCGATCCCGAGCGCCAGATCTATGACGCACTCATCGGTGACTGCGTCATGAAGGAGACCGTTCACCCGACGGCCCTGAGCCACCTGCACCTGGTGCCGGCGGGTCCGGACCTGGTGGGCGCCGAGATCGAGCTCGTCTCGGCCATGAGTCGCGAGCGCCGACTGTCGGCGGCACTCGCAGACCTGCGCGAGTCCTATGAGGTCGTCGTTGTCGATTGCCCGCCGTCGCTCGGGCTGCTCACCCTCAATGCGCTCACTGCCGCCGACACCATCCTGATCCCGATGCAGTGCGAGTACTACGCGCTCGAGGGACTCGCGCGGTTGATGGACACCGTGAACCTGGTGCAGCAGCACCTGAACCCGGACCTCGCGTTGCAGGGCATCGTCCTCACCATGGTCGACATGCGGAACAACCTCAGCCGTCAGGTCGAGGCCGAGGTGCGCAGCCACTTCGGACAGAAGGTCTATCGCACCCGCATCCCGCGGAACGTGCGCCTGAGCGAAGCGCCGAGTCACGGCAAGCCCATCATCCTCTACGACATTCATTCGCGCGGCGCGATCGCGTACCTGCGACTCGCCGACGAAGTACTTGCGGGGCTCGGTCTCGAAACCCCGCGACACCCGCCCCAACTCGCGCAGATGCTGGACGAAGGCTCGCGTGCAACCAGCGCCGCGATCGGTAGTCCTGCCGATGGCGCTGAAGGAGAGAGCCGATGAGTGCACCGCGAAATGCTTTGGGACGCGGGCTCGGTGCGCTGCTTCCGTCCGCCGAAGGCCGTCCGCCCGCGCCGCGCGCTGGCGCGCCCGCGACCGCGGAAGCGCCGCCGTCCGAAGCGAGCGTGCCGCGCATCCGCGTCGATCTGATCGACCCCAATCCCGACCAGCCGCGGCGGGTCTTCGATCCGGCGCGGATCGAGGACCTCGCGCGCTCGATCGTTCGCAGTGGCTTGCTGCAGCCGGTCGTCGTGCGGCGTGCCGGCGACCGCTACGAGCTGATCGTCGGGGAGCGCCGCTGGCGCGCATCGCGCCAGGCCGGTCTCGAATCCATCCCCGCGGTTGTCGCGGACGTGGATGCCGGCGACCGCCTCGAGCTGGCCATCGTCGAGAACGTGCAGCGGCACGACCTCAACCCCATCGAGCTGGCGTATGCGTACCGCGCCCTTGCCGAGCGGGGCGCCACCCAGGAAGACATCGGCCGGCGCGTCGGCATGGATCGCTCCAGCATCGCCAACCACTTGCGACTCCTCGATCTTTCGGTCGACATCCAGGAGGCCGTCGAGACCGGAACGCTCAGCATGGGACACGCCAAGGCGCTGCTGCAGGTGATGGAGCCGGAGCGCCGGAAGAGCCTATGCGAACGCGTTCTCAGAGAGGGTCTGTCGGTTCGCGAGACCGAGAAGACGGGCCGCGAGATCGCCGGGCCGTCCCCGGTCTCGCGCCAGCGCAAGCCGCGCGAGACCCGGTCGGAAGCCACGGCCAGCAGCAACCCGCACCTGAAGAGCTTGCAGGAACTGCTGCAGCAGCACTTCCAGAGTCGCGTCCGCATCCTGGGCAGCGGTGACAGCGGACGGGTCGAGATCGAGTACAGCAGCAGCGAGGACCTGGACCGCATCAGCCGGCTGATGCTCGAAGGCTTCTGATGACCGCAAGCGTCCACCCGCATCCCGCACCCGACCGCCCCCTCCCCAGCCCGGCGCGGCCGAGGCCCTCCGCAGATGCCCCCGATGCCGGGCCGGTGGTGGTCCCCGCGTCGGCCCGCTTCGAAGGGCTGCTCACCTTCCGGGGACGGGCGCAGGTGCACGGGGAGATCGAAGGGGAGGTCCTGTGCCGCGGCACCCTCGTCGTCGGTGCGGCCGGCCAGATCGTCGGCACCATCGAGGCCGACGAGGTCGTGGTTGCGGGAAGCGTCCAAGGGGACATCACCGCCCGAGGGCGAATCGAGCTCACCCCCAGCGCGCGCGTTCAGGGGACCCTGCGCGCGCCCCGCATCCACCTGGCCGACGGCTGTGTGCTCGACGGTCGCTGCGAAACCGGGGACGCTTCGCGCACCTGAATTCCGGCCGCGCGGGCGGGGCCGGAACCCTACCCACCTGCCCCATGCAGCGTTTCGATGCGTTGTGGCAAGGCACCGGGAACGCTTTCGTTTCCGCTCTCCCGCGAGTCGAGCAACGTGCTGCCGCGCCCGTCCGAAGCGAAGGGTGCGCGTCGTGTCGGGTTCGAGCACTTCACCTCAGGAGCGATGCAACCTTGACGTCCCTCGCCGCACGGGCGGTCCCCGCCGCCTTCGCGTTCGCCTTCGCGCTGGTGGTGGTGCTGGCCCAGGCGCTCGTCGCGCTCCCCGCGCAGGCTGCTGGCACCCTCGAGCTGACGCCGGACCTGGTGGTCACCGTCAGCCTCCTGGTCGTCTTCATCCTCATCATCTTCCCGCTCAACAGCCTGATCTTCCGACCGCTGCTTCGGGTGATGGACGAGCGCGAAGAGAAGATCGCCGGCGCCAAGCAGAAGGCCGAACGGGTCGCCCAGCAGGCACAGGAAGCCCTCGACCGCTACGAAGAATCGATCCGCGTCGCGCACGACGAAGCGACGGCCGAACGCCGCCGCAAGCTGGACGTCGCCCGGGCCGAGATGCAGGACGTCACGAGCAAGGCGAAGACCGACGCGAACAGCGACATCGTTCGCGCGCGCGAAGAGCTCAGCGCATCCCTTGGCGAGGCGCGCCAGACGCTGCGCGGCAGCGCCGAAGAGCTCGCGGGTCTCGCCGCCGAACGCATCCTGGGTCGGAGTCTTTCGTCATGAAGCAGTCGAAGGTCCCGACCCGGTTCAGCCAGGCTGCGCCGTTCGCTTGCGTGCTGGCCCTGCTGGCGGCACCCGCCCATGCGGCCGAGGGTGGTGGCGCCTGGGATCTGTTCATCCAGGCGGCGAACCTCGCGCTGCTCTTCGCGGTGCTCATCTACTTCGGTCGCAAGCCCATCCAGGCCTTCTTCGCCGACCGCCGCAGTCAGATCAAGAAGGACCTCGACGAAGCGGCGAAGCTGCTCGAAGCCGCCGAGACGCGTTATGCCGACTGGCAGCGCAAGCTGATCGACCTCGACCGGGAGACCGACAAGATTCGCGCCCAGGGTGTGCGGCATGCCGAGGAAGACGCGGCACAGATCCTGTCGGATGCCCAGGCCGCCGCCGAGCGCATCCACCGCGATGCCGAGGCCGCCGTCGAGCAGGAGCTGCGGCGTGCCCAGGCCGAGCTGCGTGCCGAGGCGGTGACTCTCGCCGCCGAGCTCGCCGAACGCATCCTGCGGGAAAAGCTGGTGGACAGCGACCGCGATCGGCTCCTCGACGAGTTCATCGTGCGTGTCGAGCCGTCGGCTCGCGGAGGAGCGAACTGATGCCGAGCTCTCCCGCCGCCCGCCGCTACGCGCGCGCCCTGTTCGGCCTCGCCAAGGAAGACGGTCGCACCAGCGAAGCCGCCACCGAGCTCGACACCCTGGCGGCGCTGTTCGAAGGCGCACCGGAGCTGCGTGAGGCGCTCATCATCCCGCTCTATCCCGTGAAGGAGCGGCTCGCCGTCCTCGAGGCCGTCGCACAGGCCGAGAGCCTGTCGAAGCTGGTGACCAACTTCTACTCGTTCCTCATCGAGCAGCGCCGCATGGTGGACTTCGCGGGTATTCGCGAAGAGTACGCGCGGCTGGTCGATCTGGACTCGGGCCTGGTCACCGCCGAGGTGGTGTCTGCGAGCCCCCTCGACGAACGTAAGCAGGACCGCCTACGCCGGGCCCTGTCCGAGCGCACCGGCATGGAAGTCCGACTCGAAGTGACCGTGGACGACAGCCTGATCGGCGGCGCCATCGCCAAGGTGGGCGACCTGGTCTTCGACGGAAGCATCCGCGCGCAGCTGCATGACCTGCGCGCAAACCTCACGAAGGAATCCTGACCCGATGAAGATCAAGCCCGGTGAGATCACCGACATCCTGCGCCGCGAGATCCGCGAGTACGACCGCGAGATCGACGTCGCCGAAACCGGACGGGTCTTGATGGCCGGCGACGGCATCGCCCGCGTCTACGGCCTCGAGAACGTGATGGCCGGCGAGCTGGTGGAATTCCAGAACGGCGCCCGCGGCATGGTGCTCAACCTGGAAGAGGACAATGTCGGCGTCGCGATCATGGCCGACTCCCACGGCATCAGCGAGGGCGACAGCGTCAAGCGGACGGGCGAGATCATCCAGGTGCCCGTCGGCGAGGCGCTGCTCGGCCGGGTGGTCGACGCCCTCGGTCAGCCCATCGACGGCAAGGGCCCCATCGAATCGACGGAGAGCCGGCAGGTCGAGATCAAGGCCCCCGGCATCGTGACCCGCAAGTCGGTGGACGAGTCGCTCGCCACGGGCATCAAGGCCATCGACGCCATGGTGCCCATCGGGCGCGGCCAGCGCGAGCTGATCATCGGCGATCGCCAGACGGGCAAGACCGCCATCGCGGTCGACACCATCATCAACCAGAAGGGCGGCGATGTCTTCTGCATCTACGTCGCCACCGGTCAGAAGCAGTCCACGGTGGCCCGGGTCGTCGACCGGCTTCAGCAAGCCGGTGCCATGGACTACACGATCGTGGTCGCCGCGACCGCGTCCGAGCCGGCGCCGCTGCAGTTCATCTCGCCCTACTCGGGCTGCACCATGGGCGAGTGGTTCCGGGACAACGGCAAGCACGCGCTGATCGTGTACGACGATCTCTCGAAGCAGGCCGTCGCCTACCGCCAGCTGTCGCTGCTGCTTCGCCGTCCGCCGGGACGCGAGGCCTACCCGGGCGACGTCTTCTACGTGCACTCCCGGCTGCTCGAGCGCGCCGCCAAGCTCAACGACGATCTTGGCGGAGGAAGCCTGACGGCGCTCCCCATCATCGAGACCCAGGCCGGCGACGTGTCCGCCTACATTCCGACCAACGTCATCTCGATTACCGACGGACAGATCTTCCTCGAGACCGAGCTCTTCAACTCGGGCGTGCGTCCCGCCATCAACGTCGGCATCTCGGTGTCGCGGGTGGGCGGCTCGGCGCAGACGAAGGCCATGAAGAAGGTGGCCGGTACCTTGAAGCTGTCCCTCGCCCAGTACCGTGAGCAGGCGGCCTTCGCCCAGTTCGGCAGCGACCTCGACGCCGCCACCCAGGAGCAGCTGGCCAACGGCGACCGCCAGGTCGAGATCCTGAAGCAGGGTCAGTACGCACCGATGACCATGGCCGAGCAGGTCGTGGTCCTGTACGCGGCGACGCCCCAACGCGACCGGAAGTCGTGGATCCGGGCGCTCGCACTCGACGACATCAAGCGCTTCGAAGCCGAGCTGCTCGTGTTCATGCACGAGAGCCACGGCGACGTCGTCGAGACGATCACGAGCACGGGACAGCTGACCGACGAGACGGAGGCCAAGCTGGTCGCCGCCCTCGACGCCTTCGCGAAGGTGTTCCGGCCGTCACGCACCGGCGAGGCTGCCGCCTAGCGCGACCCGCAGCGCGCGTCCCGTCACCCCCGGTCCGGTGGACCCGGACCCACGAGGAAAGATGCCGAATCTCAAGGACATCCAGCGCCGGATCTCGACCGTGCAGAGCACGCAGAAGATCACGAGCGCGATGAAGATGGTGTCCGCCGCCAAGCTGCGCCGGGCCCAGCAGTCCGTGGAAAAGGCGCGTCCGTACGCGCTTCACATGCGCGAGACCCTCGCGTCCGTGGCCGCGGGGGAGACCGACGCCGAGAACCCGCTGCTGGTGGCCCACGAAGCCGTCAAGAAGCTGGGCGTCGTGATCATCACTTCGGACCGCGGCCTGGCGGGCGCCTTCAACAGTCAGGTCAACAAGGCCGCGAACCGTTTCCTGGCGACCCGGGACAAGGAGGTCGACGAGATCTCGCTGTTCCTGCTCGGGCGCAAGGCGGGCGACTACTTCAAGCGGCGGCGTCCCGAACAGATCCAGGTCAAGGACCTGGTCGGGTCTGCGATCACCTATTCCCAGGCAGCCCACATCGCGAGACAGCTGGCGGCCGCCTACGAGAACGGCGAGCTCGACGAGGTCGTGATCGTCTTCAACGAGTTCGTGTCCACGCTGAACCAGACCGCGAAGATCCAGCAGCTGCTGCCGATCGTGTCCGCCGCCCCTCCGTCGGACCAGGAAGGCGAGGAGGCAGCGCCGTATACGATCGAGCCCGACGCCCAGCAGCTGCTCGCGACCCTGGCTCCCAAGACCCTGGAAGTTTCGATCTTCCAGGCACTCCTCGAGAACCAGGCGGGCGAGCACGCCGCGCGCATGACCGCCATGGAGAACGCGACCCGCAACAGCGAGGACCTGATCGAGGCCCTCACGCTGCAGTTCAATCGCGCTCGCCAGGCGGCGATCACCCGCGAGCTGGTCGAGATCGTCACCGGCGCACAGGCGCTCGAGTAACTCCCCTGAATTCGGGACGCACGCGTCCCGATCGCACTCCGACTCAAAGCCCGACCCAAGGAAGGAACAAGCAATGGCCGAAGACGGAAAGATCACGCAGGTGATGGGCCCGGTGGTGGACGTCGAGTTCCCGCCCGGAAACATCCCCGAGATCTACACGGCGCTGACCACCACCAATGCCGCCATCGACGATCGCGAAGACAACCTGACCGTCGAGGTCGCGCTGCACCTCGGTGAGAACACGGTCCGGACCATCGCCATGGATACCACCGACGGCCTGCGCCGCGGTCAGAAGGTCCGGAACAGCGGGAAGGCCATCACCGTGCCCGTCGGCCCCGGCACCCTCGGCCGCATCATGAACGTCGTGGGCGAGCCCGTGGACGAAAAGGGCCCCATCGAAGCCGCCAAGTACTCGCCGATCCACCGCGACCCGCCCGAGTTCGTCGAGCAGGCCACGACGTCGGACACCCTCGAGACCGGCATCAAGGTCGTCGACCTGATCGCGCCGTATCCCAAGGGCGGCAAGGTCGGGTTGTTCGGCGGCGCCGGCGTGGGCAAGACCGTCGTCATCCTCGAGCTGATCAACAACATCGCGAAGCAGCACGGCGGCTACTCGGTGTTCGGCGGCGTGGGCGAGCGCACGCGCGAGGGCAACGACCTGTGGCACGAGATGGCGGACGCCAAGCTCAGCGACGGTACGACGGTGCTCGACAAGGCTGCACTGGTGTACGGCCAGATGAACGAGCCGCCGGGAGCGCGCGCGCGCGTCGGCCTGACGGCGCTGACGGCCGCGGAGTACTTCCGCGACGAAGAGGGCACCGACGTGCTGCTCTTCATCGACAACATCTTCCGCTTCACCCAGGCGGGCTCGGAAGTGTCCGCGCTGCTGGGCCGCATTCCGTCGGCGGTGGGCTACCAGCCGACCCTGTCGACGGACATGGGCGAGCTGCAGGAGCGCATCACCTCGACCCACAAGGGGTCGATCACGTCGGTGCAGGCCATCTACGTGCCGGCGGATGATCTCACCGACCCGGCGCCGGCCACGGCGTTCACCCACCTCGACGCCACCACGGTGCTCTCGCGCCGCATCTCGGAGCTGGGCATCTACCCGGCGGTGGACCCGCTCGACTCGACGTCCCGGATCCTCGACCCGCAGGTCGTTGGCGACGAGCACTACGATGTGGCGCGTGGTGTGCAGCAGACACTGCAGAAGTACAAGGACCTGCAGGACATCATCGCGATCCTCGGCATGGACGAGCTGTCCGAAGAGGACCGCCTCACCGTCGACCGCGCCCGCAAGCTCGAGCGCTTCTTCTCCCAGCCCTTCGCGGTGGCCGAGCAGTTCACGGGCACGCCGGGCGTGTACGTGAAGCTCGAGGACACCATCCGCGGCTTCAAGGAGATCCTCGACGGCAAGCACGACGACCTGCCGGAACAGGCCTTCTACATGGTCGGCACCATCGAAGACGCCCGCGAGAAGGCGAAGACCCTCTAAGCCAGTCGAGTCGAGCCGGCTCGAGTCGATCGCGAAGAAGGACCTACCCACATCATGCCCATCGAGCTCGTTGTCGTGACACCCCAGGGCCAGGCCTTCCAGGGCCCGGTCGACGAGGTCGTGCTCCCCGGCGCCGCCGGTGAGTTCGGCGTACTCGAGAGTCACGAACGCTTCCTGTCGGCCCTGGACCACGGCTGCATGGAGATCCGCACGAGCGCGGGCTCGCAGTTCTCCGCCGTGTCCGACGGCTTCGCGGAAGTGACGGGCGAGAAGGTGGTGGTGATGGTCGACTCGCTGGTGGCGGCCGACAAGATCGACGTGGCCGCGGCAACCACCGCACAGCAGGAAGCAAGCACCGCCCTCGAAGCCCTGGGCGACGGCGAAGAGAACGACGCCCAGCGAGCCGAGCTGGAAGACGCCCTGGCAAGAGCAACGGCCCAGCTGGAAACCGCCGCCAAGTCCTGATCCAGCCCAGTCGCGCTACTTGATTGGCGCAGCCTTCAGCTTGACCTTGCCCTTCTGCACGACCACGCGGAACTGCACGTCCTGGCAACCGAGCTTGTCGCGCAGGCTCTTGGTCTGCTTGTCGACGACGGACTGCAGCTTCTTGGCCGACAGGCCTTTGACGTTCTGCCCGCAGGCGAGCGCCGCGTCCCGGTAGCTCTCGAAGAGCGCATTGCCCGCCTTTGCGCTGACCACCGCGTCGTCCGTTCCCGCGCCCGCGTTGCGCGGGCCACCGGGGCGGGCGGCGCCGCCACGCATGTTGGCCTTGAAGACGTCGCGCTTGTAGGTGCCCGCTTCCATCTGACGCAGGATGTTGTCCCACTGGCGCTTCATGGCCTGGTAGCGCGAGTTGATGGTGCTGAAGCGAAAGCGCAGGGCCGTGTTCTGAATGGGCATGTTCGACCACTGGGTGACGAACTTCTGGATCTCCTGGCGGAGCACCACGGGCTCGCGCGGCCGACTTCCGAGGAAGTACCGCTCGTAGTCGAGCTTCAGCATGTTGAGCTTGCTCTCGAGGATGCGGAGCTCCTCCTCGGTGAGCGTGCTGGTGCTGGTCCTGTGGGTGGCCACGTGCGTCTCCCTGGGGAGCCTGATCGACCGCACCGACGAGGGCCTTTAGCCACGCTGCGCGCAGGCGCGATTCAGCGTCGCCAGAGTGCGATAACGCGGTGCTTGACGCAGGCGGCGACGCAAGTCGAACTCATCGCGTCAAAGGACTGGTGACGCGGAATGACGCGCCCGATAGCTCTCGGGCCGCGCCTACTGGCCCGCGACAGGGTCCGCAGCGATCTCCGGCTTGAGGAGCTGGTCGCCGCCACCCGGGATGCGGAATGCGCCATGACGCGCGTCATCTGCGTCGTAGAGCGGGTTGCCCTCCACCTCGAAGCCTGCGTCTCGGATCATCTCATACGTGTCGCGGGCCGCGTCGCCCCGGGTCGTCAGGTATCCCTCGACGAACAACGAGTTGGCGGCGTACAAGGCCAGGGGTTGGAGGGACCGCAGGTTGCCCTCGCGCCCTCCCGCGATCCGGATCTCGGCGGCCGGGTTCACGAGACGCATCAGGCACACCGCCCGCAGGCAGCGTTCCGGGGTCAGGGAACCGTCCTCGGTCACCTGGTTGCCTTCGATGGGAATCAGGAAGTTCAGTGGGATCGAAGGCACCTCGAGCTCGCGCAGCTGGAAGGCCACGTCCACCAGGTCTGCGGTCTGCTCGCCCATGCCCATGATCAGACCGCTGCAGGTCTCGATGCCATTGCGGCGCGCGGCCTCGAGAGTCGCCAGGCGGTCCGCGTAGCTGTGGGTCGAGCAGATCTCGGGGTAGTGGCGCTCGCTGGTGTTGAGGTTGTGGTTGAGTCGGTCGAGCCCGGCCTCCGCCAGGATCTTCGCCTTCTCGTCGTCGACGAGGCCGGCGGAAAGGCAGACTTCCACGGGAAAGCGCCGCTTGACCTCGGCGATCACCTCGGCGAGGCGGCGCGTATAGGCGAGATTCGGTCCGCGGCCGGAAAGAACCATGCAGTAGCGGGAAGCGCCGGCCCGGGCGGCGGCCTCGGCTTCCGCGAAGATTTCCTGCTCGTCCTTCATCGGGTACTGACGGATGGCGGCGCCGGAATCGCGGTTCTGCGAGCAATAGCCGCAATCTTCCGGGCAGAGGCCGTTCTGGACGTTGTTGAGCACGTGGACCATGACCTTGCGGCCGAAGTGCTTGCGGCGCGGCTGGTAGGCGGCGTCGACGAGTCGCAGCAGCTCGACATCCTTGGCGTCCAGCAGCCAGGCCGCTTCTTCACGTGAGGGGGCGCCGCCTTCGAGGGCGCGATCCGCGAGCTGGTGGTAGTCGATGGTCATTGCGGGTCTCCGTGCTTGAGGCTCAAAAACGGGTCGGCAGCCTAGCGTGCCGTCGACCCCGTGGCAGCCGCAGGGTTGACGGTGACCGGCGCGCTCCGAACGCTCCGGACCTCATCCGTGAACGCGCGTTAACCAGCTGTTTTTCCTAGGCTTTGTCGCCACAGGTGCTTTGACACTGCAGGATCCCGCGGCTAAGATCGACGCCCGATGACGCAGCCCCCCTCGGCTACGCCGCAGCCCGTCCCGGAAAGGTCGCCGATCGCGGGCGTCTTCCGCCGCCTCGCCGGCCGGCTCGATCTCGTCGAGCGCGCCATGCGCGACCAGCTCGGCGGGCCCAGCGAGCTGGTGGTCTCGATTGGCGACCACGTCCTCTCTTCGGGCGGCAAGCGCATGCGCCCGGTGCTCGTCCTGATGAGCGCGGAGATGTGCGGCTATACGGGTCCGCGCAGCATCCAGGTCGCTGCGGCCATCGAGCTACTGCACACGGCAACGCTGTTGCACGACGACGTGGTCGACTTCTCGGACCTCCGCCGGGGCCGCCCGTCGGCGAACGCCATCTGGGGGAACCGGCGCGCGGTGCTCGGGGGCGACTTCCTCTACGCGTCCGCGTCGAACATGATCATCGAAGACGGCAGCATCGAAATCCTCGAGCGCTTCGCGGACACCATCGGCTTGATGGCCGAGGGCGAGCTGCTCCAGCTCGAATTCAGCTTCGACGTCGGCGCCACCGAGGCGCAGTACTACAAGGTGATCGATCGCAAGAGCGCCACCTTGTTGAGCGTCGCCTGCGAGTCCGGTGCGCTGCTCGGCGGCGTCACTCGCAGCGAGCGGCGGAGCGTTGCCGAGTTTGGCCGCGAGCTCGGTCTGGCGTTCCAGCTGCGCGACGATGCCCTCGACTACGACGGCAGCGTCTCGACTCTCGGAAAGCGCGACCACACGGATCTGCACGAGGGCAAGGTGACCCTGCCGCTGTTGCTGACGCTGAAGCGTTGCACCGGCGGCGAGCGCGAGTTGATTGCCAGCGTTCTCAAGCGCGCGCGCCAGGCCGACGCGCTGGGTCTCGACCCGACGGACCCGCGAAGCCAGGAAAAGGACGTCGACGTGGTCAGTGAGGCGGACTTCGGCTCGGTGGTCGAGCTGGTCGACCGTTACAACGGTGCCCCCGACACGGTGAAGCGCGCCTGTGAGCACGTCGTCCGCGCGAAGGCCGCAATCGCAGCCTTCGCGGACGGTCCCGCAAAGGAAGCACTGATCGCGGCTGCCGACTATGCGGCGGGGCGAGATCACTAGCTCTACCACTTGCTCGACTCTTGTCTCGACCACTTGCTCGTTTGAAGCCGAAAGCTGGAAGCCCAGTTCGACGTCCAGTTCGACATCCAGTTCGACGTCCCATCGGACGTCCAGTCTGACGCCCTGACGGTCACCCGCGGTCCCGCGGAGCACGACCATGAACCGAACCACCGACTCGTTGCGGCAGCTCGCCGTGAAGAGAGTCCTCCTGGCCTGCGCGTTGACCCTGGGCTTGTCCCTGGCCGCCGCACAGGCGCAGGCTGCGAAGCCTGCAGCGAGCACGCCGCCGATTGCCGGTGTCGTGAACGTGAACACGGCCACGCCCGCCGAGCTCGAGCTTTTGCCCGGCGTGGGCGCCGCCCGGGCGACGGCCATCGTCGCGTTCCGGAAGGAACAGGGCGGCTTCAAGCAGGTGGAAGACCTGCTGGCCGTGAAGGGGATCGGAGAGTCCATGCTCGAGCGCATGCGACCCTTCGTGACCGTCACGGGCAAGACCACCGCACGCAAGCTGTAGGCGCGACCGGGCACGGGGTGCCGGGCGCCAGAAGAGGCGTCCGGCACCTTTCTTGCCCACCCGCCCACCCGCCCACCCGCCCATGCCCGCCCGCCTGCCCGGGTGCCGAGCTTCCCCCGCCTCTGGATCGGTCGTATCCTCGCTGCATGCCGCTTCCGGACTTCGTGCTCGACCCGATGCCCGGCGATGCCATGCACGCAACGCTGCGTCGGTTGCGCGAAGAAGGGCCGCTCGCGCGGGCGCTCTTCGGTGGCAACCCGGTCTTCGTCACCACCGACTTCGAGACCCTGCTCGCCGGCTTCCTCGACCCGGAAGCCCTGCCGCCTGCGCCCTTCTACCAGAACTCCATCGCGCAGATCATCGGGCCGAACTTCCAGTCCATGGAGGGCGAGAGCCATCGCCGCTACCGCAAGCTCGCGACGCCGGCCTTCCGCTCGCGCGCCGTCGATCGCTTCGCCGAAGGCGGGCTGTCAGATCTCGCCCACGAGGTGCTGGACCGCATCGCCGGCGAAGACGAGGTGGACCTCGTACCGCGGGTCACGCGCATCTTCCCCTTCCTCGTGATCTCGCGTCTGCTCGGCGTCCCGCGTGAGGGCGAGTCGGACTTCTACCGCTGGGCGTGGGAGATGCTGGGCGCGCCGGGCACTCCCCGCGAGGTCTCGTTGCAGGCCGCAGACGAGTTCACGCGTTACCTGTCGCCGACCCTGGAGGCGCGGCGGCGGGAGCCGGCCGGCGACGTGATCTCGGAGCTGCTGCTTTCGGAAGTCGAGGGACAACGTCTCACCGATTCCGAGGTGATGGCCCACATCCGTCTGATGTTTTCGGCGGGCGCGACGACCACCCACGACGGACTCGGCAGCTTGATCCACACCCTGCTCAGCCAGGCCGGTGCCTGGAAGACCGTGGTGGACGACCCGGCAGCGCGTCCGGGCGCCATCCGCGAGCTGCTGCGCTGGGAGCCGCCGGTCGCAAACCTGCCTCGTATCTCCCGCGACGAGCCTGTGGAGTTCGCCGGCACCCGGCTGCCGGCGAACAGCATGGTGCTGTTCAGCATGTCGGCGGCGAATCGCGACCCCGCCGTCTTCGACGAACCGGACCGATACGACCTCGCGCGGCCGGAGAAGGACGCCCTGACCTTCGGGCGAGGGGAGCGGTCCTGCCCGGGTATGCATCTCGCGAACAAGTCACTCGAGATCGCCCTCGATGCCTTCGCGGAGCGCTTCCCGGACATGCGGCTGGTCGGAGATCCGCTGGCCTCGGCGCCGTGTCGCGCCATCGTCCGCGGGCCGGACCGGCTCACCGTCGCCCTCCGCTGAGCCGGCCCCTGCCGAAGACGGAGCCGTTTGGGCCCCGTCCGCTAGCTTGGGCCGATGCACCACAGCGGTCGTCGTAGAGCTCTGCTGGCCGCCCTCGTGGCGGTGGTCCTGGGCTGCGGCGAGCCGGAGCAGTCAGCGCGAGCAGCCGACCCGGCGGCCCGCGCGCCGGACAACCTGCGCATCGTCTCCATCAACCCCTCGCTGACGGCGATCCTCCTGGCGCTGGGTGCGGGCGAACAGCTCGTTGGGGTCGACGAGTTCTCGGCCCTGCAGCAGCCGGAAGTCGCCCACCTGCCGCGCGTTGGCGGGCTCTTCAATCCGAGCCTCGAGGCCGTGGCTGCGCTCGAGCCAGACGCCGTGGTGGTGGTCCCGAGTGTCGAGCAGCGCGACTTCGTGGCGCGACTGCGCAAGCTGGGCGTCCGGGTGATCGTCTGCGAGAACATCGAGCTGTCCCAGGTGCTCGCGAACATCCGGGAAATGGGAAGACTGGTGGGCAAGGACAAGGAGGCGGCGGCGCGGATCGCGGCCATCGAGGGCACCGCGGCGGCGGCGCGCGCGCGCAGCGCCACCGGTCCGAGACCGCGGGCGCTCATCGTCTTGCAGCGCGACCCGGTCTTCGTGGTGGGGAGCGGCGGCTTCATCGACGAGCTGCTCGCGGTCGCCGGCGCCGACAACCTGGGCGCCGGCTTCGGCGAGCCCTATCCCCAGGTCGCCGTGGAGTGGTTGATCGACGCGGCGCCCGACGTGCTGATCGACATGAGTGACGAGCCCGGCGATCCCCTCGACTACTGGTCGCGTTGGCCGGCGATCCCGGCGGTGGCGTCCGGGCGGGTGCTGCACCTCGAGCCGCAGATCGTCACCTTGCCCGGCCCCTTCCTCGACCGCGCGTTGCTGGCGCTGGTGGCGGCGCTGCACGGCCCGGCGGCCGCCGCGGAGCTCGAGCGGTGAAGCACCTGACGCCCGGACGCTACGCGACTGTCGTACTGCTGTTGCTGTTGTTGCTCGCGCTGGCGGTCGTGTTGGGTGTCGCGCTGGGTCCCAGCCGGCTCGGGCTCTCAGAGGTCGCCGCGGCCCTGGCGGGTCGCGGCGAGGGCGCGGCAACGGACATCGTCTGGGGGATCCGGTTGCCGCGCGTCGCGCTGGCGGGCCTGGTGGGTGCGTGCCTCTCCCTCGCGGGCGTCGTCTTCCAGGCGCTGCTGCGCAACCCGCTCGCGGATCCGTTCATCCTCGGTGTTTCCGGGGGCGCGGCCCTGGGCGGCATCGCGATGCTGTCCCTCGGCGGCCTCCTGGGGCTCGGGTACGCGGCTGTGCCGCCGGCGGCGTTCGTGGGGGCGATGGTCGCGACGGGCCTCCTCTATCTGGTGGCGGGCGTCGGCGCCCGGGTCTCCGCTGCCAATCTGTTGCTGACCGGCGTTGTCTTCAATGCTTTCGCGTCCGCGGCCATCGTGTTCCTGGCGTCGGCGGCGGGGCTGACCGAGGGTGCGCGCATCTTCCTGTGGCTGGTGGGCAACCTGTCCGCGGCGCGCATCGACGTCGCGCCCTGGTTGGTGGTCTTCCTCGTGCTGGGCGCCGGCGCGGCGCTGACCTTGTCGCGGTCGCTCAACGTACTGGCGCTCGGCGACGAAGCCGCCGAGCAACTCGGTGTTCCCGTCGCGCTCCATCAACGGATCCTGCTGCTCGCCACTTCACTGATGGTGGGGGCGGCCGTATCGGTCGCCGGCCTGGTGGGCTTCGTCGGGTTGATCATCCCTCACTTGTTGCGGCTGATCGTCGGGCCCGATCACCGCTTGCTGGTTCCGGCGGCGGCGCTCGGGGGCGCGGCCTTTCTCATCGTCTGCGACACGGCGGCGCGCACCTTGCTGGGCGGACGCGAGCTACCCGTTGGCGCCATCACGGCCATCGTCGGCGGTCCGCTCTTCCTGGTGCTGCTGCGGCGTCATCACCTCCGGGTCCTGTCCGGATGAGGGCTCTTTCCCGGAGCAGGGCGAGATGACGCGCGGACTCGAGATGTCCGGGGTTGCGGTCGCACTCGGCGGCCGCGAAGTGCTGCGCGGCGTGGATCTTGCGGTAGCGCCCGGCGAGATCGTGGGTCTCGTGGGACCGAACGGCGCCGGCAAGACCACCCTGCTGCGCGTGGCGAGTCGCGTGCTGGTGCCAGACGCCGGGGACGTGCGCTTCGACGGTCGACCGCTTTCCGACTATCGGCGCCGGGAGCTGTCCCGCCGGCTCGCCGTCGTACCCCAGGACACGGCCATCCCGTTCCCGTTTCGCGCCGGCGAGCTGGTGGTGATGGGGCGCGTCCCCCACCAGCCGCTGACCGGCTTCGACAGTGCGGACGACATCGCCCACAGTCGCGCCGCCCTCGACCGCATGGGGATCGCGCACCTGGCGGACCGCTCGGTCTTCAGCTTGTCGGGCGGTGAGCGCCAGCTGGTGTCGTTCGCCCGCGCCCTCGCCCAGGAAGCGAGCCTGTTGCTGCTCGACGAGCCGACCGCCTTTCTCGACCTGCGGCACCGGGTGGAACTGCTGCGGGTGGTCGCCGAGCTGGCGGCGGCGGGTCGGTCGGCGCTGGTGGTGTCCCACGACCTCAACCTGGCGGCGCGCACTTGCGACCGGCTCGCGGTCCTGCACGGCGGCGTGATCGCCGCGAGTGGCCCGCCGGCGGACGTCCTGACGCGCCAGCTGCTGGCCGATGTCTACGGTGTCGAGGCAGAAATCCTCACCGACGCAGACGGCCGGCCCGTGGCGATCCCCCGGCTCTAGCTGGGTCTAAGGGCGTGCGCGGCAGAAGGCCGCGCGCCCGCAGCAAGCCGGGACCCCGGTTTCGGCTGGCGAGCCTGGGCGAGGCGCCCCGCGCGGTGAGGGTTTTCCGGCACCCTGCTACCGTCCCGCGCCATCCGATCCGGCCGACATCCCGGGCGGACCCAGCAGCGGGAGAGTCATGAGCGGTGTAGCCATCCAGGCAGTCCAGGCGAGAGAGATCCTCGATTCTCGGGGCAACCCGACACTCAGCGTCGAGGTCCGCACCAGCAACGGGCAGGTCGCCAGCGCGGCGGTGCCGTCCGGCGCTTCGACCGGCTCGCGCGAAGCCCTCGAGCTGCGGGACGGCGACAAGGCGCGCTACCGCGGCAAGGGCGTCCTCAAGGCCGTCGGCCACGTCAACGGCGAGCTGGCGGCAGCCGTCGCCGGCATGGCACTCGGCGGCCTCGACGAGCAGGCGGCCCTCGACCGCAAGATGATCGAGCTCGACGGCAGCGACACCAAGTCGCGGCTCGGCGCAAACGCGCTGCTCGGCGTCTCGTTGGCTGCCGCCCATGCGGCCGCCGCGGAATCCGGGCAGCCCCTCTACCGCTTCCTGGGCGGCGAAGGCGCGTCGCTGCTGCCTGCCCCGATGATGAACGTCATCAATGGCGGCGCCCACGCGGACAACAGCGTGGACCTGCAGGAATTCATGATCTACCCGCTGGGCGCGCCCAGCTTCGCGGAGGGCCTGCGCTGGGGGGCCGAGATCTTCCACACCCTCAAGGACGTGCTGAACGAGAAGGGCCTGTCGACGGCGGTGGGAGACGAGGGCGGCTTCGCGCCGGACCTCGACAGCAATCGTGACGCCATCGAGCTGCTGATGGGGGCCATCGAGCGCGCCGGCTACCGGCCCGGCGAGCAGGTCTTCATCGCCCTCGATCCGGCGGCCAGCGAGTTCCACCGGGACGACCGCTACCAGCTCACGGGCGAAGGCGTCGAGAAGACGACCGCGCAGATGATCGACTACTGGCGGGACTGGACGGACCGCTATCCCGTCGTATCCATCGAAGACGGCCTGGCCGAAGCGGACTGGGAGGGGTGGAGCGCCCTCACGGCGGCTCTTGGCGACAAGCTGCAGATCGTGGGCGACGATCTGTTCGTCACCAACCCAGCCATCCTCGAACGCGGCATCGCGGAAAAGGCCGGCAACGCGATCCTCATCAAGGTCAACCAGATCGGCACGTTGACCGAAACACTCGAAGCCATCGCCATGGCGAAGCATGCGGGCTTCGGGGTCGTCGTCTCGCACCGCTCGGGCGAGACCGAGGACACCACGATCGCCGATCTCGCGGTCGGCTGCGGTGCCGGTCAGATCAAGACGGGGTCCCTGTGCCGCACGGATCGCATCTGCAAGTACAACCGGTTGCTGGCCATCGAGGCCGAGCTGGGCGCGCGCGCGCGCTACGCCGGGGGCAGTACGGTGACCGGGTTCACTCGTTGACCCCGTCGAGGGGCTCGAAAGGGCTGACCCGCCTGCGGGCCGGTATCGCGCTGGTTCTCGTGACGTTGCTGGCTGCGGCCGTCTCGCACGCACTGGTGCCCGCCGCCGAGCGCATCGCCAAGGCCATGGCGAACGCCAACGAGGCGTCGTCCCGGGACCAGGCGCTGCAGCTCGAGCTGACTCTGCGCGTGGCGGACCGCGAGCCCATCGGCACCGGCAAGCTCATCACCCACCCGAGTGGTCTGGCGCGCCTCGAGCTGCGCGACGCCTCGGGGCGCGTCGAACGGCACCTGCGAGTCGTGACGGACCACACCGCCAGTCGCGGCGGACGCGAGCTCGAGGAGCCCCGGGCCTTCCTGCCGCCGCTCTCCTTCTTGCAGGCGGACTCGTCCGACGTGCTGCTCCAGGCGCTCAGCGACTACGGGCTCGACCCCAACGCGGCGGCGCTCGCGCCCTGCGGCGGCAGCATCTGTTATGTGCTGGGCGACCCGAAGCGCGTGGCGCCGGCTCCCGCGGAGTCGGACCTCGCCAAAGAAGTCGGCCTGCCGGCAGGCTCTTCCGGGGCCAGTACCGCAGCCAAAGTCCCTGCTACCGCGGGTGAAGCCGCTGATCCGGTCATCCCGGGTCTCTGGGTCGACAGTCGCAGCTTCGAGATCGTCCGGATGCAGGGGCTCGACGGTGCGGTGGTGGACTTCGGTCCCGTCGTGGACTTCAGCGGCGTGCGCTTCCCGGGCTCGATCACCATCTACGAGCCCGAGCGGGAGCCGATCCGCTTCGATATCCAGAGCATCGTGCCCGTCAACGCCCCCGCCGCCGGCTTCCGGCGCGCCTGGCTGCTGACCCCGCCCGAGTCGGGCGAAGAGGGGGCGCTGCCCCCCACCGCCCCCGCCGCGCGCTAGCGGCCGGAACCGTGGGTTCCGGCGTGCTGCGGCTGCGCGGCCCTCTGCCGCGCACGCTCCTGGCCGCCTTCGCTAGCCCTCCCGGTGGCGCTCCCGGTGGCCCTGATAAATCCACGAATTCTCCAATTCAGGGCTAATGCAAGCGGCCACCTATACCGAATAGATCTCCAGTGGAACGCACCAGGGTGCCGTAACCCCTGAAGAGTTCAGGAGTTGCGGCCACCGACGCACACCCGGGAGCAGGCAATCCGCAACCGTGAAGGCGGAAGCCTCCCGACCCACGGGAGCCACCTGATGAGCCAACCGCAGCGACTCAACATCCTCGTCGTCGATCCGGACGAAGAAACCAGCCTCCAGCTCAAGAACATCCTCAGCGAGGAGGGCTACCGGGTCAGCGCCGTGACCGACCCGGCCGGCGCCATGCAGGAAGTCCGGAACAACCGCTTCCAGCTGGTCGTCATCGACGTCTCGCCGGAGAACGAGCCGGGCATGAACGCGCTCGAGCAGCTGCGCTCGTCCGACAGCGACCTCTGCATCATCGCCACCACCGAGTTCCCGACCGTCGAGATGGCGGTGGCCGCCATGAAGCAGCAGGCCTTCAACTACCTGCGCAAGCCGGTCGACCCCGACGAGCTGCGCATCGTTCTGCGAGAGGCCATCCAGGAAAAGGGTCTCCTGGTGGATCTCGAGACCCGCCTCAACCTGGAGGTCGGTCGCCGCATCCGGGAACGCCGCCACTCGCGGCCGCTCACCCTCAAGCAGCTGGCCAACCGGACGGGTCTGTCGGTGAGCCTCATCTCGCAGATCGAGCTGGGCAAGAGCGCGGCGTCCATGTCGACGCTTCACAAGCTCGCGACCGCGCTCGGCACCAAGATGACCTACTTCTTCGAGACGGTCTGAGGCACACTACTCCGCGTCATGCGGAGCGTAGAAGACACTCACCCGTGCCACGGCCTTTCGGTGCCGGTCATGACCGTGCTCGACGCGGACGGGCGGCTTCTCGAAGCCGATCAACGGGCTCTCGTTCGCCACGTCATCCAGGACGGATACGGGGCGGACGTCGTTTTCGCCGCCGGGACTACCGGCGAGTGGGACAAGGTCGACAACGACACCCGCCAGCGGGTGATCCAGGTCTGCGCCGAAGAGTGCCAGAAGCTCAACACGAGCCTGCAGGCCGCCACCGGTCGCGGCGTCGAATCGTGGGCCGGGGTGACCGCACCGACCGCGCAGGAGACCCTCGAGAACCTCGACTTCGCGATGTCCTGCGGTGTGGATGCCGCGGTGCTCGCGCCGCTTTCCATCAAGGGCATCACGGACCCGGTGCGCTTCGTGCAGCGCGACGTGTCCGACCTGCTCGACCAGCGGCCGCGCCGTATCCCCGTCTATCTCTACGACAACGCCGACATCGCCGTCGACCCGAACGCGCCGCACATCCGCACGCGCCAGGTGAAGGCCATGTCGCGCCTCGACTTCGTGCGGGGCATCAAGGTGTCGGCCACCCGCAAGGTGCTCGGCAACTACACGAAGGCAGCGGCGAGCTTCCGGGACCGCGGCGAGTTCGGCATCTACGTCGGCAGCGCCATGCTGATCTTCGATCTCTTCAAGCCGCGAACCGGTGTGCTCGGGACCATCGCCGAACACTGGTACCGCTACCGCATGCACAACGCGCTGCCCATCGGCGTCGTGTCCGGCCCGGCCAACGCACTACCCCGTGAATGGGCCCGGGCCTGGCAGGTCTGCCGGGCCGGGGACATCGAACGCATGGCGGAGATGCGGGCGATCCTCGACGCATTCCGCGCCGCCACCGAGATCGCCGCGGGCGGACGTCGCACCATCGCCTGCCTGAAGCGCGCCCTGCTGCTCGACGGCGTGATCAGCAGCGCCGCCGTCGCGCCGGGAACGCCTTCGCTCGGGGCTCCCGACGCGGACCGCTTCGATGCGCGCTACGAGGCCGTTCGCGACACGGCGCGTGCGCTCGGCGCGCCCTGGGTTACGGTCGTTCCCTGATTTCCCGGGCCCGGACCCAGGTTCGGTAGCCCCAGGTGATGCATGACTGAGCCGTCCGCCGATCTCGACGTCGTCGGGATCGGAAGCATGGCGGTGGACCGCGTCCACCGCGCGCCGCGCATTCTCGAAGGTGGCGAGAAGGGTGTGCTGCGGGACGTCGAAGGCGGCGGTCCGGTCCGCAGCTACGTGGGGGGCGTGGTCCTCAACCATCTCGGCTGGGCGGCGGTGCTGGGGCTTCGCACCGGCATCTTCGGACGCCAGGGAGACGACGAGGGTGGCCGCTTCCTGAGAGCGGCCATGCAGCGAGCGGGCATCGAGATGGACATCCACATCGACCCCGACGCGGCCAGCACCGTCGCCGAGATCTTTGTCGACGATTCGGGCGAGCGGAGCATCTACATGGCGCCTGGCGCCACCAGCGCCACCACTCGCGAACACGTTCGCAAACATCACGCGCCGTTCATCGCGCGTGCGCGCACCCTCAGCACCGAGGTTTCGCAGCTTCCTCTCGAGGCCACCCTCGAGGCCCTGACCATCGCGCGAGAAGCCGGGCGCCAGACGGTCGTCGACTTCGACGTGCCGGCCGCCGATGCCATCGCGACGCTCGGCGACGAGGCCAGCCTGATCGCCGTGCTCGAGGCGGCGGACATCCTGAAGCCCGCGAAGATCGCTGGGCGCGCGCTGTTCCCCGAACACGCCGACGATCCCCTCGCGCTCGCGCGCGCGATCCGGTCGCGCTTCGGCAACGACGCGGTCGTGGTCACGGACGGCGACGGGGGCTGCGCGATCTCGGCCGCGGACTGGGAGGGCCAGGTTCCCGCGGCTTCCGCGAAGTGCGTGGACAGTACGGGTGCGGGCGACGCCTTCCTGGGTGGCTTGCTGGTCGCGCGGGCGAGCGGGCTCGACTGGCAGGACACCGGCCGATTCGCGAACGCGTGCGGCGCGGCGTGCGTCGAGCAGATGGGCGCCTTCCCGGAAGATCCGCTGGCGGCGCGAGCGCGCGTCGAGGCTTTCTATGCCGGGACCGGCGGTGCCGCGTTCGCGCTCGCGCAAGCGACCGTCGCCGTGGACGCGGCGGGCGAAGGAGCGTCTGCCGGGCTCGCGGTCTTGTACCGGACCGCCCACGAGCTGCAGTCCCTGGCCGAACGCCACGACGGCGAAGCGCTGATCGCGGCGGCACGCATCGTCGAGGAATCCCTGGCGCGCGGCGGGCGCGTGCATGTCACGGGCCTCGGCAAACCGGAGCACGTCAGTCGCTATGCGGCGTCACTGCTGTCGTCGACGGGCACCCCGGCAACCTTCCTGCACACCACCGAGTCGACCCACGGAAGTCTCGGCCAGGTGGTGCCGGGCGACGTGGTGATCGCCATCTCGAACAGCGGCAGCACGCGCGAAACCGTCGAGCTCGCACACCTGCTCGAGGCCCACGGCGCGCAGGTCATCGCCGTCACTGGCAACCCCGCGTCGGCGCTGGCGTCCGCCGCACGGGTCACCCTGGACGCCGGCGTCGAGAGCGAGGGTGGCCCGCTGGATCTGGCGCCCCGCGCCAGCATCGCCGCCGAGGTCGCGGTGCTCGCGGCGCTTTCGGCACTGCTCGAGGAGAGGTCGGGTTTCAGCCGCGAGGACTACGCGGCGAGGCATCCTGCCGGCGCCCTGGGCGACAAGGCGCGCTCCTGAAGCCACGGCCCCCTCGGGGGGCGTGATGCTGACCATTCGGCCGCTGAACCACTCAGGTCGCTGAATCTACGGCCGATACATGCCGGGTAGCCGTTGCGTTTTCGCTACGGGAGCCCGCTGTATGTCTGCCGCCCACGATCCTCGGGGCCGGGTCGATACCACCGACGCCGAGCTCGAGACGATCCTCACGTCCTTCGATACCAGCTACGTCTGGCGCTACGGCTCGGTGAAGGAGGGTCTGCGCGACCTCTACGAGAAGGCCAAGCGCGAGCAGTGGAACGCCGCCGCCCTCGACTGGTCGATCCAGGTCGACCCCGAAGACCCCATCATCCCGGCGCAGTTCAACCCGCTCGAGGACTACGCGCCCTACAAGAAGCTGTCCGACAAGGAGAAGCGCGAATTCAACCACGCGCAGATCTCCTGGCAGCTCTCGCAGTTCATGCACGGAGAGCAGGGCGCCATGATCGTCGCCTCGCAGCTGGTCTCGGCCGTGCCGTGGATGGACGCCAAGTACTACGCGTCCAGCCAGACCATGGACGAGGCGCGACACGTCGAAGTGTTCAGCCGCTACCTGCGCGACAAGCTCGAGTGGGAATGGCCCATCAACGAGAACCTGAAGTCTCTGCTCGACACCATCATCTTGAACGGCGCCTGGGACTTCAAGTATCTCGGCATGCAGATCCTCGTCGAGGGGCTCGCGATGGCGGCGTTCGCAAATCTCCATCAGCTGGCCGAAGAGCCGCTGCTCAAGGACGTCGTCCACAACGTGATGCGCGACGAGTCGCGACACGTCGCCTTCGGTGTGCTGTCGCTGCGCGGCTACTACGACGACATGTCCGCGAGCGACCTGCGAGACCGCGAAGACTTCGTCATCGAGGCGTGCCGTCTGATGCGCGACCGCCTGATCGGTGAGGAGGTCTCGCTCCACATGGGCTTCCCGCCCGAGGACGTCCGCGAGATCCTGCTGCAATCGCCCATTCTGCAGCTCTTCCGGCAGCAGCTCTTCTCGCGCGTCGTGCCCAACCTCAAGCGTCTGGGGCTGCTCACGCCCTACGTGCGCGAGGCCTTCGAGGAGATGCGCATCCTGCAGTTCGAGGACCTCGACCCTGCAGAGCAGGACCGCGCCCTCGGCCTGGCTTGACTCGGCCTGGCTTGAACTTGGGCTCGACGCCCGTCAGCCCGCGCGATCTTCCGGTGTGTCGTCCGGATGGTTGACGGTCAGGACCGGGCAGCGCGACTTCTGGACCACGCGCTCTGCGATGCTCCCGAGCAGCAGGTGCTTGAGGCCCGAGAGCCCGCGTGACCCCATGACGATGAGGTCGGCGCCCTCGGCGATGGCCTCCTCCTCGATGACGCTTGCCGGATAGCCTTCCCGCACGATCTCGTGGACGTCCAGGCCCGCTTCGCGCAGCTTGTCGCCGTACACCTTGAGGGATCGCTCGGCTTCTTCCTTGACGGAGTCCCAGAAGTCGGCGGGCAGGTAGGCGCCCTCGAGCTGCTGGAATTCCACCGGCAGGTGGTAGGCATGCAAGAGCAGGATCTCGCTCTCGTGCACCTTGGCCAGATGAGCCGCCCAGCCGACCACCCGGTCTGCGTGTTGGGAGAAGTCGATTGGGCACAAGATCTTGCGGACCTGGATGGGCATGATGGAGTCCTCCGTGCAGGTAGCAGGGGGCACACCCGCACAGGGTCAGCACCGAGGCCTCGGATGTCCAGCCATTTCTCGTCCCTCTCGTCACGTGCGCCCGCACCAGTAGCGACCTGGCGAACATGCGGGCTAAGCTCCCCGCCCCAGATCGTGGGGCCGTAGCTCAGCTGGGAGAGCGCCGCGTTCGCAACGCGGAGGTCGGCGGTTCGATCCCGCTCGGCTCCACCATTGCCGCAAACCTGTTCGCGACCCATCGGGGAGCACTCGGGGAGTGGCCCAGGGGCACGTGGCCTCCCCACGCCGCGCTTCTAGCTGCCCCAACCTTGCCGGCGCCCCGGGCCACTCTTCTTCCGAACGAACAGAGACGGCCCGGGATGGACTGGCGCCTGCTGCGCCCGGCCGAGGTGCAGCGCCTCGCGACACTGAGCCGGACTCGGCTGGCGCTTCTCGGGTTGCCCCCACGACTGGTCGGCCGCCGCCTCGTATCGGCGGCGCGTATGCCAACCCCCCAGCTGTGCAACCTCATGCGCGCGAGGAGCCCACACCGGCCGCCCCCGAGCCTCCCCCACCGGACCAACCCCGGCGCAACCCACCGCCGCCCCAGCACTCTCGCCGAGCGGACGCGAACCCAACCCAGGAGCGGTGCGGGCCGCAAGGTCGTCGATCTCGCAGATCGCCGCGACTTCCCGCCGCGACCCGGCATGGGCCGCTCGGCCCCGACGGGGGTCGGGTAGACTCCGTCGCGGTTCAATAGAGAGTTAGGCGGCAGGATGCCTGCTGTTCTGGCGATTCGGGATCTTCCGGACTTTCTCACAGCGGACGACTGGGAGTGGAAGCCGTTCGTGAGCCCTGTTGCTGGCGCGCCGATGTGGATTGGGGTGGAGCCGTCCGGAACAGAGTGGCTGGTCAAGGCCGAGGGAGGCTTCCGTTCCTATCGCGAGCGCACATTCGCCGCGTTGGCCCAGGAACTTGGCATCTCGTGCCAATCGTCCGTCCTGTTGTCGGTTCCAGAGGACAGCCCACCCTACAAGGAGGCGGGGCCACCGCACGAGTGTTCTCAACTCGCGATAACTCTCATTGCGCATCACGGTCAATCGTCTTGCGGCGACGATTGTCCTTTGACCAATCTCTGGTCAGAGTCGGAGAGCGCGCCGGACAAGGCAAAGCTGCTCATGGAATCCGGAATTCAGCACGCAGCCTCTCTGATTGAGGGAGACTTCCTTGCCCACTTCTGTGGCGCGAACGAACGAGCCGAGAAGATTCTGACCCCAGATCACGAGCTCGTTCTCATCGACAACTCCCAGGCGTTCTCAACGGGTCCGGCGGATGTTGCCGAGAGCCCGTGGCTTGCCACCAGCGACGGCACACCTTCCCCTGTCGCGTGGGCCCTCCTTGAGCAGCTCGCCGCGCGCTTTGCGGCTCTCAGCGACGAGAAGCTCGCTGAGTGCACCGCGATCCCTTCGACATACGCCGTGGAGCAGCTCTGGCCGATTCCGCCCATGATCGTGGCCGCGCGCGAGGCCGCAAGGCATCTCGTCGCGGCCCTCTAGCCCGCCTGCCGCCTAACAAGTCGTTGCAGCGGACGTGCTAGCGCCTGGGCGTTCTCGTGGCGTGGTAGGATCAAGTTCTTCTTGCGTGTTCAGTGGGCTCTCGGCAGGTTGCCGCACGCCGCTGAACGCCGGTCCGTTGGGCGGCGAACATCCGATGCGATTGCCTTTCTGGGCCTCTGTCCTCTTCGTCGCTCTCGGCTGCGACGCCGTCCCTCAGGGCGAGATCCGAGCCCAGTCCTTCCCCGAAGGTGGCGACTCCGCTTGGGTGTTCCCTCGCGCCGACTTTCGCGAGATCAACCACGAACGTGTCTGTGCAGAGGCTGTCGCACCCGACGACTGTGTCGCCACGCTCGCCGAGTTCCTATCGGAAGTCGAGGCGGACGTTGCGAGCCAGTCCTACGGCTGGATCTGCTGCGCGCCCGGAGTCGGATGCGTAGCCCAGGTTGAGTCATGCCATCCGGGTGAGGCGAGCCCTGATACGAGCGGTCCGCTAGGCAGCATATGAAGCTCGGTCGAATAGCCCTCGCGGTCGTCGCCCTGTGCGAGCTCGCTGCTGCGGCCTGCGCTTCATCAACTGCGGCGCAGCCCGACTACGAGGTAGCAGAAAATCGATACCTGGACGTGCTGCGAGGATCGGTGTCGAATCCCAAGCCGATGGCGCATCCCCAGCTCGCTGAGGCGGCGTCCTCGTTGTTCGAGCCGGAAGCGATCAAGCTGGACTTCTCGACAGTTCAACTATTCACGGACGGCTCGAAAAAGACCCACGCTGGAACCATCTGGTACTCCAAGGGTAGGATTTTCTTGGAGTACACCGCTATCCCAGACGGTGAGACACCTTGGCAGTTTGCGACCGTGGGGGACAAGTTGCTCGGGTGGAAGCACGACGACTCAACGCTGACGAGCTTCAAGCGCTATCCGGGAGACACCGTTGACTTCCTTTGGTACCTGGCAGACGTGTCAGCCATTAAGGCATCGCTTCACTTCATGTTCCTTGAGAAGCCCGAAGCCTTCAACGTGCATGACAACCCGCCATGGCGGCGGCTGGTCCTGCGCGAGCCACTGGAAGGTTTCAGTGAACTGGCCATCCGGGTCTCACCTCTGTGGCTTCGCGAAATGGTCTACACCGTTCCCGCTGGTGCGGAGGTTCGGATGATGGTTGAGCCGCCGCGAGCGATCGATGTCCTTCCAGAGCGGCTCGAATCCAGCGTTCCTAAGCTCGATATCAAATCGAGAGAGTGGACGATCAAGAGCCAGATGGAGTACCTGTGATGACGCCCGATGCTGCCTAACATTGGCTTGCAGCGGACAACAGACAGCTGAGCGTTCCTGAATTCGGTAGCATCCTGGCGTCGGGAATCTGTGGCATGGCGCTGACATCAGCGCTGCCTGTCGCAGCTGAAGCCCGATCCGCTAGGTAGCAGCCTTGAGCTCATTCGTGACCGCATCGGCCACATCACTCCGGTTTCTTGCCGGTGACTGGAGCGATGGATGAGTCGAGACCATAGGTTCGGCGGGCAATGGACTGCTGAGAAGCTGGAGCGAGTCCGGAAGTACCTCGAGGCCTACACGAAGATCTTCACGGTGAACGAGAGGGCCAAGCATCTTCGGACCATGTACGTCGACGCATTCGCGGGCAGCGGTCATCGAGTCCCCTCCACCGGAACGGGTCCCGGCACCCTGCCGCTCCCGACGAGTCAGCCGGACCCCGAGGCTCTTGAGTACCAGAAGGGCAGTGCGGCAATCGCCTTGGAGGTCGAGCCGGGATTCGATTCGTACCTCTTCATCGAGACTGATCCCACGCGAGCTGCAGGCCTGGAAGGGCTGCGGGATTCGCACCTCGACAAGGCGCCCCGAATCTCCATCGCCAGAGACGATGCCAACCTTGTACTGGGCCGGTTCGCCCAAGAGACAGATTGGAGGCGCAATCGGGCGGTCGTCTTCCTCGACCCGTACGGGATGGCCGTCGATTGGGCGACAATTCAGGCGTTGGGCGGAACCCACGGCGTTGATCTCTGGATCCTCTTCCCGTTGGGGCAGGCGGTGAACCGCCTCCTCATGAGGCGGGAGATTCCGACAGACGGGTGGGCTGACGCCCTCACCAGGTGCTTCGGCACTGACGAGTGGCGCTCAGAATTCTACGAGCCCTCGGCACAGATGAACTGGATCGATGCGGAACCCGGGGTCGAGAAGATCGCGACCTTCTCCACTATCGCCGTGTTCTTCCAGAAGCGGCTCGGGACATGCTTCAGCAGGGTCGCGGATAATTCGCTACGGCTCTGCAACTCCAGGAACACCCCCCTCTTCCTTCTTTGCTTCGCATCCGCGAACGAGAAGGGCGCTCCGACCGCAATTCGGATCGCCAACGACCTGCTCAGGGAGGGGTGATGGCCGGCAAATCAGAGATCGAGTGGACAGACCTCACTTGGAATCCAGTTACGGGCTGCTCGAAGATCAGTCAGGGCTGCAAGTTCTGCTACGCCGAGCGAATGGCCAAGCGACTCCACGCCATGGGCGTCGACCGGTATCGTGATGGCTTCAAGACGACGCTTCACGCGGATCTCCTGGAGGTTCCGAAGCGCTGGCGTGGTCGCAAGCGGGTATTTGTCAACTCGATGAGCGATCTCTTTCACCGCGATGTACCCACACAGTTCATCCGCGACGTATTCCGGACGATCGAAGAGGCGCCCAATCACGTCTTCCAGGTCCTGACCAAGCGGAGCGGCAGGCTGGCGCGGCTGGCGGACACGCTCGAGTGGCCTTCCAATCTCTGGATGGGGGTAAGCGTTGAGCACGAGCGAACCGCTGGGCGAGTGGACGATCTACGTGTGGTGCCGGCCGCGGTTCGCTTCTTGTCCTGCGAGCCGCTGATCGGGCCGCTGGACGGTCTTGAACTTAGAGACATCGATTGGGTCATTGTGGGTGGTGAGTCAGGCCCGGGCGCGCGTCCGATGAGAGAAGAGTGGGTTCAATCGATCCTTAGCCAGTGCGAATCGGTCGATGTTCCGTTCTTCTTCAAGCAGTGGGGCGGCGTACGCAAGAAGACAACAGGCCGACGCCTGAACGGAACGACCTATGATGAGTTCCCGCAGACAAGCTTCGAAAGCGCGGGCACGGCTGCTGCCTAACATCGGCGCTGAAGCAGCCGAGCCCGATATCGTGGGCGCCGGGGTTCGTGGTGGTGTTGCGGCCGTGATGGCCCCCTCAACCTATCGGCCGGCGCTCGCAGCTGAGCGCTGGATCCGTTAGACGGCTGAACCGGCGCTGGCCTCATCAAGCAGTCCCGGGACTGTGCGTCAGCATGGGCGCGCGGGCTCGAAGAGCCTCCACCGTTCAGTGCTGGATCGCAACGTGCCTGAATGCGACTCCCTGGCTGATCACCACTGCAATCCTCATTCTTGTCACTCTCGAAGCAACCGTATGCAGCTGACTTGCTGGCGCCTGAGACCTACTGGCGCGTGGTAGAATCGCGTGCATCCCAGGTGTTCTGCAGCCGCGAGCTAGATCGCCGCAAGCCGCTGAACGCCGATCCGTCCGCGAGGCAGCATGGCACGAGCCCACCGGACGCCCTTTCGATTCCTGTCGACCGTTCTTGTGGGGTTCGCGCTATCGGCTGGCTGCGCCCATCGTCAAGCCTATCCGGGCCCGCAACGGCCGGCCGCAGAGATCGCCACGGTCTATGGCGTTGCCGCCACCGCTGGACCAAACATGTTCGCCGTTCAAATCGAGAAGATCGACGGCTTGGCATCGATCCACGGCTGGTCCGGCCCTGAGGGCATCGCAGAGCTTCTTCCCGGGACCTACGAACTGGAGCTGTCTGCCGACTGGATGGCAGGCGGTCTCATCGTGATGGCGCTCGACGCCTTCAACGACAACAACCCCCGGGCTATCCGCCTCACTGTCGAGGCTGGCCGGGACTACGAGATCGACTTCGATGTGGAGGCGGGCTTCTACTTCATCAGCATCTTCGGGCACGAGGAGTGGGAGGACCTGCCTCCGCCCCCGACTGGCCTGGCTCGGTGCTCCTTGACTCCTACAAAGCTGGATCGCGAGAGGTGCGAAGGAAGCCTGTCGGAGTAGTCAGAAGAGGATGATGCCCAACATCGACTGCAGCAGTCGAGAGCCCACTCATGGGTGCAGCGGACCCGAGGGGGCTGTGGCGGGTAGCCTGGGGCCGCGAACCACCGCGTACCGTCGTGAGGCAGCTGCTCTGTTCCCGCAAGTCGGCGGGCCGACTTGCTGCGCTGATGGCTCTTTGCGCTGAGGGCTCCAGCTGCGGGCGATGGGGTCAGTAGACCTTCAGGGCCAGGGCGGTGAGGGCTCCGATCAGGAGGGCTCCGTCCAGGGCGATGTGGGCGTAGCGCTCGGTGTTTCGGAAGCAGGCCAGGGCGGCGAGCTCGGCGGCGGGGATGGCGGCGAGGGGTCTCGTGGCTTCGGGGCCGACGAGGGCGATGAGCACGCCGATCGCGGCCAGTGCTCTCGCGGCGGCGAGCAGGCTGGCGACTGGCGTCGCCTCTCGCAGGTTGCTCGCCAGCAGGTTGGCGGCGATCGACGTCGAGTAGATGGCCAGTAGCCACGGAATCAGTTCGCTCTCGGATGCCGAGAGCGCTGGGATTCCCGCCGTGACTGCCACCCAGGCGCTTGCCACGTACACGGGCTTCGCGGCGCGCCAGGGTTTGAGGCGGCGGTGTAGCAAGCCGACGAGAAGGACGGCGGCACACAGCAGGGCCACGTCAAGCGAGGTCGCGAGGGCCAGCGCGAGTGAGACGACGGTCGCCAGGGCCGTGACGCCCCACAGCGCCCGCCGTTGCGCCTCGACGAAGGCGGTCCGAAGCGGCGCGCTGGCACCGTCCATGCCGGTGTCACGCAGTCGGTCGACGTTGTACACGACGAGTGTTCCCGAGGCCGCGAGGGCCCCGAGGACAGCAAGTGCCCCGCCGCGCGGTGCACCCAGGGCGGCCGCGGCCGCCACGATCAGGCCGGCTGCGACACCGGCCGGGATCAGGCTGACGAATGCCAGCCAGTCGAAGATCCCAGCGAGGTCGCGTCCCCGGGCCATGCGGCGACGCTAGCCTGCATCCCGCGCGTCGGGCCGCCGGTGGTCGTCGCCGTAGCGGGCTGTGGCGCTCGCCCCGCGACGCTAAGCTCGAACGACTCTGCTTTTCGAAACGTCGAGGGTTCTCGGGATGGGTGTCCCCGCCATCATCACAGCTGGGGACCGCGCGGCCGCCAGGGCGGTCTATGGAGAGAGCAAGGTCTACCTCGAAGTCGAGGGGTTGCCGCTCGTCTCCAGGGTCGTGCAGGTCCTGCAGCGGGTTCCGGAGGTCACCGAGGTCTGGGTGATCGGGAACGCTGCGCGTCTCGAAGCCGCGTTGGCCGCGCCCGAGGTGCAGGCGAGTCTCTGCAAGCCGCTGCACGTCATCGAGCAGAAGCGCAATCTGTTCGAGAACTGTTGGGAGAGCTACCGCCGGGCGCTGCCCGGAGCGCCTCCCGAGGGCCGCGACCCGGTGGGCGACGACCGCGACTTCCCGGTCCTCTACCTGTCGGGGGATCTGCCGTTCGCGACGCCCGAAGAGCTCTCCGCATTCATCCGCCTGTCCGAAGAGGCCGACTGCGACTACGCGTTGGGACTCGTCCCGAAGGAATCGCTGGCTCCGTTTCTGCCCGCGACCGCCGGCGGCCTGGGCATCGACGTCGCGTACTTCAACATGCGCGAAGGCCGGTTCCGGCAGAGCAACCTGCACTTCGCGAAGCCCGGTCGCATGGGAGCGCGCGAGCTGATCGAGGAAATGTACGAGCACCGCCACCAGAAGCGCATCTGGAACATGCTGGCGCTCGGCGTGAAGCTGCTGTTCAACCAGGGGGCCGGGCCGCGCGTCGTGTTCTGGTACTCGCTCATTCATTTGAGCGGGTTGCTCGACCGCTGGCGCTTGTCCGGGCTGGCGGACTGGGTGCGCCTGGCCAACACACTGAGACGGACCGAGCGGGTTCTCGGCGGGCTGCTCCGCACCCGCTTCCGCTTCATCGTCACCGAGGTGGGCGGCTGTGCGATCGACGTGGATACCGAAGGCGAGTTCGACGCCGTGAAGGCGCGCTTCCAGGAATGGTCCGCCCAGCAGGAAGAGCGCGCGAAGGCCGCCTACGGCCGTCTCGGTCCTGAAGCGAGCGCGGGCGAGGGAGCCACGAGCAGGGCGAGCGATGGCTGACGTCGCCGACGAGGTTCGCGCCGGCCGCACGAGTCCGGGGCTCTTCGACCTGAGCGGGGCTGCGGGGCCCTCCTTCGCACGCGGCGTGATCGACGTCCGCGGGCGCGATGCCCCCCGCTGGCTCGACGGCATGATCACCAACGACGTCAAGCAGATCGCTCACGACGGCGCCCGCAACGGATGCTATGCGGCGCTGCTGACCACGAAGGGACGCATCGTCGCGGACCTGCACGTGCTCGCGCGCGAGCACGGATACTGGCTCGAGACGGCCGCCGCGGTCACGGACGACGTGATCGATCGGCTGCAGAAATACATCGTCGCCGACGACGTCGATCTCGCCGACGCTTCGCCGGCCTGGGTGCGGCTGGGGGTCGAGGGACCGGGATCGACGGCGATGCTCGCGTCGACCCTGGACGACACCGCTCTCGCGGACGTACCCGCCGCCGGCTGGACGGCCGGTTCCATCGCCGGGGTCGCCAGCGTGCTGGCGCGCTTCGGCTGGTCGGGCGAGGACGCCTGGCAGCTCTTCGTTCCCACCGACGGCGCGACCGCCGTGCGGGATGCACTGACGGCTGCTGGCGCGACGCCCCGATCGACCGAGGCGCTCGAGGTGCTGCGGGTCGAGGCGGGCATCCCGCGACTCGGCCCCGAGCTCGGCGAGGAGATCTTCCCCGACGAGGCCCGGCTCGACGCGGCAATCTCCCGCACCAAGGGGTGCTACACCGGGCAGGAGATCGTCGCCCGCTTGTTCTCTCGCGGGGCGGTCAACCACCTGCTCGTCGGGCTGCGCTTCGAAGGTGAAGCCGTACCGGCCGGGGAAGCGAAGCTGTACGCCCCGGGTGCCGCGGGTGCACGCGAGAAGGCGACGGGCGAGGTCACCAGCGCCTGTGTGTCTCCCACCGCCGGCGTCATCGGACTCGGCTACGCCCGGCGCGAGCACGCCGAGCCGGGAACGGCGCTCGTCTGCCGGACGGACGCGGGTGAGATGTCGGCGACGGTCGCGGCGCTGCCGCTGGTCGAACGCGCCGCAGGCGAGTGAGTCACAGTCGCGAGCGAGCGGGGCGCGGCGTCATCGTCGTCTTCGCAAAAGCGCCCGGCGCGGGTCTCGTGAAGACCCGGATGGCTCCGCCGCTGACCCTCGCGCAGGCGTCGGACTTGTACGTGAACCTGCTCGACGACGTACTCGCCACCACCGCGGCGCTGGCGGCCGAGCAGGGACTCGGCGCGGTGCTGGCCGTCCATCCGGGTGCCGCGGTCATGGACCTGGCGGCGCGCGCGCCCGTCGAATTCCGGGTCGTGGCCCAGCGCGGTCGCGATCTGGCCCAGCGCATGAGCTGGGCCGCCGCCGAAGCGATGGCGGGCGGCGCGCGCTTCGTCCTGCTGCGGGGTAGCGACAGCCCGACCCTGGACGGCGAGACCGTGGCCGCCGTCGTCGCGCGTCTCGAACACCCACACGACGCTCGCGACGTCGTGGTGTGCCCGGACCAGGGCGGTGGCTACAGCCTCGTGGGGCTTCGGCGCTTCCGGCCCGGCCTCTTCGACCACCCCATGAGCACGCAATCGGTACTGACCGACACGTTGGCCCGGGCGAAGGCGCTGGGCCTGACGACGGACGTCGTCGGCGCGAGCTTCGACATCGATACCGCCCAGGACCTCGCCCTGCTTGGCGCGGCGCGGGCCGCAGGTGCCGGGTCGCACTGCCCGCGGACGCTCGCCTGGCTCGACGACAACCTGGTGGAAGACGCGCTCTGGCCCAAGGCCTGACCGGATCGGCCCCGCTTCAGTCGTCGAGGGCGTGACCGCGCATCGCCCAGGTCGGGGCGATCTGCAGCTTCTCCATCTTGGCGTAGAGCGTGCGGCGTCCGATCCCCAGGCTGCGGGCGGCGGCGGAACGGTTGCCGCGACACTCGCGGAGGGTCTTGGTGATCTTCCAGGCCTCGGCGAGCTCGAGCCAGGCGCGAAGCGAGGGCGCGTCCGCGGTGTCCGGTTGGGCCTTCGCCTGCTCGAGGAACTGCTCGAATTCGGACTCGACGCTACCCCGGGGCTTCGCCTCGGCCGCGGCGCGACGGGGGGAAAGGTCCGTGGGATCGGAGAGGCTTCGTTCACTGCTGTGGATCGGTTCGATACTCATGCCGGCCTTCCTGTGCAAAGCCCGTACCGACACGTGTTGCGCGGGGACCCACCCAATCGCGGCGCCAGACGACCCCCAGCGGCGCACGCGGTCCGGCTGCTCGCCAGTCGTGCAGCGCCTGCTCAGGGAGTGGGCAAGTTGCGGCCCAGCTGATGCCGCCACCGCCGTCCGCTCCACCCAGGGTGCGTTTCAGGGGGGATCCGGTCCAGGCGGGGTGGGTACGCATCTTGCGAACACCTCGGCGCGGGCACGGTCGAGACCCTGCCCATGTGTTCTCCTCCCGGCCCAAGCGGGGGCGCGAACGTGATAACGTGGCGCCCCGACCCCCGGCCGGGCCGGGCGTCAATCGGACCAGGCCGGAACTGAAACCGCAACCAGGCCGGAACTACACGGAGCCGAATCGGTGAAGAAGGTCGAGGCGATCATCAAGCCCTTCAAGCTCGACGAGGTCAAGGAAGCGCTGCACGGCCTCGGCGTCCAGGGCCTGACCGTCACCGAGGTCAAGGGCTTCGGGCGACAGAAGGGCCACACCGAGCTGTACCGCGGCGCCGAGTACGTGGTCGACTTCCTGCCCAAGATCAAGATCGAGGTCGTGCTCGATGACGGCGCCGTAGATGCGGTCGTGGACGCCATCGTCGAAGCCGCCGGCACCGGACGCATCGGTGACGGCAAGATCTTCATCCTTCCCCTCACGGAGACCATTCGTATCCGCACGGGCGAGCGTGGCTCGCTGGCGGTCTGAGAAAGCAGCGTCCCCTCCAATCCGCAAGAAAGGAAGCACGATGAACGCGAAGGAATGTCTGGCATTTGCCAAGAAGAACAACGTCGAGATGGTGGATCTTCGCTTCTGTGACTGGCCGGGAACCTGGCAGCATTGCTCCTATCCCATCGCCATGTTCGACGAGGACGTCTTCGAAGACGGCATGGGCTTCGACGGCTCGTCGATCCGCGGTTGGCAGGCGATCAACGAGAGCGACATGCTGATGGTCCCGGACCCGAGCACGGCGTTCATCGACCCCTTCTTCAAGCACTCCACGATGGTCATCCTGTGCAACATCGTGGACCCGGTCACCCGCGAGCCCTACCACCGTGACCCGCGCTACATCGCCACCAAGGCGACCAACTACCTGAAGGCGTCGGGCATCGGCGACACCTGCTTCGTCGGTCCCGAAGCCGAGTTCTTCATCTTCGACGACATCAAGTTCGGCACGGGTCCCAACGAGGGCTTCTTCTTCATCGACTCGATCGAGGGCTCGTGGAACACGGGCGCCGACGAGCCGGGCGGCAACCTCGGCTACAAGCCGCGCGCCCAGGAGGGCTACTTCCCGGTCCCGCCCGTCGACCACTTCCAGGACCTGCGCACCGAGATGGTGCTCAACATGCAGAAGCTGGGCATCGTGGTCGAGGCGCAGCACCACGAAGTGGCGTCCGGCGGTCAGGCCGAGATCGACATGAAGTTCGACGAACTTCTGAAGATGGCCGACCAGGTGATGCTCTATAAGTACATCGTCAAGCAGACAGCGCGTCAGGCCGGTGTGACCTGCACCTTCATGCCCAAGCCCGTCTTCGAGGCGAACGGCTCGGGGATGCACACCCACCAGTCGATCTGGAAGGACGGCGTGCCGCTCTTCGCAGGCGACGGCTACGGGGGCTTCTCGGAGCTCGGCCTCCACTACGTGGGCGGTATCCTGAAGCACTCGCGCGCGCTCGCGGCACTCACGAACCCGACCACGAACAGCTACAAGCGACTCACCCCGGGCTACGAGGCTCCCGTGAACCTCGCGCTCTCGAGTCGCAACCGGTCGGCGTCCTGCCGCATCCCGATGTACAGCCAGAGCCCGAAGGCCAAGCGCATCGAGGTCCGCTACCCCGACCCGTCGTGCAATCCCTACCTGGCCTTCTCCGCGATGCTGATGGCGGGGCTCGACGGGATCGAGAACAAGATCGATCCGGGCGAGCCGCTGGACAAGAACATCTACTCGCTCCCGCCGGAAGAGGCCGCCCGCATCCCGAGCATGCCGGGAAGCCTGGAAGAGGCCCTGGGATGTCTCCAGGAAGATCACGAGTTCCTGCTCAAGGGCGACGTCTTCACCGCGGATTCGATCTCGAACTGGATCGAGTACAAGCGCGAGGCGGAGGTCAACCCGATCCGCCTGCGGCCGCACCCGCACGAGTTCGAGCTGTATTTCGATATTTGATCCCAGCTCGAGAATGTGTTCAAGCAAGGCCCCGTCGACTTCGATTGGCGGGGCCTTGCGCCATACTGGGCGCTCGTGAGCAAGGACCCGAGTCTCCGCGCGCCGTCGCGCATCCCTCGTGTCGGTGACCTGATCGATCTCGAGGTGGCTCTCGAGGAGGATCGGGAGCGGCCGATCGAGGTGCTGCTCGCTCGCGATGCGCGCATCGGGCGCGAGCTTGCTGCGGCGGGTCTGGATGATCGCGGTCTGGTGCTCGCCTGGGTGGACCGGGTGCGGTCTTCGCCCGAATCTCCCGGGCAGGCCATCGAGGCCTTGTTGCGGCTGTCGTCGTTGCTGCTCGTCGGGGCCGGACTGTTGTCGGGCGCGCTCGCTGTGGCGGGCTGGTTGTGGACCGGCGCGCGCGTTCCCGTCAACGTGGTGCAGCTGTGGCCGGCGCTCGTGGGTCTGCAGCTGGTGCTTGCCGTGTTCTGGGTACTGGTGCGCCTGGCGCCGGGTTGGCTCACGCGCAGCGTTGGCGACGGCTTGTCGACCTGGTTGCCGACCGCGTTCGGCGCGCTGGCCGTGCGCTTCGCGCCGCCGGGCGCACGCGACGCCTGGAATCGCTTTCGCGCTCTCGACCGGGTCTACGCGGGTCTACGCTTCTGGCGCGCGACCCAGCTCTCCCAGGCGTTCGCGGTGGCCTTCAACGTGGGTGCGCTGGCGGCGCTCTTCTTCATCCCGACCGTCGACGATCCCGCCTTCGGCTGGCGCAGCCGCCTGATGGATGCCGGCGAGCTGCAGCGCGTGACGACGGTGATCGCGACGCCCTGGGCGGCGGTCTGGCCCGATGCCCTGCCCACACGCGACGAGATCCTGGCGACCGCGGACTCGAGCCTCGAGTCCGCAGTCGACGCAGAGGCAGGCGCCGCCGGGCACTCCGAGGTGTGGGCCGCGTGGTGGCCGTTCCTGGTGGCGTCGTTCGTCGTCTACGGGCTGCTGCCCCGGCTCGTGCTGCGGGGCGTGGCGGGCCTGCGCATGCGCCGGCTGCTCGGCGGAATCGATTTCGATCACGAGGGCTGCGTGCGCTTGCGGGAACGTTTGCGGCGTCCCGTCGTCGACGGTCGGGCTGCGGGGGAGGAAGTCACAGGCGCTCACCCCGGGAGCCTGGAGCCGCCGCTCGCGCCACTCGAGCTGCCGGACCGCGTACAGGTGGTGCGCTGGGCGGGCGTGCCGGGGACCGCCGAGCAGCTCGGCGAGCGCCTCGCACGCGTCTTCGGCGTGATGGTCGACGGGGCCGAGACGGCGGGCGGGCTCGATCTCGACGCCGACGCGGCAGCGCTCGCTGCGCTGCGCGATGCGGCGGCGGTACTCGTGGTCGTCGAGGCCTGGGAGGCGCCGAGCGCCGACTACCTCGATTTCCTGCGGAAGCTGCGGGGCGGTCTCGGGGAACGGGCACCGGTGATCGTCTTGACCTGCGATGTGGGGGTCGATGGCCAGCCCACGGACGTCGACCCGCGACACCTCGCGCTCTGGCGTCGGCACCTGGCCGCGCTCGCCGACCCGTGGCTGCGGGTCGAGGCGCTGCCGGCGGACGCGAGACCCCGGGGCGCGTCATGACCGCCCCGGTCTTCGCCGTCGTCGGGCACGTGAACCGCGGCAAGTCGAGCGTGGTCTCGACGCTTTCCGCCGACCCGTCGGTCGCCGTCGACGATACGCCCGGCACCACCCGCGCGGCCCGCGCCTACCCGATGCGGGTGGACGACGAGGTCCTGTACACGCTGTACGACACGCCCGGGTTCGAGCGCGCGCGGCACGTGCTCGCCTGGCTGCGCGAACGCGAAACCGGCACCGGGGAACGCGCCGCACTGGTGCGGCGCTTCGTCGACGAGCACGCGGGCACGGGAGAGTTCGCGCCCGAATGCGAGCTGCTGAAGCCGATCCTCGACGGCGCGGGAATTCTCTACGTGGTCGACGCCTCGATCCCGGCGACGCCCGCGGTCGAGGCCGAAACCGAGATCCTGCGCTGGACGGGACGACCCCGCATGGCGCTCCTGAATCCCATCGGCGAGCGCGACTTCAGTGCCCAGTGGCGGCCGATCCTCGACCAGTACTTCAGCCTGGTGCGGGTCTTCGATGCCCACGAAGCGGACTTCGCGCGGCGTATCGGGTTGCTGCGTTCCCTCGGCGAGCTTTCCGAAGACTGGCGGCCCGCGATCGACCGGGCCATCGAAGTGCTCGACGGCGATCGCGGCTTCCGGTTGCGGGAAAGCGCGCGCGTCGTCGCGGACGCGCTCGTCGATCTGGTGACGCACTGCGAGGAGAAGCGCCTCGACAGCGACGCAGCGTCGGACCCCGAGAAGAGCGGGCTCGAAGCCCGCTACTACGCGCAGCTCGCGGAACGCGAGCTGCGCCTGCGTCGCGACCTGCGTCGCCTGCATCTGCACGACGATCTCCAGGTCGAGCAGGCCGTCACCGACGCCGCGAGCGTCGAACAGCTGGACGAAGATCTCTTCGACCTCACGACCTGGTCCCAGCTCGGCCTGTCCCGCAGCCAGCTCGCGGCGGCCGGTGCGGCGGCGGGTGCCGTGGTGGGTGCCGGGGTCGACGTCAGCGTCGGCGGTTCGTCCCTTCTGCTGGGGACGGCGGTCGGCGGCATCGCGGGCGCCGCATCGGCGCTGTGGGGTTTCGGTCAGCTGGCCCAGGTGCGGGTGCTCGGGCTCCAGCTCGGCGGTCGCTTGCTGCGCATCGGTCCGATGTCGAATCGGAACTTTCCCTGGGTGATCCTCGACCGCGCGCTGGTGTTCCACGCGGCCGTCGCACACCGCGCCCACGCGCGTCGGACGCCCGTCGACCTGAGGGCGGCGGAAGGCGTCGTGGCGGCATTGCCTCGCGACGTGCGCGGCAAGCTCGAGTCGGCCTTCGAGGTGCTTCGCAAGTCGCCCGGGCCCGATGCGCTGCACGCCGCCACCGCTTCCCTGGCGGGAGAGATCGAGGCGATCCTGCGAGAGCGGGAGCCCGGTCGAAGTCCCCCTACACCGAGGTAGTATCGCCGGTCGGGGTCTCTCGCCGGATGGTCTACTGCTTCAGCGAGTTCGAGATCGACGAAGACCCGCTGGAGTTGCGGCGGGAAGGACAGGTCCTCGATCTCCAGCCCAAGGTCCTGGCGGTACTGCTGCTGCTGGTTCGCAGTGCCGGTCAGGTGGTTACCAAGGACGAGATCCTGGCTGCGGTCTGGCCGGACGTCGCGGTGACCGAGGCTTCGCTCACCCGCTGCATCAGCATCATCCGCCGAGAACTCGGGGACGATGTCGTCAACACCTTGCGGGGTCGCGGGTACCGCATGGGGGTATCCGTCCGCGAGGCCGGCGCACCGCCGCCGCCCGCGCGCCGGAACCGGGGCTGGCTGTGGGCGGCGTGTGTCGGCGGGGCACTGCTGCTGGTCGTCGCAGCGTGGCTCGGCAGGCCCTTCGCGGAGCTCCCGATTGCGACGAGTTCGGAGCCTTCGCTGCATCGCACGACGGACGTCGCGGTGATCCCCATCGAAGTGATCGGCATGGAAGACCCCGACGAGCTCGGTCGGCGCATTGCGCTCGAGGTGATCGATCGACTCGCGAAGGCCGATGAGCTGCGGGTCGTGCCGGCTTCGACTGTCTCCGGTGTGTCGACGGCGGGCGTCCCGGCCGAAGTCGGTCGGCGCCTCGGGGCGGGCACCCTGGTGCTCGGCACGATCCGGCCTCGTGCGGGCGCGCTGCGCGTGAGTGTCGAGGTTGTCGAGACGGATACGGGCTTTCCGTCCTGGTCGCGTTCGTTCGACCGGCCCGCGTCCGAGGCCGAAGCGTTGCCGACGGAGATCGCGGCCCGTGTGGCAACGGTGCTCGGCGCTTCGATCGAGGGCGCCGTGGGCTACGTCAATGAGGCGGAGATCGAGTCCGCCCGCCTCTACGTCGAAGGGCAGGAGGCGGTGATCCGCGAGAAGCGCGAGCACCTGCTGCGAGCGGTCGCGTTGTTCGAGCGATCGGTCGAGCTGGACCCGAAGCACGCGCGAGCCTATGTGGCCCTGGCGTCCGCCTACGAACGCCTGTGGGGAGAGGACGAACCGGGTGCGCCGTGGCTCGACCGGGGAGAGGCGGCTGCCCGGATCGCGCTCGAACTCGTGCCCGAGCACCCCGAGGCGCTGGCGGTGCTCGCTGCCCTGCGCCGGGACCACAAGGACTGGGCTGGCGCGGTCGCGGGATACGCGGCCGCGATTCGCATGGGTCCCACGGCGCGTGCCCACACCGGCATGGCGCGCGTGCTGTGCATGATGGGCCGACCGGAAGCGGCCGAGGTGCACGCACGCCGCGCAATCGACCTCGAGCCGACGTCCGCCGACGCGCACTTCACGCTGGCGAGAGTCCACTACTACCTGGGGAATCCGGACGCGGCCATCGCGCACCTCGAGCTGGCGGCCAGCCTGGACCCGGGTCTCAAGGATCTGCCAACCCTGCTGTCTCGCGCCTACCAGGCGGCGGGCCGTCTCGACGAAGCGCGGGAGGCGTTCCTGCTGGTCTCCGCGCGCTGGTTCCGTCCCGTCCTGCGCGTCATGGACCGGGTATTCGGAACGAACGGGTCGCTCCGGGTCGTCCTGGCCCTCGACGAGTTGCGGCGCGGGACGCGCTGCCCGACCACCGGGATGGGGCAGGCGCTCGTGTGGGCGCGACTCGGTGAACCCGAACGCATGTACGAGTGCCTCGAGATGACCGCCCGCAAACACCCGTGGTACGCGGCGTCCGAACCGGGCTTCGCCCCCTATCGGGACGACCCGCGCTTCCGCGACGTGCTGGTCCGTGAGGGGCGCCTCCCGCTGGACGGCTCTGAGTGGCCCGTCGCCAGCGCGATCCGGTCGGATCCGATTCAGATCAGGAACTGATCAGGCAACACCGCGGCGTGTTCGGGTACTTCTCGGACGATGTCCGTCCCCTTGTCACGCACAACGAGTCGAGTCGCCGCGTTCGTCGCAGCCGTCCTGCTGACGGTTCTCGTGGTCTCCCTCGGGGACGCGGGCGTCGCCTCCATCGATCGCGGCGACGTCGACGCGGACGGAGATGTCGACCTCGACGACCGCACCCACCTTGTCCAGCACTTCGGACAGCGTGAGGGAGATCCGGGCTGGAGTCCCCGTGCCGATCTCGACGGGGACGGAGAGGTGGACTTCGCCGACTACCAGGCCTGGATCGCAGAACACGAAGGTCTGCGGCCCGTCGCGGCCGAGCCCCCGCCACCCGAGCCCGCCTGCGGATGCGTGGGCGTCGAAGCCTTCGCGGTCGTCCTGGCGTGTCTCCCCGCGCGCCAGCGCCTGCGTGAACCGTTCCAGAAGAGGAGAGAACGATGACTCATTCGAATTTCAGGGCCCACTTGCTGCTGTGTGTTCTGCTCGCGTCGGTGTCGGCGTTGTTGCCGGGCCGTGTGGAGTCCCAGGTCGTCGAACTCAATCCGGTCCCGCTCGGCGGGACGATCCGGATCGGCGACAACCTGGTGCGCACCCTCACGGTCACCGCGACCTCGAGCGTCGGAAGCTCGACGGTGCAACTGACCCCGAATGCGGTGGACGCCGTCTATTCGACCATCGTGCAGGTGCCGGCGGACGGATCCGCGGTCTATCGGATCACGGTCGACGCGGGCCTCACCAGCGCCGACGGCACGCAGCTCTACAGCTTCCGGTTCGAGAAGTCGCTCGGGACGCTGGTGCGTGACGGCGAGCCCGCCACCATCGACCTCGTGATGGACCCGGCGACCCGCGTCGAGGCCACGGTGACGGCCTTTCCCGGCGAGCTGCTCGACAACGTGAGCCTGCGGGCGCAGCGCTTCGGTTCCGGGGGCTTCGCGTTCTTCATTACCGCGCTGGACGCGCCGCCGGGTGGCGCTGAGACGCTGACCCTGGACCTGCCGGTGGCCCCGGGCATTCAGCTCAACTGCGCGGGCAGCGCCAACATGACCAACGGGCGCGGGGCTGCGCTCGAGCCCTTCCAGCTGGTGACCGTGCCGGAGGGCGACGTGGGGACGTGCGCGTTCGACGTCGCGCCGCCGCCGATGCTCGAAGGTTCGATCAGCGGAACCCTCGACTTCGAGGGCGACCTGTCCGTCGACCAGTACGAGGTCTTCGTGAGGGCCGTCAGCGGTGGCGGCGGCTCGAGCCTGCCGAACCAGGTGCTGCTGCCTCCGTTTACTGGCCCGGGCAACCGCACCGGCTACGAGTTTCCGCAGGTCGAAGAGGGTGAGTACAACGTCGATCTCGCCATCGACCTGAACGACGGCATCGACCGGCTGACCGCCCGGCTGGCCACCCGGGTTGGCGTCACCGGCGACACGGTGGTCCACGGTCAGTTCTGCCAGGCCTATCTGGAGACGAGCTTTTCGCTCGGCGGTGTGACGCGGCCAGAAGACTGGGAGTTCGGCGAACGCCCCGTGTCGCTGGGACGCCTGGGCGACGGTTTGTCGAGTTCGAGCACGCCTCTCGATCCGCGCGCCGGTGGGCCCTTCCGGTTCGTGCTTCGGGAGGGCACCTGGCGACAGGGGATGAGCTTCGCGATCCGCCGCGAGAGCTTCGAGCCGGGCGGGTTCATGAACACCCGGACCACCGGCACGGGCTTCCGCTTCGAGCAGAATCTCCCCGTCGCGTGCGGTGAGACCGTCGTCGCGCCCGTGCGCGTGCTCGAGACCGGACGCGTCGAGATCCACTTCCAGTCGACAGACGGCAGCTTCCTGCAGGACCCGCTCATCCGCGCTTTCTGCAGTCACCGGGACGAGCAGACCGCCGAGGTCATCTACAGCTACGAGACCCTGTCGAGTTCTTCCAGCTCGGCGTCGCTGCCGGTGGGCATCGTGCCCGTCGAGGCGCCGGCCGGCGTTTGCACCTTCACGGCAACGGCGCGGGTCGGCAACGTGAACGTCAGTTTCGGCAGCCTGAACGACTTCGAGATCCTGCCGGGGGTCGACGTCGAGATCGGCCTGGGCGGCCCCCGGGTCGAGATCCTGTCGCCGGTGCCGGGCGAGATCGTCGAGGACGACGAGATCGTCGTCGAGGGTCTGGCGACCGACGACGGCGAAGTCGTGAGTGTCGTGGTGAACGGCGTGCCGGCGCTGCTGCAGTCGACCGACAACCCGAGCGACCCCGCCGAGGTCTCGTTCTCTGCTGTGGTGCCGATCGCGAACGGCCCGAACGTCATCACGGCCGTTGCAACCGACGACGACGCCAACCAGACCCAGGCGAGTCTCGGTATCGAGAACCTGCGCGAAGACGAGCCGCCCCTGCTTTGCGACGTCGACGGCAACGGGGTCGTCGACGCATTGGATGTCGGTCTCATCTTCGCCGCCCGCGGAAACCTCGCGAGCGGGCCGGATGACCCGCGCGATTCCAACGGCGACGGCGTCATCAGCGTGAACGACGGCCGCCTGTGCGTGCTGCACTGCACCAACCCGCGTTGCCAGCCCTGATCCTTCCCAACCGAACGGAGCATGTCATGAACCGCAATCTTCTCTTCCTTCTCTTTCACAGTGTGCTCGCTGGGCTTGCTCTGGTGGCGCTGCTGCCGACGAACTCGGGCGCGGCCACGATCTCGGCGGTGCCCGGGATGCAGGACGTCGAAATCGGCGGCAGCACGACGATCGACATCCTGATCTCGGACCTGGGCGGCGAGATCGTCAGCGCCTACGACCTCGACCTCCTCTATGACGCGAGCGTGCTGCTCGCGACGGACGTGGTCTTTGGCACGTCCCTGGGCGACGAGCTGTTCTTCGAGGTCTTCGGCGATTTCGACCTGTCGGTCGCGGGGCTCGTCGACTTCGCACAGCTCTCGCTGCTCGACGACGACACGCTCTTCCCCTTGCAGGGCGGGCAGGAAGTGGTGGTTGCGCGGGTCGTGTTCGAAGCGGTCGCCACCGGTACTAGCGGGCTGTCTTTTGCGTTCGACGCCTTCAACGACGTGAAGGGACGCGACGCCGCAGTGCTGCCCATCGAGGCCGGCATGGGCAGCATCCGCGTCACGGACTCGGGAGCGGCGATCCCCGAGCCTTCGTCGGCGGTGCTGTTCGCGGTCGGTCTGCTGCTGACACGGCGGCGCTTGCGGAGCTGAGGCGCGGGGCTAGTCCTGAACCCAGGCGAGGCAGCGTTCGCGGTCGATCTCCGTCGGCGTGAGGTCGCACAGCGCGGGGCCCGGATCATGGCGCGCCTGCTCGCGCGGTGACTCGCGAAGCTCTCCGACGCGATAGCGCTTGATCCAGTAGAAGGTGCGCGCCGGATCGGTATGGATCTCGTACCGGTAGCCCGCTTCCAGCGTCATGGGGAGCGTGCGCGGATCGTGGTCGCGCCCGGGCCGTGTCGGCACGAGCGGAAGATCGGTCCAGTACCCGACGCTCTGCTTGCGAGAGGAGATCTCCACCTGGTAGCTGCCCGGGAGCAGGTGGACGCGACCGTCCGGGCCCGAGAAGCCGTGGTACGTGGCTTCGCCGTTGATCGTCTCGATCACGACGGACCCGCCGCCGCCATCGGCGTGGGCAACCGTGGCGATCTCCTTGTACGAGCGCGCGGGCCCGGGGTAGCCCTGATGCGAGCGACAGCCCATGGGCAGCAGCAGCGAGGCGATCAGCACGGCGAGCAAGCAGGGGAGCGGCGGCCATTGCGTTCGTGTCATTGCGGACTCCTGGCGGCGGAGCGGTTCAGCGCTTGATTTCGAACCCCTCGGCGCGGCCGTCCCAGGTTTGCGGGGTGACCCCGCGCTCGCGCAACACGAACTTCTGCACGCGGTTCGTGGGGGTCTGCGGCAGGCTCTCGAAGAACTCGATGTAGCGGGGCACGAAGAAGTAGGGGGCCGTGTCGTTGATGAAGCGGGCGATGTCTTCGGCGCTGGCCTGCTCGCCGGGCTTCAGCACGATGCAGGCCTTCAGCTCGGCTTCGGCCTCGAGCTCTGCCGATGTGACACCGTGCACCGCGCACTGCATCACCGCCGGGTGCGCGGCGAGCGCCGCCTCCACCGAGAACGAGGAGATGTTGCGGCCCTTGAAGCGAATGAAGTCCTGCTTGCGGTCGACGAAGTAGTGCTCGCCCGCTTCGTCGCGTCGGCCGAGGTCGCCGGTGTGGTACCAGAGGTTCCGGAACGCGCGCAGGGTCGCTTCGGGGTTGCGCCAGTAGCCGCTGAAGATGGTGTGGGGCTCGCTGGGTCGCACGCAGAACTCGCCTGTTTCGCCGTCCGCGACCTCGCGGTCGTCGTCGTCGAGGAGCTTCATCTCGATGCCGCTCTCGACGTCGCCGAGGGCGTTCGGCGCGTAGGCCTTCCCAGGCGCGCGGGTCAGCAGGCCCAGCACCTCGCTCTGGCCGTAGCCCTGGAAGATGTGCTCGAGGCCGAAGCGTTCCTTGAAGACGGGCACGAGATGGTCGGGGGTGGGGACGAAGCCCGCGACGCGTACGGGGTTGTCGGCGTCGTCGTCCCGCTTCGGCGCGTTCAGCAAGAACATGTGCATGGCGCCCAGGGTGAAGACGAGGGTTGCGCCGTAGTGACGGGTGCGGTCCCAGAACTCGCTGGCCGAGAATGCCGGGTCCATGGCACACGGGATGCCCGACACCAGGGCCCGGTAGACGTTCGCCACCCAGGCCGCAGACTGGTACATGGGCAGGCAGTTGTAGACGACGTCGCCCTCGCGCACGGAGCTGTTGCGCACGCCCGAGAGCGCCGCGCGGATCCACACGTTGTGGCTCTGCATCACGCCCTTCGAGCGCCCCGTCGTGCCGGAAGTCCACAAGACGGACGTGGTGTCTCCGTAGCCCTGCTCGTCGTAGTCCTGCTCGTCGTAGTCCTGCCCGCCGTGGTCCGGTGCTTCGCCGGGCTTCGCGATCAGCTCCTCGAGGGGGACGAGGGGCACACCGAGCTCGCGCGCATGGGCGGAACCGTCCCCGCGCACGAAGATGCGTTCGAAGCGGTGGCCGGTCAGCCGCGCCGCCTCGGCGACCCGCGGCAGCAGGTGGGCGTCGGCCACCAGCACCCGAGCGCCGCCGTCCTCGAACGACTCCGCGAGCCAGCGGCCCTTGTAGTCGACGTTGGTGGGGATCCAGACCGCGCCGAGGCGGTTCAGGCCGAAGGTCGACCAGATCCACTCCGGGCCGGTGTCGAGCAGGAACGAGACCGAGTCGCCCGGGCCGACGCCGGCCTCGGAGAAGGCCCGGGCGCTGGCGTCGGCGAGCGCGTCGATCCGGCCGTACGAGAAGTGTTCGGTGTCCCACACGATGAAGTCGTCATCGGGGATCGCCTCGGCCTGGCGCTGCAGGCAGCGGCCCAGCAGCCGGTCGGCGGGATCGTCGAGCTCGAGCAGGTTCACGGAAGCTGGATGGGAACCTTCGCGTAGCCGCGAACGGTGCTGGTGTGGACGCGTTCGGTCTCGTCCCAGACGACGTCCCATTCCGGGAAGCGCGTCAGGGTCTCTTCGAGAGCGACGCGTCCTTCCATGCGGGCGAGGGACGCGCCCAGGCAGAAGTGCACGCCGAAGCCCAGGGACACGTGGCGGTCGATCACGCGGTCGACGTCGAAGCGGTCCGGATCTTCGTACTCGCGGCCGTCGCGCCCCGCCGAGCCCGTCAGCAGCAGCACCCTGCTGCCTTCGGGCAGGGTCTCGCCGTGGAGCGTAACCTCGGCGGTCAGGCGTCGCGCCTGCACGGGGGAGGGCGCCTCGTAGCGCAGCAGCTCTTCCACGGCGTTGGGGATGCGCGAGGGATCGGCGACGAGCTTCGCGCGTTCGGCGGGGTTGGCGGCGAGGGTGGTGGCCGTCCAGCCGAGCAGCCGCGCGACGGTCTCGTTCCCCGCGCCCGAAAGCAGACTGATGAAGGCGAAGAGCTCTTCGTCGTCGAGGCGTCGCTTCGAGCCGTCCTCGAGCTCGATCTCCGCCTCGATGAGATCGGTCATCATGTCGTCCCGGGGTGACTTCCTGCGCGCGGTGACGTAGTCGGCATAGTAGCCGTTGAGCTTGCCCATGATGTCCAGGTGGCGCTCGCCCCCGGTCTCGCCTTCGTCCCGGTGGAGCAGGCTATCGGTCCAGCGCCGCAGCTCTTCGCGGTCCGCTTCGGGCACGCCGAGCATCGTGCTGATCACCATGACCGGGAGCTTTGCGCCGAAATCCTCGAGGTAGTCGAAGCCGCGGTTGCCCACCTGTTCGTCGAGATAGCCTCGGGCGAGGTCGCGGATCATCGACTCGAGGGCGCGGATGCGACGCGGCGAGAAGGCGTGGCTGACCAGCTTACGCAGCTGCGTGTGTTGGGGGCGATCCTTGAAGATCATCATGGGGAACCGGTTCGGCTCGTCCTGCATGAGTTCGAGCACGGTGCCGTAGGCGGACGAGAATCTGCGGTCGTCGAGGGAGGCGGCCACCACGTCCTCGAAGCGCGACAGCGCATAGAAATCGAGCTTGTCGTTGCGGTAGACCGGCGCCTCGTCCCGCATCCGTCGCCAGGTCGGGTGGGGGTCGTGGTCGATCTCGTAGTCGTAGGGGTCGTAGTAGATCATGTCGGGTCGAGGGTAACTCTGCTTGGACTCTCTCTCTACGGACCCTCTTCAGGGCTCTCTTCAGGCTCTCTTCAGGGCTCTCTTCAGGGCTCTCTTCAGGGACAGGGGCTCGCGCGGTCCGCCGCCCAGACGATGGCTTGCTCTAGCATCTGCTCGTGGTCGGGCCTCGCGTAGGTCTCGGCGGTGTGCCCCAGGGCGGAGAAGAAGCTGCGTCCGCGGCCCGGGCAGGCGATCCACACGATCGGATGGTCGTCGCCCATGGCCCACTCCCCCGGGTCGTAGCTGGTCTCGTCGAGGGTCGCGAGCACGTGCGCGCCGCCTTCCCGCGCGCTCTTCTCGAAGCTGTACCACTCGTCGGTGTGCGTGAAACGCTGGGGGAAGTGGCGCACGATCTCGTGGTCGAAGTCCTCGATCTGCACGGTGGCTTCCTGGAACTGCGGCCAGGTCGGGTGTCCGATGAAGCGGCCGCCGCCGAGCAGGGAGTCCGTGTACCAGTCCCAGTAGCGGTAGCGCGTGCCGGCGGCACCGTGCACGCCCACGAAGCCGCCGCCGTCTTCGGACCAGCGGATGAAGGACTGCTTCTGCGCTTCGGTCCAGTTGTCGCCGGTGATGTTGTTGCCGAATACCACGTCGAAGAGCGCGAGCTGCTCGTCGTTGAAGACGGCGGCGTTCTCGGTGGCGAAGACCGTCCAGCCGTTCCGGACGGCGACCGCCTCGACGGACGCGCGCGCGGCGGGGATCGCGTCTTCGTGACGGAAGCCGGACGTCTTCGAGAAGAGCAGCAGGGCGAGGGGAGCCGCGTCCAGTTCCGGCGGCAGCTTCGGCGGGACGACGTCGATGACCGGGTCCTTGTAGCCCAGTGCCGGCGCGATGCGCTGCCACGCCGCGTAGCCGAACAGGCCGAGCAGGACGACGAGCAGTCCCCCGACGATGCCAAGGGTCCGGAGGGACCTGGGGGTCATGTCGACCTCTTCTCGCTGTCTGCGAGGCGCTTGATCTCGGCGAGACGTTTGGCCTCTGGGCGGCGCTTGTATTCCGGGTCGATGGGGTAGCAGCCGGACACCAGGCCGTTGCGCGGCGCCGTCGTGCAGTCGCTGAAGGTGCGACAGACGAGCGGCTTCTGCAGCGGGCGCCCGGCGATCACGTCCGTCGGCAGGTCGGGGTAGGAGAGCATCATGCGCCCGAGTCCCACGAAGTCCGCGCCGCCGTTCCGGACGACGGCCTGGGCGACGTTCGGCAGCCATTCCTGCAGGTAGCTATAGGCGGAACCGACGACCGCGAGCTCGGGGAAGTGCTGCTTGAGGCTGCGGGTCGCCTCGAGCTGGCGCGCGACGCCCACCAGCGGATCTTCCGGCGGCCGGTAGCCGTCCGACGGCGGGTAGAAGGCGGGGCGTTGGCAGTGCGGGTTGTAGTACGGGCTGCCCGCGGTGGTGCAGAGCAGCGAGACGCCGGCGTCGACGAGCAGCGCGACGAGGGCGACCGTCTCTTCGAGATCGACGTCGCGTCCGCTCGTGTTCCCGCCGAACGGACGGTGGTCCGAGGTCACCGCCTCGCCGACGCCGTCGTCTCCCGGCGCATAGGGGTGCAGGTCGAAGATCGAGAGCCGCACGCCGACGAGGAGCCCCGGTGCTTCGGCGCGCACCGCGGCGATCGCCCGGCGCAGGAAGCGCGAGCGTCCGGCGAGGTCGCCGCCATAGGGACCGGGCCGTTCGCGGGCGGACAGCAGCTCGTGGCCCAGGTAGCCGTGGCAGGCCTTGACGTCGACGAACCCGAAGCCCGCCCGCGCGGCCAGCTTCGCGACGCGCGCGTAGTCGCCCACCAGGTCGTCGAGCTCGCCGTCCGAGAGCAACGCGGCGTCGGACGTCACACCCACGCGCGCGTCGAGGACCGGGTGCCGGAACGCGATGCGCGGGGCCGGGCTTCCTTGCGGGCGCGAGAAGCGCCCCGAGTGCGTCAGCTGCAGCCCGGTCAGCAGATCGCGCGTGCCTGTCCCCGTCTCCTCGCCGCTCTCGGAAGCGGCATGCGCGGCGGTGAGCAGGTCGTGCAGCTCGAAGAGGTCTCGCTCGCTTTCGGGGTTGCTGCAGAGCTGGTTGGGGTTGGCGCGTCCCGTCGGCTGCACGGCGTACGCCTCGCCGCCCCAGACGAGCTTCGCGCCGCTGCTGCCGAAGCGCTGCCAGCGTCGCCGCAACAGGTCCGTCGGTCGGCCTTCGGGCGTCGCGTCCCAACCTTCCATGGGCAATACCGCGAAGCGGTTGCCGATGCGTCGCTCGCTGCTGCTCGCGCCGCCAAGGACGTACGGCTGGGCAAGGGGCCCGTTCGCCGGCACCGCATCGTCGACGGGCAGGGTGATCCCGAGCGCTTCGAGCCGCGCGTCGAGCTGATCGCGGCCGCGCAGGCGTGTCATCTTCACGGCCTGGCGGGTCACCAGCCCTGCTCCAGTCGACGCGCGATGTCTTCGAGGACGGCGCGGTCGCTTTCCGGCCGCTCGGGTGCCTCGGCGTGGGTGCGTGGGCTCGCGATGCGTCCGCGCAGGTGCAGGAAGATGGCGGCGTCGTGCTTGTAGGCGGGAACCGGGTCGCGGAACGCGAAGCATCCCAGGTACTGCAGCAGATCGTTGAGTGCGTAGAAGCCCGGGTCCCCGTCCTGCCACAGCCGATCGCGCACTGCGAAGTGCTCGGGGGCGAAGGCCGACAGCCCGAGCAGGTAGTCGCTGCCGTACATCACCATGTCGATGGCGAGGTCGTTGCCGGTGAGCACCAGGAAGTCGGGCCGACGTTCGTCGCGCAGGACGAGGCGTTGCCATTCGAGCTCGCGTGAAAGCGACGAGTGCTTGGCGCCGATGCACTGCGGGACGTCCATCAGCGCCGCGTAGGCGTCGAGGTCGTAGATGCGGCCGTACGGCACGAACATGGGCCCGAGCTCGAAGCCGATGAAGCGGTCGCTGGTGCGTCCGAGCTCGGCGTGGGCGCCCGCCCAGTCCGCGCCGTCGAGGGACGTGAGTCCGTGGGAGGGGAACACGACGGGCGTGCCGCCGCGCGCTTCGATGGCTTCCATGGCCTTCTTGTAGGCGTCGCGCTGCAAGGCATCGCCGGGTGCGTCGGCGACGTGGGCGCCAGCCACGAAGTCCTCGCCCACCACGGACTTCGCGGTGTCGAGCACCTGCAGTCGCGTGGCCTCGTCGAGTAGCTGGACGTAGCCGGTGTCCATGTTGACCGCCGGGACGAGCCCCGCTTCGGCGGTTCGCGCGAGCAGGCTGCGATACGCCGGCCAGTCGATGGCGCCCGCTTCGCCGAAAGGCAGCAGCCCCGCCGACATGCCGCGGATGGTGCGACCCGGTCGCACGCGTGCGCTGGGGTGGACGGAGCTGGGCTGGATGGAGCTGGTGTCGGATTCGCGGCTCGGGGTCCTCGCGGTCATGGGCTAGACCTTACTCCCTTGACCCCCCTGTCGACCGCCGATGATCCCCTGGGCGCGGGGCGCCTCGACCCGGCCGCCGTCGCCCGCGACCGCGCGCGGCTCGAGGCGCTGGCCGGCCGGCCGCTCGCTGCGCGACTCGTCGGCTATCTGCGGATGCTCGGTCCCGGCTATCTGCAGAGCGCCATGACCCTGGGCGGCGGCACCGCTTCGTCGGCGCTGTTCGCCGGCGCCATCTTCGGCTACGAGCTCCTGTGGGTCGCGCCGCTGGCCATGGGGCTCGGCGTCATCATGCTGGCGGCGGTGTCCTGGCAGACCTTGTCGACGGGCCGCCGCCCGTGGCCGGCGATGCGCGATCACGCGGGGCCGTTCTTCGCCTGGGCGTGGGCGCTGGGCGCGCTGCTGTCCTCGATCATCTGGCAGTTCCCCCAGTACGCGCTGGCGTCGGCGGTGCTCGTGGACCTCGCCGACCTCGCCGGCTATCCGGGCACGCCGTCCGTCGCGGCGGGAGCCGGGGTGCTGGTGTGGGCGGTCGCCGTCTCCGGCCTCTACGGACGATCCGCCCGCTGGGTACGGGTCTACGAGGTGCTGCTGCAGGCGATGGTCTGGGGGATCGTCGGCTGTTTCGCCTGGGTGGTGGCGCGCACGGGCGTGTCGGACTGGGGAGAGCTGCTGCGCGGCTTCACGTCGTTCTCGGTCCCGGACACCCGCAACGGCATTGCTGGTGTGACCCTCGTGCTGTCGGGTCTGTCGGCGGCGGTCGGCGTCAACATGGTCTTCCTGTATCCCTACACGCTGCTCGCCCGCGGCTGGGGGCGCGCCCACCGCGAGTTGTCTCGGGTCGATCTGCTCTTCGGGATGTTCGTGCCGTACACCATCGCGGTGAGTCTGGTGGTGATCGCGACGGCCAACACGCTGCACCTCGACGCAGCCTACGACGGAATGCGCTTGTCGCCCGTCGAGGCCGCCCGGGTGCTGGCCGAAGGCGTCGGGGTCGGGGCCGGCCGTCTGGTGTTCGGGCTGGGCATCCTGGGGATGGCGCTGTCGTCGATCACCCTGCAGATGCTCACCTGCGGCTTCGTGGGGGTGGAGCTCTTCGGTCTGACCGTCGGCACCTGGAAGCACCGGCTCGCCACCTGGCTGCCGGTGCCCGGTGTGCTCGGCTGCGTGTACTGGACGGACATCGCGGTCTGGGTGGCGGTCCCGACGAACATCGTGTGCGGGATCTTCCTGCCGGCCGCCTATGCGGGCTTCTGTCTGCTGCAGCGAAGCCGCGCCTACCTGGGGGACGACCGGCCATCGGGTGTCTTCGGGGCGGTCTGGCTCGCGGCGATGGTCGCCATCACGATCTTCGGGATCGGCTTCCTCGGGTGGTACGTGGTCGGTATCCTCGTCGGATGACCCTGGCCCCCCTGGACGACCCGCGCTTCGAAGGCACCATACGACTCCGCGATGGTCGTCGCCTCGGCTTCGCGGAATTCGGTCCCTCGAAGGGCCGACCGCTGCTCTGGTTTCACGGCACGCCCGGTGCGCGGCGACAGATCGCCCCCGAAGCGCGAGCGCTCGCGCACGAGCGCGGGGTTCGCATCGTCTCCGTCGAACGCCCGGGTATCGGCGACTCGACGCCGCATCGCTACGACGAGCTGGTCGACTTCGCGGAGGACATCGAGCAGCTCTGCGACGCCCTCGACATCGAGCGCTTCGCGTTGGCGGGCTTGTCCGGCGGCGGGCCCTACACCCTGGCCTGCGCGCACGAGATGCCCGAGCGGATCGCGATGGTGGCGGTGCTCGGCGGCGTCGCACCCACCGTCGGGCCGGATGCCGTCGGGGGCGGCGCCAGCGCGATGATTCGCCTGAGCGCACCCTTCGTCGGACGCGGGTCCGTGGCGCTGGGTGGCCTCATGCGCGGACTCGTGCGGACCCTCGAGCCGTTCGCCGATCAAGCCGTCGATCTCTTCGCCCGCGGCATGCCGCCCGGCGACCAGCGCGTGCTCGCCGAGCCTTCGATCCGCCGCATGTTCCAGGAAGATCTGCTCCTCGGCAGTCGGCGCAACATGGCTGCCATCTTCCACGACGTCGCGCTCTTCGGACGCGACTGGGGGTTCCGGCTGCGGGACGTGAACGTTCCCGTCTTCCTGCGCTACGGCGATTCGGACCGGATCGTCCCCGCCGAGCACGGGCAGCACCTGGCGTCGCGGCTGCCGGACGCCAAGCTGCAGGTACACGCAGGCGAAGGACACCTGGGTTCGCTGGGCGCATCGCGCGAGATCTTCGACGCCATGCTCGACCGCTGGGACATACAGCCTTGAGCCCGCGAGAACAGCCTTGAGCCCGCGAGAACAGCCATGAGCCCGCGAGAACAGCCTTGAGCCGGAGAACAGCCATGAGCCCGAAGAGCGACTACGCCGGGCCCTTCGACCCGGACGCGAGTCTTGCGAGCTTCTCGCGCCAGGCGCTGTCGCACCTGGGTCGCGAGTATCTGCTGAACGGCCACCTCCAGGACCGCGTGGGGCTCCCGCTCATCGCGAAGCGCTTCGGGGGCGACGCCTACGTGGGCGTTTCCATCGAAGAATGGATGGCGGCGAGCCCCATCTATTCGAAGCGCATGCAGCGGGCGCTCGGCTTCGAGGGCGACAGCGTCGAGACGGTCTTCAAGAACCTGCAGCTCGAGATCGGCGCCCCCCAGCAGTTCATGGACTTCCAGTTCCGCCTCGACTCGCCGACCTACGGCGAGTTCTGGCTGGCCCACTGCGGCGCGCTCATGGACGTCGAGCCCTTCGGCGAAGATCGCGTCAAGCTCATGTGTCACGACATCGAAGACCCCACCTTCGATGCGACTGCCGCGGCCACCCACCCCTTCATGAAGATGCGGCCGATCCACCGACCGCCGCGTTCGCCCGCGGGCCGCTTCCCGGCCTGCCGCTGGTCGGTCTTCATCGACGACGACGACGGCGGAACGGCGACCCCCTACGAACAGCACGCGAACCTCGCCATCGTCGCGGGCTCGAAGATCGCGAACGTCGCCATCGAAGCTCCCGCCGCATCCGCCGAGCCCGGTGGCTGGCTGGACTACTCGGGGCCGTTCGACCCGGGCATGCAGCTCGAAGATCTGTCGCACCGAGCGCTCGTCGTGCTCGCCCAGGAGGTCGCGGTGCAGAGCCACCTGCTGGCTCGCAGCTTCCTGCTGTGCGTATCGCAACGCGAGAACGACGAAGTCGCCCGCGATCTTGCGACGTCCCAGTGGACGGGGATCGCAGCGCTCACGGCGGAACGCATCCGCAGGCCCTTGGGGATCGAAGACGACGACGGCATCGAGGCCATCGCGAAGGTCTTCCAGCTGCACCCGTGCTTCCACCCCCGCAGCTACGTGGACTTCCGGGTCGAGATCACCGGCCCGCGCAGCGCGCGCATCGCCATCGGCGATTGCCCGGCGCTCCGTGAAGGCGACGCGCTGTCGTGGTTCGCGACCCTGGGCGTCGCCCCGCATCCGGCCCTGGACGCCATCGCGTCTCGGGTGAATCCGCGCGCACGCTGTCACCCGGTCGAGAAGCCCGAGGGCGCGGCGTTCGCCTGGGACGTGGTGATCGACCCGAACGCCGAGCCCCAGCCCGACCCCCAGGAGCTGAAGCTCGCGCGCATCAGCCGCGGCGCGGCGTTCCAGTTCGAGCAGCGCCGCAATCTGCGGTCCTGACCGCGTCCGCAACCCGCGAGGAGCCCCCATGCCTGCACTCCGCTTCAACCACATGGAGCTCACCCTGCCCCAGGGGTCTCTCGACGAGGGCGGCATCCGAGAAGACATCAAGCGCTTCTACGGCGACGTGTTCGGCTTCGAGGCCCTCGACGTGCCCGTCGTCGGTCAGAACGGACTGCTGCTGCGGACCGACGTCGAGACGAGTCAGTTCCTGCTGATGACCCAGTCCGACACCCCGCTCGAATCCCCGGGCTACGACCACCTGGGCTTTCTCTACGACACCCGGGAAGAGGTGGATGAGATCCGCGAGCGCTGTGAGAAGTGGAAGGAGCGCGACCCGCGAGTCGCCCTCAAGCTCTACGACGACCTCGACACCCCCGAATCGACGATCCACGCCTTCTACGTGAAGTACCTGCTGCCCATCTGGTTCGACGTGCAGTGCACGGAGTACAAGCCAGACGCCCCGCCGCGGCGCAGCTGGACCTTCGGCTAGCGGGCCGGTGCCAGCGGGAACGACCTCTCGCCAGCCAGGTGGCTGATCACGTAGTTGGCCCCGGGGTGGCGCAGATCGCGCATGCGGTCGATTACCGACTGATGGTCGTAGTCGACTCGTCTGTGCTCCACGCGATGACCGTCGTCGTCCCATTCGAGCAGCACGTAGCTGGCGCGCAGGTCCGGGGCGTAGGGGTTGCTGACGCTTCCCAGGTTCACGACGTGGAAGTCGCCAGCGCGTTCGTCCACGGGCATGTGGTGGTGTCCGGCCAGGACCAGGTCGGCCTCGCAGCCTTCGACTGCCTGGAGCAGGTCTTCGTGAGAGGCGCCGGCCAGGATCCCGAGACCGTCGTCCCGCCCGGGTGCGGCGTGAACCGCCAGCACCCGGGTGCCGTCCGGCAGCGTCTTCCGGATTTCGAGCGGTAGCGCTTCGAGCCAGGCGAGCCAGGGCGTCCGGCTCAATGCGCCCTGGGTCCATGCGAAGCTGCCGGCGCACTCGACCAGGGCCGGCAGTCGCGCCGGGTCACGGGCGGCGTCCTCCATCGAGGGGGGCGGGCGGTCGACCCCCGTGAAGACGTAGCGATCGGTGTTGCCCCGGATCACGCGCGCCGCCGGCAATCCCGCCAGGGTCTCGAGCACCCGCAGCGGTTCGGGGCCCAGTGCGACGAGGTCACCGAGGATCCAGTGTTCGTCGACGCCGCCGCTTCGCTCGATGTCGTCGAGCACTGCGTCCAGGGCCACGTCGTTTCCGTGGATGTCGGAGAACAGCGCGACTCGCACGCGGCTAGGAGCGTGACCCAAGACGCAAGTCTTGGGACGCGACGACGCAAAGGTCGCTGACCACAGCTAGGAGCGTGACCCAAGACGCAAGTCTTGGGACGCGACGACGCAAAGGTCGCTGACCACAGCTAGGAGCTCGTCTGCTCTCGGAAGGCAGTGAGCAGGTCTTCTGCCTTGATGCGGATGCGCCAGTTGTCGGTGAGGTCTCGCCAGACGATGACGCCGTTCTCGATGATGAACGTGGCGGGGCGGGGCACGTCGGGCTTGTCGCGGTTCGGCGACCCGCCTTCGTGGCGGAGACCCAGGGCGTCGGTCAGCTCGAGGTTCTCGTCCGACAGGATCGGGAAGTCGAGATCGAAGCGTTGGACGACGCCGCGATTCTCTTCGACGGTGTCGGGGCTGACGGCGATGACCCGGGCGCCGGCGGCTTCGAACTCAGTGATCTTTGTCTGCAGCCCGTGCAGCTCCGACATACAGAACGGTCACCAGTGGCCCCGATAGAAGACCAGGATCAGCTTGTCCTGCGCGGCGTCGGCGATGTCGATGGCCTCGCCGTCGGTGGATGCCAGGGTGATGGCGGGCAGGCGCGTGCCGTCGTCCACCACGCGTCCGGCGTCGGGCAGCTGGTAGGACAGGAAGAAGGCGTAGAAGCAGAGCAGCCCCAGCATCGACACGGAGACGAACAGGCCAATGCCGCTGCCGGCGCGGCCGAGGCTCGAGCGGGCGCGGCCCAGGGCCAGGACGGAGACGCCCACGGCGCCCAACAGGATGAGCAGGTTCAGCCACGGGAAGTCGCGGAAGACCGGCCACATCGAGAAGTAGACGAAGTATGAAAGCAACCCGAAGACGGCCAGCACCGGCCCCACCCAGGCGAGGTAGTTGAAGGTGCCCGACGCGGAAGTCGGAAGAGGCGGCTGGGGCGCGTTCTCGGCTGAACCGGATTCGCTCACGGCCCGAAGGCTACCCGACGATTCGCCGCTAGTCTTCTCCTTCTTCCCAGACCTCCGTTTCCCAACCCTTTTCTCACTACAAGACAGGAGCCTTCGGATGTCGTCCGACGAGACCCCCCTCGCGGAAATCCGCGTTCTCGACCTGGCCGACGAGAGCGGCGAGCTGGCCGGGCGCCTGCTTGCGGATCTCGGCGCCGACGTGGTGCGGGTCGAGCCCGCCGAGGGTGCTGCCAGCCGTCAGGCGCCGCCGCTCCACGACGGCCGCAGCCTCCATTTCGCGTATCGCAACTTCAACAAGCGCGGCATGACCTTCGACGCAGGCCGCGTGCGGGACCTGGCCGGGCGTGCGGACGTCCTGATCGAGAGCTTCGGGCCCGGCGGCCTGGCGGAGCGCGGCCTCGACCCCGTTGCACTGCGCGCAGCCAACCCGGGTCTGGTGATCCTTTCGATTTCGGACTTCGGTGCCACTGGCCCCTACCGCGACTGGGTGGCGAGCGATGCGACCCTCGAGGCGATGGGAGGCATGCAGTGGCAGGCGGGTCTCCCCGAACGCGAACCGCTGTTGCCGCCGGGTACACCTGCCTGGGACATCGCCGGAATCCTGGGCGCGTTCTCGGTGCTGTCGGCCCTGTGGCAACGCGAGCAGACGGGCCACGGCCAGGCCATCGACCTGTCGACCCTTGAGTCCCTCGCCCAGCAGACCAACTGGGCGTTCTCGAACGGCACCTACAACCGAGCCAAGGGCCAGGACGTCGCCGAGGTCCGCATGGGGTCGGGGCCCATGTACAAGATCTACAAGTGCAAGACCGGCTACGTGCGGTTGGTGATCCTGTCGCCGCGGCAGTGGCACGCCATGCGCGAATGGCTCGGCGACCCGGAGTACCTGCGCGACCCCGTCTACGACGGCTTCCTGGGTCGCATGATGATCGCCGACGCTCTCGCCGTCACCATCGGTGACCTGTTCGAGACCATGGACCACGAGGCGCTCGCGAAGGAAGCCCAGCGCCGGGGCATCGTCTGCACGCCGGTACTCGCGCCCGACGAGGTGCTCGTCAACGAGCACTTCGCGTCGCGAGACACCTTCCCCGAAGTCGAGTACGCGCCGGGCGCCACGGGCCCCATGCAGGCGGGCTTCTTCGAGATCGACGGCGAACGCCAGGGCTATCGCGTCCGAGCACCCGAAGTCGGCGAGCACGACGCCGACTTCGCCGCCGGCATCTGGGCCGAGCCGCGGGAAGCGCCCGCCGGGCCCGTGCCCGACCCGGCGCTGCCCTTCACCGGGCTGCGGGTCATCGACTTCGGGGTCGGCGGGGTCGGCGTCGAAGCCAGTCGGCTGTTGGCCGTGTACGGCGCCGACGTCATCAAGATCGAGAGCCGCACGGCGCCGGACTTCATCCGCGTGGTGATGTCCACCGAGATGAGCGCGTCGTTCGCGTCGTCGAGCACGTCGAAGCGCGCATTCGGGGTCGACCTCAAGCAGCCGCGCGGGCGCGAGCTGGTGCACCGCCTGATCGAACAGGCGGACGTCGTCATCGAGAACAACTCGACGGGCGCCATGGAAAAGATGGGCGTCGGCTGGGAGACGATCCGCAAAATCAATCCGCGCATCGTGATGGGCAGCGCGCAGCTGCTGGGCGCACATGGAGCCTGGGCGGACTGGATCGGCTACGGGCCGAACACCCAGCCCGTCGGCGGCCTGGTGCATCTGTGGAACTACCCCGACCAGGAAGACCCGGCGGGCTCGACGTCGATCTTTCCCGATCATCTGGCGGGTCGCGTGACGGCCGTCGCCGTGCTGGCCGGCCTGCTGCGCCGTCAGCGCACGGGGCTGGGTGGGCACGCGCAGCTGGCCCAGGTCGAGACCGTGACCGGCGTCATCGGTGACCTGCTGCTGAAGACCGGGCTCGAGCCCGGCAGCGTGCAGCCGCTGGGCAATCGCAGCGACTGGGGTTCACCCTGGGGCTCGTACCCGTGCGCGGGCAAAGAGCAGTGGGTGGCGATCACCGTTCGCAGCGACGAGCAGTGGAAGAAGCTCGTGGTGGCGATCGGCGACCCGGACTGGGCGAAGCAGTCGGCCTTCGACACGGAGGCCGGCCGTCGCGCCGCCGCAGACGAGATCGACGCGCAGCTGCGGGAGTGGACGAGCGGCCAGACCAGGAACACGGTCACGTCGACCTTGCAGATGTTCGGAGTACCGGCGGCGCCCATGCTGACGGGCAGCGAGCAGGCGACCGACCCGCACTTCCAGGCCCGCGGCTACCCGCGCTGGGTCGACCAGCAGGGGCTCGGTTGGATGGCCTTCGAGGGCGAGTGCTTCAAGGCGAGCGGCATGTCCCGGACCATCGTCACCCAGGCCCCGAAGGTGGGAGAGCACACGCGCGAGATCGGACGCCACCTGCTCGGCCTCGCGGAAGACGATCTCGACGCGCTGATCGAGTCCGGCGTGCTGCAGATTCCGAAGGACTGACGCGAGCCGTCAGGCGCGCGTCGCTTCGAGCATGGCGCGCAGGGCTGCCGTCGGCGTCGGGTCGTTCGGGTCGGGTCGGTAGGGGACGAGCGAGTGCTTGAGGGCGCCCTTCAGGCCGAAGACCTTGGGGGCGACGCAGTAGAGCGCGGGGTCGTCCGCGTCTTCCTCGTCCGGGCGTGCGACGGCGACGAAGGCCGTCAGGCAGGGGCAGTCGAACGGGCAGCGGTTGTCGCCGCCCGCGCCGGCGCCGGCTTCGAGTCCGCGCACGATGCGTTCCGCCAGGTCCGGCGGACGACTGCCGGCCATCGGGTCTTCCGAGGCGAATGCCGCCAGCGCGACTTCGACGACCTCGGCGCCGCGCAGCATGTTGCCCTGCACCGAGACCGCCTGGGCACCGCGCGACCCCGACCACGCGACGGTGTCGTCCCCGGTGTGTGCCAGCGCGCAGGGCTCCGGGTCGAGGACCGCGACGGCGAACTGCTGGTCCTTCCATTCCGAGAGCCCGAAGCGCCCCGACGCCTCGCGAGCCGCCCTCAGGACCTCTTCCGCCCCCGCGCCGGCGGCCAGCGCCTCCCGGGCCTGGTTGCGGGCATGCAGGTTGGTGTAGGCCTGCGCGGCGACGACGCCGCGTCCGGGCACGATGCCTCGCACCAGCTCGACGCCGACGGTGCAGGTGGCTGCACCGACGCCCACCTCGCGGGTCACGGGATCCACGGCGACGATCGACCAGGTCACCCGGAAACGCTACCGCAGGCTACCCTCGGAGCCGTACCCGCTCGCCCGCGTCCGAGAAAGTCCGAGGAAGGCTCCGATGAAGATCGATCCGAACAAGACCTGGAAGCTGGTGGAGGCGCGTCTCGAATTCGAGAGCGATCCGGTCCTGCGGCGGAACCTGCAGCTGGTGCTCGACCACATGAAGGCCGAGGCCCGCGGCGACATCGAGGGAGTCGTCGCCACTCTCTGCGAGGCCCCGCGCTACATCACCCACGCGGTTCCGGGCGAAGTGATGCTGAACCCCGAAGGCAGCAGGGACGCCGTCCGCAAGTTCTACGACCTCACGATCATCCAGACGGGCGCGCACCAGCTCGAGCTCGACTGCGACCGCGTCATCGTCGACCGCGACTCGGTGTTCACCGAAGGCGTCATGCGCATCGCCTACCCGGGCAAGACCCTGCAGGGCATGGGGATCGAGATCGACGATCCGGACGCCTACTACGTCTACGAAGCCCGCATGGCGGTGGTCTGGCCGGTGGACTCCGAAGAAGAGAAGCTCGTCGGCGAAGAGACCTACACGGGCACCGACGGCTTCGCGGGCATCGCCGACCGCAAGATCAGCCAGGCGGACATCGTCCCGCTGGAGATCTAGGGCCCGGTCAGTCCTCGCGGTCCGCGATCGTCTCGTACCAGTCGAAGCCTTCGCGCTTCGTCCAGCCGGGCATGTGCGAGCCCTTCTTCATGCGCTCGACCATCTCGGGCTTGAGCTGGTCGTTCTGCATCATGGCCCCGAAGACCGCGCCGGCGTTGATGTGGTCGAAGAAGTCGCGCTGCCAGCTCCACTGGAAGTTGCCCGCGTAGCGGAACCACGACCCGCCCGTCCCGGCGATCTCGTACGGTTTGCCTTCCGGGTCGGTGTCCGGCGCGATCTGTCGCCAGACGCCGAGCACCTCGCCCTTCTGGTCGTCGATCAGGGTGCGGACGTACGGGTAGACCCAGTGCTCGAGGCCGGCCATCTCGGTGCCGAACACCCAGTCGTGGATCTCCTGACGATTGCGGGCGGCGAACTCCCACTTCGCGCCGTTGTTCCAGGTGTAGAGGGCATCTTCCGTGTAGAAGGCCGACATCTTCGACCAGTCGCCGCTGGCGCCGGCCTCGTCGTTGGCGGCCACCCAGCGGCGGACCATTTCTTCGAGCTCGTCTCGGGGGAAGGCGGGCACTGTTTCTCCGTTCGGGATGAGGTCCTGGAGACCGTTAGCGCCGGCGGCGGTAGTGCGCGCGGCAGGGTTGCTGGAGCTGCACGACCATCTTCGAGTGGTCGTTCTTGTAGCTGGCGTCGGGCTGGCACAGTTCGAGCTCGTACTCGCGCAGCAGCACACAGAAGATCGATTTGAGCTGCATCATCGCGAACGCCGCGCCCACGCAGCGGTGGCGTCCGGCGCCGAACGGGATCCACGCGAAGTTCTGGCGATCTTCCTCGCGCCCGTCGTCGTAGCGCGCGGGGTCGAAGGCGTCCGGGTCGGGGAAGCATTCGGGCAGCCGGTTCGAGACGGCGGGGGACACGGCCACGAGCTTGCCCGCGGGCACCTTGAAGCCGTCGTAGTGGAAGTCGTGCATGACCTTGCGCATCAGGATGATGAGCGGCGGGTGCAGGCGCAGCGCTTCCTTGAGGCCGGCCTCGAGGACCGGGATGTCGCGCAGGGCCTGGTAGGTGATGTCTCCACCGCTCGCGTGCAGGCCGTCGATCTCGTCGACGACGCGCGCGTGGTATTCCGGATGTCTCAGGAACTCGATCAGAGACCAGGCGGCGGTGCCGGACGTGGTGTGATGGCCGGCGAACATCAGCGAGATGAACATGCCCGTCACCTGGTCGATTGTGTAGCGGGGCTGGCCTTCTGCATCGCGCAGGGAGAGCAGGATGTCGAACAGCTCGCGCTGGTCGCCTTCGACGTGCTTGCGTCGTTCGAAGAGCGCCTCGAGCTTCGCCACCAGCTTGCGACGCGCCCGGTCCCGGGTCCAGAAGACCGGCAGCGGCAGGTGGGGGTTCACGTAGGCGATGGCGTCCGTGCCCTTTTCGAGGTCGTAGAAGATCTTGAAGTAGTCCGGGCTGAGCTCGCTGCGGAACTGCTTGCCGATCAGGCACGCGCTCGACGTGTACAACGTGAGCTCGGCAAAAAAGTCGAGCAGGTCGATCTCGCCCTCGTCCCCCAGGCCGTCGAGCATCCCGCGCACCTCGGCGGCGATCACCTCGGCGTGCCCGCGCATGTAGGAGTCGCGCAGGGACTGGTTCTTCATGGCCTGCTTGCGCTGCTCGGGGGTGCCGTCGAAGACGACGCCCTGGCCGAACACGGGGGTCATGAAGGGATAGGCGGCGGCCTGGTCGAGCTGCTCGTCGGGCGCGCGGAAGAAGGCTTCCTGGGCCGGCTCGCCGCTGAAGAGCACGACGCGGTTGCCCGCGAAGTTCATCTCGCCGACGTCGCCGCATTCGTTGCGGACCCGCCAGAAGAGATCGATGGGGGCGCGCCGCAATTCGAGTAGATGACCGAGGCCGGGGAGATTGCGGGACAGCACCGGCGGCGCCTGGCCGGCGACTTCCGGGTCGATGGGGACGGCTGCGGTCATGGCGGACGAGACTAGCTATTTACATTTCGCCTGCAAGGTATATGCTTCGTGCTCATGGCCGTACGACCGCAAGTCACTGTTTCAAAAGCGATTTCGAAGAAAGCGCGCAGAACCCATGCCGAGCGCCGGGCCGCCACCCAGGCGCGCTTGAAGGACGCGGTGCTCGAGAGCATCGAGGCCGTCGGTCTCGAGCGGACGACGGCCAGCGAGATCGCCCGGCGCGCCGGCGTCAGCTGGGGGGCCGTCCAGCACCACTACGGGGACAAGCGCGGGATCTTGATCGCCGTGCTCGAGGACTCGACGAACCGCTTCATCGCACACCTCGAACAGGTCGCCGTCGAGGGCCGCAGCCGCGAGCAGCGCGTGTCGGACTTCGTCGACCGCGCCTGGGAACACTTCCAGGGCGCCCACTACCGTTCGACCTTCGAGATCCTGCTTCATCTATCGGGCGCGGACGAAGACCTCGCGGATCTCCCACGCTCCCTCGCCGAACTGCAGGGCCCGAGCTGGGCCGCAATCTGGCGGCGCATCTTCCACGACGCCGCGCTCGCACCCGCGCGAGACGTCGCGCTGCAGCACTACGCGTCCTCGGTGCTGTCCGGCATCGCGTCGCTTCGCATCCTCGAGGGCGGCGAAGCCCAACGCGACATCGAGCTCGGCTTTCTCAAAGACACGCTCAACCGCGAGCTGCGCGCGGGCTGAGCGCTTCGGTCGCTAGAGCCCGAAGATGTCCTCGATGGGGTAGAGGCCCGGGCTGCGGCCCACCAGCCACTTCGCCGCACGCACCGCGCCCGCGGCGAAGTGCTCTCGCGTCGCGGCCCGGTGCGCCAGTTCGATGCGTTCGCCGCGCCCGACGAACAGGACGGTGTGCTCGCCCGGGTTGTCGCCGCCGCGCAGGGTCTGCACGCCGATGGTGCCTGCCGCGCGCGCGCCCACGTCGCCGGCCCGTTCGAGTAGCAGGTGGTCGGCGAGCTTCTGCTGCCGCCCTTCGGCGACGGCCTCGGCCAGGCGCAGGGCCGTTCCGCTCGGGGCATCGCGCTTGGCGCTGTGGTGCATTTCGACGAGCTCGGCGTCGAAGTCGGGCCCGAGCTTCGCGGCGGCCTCGCGGACTAGCCACGCGAGCACGTTCACGGCGAGCGAGAAGTTTGGCGCGTGACACACCGGGACGCGGTCCGAGAACGCGCGCAGCTGTACGAGCCCCTCGACGTCGAAGCCGGTCGTGCCCGTCACGTAGGCGACTCCCGTATCCGCGGCGACCGCCAGGTTTTGCAGGGTGGACTCGGGCAGCGAGAAGTCGATCACGACGTCTGCGCCCGCGAAGGCGAGCTTCGGGTCGTCGCGGAGGGTCACGCCGTCGCAGTCGCTGCCGACCGCTTCGTGGCCCGGGCGCTCGAGTGCGCCTCCGACGACGAGTTCCGGGTCGCGCCTCACGGCCTCCCGCACCATCTGGCCCATGCGCCCGAGGGCGCCCACGACGGCGACGCGTTTCTCGCTCATGAAAGGCCCAGCTCCTGTCTCATGAGAAGCCCAGCTCCTTGAGGACCACCTGCAGGGCTTCCCGGTTCGGTTGGGTGATGGCTGTGAGCGGCAGGCGGATCTCGTCGCCCACGAGTCCCATGATCGAAAGCGCCGCCTTGACCGGGATGGGGTTCGTCTCGCAGAAGAGTGCGTCGAAGAGCGGCAGCAGGCGCTGGTGCACCGACAGCGCCACGGCCATGTTGCCGGCCTTGAATTCGCGCACGAGCGACAGCATCTCGTTCGGCGCCACGTTCGACGTCGTCGAGATGACGCCGTCGCCACCGACGGACATCAACGGCAGCGCCAGGGCGTCGTCGCCCGACAAGACGGTGAAGTCGTCCGGGCACTGCGCCACCACGTGCGCGATCTGGTCGATGTCGCCGCAGGATTCCTTGACGCCCACCACGTATTCGATCTGCGCCAGCTGGGCGAGGGTCGAAGGCAGGATGTTCGAGGCCGTGCGGCCCGGGATGTTGTAGACGAGAAGAGGCAGCTCGCTGGCGCGCGCCACCGCCTCGTAGTGGGCCACCAGCCCGGCCTGGGTGGGCTTGTTGTAGTAGGGCGAGATCAGCAGGGCGCCCGCAGCGCCAGCCGCCTTGGCGTGCTGGGTCAGGCGGATCGCTTCCTGGGTGTTGTTCGAGCCCGTGCCCGCCACCACGGGGACCCGGCCGGCGGCGGCGTCCACGACGATCTCGATCACCCGGTCGTGTTCCTGATGGGACAGGGTGGCCGATTCGCCGGTGCTGCCGCAGGGGACCAGGCCGTCGATGCCGGCGCTGATCTGTCGCTCGACCAGCGCCCGCAGGGCGGGCTCGTCGATGGCACCGTCCCGGAACGGGGTGACCAGTGCCGTCATCACGCCTTCGAACATGGTCGCCTCCTCTCTTCGTTCTTCTTTCTCTATACCTGGCTTCTCTCTATACCTGGCTTCTCTCTATACCCGGTTTCTAGTCGACCGGGAAACGGCCGCGGAAGACTTCGGCGGCGGGCCCGGTCATGAACACCGGCGCGTCGTCGCCCTGCCATTCGATGTGGAGGTCGCCGCCCCGCAGCTCGACTCGCACTTCGCGGTCGACGCCGCCGCGCAGCATGGCGGTGACGCCCACCGCGCAGGCGCCACTGCCGCAGGCCAGGGTCTCGCCCACGCCGCGCTCCCAGGTGCGCTGGCGAATGTGGCTGCGGGACACGATCTCGATGAACTCGACGTTGGTGCGCGCCGGGAAGGCCGGGTGGTTCTCGACCAGGGGCCCGACGGTCGCGACCGGCGCCGTCTCGACGTCGTCCACGACGATCACCGCGTGCGGGTTGCCCATGGAGGCCGAGGACACGACGACGGAATCGCCGTCGCCGCCCAGGCTGCCGGCGAGGTTCCCGGCGAAGCTGCCGGCGAGGTTGCCGGCGAAGCTGCCGGCGAGGCTGCCGGCGAAAGAGAGCGTCACATCGAGCACCGGCCCGTCCCCGCTCGCGATCGTCGTCGGGATCTTGGCGGGGGCCAGCACTGGGCGTCCCATGTCGACGCGCACGAGGTCGTTGCCCGCCCAGCGCGGCACCACCACGCCGCCCAGGGTCTCGACCCGCAGCGCGTCCTGGTCCGTATATCCACGGTCCCGCAGGTACTTGTAGAACGCGCGGATACCGTTGCCGCACATCTCGACCTGGGAGCCGTCCTGGTTGTAGATCTCCATGCGGAAGTCCGCCGTGTCCGGGTCGCGGGGGCGGCGCGCCACCAGGATCTGGTCGCAGCCGATGCCCAGCTGGCGATGGCCGATGCGCCGGGCGAAGAGCTCCATGTCCGGCAGCTCGTTCGCGATGCCATCGAGCATCACGAAGTCGTTGCCGGCGCCGTGCATCTTGGTGAACTCGATCGAGGGAAGTTCCTGGTCCGCCATCTTCACGATTCTCTTACAGGTCTTCGGGGATCGTCTCGCCCCGGATCAGGTCTTCGAGGCTCTCTCGCTCGCGCACCACCCGGTACTGGTCGCCGCGCACCAGCACCTCGGCGGCCCGGGGGCGCCCGTTGTAGTTCGACGACATTGCGAACCCATAGGCGCCCGCCGAGCGAACGGCCAACAGGTCGCCTTCTTCGACGCGCGGAAAGCTCCGATCCTTCGCAAGAAAGTCACCGGACTCGCAGACGGGACCCACGATGTCGATCTTCTGTACGCCGCCGCGGGCGGGGCCCACAGGCTCGACGCGCTGGTACGAGCCGTAGAGCGCCGGTCGCAGCAGGTCGTTCATTGCGCCGTCCACGATCACGAAGTGCTTGTCGTCGGTTCCCTTCTGGTAGAGGACCTGCGTGACGAAGATGCCGGCGTTGGCGGTGATGGAGCGGCCCGGCTCGAGGACGATCTCGCAGTCGAGGTCGCCCACGCTGCCCTCCACGGCGGCCGCATACTCGGCGGGCGAGGGCGGCACTTCTTCGGCGTAGGTCACCCCGAGACCGCCGCCCACGTCGATCACGTCGATGGCGTGACCGGCGGCTCGAAGCTCGACGACGAGGTTGCGTACCAGCGCCAGCGCGTCTGCGAACGGGTCGATGCTGACGAGCTGGGACCCGATGTGACAGTCGACGCCGCGCACGTCCACGTGCGAAAGCGCCTTGGCCTCGGCGTAGGCCTCGACGGCCTCGCCGATGGGAATGCCGAACTTGCTCGTCTTCAGACCCGTCGAGATGTAGGGATGCGTCTTCGGGTCGACGTCGGGGTTCACGCGGAAGGCCACGGGTGCTCGCACGCCCAGGCTCCCCGCCACCGAGTCGATGTGACGCAGCTCGCCGCGGCTCTCGACGTTGAACATCTTGATGCCCGCCTCGAGGGCGGCCTGGATCTCGTCGTCGCGCTTGCCGACGCCCGAGTAGACGATCTTGCTGGCGTCGGCCCCGGCCCGCAGGGCCCGGAAGAGCTCGCCGCGGCTGGTGACGTCGACGCCCGCGCCGCGCTTCACCAGGGTGCTCACCACCGCCAGGTTCATGTTGGCCTTGATGGCGTAACAGATGACGTGAGGGCGGCCGGCGAAGGCCGCGGCCAGCGCGTCGTGCGCGGCTTCCAGCGCGCCGGCGCTGTAGAGATAGACGGGCGTTCCGGTCTGGGCGGCGATCTCGGCGACGGGGACGTCCTCCACGTGGAGGTTTCCGTCCCGTCGAGGGAACGCCTCGAAGGGGGGATTGCTCATGCTTCCTCGCGACGGTTTGGAGAGAAGGTTTGGAAGAGAGAAGGTTTACCGCTTCTCGGCGCTTTGCGCGTGCTCGGCAGGGTCTGGGCCAGGCTGCGGGGCCGAGCGAACCGGCTTGCCGTAGCGGCCGCAGGACGCGACCGCGAGCACCAGAACCGACCCGAGCAGGGCCAGAAACAGAAGCGTGCGCGGCTTCATCGCGCGGGCTCCTGCAGAGAGGCCAAGGTCCCCTCGAGCGCTTTGGCTTCCTTCTCGAGGGCGGCGCCCGCCTGGTCGATAGCGGCCTGCACGGTGGCCCGCGCGGTGCCGCCCAACAGGCTGCGTTGCTCGAGGCTGCCGTCGAGATCGAGCAGCTCGGCGCTGCTGGCGGGGAACGCCGGGTGGAAGCCCTTCATTTCGTCGAGGGAGATCGAGCGCAGATCGACGCCGTCCCGGGTGCAGTGGCCGACGATCTTGCCCACCGCCTCGTGGGCCTCGCGGAAGGGGACACCTTCGCGCACCAGGGTCTCGGCCAGGTCCGTCGCCAACAGCATCGGGTCCTCGGCGGCGGCCCGCATGCGAGCCGCGTCGACGCGCAGGGTGGCGAGGGAGCCGGCCATGACCTCGAGCGAGTCCGCCAGGGTGGACGCGGAGTCGAAGATCGGCTCCTTGTCTTCCTGCATGTCGCGGTTGTAGGTCAGCGGCAGGCCCTTCATGGTGGTCAGCAGGGACACCAGGTTGCCGACGGCCCGACCGGTCTTGCCGCGCACGATCTCCGGCACGTCGGGGTTCTTCTTCTGGGGCATCAGGCTCGAGCCCGTCGAGTAGGCGTCGGCCAGCTCGACGAAGCCGAATTCCGTGGTCGACCACAGCACCAGCTCCTCGGCGAGCCGGGACAGGTGCACCATGCAGATGGCGACCGCCGCGAGGAATTCCATTCCGGCGTCTCGGGACGAGACGCTGTCCATGCTGTTGCGGGTCGGGCTGTCGAAGCCGAGGGCGGACGCGGTGTCCTCGCGGTCGAGGGGCAGGGTCGAGCCCGCCAGGGCGCCGGCCCCCAACGGTGACGCGGCCAGCCGCTCGCGGGCGTCATGAAAGCGTGACGCGTCGCGGCCCAGCGCCTCGACGTGGGCGAGCCAGTGGTGGGCGAGGCGCACGGGCTGGGCGCGCTGCAGGTGGGTGTAGCCGGGCAGCACTGTGTCGACGTGCTCCGCGGCCCGCTCGACGAGCACACGCCGCAGGTCCAGCAGGCCGCCCTGGGCGGCGGCGTTCGCTTCGCGCAGATACAGGGTCAGGTCCGTGGCGATCTGGTCGTTGCGCGAGCGCCCGGTGTGGAGGCGGCCGGCCACCTCTCCGACGTGGGTCCGAAGCCGCGTCTCGATGTTCATGTGGATGTCTTCGAGAGCGGGATCGAAAGGGAACTTCCCGGACGCGAGCTCTGTCTCGATCTTCTGGAGTCCGGCAACCAGGGTGTCGACGTCGGCCTCGCTGACGAGGCCCGTGCGGCCGAGCATGCGGGCGTGGGCGACCGAGCCCCGGATGTCATGGCGCGCGAGCGCCTTGTCGAAATGGACCGAGGCGCTGAAGCGCTCGACCGTCGGGTCGGTGGCTTCGGAGAATCTCCCTCCCCATAGCTTCTTGTCTGCCGGCATCCGGGTAATCTCGCGGTTTCCCGGGTGATCCACAAGCCGCGCCCACGCGGGGTACGCTGGGACTGGGGGGATCGTTCTTGGCCGCGCGCAAGAAGAAGGCCGCCTCGAAAAAGGCAGCCTCGAAGAAGAAGGGCGCGAAGAAGAAGCCGGCGCGGCGGAAGGCGCCTGCTCGCCGTCGCGGCTGGATCCGGCCCCTGGGAAGGGTGGCTGCGGTAGCTGCGGTCGTAGTCGGCTTCTGGGCGTCGAGCTGGGTGCTCGAGCAGGACCGCATCGTGCGGGCGAAGTTCGAGGGGCGCCGCTTCTCGGTGCCCTCCCGCGTGCTGTCGTCGCCGACGGTGCTGTACCCCGGGCTCGACTGGAAGCGCATCGAGCTGCCCGAGACCCTGGGCCGACTCGGGTACCGCGAGGATTCCGGCAGCGGAGAGCTGCCCTCCGGGCGCTACCGCTGGGGCCGTGGCCGCTTGCGGGTCCATCTGCGTGCGTTCGATCACCCGTCCCGGCAAGAACCGTCCCGAGACGTCGGGATCCGGCTGGCGGGAAACTTCATCGATTCGATCGTCGAGCTGCCGGGCCAGGGCGAAGTCGGCATGGTGGTGCTCGAGCCGGAGCTCGTCGGTGCCTACTACGGGCCCGAGGAGCGCGAGCAGCGCGACCTGGTTCGCCTGGACGAGCTGCCCCGGCACCTGTCCGACGCCGTGCTCGCCGTCGAGGACCAGCGCTTCGAGAGTCACCACGGGGTGGACTTCCGACGCATCCTGGGCGCCTTCCTCGCCAACGTCCGGGCGGGGGGCATCCGTCAGGGGGCGAGCACCCTGACCCAGCAGCTCGTCAAGAACTTCTTCCTCACACCCGAGCAGACCCTGCAGCGCAAGTTCACCGAGGCCGTGATGGCCCTGCTGGTGGAGGCCCGGTACGACAAGGAGGCGATCCTCGAGAGCTACTTGAACGAGATCTACCTCGGCCAGCGCGGCTCGACGGAAGTGCACGGGGTCGGAGAGGCGTCGCGGTTCTACTTCGGCAAGCGCGCCCAGGACCTCAGCGTCTCCGAGTCTGCGTTGATCGCCGCGATCGTGCAGTCGCCGAACCGGCTCAGCCCCCACCGCCACCCGGACCGCGCCCTCGACCGCCGCAACCTGGTGCTGGGACTGATGCTCGAGCAGGGACGCATCACGCGCGCCGAGCACGACAAGGCGCATGAGGAAACGATCCGTGTGGCGTCGGTCACGCCCGAGGTTGGCGAGTCACGCTACTTCCTCGACGTGCTCCGGAGACAGCTGCCCGAGGTATACGACCGGGACGTGCTCGCCGCGGAAGGACTCGAGATCTACTCGACCCTCGACCCTCGACTGCAACGCGCCGCGGTGCGTGCATTGCTGCGCGGGCTCGAGCGCATCGAGGCGAAGTACCCGGCGCTGCGAGAGGAAGATCCGCAGCGGAGACTGCAGGGATGCCTCATCGCGATGCGGCCCCAAACAGGGGAGGTCCTCGCGCTCGCCGGCGGCCGCAGCTACGGGGACTCGCAGTTCGATCGCTGTACCCAGGCGCGGCGTCAGGCGGGGAGCACCTTCAAGCCCTTCGTCTACATCGCCGGCCTCGAGCCCCGGGACGGGACGCCGGCGATCACGACGGCAAGCCTGCTCGACGACGCGCCGCTCGAGGTCGACACCAACCAGGGCGTCTGGAAGCCGCGCAACTACGACCACGAGTTCCGCGGTCCGGTAACCGTGCGCCACGCACTCGAGGGGTCGCTCAACATCCCGGTGATCCGGCTCGGAATGGAGATCGGAGTCGACCGCGTGGTGGACGTCGCGCGTCGACTCGGAGTCACGAGCGATCTGCCTCGGGTTCCCAGCCTGGCACTCGGCACCGCAGCGCTCGCGCCGATCGAGGTCGCGCGCGCGTACGCGACGATCGCGAATGGGGGGATCCGTCCGCAGCCTCACACCTTCGAGGACGTGGTCGCCCGGGGTGAAACCCTCGAACGGCGCAAGCTTCGCTTCGAACGCGTGCTCGACGCCGGCGTCGCCTACCTGGCCACCTCGTTGCTCGAGGGGGTGGTCGACCGCGGCACGGGTCGGCGGGTGCGATCGATGGGGATCGAAGGACCCGTGGCAGGCAAGACCGGCACCACCGACGACGAGTACGATCTGTGGTTCGTCGGCTTCACGCCCGAGCTCGTGGCCGTCGTGTGGGTGGGCTTCGACGAGCCGCGTACCATCGGTGTCCAGAGCAGTTGGGGGGCGCTCCCCATATGGGTGGACTTCGTGAAGGATGCATACGGAAAACGAGTGCGGGGGTTGTTCTCGGCTCCACCGAGCGTCCGTGAGCTGGAGATCAACCCGGAAACGGGAGCCGTCGCCATGGCGGGCTGCCCGGTGAGGGCGAACGAGGTATTCCTGCGCGGCACCGAGCCAACGCGAATTTGCGATTGGCAGAACACCGACGGGGAACCCGACGAAGGTTCGAGCGGGCGTCGACCCCAGCGCGGCGGCAGCTTCTGGGACCGGATCTTCGGCAGGTGATGCAGTTGGCAACGGAAGCGGCGCGGAAGTGGTGGCTCTGGGGTCTGTTGGCGGTCCTGCTCTGCTCGTCATCCTGCGCGATCCACTTTCGACGCCCGACGACCACCGTCGAAGCGCTTCGCATCAGCGAGGTCGTGAGCGAGGGCGACGCGGCGCGGCGCGCCTCGAATCGCCTGGTGGTGAAGGGCCTCGACGCTGACAGCCAGCAACAGTCGGATCGCGCCCTTGGCATCTACGAGGAAGCCCTTAGGGTAGACGCGACCAACCCGTACGCGTACCTCGCCATCGCACGGCATCACGTCGATGGTGACGATCCGACCTGGGCGCTGTCCTTTGTCGACAAAGCCGGCTCGCTGTTCCGCGCCGACGGCGGTGTCTCCCCGAGGGTTGAGCCGCACCTCGTCGGACTGCGCGGCCAGGCGTTGTATGCGAGCGGGCAGATCGATGCGGGTCTGCCGCTACTCGAGCAGGCGTGGACCGTCGCGCCGGACGTCTGGGCGGACGGTCAGCTCAGCGCGTCCGAGCTGAGATAGGATCGGGCCGTGGCGCCGAAGCTTCGCATCCTGATCGGCGTGCTTCTCGTGGCATTGCCGCTCGATCAACTCTGCAAGCTCGCCATCGAGTCGCGGCTCGTCTTCGGTGAGCGGATCTCAGTCGTCGACGGTTTCTTCTACCTCACGCATGCCCGCAACCCGGGTGCCGCGTTCGGGCTCTTCGCGTCGATGGCCGAAGACGGAAGGCTCGTGGGCTTCGCGATCGTGTCGCTGATCGCGATCGTGGTCATCGCCGGCTTCTATCACCGACTGGCCCCCGGGGACCGCATGCAATCGCTCGGGTTGAGTCTCGTGCTCGCGGGTGCCGCCGGAAACTTCATGGATCGCATCTGGCGCGGGGAGGTCGTTGACTTCCTGCACTTCCGGTTGTGGCCGGGCTACGCGTGGCCCGACTTCAACGTTGCCGACGTTTGCATCATCATGGGGGTCGTCGCCCTCATGACAGATCTACTGTCGCGCGAAGCGATGGCGCGCTCGGTCTGACGAAGCCGCGCGGGGATCGAGGCACGAGACTGTGCCGGATCGCGCGCGTAGCTGGGATGCCGTTCTCGGGGCGCCAAAAATTTTCGACCAGCGCGCAAATTTTGGATTCGTGTTCTGGAACGCGTGCATCACGCCCGAAACGTCTACGCAAGACGGTGTCGGATGGCCGGTCGGTGGGCGATCCGTCGTTGACAAGAATCGCGCATCCCTATAACTCTGGCCCTGCCCCTGAAACACGGGTGCCACCTGATCGACACGACTCGCAAATCGCGATTATCGCTATCACGACCTTTCTAACCCCCTGATGCTTCGGCCGCTTCGCCCTGTTGCCGCGTCGCCGCATCAAGAGAGGAACCGGATGAGCAGCAAGCCGAAGAGTGACTACAGCATCCAGACCGTGAGCAACGCCCTGCGCTTGCTCGAGGTCTTCTACGACGAGCCCGAGCTGGGCGTCAGCGAGCTTTCCCGGCGCCTCGGTCTTCACAAGAACAATGTCTTCCGCCTGCTGGCCACACTCGAGCTCGGCGGCTACGTCGAGCAGAGCAGGACCAACGACGAGTACCGTCTGGGCGTCCGCTGCCTCGAGCTGGGACGCGCCTACTCGCGGAGTCACAGCCTGGTCGAGCGTGCACGTCCGGTCTTGACGGATCTCGTCGCGGAGCTGGGGGAAACCGCCCACCTCGGTGTGCTGCGCGACCACCAGGTCGTCCACCTCGACGGCATCGAGCCCAGGCGCTTGCTCGTCACGGCTTCGCGCGTGGGCCAGCGCCTGCCGGTGCACTGCAGCGCGCTCGGCAAGGTGCTCGTAGGTTGTGCCGACCCCTCGGTGCGGAAGTCCTACTACGAGAACGTCGTGACCTCGGGCCTCGAAGCCGTCACCCCGGACACCGTGGTCGACGGCGCGAAGCTCAACGATCTGTTCCGAACCGTCGGGGGCCAGGGCTACGCGCTCGACCTCGGCGAGTGCGAGGTCGGTCTCAACTGCATCGCCGCCCCGGTCTACGGGGGTTCTGGCGAAGTCGTCGCTGCCCTCTCGGTGTCGGGCCCCGCCGTCCGGCTCAGCGAGGACGTGCTTTTCTCGAAGGTGCTGCCGGTGCTGACGGCAGCCGCGCGCAGGCTTTCGGACTCCCTCGGCTCGTACTGAGTCCGAGTACTCAGTCCGAGTACCAGGTCCGAGTCATCGGTCCGAGTACCCAGTCCGAGCACCAGGGCCGGGCCGGTGGCGCTTGCCGAACGCAGGTGCCGGGGTGACTTGGCCGCGGATCTGATAGACTCCTGAGCTTTCGCCCCCTCCTTCCAGGCAATGGGCGGAGCGTCCTTCCGGGGACGGCTCCTGGCCGCTGCTCAGCTGCAGACAGAGAAAGCACTCGCGTGACACTCAAGGAAGACGCGCTCGCGTACCACGCGTCCGGACGCCCTGGCAAAGTCAAGGTGATGCCAACGAAGCCGACGGACACGGCGCACGATCTGGCATTGGCCTACACCCCTGGGGTAGCCGCTCCGTGCCTCGAGATCGCCGAGCGCCCGGACGACGCCTATCTCTATACCGCCAAGGGCAACCTGGTCGCCGTCATCTCGAACGGCTCCGCGGTGCTCGGCCTCGGAAACATCGGGGCCCTGGCCGGCAAGCCCGTGATGGAAGGCAAGGGCGTTCTCTTCAAGCGCTTCGCCGACATCGACGTGTTCGACATCGAGATCGACAGCAGCGATACGGAAGAGATCATCCGCACCTGCCAGCTGATCGCGCCCACCTTCGGGGGCATCAACCTCGAGGACATCCGCGCCCCCGAGTGCTTCGAGATCGAAGAGCGCTTGATCGAGCTGCTCGACATCCCGGTCTTCCACGACGACCAGCACGGCACAGCCATCATCTCTGGCGCAGCCTTTCTGAACGCCTGCGAGATCAACGGACACGAGATCGACAAGCTGAAGATCGTGGTTTCCGGCGCCGGCGCGGCGTCCATCTCCGTCTGCAAGCTCTATAAGCGACTCGGCGCGCGCCCCGAGAACATCCTGATGATCGACAGTCGCGGCGTCATCTACAAAGGTCGCGAAGCCGGGATGAACAAGTACAAAGAGGAGTTCGCGGCCGAGACCGACGCGCGGACCCTCGCCGACGCCATGGTCGACGCCCAGGTCTTCATCGGGTTGTCCCAGGGCGGTGTCGTGTCGAAGGAAATGGTCGAATCCATGGGTCCGCGGCCGATCATCTTCGCCATGGCCAACCCGAACCCCGAGATCACGCCCGACGACGTCAATGCGGTCCGCAGCGATGCCATCATGGCGACGGGGCGGTCCGACTACCCGAACCAGGTGAACAACGTCCTCGGCTTCCCGTTCATCTTCCGCGGCGCGCTCGACGTGCGCGCAACCAAGATCAACGAGGAAATGAAGCTGGCCGCGGTGATGGCCCTGGCCGAGCTCGCGCATCGCGGCGAGGCGGTGCCCGACGTCGTGAAGCGCGCGTACCCGGGCGAGGACTTCGACTTCGGCCCGTCCTACATCATCCCGAAGCCCTTCGATCATCGCGTGCTGCAGTACGTCGCACCCGCCGTGGCCCAGGCGGCCATGGAGACGGGAGTCGCCCGACGCCCCATCGACCTGCGCGAGTACGAAGAGCGGCTGCTGCGGACGACCGGAGAGATCGCGAAGCTCTAGCGGTCCGTTCCGGGGGCTGCGCGGCCTATCGCGGTGGGCGCGGCTCTCAACCCGGTGGTGGCGCGGCCTCGGCTTCCGGCTCCGCCTGCTTCTTGCGGTTGCGGTCGAAGATCCAGGCGGCGCCCACCCCGATCAAGTAGAGGCCGAGCAGCGGCACGGCCAGGAAGACCTGGCTGACCGGGTCCGGCGGTGTCAGCACGGCGCCGGTCACGAAGACCGCCAGGATCGCGTACGGAGTCGCGCGGAACAGCTGCTTCGAATCGACGATGCCCGCGATCGACAGGAAGAAGACGAACAGCGGAAGCTCGAAGGCGACGCCGAACACGAGGAACATGCGGGAGGTGAGGGCGAAGACCTCGCGCATCGTCCAGGCCGACACGACGAACTCGCTGTCGAACCCGGTCAGGAAGCCGAACATCAACGGGAAGACCACGGAGTACCCGAAGATGGCGCCGCCGGCGAACAGGACTGTCGAGCTCAAGACGAAGGGGATCACGGTCTTCTTCTCGCTCGGGTACAGGCCCGGCGCCACGAAGGACCAGAGCTGCCAGAACCAGATGGGCAGCGAGATCACGAAGCCGGCGAGCATCGCGCACTTCACGTAGGTGAAGAAGATCTCCGTGGGCGCGATGGCCTGCAGCTTGCCCGCGCCGGGGCCGAGCGCGTCGACGGCCGGCGCCATCAGGTAGCCGAAGATCTGCTCCTTGAATCCCCACGCCAAGCCGATGCCGACCGCCCAGCCAGCGATGACCTTCGCGACGCGATTGCGGAGCTCGGCCAGGTGCTCCGTGAGCGGCAGCGCCTCGTCAGTCTCCACGATGCGGCGTGTCTTTCACGGGCGGGGCTTTCTCCGCAGTTGCGGTCGAGACTTCGGCTGAAGCTTCGGCTGGGGTTCCGGCTGGGGTTCCGGCCCGAGGAGAGTCCGCCTGGCTCCCGGGATCCCCACCGGTTGCGTCTTCTGACGGACCGGCGTCGAGCACCGGCTGCGCGACGTCGCCGGCCTGGGCGGGCGGTTGGGTATCGGACGCCGGCGCCGGGGTCTTTCTCGGATCCATCTCGAGGTCGAAGCTACGGCGCAGCTCGCTCGAAGCGTGCCGGAACTCCGACAGCCCCTTGCCCAGCTGTCGGGCGAGTTCCGGCAGTCGCTTCGGTCCGAAGACCAGCAGCGCGACGACCGCGATCAGGAGCATCTCCCAGCCACCGATTCCGAACATGTCACCGAAGTTAGCAGGGGTGGTGGAAGGAGTGGTTTCGGGCAGGACGTCGACGAACCCCCCGCGCATTCATCGTCGAGTCCCGCCCGAAACCGAGCCTCACACCCCCCAAGGTGTTCGGGAAGAAGGTGTTCGGAAAGAGGGTGCCCGGAAGCTTCCCAGGCGGACGCTCACGCCGGGCGCACGAGACGCGGGCGGTGGGTGTCCAACGCCTCGACGGTCAGCTCGAAGCGTCCTTCGCCGCGCCGGTCGCATTCGACGACGCGCGCCAGGGTTTCCGATCCCACCGCGTCGTCGAGGCCTTGCAGGTTGATGCGAAGCAACTCCCCGACTGCTTCCGGCGTCGACGTCACCAGGTGCAACGCGTCGCCTTCGGCCTGCCGGGTGAACGCCGTCTGCACGCCGTGGTCGGACGTGGCTCGCGGGTACACGCTGTAGCGGGCGATCCGGATGACGGCGCCGTGAGCGTGGGCACCCTGGCCGTCGCTTCGGCCGGGCTGGGGCTCGCAGGTACCGCGCACGCCTGCGCTCATCCAGCCACCCCGAAGACCGGGTGGGTCTCTGGGCCGGGCGCCTCGGCTCCGATCTCCACCGTGCCGTTCTCGACCATGCGGACGAAGGCCAGCACGATGGCGGGGTCGAAGCGCGTACCCGACTGCTTCTGGATGTGCACGAGCGCAGCTTCGGTGGTCAGGGCGGCTCCTTCGCCCATGCCGCTGGTCAGCTTGTCGAAGGTGTCCACGACGGCGATGACCCGCGCGGCGAGGGGAATGGTCTCGCCCTCGAGTCCTTCTGGGTAGCCGCTGCCGTTCCAGTGTTCGTGGTGATGTCGGATCGCTTCCGCGACCGGAGCATCGAAGCCGAGCGGCCCCACCAGGCGGGCGCCCATGTCGGGATGCTCCTCTTCCTGGGCGACGTTCGGCCGGCTGCGCAGCTGCGCGCGTTCGCGGTCCTCGTCACTCAGCCCGACCTTCCCGATGTCGTGAAGGAAGGACGAGATGCGGATCTGCTCCCGCAGCTCTTCGGGGACCCCGAGCTGCTCGGCCAGCAGGTCCGCGTAGAAGCCGACCCGTTGGGAGTGCTTGCGCAGCTCGCCATCGCGGCTTTCGAGCGCCTGGGCGAGCACGTCGAGGAACTCGAGCGTCTCGTCGGCGGAAGAGGCGGCGGGCTCTTCCCCGGGGTCCTGGGTGCGGGCTTCCCTACCGGCTGCGAGAGGAGCTTCCGGGGAGGACGCCTGCGCTTCGGCGTCGGCCGTGTCGGCTCCCGGGTCGAGGGCGCTGCGCAGGGTTGCCTGCAGGTCGTCGTTCGACTCGAGCTCGTCGATCAGCTGGCCGCTGTCGCGGTCCTTGCCGAGCACGCTGCCGACACCCTCGAGGAACTCGACCAGGTGCGACCGTTGCTGTTTGCGCTCGAGCGCGCGACTCACCGCGCCGCTCACCTCGACGACGTCGAAGGGCTTCGAGATGTAGTCGCAGATACCGGACCGCAGACCCTGTACGGCGGTCTTCACGCTGCCGTTCCCGGTGATGACGATGATCTCGATCGCGGGATGCTCGGCGCGCACCGTCCGCATCAGCTCTTCGCCGTTCATTCCGGGCATCTGCAGGTCGATGGTGACGAGGTCGACCTCTGTGGTGCGCAGGATGTCCAGCGCGCTGCGGCCGCTGTCCGCCATCAACACCTTGTGGGCTGGCGACAGGATCATCTTGAGCGACTCGCGCGGTCCGGACTCGTCGTCGACGATCAGGATCGTCGTCCTGCTGAGCATGTACTGGGTGGGCCGGATCTGGGTCTGGGGGATGTGGGCCATGTCACGAGTCCTTCGCAAGGCTCGTGCCAGCGGCAGTCTTCGTGCTCCCGATGGTGCAAGTCCCTGAATCCGTGGGCGTTGCGGGCGCAGCGGCTCGGGCCGTCTGGAAGCGGTTCGCGCGCCGCGTCGTTCGGGCCCGAACACCCGGTCTTCGGCGGTACGCAGCAAGGCCGCGCAGGTGACGGGTTTCGCGGAGGAAGCGCTCGGCGTTCCGAATCGAACGGAAGGTGTTCGCTGTACGCCCCGGTGCACCCGGTCGGGGGCCCCGGCGTCAGCGGGCTCGCGGTGTCCTTTCCTTTGCGTCTTCTCCCTCTGCCACGGCGAACTTGTCCATCTTCAGCTTGAGGACGCGACGGGTGATCCCCAGATCCGCGGCCGCCCGGGTCTGGTTCCATTCGGACCGTTCCAGGGCCTCGCGCAAGAGATCGCGCTCGAAGCGGGCCACGGTGTCCTCGAAGCCGACGCGTCCGGCGCGCCAGTCGTCCCGCAGCGAATCGGTGAGGCTGCTGCGGGCGATGTCCTCGGGCAGGTCTCCGAGCTCGATCAGCTCGTTCTCGCAGAGGGCCAGCCCGTGCTCGATGGCGTTCTCCAGCTCGCGCACGTTCCCCGGCCAGGCGTAGGTCTCCATTGCGTTCAGCGTGGCTGGCGCGAAGGTGCCGCGGCGCCCCGACTCCTCCGCGGTGCGCGTCAGGTACCGCTCGGCGATCAGGCGGATGTCTTCACGCCTCTCGCGAAGAGCGGGCATGCGGATGGGCACGACGTTGATGCGGTAGAAGAGGTCGGCGCGGAAGCGACCGGTTTCCACGTCTTCGGTCAGGTTGCGGTTGGTCGCCGCGATGATGCGGACGTCGATGTCGATGGGAACCGAGCTTCCGACGCGCTCGATGCGGCGCTCCTGCAGGACCCGCAGCAGCTTCACCTGGACGTTCGGGTCGAGCTCGCCGATCTCGTCGAGCAGCAGCGTACCCCCGGCGGCGCGCTCGAAGCGACCGATCCGCTGGGCGACGGCGTCCGTGAACGCGCCGCGCTCGTGACCGAAGAGCTCGCTCTCGATCAGGTTGTGGGGGATGGCGCCGCAGTTGACCGCCACATAGGGGCCCTCGCTGCGGGGAGAGAGCTGGTGGATGGCGCGGGCGGCGAGCTCCTTGCCGGTGCCGCTCTCGCCGGAAATGAGGACGCTTGCCCGCGACGGCGCCACGCGCTCGACTGCGCGGAAGATGTCCTGCATGACCGGGCTCCGGCCGATCATGCCGCCTACCTGCTGGCGGCCGCTGACCTCGGCGCGCAGGCGCACGACTTCTTCTTCGAGGGCGCCGTGCGCGAGCAGCGCGCGGACCTTCAGTCGCAGGGCTTCGGGCTCGAAGGGCTTGGTGACGTAGTCGGCCGCGCCGCGTTTCATGGCCTCGACGGCGGTTGCCACGGCCTTGGTCGCCGTCAGGACGATCACGGGGATGCGCATGCCGCGCTCCTCGAGCTCCTTCAAGAGTTCCAGGCCGTTGCGCCCCGGCATCAGCAGGTCGAGCAGGATGAGGTCCGGCGTCTGGACGTCGATCGCGTCGAGGGCCGCGTCGATGCCCGCGGCGGTGGCCACGTCGCACTCCTGCTTGAGCAGCATGCGAAGCGACTCCTGCACGCCGCGCTCGTCGTCGACGACGAGTACCCGGTGCGCGTGCGACTCACCCGCCTCATTCGGCATGCGCACGAAGGTACCGCAGTCGCGGCGGCCCCTTGGGCAGGCTCCTCAGCGAGTCGCGGTGGGCGCGGGCAGATCGATCACGACGGCCGTCTCGGCGGGGTTCGACGTGTCGATCCGCAGCGTTCCACCCTGGCGTTCGATCATCGACTCGGCGACCTCCGCGGCGAGGCTCGTGTCGCGGAAGGTTTCGAGAGCGAGATCGCCGTCGCTCGGGCTGTCGCTGACGCGGTAGCGCAGCAGAATACGGATCTGGGCCCGTTCCGGGCTCTCCGCGCGATGGCGAGAGGCCAGGTACAGGTCGCCGCGATCGGGCACCTCGTCGATGGCGCGGTCCAGCAGGCCGGCGAGCGCCGTGCGCAGGATGCCTGCGTCGCCGATGGCCTCGGGTCGCGCGCGGTCGAGTTCCTTGAGGATCAGCAGTCGCTTGGCCTGGATGTGTGTCCGCTGTTCGTCGAGCAGGGTCTCGAGCAGCGCCGTCATGTCGACGGGCACGGCGGGCGGAGGGCTGTCTCCTTCGCCCATCTGTTCCAGGCGTTCGACGACTTGCTCGATCCTGCGGACGTCGTCCGCCACCAGGCGTCCGAAACGGTCGCGGAACTCTTCGTCCGCATAGTGGTCGTGGAGCAGGTCCGAGAAGGTGCGGATCGAGACGAGGGGATTGCGGACCTCATGGGCCACGGCCTTGGCGAGTCGCGCGATGGATTCCGACCCGGAAGCCGGGCTGACCGGAGCTTCGGACGTGGGGCTCGGGGCGGCGGCGTCGAACTCCTCGCCAAAGCCATTGGGCAGCTCGAGATCGATGATCTCGAGGGCTTCGGGCAGGTGCTCGCCGTCGAGCTCGGGCTCGAGCAGCACGGTCGGCTCGCCGCCTCCTTCGACTCCACCGACGGTCGCGCCCTGCCCGGCGCGCAGGTCTTCGCGCAAGTCTTCGTGGGGGGGCAGCGGCCAGGGGTCGGGTTCCTGGGCGATCGGCGGTGTTTCTTGCGGGGGCGCCGTCACAGCGTCGATCCGCTCGACGTCGGGACCGAAGCGAAGGTCCGCGACCCGGACGCCGCTGGCCCGGGGGTCGACGTGGGCGAGCGTGCGGATCACCACGGCCTCGAGCTCTGCCAGGTTGCCCGGCCAGGGCTCGCTGCGCAGCAGGTCGATGGTCGGCGGGTCGAAGGTCTTGGGGCCTTCTTTTCTTGCCGCCGCCCAGGCACGGGCCGTGTCCGCGACGAACGCCGGGATCACCTGGGGGTGATCGCGCAGCGGCACGGTGCAGATCGTCAGCTCGGCGAACGCCAGGGCCAGACGCGCATCGAGTCGGTTCGAGTCGCTGCCCGCACTCGCGAACCAGCGAACGTTGCCGCGCAGGAAGGTGGGCAACGACGCGGGCGGGCCGAACTCGATCCAGTCGAGCACCCGAGCCTGCACGGCGTCGTCCAGGCGATCGATCCCGTCGAGCCAGATGCCGAAGCAGCCGTCGGATCGTCCTGCCTCGCGGATGCCGTCCTCGATCTGGGCCGTCAACTCGTCGGGTCGCGGGGCGGACCCGCAAGCCACCCGAACGAATGGGCCGGGTTCGGCGCTGGACGCGATATGGACGTAGCGAAGCAGCAGTCCGCGCCCGGTACCGGTCTCGCCCCGGGCGAGCACCGGTTCCGCGGCGAGACGCGGATCGACGGCCAGGGCCAGCTCGCGCGGCTCGCCCGTCGAGAACCAACGGACGAAGCGCGACGACAGCTGGTCGCGACCGATCCGCTGGGAAAGAGGCAGCACGCGCGTGCGGGCGAGTGCCGAGGCGACCGCCGACTGCAGGGTTCGCGCGTCCGGGGGCCCGGCGATGACGCGCGCCTCGAGGGCATCGAACAGCTGCAGGGTCGCTTCCAGCTCGTCGGGGTGCGTGACCAGGATCCACGCGCAATCGGGATTGCGGCGCCCGATGCGGCGCGCGAGATCGAGCTCGGGCTCGGGGTCTGCCAGGCTCGCGGACACGTCGAGCACGACCACGTCCGCGGGCGGAGCCGCATCGAAGACCGAATCGCCGGGGCTCCCGAGCACGACCTCGTGGCGTCCGCGCGTGGCTCCTGCCAAGCGTCCCAGCGCCCCACGCGGTCCCGCGTCCCGGTGGACGATCCAGATGGTCGTGTCGAAAGGCTGCATTCGTTGCATATGCGTGATGCGATCCTGCACACGTGCAGGGTCGTTGGGGATGCACGTCCCCGGTCAACAGAGGGCAAGCACCATGCCAACGGTGCGGTTCGCGTCGGGGCGCGGCAAGGGCTGCCGCAACCCACCGGCCGCGTGGCCGTTCCGTCAGCTGCCGGGGGCGGGGCCTGCGACCGCGTGTCGTCCCTTGGAGACGCGGCGGTCTCACAAATGCGGAAAAGTCTTTCCGCTTCCGGCATGCTTGGCGCGTGGTCCTCCACGAGTCCAACTGTTTCGCGGCCGCTGCCTTCTGCGCCTTGCTTGCGTTCGCGCTGCCGGCGACTGCATCCGACGCTTCCGACGCCCCGGGCCGGACGAGCGGCGGCGCCGGCTTCGATCTCCTGGGCGCCTGGCACCTGACCATCCACTACCGGGACGAGGCGAGTGGCAACCCCGAGGCGGATCGCTGGGACGACCGCGTCTGGCTCTTCGAGAAGCGCGGCAGTCGCGTGCAGTGGACCGAGTTCACGATCGTGGTCTTCGAGAACCGCGAGGGCCGCTTCGAGACGACGGAGACCGAACGCACCCTCCGCACCCTCGGCTTCTGGGACGCGAACCCGGACCAACTGGCGCAGATCGAGCGCGGTCTGCTCGTCAATCCGCGCGGGTCGAAGTCGAAAGGCATGCGCGGGTCGTCGCGCAAGGGCTTTCGGTCGGTCGGGGGCCTGCGAAGCGAGTCGGTCTCGGTGATCGGCTACAGCGAGTCGTGGAGCGTCGAGGGCCTGCCCGGGAAGCCGGTCTTCACCCAGGATGTCGTGATGGGGTCAGGCCGGACCGAGGACATGGAGGGTCGCACCCGCTACAGCACCGAGCGGCTCGAAGACCACGGGCGCACCCTGCGCGGATCGTTCGTGCGGGACGGTACGCGGCGCGGAACCTTCGTCTTGCGGCGCGCGGGCGAGCCGGCGGTGATGGGAGGCTCGCAGGACCGCGGGCAGCCCGGGTCATGACCGCCCCCGCGAAGAGCGGCGCAGGGAAGGTGAGGTCGGCGCGGGTCCAGGACCTCGACCGGGTCGCCGCGCTGTGGGGAGCCATCACCGCCCACCACGCCCAGCTCGATCCACTCTTCACCATGCGGCGCGACGCCGACGCCGAGCTCCGCGAGCTGCTCTCCGCCATGCTGCGCGACCGCGACGCGGAGATCCTGGTCTACGACGTCGACGGTGACATCCCGGGCATGTGCATCGTCCGGATCGACCGGGCGCCGCCGATCCTGGAAGAGGTGGAACGCGCTGAGATCACGGACCTCGGCGTGCGGGCCAGCCTGCGTCGGCGCGGCATCGGGCGCGAGCTGGTGGCCGAGGCCCTGCGCTGGATCGCGGCCAGCGGCGTCTCGCGGGTCGAGGTGCAGGTCGCCCACGGCAACGTCGAGGGCCAGGCCTTCTGGCGGGCGGCGGGCTTCGGTGACTTCATGGACGTGCTGCACAAGCGTCTGTAGTCTCCGCGTCCGGCCCGGGACCGGGTCGGCACAACTCGCAACCCCCAGAAGACCAGGAACACGCCATGGCCGAGTCGGCCCCGAACCCCCTCGCGGCAGAGCTGAACGAAAAGCTCCGCACCGCCTCCCCTGAGATCTTCGAGATGCTCAGCGCGTTCGGACGACGCGCGTACTTTCCGAAGGGCATCCTTTCCCAGAGCGCCGAGGCGCGCGAGAAGGCCGACCGCTTCAACGCGACGATCGGTATCGCGACGGAAGGCGACGGCCCCATGTTCCTGCCGTCGATCGCCGAGCACATCGTCGGGATCGAACCGAAGGACATCTTCACCTACGCGCCGCCGGCGGGCCGGCCGGGTTTGCGAGAGGCCTGGCGTCAGAAGCTGTTGGTCGAGAATCCGTCGTTACAGGGCAAGGTGTTCGGCAATCCGATCACCACCAATGCGATCACTCACGGCTTGTCGCTCGTGGGCGATCTATTCGTCGACTCGGGAGACCTGCTGCTGCTGCCCGACAAGCTGTGGGGCAACTATCGTCTGCGCTTCGAGGTGCAGCTGGGCGCGAGCATCGCGACCTTCCCATTCTACGCAGGCGCGGGCTTCAACGTGGAGGGCTTCCGCGAGGCTCTGGCCGAGCATTCTGCCGGGCGCGAGAAGATCATCGTGCTGCTGAACTTTCCGAACAACCCGACGGGCTACATGCCGACCTCCGAAGAGGGGGACGCCATCGCCGCGGCCCTCATCGCCCAGGCCGCGCGGGGGACGAAGGTCATCGCGATCACCGACGACGCGTACTTCGGCCTCTTCTATCACCTCGGCGAGGCGTCCATGACCGAGTCGCTCTTCGGGCGGATCACCAACCAGCACCCGAACCTGCTGGCGGTGAAGCTCGACGGCGCCACCAAGGAGCTCTTCGTCTGGGGGCTGCGCTGTGGTTTCGTCACCTTCGGTCCCGGACGCGCCGAGACGGCGGAGGCCGTGTGTGAGGTACTCGACGCCAAAGCGCGCGGTGCCATCCGGGCGACCATCTCGAACGTTCCGCAGCTGTCCCAGACCCTGATCGAAAAGGCGCTCGCCTCGCCGAACATCGATGCGGAGCGCCGGCAGAAGTGCGAGATCCTGAGTGCGCGCGCCTCCAAGGTGTACGAGGTGGCGAACGCTCCGCGCTTCGCGGAGAGCTGGGAGGTGTACCCGTTCAACAGCGGGTACTTCATGCTCATCCGCGTGCTGGGTGTCGACGCCGAGGAGCTGCGCGTCCATCTGCTCGACAACTACGGGACCGGACTCATCGCCACGAGCGCGACGGACCTGCGGGTCGCGTTCTCCTGTCTCGAGGTCGAAGAGGTGGAGCCGTTGTTCGAGACGGTGCACGAGGCGATCCAGAAGCTGCGCGAGAAGTAGCCCCGGATCGCGCGACCCTGCGTCTCGCGCCCCTTGGACCCTCGCCCCTCGCCTCTCGCAAAGGGAGCCTTCGTTCCCGGTGAGTTTCTCGCTACTCGGCTCGTGGACCAGTTTCCGATGAGGCAGCAGCGTCGAGCTCTTCCAGGATCGCGACGAGCGCGTCCACGCCCCGCCCGAGGTTTTCGATGGATATGCGCTCGTTACTGCCGTGGATTCCCTGGGTGTCCTCCGCCGACAGCCATCGGGGCACGAAGCCGTAGGCGACGATCCCGAGGTCGCGGAAGTAGTGGGCGTCGGTGAAGCCGGCGGTCAGGCGCGGGACGACGACGGCCCCCGGGTCTTTCCGGGCCGCCACCCGTTCGATGGCGCGATAGAGCGCCGTGTCCGTCGAAGAGCCGTTCGACGGGAAGCTGAGCAGGATGGAGACCGAGACCGATGCTTCTGCGACCACGTTCGCAATTGCGCCGGAAAAGTCTTCACAGCGCTCTCCCGGCAGGAGACGCGCGTCCAGATGCGCCCGCGCCGTCGCCGGCGCCGCAGTGGTGGAGCTCGACCCTTCGAGGACCGTGATCGAGATCGTGTTGCGGACCAGCGCGTTGCGCGCCGGGTTGGCGAGGAAGCGGCGGCGGAAGGCGCGGTCTTCGGCGAGGGCCGTCGCGAGATCGCGGTAGCCGGCCCGGTCCTCTTCGCGAGCGACGGGCGCGAGCGTGGCGAACATGCGCTGGACCTCGGGCACGACGCGCACGCGCGTCTCGATGCGGCGGACGGAATCCAGGGCGGCGATCAGTCGCGGCACCGCTGCGTCCGGGCGCGGGGTTGCGCTGTGTCCCGGCGGTCCGCGCGCAGTCAGCTCCAGCCAGCAGGGGCTCTTCTCGGTGACGGCCACGCCCCAGATGCCGGGCTCGTCCGGGGTGGCGGCCCGAATGCTGCCGCCCTCGGTCAGCAGGTACTCGGCGCCCTGCAACAGCTCGGGCCGCTCTCGCGTGAGCCAGCCCGCACCGTAGACACCTCCGCTCTCCTCGTCGGGTGTCGCCAACCAGATGATGTCGCGCGTCAGGGGCTGGTCACGCCGGGCGAGTTCGATCAGCGCGAACAGCTGGATGACCCCGACACCCTTGGCGTCGAGAGCGCCGCGACCGACGACCTGTCCGTCGACGATGCGTCCCTCGAAGGGAGGCACCGTCCACTCGTCGGCGTCCGCCTCGACGACATCGAGATGCGACAACAGCACGATGGGTCGCGCGGGACTCGAGTCGGTCGCATCGGCGGCGGAGTCCTGCCGACCGGGCAGGCGTACCCAGGCCAGCGCGCGTCGCGGTGCTTCGCCTTCGGGCTGCTCGCCGGGAATTCCGACCACTTGCGCCTCGAGCCCGGCTTCGCGCGCGACTCCCGCCAGGTAGGCGGCCAGGGCGCCCTCGTCACCGGGGGGGTTCACGGTCGGGATCGCGATGGCTCTCGAAAGCACTTCCGCCGCGCGCTCCCCGACCGGCACAGGCGGCCCGCCGAATGGCCAGATCGCCTGTGCGACAGACGGCACGAATGGGATGGCCAGCGCGACCAGCGCGCACACAGCGAGCCCCCCAGGGGATAGTGATCGGAAACAGAAGGAAAGTGGGTTGAATGGGCCCCGCGTGCGCAACGTGCGTCCTTTCCTTGGCCTCAATCGATCCACGGATCATCGTGCGATTCCGGACGCCAGTGGCTAAGTATACCGCCGGACTGAATCCGCCGGAGGGGACGGATTGAACGCGCCCCAACATGCGCGCGGCCATGAGGGATCTCATGCGCCCGCCGAATTGCAGAGGACTGCGCGACGATGTGCGCGCGGTCCGTCGCGTCGTTGGGCCGTGCTCTCGGTCCTGATCGCACTCGCGTTCGTGTCCGGTGTCGGTGCTTCGCAGGAAGGCACCGAAGCAGGCGAAGTGGTCGCGTCCTTCGATGCGGTTTCCATCGACACGTTGCCGTTGCACGGACCGTCTGCCTCCGACACGCAAGCGTCCCTGCCGCCGGTTTCCATGGCGCCGGGCTTCGACCGGGTCGACGAGCCGGCGACCGCCGAGCTGATCGTGGTGACGAAGGGAAGGCTCGCGGCCGGGCAGAGCCTGGGCGGCGAGCTCGGCAAGCGAGGCATCCCCGCTGCGGTGGTGCACCTGATCGCGCAGGAAGTCCGGCCCTACTTCGACTTCCGTCATTCGCGGCCCGGTCACCGCTACCGACTCGCCCTGGACGCGGACGGCAACGTCGTCGACTTCCGCTACTCGACGAGCCTCGAGGAGAGCGTCTATCTCTTCTGGAACGGCGAAACCTACGAGGTGCGCGAAGAGTATGCGGAGCTGACGTCCCGGGTCGTCACGCTCGCGGGCATCGTCGAGAGCTCGCTCTACGACGCGATCCGTCTGCTCGGAGAGGACCCGCAGCTGGCCGACGACTTCTCCGAGGTCTTCGCCTGGGACATCGACTTCACCCGCAACGTCAAGTCGGGCGATACCTTCCGCGTCCTCTACGAGCGCCTCTATCTGACCGACGACGACGGCAAGGAAGTGTACATCCGACCCGGTCGCATCCTGGCCGCGCGCTACCAGGGCGGCGTGGGAGATCATTCCGCCGTCTACTTCGAGTCGGGCGAAGGGGACGGCAGCTACTTCCGACCGGACGGTACGAGTGTCGAGCGTGCCTTCCTGGTGGCACCGCTGCGCTACAGCCGCATTTCTTCGACGTTCACGAACGCGCGGCGGCATCCGATCCTGAAGGTGACCCGGCGACATCCGGGTATCGACTACGCGGCGTCCGAGGGGACGCCCCTGTGGTCGGTGGCCGAAGGCACGGTCATCTATCGGGGTTGGGCGGGCGCCTCGGGCAATCTGGTGAAGGTCCGGCACGCCAACGGCTACGTGTCCCACTATGCCCACCTGTCGCGCTTCGCCGACGGTGTGAAGGTCGGTCAGCGTGTCGAGCAGAAGGAAGTGATCGGATACGTGGGCCACACCGGCCTCGCGACGGGCTCCCACGTCTGCTTCCGGGTCACGAAGAACGGTCGCTACGTGAACCCCATGGCGATCCGCAGTCCCGCCGCCAAGCCCCTGGAGTTGAACCAGACTGCGGAATTCGCCCGTACCCGGGATCAGCTCCTCGCCGCCCTCGACATCCATGGCGTGGCGGCCTCCGACGAGGCGCTCTGAAACACGCCCAGGCTCCTGGCATCCAAGGGGGTCTAGAGCGGGACCGGGTGCCGAAGGTCGGGAGGAGTGCGCGTGGGTCTTGGAGAACGTCTCGAAGCGCTGGGTCGGGAGCTCGGCGAGCGAGAAGCTTCGCACGCAGAAGGACGCGCCGAGGCACACGCCCGGGCCGAAGCCCTGCGCGAGCAGGTGGCGGACGCCCTGTCGAGGTTTCACGCCGCGGCCGCCAAGGCCGGCGCCGATTTCCTGTCGCCCCAGGTGTCCGACGTGCGTGTCGACGACAAGCACGTCCGTTCGTATCAGCTCGAGCTTTCCCGCGGTCGTCACCGGGCCATCATCACCGTCAAGAGCCGCGGCGAGGTGACTCTCGTCGGGCCCTTCCGGGTCGGGAAGACCGAAGGGCCGTGTCGTAGTTTCCCGCTTCCGGGGAGCGACGAGTTCGAGGACGCACTCAGCGTCTTCCTCGTTGCCTTCGTCGAGGATGCGGCGACGCCGTGACGCCTTCGTCACCGCTCGCGCGGATCGCTTCCGTGCGGGTCGGCACGCTGAACGGTCCGAAGATCGAGGCGGTTCGTTCGGCGCTCGCACCCTACGCACCCGGCGTCGCCGTCGAGGGAATTGCGGTCGAGAGCGGCGTCCCCGAGCAGCCGGTGGGTTACGACGAGATCGTGGCGGGCGCGCGCACACGTGCCCGGAGCGCGCTGGCGTCTGGCTGCTGTGAGCTGGCGGTCGGGATCGAGGACGGCCTCGTCGAGATCGTACTCGAGGGTCGCAGGGCCGTATTCAACGTAGGCTGCGCGTTCGTGGTCTCGTCGGAGCGCGAGGCTCTGGGCTTTTCTTCGGCGTTCGCGTACCCGCCCCAGTGCGTGGTCCCCGCTCTCGATGAGCGAGAGCCCATCGGGGATGTCTTCGATCGCGTGTTCCGGGCCTACTCCCAGGACCACTCCCCCGACTCCACGGATTCTGCTCCCTCCGGTACCACCAGCGGCAACATCGGCAAGCTGACGGGTGGGGTCCTGCCGCGAAGCGACTACGCGCGGCACGCCGTACTATGTGCCCTGGTGCATTTCCTCCATCCGGATCTGTACGGCCAGGCCCCTCTGACGACCGGGAGTCGCACCCATGAATCCTGAACAATCGGTCAGCGGCCTGCCCGATCTGCTCGACTACTTTCGCGAAGCCGAGAAGCCCGTCTCCGATTTCCGGATCGGAACCGAGCACGAGAAGATCGTGATCCACGGCGACACGCGAGCGCGTGTCCCCTACGCGGGGGAGCGCGGCATCGGCGCCCTGCTCGAGCGCATCGCCGCCCGCGACGGTTGGGAGCGGGTCTACGAAGGGGACGAAGGGGACCGCCGACTGATCGCGCTGCTGAAGGACCGCGCGTCGATCAGCCTCGAGCCCGGCGGTCAGATCGAGCTTTCGGGCGCACCCCTCGCGACCATCCGGGAGACCTGTCGCGAATTCACACGGCACGTCGACCTCGTCAAGGAAGTGTCCCACGACATGGGCATCGTGTGGCTCGCGCTCGGCGCCGATCCCGTCCACGAGGTGGCCGAGATCCCGCGCATGCCCAAGGCGCGTTACGACATCATGCGGCGCTATCTGCCCGGTCAGGGCAGTCTCGCCCTCGACATGATGCATTCGACGGCCACCGTGCAAGCGAACTTCGACTACGCGAGCGAGGCCGACATGGCGTCGAAGCTGCGAGCGGCGATGGCCTGCTCGCCGTTGTCATCGGCATTGTTCGCGAATTCGCCGATCCTGGCGGGCAAGGAGAGCGGCTTCGTGAGCCGCCGCGTCGAGATCTGGCGCCACATGGACCCGGATCGCTGCGGGTTGCTGCCCTTCGTCTTCGAGGCAGACTTTGGATACGAGGACTACGCCCGTTGGGCGCTCGACATCCCGATGTTCTTCCTCATCCGCGACCATCGCTACCGGCAGGCCACCGAGGTCACCTTCCGCCAGTTCCTCGAGAACGGCTTCCAGGGGGAGTCGGCCACCCTGGGCGACTGGGACGTTCACCTCACGACCCTGTTCCCCGAAGTGCGTCTCAAGCGGGTGATCGAGGTGCGGGGCTCGGACGCCGTACCGCCGGGCTTGATCTGCGCGCTTCCCGCTCTGTGGAAGGGGATCCTCTACGACGACCAGGCCTGCGCTGCGGCCTGGCAGCTGATGGAGGGTCTGAGCCTGCCGGAACGCGAGGCGTTGCTTGCCGACGTGGCTCGGCGCGGGCTGGCGGCCGAGGCCGCGGGTCGCCCGGTGCTCGAGCTCGCGCGCGCCTTCGTCGAGACATCCGCCGAAGGGCTGCGCCGAATCGCCGAACGCGGTGAGACCGACGCCGACGAGCGGAGCTTCCTCGATCCCATTCGAGATCTGCTCGACCGCGGCAAGAGCCCGGGCGAGATCATCCTCGATTCCTGGCGCGGCGAATGGCAGGGAGACGTCGACCGTCTGATCGAGGCTTCGCGTTACTGACGCGAACGACCAGACGATTTCGGGCTCCCGGGACGCCCCCCCGAGTGTGATAAAGTCCCGGCTCCGCGAATTCCAGACCCCATCTCTGGGAGGCTCCCTCCGATGAGTGCGACTTCGTTCAAAGTCACCTTCAAGCTCGACGAAGACGACACGAAGTACTTCCGGTCCCTGTTCCGCAAGGCGAAGAAGGCCGCATCCGATCAGGACGAGGGGGAGATCCTTTCGGCCGCGCATGCGCTGGTCAAGAGTGTGCGGAGCAACAAGAAGACGCCGGGCTTCGTCATCGATGCCATCGAGACCCTGCAGGACCTCACCGAGATCATCGACGACAAGGACTATGCGGCTCCGAAAAAGGTGAGGGGGGAGGTTCTCGCGGCGCTCGCCTATTTTGCCAACGCCGAAGACCTGATCCCCGACAACATCCCGGTGCTCGGCTTCCTCGACGACGCGATCATGATCAAGTTCGTCGAAGACGAGTTCAAGCACGAGCTCAACGCCTTCCGGAAGTTCCGAAAGTTCGTGCGGGGCGCCGAGCAGCGGCCCTGGACGAAGGTCGCCTCCGACCGGTTGCCCGCGCGGCTCGATGTCATGCGCGCGAAGCTCCGAGCCGAAGTCGAGCGCAAGATCCAGGCCGACCTGAAAAAGGGTGGCGCCCGCTTCTGAGCGTCGTTCTCGTGCGAGAGCATGAGCCTCAGCATTCCCATTCCCGACCCGCCGCGCATCCTGATCGTCGACGACGAGGAAGCCATCCTCGAGACGATGTCCTACACCTTCATGGACGTCTACGAGGTCTTCACGTCCAGCGACGCACGCGCTGCGCTCGACATCCTGGACGAGCACGCGCCGGTCGCCTGTGTGATCACCGACCAGCGAATGCCCGGAATGACGGGCGTCGAATTCCTCGCCGAGGCGTCCAAGCGCCACCCCGAGACCGTGCGCATCATGCTCACGGGCTTCGCGGACACAGACGCCACCATTCAGGCGATCAACGACGGCCACGTCTATGCCTACGTCAACAAGCCGTGGGAGCCGGAAGACCTCAAGCAGACGGTCAAGCGCGCCGTCGAACACAACCACCTCGCGGCCGAGAACATCCGCCTCGTCGCAGAGCTTCGGAACACCAACTTCTTCCTCGAAGCCGTGATGGACCGACTCGGCACCGGCGCCCTGGCGGTGGACTCCCAGGGGATCGTCCGTGCGGCCAACCGGCCCGCGCGCGAGTACCTCGCCCTGGGCGACGACCCGCGCGGAACCTCGCTGCCCAAGGTGCTCGAGAAGCTGGGCATCGACGGGCTCGGCGACACCGTCATGCGCCTGTTCGACGAAGGCGAGGGCGCCTTCGAGGAGGTGCAGGTCAACGGCGAGCGCCCGCGGCGTCTCCGCATCAGCGCCCAGCGACTCGACGAGCAGGTGGGCAGCGTGATCGTCTTCAAGGAGGTGTCCCACGAACCCCTGCGTAGACGCTTCGAAGAGGTGGTTGCGTCTCTCGGCCAGGTCGCGGGCGATCTCCGTCCCTCTCTCGAGGACGCACTGTCCCAGCTGGGCGAAGTCGCGCGCTGCGCCGGGGAGCTCGGCGTGAGGTCGCCGCGCATGGCCGAGCTGAAGGAGCGCGTGTCACGGGCCCAGACGGCCATCCAGAACTGGCTCGATGTGGACGATCTCGTCGCGCGTGAGGAATACCCCGACGCCCAGCTGCTGCTCGACCGCATGCGGGTTGCGTCGAGACGTTGGCCCGACCCGGACGCCCTGCCCGAACGTGTCGCGCAGCTGAACCAGCTGGTCGAGACCTACTACGAGTCCGGCGAGAACCCGCGCAAACGTGTCCTCTGACACGCCGGGCGCGACTGACGCGGCCGCTCAGGCGGCAACTCAGCCGGCAGCGCCGGCCGCTTCCGGTGGTGGTCTCGCGCGACTCGAGCTCCGCATCGAGCGGCTGAACGTCACGCTGCGCTTCACCTTCGCGTTCCATGCCCGCCAGGTGCGTTTCGAGCGCGACGATGGCGAGGGCTTCGCCTCGCTCTTCCCGGAGACCTTCTCTTTCCACAGCGGGCGCCATGACCCCTCCGAGCTGTCTCTCCAGCTCGACGACCTGCTCCGCAAGCCACGTCTGCTTTCGGGAAGGGCGCACCTGAGGGACTCGCAGGAGGTCGTGAAGCGCCTGATGTCCGAGGCGCCGCGCTACATCGAGAGCGTTTGCACCCGGCTCGACAACGAGGTCGCCCTGGAGCCCGAGCGGCGGGCTCGAGTGCACCAGGACGTCGCCCTGCTGTGCCAGCTGATGTTGCGTTTCATCGAGACCCACGAGCTGGGGGACACGCGTCCGGTCCGGGTCGGGTCCTTCCTGCTGCGCAAGCAGATCTACAGATCCCTGCGCGTCGTGATGGCCGAGCGGGTCCGGCCGGAGTACCTCGAGAGCTGGGTGGCCCGGGAGATCAGCGCCGTCGACCCGACGGACGACCCCACCGAATCGGGCTTCTTCCACGCCCTCGAGAGCGGCGATCCGGACATCGTGGACCGCATGGTGGTGCGGATGGCCGAGCGCGCCTTCTATCTCTGGCTCGAGGGGGTCTGTCTCGACGAGAGTAACGAGGCCTTCGAGAAGGAGGACTCGCCCTTCGGTTCCCGGGAAGAGGAGGTCCTGAAGGCGATCGTGAGGCCGGGGGCCTCAGGCCTCGAGCGCGCCGGCGATCTGGTGATCTTTCTGCGCCGCCGGTCGCGGGACTGCCAGCGCATCCTCAAGAAGCTTGAGGCCTGGTTCCTGCGGCAGTACGACATCCGGCACTCGTCGGCGGTGATCCACCATCTCGGTGTGCTCGAGGAGGAAGGCCGGGTGAACGAGTCCGCCCGTCTCTCCTGGCACACGCCGGTCATCCATACGTCCATCGTGCTGGGGATGGCGGCCCCCTTCACGCTGGCGGCCTTCGCCTACGATTCGAGTCCGCGTTTCTTCGATCTGCTGTGCTCGGTCGAGGTCGCGGCCATCAACGCCGTCACGGTCTGGTTCCTGCTCTATCGCTTCCTGTGGAAGCGCGATCTGTCCTTCTTTCACGCCGCCGTTCCCCGCATCGGGGCGGGCATCGTGGTCGGCTATCTGCCGGTTCTCTTCATCGACGAGGTGTGGGACCTCGCGAGCCGCTCAGCGGCCACCGTGCTCACCCTCGGGGTGATTCTCGGGCTCATCACGCTCCTCTATATCTATGTCGAGGTGCACCAGCGGCTGGGCGATACGACCGTGGCCTTCGCGCGGGCCCGGGCGATCTTCCTGCTCGGCGTGTTGCAGGCCTTCGGTGCGGGGATCGTGATCACCAGCCTGATCGGACCCATCATGGTCAGCCGCAACTGGTCGCCGGACGGCGCGGAGCTGCCCATCGACCAGCTGCGCGCCGGGCTCGAGCCGGTGCTCGGGCAGCTACCCCGGGTGATCGGCGCCGAGCCCTTTCTGCTGTTTCCGTCCGCCGTGGTCATGATGACCTTCCTTTCGTTCTTCATTGGCATCTTTCTCCAGCTGATGTGGGAGGAGTTGCCGATCACCGAGCCGCTCTAGATCGGCCCCGCCGGGCCGCCGCCGCTGCAGCGTTTGGGTGCTGTCAAAGACGGCCCGCGGACGGTGCAGCCGCCTTGTGAGGCGGTACCATCGGTGCCGCAACTCGGGAGGAGCGATGCAGAGCGAGCACGTTCGGGTGCTCATCGTGGGCAGTGGCCCCGCCGGTTACACCGCCGCCATCTACACGGCTCGCGCAGGTCTCGAGCCCGTCGTGTTGGCCGGGCTGCTGTCCGGCGGCCAGCTCATGATCACCACCGACGTCGAGAACTATCCCGGCTACCCCGACGCCGTGACCGGTCCGGCCATGATGGAAGACTTCCAGAAGCAGGCCGAGCGCTTCGGCGCGAAGCTCTTCTTCGAAGACGCCACGAAGGTCGACCTCTCGAAGCGTCCCTTCACGGTGGAGACCGACGACCGTCGCTTCACCGCAGACGCGCTGATCGTCGCGACGGGCGCCTCGGCCAAGTGGATGGGGCTCGAGTCCGAGGCGCGACTGACGAATCTCGGCGTGTCTGCCTGCGCGACCTGTGACGGCGCGCTGTTCAAGGGCAAGCCCATGGCCGTCGTGGGCGGCGGCGACACCGCCATGGAAGAGGCGCTGTTCCTGACCCGCTTCGCCACGAAGGTCACGGTGATTCATCGGCGGGACCAGCTCCGCGCGTCGAAGATCATGCAGGAACGCGCCCTCGCGCACGACAAGATCGACTTCGCGTGGAACGCCGCGGTCGACGAGGTGCTCGGGGACGAGTTCGTGACGGGTGTGCGGATCGCCGACGTGAATACGGGTGAGAAGCGCGACCTCCCGGTGGAGGCGCTCTTCATCGCGATCGGCCATCAGCCGAACACGGATCTCTTCCAGGAGCAGCTCGATCTCGACGAGCAGGGATACGTGCAGGTAGCGGCGGGCTCGACGCGCACCTCTGTGGAGGGCGTGTTCGCCTGTGGCGACTGCGCGGACAAGGTCTATCGCCAGGCGGTGACTGCAGCGGGAACCGGATGCATGTCGGCCATCGACGCAGAGCGCTGGCTGGCCGAGCAGGGGATCGAGTAGATCCGAAGGGGCGGTAGCTCGTTCCGGCATCGGGTCCGGCGGCGAGCCGGACGACTCCAGGCAGGTTCGACGATGGCGCTGTCCAGGAAGCATCTCGAGCGACTCACCGATCGGTCGATCGACATCGTCGTCGCGACCAATCGCAAGGGCACCGTCATCTACTACAGCGATGGCGCCTCGGGCAGTCTCGGCTACGAGGGAGACGAGGTGGTGGGCGACTTCGTGGGGCGTCTCTACCCGGCGCTCGAAGAAGCCAAGCGGGTGATGGCCGCGATCCGCTCGCCGGACTTCGGCGGCCCCGGCATCTGCGAGAACCTCCAGACGACCCTGCTCTCCAAGAGTGGCGAAGAGATCCCGACGGCCATGTCCGCCGCCATCATCTACGACGACGAGGGCCAGGAAGACGGCACGATCGGCTACGCGAAGGATCTCCGCGAGATCCTGCACAAGGACCAGCTCGCCACCCTGGGCAATGTCGCCGTGGGCCTGTCCCACGAGATCAACAATCCACTCGCCGTGATCCTCAACCAGGTCTCCCTGCTCGAAGCCGACATTCTCCGGCTGTGCGGCGAGGACGACTCGTCGGTGGAGGAAGAGCGCCTCGAGGCCATCCGGCGGGAAGTCGAGCGGGTGACCGAGATCCTGGAACGGCTCTCGGAGATGGTGTCGAGGGACCAGTACGAGACCGTCACCTACGCCGATACGCGCAGCATGGTCGACCTCAGCAAGAAGGGCGAGTCACGCGGCCCGGACCCGCGCCTCCAGGGCCTCGAGATCCTGGTGGTCGACGACGACCTCGGTATCTGCGGCACGATGAAGGAGCTGCTCGAGGGCGTCGGCTGCCGGGTAGAGACCGCCAACGACGGGGTCGAGGCGCTGAAGCTGCTCGAAGCGCACCGCTTCGATCTGCTGCTCTCCGACGTCGTCATGCCGAACATGGACGGGCACGAGCTCTACCTCGCCTGTCAGGAGAGCCATCCCGAGCTGCCGGTGCTGATGATGACCGCGTTCCACTACGACAAGGATCACATCATCAAGCGCTCTCGCCTGAAGGGCCTGGAGGGTGTGATCTTCAAGAAGCCCGTGGACCCGGACCGTCTGCGGGAAGTGATCGCCGACACCGTCGAACGGCACCGCAACGCCGCCGAGGCGGAGAGTTCCACGCCGGCCACGCCACTCGACTGATCTCGAGCCCCGAAACCAAACCGGAGACCCCTCATGCCCCAGATCCGCGCGAACGACATCGACCTCGAATACGAGACCTTCGGAAGCGATGCGGACCGTCCGCTGCTGCTGGTCATGGGCCTCGGCGCCCAGATGGTCTTGTGGGACGAATCGTTCTGCGAAGGGCTCGCCGATCGGGGTCACTACGTGATCCGCTACGACAACCGCGACGTCGGCCTGTCCACCAAGTTCGAAGCCGCCGGCGAGCCGAACCTGATGCAGCTGATCCTGAAGCCGTCGGAGGCGCCCGCACTCGCGTACACCTTGGACGACATGGCGGACGACGCGGCCGGCCTGCTCGACTCGCTCGGGATTCCTTCCGCACACGTCTGCGGCGCGTCGATGGGCGGCATGATCGTGCAGACCCTCGCCATCCGGCACCGCGACAAGGTGCGCAGCATGACTTCGATCATGTCCACGACCGGAAACCCCGAGCTGCCCCCTGGCGACCCGGCCGTGACGGCGCGCCTCGCCCAGGAAGCGGCGGCGAACCGCGAGGAGGCGATCGCGCGCTCGGTCGAGACCTTCAAGATCATCGGTAGCCCCGGCTTCCCGTTCGACGAGGCCGGCGTTCGCGACAAGGCCGCGCGTTCCTACGATCGTTGCTTCCTGCCGTCCGGACAGATGCGCCAGATGGCGGCGATCCTGCGCCAGCCCAATCGCGTGCCCGCACTGAAGGAGCTCGACCTGCCGACCCTGGTGATCCACGGCGCCTCGGATCCCCTCGTCCCGGTGGCGGGTGGGCGCGACACGGCGAATGCGATTTCCGGCGCCGAGTTGCTCGAGATCGAGGGCATGGGACACGACCTGCCGAAGGACCTGCACGGGCAGTTCGTCGATCGGATCTGCGCTCTCGCCGAGCGCGCGGAGGCCGCATGACCGTTTCCGGCATCGGGTACGTGAACATCTTCGTGAACGACATCGACCGTGCGGTGGAGTTCTATCAGGACCGGCTCGGAATGAAGCTCGTGTTCGCGAACGCCGAGCACGGTTACGCGTCGCTGTCTGCCGGTCCCATCCATCTGGGCCTCGCTCTGCCAGGAGACCAGCCCGGGTTGGTGGGCCGTCACACCGGCGTCGGACTCGTGGTCGACGACCTCGAGGCCGAGCACGCGCGGCTCGTCGGCCTCGGTGTCTCGTTCTCGATGGAGCCGTCGCGTCAGCCGTGGGGTGGCTTCATGGCGCTGGTGGACGATCCCGATGGCAACGTGCTCTACCTGGACGAGGTCAGCGCGGCTCAGCATTGACGGGCGACCTCGACTGGGGGGACGAGACGCGCGCAGCGGACGGGTTGTCCGAGCGCGAGTTCGCTCTGGTCGTCGACGGCGAACGCGTTCCCGGAGTGTTGTGGTGCTTGCCGGATGCCGGTTCGGCGCGGCCGCTGGTCATGGCGGGTCACGGCTTCATGCTGGACCGGCACTTTCCCTTCCCGCTGCCCTCGGTGCGCGCCCTCGCGTCGGAGCACGGCTGCGCGGTGGCGGTGCTCGACGCACCTTGTCACGGGGACCGTCGCCGGGACGTCACCCAACCGGCGGAGCAGACGGCCGAGGACTACCAGGCCTACTGGGGGAAATTCGCCGGCTCTCGCGTCGCGCGCGAGTATGCGGAGTCGGCTGCCGCGCTGAGGCAACTGCCCGAGTTGCAGGGTGGTACTCTCGGGTACTGGGGCCTGTCACTCGCCACCCAGTACGGTCTCGGATGGCTCTCGGAGCTGCCCGCCGTGCGGGCCGCCGTGTTGGGCCTCTTCGGCGGTGGTCGCGTCGTCGCCCACTATGCGAGTCGCGTCCGCTGCCCGGTGTTCTTCGTGCAGCAGCTCGACGACGAAATCCACTCTCGCGAAACCGTGGCGAAGCTCTTCGACGCCATCGCCGCCGAGGACAAGCAGCTGGCGGCGAATCCGGGCCTCCACGTCGAGGTGCCCGACCGGGCAATTCGCACGGCCACGCGCTTCCTGGTCGACAGGCTACGCGACGGAGTGTTGGACGCGTGACGCGAGCCTCAAGCCCGAGTGCCTCCAGCCGATGAGTGAGTCGATGCCCATCAGCTACCAGATCGAGCGCAAGGGATCGCGGCACGGCGTCGTGCGCACGACGTGCTGCGGTGCCGTGACCTTCGACCAGGTCATGGAGCACCTCGCGACTCTCTCTGCCGACCCCGAGCGGCCCGAGACCCTCGACGTGATCCTCGACCTGTGCGACGTCGACACGCTGCCGGACCGCGGTCAGGTGCGTGCCGTCGCGGAGGAGATGGGGCAGCTTCCGCCGGTCGTCGGTTGGGGCAGCCTGGCCGTCGTCGCGGGCCGGGACGTGGTCTTCGGTGTCAGCCGGATGTTCGAGACGCTGTCGCAGTCCACCTTCCACGCGACCCACGTCTTCCGCACGCGCGACGATGCGGAAGTGTGGCTGAGTGCGAACGCCGCCGCGGCCTCCTAGACCCGACGCGTCATCGTTCGCCGTTGCGCCTCAGGTAGCCCGACTGCAAGGATGACGACCGCGAGCAGACCCGCCCCGACCGGCTCGAGCGCGGGCAGGGCGAAGCCCGTCTCGCTCGCGTCGAGCGGGCCGCGGCAGCCGTCATCCGCGGGCCAATCCGTGAAGCCGTCGCCGTCGTCGTCGAGGCCGTCCGAGCAGCTCGGGGTCGTGGCGACGGATACGATCTGTTCCCGGTAGAAGGCGAGGTCGGCCGCGTAGCTGCGATTCCCGTACAGCGTCGTCTGGCTGGGTTGACCGCCGGCAGCGAGGCTTGCGAACAGGATGCCGGCGAGCTCCCAGCTGCCGCCGACCTTCTGGAAGACCGCGCCACCCGAGTCGCCGGTGACGCCCTCGCATTCGTCCGCGGTGCCGACCGGGTCGAAGGCGACCTCGAAGGACTGTGTGCCGAGTACGAGTTCGTCGTCGTCGCTGATGCGGTTCGTGCCCCAGCGCAGGCTCTGGCCGGGGCCCCATTCCCAACCGTCGATGCCCATCCAGCTCGTCGCTGCGCCGCGGTTGCGGCCGTTGCCCACGAGCGTGACCTCGTCGTCGACGGCTGGCGTGGCGGTGGCGACGACGAGGGGGGGCAGGCCCGGGTCGTCCTGCAGGCGGAACATCTGCATGTCGGCCAGGGTGGCGTCGGCGGGGTGCACGATGCGCACCTTCGAGCCGGGGATCGGCGAGTAGTCGATGCCGTCGAAGCTCACGTCTCCGAAGCCGGGATGGTTGGCACCGAGCACCCAGCGGTTTCCGACGTAGACGATGGTGTGCAGTCCGCCGCGGATGCCGACGTTTGCGAACCCCGGGTCGTCGGGTGGCGCGCTGGTGTTGCCGGTGCCGTCGCCGGTGGCGAGCAGTACGGCACTGGCCGTCGCAGGCGGGAGGATCAGGGCGGCCAGTGCGGCGAGAGCGCCGGTTCCCGCTAAGAACAGCATCCGCAGCCACCCGCTCATCGCCGCGGAGCGTAGTCCAGTCGGCGCGATGTTCGCGCGACGCAGATCGCGACGACCCGGTGGGCGCCGCGACGGCGCAACACCCGCGCGCATTCGGAAAGCGTCGCGCCCGTGGTGACGACATCGTCCACCAGCCAGACCGTGCCCGGCGTGTGGCTGGCGGCCTGGAAGGCGCCGGCCACGTTCAGGCGGCGGGCCCGGCGGTCGAGGCCGGTCTGCGTCGGGGTGTCCCGGGTACGGACGAGGGCCAGGGGCAGCAGGATCGCGCCCGTTTCCCGGGCGACCTGCCGCGCCAGGACCGCCGCCGGGTTGAAGCCGCGTGCTCGCAGACGAAGACGGTGCAGCGGCACGGGAACCACGCGGTCGGGCAGCGGTTCGGGGGCCAGGTGCGCGGCGTCGGCGACGAGGTCGCGCACGACGCTCGTCGGGACACCGTCGAGGCCCGCGAGGCCGGGCGGCGGGTACTTGAAGCGATGCAGCCAGTCGACGGCGTCGCCCGTGTAGGCGACCGCCGCCACGCAGGCTTCTAGATGAGGGATCGCCGCGTCCTCGCCGTCCGGTTCGAGGCGTTCGCGACAGACCGCGCACAGTGGGTGTGCGAGCCAGGCACCACAGCTCGCGCAGCGGGGTGGCACGACCAGGTCGAGCAGGCCCGTGGCGCCACGGATTGCGAGGTCATGGAATTGTCGGACAGGCTTTCGCAGCAGGCGCACGCGCGAGGACGACCCGGGACCGGGCTGGAATCAGCGTGGGGCTTCGCGAAGCTAGCAGGCCGACCCGAAAGGGTTGGCCTGCGCAGCAACGCGGCGCCCAAGGGGCTCCGTCCGCTAGCAGGCCGACCCCGGGCCGCGACATTGTAAAGCCCGTGTGAAATCTTCATCGACGTCCCGTGAGGCGTTCGATTCTCGCCCACCCCCTGCGCGCGGCTGAGTAAGCTCTTCCGACGCGCCCGCTCTCATGTGGAGGTAGGAATGGATCCCGCGCAGTTCAGCACCGACGCCCTGCTCTCGAGCACCTTCCGCGACGACTATGGTCTCGAGCGCGAGAAGCTCGAGTCCCTGTACAGCAAGTCCAAGCGCCACCAGTGGAACGCCGAGCTGGACGTCGAGTGGGACCGCTTCGAGCCCGACGTCGACATCCTCGACCGCAGGTCCGACCTGCTGTCGCGGCTTCCGAGCGTCCAGGCACTACCCGAGAACGAGCAGGCCAGTCTTTTCAAGGCGGGCAACTTGTTCCTGATCTCTCAGGTGCTGCACGGTGAGCAGGCCGCGCTGATGACCTGTGGGCAGCTGGTCAACAGCGTCCCCGACATGGACGGGAAGTTCGCGGCGGCGGTCCAGGTGATCGACGAGGCGCGACACGTCGAAGTGTTTGCTCGCTATCTGCAGTGTCACGGTCGGCGCTTCCCAATCGACCCGGACCTCCAGAGTATCGTCACCCAGCTGCTCGCCGAGCACGATTGGGAGGCGAAGTGCGTCGGCATGCAGGTGATCCTCGAGAGCATCGCCCTCTCGTTCTTCCGGCTCGGAGAGGAGAAGGCCGTCGAGCCCGTGCTCGCCCAGTTCATCGGACGTGTCCACGAGGACGAGGCGCGACACGTCGCCTACGGGGTCCTGACCCTCGAAGACCGCATTCCGCAACTCGCCGAAGAGACGCGCGAGCGCCTCGAGAACTGGGCCTACGACGCCATCGCGCGCATCGGCGGTCGCGCCGGCAAGCAGAGCTTCCAGTCCCAGATGCAGGCCCTGGCGACCACCGGTATCGACCTCGAACGCTTCCTGCCCGCCCTGATGGCGGACTTCGCGCGCATCCACGAGATGGACTTCTCGGGGCTGAACGATCCCATGGCCCAGACCGTCCTGCCGAACCTGCTGCGAATCGGCCTGGTGCCCGAACGACTCGTGCCGGGTTATCTCGCCCAGGGCTGGGTGGTGGACCGGGACACGCGCAGCGTCCGGGACATCCACACCTTCGCGAGTGAAACCCAGGACATGCGCCGCGTCTTCCAGGACCAGGGAATCGACTTCGCGGATCCCGCGCAGGTCTCGCGTCTCGAGGATTGAGCCGGGTGGAGTCAGGCCTGGATGATCAGGCTGCGTCCGGTCATCTCCGCGGGGATCTCGAGACCGAGTAGCGCGAGGACCGTGGGCGCGAGATCGGCCAGCGTGCCGTTGCGGAGTCCGCGTCCCGCTGCGTCGCGCGTGATCCAGTGGATCGGGACCGGGTTCGTGGTGTGCGCGGTATGGGGCTCGCCGGTCTCCGGGTCGACCATCAGCTCGCAGTTGCCGTGATCGGCGGTGATCAGCATCTGGCCGCCGCGCCGGGTCACCAGGGACGCCAGCTTCGCGAGGCACGAGTCGATGGTCTCCACCGCCTTGACGGCGGCGTCCAGGATGCCCGTGTGTCCGATCATGTCGGGGTTCGCGAAGTTGACCAGCACGAACGCGTAGTCGCCCTCTTCGATGCGGGCGAGCAGGGTCTCGGTGACCTGCAGGGCGCTCATCTCGGGACGGTGATCGTAGGTGGGTACGTCCCGGGGCGACGGGATCAACACGCGGTCCTCGCCGGGGAACGGGGTTTCGATGCCACTGTTGAAGAAGAAGGTGACGTGGGCGTATTTCTCGGTCTCGGCGATGCGCAGCTGCGACATGCCCGCGTCTGCGACCAGCTCGCCGAGGACCTTGTGCGGGATCTCCTGGGCGAAGACCACCGGCAGCTCGAAGTCGGCGTCGTATTCGGTCAGGCAGAGATAGCCCGCGAGGTGCACGACCTGCTTGCGGTCGAGCTCGCCGGCGAAGTGATCCGGACAGGCGCCCGTGATGGCATTCGTGAGCTCCCGGGCGCGGTCCGCGCGGAAGTTGAAGAACAGCACGCCGTCGCCGTCCGAGAGCGCGCGGCCGCCGTCGATCACCGTGGGCTGGACGAACTCGTCTCCCTCGTCGCGCGCGTACGCGGCTTCCACCGCGGAAATCGCGTCGGGCGCGTGCTCGCCCTCGCGACTGACGATGGCGTGGTAGGCCCGGGAGACCCGGTCCCAGCGCGAGTCGCGATCCATCGCGTAGTAGCGTCCGGTGACGGTGGCCACATGAGCCCCGGCTGCTTCGACCGAACGCATCAGGTCCTTCACGTAGGCGCGTCCGGACCGTGGCGGTGTGTCGCGTCCGTCGAGGAAGACGTGCACGCAGGCGGGGATCTTCGCGCGCGCGGTGGCGCTGAGCAGCGCCTCCAGGTGATCGATGTGGCTGTGGACGCCGCCGTCCGAGACGAGGCCCATCAGGTGGAGGGTGCCGCCCGTCTTGCGCAGGGCCTCGAAGAGCTCGCGCACCGGAGCCAGCTGTTCCGGGGGTGTTGCCGCGAAGGCCTTCGTGATGCGGGTCAGGTCCTGCTCGATGACGCGGCCCGCGCCCATGGTCATGTGCCCGACTTCCGAGTTGCCCATCTGGCCGGGGGGAAGCCCGACGGACTCGCCCGAGGTCTCGAGGATCGCCGTCGGGTAGGCGTCGCTCGCTGCCTTCAGGAACGGGTTGTGGGCGACTTCGGTGGCGTCCGCGTCTCCGCCGTCGCCGATCCCATAACCGTCGAGCACCACCAGTACGACAGGCCCCGGCATCAGAGCGTCTCTCGGCTGCCTTCCGCTGCCTTGCCGTCCGGGCTCGCGGCAGCGACGGCGGCGGGATCGAGGCCGAGCGCCACCAGGTCGACGACGGGCGCGTCGCTCCACAGTCGCTCGAGGGCGTACAGGTCGCGCATCTCTGGACCGAAGACGTGGACGATCACGTCGTTGCAGTCGATCAGCACCCAACGGCCCTCTTCGGTCCCCTCGATACCCAGAGGCGCTTCGTCGAGCTCGCTCAAGGCCTCCATGACGCCGTCTGCGATGGCGCGGACCTGTCGGTCCGAACGCCCGGACAGCAACACGAAGGTGTCTGCAAAGGACGTCAACTCGGCGATGTCGAGCACCAACGGCTTCTCGGCGCCGCGCTCGAGAGCCGCTTCGACGATGCAGCGCGCCTTTGTGGAGCGTGTGTCGAGTCGTGCCTTGGCTGCGCTCATTCGGGGGTCCTGACGGAATAGATTCCACTGGAGACGACCCGGTCATGGATCGCCTCGGGCAACAGGTAGCGAACGGAACGCCCTTCGCGAATTCGGGCGCGAATCTGAGATGCCGAAACATCGAGCGCCGTGATCTCGACCAGCTGGATCCAGGTCCCTGCATCGCGGTGGCAGGCGGACAGGCCGTCGTCGGCGATCTCGAACGCGCCCCCGAGGCCCTCGGGGAGCCATTCGGACAAGCTCCCGCGTCGCAGCGGAGGGCGTGTGGTGACCGCGAAATTCGCCTGGGTGAAGAGGGTCTTGGGTTCGCGCCAGGTGTCCATTTCGCGGAATGCGTCGCAGCCGAGGGTGAACACGGGCCGCGCGGGAGCCAGGCGTTTGCCGAAGGCGCGCAGGGTGTCGACCAGGTAGCTCGGGCCTTCGCGCTCGACCTCGATGGGGTCGACGGAGAAGCGCGGGTTTCCCCGGACAGCGGCCTCTACCCAGGCCAGGCGATCGGCGGCGGGCGCAATGGGGTCGCCGTCGGCGGCGTTCTTGTGAGGAGGCCGGGCGCTGGGAACGAAGATCATGCGCTCGAGGCCGAGCTGCTCCGCGACCTCTTCGGCGGCGCGCAGGTGTCCCAGGTGCACGGGATTGAAGGTCCCGCCGTAGAGGCCGACGCTGCCCTGCGCGCTAGGCCCGGTCGTCTTCACGGCCGTTTCCGTTCCCGTTCGACGTTGCATCGAGCAGCACGAGGTCGTCGCGGTGGATGACCTCGTCGCCGTTCGAGTAGCCGAGGGTCTTCTCGATCTGTTTCGTGCTCTGTCCCTTGATGCGTTGGATGTCGTCAGAGGAATAACCGACGAGACCACGGGCCAGCTCTTCGCCGTCCGGGCCCAGGCACGAGACCGGGTCCCCGATGCCGAAGCGACCGCGCACCGCGACGATTCCCGCCGGCAGCAGACTGCGTCCGCGCTGGGTCAGCGCGCCCACGGCGCCGGCATCGACCACCAGCTCACCACGGGTCCGGGACGTGTAGGCGAGCCAGTGCTTCTTGCTTGCGAGACGGTTGCCCGGCAGGACCAGCGTGCCGACACGTTCCCCCGCGCAGATGCGGGTCAGGACGTCCCGCGGCCCGCCGTTGCACAGCAGGGTGGCCGCGCCGGACCGCGCCGCCGTTCGCGCCGCCTCGAGCTTCGTGATCATGCCGCCGCGCCCGAAGGCGCTGCCCGAGTCGAGGGCCGCGGCTTCGATCTCGGGGGTGATCTCCTCGATGATCTCGATCAGCGGGGGCTTCGGGCGGCCGGGTTCGGGTCGCCGCACGTGCATGCCGTCGACATCGGTGAGGATGACGAGCAGATCTGCGCCGATGAGGTTGACGACCTGAGCCGACAGGTTGTCGTTGTCGCCAAAGCGGATCTCCTCGGTGGCGACGGTGTCGTTCTCGTTCACGATGGGGACCACGCCCAGCTGTAGCAGGGCGTGCAGAGTGTGCCGGGCGTTCAGGAAGCGCTCGCGTTCTTCGAGTCCCTGCCGGGTGAGTAGGATCTGCGCGACCTGTACGCCCAGGCGCTGGAAGCGGCGCTGGTACATCTCGATCAGGCCGATCTGGCCCACCGCGGCCGCCGCCTGCATGGCGGGGATCGATCGCGCAGGCTGCGTCCAGTTCAGCCGCCGGGTTCCGACGGCGATGGCGCCGGACGACACAAGCACCACCTGCTTGCCGCCTGCGACGAGCTCGCAGACCTGCCGAGCGAGATCCGTGAACTTGCGCGGGCGCAGCTCTCCCGCGCGCGTCAGGGTGCTCGAACCCACCTTCACCACGATGCGCTGGGCGTTCTTCAGGATCTCGCGAGCCTGGGCCTCGCTCACCCGCGGTCCCCGTCCTGCGCAGCCGCTTCCGCCGCGCGCGCGTCTTCTTCGTCGAGGATCCGAAGCAGGGCCACCATCAGCTCTCGGGTTCCATCGCGGGTGGCGCCGGAGCCGCGGAATACGATGCTGCCTCCCGCCGCGAGCGCGGACGCCACGCCGTTCACTTCGCCGAGCTGGTCCTCGGGGACCAGGTCGATCTTGTTGAGGAGCACGATCTCCCGGCGCTCGAGCAGCTCGGGTCGGTAACGTCCGAGCTCCTTGCGCAGGGTGTCGTAGTCCTCGAGCAGGTTGCGACCCTCGAGCAGCATCGCGCCGAGGTCGAGCACATGGACCAGCACGCGGGTGCGCTCGACGTGTCGCAGGAAGCGATCCCCGAGCCCGGCGCCGTCGCTCGCGCCTTCGATCAGGCCCGGAATGTCGGCGACCACGAAGCGTCGATCGTCGATCTCGACCACTCCCAGGGACGGCACCAGGGTGGTGAAGGGGTAGGAGGCGACTCGCGGCTTGGCGGCCGACACCGCGCGGATCAAGGTGGACTTGCCGGCGTTCGGGAAGCCGACGAGCCCGACGTCGGCAAGCAGCTTCAGCGAGAGCTTCAGGTTCTTGGTCTCGCCGGGCAGGCCGTCCTGCGCGAAGTCCGGGGTCTGGCGCGTGGCGGTCTTGAAGCGCGCGTTGCCGCGTCCACCGCGTCCGCCCCGTGCCGCGATGAAGCGCTCGCCGTCCTCGGCCAGATCCGCGAGCAGCACTTCGTCTTCGCAGTCGGCGTCGAAGATCATCGTCCCGATAGGGACGCGGATCTCGATGGCGGCGCCGTCTGCGCCGGTCGATTGCTGGGTGCCGCCGGGTTTGCCGCTCTTCGCGCGGAACTCGCGCCGAGCGCGGAACGAGAGCAGTGTGTTCTCGTTCCGATCGGCAACGAAGACGACACTACCGCCGTGCCCACCGTCGCCACCGTCGGGTCCGCCACGCGGGACGAACTTCTCCCTTCGGTAGCCCACGCGCCCGGCTCCGCCGGCGCCGGACGAGACCAGGATCGTTGCTTCGTCGACGAAGGTTTCGCTGCCCACCTGCGCTCCATCACCCAGCGCGCCGAGCGCGGAGGGGTGCGGCGCGGTTCGGCGGAGGGAAGGCTCTAGCTCGACGGAAGATCGACGTTCGCGACCGTGCGGCCGCGGGACTTGCCGTAACTCACCACACCGTTGGACTTGGCGAAGAGCGTGTAGTCCTTGCCCAGTCCGGTGTTGCGTCCGGGGTGGATCTTCGTGCCGACCTGACGAACGAGGATCGAGCCGGCGCTGACGACCTGGCCCGCGAAGACCTTGATGCCCCGGCGTTGCCCGTTGCTGTCGCGCCCGTTGCGGGAGCTTCCCTGACCCTTCTTGTGTGACATCTGTCAGCCCTCGATCTTGTCGACGTGAATTTCGGTGTAGTCCTGGCGGTGTCCGTACTTCCGCCGGTAGCCCTTGCGGCGTTTCATCTTGAAGACCGTGATCTTCGGGCCGCGACCCTGTGCGGTGATGGTCCCGACGACCTTCGCACCTTCGACGGAAGGCGTGCCGACCTTGAGACTGTCCCCGCTGAGCAGGAGCACGTCGTCCAGCTCGATCTTGTCGCCCACGCCACCGGCGAGCTTCTCGACGCGAACCGACTCACCCTGCTGCATGCGGATCTGCTTTCCGCCCGTGCGGACAACGGCGTACATCAATCTTCCCTCTTCTCTTCTTCCGGCTCGTCCGGCCCGCCACTCTTCTGCGCCGACTGTTGGACCTGCTGCTCCACGGCTTCGGACTGGTGCTGGGGCTCGGGTGTATGGATCTCTGCCTTCACTTCGGACCGTTCCGGGACGGGCCGATCGGCCGGGGCGTCCACGGCTGTCGAAGGAGGCGGGAGTATCCGCGATTCCTCTTGTGCGTCAACCGTTTCCGGGTCCTGAGGTGCCTCGGCGGCCAGCTCGGGCGCAGCTTCGCCCCCCGGGGCGTCCTCTGCCGCGATGGCTTCTTCGGGCTTCTCTTCTTCGGCGTCCTCGGTCGCCTCGTCCTCGCTGCCCCGGCGGCCGCGACCTCCGCGGCGACGGCGGCGCGGGCGACCGTTCTTGCCCGTCTCCTCACCGTCGGCGCTCGCGTCTTCAGCCTTCTTGCCGGCCTTGTCTGCCTTCTCCGCCGCTTCCCGAAGCTTCGGGTCTTCCAGCCAGCGCAGAGTGATCTCGACCGGGTCGCCCTCGTCGAGGGCCACGACTTCGAACTGCTCCTGGTGGAGCCCCGGCCGTGCACGGACCTCGATCTCGCGACCGAGCTCCTCGCCCAGCTCGCCCAGTAGGGACGCGCCTTCGCGCAGCAGCTCCTCGGCGACCGACGGTGCGACCGTCAAGGCGATGCGACGTCCGCAGAAGCGCGGCAGATCGCAGCGGATCTCCCGCACGATCCGGAACGAGACACTCTTGCTCGAGAGCACGTAGCCCTTGCCCTCGCAGTACGCGCAGGGCTCGCACAGCACCTGCACCAGGTTCTCTCGCGTTCGCTTGCGGGTCATCTCGACGAGACCCAGCTCGGAGATCTTCAGGATGTTGGTGCGCGCCTTGTCGGAGCGGATGGCTTCGCGCAGGGCGCGGTAGACCTTCTCGCGATGGTCTGCCGATTCCATGTCGATCAGGTCGATGATGATCAACCCGCCGATGTTGCGGAAGCGAAGCTGGTAGACGACTTCCTTGACGGCCTCGAGATTGGTCTTGAAGACCGTCTCCTCGAGGTCGCGCTTGCCGACGTAGCGGCCGGTGTTCACGTCGATGGCCGTCAGCGCTTCGCTCTGGTCGACGACCAGCGAGCCGCCGGACTTGAGGAACACCTTGCGACCCAGGTTTGCGTGGATCTGGCTCTCGAGGCTGAACGCCTCGAAGATGGGCTCCTGGCCCTGGTAGTGCTCGATGCGGGGACGTGGGTCCGCGACGTAGCGGTCGACGAAGCTCTGGATCATCTGGTGGGTGGCGTCCGAGTCCACCACGATGCGCTTGGTGTCCCCCGTCGCGAAGTCGCGGATCATTCGCAGCGGCAGGTCGGGTTCGGAATGCAGCACCGCCGGCGCGTGGGTTTCACCGTTGCGCTGCTGGATGTTCTCCCAGACCGACGCGAGGTAGCGGATATCGGCCTCGAGGTCGGCTTCGCGCACGCCGTCTCCCGCGGTGCGGATGATGAAACCGAGGTCCTTCGGTCGCAGACGGTCGACGATCTCCCGCAGTCGCTTGCGCTCGCGGTCGGAATCGATGCGTCGCGAAACACCCACCCTCCGGCTCCAGGGTGTCAGCACCAGGTGCCGTCCCGGGATGGAGATGTGGGAGATGATGCGCGCGCCCTTGGTGCCGATGGGCTGCTTGGCGATCTGGACCACGATCTCCTGGTCTTCCTTCAGGAGTGTGTCGATCTTCGGAGGCTGCCGGGTGTTGCGACGACCGCGATGGGGCGGTTTGGTCGGAACGTCGTCACCCGTTTCCTGGGTGAACCCGTTCGCGAAGTAGTCGCCCGCGTAGAGGAACGCAGCCTTGTCGAGTCCGATGTCGACGAAGGCGGCCTGCATGCCCGGAAGCACCCGGGTGACTCGGCCCTTCACGACAGACCCGACGACGCTCCGGTCCTGGTCTCGCTCGATGTGGAGTTCGCTGAAGCTCGAGCGCTCCAGCACGGCAACGCGCGTCTCGCCGCGTTCCGCGTTGATGATGATCTCGTTCTGCATTGCGCCCTGCAGCCGCTGCAGGCAACCGACCGAAGTCTGGTTCGGTGCCTCGCGGCGCTTGGCGAGCCGTTCGGGTTCAGAAAAAGAAGAAAGTGGCGGGGCGCTATTGGGATTCCGGAACGTCGCTCGGACGCGCCGGCAAGACGGAGACTCTCTCTACATCCCCGAAATCGAATCGCTTTTTCGGATTGTCATCGACTCGCACAGGAAAAATTGTTGCCCTCTCAAACGTCGATCGCTCGAATCTCTGGGCTCACGGTCGGCCGGATCGATCGGATCGGCGGAAAATCACTTCAAGTCAGCAACGCCCCGCCGCTGTCCTGATTCCGTCGAAAACCCGAGGTCCTTTCACCCCGGGCGGGCGAGTCAGCCAGACCGCCTTAAACTCACGGGACGATGGTGGATTCCCCGACCCGCGTCAACCCGGACCCTCGGCGATCCCTCCCTTCTGTCGCCCGTCTTGTGGGCAGAGTTGCCGCTGCCCGGCCGGATCTGCCGGAGTGGGCTGCGACCGAGGGAGCGCGTCAGGTCGTCGAGGCGGCGCGCCTGCGGATCACCGCCGGCCTCGCCGACGGTCGTGGCGACCCCCCGCGGGAGCCAGAGGAGTCGGATCCCGAATGGACCCAGTGGGCCTGCCGGGTCGCCGAAGGACTCTGTCGCCCCCATCCCCGCGCGGTCGTGAATGCAACGGGCGTGGTTCTGCACACGAACCTCGGCCGGGCGCCCCTGGCCGCCGGGGCCGCCGACGCCGCGCGGGCCGTTGCCGCCGGCTATTCGAACCTCGAGCTCGATCTCGAGACCGGCCGCCGCGGCGGCCGACTGGGCGCCCTGGAAGCCAAGCTCTGCGCGCTTTCCGGCGCCGAAGCCGCGTACGCGTGCAACAACAACGCGGCGGCGGTGATGCTCGCCCTGCGGGCCCTGGCCGAGGGGCGGGACGTGATCGTGTCCCGGGGCGAGCTGGTCGAGATCGGCGGCTCGTTCCGCGTGCCGGACATCATGGCCTCATCGGGTGCGAGGCTCGTCGAGGTGGGCACCACGAATCGCACGCATCCGGCGGACTACGAGCGGGCCATCGGTCCCACCACCGCGATGCTGTTGAAGGTGCATCGCAGCAATTTCAGTCAGTCGGGCTTCGTAACCGAGGTCGATCTCGCGGACCTGGTCACCATCGGCCGCAAGCACGGTCTGCCGGTGGTCGAGGATCTGGGCAGCGGCACCCTGCTGGACCTGACCGACCGCGGTCTGCCGGCGGATTCGTTCGTGCCGTCCCGGGTGGCGACGGGGGCGGACGTGGTGTGCTTCTCGGGCGACAAGCTCCTCGGGGGACCCCAGGCCGGCATCCTGCTGGGCGGCCGGACGGCCATCGAAGCCATGCGCACCCACCCGATGGCGCGTGCGCTGCGCCTCGACAAGATGAGCCTCGCCGCCCTCGACTGGACCCTCGGCGCCTATCTCGAGGGGCGTGCCGAGGACGAGATCCCCGTCGTGCGTCAGATCACGGAGCCTGCCGCCTCCGTCGAGCTGCGAGCCCGGGCGCTCGCGGCGCGTCTTTCGGACCTGCTCGAGGATGCGGCGGAGGTTTCCACCCTGCCGGACCGGGCACCCGTCGGGGGCGGGTCCCTGCCGGGCTTCGAGATCGACACCTGGGTGGTGGCGCTGCGGTCCCCGCGCGGCGCGTCACAGCTGGCGGCGGCCCTGCGATCGGCGACACCGCCCGTGCTCACGCGCGTGCGCGATGACGCGGTCCTGTTCGATCTTCGGACCGTGTCCGAAAGCGAGGTCGCGCACGTCGAGACTGCCGTAGTGGGTCTACTGGTTTGAACCCCCTGATTCTGTTCTGTAACTTCGGATCCCGTCGCCGATGTTGAATTCCAGCGTCCTGGTCCTGAATCGTTCGTTCCTGCCGATTCACGTCACTTCGGTGAAGCGTTCCTTCTCCCTCGTCTACCAGGGCGGTGCCCGCGTCGTGAACGACCGCTACGAGACCTTCGATTTCTGGCAATGGCGCGCGCAGTTGGACCAGCCGGGGATCGAATGCATCGGGACGACGTCGGGACCCGTTCCAATACCGCGCGTCATCGTTCTCAGCTGGTACGACCGGATGCCCAAGCGCATGGTGCGCTTCTCCCGAACGAACATCTTCTCGCGCGACGGCTTCACGTGTCAGTATTGCGGCGAGCGTCCTCCGCGCGCGCAGCTCAACCTCGACCACGTGGTGCCGCGTACCCAGAACGGAAGGACGACGTGGGAGAATGTCGTCTGTTCCTGTGTCTCGTGTAACCGCAAAAAAGGTGGGCGAACGCCCGAGCAGGCCGGCCTGCGCCTGCGCAAGCAACCCAAACGACCTCGTTGGACCCCCCTGATGAGCCTGCCGACAGCGAGCGTGCGCCACTCCGAGTGGCGTCCGTACCTGGCGATCGACGAGCCAACTGCCGTCGGCGGGTCCAAGCAGCGAGATCGCGACCGCGAAGAAATGGCGATGTAGTTTCGGCATCTACCGGGTGAAGAACCCGGCAGTGGCCAAGGGGGGGTGCGCCACGAGTCCTATCAACGAGCGCCAAGTGCAAGAGCCCGCAGCGGGCGAAGCGCGCGTGCTTTCTATCGGGGGCGGCAAGGGCGGGGTCGGCAAGACCTTCGTTGCCGCGAACCTGGCTGTCGCGCTGTCGCGGCTTGGCAAACGCGTCGTCGCGGTCGACTGCGACCTCGAAGGCGCGAACCTCCACACGAGTCTCGGCGTTCGCACGCCGCAGAGGAGTCTGGCGGACTTCGTCGCCCAGCGAGAAGACGACCTCGGAAAGCTCGTCGTCGACACGCCCGTCCCGGGCCTGCGCCTGATCGCCGGCACTCACGCCCACCTGGGCGATGCACAACCGAACCATCTGCGAAGGGTGCGGTTGATGCGTGCGCTTCGCCGGCTCGACGCCGACTACGTGATCGCCGACCTCGGTGCCGGCACCCACTCGTCGGTGCTCGACTACTTCCTCGTGGGCGGCGAGGGTCTGATCGTCATGCAGCCCGAGCCCACTTCGGTGGAGAACGCGTACACGTTCCTGCGCGCCGCCTTCTATCGTCGCATGCGCCTGGCGATGGTGGGCCACGGTGTCCGCAAGCTCGTGACCGAGGCCATGGACCAGCGCAACGAGCGCGGAATCCGGAGCCCCGTGGACCTGCTGCGGGAGATCGAGTCCATCGATCCCCAGGAGGGCGCTCGCTTCGTCGAGACGATGCGCGGCTTCCGGCCGCGCATCATCGTGAACGGTGTACGCACCGCCGAGGACGTGAAACTCGGCTTCGCGGTGGGATCCGTCTGTCGCAAGTACTTCGGGATCGACGCGGAGTACCTGGGCTACGTGAACTACGACGACGCGGCTCGCCGCAGCGTCGCTGCGAGGCGTCCGGTGGTGGACGGGGAATCCGGCTCGGACGCGGCCATCTACCTGCAGCGCATCGCACGCAAGCTCCTGGAGGGACGAGAAGAGAAGGGGCGAGCTGAGAAGGAGAGAGGCGCGTGAAGACTCTCGACAGCCAGAACCACTACGAAGTCCTCGAACTCTCTCCGGGTGCACACCCCGAAGAGATCGAACGCGCCTATCGACTGGCGGCCTCGACCTGGTCCGCCGGCTCACTGGCCCTCTACTCGCTGTTCGACGACAACGATGCGACCGCCGTCCGCGACCGTATCGATCAGGCCTACGAGGTGCTGTCCGACGAGCGGATGCGCCAGGCCTACGACAGCGACAACTTCGACGCGTTCCCCGAGCCCGCCGCCGCCTCGCCTGCGCGCCAGGGCGGGTTGGCTTCGCTCGAGGAAGAGTACGAGGACATGGAGGTCTCCCTCGATTCTGCTCCGGGCAAGCCCCTGCGCACCGAGGGAGGCGCGGCGGAGACGGAGTACGACGGCGCCCGTCTGCGCCGGGCGCGAATGCACCGCGGCATCGAGCTCGTGGCGGTGGGCGACATCACCAAGGTGACCCTCACGTACCTCCAGGCAATCGAGGACGAGGCCTTCGACCAGCTTCCGGCACCTGTCTATGTCAGGGGCTTCGTCACCGCGTATGCGCGGGCGATCGGACTCGACCCGGACCGGGTAGCGAAGAGCTTCATGCCCAGGCTGGAGGCGGCCCGCAAGGACACGGGTCATGGCCGATCGCTCGGACGCCGGTAGTCCCGGCGATCCTCCCCGGAACGGCTCCAGCGACGACTCCGAGAGTGAGGGGGTCCTCGTCTACGAGGTGACCGAGGCCGAGGCGGGGCTCCGCCTCGACGCGGCGCTCGCGAGTCTTTCCGGTGTGTCCCGGTCCCAACTCCAGCGCTGGATCGAAGCCGATCGGGTCACCGTGGATGGCGACGTGACGCGTCAGGCGGCGCGGGTGAGCACCGGCGCGATCCTCGAGGCCAGTCCACCGCCGACGCAGACCAGCGAGGTGCTCGCCGAGGCGATCCCCCTCGACGTGCTCCACGAAGACGACGACATCATCGTACTCGACAAGCGCGCGGGCATGGTGGTGCACCCGGCGCCGGGTCACGCGAGCGGCACCCTGGTGAACGCGCTGCTCCACCACTGTCGCGTCGAGGGCAACCTCGCGACGGTCGGAGGCGTCGAGCGGCCGGGTATCGTGCACCGTCTCGACAAGGGAACCTCCGGCGTCATGGTGGTGGCCCGGAACGACGCCGCCCATCAGTCCCTGGCCCGTCAGTTCTACGACCACAGCATCGAACGCATCTACCAGGCCTTCGTGCGAGCGCTTCCCGGCGCAGAGTCGGGTCGCATCGATCGGCCGATCGGGCGACATCCGACGGACCGCAAGCGGATGTCCGTCCGCACGCGCTCCGGCCGAGCAGCCGCAACGAATTGGACGATCGCCGAACGCTTCCCGGCCAGCGGGGTCTGCCTGCTCGAGATCCATCCGGAGACCGGTCGCACCCACCAGATCCGCGTCCACCTGTCTTCTGCCGGGCTGCCCATCGCCGGCGACCCGGTGTACGGCCGCAGCCGGAGCGATTCAGCCCAGGGCGCCGACCTGGGACGGCCCGCACTGCATGCCGCCGTCCTCGGTTTCGATCACCCCGACGGTCGCGGCAGGATGCGCTTCGAGGCGCCGCTCCCCGCCGACCTCGAGGGCTTCCGTGACGCACTGCGCCGGTCCGAGCTCGAGGAGAATGACGCATGACGGACCTGCGTCATGCGCTGCTCGATGACGCGGGCGTGCGTCATGCTTTTGGGACGCGTGACGCACTGCCTCCGCGCGTCGTCCTGCGCCCGCAGCAGGTGCACGGGGTCGCCGTGGCGCGCTGCGAGGGCGCCTCGCTGACGCCCGCAGAAGCGGATGCCGTCGTTTCGTGTGACTCCGATCACCCCGTGGGGGTAGTGACCGCAGACTGTGTGCCCGTCCTGGCCGCACTGAAGGACGGAAGCACCGTCGTCGCCATCCACGCGGGTTGGCGGGGCCTGGCGGCCGGGGTCGTCGAAGCAGGCATCGCCGCACTCGGGAACGCCGCCAGGGGCGGAGGCATCGTGGCCGTCGTCGGGCCCTGCATCGGGGCCTGCTGCTACGAGGTGGACGCCCCGGTCATCGGCCCGTTGCGGGACCGCTTCGGGGCGGATCTCGACGGCGCGATCCGGTCGTCGACCGGCCCGAATCACTGGATGTTGGACCTCGGGCTGCTGGTCCAGACCGATCTCGCGCGTGCGGGGATCCCGTCCGAAAACCGAGGATTCATTCGAGATGCCTGTACGCGTTGCCATCCCGATCGCTTCCATTCCTACCGGCGGGACGGTGCGCGCGCCGGAAGACTCCTCCACTGGGTGCAGCCGCACCCGAGTTGACATCCCCAGACCCCGGTCCTACCGTGATTTTACTTCTCCGCTCCTCCCTCGATTCATCGGGGTCCCGTCGAACACCTGGCCGGACCCGCCAGTTCCCCGGAAGGATTTCCGTTCAACTTCCGGGTCGAGAGCTCCGACGAGAAGAATCCAGACAGACTGAAGAACACCCCTCTCAGACTCTCTGACCCGGGCGGCGTCCGTTCCGCCTGGTCACCGACCGAGATTCCAGCAGTCGGGTCCCGCCCAGCTCGAATTCGGCTGACTCCCCTCTTCCAACGACTCCATCCAGCGCTTCCTACAGCAACTTCAGGGCCCCGGTCGGGGCTTCCCCCAACTGCCTCCCCCTGATTCTGAAACCCGAGTGTCCCCGCCTGGGACGAGAGAGACCGACCCGTGACCACGCAGCGAGTCAGCGATTCGACGAACGGATCTGGATCAGGATCTGGATCAGGATCTGGATCCGGATCAGGGGGCCAGGGCGGCAACCGCAGCCGCCGGGGACGGGGTCGCCGACGCAGCTCGAGCGGAGGCGGTCGCAACGGGAACCGCACCGGCAAGCCCGAGGGCTCGCGTCAGACCGTGCAGCGCGAGTACCTGCCCTCCGAGGAAGACCTCCTCGAAGAGGAGGCTCTCGCCGACGAGTACGACGACAGCGAGCGCATCGACGTCCGCGACCTCAAAGCCAAGACGATGCAGGAATTGACGCAGGTCGCCGAGGAGATGGAGGTCGAGAACGCGGCGGGCATGCGCAAGCAGGACCTGCTGTTCGCGATCCTCCAGGCCCAGACCGAGAAGCACGGCAAGATCTTCGCCGAGGGCGTGCTCGAGATCCTGCAGGACGGCTTCGGCTTCCTCCGGGCCCCGGACCAGAACTACCTGGCCGGTCCGGACGACATCTATGTCTCGCCCTCCCAGATCCGGCGCTTCAACCTGCGCACCGGCGACACGGTGCAGGGGCAGATCCGCTCTCCCAAGGAAGGCGAACGCTATTTCGCGCTGCTGAAGGTCGAGACGATCAACTTCGAGTCGCCGGACAAGGCCAAGCACAAGATCCTGTTCGACAACCTCACTCCTCTCTATCCCCAGGACAAGTTCGAGATGGAGTCGAGCGACGGCACGCTCACCACTCGCATCATCGATCTCATCGCGCCCATCGGGAAGGGCCAGCGCGGCCTGATCACGTCGCCGCCCAAGGCCGGCAAGACGATGATCCTCAAGGACATTGCGAACGCGATCGCTGAGAACAACCCCGAGGTCTACCTGATCGTGCTGCTGATCGACGAGCGGCCCGAGGAAGTGACGGACATGCGCAGGACCGTGAAGGCCGAGGTGATCTCCTCGACCTTCGACGAGCCCGCCACCCGCCACGTGCAGGTCGCCGACATGGTGATCAACAAGGCCAAGCGTCTCGTCGAGCACGGCCGGGACGTGGTCATCCTGCTCGACTCGATCACCCGTCTCGCACGCGCACACAACACGGTGGTGCCGCACTCGGGCAAGATCCTGTCCGGCGGCGTCGATTCCAACGCACTCCACAAGCCCAAGCGCTTCTTCGGCGCCGCACGCAACGTCGAGGAGGGCGGCAGCCTGACCATCGTCGGCACCGCGCTCATCGATACCGGCTCGCGCATGGACGAGGTGATCTTCGAAGAGTTCAAGGGCACGGGGAACAGCGAACTCGTGCTCGACCGCAAGCTCGCCGACCGTCGCACCTACCCGGCCATCGACATCAACCGGTCGGCGACCCGTCGCGAAGAGCTGCTGCTCGACGAGAACACCCTCAACCGGATGTACATCCTCCGCAAGGTGCTGGCGCCGTTGTCTCCCGTGGACTCGATGGAGTTTCTGCTGGGCAAGGTCAAGGTGACCGATTCGAACGCCGAGTTCCTGGAGTCGATGAACTCCTGAGCTCCAGGCGGCGATCCAGCACCCGCCACCCTGCAGGCTAGAGTCCCCGAATGGCCGACCTTCTCGACAAGATCGCCGAGGCCGAGGAACGGGCGCGCCTGCTCGAAGAGCAGCTCGCGGACCCCGCACTCGCGAGCACTCCGAGCGAGTACGAGCGGCTGGGAAAGCAGCTTGCCCTCGAGAAGCCTCTCGTCGAGACGGGAGACCGCTACCGAGCGCTGCTCGCCGAGCTCGCCGACGCCCGGGAGATGCTCGGGGACGACGACCCCGGGATCGCCGAGATGGCCGGTGCCGACATCGAGCGCCTCGAGCCCGAGCGCGACTTGCTGGAGCAGAAGCTCGCTGATCTGCTCGTCCCGACCGACCCGAATGACGCACGCAACGCGATCCTCGAGATCCGGGCCGGGACCGGGGGTGACGAGGCGGCGCTGTTCGTCGGGGATCTCTTCCGCATGTACATGCGTCATGCGGATCGCGTGGGTTGGAAGGTCGAGCAGATGTCCGTCTCGGATTCATCGGCGGGAGGCTTCAAGGAGATCATCGTCCTGATCAGCGGCACGGGCGTCTTTCGGGACCTCAAGTACGAACGCGGGGTCCACCGCGTCCAGCGGGTGCCCGCCACCGAGAGCCAGGGCCGCGTCCACACGTCCACGGTGACCGTTGCCGTGATGCCCGAAGCCGAAGAGGTCGACGTCCAGATCGGCCCCGGCGACCTGCGGGTCGACGTGATGCGAGCCGGGGGCCCGGGGGGGCAGAGCGTCAATACCACGGACTCGGCGGTGCGTTTGACGCACCTGCCCACCGGTCTGATCGTCCAGTGCCAGGACGAGAAGTCGCAGCACAAGAACAAGGCCAAGGCCATGAAGGTGCTGCTGTCTCGGCTGCTCGAGCTCGAGCAGCGGAGGGCGGCGGACGAGCGCGCCAGCGCACGCCGCGAGCAGGTGGGCACGGGCGAGCGCAGCGAGAAGATCCGCACCTACAACTACTCGCAGAACCGGGTCACCGACCACCGTGCCGGCGTCACCCTGCACAAGCTCGACCAGATCCTCGAGGGAGAGATCGACGAGCTGATCTCGGCGGTGCGACAGCAGCTTTCCGAACGCTTCGAGAGCGCGGACGATGACGTCTCGGGAGCGCCGGCCGCCGGATGAGCGCCGACCGCAGCTGGACGGTGCTCGAGCTGCTGCGCTGGACCGAGCAGCACTTCAGCGCCCAGGGCATCGAGAACGCCCGGCTCGACGCCGAGGTACTGCTGGCGCACGCCCTCGGCACCCCGCGCCTGCAGCTCTACGTGGACTTCGAGAAACCCATCGCCCAGCCCGAGCGCGCGGTCTTCCGCGAGCTCGTGGTGCGCCGGGCTCGGGACCGGGTGCCGGTTTCGCAGCTGCTCGGCAGCCGGGAATTCTGGTCTTTGGAGCTGTCGGTCACCGCCGATGTGCTTTCGCCACGGCCGGAAACCGAGACCCTGGTCGAAGGCGCGCTCGCGCGGTTGCCGGACCGGGATGCCGCCTACCGGATCCTCGATCTGGGGACCGGTTCGGGGGCCATTGCCCTCGCGCTGGCCGGTGAGCGTCCCGCGGCACACGTAACTGCGACGGATATCTCCCCGAAGGCTCTACAGATTGCTCGTCTCAATGCCGACAAGTTGCTGCTGAGTGATCGGCTCCGATTCCTGGAGGGAGACCTCTTCGGCGCCTGTCCTGGTGAGCAGTTCGACCTCGTCGTCTCGAATCCGCCCTACGTGGCCGAGCGAGACCGCGCAGAGCTGCCGCCAGAGCTGGTGCACGAACCCGAGGTGGCCCTCTTCGGTGGGGACGATGGCTATGCGGTGGTGAGTCGGCTGGTCGCGGAGGTTTCGAGCGCGTTGTCGCCGGGTGGCGTCTTCGGGGTCGAGGTCGGTCACGACCAGACGGAACGGATTGCAAAGGAATGCGGTGAAGCGGGGCTCGAGCAGATCGAGACCCTGAGAGATCTGGCCCGAAGGCCCCGTGTCGTGATGGCGCGCAAGCCCGGAGGTCAGCAAGAGACCCACCTATAGGCGGCGCCCGCTCCCCTCCAGCGGTCACGCGCAAGGAGGCGAGTCATGGCGAGTCGGGCAAGCAAGCTTCTGCGAGTCGTCAAGAGCGACGAGTCGAGCTTCGAATCCAAGTTCGCGGAGATCTCCGATCGCGACGCCACCGCGGTGGCGGTTGCCAAGGATGTCCGGAAGGTCATCGAGGCCGTCCGCGAAGGGGGCGACGACGAGCTCGTCGCTCGGGTGCAGAAGGCCGACCGGTCGAAGCTCGAGGTCCTGGAGGTCGACCGCGAGGAATGGGACGAGGCCTGCGAGAGCGTCGACGCGGGCGACCGCGCAGCACTCGGCAAGGCCGCCATGCGGGTGCGCGACTTCCACCGCAAGCGGATCCCGTCGAGCTGGGAGATGCGCGAGGAGGGTGGCGGCTATTTCGGTCACCGCGTTCGGGCACTCGACCGGGTCGGCGTCTACGTCAACGCCGCCAGTCTGCGGGCGCCCTCGAGCGTGATCATGAACACCGTGCCCGCCTCCATCGTCGAGGTGCCGGAGATCGTCCTCAGTGTCGCCGCGGGGCGAAACGGCAAGGTGGCTCCGGAGATCCTGACCGCCGCCCGGGTGGCCGGCGTCCATCGCGTCTTCAAGGCCGGCGGCGCCCACGCCATCGCCGCCCTCGCCTACGGCACCGAATCGATCCCGGCCGTGGACAAGATCATCGGCGCGGGCGAGCCCGCCGCCGAAGCCGCCAAGCTCGCGGTCGCCGGAAAGGTCGCCGTCAGCTCGGCGACGGGCCCGAACGAGCTGTGCATCGTCGCCGACCGCAGTGCGACCCCGGCCTGGATCGCCGCCGATCTGATCTCGCAGGCAGAGCAGAACGAAGCCGGTCGAGTGCTGCTCATCACGCACACCAAGGCCCTGGTCGCCCGGGTGCAGGAACAGCTCACGCGCCAGCTCAAGGATCTCAGCCGGGCCAAGATCGCCAAGGAATGCCTGACCTCCCGGGGGGTGATGCTGGTGACGCGGAATCTCCAGGAGTCCATTACACTCGCGAATCGCTACGCGCCCGAGCACCTCGTTTTGGCCGTCGAGGATCCCGAGGGTGCGTTGAAGACGGTCCTGAACGCCGGGGCCGTGTTCCTCGGGCACTACGCGCCCGTGGCGGTCGGGGACTACCTGGCGGGTCCCAACAGCGTTCTCCCGACAGGCGGGATGGCGCGCTTCTCTTCTCCGCTGGGGGTCGAGGACTTCCTCAAGCGCACGAGCTTCATCAAGTTCGAGCCGCCCAAGCTGCGCGAGCTGGGGGCTGAAGCCATGCGCCTGGCAGAGCTCGAGGGACTCGAAGGTCACAGCAGGGCGATCGACCTGCGGCTCCAGAAGATCCGCCGCGCGCGACGCGAGCGGGAAGCGGCCCGGGAAATCGAGGCCTAGTCCAACCGGGATGCCCACGGCTCCTGGCACGAGGAAGGGGTCATGAGCAAGACGGCTTCAGCAGAACGAAAGTCGACCATCGTCCGCAAGACGAAGGAGACCGACATCTCGGTCGAGCTGGTGCTCGACGGAAGCGGGCAGTACGAGATCGAGACGGGGATCCCGTTCTTCGACCACATGCTCGAGTCGTTCACGAAGCACGCTCTCTTCGACCTGCGCCTGACGGCACGCGGCGACGTCGCGGTCGACTTCCACCACACCGTCGAAGACGTCGGCATCGCGCTCGGTCAGGCGATTCGCGAGGCGCTCGGCTCGGCGGTCGGCATCCAGCGCTTCGGTCAGTGCTCGCTTCCCATGGCGGAGGCCCGGGTGGACGTGGCGGTGGACGTGTCCAACCGCCCGTACCTCGTGTACCGGGTGGAGCTGCGCAACGACCGCATCGGCACCTTCGATCCGTCGCTCAGCGAGGACTTTCTACAGGCGCTGGCCCAGAATGCCGGACTCGATCTGCACGTGGACATGCGGTACGGCCGCAGTCCGCATCATGTGGTCGAGGCGGTGTTCAAGGGAACGGCGCGCGCGCTTCGCGCGGCGCTCGAGAACGATCCGCGCCAGACCGGTCTGCCGACCGTCAAGGGCGCCCTCTAGCATTCAGCGAGTCGAGTCCAAATGAGTCCCCCCAAGATCGCAGTCGTCGACTACGGTGCCGGCAACCTCCGCAGCGTCGCCAAGGCCCTGGCCCGGTCGGACATGGACCCGGTGGTCACGGGCGACCCGCGCGTGGTGGCCGACTGCGCGGGCGTGGTGCTGCCCGGCGTCGGCGCCTTCCGGGACGCCGCCAACAGCCTGCGCGCTGCGAAGCTCGACGAAGCCGTCGCGAAGGCGATCGCCGACAAGCGCCCGTACCTGGGTCTGTGCTTCGGTTTGCAGCTGCTCTTCGACGAAGGCGAGGAACACGGCATCACCCGGGGCTTCGAGGTCATCGCCGGCCGGGTTACCCGCTTCCCCGTCCGAGGCGAGGACGGCAGTCCGCTGCGCGTGCCGCACATCGGCTGGAACGAGGTCGTGTTCTCCGGGTCGCACCCGATGCTCGAACGCATGCCCGAGCGCGACTTCTACTACTTCGTGCACTCGTACCGGGGCGAGCCCGAAGACCCGAGTGTCGTCGTGGGGCGCACCGACTACGGCGGTGTCTTCGCGTCGGCCGTGGCGACGGACAGTCTCTTCGCCGTGCAGTTCCACCCGGAAAAGAGCCAGGCGGCCGGCAAGCGCCTGCTCGACGCCTATCTCCACTGGGTGCGGGAGTCCTAGGGTGGGCGAAGCAAGAGAGCTGCGCGCCTTCGAGGTGATTCCGTCCATCGACATCCTGGACGGCCAGTGCGTTCGCCTGGCCCAGGGAAGCTATGCGGACGTGACCGTGTATGCCCCGGACCCGGCAGACGCGGCACGACGCTGGGCGGCTTTTCCCATCCGGCGCTTCCACGTGGTCGACCTCGACGGCGCGCGCGACGGCGTCCGCACCAACGAGTCCGCGATTCGCGCCATCGTCCGCGAGATGGGCGACGTGCCGGTGCAGCTCGGCGGCGGCGTGCGCAGCGTCGCCGACGCCGAGGCCGCCTTCGCCATGGGAGTCGATCGGGTGGTGATGGGCACCGTCGCCATCAAGCAGCCCGAAGTCGTTCGCGACGCCGCCAAGGAATTTCCGCAGCGCATCGTGCTCGGTATCGACGCCCGGGACGGTCGCGTCGCCGTCGAGGGCTGGGTCGATGTCAGCGACATGAGCGCGAGCGATCTGGCGCGGCGCTTCGAGGACGCTGGCGTGGCGGCCATCGTCTACACGGACATTTCGCGGGACGGCATGCTCACCGGCGCGAATCTCGACGCCACCGCGGCACTGGCCCAGAGCGTCGACATCCCGGTGATCGTGTCGGGCGGTGTCGCATCGCTGGCCGACATCGAGGGGTCCCTCGCGCGGCGGCGTTCCGGCATCACCGGCGCCATCCTGGGACGTTCTCTCTATACCGGTGCCGTGGATCTCGCCGAGGCGCTCAGCCTGGTCGAACGCACGGAGGGGCAGGACTGACATGCTGCTCAAGCGAATCATTCCCTGTCTCGACGTCGACAAGGGACGTGTCGTCAAGGGCGTGAAGTACGTCGACCACGTCGACGCAGGCGACCCCGTCGAAGTGGCGCGGCACTACGACGCCCAGGAAGCCGACGAGATCACCTTCCTCGACATCAGCGCCAGTCACGAGGAGCGGGACATCCTGCTCGACGTCGTGACGCGGACGGCAGAGAGCGTCTTCATGCCGCTCACCGTCGGCGGGGGCGTGCGCTCGCTGCAGGACATCCGCGACCTGCTCAACGCCGGGGCCGACAAGGTCTCCATCATGACCGCCGCGGTGCACGATCCCGATCTGGTGTCGGATGCGGCCGCAAAGATCGGCAGTGCGAACCTGGTGCTCGCCATCGACGCGCGCGCGAAGGAAGAAGGAGAGGGCTGGGAGGTCTGCACCCACGGCGGCCGGCGTCCGACGGGGATCGACGCCGTCGAGTGGGCGGCGCGCATGGCCCAGGCCGGTGCCGGCGAGATCCTGCTCACCAGCATGGACCGCGACGGCACCAAGAGCGGCTACGACCTCGCGATGCTGCGCGCCGTCGCGGACCGGGTCCCGGTCCCGGTGATCGCATCCGGTGGCGGCGGCAGTGCCGAGGACCTCGCGAACGCCCTTCGCGATGGGCCCGAAGGGGGCCACTGCCAGGCGGCGCTCGCGGCCTCGATCTTCCACTTCCACGAGACGACCGTGGGCGAGGTGAAGCGGCAGCTACTCGAATGGGGGATCCCGGTGAGACCCCCGGTTTCCGATGCCTGACCGCCTCCGGGAAGGCAGGAATGTCGCGCAGCACCTGCAGGAACCTTGCAGCGGCGTTGCTTGAATCCCCGTGGGGCGTGGGCTACGGTCCCGCGTCCTCCTAGCCACCACCCGTACAACCGCAACTGTTCGGCAATGATCGACACAGCCGAGCACCTCCAACCACCAACGTCTGACTGTCACCTGAAGCGTCCGTGTGAGCGTCCGCGCAGGTGAGATCGAGAGAGTAGATGCCCGTCATCAAGGTGAAGGACAACGAGTCGTTCGAGCAGGCCATGAAGCGCTTCAAGAAGACCTGCGAGAAGGCCGGGATCCTCACGGAGCTCCGCCGTCGCGAGTACTACGACAAGCCGAGCATCCGCAAGAAGAAGAAGGCAGCCGCGTCCAGAAAGCGTGCGCTGAAGAAGATCAGAAGGATGGCCCGCTAACCACACGGGCCCCTGGAGTCGGATGGGTCGGATCCCCGAAGCAACGATCCAGGATATTCGCAGCCGGATCGACATCGTCGGTTGGATCGGGCGATACGTCGAGCTGAAGAAGGCCGGCCGCAACTGGAAGGGCCTCTGTCCCTTCCACGGCGAGAAGTCCCCCTCCTTCAACGTCAATCCCGACCGCCAGATCTTCCACTGCTTCGGCTGCCAGGAAGGCGGCGACGTCATCGCCTTCCTGATGAAGCACGACGGCCTCTCGTTTCCGGAGGCCGTTCGCAATCTGGCGGGCGAGTGCGGGATCGAGATCGAGGAGACCGAGGGCGCTTCCCGCGACCGCGGCATCACCGAGCGTCTCTTCGCTGCCAACGACCTTGCCCAGCAGCTGTATCTCGAATCTCTCGCGTCGAGCGAGGGCCGCATGGCCCGCGACTATCTCAAGGGCCGCGGCTTCGACGACGCGTCCATCGCCCGGTACGGGATCGGCTACGCGCCCGACAGCTGGGACGCAGTGGCCAAGCGCCTCGAACGCCACGATCTCGGCGGCGCGGTCGGCGAGAAGGCGGGCCTGCTGGCAAAGCGCGAACGCGGCCCCGGCTGGTACGATCGCCTGCGCGGGCGCGTCACCTTCCCCATCCACGACGTGCGCGGTCGGGTCGTGGGTTTCGGCGGACGCGCCCTGGCCGACGGCCAGGAACCCAAGTACCTGAACACGCCGGAAACCCCGGTCTTCCGCAAGCGCGAGACCTTCTACGGCTTCCCCGACGCCCTGGCCGAGCTGCGTCGCGCCGGCCGCGCGATCATCTGCGAGGGCTACTTCGATCGCATCGCGTTGTCGCGGGCGAACCTGGGTGAAGCGCTCGCCACCTGCGGGACCGCGCTCACCCCCGAGCACGGCACCCAGCTGCAGCGCCGGACGAACGAGGTCGTGCTGCTGTTCGACGGGGATTCGGCCGGACGCAAGGCGATGGAACGGTCTCTCGACGTCCTGCTCCCCGAGGGCCTGCGGGTGCGGGCGGCGGCGCTGGCCGCGGGCGAAGACCCGGACAGCTTCCTCGCCGAGAAGGGGGCGGACGCGCTGCGGTCCCTGGTGGACGGCGCGCGCGATGCGGTCGAGCTCGTCATGCAGTGGGCGGTGGACGCAGGCTGCGCGACTCCCGCCCAGAAGGCGGACGTGGTGAACCGCGTGGTCCCGGTGATCGCGCATATCCCCGACGCCGTGGAACGTGTCGAATACGGCCGCAGGCTCGCCAACTACACGGCGACCGACGAGCAGGCCGTGCAGGCAGCCCTCCGCAGTGCAGCCCGAAGTGGCGGCCAAGCCGGCCACTCGGCGCAGGTCGCCCTCGAGAGCCGCGTCGCGCCGCGGACGGCGTCCGGGGAAGAGCGCCACATCCACGAGCTGGCGGTCCTGCTATTTCGTCATCCTCCGCTCGCCGATCTGTTCGATCGCGCGGCGCTCGAATCCCTGCTTCCCGAGGGTTCCTGGAAGGCCGTGATCGGGGCTTTGCTGGATGCTGGCGCCGCCGGAACCCTGGACGCCTCCGGGGCAGCCGATCTGTTCGCCCTCGATGAGCATCTCGACCAGGACGCACGCTCGCGCCTGCGCTCGGTCGCCGTAGACGAGGAATTGTTCCGCGGGGACCTCCCGCCTGAGCGAGCCGTTCGCGAAGTAGCCGCGAAGCTCGAGAAGCGACGAGTTGACGCGCTGCAGAAGGAATTGACGCGGCGGATGAGCGACCCTGAGGCCGATCAGGACGCGATCCTGCGAGAGAAGCGCAGCTTGAAGCAGGGTGGACTGAGCCTCTACCGTTCGAGTGCTAGTCTCGCCTAACATCAGATCCGAGGGAAGCAAGAGCGAGAGGAAGACAGGAACGAGAGCCAAGATCGAAGCGGGTGAAGATGCGTCGCCCGTTTGATCGCTTGCTGAAGTGGATGCACATCTAGAGCTGATTGCCTGGAATGATGAGAGCCAGAGAGGAAGCCCCCCCAATGTCCTCCAACGCGCCTACCGGTTCCGTTGCCTCGCACGCCCGCGGACAGAAGTCCGCCAAGACGACGAAGCGAAGAAGTGATCCCAAGCCGAAGCAAGCAGGGGTCGAGCAGGCCGACCCGGCTGCTCCGAAGGCAGCGGCGCCGACGCCGCCCGCCACGAGTCAACCCAGAACTCAACCCGCGACTGGCGGTCGCAAGACCTCACGTGCGAAGCGCGAGCCGGAGGTCGGTCATAGTGCCGATCCCGTGCGCGTCTACCTGCGCGAGATGGGACAGGTGTCCCTGCTGACGCGCGAGGGCGAGGTCGAGATCGCAAAGCGCATCGAGAGCGGGCTCTTCGACGCGCAGCTCGCGGTGGTGGGGACGCCCATCGGACTCGTGCGCGTTCTCGAGATCGGCGAAGACGTGCGGGCCAAGCGCATCGAGCTGCGGCGAGTCCTCGACGGAGTCGACGACGAGAACGCACCCGTCTCGCCGGAAGAGCGCCGCAAGCAGTTCCTGTCTGCGCTCAACAAGATCAAGAAGGTCCAGACGGAAGTCACGCGCAAGCGCAGCTCGATCGCCAACTCGCGGACCACTGCCGAGACCCGCAAGCGGCTGCGCGCGGAGATCGAGCGCGGTTGCCGCGATGCGTGCGAGCAGCTGCAGAAGGTTCGCTTCGCGAAGTCCGTGACCGCGGAGATCACCGGTGAATTCGAGGAGCTCGCCGAGTCGATCGAGATGCTCGACGCGCAAGCGAAGAGCATCGCGCGCAGCTTCGAGATTTCGATCGAAGAGTTCCGGGATCTCGCAGGAATGTCGACGCGACGTAGCTCGCGCGCACCAGAAGCACTGATGCGCCTCGGCGGGAACTCGGACCGGGTGAACGTCGCGCTGTCGGAAATGGAAGCCCTCGACCGTAGCCGCGAGAAGGTCGAGATCGAGATCGGCATGACCCACGACGAGGTGCGCATTTCCCGCGAGCGTCTTCGGGAAGCGTCGGGCCGCGCCCATGCGGCGAAGAGCGAGCTGGTTCAGGCCAACCTGCGCCTGGTCGTGTCCATCGCCAAGAAGTACACGAACCGCGGGCTGCAGTTCCTGGACCTCATCCAGGAAGGCAACATCGGGCTCATGAAGGCGGTGGACAAGTTCGAATACCAGCGCGGCTACAAGTTCTCCACCTACGCGACCTGGTGGATCCGCCAGGCGATCACCCGAGCGATCGCCGACCAGGCCCGCACGATCCGTATCCCCGTCCACATGATCGAGACGATGAACAAGCTGGTGCGCGCGACGCGCCACCTGGTGCAGGTGCTGGGTCGCGAGCCCAGCCCCGAAGAGCTTTCGCTCAAGATGGCCCTGCCCGTCGAGAAGGTGCGGATGGTGCAGCGCATCGCGCGGGATCCCATCAGCCTCGAGGCGCCCGTGGGCGAAGAAGAGGACAGCAGCCTCTCGGACTTCATCGAGGACAAGAGCGCGATCAACCCGCAGGACGCGGTAATCCACTCGAACCTTGCGGAGCAGACCCGCGAGGTGCTCGCCACCCTGGCGCCGCGTGAAGCGCGGGTCCTGCGCATGCGCTTCGGCATCGGTGAACGCTCGAACCACACCCTGGAAGAAGTGGGGCAGGACTTCGACGTCACCCGCGAACGGATCCGTCAGATCGAGGCGAAGGCGCTGCGCAAGCTGCGACACCCGTCGCGGAGTCGGGTCCTCAAGCCCTTCCTCGATTGAGCCGTTTCGCGCGCTCGGGGTACGTCGGGTGCGCGCGCATCGGAGTGGGGCTCGCGGTGGTGTGCCTCATGGCATCGCTCACGGGCTGTCGCACCAGCAACATCTTCATGGAGGACGCGGGGGGTATCGAGCCCTTGCTGCGCCCCGGCGACTCCGCGGTCGTCGTGTTCCTGCGCCCGGAGCAATTCCTCGCCACGCCGCGCACCACCACCGTCTTCGACATCACGGCTGGTGTCGAGATGGTCGGCATCTTCTCGAACGGCATGAAGCGGATCATGGTGGTCCCGCCCGGTGAGCGCTTCTTCATGGGTGTGCTGTCGGGGCGGCGAAGCGTGATGCGGGCCCAGCTCGAGGCCGGACGCATCTACTACGTCAAGGTCTTCGCCGAGCAGGTGCACCCCCTGCTTCCAGACCAACAGGAAGCGACGATCCGCAAGTACTGGCACGAGAGCGTCCTCGTGAAGCCGAACGACTTCGCGCGCAAGTGGCTCGATGAGAATCGCGCCAGTGTCGAGAAGCACCGGACCCGAGCGCTCGAACGCTGGCCGACTCTCAGCCGCTCCCAGCAGGCGCGCTTCGAGCTGCGGGCCGGAGACGGGGTGACCCAGGCCATTCGCTGAGCGCGGCGCGGCCGAGTGCTGCGTGCCGGTGGGTGTCTTGTGCGCGTCAGCTGCGGGTTGCTTGCCGCCCGGCTGCGTTACGAAGCTTGTGGTGGGGTGTAATCAAGACGCCGCTCGGTTGATCCGATTCAGGATATCGATTGATTCGGAGAAGCCTCTTGCGCCTCGTCGCCTGCCAGAATTGCCACGCCCAGTACGACGTCACGGACGTCGTCGACGCGAGCTTCGCTTGCCGCTGTGGCGAGACCGTCGAGAACCAGTATCTCGAACCGGTGGATGCGCAGATCCATCGCTGCGGATCCTGCGGTGCGAACGTGGCGGACCCGACGGCTGCGGCGTGCACTTATTGCGGTTCGACCATCGTCCGGGACGACGCGAAGCTTTCGCTCATCTGCCCGGAGTGTCACGGTCGCAACTGTGAGACTTCCCGCTTCTGCACGGCGTGCGGAGTCAACTTCTCGCCCGAGCCGGTCAAGGTCGAGGGCTACGAGTTGCCGTGTCCGGCGTGCGGCGGCCTGATGCCTCCGCGGCAGATCGGCGGCATCGGCATCAACGAGTGCGGCGGCTGCAACGGCATCTGGACGCCGGCGGACCGGCTCGATCAGCTCATCTCGCGTGCGCTCGAAGCGCACAAGAAGGGCGAGCGCCTGCATCACACGCCTCGGGTGAAGGGCGCCAACCCCGCCGCGCAGCAGGTCGCCTACCGCAAGTGTCCCGAGTGCGAGGCGTTCATGCTTCGACGCAACTTCCGCAAGAGCTCGGGCGTCATCGTCGACAGCTGCAAGAAGCACGGGACCTGGCTGGATGCCGACGAGCTCGAGCAGATCACGGGCTTCCTGCTGACCGGGGGAAACCCGACGGCGGAGAAGATGCTCGAGAACGCGGACCGCGACGCGGCGGATGCGATGAAGCGGATCCGCGTCGCCGAGTTCGACACGGGTGGATACCGCTCGCGTACTGGTGGCGACCTGCTTGGTCGCACGATCGTGGGTGTTCTCAAAGGCCTGCTCAGGTAGGACAGACTCAGGCAGGAAACGAAGGAGAGTGACATGGGACTGATGGACAAGATTCGCGGTGAGTTGATCGACATCATCGAGTGGGTGGACGACAACCACCACGCGATCGTCTGGCGCTTCCCGCGCTTCCACAATCAGATCAAGAACGGCGCGCAGTTGATCGTGCGACCGGGACAGGTGGCCGTCATGGTCGCCAACGGCAAGCTCGGCGACGTCTTCGAGCCGGGCATGTACCGCCTGGAGACGAAGAACCTGCCCGTCCTCTCGACCCTGCTGGGTTGGAAGTACGGCTTCGACAGCCCCTTCAAGGCCGAGGTCTACTTCGTCAACACGACGGTCATCACCGACCTGAAGTGGGGGACTCCGAACCCGGTGATGATGCGCGACAGCGACTTCGGTCCGGTTCGCGTACGCGCCTTCGGGACCTACACGCTGCGTGCGACGAACGCGGCGACCCTGCTGGCCGAGCTGGTGGGAACCGACTCCCTCTACGAGGCGGACGAGATCAGCGAGCTGCTGCGGTCCATCGTCAACAACGCCTTCGCGGAAGTGGTGTCGAATTCACAGATCCCGGTGCTGGACCTGGCCATGTCCTACCGCGACCTGTCCGAAAAAATGCGCCATGCAGTGCTCGAGATGGTGGACGACGAGTACGGGCTCGAGATCCCGCAGCTCCACATCGTCAACATCTCGCTGCCGGCCGAAGTCGAGAAGGCGCTCGACGTACGCACGGGCATGGCGGCCGTGGGAGACATGGCGGCCTACCAGGCCTACCAGATCGGCAGCTCGATGCCGGTGGCCGCGGAGAACCCGGCCGGCGGACTCGCCGGCGCCGGGCTCGGCATGGGCATGGGCATGGCGATGGCGCAGCCCATGATGGGTGGCATGAGTGGGATGGCTGGACCGGGCGGGGCACAAGGTCCCGCGCCCGGTGGAGGCGTGCCGAGTCCGGTGCCGCCGCCGCCCGTCGCGCCGCCGCCGCCGCCGCCGGTCCCGACCTGGCACCTGGCGGAGAACGGCGAGGCCATTGGCCCCTTTACCCAACCGCAGCTCGGTGAAGCTGTGACCAGTGGGCGCATGCGACCCGACACACTGGTGTGGCGCGCGGGCATGCCCGGTTGGACCCAGGCGGGCGAACTGGCCGAGCTCCAACCTCTCTTCCGGTAAGCCTCTCGAGGCGAGGCTCAGGCGGGCTCGCCGACCTGTTCGATCCAGGCGGCGAGCTGACCCGGGTAGCCCACTGCCTTCTGGCGTTCCTGCACGCGTTGCAGGATCTCGGCCAGGGTCTCTGCCGACGGAGCCTCTCCCAGCTTCGCCGCCACGTGGTCCGCGGTGGCGCGCGCGGCTTGCGCGGCGGGCGAGGCGACCGATGAGTCGACGTCGCCCGCGCGGTCCGAGATGCCGAGGAATTTCTCGATGGCTTCCTTTGAAACCTGGGCGGCGTGCTTCCGCGACGCCACGATGTTGCCCTTGCCCGTGACGACGTTGCCCACCGAGAAGAGCGTTGGGAAGCCGTCGATGTGGCCGTACTCCCAGTCGGCAAAGGCGAAGAGCTCGCCCTTCATGGGGATGCCGGGGATGGCCTCGGGGATGCTGCCGATGGAGCTGATCACCCAGGTGCCCCGGGCTTCGAAGGTGTCGTCGGTGGGGATGACGCGACCGTTCTCGATCTTCGTGCGGCGGAAGCGGATCCCGACGAGTCGTCCGTCTTCGACGATGAGCTCGTCGGGCGCGCACAGCGGCTCGACGTCGAAGCGGTACTTCTCCTGGGCCTTGGCGAGCATGCGGGCCCTGCCGTTGCGGACCTTCTCGAGCCGCGCCTCGTCTGCGCCCTCGGGCGCCTCCATCAGGGGCATGTCCTCGACCCGCCGGCGGTAGTAGAGGGTGCAGCCCGCGAGCCCCAGGTCTTCATAGGCGAGGCCATGGCCTTCGAGGATCTTCGGGATGCCCTTGACCTCGAGCTCATGGATGCTGGTCTCGATGCCGCGTTCGGTCAGGACGCGCTTCACGTTCTCGAGCATCAGGATCTTCGAGACGTCGATCGAGGCGAGCCCACCGCCGACCACGATGCAGCCGTCCGGGTAGTCGAAGCGCTCGCCGGCGTAGTGCGGGTCGTCCTGGTGGTTGAACGAGATGACGAAGGGGTTCTGGTAGACGAGCCCCTTGCCCACGTAGGCGTCGGCGCCCTCGATGGGCAGGCCGCGGTCGCACCAGGCGCCGTTGGCGAGCACCACTGCCGAGAAGCCCCAGTGGTTGGCGAGGTCGTCGAAGTCGACATCGCGACCGATCTTCGTGTTCGGCACGAAGTGGACGTTGGGGTGCGACAGCTTGGCGCGGATGCCGTCGTATTCCTTGCGTCGCAGGGCCACGTGCCACGAGGGAAGACCGTCTTCGATCTTCCCGTAGGGCCGCGGGTTCTGTTCGAAGACGACGACCACGCAGCCGTGTTCGGCCAGCCGTCCCGCCACCTCGGCGCCCGCGGTCGCACCACCGATGACGGCGACGATGTGCGTGCTTCCGTTCGATCCCGCTTTCGCCCCAGGCATCGCGCCGATGGTGCCCCGGATCGATGTCGCTCACAAGACGAGGCGAGGCGAGCGGTCCGTCCCCGCTGTCCGCTTGCTAGCGTCCGGGGCGCGGGCCCTTAGCTCAGGGGTTAGAGCAACCGGCTCATAACCGGATGGTCCCTGGTTCGAACCCAGGAGGGCCCACCATCTCGCAGCCGACTCGAAGCTATCGTTCGGCCATGCCCAGTCGCGCGTCCGCTGCATTCGATCCTGGATCCCTGGCCCCCGATCAGCTCGTCGCGGAAGCTTGCGACAAGGCGGGGTCTTCTGACTTCGGCGACGACGAGTCGTTTCGCGAGGGCCTCCGCGTGCTCTGTGAATCGCTCGAGGGAGAGGCGCGCCTGAACGCGATCGGTCGCGCGACCCAGCACGCCCGCATCGTCGACAGCCTGGTCACCCGCCTCAGCGTCGAGCGCTACTTCGCACGCCACCCGGAAATCGAAGACGAAGACCTCGGCGATCCGGTCGTGATCGTCGGCCTGATGCGCACCGGGACGACCCGACTCCACCGTTTGCTCGGCGCGGGGCCCGGCTTCGAGGTCGCCGCCTGGTGGGAGGTGCGATACCCGGCGCCCTTTTTCGGGAGCGACTGGTCTGGGAGCGCCGGGTCCGACAGCGACGGGCCCGGGAGCGATTCGCGCAGCGAGGACCCGCGCATCGCCGCCGCCCGGGAAGAGGTGCGCCTCACCCTGGAAGCGGTGCCGGTGCTGGCCAGCGTCCATCCCTGGGACGCCGAAGGGGCGGACGAAGAGGTAATGCTGCTCGAACACGCCTTCACGAGCTGGGTGCCGGAATCCGGTGCGAACGTGCCGAGCTACAGCTCCTGGCTCGACGCCCAGGACCTGGTGCCCGCCTACCGCTACCTGGCACGCTTGCTGCGGTTCATCCAGTGGCAGAAGAAGCAGTCCGGACGCACGCCCCAGGGTTCGGCAGGGGGTGAGAAGAGACGCTGGATCCTGAAGGCACCGTTCCACCTGGCCTACGTGGACGCCTTGTTCGAGGTGTTCCCGGGACTGTGCATCCTGCAGACCCATCGCGACCCGGTCGAGACGATCCCTTCCGGCGCCAGCATGTACCGCGCGTTGCACGCCCTCAACAGCGACCATGTCGACCCGCACCGCTGCGGCGCCAAGGTGCGCGACCGCTTCGGCGGAGCGCTCACCCGTTGCATGCGGTCGCGCGAGAAGCATCCGGCGGATCGCTTCCTCGACGTCGACTACCGGTCGGTGGGCCGCAGCCCGATCGACGAGGCGCGCCGAATCTACGACTGGCTGGGTGCGCGGTGGACCGCGGAAGCCAAAGTCGCCATGCAGGGCTGGCTGCGGGACAACGCCCGCGAGAAACGCGCGGCTCATGAATACGACCTTTCGGACTTCGGGTTCAGCGAAGCCGGGCTGGCTGCGGACTTCGCGGAGTACCGCGAGCGCTACATCCTGAAGAGCCCCTGAAGCCGGGGACTGCGGAGACCTTCCATGTTCACCATGCGCTTCGATATGAGGACCCATCCGAAGGGTGCGTCCATCCAGGAGCTGTACGCGGCGGCGCTCGAGATGTCCCAGTGGGCCGAGGACCGCGGCTGTATCGGCGTGCAGGTGTCCGAGCACCACGCATCGCCGGACGGCTACCTGCCCGCGCCCCTCGTGTTGGCGTCGGGGATCGCTGCCCGGACGAAGACCCTGTCTGTGCAAGTCGCAGCGCTACTGGTGCCGCTCCACGACCCGGTCGAGCTCGCCGAGCAGATGGCGGTGCTCGACGTGATGAGCGGCGGTCGCGTCAACTACATCTGCGCCATCGGCTATCGGCCCGAGGAATACGCGATGTTCGGTCGCGCCATGAAGGGCCGGGGCCGCCGCATGGAGGACTGCATCGCCGTCCTGCGGCGCGCGTTCACCGGCGAGCCCTTCGACTACGAGGGGCGTCCCGTGCAGGTGACGCCGAAGCCGCTCACCCCGGGCGGTCCGCTGCTGTTGATGGGCGGCAGCAGCGATATCGCTGTCCGCCGGGCCGCTCGCCTGGGAATGGGCATGATCACCCAGGGCGGCGACGCGCGACTGCAGCAGCTCTACGAAGACAGCTGTCGCGAAGCCGGGACGACGCCCGGGCTGTTCGTGAACCCGCCCGTGGAAGGAGCCGTGATGTCCGGCTTCGTGGCCGACGACCCCGACGCGGCCTGGGCGGAAATGGGTCCCTTCCTGCTGCATGACGCACAGATGTACGCGGCCTGGCTGGGCCAGACGTCGACCTCGACCAAGAGCGTCGCAGGCAGCGTCGAGGCGTTGCGCGCAGAGAACGGGTCGTACCGCATCTTCTCCGTCGACGAGGCCGTGGACCACGTGAAGGCGACGGGCATGCTGCTCACCCAGCCCCTGTGTGGAGGCCTGCCGCCAAAGCTCGCGTGGCAGAGTCTCGAGCTACTCGTCGACAAGGTCCTGCCTCGCACCGTTTGACGGAATCGCGACCGGCGAATATGAAACGGCCCGCCCCCTTTCGGGAACGGGCCGCTTCGGACTGAGACAGGATGCGGGACTGTCGAGTCCTTTTGGAGAATTTTGGGGTGAGTCAATCCGGAGAAGGACTCGGGTTCACTGTTAGCACACGATGTGCACACAGTGAATGAGAGGAGTTCGCCCCACAGCTCTCGGTGCGACACTTCCGGTCGGACCACAGACCACCCGATGCATCGGTCAGGTGTTGCGGATCTCGAGGTCGGCCTTGAGGGTTCGCGCTGCCAGCAGGTAGTGGATCCCCGCCCAGGCGTTGCCGACCATGACCACACTGACGAGCGCGTAGCGGATCGATTCGACGCCGTAGGTCGGAGCAAGCTGGTCGCTGACGAATCCGACGAACCAGGGCCCGATGCCGAGCCCGATCAGGTTCAGGATGAAGAGCAGGATCGCCGACGCCATGGCGCGCATGTGGGGCTTCACGAGGGTCTGGGTCATCGCGAACGACGGGCCCAGGTACATCGGCCCGGCGATGGCGGCGAGCACGCCGACCGAAAGCGCCACGTACGGATCGGGCGCCATGTAGTAGCCGAAGGCGATGGGCACCCCGAACAGGGTCGCGATGCCCGGCACCCACATGTACCAGCGCACGTCGCTCGGTCCGAGTCGGTCGGCGAGCCAACCCCCCAAATAGGTGCCAACGGTTCCGATCAGTCCGAGCCCGGCGAGCCAGCTTCCCCGCTCTTCGAGACCCATCTCGTGGACGCGCGCAAAGAAGGACGGCACGAACAGCGCGGCGCCGTAACCGACGAAGGCGTGCAGGGCGCCCGCCCAGGCGAGGTGCCAGAACGACTTCAGACGCGCCATGAAGCGCAGGACTTCCATCGTCGTTTCGGCGGCGACCTGCTGTCCGGCGTCCTGACTGCCGCGGACGGGCTCCTTCAAGGTCATCCGAACCACCAGCGCGATCAGCACGCCCGGCAGTCCCACGGCGACGAAGGCCATCCGCCAGCCGAACCAGGCGCCCACCCAGGCGCCGACCAGGGTGCCGAGGGCGCCGCCAATGGGGATCCCGAGCGCGTAGATCGACAGCGCCGTGGCCCGGCGTTCGGCCGGGAAGTAGTCCGAGATCAGCGAGTGCGCGGGCGGCGAGCAGCCCGCCTCGCCGACTCCGACCCCGATGCGTGCCAGAAGCAGCATCGGGAAGCTGCGTGCGGCGCCCGTGACCGCGGTCATCACGCTCCAGATGAGCACCGAGATCGCGATGATGTTCCGGCGCGAGCCGCGGTCGGCCCAGCGCGCAATGGGGATCCCGGCGAAGGTGTAGAAGAGAGCGAAGGCGATACCGCCGAGGAAGCCGAGCTGCGTGTCCGAGAGCTCGATCTCTTCCCGGATGTTCTCGAGCAGGATCGAGAGGATCTGGCGATCGATGAAGTTGAAGACGTAGACGCCCAGCAGCAGGCCCAGCGCGTAGCGGGCGTAGCCGGGGCTGATCGCGTTTGCTGCGGGGTCAGCCGCGGGGTCGGGTGCTGCAGTGGCCATGCGGGTCGCCCATCGTGTCCCAGACGCGCCACGCGAGTCAACCGAATCCGGAAAACATTCCAATTGCAAGGAGTTAGCGAGGTCGAGCGCGAGCTGCCCCGCAGGCACCTGCCTCCCCTGGCTGCTACCATCGCTGGGCTTCGTCCCCCGTCCGGCTCGCCCGAAGCCTTGCAGCCCGAACCCGCTCCGTCCCCTCAGATATTCCCCGAGCCTCAGCCCCATGAAGAACGACAAAGACCGCTATTGGGACTGCCTGGACCAGGCCATGGAGGCTTCCCACGGCGGCCGCATCGAGGAGGCGCTCGCCTGGCTCGATGAAGCGCTGCGTGTGCACCCGGGTGGCGCGGAAGCCCACAACGGGCGCGGTGAGATCCAGTGGGACGAGGGGCGCATCGACGAGGCCCTCTTCGAGTTCGAGGCCGCCGCCCGCACCGACCCCAAGTTCACCGCTGCCCACCTGAACCGGGTCGAGCTGCTGATCGAGGAGCTCGGCGAGTTCGAGCAGGCCCTCGAGCTGTGCGACGACCTGCTGACCGGGCGCGCCGAGCTGCCGCGCCCGGACCGCACCCTGCAGAGCGAGGTCTACTACCTCAAGTCGAAGGCGCTCTTCTATCTCGACGATCTCGAGGGCGCGGTCTTCCTGGTGCGTCGCGCCCTCAAGGCGGCCGGTGACCAGCCGGTCTACAGCGCGTTCGAAGGCCAGGTGCTGTTCGAGCTGGGTCGCTACGCCGAGTCCCAGCGCGTGCTCGAGCACGCGGTCGCCATCGACCCGGACGCCGCGCACGCCGTCTACCACTTCGGTCTGGTGCTCGAGCGGGCCGCCGACCCCGAGGAAGCCGCTCGCTGCTTCGCCCGCGCCAACGCGCTCGACCCCCAGCACTACCCGCTTCCGGCGGAGGTTTCCGAAGAGTTCTTCCGCGAGGTCATGGACGAGGCCCTGGCGAACCTGCCGAAGTCCGTGCGCGACACCATGGAAAACGTGCCGCTGCTGGTCGAGGACTTCCCGTCTCTCGACCTGGTGCAGAGCGAGGACATCTCGCCGCAGATCCTCGGCATCTTCGTCGGGGTACCTCGCACCCAGGCGTCGGTTACGGACCAGATGCCCGACATCGACCGCATCATCCTGTTCAAGAAGAACCTCGAGAAGATCTGCCAGGACCGCGAGGACCTGATCGACCAGATCCAGATCACCGTGCGACACGAGGTGGGCCACTACCTCGGTCTGGACGAGGACGATCTCGAGAGGCTCGGCCTGGCCTGAGCGTGTCGACCCCCGACCCGTCTCCCCACGCCGCCGAAGGCTCTCTTCCTGGCTCGGGTGGTGACGCCCTGGCGGCACGCCTGCGGGCGATCGTCGGGAGCGACGGACTCCTGGTTCGCGACGACGAGTTGTTCGTCTACGAGTGCGACGGCCTGACCCTCGAAGCGTGCCGTCCCACCGCCGTGGTCCTGCCCGAGACCACCGCGCAGGTGGCAGCGGTAGTGCGCGCGTGCCGGGCGGCCGGCGTTCCCTTCGTGCCGCGCGGCGCCGGCACGGGCTTGTCCGGCGGCGCCCACCCGGTGCCCGGCAGCGTCGTGATCGAGTGCTCGCGCATGAAGAAGATCCTCGCGGTCGACGCGGAGAACCGCACCGCAGTCGTGCAGCCGGGGGTCGTCAACGCCGACCTGTCCGACGCCATCCAGCATCTCGGCTTGTTCTACGCGCCCGACCCCTCGAGCCAGCTCGCCTGCACGATCGGTGGCAACGTCGCGGAGAACTCCGGCGGACCGCACACCCTGAAGTACGGCGCGACGACGGACCACGTGCTCGCCGTCGAGGTCGTGATGCCGGACGGCGAGATCCTGCGACTGGGCTCGCCAACGGGCGCGGCCAGCGGACTCGACCTGGTGGGTGCCTTCGTGGGCAGCGAGGGCACACTCGGAATCGCCACCGAGGTAACCGTGCGCCTCACCGCCCTCCCCGAGGCGATCGAGACCCTGCTGGTGATCTTCCCCGACGTGGTGACCGCGTGTCGCGCCGTGGGTGAAGTGATCGGGACGGGCCTGGTGCCCGCCGCCATGGAGATTCTCGACCAACGCACCATCGCTGCGGTCGAAGACAGCGTCTACGCCGCCGGCCTGCCGCGCGACGCGGGCGCCGTCCTGATCTGCGAGCTCGACGGAGCTGCGGTCTCGCTCGACCCGCAGGTCGAACGTATCCGCGAGATCGCCCGGGCCAACCAGGCGAGCGACGTGCGGGTGGCCGAGGACGAGACCCAGCGCGCCCAGTTCTGGAAGGCCCGCAAGGGCGCCTTCGGGGCCATGGGACGACTGGCACCGGACCTCTACGTGCATGACGCGGTGGTGCCGCGCGCCAAGCTGCCGGAGGTGATCGCGCAGGTGTGCGAGATCGCGGACCGCCACCGCCTGCGGCTCTCCAACGTCTTCCACGCCGGCGACGGCAACCTGCACCCGAACATCTCCTTCGACCGGCGCGACGAGGACGAGCTCGGGCGCGTCATCCAGGCGGGGGGAGAAATTCTGGCGGCGTGCGTGGCCGCGGGCGGTGTCATCACGGGCGAGCACGGGGTCGGTGTCGAGAAGCGCGACTATCTCCCGCTCGTCTTCAGCGAGGCGGACCTCGACGCGATGCGACGCCTGCGCGCCGCCTTCGACCCGGATCTCGTCTGCAACCCCGGCAAGGCGTTCCCGACCACGCGCTTCTGCGCCGAGTCGAACCCGAAGGCCCGGGGCTACGACCAGGTCCCCTTCGAATGAGCGAAGCGTCCGGGGCCGTCCATTCTGTGCAGGCCGTCCAGCAGGAGCTCGGCGCGGACGTCGCTTCCATGCAGGCGCCCGGGCAGGAGCTGGCGGGGCAGCGCATCGAGCTGAGCCTGCGGCCCCGGGACGGCGCCGAGCTGGCGAGCTGTCTGCGAGCCCTTTCCGAACACGAGCAGCCCGTCGTCGTGACGGGTGGCTGCACGCGAATGGGGCTCGGCAATCGTCTGGGCGACGTGGCCGGTGTGCTCTCGACCGAGCGATTGTCGGGCATCGTCGAGTTCGACGAGCAGGACGGTGTCCTGCAGGCGATGGCGGGGACGCGGGTCAGTGAGGTTGCCGCTGCCGTGGTGGCGCGCGGCTGGGAGCTGCCCGTCGACCCGCCGGGTGGGACGACGACCATCGGCGGCGCGATCGCAACGGCGGCCACCGGGCCGCGACGCCACCACTACGGTCCGCTCCGGCGCAGCATCCTGGGTCTCGACGTCGTGCTCGCGTCCGGCGAGCGCACCCGCTGCGGGGGCCGGGTGGTGAAGAACGTCACCGGCTACGACCTGGCCAAGTTGTATGCGGGCTCGCTCGGGACACTCGGTGTGATCGAGTCCGCGTGGCTGCGGCTGCGGCCGGCGCCCGAAGAGACGCGCACCCTGGTCGCGGTCTTCGCGAGCGACGCCTCGGGACGCGCCTTCGCGTTGGGGCTCGAGGCCGCGCGCCGCGACTCGGTTCGTGCTGCCGCGCTGGTTTCCGGTGCACCCGCCGCCGAGCTGGGGGCGCCCACGGGACACGCCGCGGGCTGTGTACTCGTCGTCGAGTGCGCGGGCGACCCGGGTTCGGTGGCCCGGGACGCCGACTGGCTCGTGGCCGAGACCGGGGCGCGGGCGGTGCCCGAGGAAGCGCGCCTGCTCGGTCGCTTGCGAGAGCTGCAGGGCAGCGGTCGACTGCGCGCGCGGTTGGCGGTGTTGCCTTCGAAGCTCTCGCGCACATTGACGCCGCTCGCGGATGCCGGCTTCGGTGTCATCGTCTATCCCGGGGCCGGCTTCGTCTATGCAGTCGCCGAAGACGTCGAGAATGCCGAAGCGCTCGCGACGGTCGACGCGGTTGCGAGCGACGTGTGCGCGGACCTGCTGATCGAGGCGATCCCCGACGAAGCGCGCGGCGCGCGCGACGTGTTTGGAGACCCCGGCGCCGCGGCCCCGCTGCTGCGTTCGCTGAAGGAACGCTTCGACCCTCACCGCATCCTCAATCCGGGGCGGGGTCAGGGGTTTCGGTGAAGGAACCCATCAAGGAGCTCGCTTCCGTCTACCAGGGCACCCTCGACTGCGTGCACTGCGGGCTGTGTCTGACGTCGTGTCCCACCTACCTGGCGACGGGCCGGGAGACGTCGTCGCCCCGCGGTCGCGTCTACCTCATGCGCGGCGCCGCCGAAGGGCGCGTCGAGCTGACGGGCTTGCTCGCCGAGGAGGCACACCTGTGTCTCGGCTGCCGCGCCTGCGAGACGGCTTGCCCGGCCGGGGTGCCCTACGGCGCGATGCTCGAGGAGACCCGCGCGGTCCTGCAGGCGTCGGGTGCGCGCACGAGCATGGCGGCGCGACTCGAGCGCGGCCTGCTGCGGAACGTCGTTGCTCACAAGAACCGGTTGCGCGCAGTCGTCGGGTTGCTCGGCTTCGCCCAGCGCCTCGGTCTGGATCGTCTGGCCGCCCGCCTGCTGCCGGCTTCCCTGCGCGACGCACTCGCGCTGATGCCCAGGGTCCCCAGCGGACCGGACCGCGCTCCTCTGCCTGAGACGACTCCCGCCCAGGGAGAGCGTCGGGGCCGGGTCGCCTTCTTCACGGGCTGCCTGATGTCCGAGGTCTTCGCCCCCGTGCAACAGGCAACGGTGCGGGTGCTTGCCGCCAACGGCTTCGAGGTCGTGGTCCCGGCCGGGCAGGGCTGCTGCGGCGCGTTGCACGCCCACGCAGGCGATCTCGAGCACGCGCGCGGACTGGCCCGCCACAACGCCGCGGTCTTCGGCCGGGACGACTTCGACGCCATCCTGCTGGATTCCGCGGGCTGCGGGGCGGCCATGCGCGAAGCCGGTCACTGGATCCCGGGCGAGGGCGACGCCATGGCGTCCAAGGTGCGGGACGTCTGCGAGTTTCTCGACGCCGTCGGACTGCGGACACCCACGGGCCGCTATGACGCGCGCGTCTGCTACGACGATCCCTGCCACCTGGTGCACGGTCAGGGCGTCGAGGCGGCACCTCGGCGGCTGCTTCGTCAGGTCCCGGGGCTCGAGCTGGTCGCCCACGCGAACCCCACCCGCTGCTGCGGGGCCGCCGGCACCTACAACCTCACCCAGCCCGAGATGTCAGCGATCGTTCTCGCGGACAAGATGGACGCGCTGTGCGCCGCCGATCCGGAGGTGATCGCGACGGGCAACCCCGGCTGCATGATGCAGCTGGCGAAGGGCGTGGCCGGCCGGGGCGCGCGGGCGCGCGTCGTCCATCCCGTCGAGATCCTGGACGCGGCGTACCGAACCCCCGCATGACACGACTGCTGCGGGTCCTCGCCTCGATCGGGGTCTTCGGGTTGTGGCTGTGGCTCATCCCGTGCCTCTACTACGCGCCGCTTCCGGGGGGCGGGGTGTGGACGGTCGCCGCGGCCGTCTTCGCGCTGGTGCCTCCCGTCGCCCTCGCGTTCCTGCCCGACCGTCGGCGCACCCTCCGCGTCACCGGCGTCGTCAGTGCCGTCTTGTTCGCGGGTTGGCTCGTGGTACCCGCGTCCAACGACGGGGACTGGGCGCCGGACTACGAACGCCTGCCCACCGCGAGCTTCGACGGCGACCTCGTCCGCGTGCGCAACATCCGCAACTTCGACTACCGCAGCGAGACCGACTTCACGCCGCGCTACTACGACGCCATCTACGACCTCGAAGAGCTCGACACCCTCGACTTCATCAAGGTGCACTGGGGGCTCGAGAACATCGCCCACACCATGCTGTCGTTCGGCTTCCGGGACGGACGCTACCTGACCGTCTCGGTGGAGACCCGACGCCGCAAGGACCAGGAATGGTCGACGGTCGCGGGCTTCTTCAAGCAGTACAGCCTGGCCTACGTGCTGGGCGACGAGCGCGATCTCATCCGGCTGCGGACCAACTATCGCGGCGAGGACGTCTATCTCTACCCGACCAACACGCCGAAGGAAGACATCCGTCTGCTCTTCGTCGACATCCTCGAGACCGCGGACGATCTCGCCGCACATCCCCAGTGGTACAACACGGTCACGGACAACTGCACGACCAGTCTCGCGAGACACATCCGAAAGCTGCGTGGCCGTCGGCGCTGGGACCCGCGTCTACTCATGAACGGGCACACCGACGAGATGGGAATCGAGAGCGGCTGGCTCACGCCCCACGGCAACCTCGAAGAGACGCGCCGCCACTACTACGTGAACCCGAAGGTCGACCGCATCCAGGACCCCAGCGACTATTCCCGGCAGATCCGCGCGCAGGCGATCCCCACCGCAGCCGGAGGTCAGCGGTAGAGGAACGCGTCCGGTGTTTCGCGCGGCTGTCGCCAGCGCGGGAAGGCACCCAGGCTCATGTCGAAGAGCGAGCCCTGGAAGACGAGATCGAAGGGCAGGATCGAATCGCGTCCGCGCACCATGCCGTACTGTTCGCGCAGGCTCTCGTACACGTAGTCGGACTCGGCGGACGCGCGCATGTCGGGATCGTTCACGAGACCGAGTCGCGCGCGTTCGAGGTAGGCGTCGCGGAAGGCATCGGGCTGCACGGCGTCGAGCTCGTCGATCTGGTCGTTCATCAGCACCGTCTCGTCGAGGAGGGCCACGGTGTGGGACAGCCGCTCGGCGTCGATGCGTTCGCGCACCGTGAAGGGCGGGTCGTCCTTGTCGCCGCTCTCGGGCACCAGCGCGATCTCGATGACGCGTCCGCCCAGCAGGGTGACGCCCATGGGGTGGAGTTCGCCGTTGCGGAGATCGTCGTCGAGCAGGGTCGGGTTCAGGGCCAGCCCGCGAGGGCCTGCGACGTGGGGGTTCTCTTTGAAGAACGAACGCGTCACCCGGATGCGCTGGGGCGCGAGCATCTCGAGCTCCTGGCGCAGCCGGAAGCCCGCCGTCTCGCCGGCGTCCGAGTCGGGGTACTCGCGGACGACGCCGCGCAGGATCGATCCCCGCCAGTCGCGGCGTGCTGCCCGGTCCGCTGCCGCCAGCTGCTGGCTCGCGGCCTTCTCGCTGAGAGCGATGCGCTCGGTGGGGTCGGTTTCGGGCTGCAGGTCGTAGAGGCTCATGGCCCCGACCCAGTTGTCGCGATCGACTTCATACTCGTACAGCCACTTCGCGACCTCGCGGGTGTGCTGGCCTTCTCCGGACTGCTTGAGGTAGCGATAGCCGGCCGTGGCCGCGGGCCGCTTGAAGTCGGTGCCCTTGGGCTCCCAGGCGCCGAAGACGAGCCGCAGGGGCGCGGTCAGCAGGGCCTGGGCGACGTTCGGTAGCTCGACGAGGTACGACATGCCGAGGGGCAGGTCGTAGCGGTTGCCGAAGCTCATGCCGCCGAAGAGGCGGAACCTGATCTCCTTCTGGGTGGCGCGGTGCTTCTGGCGCTCGAAGTTGCCATACGTGTTCTGCCACGGGTCTTGCAGCAGCGAGCGCGCGTGGCGGGCCATGTTCGACTGGGTGTTCTCTTCGTGGGCCAGCGCCTGCAGCTTCTTCCAGCTTTCGATCTCGAAGCCCAGGTCGTATTGGGCGAGTGCCAGCACGTAGGCGGCTTCGTCGGCGAGCTCGCCTTCGGGGTCCGCCTCCTGGAGCAGCCGCAGCTCGTCGATCACGCGATAGAGACGCTCGGTTTCGATGGCGTCCCGCTCGGTGTCTGCCGGGTTCTCGTCGAAGCGCGCGGAGGTGCGCTTCGAAGACGCCAGCAGTGCCTCGAGCAGACCGCGCAGGGGAAGCTGGTCGCCGCGCAGGGCCAGGGCTTCGAGGGCTTCCGGCTCGAGGTCGTCCGGTGTGCCCGGACTGGCCGTATCGGATCGCGTCAACAGCTCGTCGTGGTGCCGACGACGGTCTTGGGCGATGGACGCCGCGACCACCGCATCGGAATCGCCGGGCAGGACGAGCAACGCGCGGTCCGCCTCCATCTCGGCCAGCCAGTACTTGCCCGCCGACAGGGCGTCCCACGACTTCTCGACGTAGTGCTTGGCCTGCATCTCGTCGAGATCTTCCTGGGCGTCGTCCACCTTCTCCCGCACGGCGGGCGCGTCCGATGCGTCGGGGTACTCGGCGAGGTACTGCTTGCGGTGCGCCAGGGCCTGTCGTTCCTGCAGGCTGATCTCCGGCTGCGAGTACATGCTGGCCGCGTAGTGGGTCAGGCTACTCGCGAGCCGGAAGGGCGCGATGGCCACGCCCCACATCAGCGAGCCGCCCACGGGCTCGGCCACCGTGTTGAAGGTCGTCGCGAACAGGCTCTCGTAGTAGTCCCAGGTGCGTTCGCTCGCGAGCTTCAGCGGGTCGTCGTTGACCGCCTGCTGGAGTCGCGCCTTCAGGGCCGGGTCCGGATGGAGCGACCAGCTGTCCAGCAGCTCCTTCGATGCCTCGCGGTAGGCGACGGGGTCATCGAGGGTCGAGTTCTTGAGGTCGATGCAGAGGGGCACCAGCCCCTTCATCTCGGGACGGTGCTCCTGCTTGGCGCGCTCGATCGCCTCGTCGTCGTGCAGGGTTTCGACGCGCGCGAGGGAGGCGTCCATCTGCGCTTGGTCCCCGGCCAGCGCCGCCGCGGCGAGGGCCGTGACCGCGCGGTCGAGCTCCGAAGGCGGCATGGGCTCGCGCAGGGCCATGGGCGCCAGCAGCTCGAAGCCCGAGGTCGGTGTCGTCGTCTTGCAGCCGGACGTCACCAGCAGCAGGGCGAGGACCGCGATCCGCGTCGCGCTACTGCGAGAAACGTTCACTGTCTACCTGCAGGGTGAATGCGAGGAATGCCTCGAGACGACGGGACGCCTCGAGTTTCTCGGGGGTCCCGTCCTGGTGGGCGACCGCTTCGTAGAGGTGGGTCGCGCCGTCGACGAGCTCGCGGAAGAGCGGCGGGTCGAAGTCGAGAGTCGCCGGGGGTCTGGCGACGACGTACTCCCGCGCCAGGTCTGCGTACAGGTTGGCGGCCTCGATCATGTGCCGGCGTTCGAGCTTGCTCGGTCCGTGCCGTGCGATGACCCGCTGCCATTCGCCGACTGCGCGCAGATTGCCGTCGGGGATGATCCGGCGCATGTCGCTGAAGTAGCGGGCGCGGGTCAGGTCGGCGCGTTCGATCTCTTCGCGCAGGATCGCCGGGTAGGGGGCCGGAAGATCCTTGCGCAGCAGGGTCGTCAGCAGCGAGATGCGCTCGTCGAGGCCGGCGACGACCGCCTCTTCGTCGAGGGGCACGGCCGAGTCGGCACCCATCGGGTCGGAAAGCTGGAGCCCGATGCGCACGGCGGCGGCGATGGCGGCATTGACGCGCGCACCCTGCTCGGCGTCCTCGCGCAGGGTGCCATTGAGGCGCGCCTTGTCGAAGTGCTGTGCGGCGAGGTCGTAGGCGCGCAGGCGTTCGAGGGCGCGCGCCTTCGTGAAGTGGAGGACTTCCACCAGGTGGCCGGCCTGCAGGGCGCCGGCGTGCAGCTTTTCGAGGTTCTCGAGTCGCAGGAGCGACGCCCGGTAGACGTTGCGCCCCGTGTAGTCGCGTCCGGGCGGGAAGCGGTAGGTGTCGTCGGGCACATGGCGCCGCAGCACCGCCACTACCTCGATGACGCTCTCCGTCGGCGCGTAGGTGGCTTCCTTCTGCTTTTCCTGGAGCGACTGGCAGCCCGCGAGGAACGCGAGAACCAGCACACCAGCGACCGCGCGAGCGGTCACTTCTTCGAGCCTCGCCGGGTCGTGCTCTTCAGTGTCTGTTTGGCCGTCTGTTTCGGCGCCTGTTTGGACGCCTTCTTGCGGCCGCCCACCTTGCGTTTGGCCGGGGCCGCGCTGCGCGGCAAGACGGCGTTGAGCATCTTCTCGGTCGCGATCACCGCGGCCGCGAGCTGGTCCGAATCGACGCCCAGGGTCGAGAAGGTTTCCTGGCTCTTCTTGCCCGCTGCGTCCACGCGGTCTCGGCGCCAGGCGATGACCGTTTCGACCAGCGCGCCCGTGCGCCCGCCCGGCGGGATACGCGACCGGAAGTCGTCCAGTCGAGGGACCTCGAGGTCGAAGGGCTTGGCGGCCTTGCGGACGGCGTTCATCAGCGAGTCGTAGCCGCCGTCGCCCTCGGCCTCCGCCTTCTCGACGCGGCCCTGATAGGTGAGGGTGACCTCGCCGCGGGGCCGCTCGTCGCTCGAGACGAAGACCCGCCACTGCGCGATCCGCACCAGCTGTTCGGCGGGGGTCTTCAGCACGTCGGTGATGATGAAGGGAAGGTCTTCGGCGGAGATGTTGTGCTTCTTGTCGCCGAGCTCGATCACGCGCTTCAGGACGAGGTCGCGATCGGCGTCCGAAAGGTCGATGCCCAGGGCATCGAGGTTGTGGTCGAGGGACGCCTTGCCGGACAGCTTGCCGAGGGCGTAGCGACGGGTTCGCCCGAAGCGGGTCGGCAGCAGCCGGCTCGCGTAGAGGTCTCCCTTGGCGTCACCGTCCGCGTGGATCCCCGCGGTCTGGGTGAAGACGTCGCGCCCGACGATGGGCGCGTTCGCCGAGATGTCCTTGCCGCTGAAGCTCTCGACCATGCGCGAGACGGTGAAGAGCCGCGCTTCCTGGATGCCGGTGCGGTAGGGGGTGTGGTCGTGCACCGCCGCGACGACTTCGGCCAGGCAGGTGTTGCCGGCGCGTTCGCCCATGCCGTTGACGCTGGTGTGGATGCCGCGCGCGCCCGCGCGCACGGCGGCGAGGCAGTTCGCCGCGGCGAGGCTGTAGTCGTTGTGACCGTGGAACTCGAAGTCGACCGCCGGCCAGGTCTGGGTCATCAGCCCGACGTAGCGCGTGACTCCTTCGGGATCGAGGATGCCGAGGGTGTCGGGCAGGTAGATGCGCGCGACGCGCAGCTCGCGCAGCATCTCGACCATGGCGAACACGTAGTCGAACGACTCGCGTACGCCCGTCGACCAGTCTTCGAGGTAGACGTTCACGGTCAGACGCTTGCGGCGCGCGTAGCGGATCGTCTCTTCGACGCGGGCCCGGTGCTGGGCGGGCGTCATGCCGAGCTGTCCGACGCAGTGCTTCTCCGACCCCTTGGTCAGGAGGTTCATGACCTTGCCGCCGACGCCGCTGATCCAGTCGACGGACAGGTTGCCGTCGCTGTAGCCGAGCATTTCGATGCGTTGCAGCACCCGGGCCTTGCGGGCCCAGGCGGTGATGGAAGCGGCGGCTTCGGACTCGCCATCCGAGACGCGAGTCGACGCGATCTCGATGCGGTCGACCTCGACGTCGTTCAGCAGCAGGCGGGCCAGCTGCAGCTTTTCGCCGGGCGTGTAGGAGACGTTCGGGGTCTGCTCGCCGTCCCGGAGGGTGGTGTCCATGACGGCGATCGGGTGGGTGTCTCGGTCGGACTGGCTCATCGGTATCGTTCTCCGCGTTCGGGGATTCGGGTGATTCCCTGCGGAGCTCGGCCTGGACTCTGCCCTGGACTCTGACCGGGAAGAGGGGGGTTCACGTTCCGAAGCACCGAAGACCACAGGGTAGGACTCCCGCGGCCTCGGTCCCGTTCGCGCGCGCTAGACGCCGTGGGATCCGAGCCGCGGGCTCGTAATCCAGATCGAAAGGCGCTGGCGCTCGGCGAGACGGGACATGGCCGCCGAGGGTAACGGAAGATTCGGGCGCTCACCGGCCCTAAACTCCGGCCATGACCAGCGAGGACAGCCCGCTCCCGGAGGCCGAAACCACCCCCGCCGCCGCCGATTCCATCGCCCACTCGATCGCCCTGGGGGGCCAGGAAGCCGGTTCCCGCTTGGATCGCTTCCTCGTCGACGCCCTGGGCGTGTCCCGTTCCCAGGCCCGGGCGCTGCTGGCGAGCGGCGCCGTATCCCTCGATGGCCGGGCCCTGGGCTACGGCGACAAGGGCCTGTCCCTGCCCGCCAGCGGGACCCTCGCCGTCGAGCCGTTCCGGCGGCCCGCCGACCAACGCGCGCAACCGGCCGAAGACGTGAAGGTCCTGGCGGAGGGACCGGGCTGGCTGGCCGTCGACAAGCCGGCGGGTATGCCCGTCCACCCCCTTGCCGAAGACGAGACCGGTAGCGTGCTGAACGCCCTGATCGCGAGCCATCCCGAGATCCACGGGGTCGGAGAGGGCGGACTTCGCAGCGGGGTCCTGCATCGTCTCGACGTGGACACGAGTGGTGCATTGCTATTCGCCACCGAAGAGTCGACCTGGCAGCGGTTGCGGGCCGCCTTCCGCGAGCACCGCGTCGAGAAGGTCTACCGTGCGATCGTCGCCGGCGCCTTCCCGGAAGAGCAGGCCGGGCCCATGTCGTTCGAGCTGGCGGTGGCCCGGCATCGTCCGGCTCTCGTGCGCGTCGTGGACGAAAGCTGGTCGAAGCCCGGCCGTTCGTATCCCGTGCGTCAGCACGTGACCGTGCGCGAGCGCTTCGCCGCGACCACCTTGCTGGAGGTCCGGATCGAGACGGGCTTCCTGCATCAGATCCGCGCCACCCTCGCCCATCTCGGCCATCCGGTGCTGGGCGACGCCCTCTACGGCGGAGGCGATTCCCTGGCGCGGGGTGCCCGGCGCCAGATGCTGCACGCGGCGCAGGTCCGCTTCGAGGAGGTCGCCGCGGACAGTCCGGACCCGGCCGACTTCGCGGAGGCGCTTGGCTAGAGTGCTCGACCTGTCGCGCGGGGAGCAGATGGCTTGAGCGTCGTGAAGGTGCTGGTGGTGGTCGCGTCCCAGACCGGGCGCACCGCGCGCATGGCGGAAGCCGTGGCGGAGGGCGCGCGCGAGGCCGGCGCCGAAGCCGTCGTCCTGCGCGCCGAGGACGCGGACCCTTCGGAACTCGAGACGGCCGACGCCGTGGTACTCGGGTCCGGTGTCCACATGGGGGGCATGGAGTCGTCCATGCGCGCGTTCTTCGAACGGGCGGCCCCGCTCTGGATGCAGGGCCGACTCGTGGGAAAGCTGGGCGCGGCGTTCGTTTCGGCGGGAGCGGGCGCGCGGGGTGGTGCCGAGCTGGCGCTGCTCGGGCTGCTCGCGAACCTGGCCGAACACGGCATGCTGCTCGTGCCCATGCACAACCGGATGGAAGGCTTCGCGAGCGCCGGCTGCCACTGGGGGCCGGTGGCGTGGACGAACCCCCGGTCCGGCAAGGCGGGGCCGACGGAAGACCACCTTGCCGCGTGCCGCGCCCACGGCGGCTGGGTCGCCGAGCAGGCGGCCCGGATGGGAGCACCTGCGGCCTAGCTGCGCCTGCGGCATCCAACCCGGCAGACATGGGCCAGTCGACGTCATCGGTCTCGTTGCTCGCAGAGGTTCGCGCCTGCCGCATCTGCGCCGCCGACCTGCCGGTCCCGCCGAGACCGGTGCTGCAGTTCCACCCGGATGCGCCCATCCTGATCGCGAGCCAGGCGCCCGGGCGCATCGTGCACGAGACCGGCATCCCCTTCAACGATCGCAGCGGGGACCGGCTTCGGTCCTGGTTGGGGGTCGACCGCGACCGCTTCTACGACGAGCGCTGCTTTGCCATCGTACCCATGGGCTTCTGCTTCCCCGGTACTGGCAAGGGCGGCGACCTGCCACCGCGGCCCGAGTGCGCCGAGGCGTGGCGGGCCCGGCTCATGGACGAGCTGCGTTCGCCGCAGCTCGTCCTGGCCGTGGGTCGCTATGCGATCGACTGGCACCTGCGCGAGCAGTCGCCCCGCAAGCGCAGCCTGAGCGAGATCGTGAAGGACTGGCGGGCGTGTCCGCCAGGTGTCCTGCCCACCCCCCACCCGAGTCCTCGCAACACCAACTGGCTGAAGCAGAACGCCTGGTTCGAGAGAGAGCTGGTGCCCGAGCTGCGCGCCCGGGTTTCGCGCCTCCTGGGCCCCCGGCCCCGGGACTGAAGGACTGAAGGACTGAGGGACCGGCCGGCTCAGGCCGGAAGGGTCCGTCTGCGGGCCAGCACGATGGGCGGCGTCGCGAACAGGAAGGAGACGCCGCCGTACAGCAGCGCCGTGAAGAACATGCCGTCGCCGATCGGGTCGACCTGGCCCGCCACCGCCGGAAACAGCGAAGCCTTCACGAGCACGGCGAGGTTGATGTTGCGGATGGTCGCCTCGATGACGACGGCGGTGCGGTCCCCTGCCGCCAGGCCCGCCGCCCGGCACGAGAGCCACGCGATGAGCTGACAGGCGGCGGCCAGTGTGAAGATCGACGCGACGCCGATCACTCCCACGGCCTCGATGTCCACACGTCCACTGCCCCCGGCGGCAATGACCATCACGGCGATGACGGCGATGCTGGCGCGGATGGACCAGCGCGACAGGCGGGCCCGGATCCCCACGAAGCGCGCGCCCACGAGCATGCCCGTGAACAGCGGCAGGAGCAGTGTGACGCCGATCTCCCAGGCGACGCGCCCGACAGGCATCTCGAAGTCGGGCGGCAGGAAGTCGCCGATGAAGAGCCGCAGGATGAGCGGAGTCATCACCAGGGCACCGACCGTCGTGATGCCGGTGAGTGCGATGGACAGGGCGATGTTGCCGCGTCCGAGATAGGTCACGACGTTCGACATCGTGCCACCCGGCACCGCCGCGACCAGCACCAGCCCGGCGGCGATGCCCGCCTCGATGGGGAAGGCCCGGCCGATCGCGAGTGCCGCCAGGGGTGCCGCGATCACCTGGACGGCCAGGCCCACCGTCAGCGCACGCGGACTGCGCACGACGGTGGCGAAGTCCTTGGGCGAGAGCAACGCGCCCATCCCGAGCATGGCGAAGGCGAGCTGCGCAGACGCCAGCTGGTATTCGTAGCTCGGGTACCAGTCGAACAAGCGGGGGGCGGGCTACGGGACGCGGATCAAGGTCAGGCCGTCCGAGATCTGGAGCATCACCGCCTGCACGCGATCGTCTTCCGCGATGCGGTCGTTGAAGGCCCGGATGGCGAGTGTGTTCTCGTCGTCGCGCCCAGCGTCGATGACGGCGCCGCCCCACAACACGTTGTCGACGAGGATTACACCGCCGGGTTGCATGCGGGGCAGCAGGGCCTCGTAGTAGTTGCCGTAGTTGGTCTTGTCGGCGTCGATGAAGGCGAGGTCGATGTGGCGTTCGTCGGGCAGCGCATTCAGGGTCTCGAGCGCGGGCGCGATGCGCAGGTCGATGCGTTCGGCGACGCCCGCCTTTTCCCAGTAGGGGCGTCCGATGCTCGTCCACTCGTCGCTGACGTCACAGCAGACCAGCTTGCCGTCCGCGGGCAAGCCGCGCGCGATGCACAGCGCCGAGTAGCCGGTGAAGGTGCCGACCTCGACGGCGAAGCGCGCACCGATCAGCTGGGTGAGCAGGGTCATGAAGGTGCCCTGTTCCGGTGCGATCTGCATGAGCGCCATGCCGCCGACCTTCTCGCGGGTGACTTCCTGCAGCTCTTTCAGGACCGCGTCGGGGGGCGTGCCGTGTTCGACGACGTAGCGATGCAGTTCGGGGCTGAGACCGAGTGACTTGATGCTGTCAGACACGTCAGTGAGAGCCCATCTGGAGGCGCGTGGCCTCGGCCATGGCGGCTTCGGCTTCCGGGACGAGGCCCTTCTGCTGCAGCAGCCGCGACAGATTCGTGTGACTCAGCGGATCGTCGGGCTCGAGCTCGACCAGGCGGTTGGCGGCGTCGATGGCCTCGTCCAGGTTCCCCTGCTGTGCGAGAGCCATCGAGAGGCCGTTCCAGGCGATCGCGAGGCTCTCGTCGAGCTCGATCGCGCGTTGGTAGCCGGCGATGGCTTCCTCCAGCTCACCCTTGGCGAAGTGCTGGAAGGCTTCCCGATAGACGGTGCGGGCTTCGGTCATGCCGGCAGTATACTCGGGCGGCGATGGAGATCCGTACCCTCGAGGCTGGCGAGCGCGATGCCTGGCTCGATCTGCTCGATGGTTGGCCGCTGCCCGACGGCTGGGCGGGGCGCGATTACTTCGGCAGGTGGATCGAGCACGATCCCACCTGGGCCGACGACAACGTCTGGGTCGCCGTGGACGACGGCCAGCTCGTGTCCACCGTCGAGATCTTCCCGCGCGAGATCCGCGTCTTCGACCAGCCGGTCCCCATCGGAGGCATCGGCAGCGTCTTCACCCGCGAGTCCCATCGCAAGCACGGCGTTGCCAGTCAACTGCTCGAAGGGGCGATCCAGTCGATGCGCGAACGCGGCATGGAGCTGTCGCTGCTGTTCGCGACACGCTTCGATTTCTACGGTCGCCACGGTTGGGCGTCCTGGAAGAACCAGCGCGCCTGGATGAGTCGCGTCGACGAACCGCGCGCCGAGATCCCCAGCACCGACCACCTCGAGATGACGCGCTTCGACGAGCAACGCGACCTGCGCGGCCTCAAGCTGCTGCAGGCCGACTACTCGCGCAGCCGCAGCGGGACGATCGTCCGCGACGATGCGCTCTGGGACGCGTCCTTCGACCTGGCCGGCAACCCCGACGAGGAGCTGATGGTGGCGCGCCAGGACGGTGAGCTCGTCGCGCATCTCCGGCTGGCGCGCATGTTCGGCAAGCTGCTCGTCACCGAGCTTTCTCGCGCCGACGACCCGGAGCCTCTCGCGCAGCTCATCGACGACCAGCTGCGCCCGCGCGACCACGACGTGCTGTGCGAGGACGGCGAGGCGTCGGAAGACCTGCGCATGGAGCTGCTGCTTCCCTCTTTCGACGATCTTCCCCTCACGGTTTCCCTCGAGCGGCGAGGCATCGCCGCGCGCGTCGTGGACGACCCGACGAACATGCTGCAGTGCCTCGACGCCCAGGCCCTCGGCGCGCGACTGGACGTGTCCGTCCGTTCGGACGAGACTCCCACGGAGTTCCTGCTTCGGGTGCTTCCGCCCGAGAGCTTCGTATTCTGGCCAGCGGACCGGTTCTAGAAGACATGACGACCCAGGCGAGTGCACCTCCCGTCAGCGGCTTCGAGCTGCGCAGCACCCTGCGGCGCGTCTTCTTCGGGAACATGTGGCGCACCCTCGCCGGCCTGCTCGGCGTGATGCAGATCCTCGTGGTGGAATGGGGAGTGGTGGTGCTGCTGGGCCGCGACGGCCTGGACGCGGGTCTCGGCTTCGGGTTGGCGGCCGTCCTCGTCGTCGGCAACCTGGCCACGGTGCCCCTGCTGCGGCGTGCGCGCATGTACGGCGGCGAGGCACGCCGCGCTGCTCGCATCTACATGGCGGTGGGCATAACGACCCTGCTGGTGGGCCTGGCCGTCGCCGTTTCGTGGCTGGGGCTCTTCCCCGTGACGGCGGTACTGGGTTGGATCGGTCTCGGCGAAGAGACCGCGTTCATGCTCTTCCGGGGGCTGTCCGTGGGGCTGGTCGGCGCGGTCGCGTTTTCCGCCGTGTGGGCCTTCACCGGGGGGCAGCAGCGGGTCGACCGCAGTCACGTCCGCGTGCCGATCCCCGGCCTGCACGAAGCGCATCGCGGTCTCGAGATCGTGCATCTCACGGACCTGCACATCGGCAACGGCCTCGAGGGCGAGCGTCTGGACCGCATGGTCGCGGACGCGAACGAGCTGGACGCCGATCTCATCGTACTCACCGGGGACATCTTCGATTTCGACCCGGCCTACGTGGAAGACGGAGCGAAACGCCTCGCAGGCCTGCGGGCCCGGCTCGGTGTCTTCGCCGTGCTCGGCAACCACGACACCTACACGGGCACCGAGCACGTGGTCGACCATCTCGCCCGGCTGGCGCCTGGCATCCGGCTGCTTCGCGACGAGTACGTGCGCTTGCCCGTGCCGGACCCGCTCTACATCGCGGGCATCGAAGACCCGGGACGCGACTGGACGAACCGCAGCGTGCACCTCGAGGCCCTCGACACCCTGGCGGAGTCCATGCCGAAGGACGGCCCGGTGCTGCTGCTCGTGCACCGGCCCCAGGCCTTCCCCCAGGCGGCGGACCTGGGCTTCCCGCTGATGCTCGCCGGCCACACCCACGGCGGACAGCTGGCGCTTCCGTTCCGCCGGGGGCAGACCGTCAACCTCGCGCGGGTGATGACGACCTACACGCGTGGCCTGTATCAGATGAACGGAACGACCATGTACGTGAGCCGCGGCATCGGGGTGGCGGGGCCGGCGGTGCGCTTCAACTGCGCGCGCGAGATGGCCACCATCGAGCTGGTCTAGGCGCGTGCGCGGCAGAAGGAGACGTTCATGAAGAAGGCACTGGATCTCGTCGCCGAAGCCAACGCCGAGATCGAATCGATCCCCGCCGCCGAAGCCCTCGCTCTGGCGGAAGACGCGGACGTTACGATCGTCGACCTGCGCGACATCCGGGAGCGCATGCGCGAGGGCTTCGTGCCCGGGTCCGTGCATGCGCCGCGAGGCATGCTCGAGTTCTGGGTCGACCCCGAGAGCCCCTATCACCGGGACGTCTTCGCCAGCGGCAAGCGCCTCGTCTTCTACTGTCAGAGCGGCTGGCGTTCCGCATTGGCGACCAAGGCCGTGCAGGACATGGGTCTCGAGCGCGTCGCCCACGTGAGCGACGGCTTCAAGGGCTGGGTGGACGCGGGCGGCCCGGTGCTGAAGACCGACGACGGCCGCGAGCCCAAATGAAACGGCCCCGAGTTCAGACAAAGAGGAATCGAAAATGACGAAATGGATCGCGATCCTGGGGATGCTGCTGTCGCTGCTGGTCGCCGCGAGTCTGGCGATCGCGGGCGACGTTCCGACCATCGCGCCCGACGAGCTGGTCGTCGAGCTCAAGAGCAAACAGGAGAAGATCCTGGTGCTCGACGTCCGCAGCCAGAAGGAATACGACAGCGGCCACCTGCCCGGTGCCCTGCACATCCCCCACGACGAGCTCGCCAGCCGCATCGACGAGGTGAAGCTGCAGGAAGCCGACAAGGTCGTCGTCTACTGCGAGGTCGGGGGCCGCGCGGGTAAGGCCGAGGCGACGCTGACGGAAGCCGGCATCGAGAACGTCTACGACCTCGAGGGCCACATGCGGGGGTGGCGCGCCGACAAGCGCCCGACCAAGCGGCCGCTCTCGAGCGCCCCGAAGGACTGAACCAGGCGGTTCAGCGCGGACGCGCGACGATCGTCAGCGTTCGCGGCCCGTCTTCGGCCCAGCGTCGCTTGTAGTCGGAACGGGTGCCCAGGTCGTAGCTGCGCGTGCCTTCGGCGCACAGCTTCTCGATCATCTCGCGTTGCATCAGATTGCCGACGGAAAGGTGCACGACGGCCTGGTCGTAGCTGACCTGTAGGCCGCGGAAGCGGCCGCCCGTGAGTGCGCCGTGCAGGTAGCCCACGTCCTCGCCGTCCCGGGTCACGACCAGCACCCGCAGCCCGCCGCGGTCGGCCACCCGCGGCAGCATGTCGGCGTAGAAGTCGCGCATGCTTCCCTGGTCGACGCCGCTGCCCGAGGCCGACTTCCAGCTCTTCGCCTCGATGGCGAGGATTCGGGGGTAGAGGGCGCGCGCGTCTTCCGCGTTGGCGACGTCGACGTGCTCGAACGCCAGCGCCTCGTCGGCCGCCTTGCGCTGGGCGGCCCGCAGGTTCTTGCGGAACGAAACCGAGCGGCGCGACAGCCAGCCGTCGAGGCCCCCCTCGAGCGAGGCCTCGAAGCGCAGGGTGGAATCGACGGCCCGCAGCTCGTAGCGGCCGTCCAGGTGGTGGACGAGTCGCGCGAGCAGCCCGTTGGGGTCTCGCGATTCGGGCACGCCGGAAAGGGCGAGCGAGACACCCGGGTGGCCCGGGGCCTGCCGCTTCGAGACGTCGGCGATGGCCGCATCGAGGAGTGCCGGCGAATCCGCGCCGACGAGCGGACACGCGAAGCACCACATGTTCTCCACGGCTTCGAGGTAGTGGCCGACGTCCGGATGCTCGCGTGCGGCCATCGCCGCGAAGGAACGGCCGTCGCCGCCGCGGTAGAGGTAGAGCTCACGGTCCGGCAGAAACGCGCGCTGGTAGGGGAGGATCCACTCGCTGCGTGAACAGAAGCGGTCGATGTCCGGCTCGGACTCGACGCACGCATCGAAGTCCGGCGCGCAGGCTTCGAAGGCTTCCGGGGACAGCCGCTCTTCCATGCGGCTAGGCTACCCTTCTCGGACGCGCCTGCCCCGACCGCGCGTGCCCCCAGGAGACCCCCCATGAACGACTGGCTTCGAGACATCTTCCAGGATCGACCGGGTTGGATGAACGCCCTGTTGATCTTCAGCGGTTTCATGGCGTTCATCTACATGCCGTGGGACATCTTCTGGAAGCCCGTCGCCGAAGACAAAGAAGTCTGGTTCGGCATCCTGTTCAGCGGCTGGGCGGCAAAGGTGATGGCCTTTCCGCACTGGTTCGTCTACGGCGCCGCGGTCTACGGCTTCCGCCGCCGGCGGCCCTGGATGCGGACCTGGGGTGCGGCGTACAGCGCGCAAGTCGCCTTCGGGATGTTCGTCTGGACGGTGGTTTCCGTCGGCGGTCTCGTGGGTCTCATCGGTGGCATCCTCGCCGCGTCTCCCTTCGCGCTGGTGGCCTGGGGCTTCTGGAAGTCCGAGGATCACTTCGCGGGAGGCGTCGCGTCCCTGGCCGAGCGCTACGGCGAATGGGGGCTGGTGACGGGCGCGTCTTCCGGCATCGGCGCCGAGTTTGCCCGGGCGCTCGCCCGGCAGGGCGTGTCACTGGTCCTTACCGCCCGCCGCGAAGAAAGACTGCGCGGTCTGGCCGACGAGCTCGAGAAGCAGTTCAACGTGGCGACCCGCACGGTGGCCGTGGACCTCGGCTCGTCGGACGGCCCCGAGCGTCTGGCCGACGCCGTGCGCGACCTCGAGATCGGCATCCTCGTGAACAACGCGGGGGTCGGGTACGCGGGACGGCTCGACAAGCAGGAAACCGAGCGGCTGCAGAGCCTGGTTGCCGTGAACTGCAGCGCCCCGCTGGTGCTGACGAGTCGGCTCGTACCGGGCATGGTCGAACGCGGACGCGGGGCCGTGATCTTCACCGGGTCTGCGGCGGGCCACCAGCCGATTCCCTTCCACGCCGTCTACGCCGCCACCAAGGCGTTCGATCTGTTCCTCGGCGAGGCGCTCTTCGTCGAGCTGCGCGGCAAGGGAATCGACGTGCTGGTGCTCGAGCCCGGCCCGGTACAGACCGAGTTCCAGGACGCCGCCGACGAAATCAGTCACGGCGGCGAGCCGGCCGCCGAGGTGGTGCGCGTGGCGCTCGACAGCCTGGGCGGCCCGCCTTCGGTGGTGCCCGGCTGGTTCAACTGGCTGCGGGCCAACTTCGCGCAGCGCATCGGGACGCGCCCGCTCACGGCGTACATCGCCCGGGGCTTCATGGAACCGCGCACCCCGCCGGACATGCGCTAACCGCAGCAAGCCGGAGCCTGCGGCTTCGGCCGGTTACGAGCGTGCGCGTCAGTCGAAGACCGAGAAGTACTCCGCGAAGAAGCGCGCCGGGTCGACTTCCAGCGCGACTTCGTGGGGACCGTCGGCCTGGGCCTCGAAGTGGGTCATCCCGGGCACCACGTCGCTCGCGAGCTCGACGCGGACCCGACCCCGGGTGAACCGACAGATGTCGTCGTCGAAGATCGTGGTGGCCGCCAGCGGGTCGTGGAACACGATCTCGTCGATGCCGCCTGCGAACCACACCTCGGCGAAATCGAGCACCGGCTCGAGTAGCGGCACCTGGAAGCGCTCGCGCACCTCGTCCGCCTTCATCCTCACCTGGCAGGTCACGTCGAGACCAACCGAACGGTGGACCGGCACCCGCTGCTCGTAGACGACGGCGGTGGCGAAGCGGTCCTGGATGGCGTTCCACTCGAGGGGCCCGACCTTGGGCAGGCGATTGCTGAAGACGCCGCCCATCAGCACCAGTCGTTCGAGCATGCCGGCGGCCTCGGGGTCCGCGGCGAAGAGCGCGGCGACGTTCGTCATGGCGCCGATGGCGAGCAGGGTCACCTCGCCCGGGTGCGCGCGGATGGTGCGCCGCATCTGCTCGACGGCCTCGCCGGGCGGGAAGTCCTTCTGGTGCGGCCAACGGTCCAGCTTCTCGGCCTGCTTGGCCCGGGCCTGGTACCAGCGACCGCGCAGCAGGGGCTTCTCGCGGCCCGGGTAGATGGGCACGTCCTGACCGGCGATGCGGCAGAGCACCGAGGCCATGCGCGCGCGTAGCACGGCCTCTCCGGACACGGTGGTGACACCCATCAGCTCGCAGGCGGGGTTCGCGAGCAGATACGCGAGGCAGACCGCGTCGTCGATGTCGGACCCGATGTCGGTGTCGAGCAGCACCTTCGTCCGAGCGGGGCTCGTGGCCGCCACACTCAATGTTCCACTGCCAGATAGCGGCCCGGTTCGACCTCCTCGACGCGGTCCTGGGCGATCAGGCGATCGATGTGCATCCCCATGGAACGTCGCTCGACGATCTCCACCATGGGCGGCGCGGGGCCCGGCCGGTACACGAAGCGGTGGGCCGCGATCTCGTCGAGGGTATGCGGGTCTTCGAGGTAGGCGAGCAGCTCGCTCTCGCGCAGGGCGATCTTGGTCTCGAAGCGATCGAGGCGTTCTTCGAACGCGTCCCGCTCGAGGACGCCGATGTGATGGAAGGTCGCGTACCAGGCGGCGTCCAGGTCGCGCACCAGACGCAGGCTGTGCTCGAAGTCCAGCAGGTCCGACCAGGCGTCGCCGTAGTAGGGGCCGAAGCTCGAAAGCTCGATGTCCCCGAGATAGACGAGCCGCTCGTCGGGCGATTCGTCGCCGCCCCACTGGACGACGAACGCACAGTGGCCCCGGGTGTGTCCGGGGGTGTGGACGGCGCGGATGGTCACGCCGCCGAGGTCGAAGACGTGTCCGTCGACGAAGGGCACCACGTCATCGCGCGACGCGTAGTGGAAGCTGTCGACGCAGGTCTGGCGCCAGATGGTCTCGATTTCGGCGGGCAGGCCGTAGATCTCCATCAGGCCGTCGAGGGAGCGGAAGCCCAGGGCGTCCGCTTCGTGACAGTGCCAGGGCTTGTCGAGCCAGAGGTGGTTGCCGGCGATGTGGTCTTCGTGACAGTGGCTGTTGAGCACGCGGTCGACGGCGGGCAGGCGGTCCGCGCGCGCGACGGCGCCGAGTGCGGGGTCGATGATGACCGTCTCGCGCGTGCCGCGAACGAGCAGCGAGTTGCCGTCCGGATACTTGCCGCCTTCGTTGCCGAACAGCACGGTGACGGGACCGATCTCCCGGTCTTCCAGGGCTGCAGCGCTCGCGTCGGGCTGGACGTCTGCCATGGGCGAGTAGGTTACCCTACGCCGCTCTTTCGGAGGACCCGCGGCGAATGGCGAAGCAGGCGACGAGCTACTGGCTGATGAAGTCCGAGCCCTTCAAGTACCCCTGGGCGCAGCTCGTGAAGGACAAGAAGACGTACTGGGACGGCGTCCGGAACTACGAGGCGCGCAACAATCTCGCGGCCATGCAGGTCGGCGACCTCGCGCTCTACTACCACTCGAACGAGGGCAAGGAGATCGTCGGCATCGCCAAGGTCGTGAAGACCGCGTACCCCGACCCGACCACCGACGACGATCGCTGGGTGGTGGTGGACATCGCGCCGGTCATGCCCGTGAACGAGCCCGTCACCCTCGCCGACATCAAGGCCGAGCCGAAGCTCGCGGACATGGCGCTGATCCGGCGCGGGCGTCTGTCAGTGGTCCCCGTCACCGCGGCCGAGTTCAAGCAGGTGCTCGAGATGGCGAAGACGAAGCTGCCCGCCGGGAAGAAGTAGGCGGCCGCGTGGACTCCGGCAGCGATAGCGAGCCCCTGGACATCGAAGCCCTGGGCGAGGACCTGAAGCTCCTCGAAGGCATCCGCACCACCCGCGCGATCCGGCGGCTGAAGCCCGACCCGGTTCCGAAGGAGCTGATCCGCAAGGTGTGCGAGGCCGGCACCTTCGCGCCCAGCGGCGGCAACCGTCAGCCCTGGAAGTTCATCGCCGTGACCGACCCGGAACGCCGGGTCTGGGTGGCGGATCGCTATCGCAAGGTGTTCCGTTCCTACATCGCGCCTGCGCTCGAAGCCGCGAAAGCGCCGGACTATCCCGCCCGCAAGCGCCGCAATGCGCTGGCGGCCCTGCACCTGGCCGATCACCTGCACGAGGCGCCGGTGCACTTGTTCGTCGCCGGCTGGAAGCGCCGGGGCACGGAACAGAGCCAGGCGCTCTTCCCGGCAATCCAGAACATCCTGCTCGCGTGCCGCGCGGTGGGGCTGGGGGCGTCGCTCACGACCCTGCACACGTCCTTCCGCGACGAGCTCGACCCCTGGCTCGGACTGCCGCCGGAGATCCCGACCTGCGCGCTACTGCCCATCGGCTGGCCGATCGGCAGGTACGGAACGCCGCCGCGAGAGTCCGTGGACGAGAAGCTCTACTGGGACCGCTACGAAGGCGAAGACCCGGCTTGATCGCGACGCTTGGCGATGAGGCAAAGCGCGAGGTTGCGGAATCGTACCTCGCCGGCCAATGGATCCGGTGCTCGTGCTTGCACCGAGTGTGAGCACCAGGTGGTTGAACGCACCTGAGATCGCCATCAGGCACGAAGCGATGCCGATTGCCCAGGTGACCCACGTTTTCTTCCGTTTCGATTCCGGCAACGATTCTCTCCGCTGCAGCAGCTTGTCATGCGGAGCTGGACTTTGCGGTGGCCCAAAGACCCCGAAGTTCTTCGATCTCGGGCTGCTCGTCGTATCGAGGCAACTCGTCTGAGGGCGGGCACCACGGGACTGCCCGCTTTGCCCATACATGAGCAACGGGAATGATCGATGTGGGATCGTCGAGGGCGAGCAATTTGACTGCTCGAAACTCGGGAAAGTCGGCACCGCCGCTGAACAGGTGGGTGCCACACGAAGCGCAGAACTCCCGGAAGGTGGCCGCGCCCGAGTTCGCGACTGCTTCGTGGCGCGCGGGCGTGCTCCGTGTCAGAACGACACCGCCAGGCGGAACCAGGGCAAGAGCCGCAAAGGGCGCCGCGTGAGGTTGCTGGCAACCGCGGCAGTGGCAGCAGACGGCCGAGAGCGGCTCCTCGCGTATCTCGAAGCGGACGGCCTCACAGAGATACCCACCAGGCAACGACCAAGCCACGATCCAGACCTCACTGCAACGAACGCCGCCCAACGGCTTGTTGGGCGGCGAGGCACTACCTCGGCTGAAGTTCCAACCGAACGGGCACGACACCTTCATCGCATGGCGCCAAGAAACGGACCCAGCGATCTGCGATTCCGTACTTCTCGCGGAGAAGTCGGTCTATCTCCGGATGCGGCCCCACGCTCGCATGGGCGCTATACCGCCGCGTCTCGCCGTGACGTTGGAGTTCGACTACTGGATCGCCCCCGAACCGGGCGAGCCAGGCCTCGCCCCCGCTGTGGACCCACGGCGCCCCGTCGTAGTCGACTACCCACAGTCGGGTCTCGTGCCATTCTCCATTGTCGAGCGGCGTCCGAAGCGTGACGACTTCTCGGCCGATCTCGATCAGCGCGAGATGGCCCAGAACGAGTGTGGCCAGAAGCGCGAACACAATCGCGAGCGCGAGCACAAGCAGCTTCATCTCGCCTCTCGACGGATCTGCGTTTCAGCGGCCAGCAACAGCGCAGCTGTTGATGGTCCGACTGCAACGGCTTGTTACCCGGCAGGTAGCTCCTCGCTCGTGAGATCTCCGCCAGTCTTCAGGTTGCGAATCCGCGCATCAATCTTGGACCTGAACGAATCTGAGTAGGCGATTCTCTGCCGGGACCACCAATCCTGCACGCTTGGCCTGCGGAGCCAATGAATCTCCAGCCGCTCTATTCGGTCGCGAACGCACTCGTCGTGTTCGGAGAAGTTCTCTGCATCCTCGAGCGACATGAACAGCTTGTGGAGGATCATTCCATATCGTTCAACTACTTTGGGATCTCGATCCTCTTCGACGTTGAAGCCTGCCGTCCATACCTCGAAGAGTTCCGCATCTTTAGCGACCTCGAAGATCACATCACTACATCGCTCGCCGACAGATTGATGAGCTTGCAGTCCGAGCAGGCGACTGTTCTCTTCCACTTGTCGCGTGTTGGAACGAACTTGGATTGCGAGATAGACCAACGTCACCACGACGCCGATCCCTCCGACAAAGTCACCGAGATTTCCGAGATTTTCCAGCATTCACGTCCTGCCGCACAACGGCGCAGCGTCAACCGGCGTGGGGGCAGCGCCACCGGTGATGGCCGAGCCAGCAAAGGTTGATGCCAGGAGTCTACCAGAGCGATTGGAGTGCGGTGTTTCCACGCCCGCGTTCAACGTCTTGTTGGGTGGCTGTTCGCGACTGGAAAACACAGATCCCAGTCTCGCGTCGGGCTCGCTCGGTGCAAACCGTGCGACCTGACTCCCGTTGACCATCAGCCCGAGCGCCTGCGCGATGTTGCCATCACCGCAAGGACCTTCTCCGGCCGGTGCCCCAGTAGAAGACCCCGGAAGTCTCAGTCACGGTGAACCGCCAGCCGAGGTGGTCCCGGAATGTGGACCGAGATCAGCTTCCTGGAGGAGGCGGACTCGAGGTAGCAAGCGCCCTGGAAGCGTTCGAGCCGACCGGGTTCGATCGTCGAAGACGACTCGCCCTCGATCAGCTCCTCAGGTGTCAACACGGTGGTCATGAGTTCGGAAGCACCTCAAGTAGCGCCCGAGCCTGCTTTCCCCTTTTGCTGCGCTTGGCTGCGAGCGGCTCCAGTAGCGGCCGGGCCAAGGCACCGACCCAGCCATGCGCATCTCCTGCACTCTGAACGATGAAATCGATCCGTGTACCGTCACCGAGCTTCGCAAGGCAAATCGCCGCCAACACCCTCTCGGAGAGATCGGCCGTTGCTTCGGTCAGTATTCGCTCACAAGCTTCAACTGCTTTCTTTGATGGACACTGGGCGAAGTACGCGAACGCCCAGAGAGAACCCTTCTCTGAGGGCTCGGCGAAGCGCAGCACGAAATCCTCGACCCCCGGCGCACGTAGGTGCTGGAGCTGCCATACAACTTCGCCCTCAAGCACCGGATCACCGTCGACCAACGCAACAAGCCTGACTCCGTCTTCTGGAACAAGCACCTCGGCATCGCCGGTCACGTTGTCAATGAACGCCTCGATTGCCTCTCTTCCACGGCCCGCGACTATTTCCCACGCCTCATCCCGCCGAACTAGTGGTCCAAATTCTCGCTTTCCGAGGTTCAGCCAAGCGGATGCTGCGGATCCAAGGACCTTTGGGTGGGGGTCAGCGCGAGCGAGCTGGAGGATCTTCTGAGCTGCCGGCTTCACGTGGTCGTGTATGCGGAGGTCGTATGACTCAAGGTGGCTGATCGCCTCGACTAGGCTCACGCGGTCGGCCACTGCCAAGCTCTCAAAAAATCCATCCTCAAGCCCGAGCGACAGAAGGGGCTCGCGACTGAATTCACCGTAGTTGCCGCGTACAACGCGGAACATGTCGCGACGAACTTGGCCGTCTTGCGCCGAAACAGCCAGGTCTCTACAGAGGTCGATCGTCTCGTCCTGCGCTCGCGATGACAAGGCGGCAACTATCGTCCGGCGCAGGTCATCTGGAATAGCCTCTCTCAGTCTGTCGAGCAGGAAACGTTCGGAGCTGGTGTCTCGATGGATTGAATTGACGACTGCCTTCCGAACCGCGGAGTCGCCATCATCAAGAAATGGATACAGAAGTGGCGTGTTCGTCCTGTCAATGTGGGCTTGGAGGAACTCAAGCGCAGCCAACTTGATCTCTACCGACTCGCTCTCGAGAAGGGAGAGCGCTAGCTGAATGTCCTCGGGAGGGACAAGCTTCTTCTTCCCACGTTGAGACTTAAGCGTCTCCGAGTGCTGGCGGAGCGCCGTGACGACCTTCCAAGGTTCGTCGGTCGAATCGACCGAGAGTGCGACGACCTGACTCTTGCTTGGCTTCTGGCGCTGTGCAGGAGAGAGGACAATGTACTCCTGGAGACTGTCCTTTCTCCCCCGGCGCAGGTCATTGGCCAATTGACGCAGAGTTTCCGTAAGGTGGTCCGCGAGGAATCCGCGTCCCGTCCTGCTGTTCGAGTAGACGAGACACCGAATGGCCTTTAGGTCGAAAGGGACATCCTCCATACTCTGGGTAATCATCACCACAGGCTTATGCTTGGCATGAGCCAATCCGAGCTCGTAGAGGACATTCGGATTTCGCCCGGTCAAGTCCGCAACCAAGATGTGAGCGTCGTTAATCGACCTCCAGATATCAGCCATTATTGGCCGCGGACCATAGAGTTCATCTGCGCGCAGACAGGTGAAGCCGGAAATAGCGCTGATCGCTGGCTGAATGGCGTTCTCGTAGAGTGCGTCAAAATCGGAACTGAAGGGCATTAGGACGAAGCAGGATCTCTGGTCACTTGCTGTTGCTGATCGCGGGCGGGCTCGCTTTCTGGCCGTCTTCTTCGCCGTCACACTCAATCCCCTTCCTTAGATCCTCGAACCGCCTTCCCGCGCTCACGGTCTATCTGAAGCGACTGCGCATTCCCCTTGAGCTGTCGACCCTCGTTGCCGCACAACGGACCCGGCGCTCAGCGGCGAGCGCCGGCCGAGAAGTTGAGAACACAGTCGCAACCCCAAACCTACCACGGGCCGCCTGCGGGGCGAATGGCCCGTTTGGGCGCGGGTGCCGCGGTGCCCCACAGAAGGTGCTCGTCCGCTGCAGCGCCGATGTTAGGCGGCGAACGCGCGCACCCAGACTGAGCTCTACCGCGCGAAGTACAGGTAGGCGCATGACACGGCTGCCACGACGAGGCACCTACCGAACCAGGGGCTTCGCCGAGCGAGGTGGCCCCCCGGCCCCTTCTGAGTGCCCTGCAAGCCCCGATCGTTGTTCCGGGAAAACCCCCCGATCATTGAGTGTTCGAGCGTGGACGGCTGGTTTGTCGCAACCCAGAACACAAGCCAGCCGACGGAAGCAACTAGCGCGAGGACCGCGAGGACCTGATCCCAACGGATGTCCACAAGACCGACCTCTCGCCGCCCAACTAGTTATTGACCCGCGAGGCATTGTACCTCTGTTGCGTCCATCTTGGACGCTCCGTTCGGGTTCCGCGTGTGTCGAGTAGGGCTGCGCGGTTTCGGAGTCCCCATTCTTTTGGGGCTCGTCTTGGGGCGTGGTGGATGAGCTGCGCGGGGGTTCGAGTCGTGTCGCATGTCACCGGCGGATATCGGTGGCGGCGTGGCGGGGGTTCTCGGGGGCAGCCGTTCCCGTCTCGCTAGCGCGGGGTGCGCTTCAGCTCGATCACCTCTGCCAGGCTGCGGGTGGCCAGGGATTCGAGCACCAGGTCTGCGGCGTCGAAGCGCTGGTCGCGGGTCATGGGGCCGGGTACGGCGACGGTGAAGATGCCTGCGGCTTTGGCGGCGGCGAGTCCGTTGGGTGAATCCTCGACGGCGATCGCGTCGCTGCACGCGACGCCTGCGTGGTCGAGGGCGTGTTGGTAGAGGGTCGGGTCCGGCTTCACGCGTTCGACGTCGTCGCTCGTCTTCATGAACTCGATCAGTCCGCGTAGCGCGACGCGCTCGAGGTGCTGTTCGACCCACCAGGCGGGCGAGCTCGACACGATCCCGAGGGCCAGCCCGTCGGACCGGGCCGCGTTCATCCAGTCGACGACGCCTGGCAGCGGTCGCAGGGTTTCGAAGAGGCGGGTGCGGTGCACGCGGCGGCGCTCGGTCACGTCTTCTTCGTCGAGGGCCTTGCCGCGTAGCTCGCACAGGTGATCGAAGGGGCGGAAGCTGGCGCCGTCACCGCCGATGGACGCCACCCAGCGGTCGCGTGGGAGCAGGGCGTCGTGCTCCTCGTAGACGAGGCGCCAGGATTCGTAGTCGGTGGTCTCGGTGTCGAGCACCAGACCGTCGAAGTCGAGGAAGAGTGCGCGGGCCATGGGACGCGGATTCTATGCTGTAAGCTCGCGCCCGTGAAGCCGCTGCACCCGCGAGGCGGGTTGCTGCGACGCCCGGGTCAACGACCTTCCCGCAGGTACGTAGTCGCGAGGGCGTCCGCGTACTCGTTCCACTTCGACCCGTCGTGGGCGCGGATCCACTCGAGCTTGACCTTGGGGTGGTCGCCGGCCAGCGCGTAGAGCTCCTTCACGAGCTCGAGGTTCTTGATGGGACCGGTCTTGCGCTTCCAGCCGCGCTTCTCCCAGCCCGCCGCCCACTGGTTGATGGTGTTGACGCAGAGCTGGCTGTCCGAGTAGACGCTGATCTCCGCGTCCGCAGGAAGGGTCTTGTAGGCCTCGATCAGGGCCTGCAGCTCCATCCGGTTGTTGGTGGTCTCCGGCGCGTAGCCGTGGCGTTCGACGCGAACCTCGTCGGCCTCCACCCACACGAACCCCCAGCCGCCCCGGCCCGGGTTGTTCTCACACGACCCGTCGGTGAAGACGCCGCTCTTGGGACCGCTCGAATGGCGGCGCAGCACTTCGTCGGGCGTCAGGAAGCCTTCGTCTCGACCCATGATCTCTCTTCTGGAGCAGCGGAGGGGTGGTGGCGGCGTGATGTGGGAGGGGTGGCGCAGAAAGAGGGGCGCCTATGATTTCCGTTTCTTGCCGCGGCCGCCACCTTCCTTTCCGGTCTGGCCGGCCTCGGCGTACTGCGCGAGGAACTCGCGCTGGAAGTCCGCGTACGCGTCCGCGCGCACGGCTTCGCGGGCCTGGCGCACCAGCGACTGGTAGAAGTGCACGTTGTGGATCGAGCACAGGATCGCCGAAAGCACTTCGTTGGCGGCGAAGAGGTGGTGGAGGTAGGCGCGCGAGAAGCCGCCGGCGCACGCCCCGCAATCGCACGACGTGTCGATGGGGTAGCCGTCGCGGCGGTAGCGTCGGTTCGTGAGCCGCAGGCGTCCCCGGGACGTGAAGACCGTCGCCGAGCGCGCGTAACGGGTGGGGATCACGCAATCGAACATGTCGATGCCGAAGCCGATGGCCGCGACGATGTCCTCGGGGGTGCCGACGCCCATCAGGTAGCGGGGCTTTGCTTCCGGCAGTAGCGGCGCCGCGTGCTCGGTGACCTGGCACATCAGCTCGTGTCCCTCGCCGACGGACACGCCGCCGATCGCGTAGCCGGGCGCGTCGAGGGCGACGAGCGCCTCGGCGCAGGCCGCGCGCAGGTCCGGGTAGACGCCGCCCTGGACGATGGGGAACAGCGCCTGGTCGTCCGGGCGTCGGTGGGCCTTGAGGCAGCGCTCGATCCACATCAGGGTGCGGCGCACGCCCGCACCGGCCTGCGCGTGGGTCGCGGGAAAGGGCGTGCATTCGTCGAACGCCATGATGATGTCGGCGCCGAGCGCGTTCTGGATCTCCATCGAACGCTCGGGGGTGAGGTCGACGGTCTCGCCGCTGACTTCGTTGGCGAAGCGCGCGCCGCGGTCCGTGATCTCGACATTGGGTAGGGAGAACACCTGGAAGCCGCCGCTGTCCGTTAGGATCGGGCCGTCCCAGCGCATGAATGCGTGCAGCCCGCCCATCTTCTCGACCAGCCCTTCTCCCGGGCGCAGGTGCAGGTGGTAGGTGTTCGACAGAACGATCTGCGCGCTCGTCGCGCGCACCTGGTCGGGGGTCATCGCCTTGATGGCGCCGTGAGTGCCCACGGGCATGAAGGCCGGTGTATCGAATGCGCCGTGTGGCGTGGTGACGCTTCCGGCACGCGCGCGCGCGGACGTTGCGTCGAGTGTGAAGCGGAACGCGGTCTCGGTCATGGGCGCCGCCAAGGTAGCGGCTGTGCTAGGGTGCCGTCTTCGAGGAGGTAGACTCGTGATTCCCTCGAACACCCGAAGCTTCGCGGACGCCTTGATGACCCGTGTCCGCAGCCTGGGGCATCCCCTTTGCGTCGGACTCGACCCGCACCTGGACCAGGTGCCGCGGCTGTTCCGGTCGGGCTCGATGAAGCCCAGCGCACCCGAGACCGCGCGCGCGGTGCGCGACTTCCTGCTGGCGGTCGTGGACCGTCTCGAAGGGCGTGTCCCCATCGTCAAGCCGCAGATCGCCTTCTTCGAGCAGCTGGGCTCGCCGGGCATCGCCGCGCTCGAGGCCGTGATGGCCCGGGCGCGCGAATGCGGATTGCTGGTGCTGCTCGACGCGAAGCGCGGCGACATCGGCTCGACGGCGGCCGCCTACATGCGCGCCTATCTCGCCCCGGCGTCCTCGACCTTTGCCGATGCGCTCACCCTGAACCCGTATCTCGGTCTCGACACCCTCGAGCCCTTCGGCAAGGGTGCGGTCGAGTTCGGCGGCGGGCTCTTCGTGCTCGTTCGCACCAGCAACCCGGGGGCCGGCAGCCTGCAGGACCTCGAGGTGAAGGGCGCGCCCCTCTTCGAAGAAGTCGCGCGACAGCTCTCGCCCCTGGCCGAGACCCTGCGCGGTCCGGAAACGGGCTGGTCTTCACTCGGCGTCGTGGTCGGCGCCACCTGGCCCGCGCAGTCCATCGCGGTGCGCGAAGCCCTGCCGCATTCGATCTTCCTGGTGCCGGGCTACGGGGCGCAGGGCGGGTCGGCGGCGGAAGCGCTGAGCGGCTTCGTGCCCGGGCCCAGCGGCCTCGAGGGCGGCATCGTGAACTCGTCGCGCGGCATCCTGTTCCCGGACGGTGCCGACACGGACGACGCCAAGACCTGGGAACGGGCCATCGACGCGGCCGTGGACCGGGCAGCCAACGAGCTGGGAGAAGCCGTCTCCCGCTGAGGCCGCGCACCCCACAGCAAGCCGGAACCTGTGGTTCCGGCCTAGCGGCTAGGAGGCCGACCCAAGACTCTGTCTTGGGATTTCGGCTTCCGTCGCAAGCGAAGCCCCTGGCTTCGCCAGCTAGCGATACGTGGCGCGCTCGCCCTTGCTGCTGCGCATCCGGGACCGGCGGTGCCGGGCCTTCTTCTGGGCCCGCAACTTCGCGGTCTTGCGGCGGTTCCGGTGGGTCATGTTCTTCTTCTTGGGCGCGCTCACGGGGATGCCTTTCTCGTGCTTCGCTTGCGGCCCGCGTTTCGGGCCTGGGCTGCGGGTCTGGGCGGTCTGCCAGAAGTGCCTGGGGAGGCGGGACCTTAGCGACTGTCGCCGCCGAGGTCATCCCCCGCAGGTAGGCGATCCTGCTGGGCTATTCTGGCGCGTCCCTCATCCGTCCCGTCCCGTAGAGAACGCGCCTCGGAGCCCCCATTGAGCAGCCCCCTCGACCGCATGGCCGACTTCGACCTCACCGAAGAGCAGCGGCAGGTCCGCGCCAGCGTCCGTGAGTTCGCCGAGAAGGAAATCCTCCCCCACGTCGAGAAGTACGAGCAGGAAGAACGCTACCCGCTCGAGCTGATCGCCAAGCTTCCGCCCCTGGGCCTGATGGGCCCGATGATCCCCGAGGAATACGGCGGCTCGTTCTCGGACGTGGTCACGTACGGGATCATCTGTGAGGAGCTGGCCCGGGTGGACTGGGTGACGGCTTCGGTGGTCTCGGTCAGCAATTCTCTCTGCGCGGGCTCGATCCTGCGCTTCGGCACCGAAGACCAGAAGCAGCGCTGGCTGCCGGGCATCGCGGCGGGGGACGTCATCTGTTCCGCGTGTCTCACCGAGCCCGGCGGCGGCACCGATCTCGGCAACATGCGCACCACCGCCAAGAAGGTCGACGGCGGCTACCAGCTGAACGGCACCAAGGTGTTCATCTCCCACGCCGCCCACGCGAGCCTCTTCTTCGTGGTCGCGAGTATCGACCTCGACAAGAAGCACAAGGGCGTGACGGCGTTTCTCGTCGACCCGAAGGCGACGCAGGGCATCCACGTCGGCGACTTCCCGATGCGCACCCTCAAGCGCGACAATCTCGCCGAGGTCAACTTCGTCGACGCCTTCGTGCCCGACGAGTGCGTGCTGGGCGAGCCCAGCAAGGGCTTCCCGGTGCTGGGCGCCGCCCTCGACACGGGCCGCTTCTCGGTGGCCGCGCGCTGCGTCGGTCAGGCCCAGCGCTGCCTCGACCTGGCGCTCCCCTACGCGCTCGACCGCAAGGCGTTCGGCCAGGCCATCGGCGAGTTCCAGCTCATCCAGCAGAAGATCACCGACATGACCTGCCGGGTGCAGCAGGCGCGCAACGTCGTCTACCAGCTCGGGCGCATGAAGGACGCGGGCATCGCGCGTTGCTCGATGGAGTCGTCCATGGCGAAGCTGCTCGCCAGCCAGGCCGCCACCCAGAACGCCCTCGACGGCATGCAGATCTTCGGCGGCTACTCGTGCACGGCGGAATACGAGATCGGTCGTCTGTTGATGGAAGCCAAGAGCCTCGAGTTCGGCGAAGGCACCAGCGAGCTGCACACGAAGATCATCGCCGAGACCATGCTCGGCGCACGCAAGGGCTGAGAACCAGAGAGCGAGGAAAGAGGAGAGTCATGAGCGACGAGCGACGCCAACAGCTGCTCGACCTGATCCTCGACGTGTCGTTCGAGCGCCGCAAGGTGACCCTCGCGAGCGGACGCGAGAGCGACTTCTACCTCGACCTGCGCCAGACGCTGATGCGACCCCAGGGTGTCGCGCTCGCCGGCGAGCTGGCCCTCGAGAAGCTGCTCGAAGGCCCGGCCGTCGAAGCCGTGGGCGGCATGGCGGTGGGTGCCGTGCCGTTCGTCTCGGCGGTGCTGGCTGCCGCGGCGCGTCGTGAGCCGCCGGCAGACCTGGTCGGTTTCTTCGTCCGCAAGGAGGCCAAGAAGCACGGTCTCGGACGTCGCATCGAGGGCGCGTTCCGGGAAGGACAGGCCGTGGCCCTCGTCGAAGACACGACGACCACCGGCGGATCCACCCTCGAGGCCGTCGAGGCGGTGCGCGAGGCGGGGGGCAAGGTGGTGCGCGTGCTGTGCCTGGTGGACCGCGGGGAGGGCGCGCGTGACGCCTTTGCGGCTCGCGGCATCGAACTCGAGTCGCTGTACGGGAGACAGGATCTCCCCGTATAGAACGCGGCTGAACGCGCCCCTTCTTCCCGTATCCGAAAGCCTCAAGAAGGAACCGACGCTGATGATCGAGCTGTATACGTCCCCCACGCCCAACGGCTGGAAGGCCTCCATCACCCTCGAAGAGCTCGAGATCCCCTACGAGGTGACTCCCATCCGTCTCGACAAGCTCGAGCAGAAGGAAGCGTGGTACCTGAAGCTCAACCCCAACGGTCGCATCCCCGTCATCGTCGACCATGACGCGGACGACTTCGTGGTGTTCGAGTCCGGCGCCATCATGGTCTATCTCGCCGAGAAGGCGGGTCGTCTTCTCGGCACCGATGCCAAGAGCCGCTCGCTCGTGATGCAGTGGCTGATGTTCCAGATGGGCGGCATCGGTCCGATGCAGGGCCAGGCCAACGTCTTCTTCCGCTATGCGCCCGAGAAGATCCAGTACGCCATCGACCGCTACCAGAACGAGACCCGTCGCCTCTATGAGGTGCTCGACCGGCGACTCGGCGAGAGCGAGTGGCTGGCGGACGACTACTCGCTCGCGGACATCGCGAACTGGAGCTGGGTGTCGATCCACAGCTGGGCGGGCGTCGAGACCGACGGCCTCCAGCACCTGAACCGCTGGAAGGACGCCATCAGCGAGCGACCCGCGGTGCAGCGCGGGCGTGCGGTCCCCGCGGCGCCGGAACGGACCGAGGCCGATCCCGGGACCGGCGAGAACGCAGCCGCGGACGCGGCCAAGGCGATCGCAGAGCAGGGCAGCAAGATCCTCGTCTGAGCCGCGCGCATCGGTGATAGGCTCCGGGGGAACCCGTCCGAACAGGGGGATCCCATGAGCTGGCGCGAACGCCTCGGTGCGAAGCTCGTTTCTCTCGAACAGGCCGTCGGCCACGTGCGGTCCGGGCAGACCGTCGGTGTGGCGCCGTTCACCGCCAGCCCGGTCACGCTCTGCGAGGGCCTCAAGGCGCGGGCGCGTGAGAAGGGCGACCTCGAGAACGTCCGCATCGAGCACCTGGCGGCCCTCGTCTGCTGGACGGACCCAGACCTGCTCGGCGCGTTCACGCTGCTCGACAACTACGCGACGCCCCCGAACCGCGCCGCCTGTCACGCGGGCGATTCCGAATACCTGCCGATCGGCCTGTGGCGCAGCCACGAGCTGCCCTGCGGCGTCACCTCTGATCCCGACGTGTTCCTGGTGCCAGTGTCGCCGCCGGACGCGCGCGGCTACTGCAGCTACGGGCCCGGCGTCTGGATGTCGCCGACCATCGTGAAGGGCGCGAAGCTCGTGATCGCCGAAATACAGGAAGACTTCATCCGCACCGGCGGCGAGAACTTCGTGCACGTCGACCAGATCGACTGGTTCGTGGAAGGCGCACAGCCGCCCCCGCCGCCGCCACAGGCACCGCCCAGCGACGAAGAAGTCGCGCAGGTGGAAGCCATCTGCACCAGCGTGGCCGTTGAGCTGGTGAACGACGGTGACACCCTGCAGATGGGCGTCGGCACCGTTTCCGCGTCTCTCGGGCGCTTTCTCGACTTCCGCAACGACCTCGGCATCCAGACCGAGCTCATCACCGGTGGCATCGCCGACCTCGTGGCCTCGGGCAACGTGACGGGCGAACGCAAGACGATCCACAAGGGCAAGGTGGTGGGCAGCGCGCTCACGTCGATGCCCCCCGAAGAGCTCGCGAAGATCGACGGCAACCCGACCTTCGAGCTGTACGACTTCGGCTACACGGACGACCTGCGAAGACTCATTCACCTCGAGAACTTCGTGACGGTCAACAATGCCATGGCGGTCGACCTGACGGGCCAGGTTTCCGCCGAAGCCTTCGACCACCGCGCCTACACGGGCGTCGGCGGTCAGACGGTCTTCATGCTGGCGGGCGCCTACTCGCCGGGCGGCAAGTCGGTCTCGGTAGTGCCGTCGAGCTCGGTGCCGTCCACGGGCAAGGAACGCGTGACCCGCATCGTCTCGACCCTGGCCCCGGGCACCCCGGTCACGGTGCCGCGCACCTACGTGGACTTCGTGGTGACCGAGTTCGGCATCGCTGAACTGCGGGGCAAGACGGTGAAGCAGCGCGCCCGCGCGATGTGCGAGATCGCGCATCCGGACTTCCGGGACGACCTGCTCGACCACGCGAAGCGCATGTACGGGGCCTGATCGCGCATGCGGGCTCGGTTGCTCGTTTCCCGGCGCGGGCCGAGGGGGAGGCCCGCTCCACCCAGGGCGGCGCTGGTTTCCCCATGCCGGGTCATGGTCATGCCCAACGTCGTCGCAGGCCTCCCCCCTCGGCCCGCGCCTCGGCCTGGTGGCGCGCGGCGACCCGCTGATCCTTCTCGTAGGCGAAGGCTCAGCGGGAAGCAGCTTGGTGCGATGGCCTGTTGCCTGGTCTTTCTCTGCGGAGCGGCTCGGCAGCAGGACCTGTGGGTTCCGCCGGACGAGTCACTGCTGGTTCAAGAGTACGTCCAGCTCGGAGTCCCCGAGCCGACGAAGCCCTGGTCTGCGTCCGAGTACCGGTCGGCGGTCGACGTGCTGGCGACCGTGTCTCCGTTCGCGCTTCCCCGGTTGGGTAGTGCGAAGTCGGGTGATCTCTTCGATCAGCTCATCGCGAGCTACGCGTTCTTCGATTCCGTGGTCGAGCCGGAACCTCGCCTGGGCAGTCTCTACGGTCCGTCGCGACCAGACGGGCTGCTCTTCGATCGAGAGCTGGTCGCCATTCATGCATTGCGGCTGGGTGCAGTGGGCGAGAGGTCGCCCACGATTTCCGAACTTGCCGGATGGGCGGAGAATTCGGAGCAGCTTGCCCGGGACGCAACATTGGACGAGGCCCGGGTCCGCCACGCGAAAACTGCCGGGCAATTCCTGAGTTCGTCCTCCCTCTTCTCAGCAGCGCTCGTCGAGGAGACCCAGGCCCTGCTGGCGCTCACACGCATTCGCGCGCTGGGAGACGCAGCGAGGCAACAGGTCCTGACCGCATTCGCGCCGCTGGTTGCGGCGTACCATGAACGGGTCGTGAGTGCCGACCTCGAGGTGGTTGCTGAAGCGTTTCGAAGCGCCGCGCAACTGGACTGCAACGCGGGCATTGCCGTTCCGCTCGAGGAGCTTGCGAGGGCGGTCGAGGCAAGGGAAGCGGCTGACATCGGCGCAGCTACCTCGCGGTGATCGCGATCCGGCTCGGCGGCTTCTGGTACTGCTAGCGGGACCAGTCCTCGAGCTGGATCTCGCCGAACCTGCGGAAGTCGCGGACATTGGCCGTGACGACGACGAGGTCGTTGACGTGCGCGATCGCTGCGATCTGGCTGTCCGCTGCGGAGGGTGCGCGCCCACGCTTTCCGAGCCGGGCTCGCTCGCTCGCATGCCAGGTAGCCGCCTCCTCGTCGTAGGGCAGGATCGGCAGGGCGCGCCGAACGGCTTCCTCGAGATACGCCTCGATCGCGTTGCGCTTCCTGGAAGCGGCCAGCCGCGAGACCCCGAAGCGCAGCTCGTGCCAGACGATCGAGCACGTCGCGAGCTCACCGTCGTGCTCTGCGAGCGCTTGCAGGACGCGTTCGTTTGGACGGGACTTGATCGGTTCGGACAGGACGTTCGTGTCGAGCAGAAACCGAATGCTCAGAGGGAAATCTCTCGTCCCGGCGCTCCGTCTCGCAGGCGGTCGAAGTCGTCCTCGCCGATCTCCAGATCGCCGACGCCCAGTCGATCGCGAACGCGCCGCGCAGCGTCGATGAAGGAGGGACGCTCACCAGACAGCGCCAGATAGTCGGCCGCGGATAGCAGCACTGCTACGGGCTCTCCGCGACGCGTGATCTCGATCGCTCGCCCCTTCTGAGTACGTTGAATCAATCGCGCGAAGTTCCGTCGCGCCTCTGCGACCGAGACCTTGTCGGCGGCCATCGGGAGCCCTCCGAGATGTACAAGAAGGTGTACACTCTAGCGGGCATGGCTCGTTCGCACCAGGGCGTCGACGGAGCCTACTTCACGGTGATCGTGATCTTCTTCGAGGTGACGGCGGGCTGGTGGGGGACGTGGTTCATGTCTCCCATGATGAGCTGCAGGGTGTGCTTGCCGGGCGGGAGGTCGATCGTGGTTTCGGTCTGCCCCTTGCCGAAGTGGATGTTCTTGTCGCTCGTCGGGAACGGGGCGTTCAGGTCGGGGAGTTCGCCGTCGACCACCAAGTGGTGGTGGCCGGTGCCGGGCATGTCGATGCCGGCGGGGGCGACGCCCATGCCGCGCAGGCCGAACAGCACGGTCACCGGGCTCGTCACGGTCGCGCCGTCCTTCGGGCTGATGATGTAGACCTCGGCGCCGTCGGGCGAAGCGTGGCGGGGAAGCTCGTGGTGGGCCGCCCAGGCGAGGCCGGCGGCCGTCGTGAGGCAGAGGATCGTTGCCAGTAGGACCGTGCGCATTCGATGGCTCCCTTGTTCAGGATCGCTCGCGAGACCCTGCAACGCTTTCGGTCCCGCGTCGACCCTCGGCACCGGATGCCCGCGTGATGCGGTACGCGCAGCGCCTGGCTCCCGCGAGCAGGTGTTCGCTGCGCTCGACTTCTGCGTCGGGTCCCAGGGCCTCGCGGAACAGCTCGAGCTCGTCGCGGCAGAAGCCCTGACACAGGGTTGCCGCAGCGCAAATCGGACAGTGGTTCTCCACCAGCAGGAAGCTGCCGTCGGCTTCCTCGCTGAAGTCGGCCATGTAGCCTTCGTCCCGGCGCAGGGCGCTCAGCGCCGCCACGCGTTCGGGAAGCGGTGCGTCCGGGCCCGGCAGGCGACTGCGGTACGCGGCGCGCTGCTTCAGCGACCGGGCGTGGATCAGGCGGTCGACCCCTTCTTCGCCGAAGACCTCCCGCATGGCCGAGAGCAGCTCGACGGTGAGGTCGGCGTGGGTGTCCGGGAAGCGTTCGCTGGCCTGGGGGGTCAGGCGCCAGACCCGGGCCGGGCGGCCCACCCGGCGCTTTCTGGCGGTGTGGTCGACCAGGCCTTCCTCTTCCAGGACGGCCAGATGCTGCCGGACCGCCATCGGCGTGACGTCGAGACGTTCGGCGAGCTGCGCGGCGGTCTGCGCGCCCCGGGTCTTGAGCTGCAGCAGCACGCGATCCCGGGCGCGCGCCCTCTGGTCGGTTTCGTGTTGCACGACGGCAGGTTAGAGGAGCGGTTCGTTTTGGCAACTTTTCGCTTTGGAAAGAATCTCATCGGTGCTCAGGACGTGTACCGATTTTCCCGCTACAGGGAGGACCGGTGGTAGACCTGCATCCCAACTTCACGATCGCGCTGGCCCTGGCCGCTGGCGTGCTGTCGCAATCCCTGGCGCGGCACCTGCGGGTGCCGGGCATCGTGGTGCTGCTGGTCGCGGGTGTCGGGCTCGGGCCGGATGGCCTCGGCTGGGTCGACCCCCACGCCATCGGGTCGGGGATGTACGCGATCCTCGACGTCGCGGTCGCGGTGATCCTGTTCGAGGGCGGCCTGAACCTGCAGTTTTCCCGCCTGCGTCGGGTGCAGTCGTCGGTCCGGCGGCTCGTCACCTACGGGGGTCTGATCACCGTCGCCGGCGGCGCCGTCGCCGTCCACTACCTGCTGGGTTGGGACTGGAAGCTCGCGGTGCTGTTCGGGTCGCTGGTGATGGTGACTGGGCCGACGGTGATCGGACCGCTGGTGAGCGAGCTTCGCTTGAAGGGTCGCGTGTCCACGGTGCTCGAAGCCGAGGGCGTGCTGATCGATCCCATCGGCGCCTTCTTCGCGGTGCTGGTGCTGGCGCTCGTGGTCGCCCCGGACGCGACTTCCGTGGCGGACGCGGGCCGCGACCTGATGGTGCGCCTGGGCTTCGGGCTCTTGATGGGCGGTGCTACCGGCGTGCTGCTGGCGGGGGCCCTGCGCGTGCGGCGCCTGGTTCCGGAAGGGCTCGAGAACATCTTCACCCTGGCGGGCGTGCTGCTGCTGTTCGAGACCAGCGAGCTCGTCATCGACCACAGCGGCATCCTGGCGGTCACCGTGGCGGGCACCGTGCTCGGCAACATGCCGACGCCGGTGGCGCGTGAGCTGCGTGAATTCAAGGACCAGCTGACGGTCATGTTGATCGGCCTGCTGTTCGTGATGCTGGCCGCGGACGTCCGCTACGACCACGTCGTCGCGTTGGGGGTGCCCGGCCTGCTGGTCGTCGTTGCGCTGGTGCTGGTGGTGCGTCCCATCGGCGTGTGGCTGTCGACCCTGGGCTCGGACCTCAGCAATCGCGAGCGGATGTTCATCGCATGGGTGGCGCCGCGCGGGATCGTGGCCGCGGCCATCGCCTCGCTCACGGCCATCGCCCTGGAAAGCAAGGGCATGGCGGGGGGCACCGAGCTGCGGGCGTTGGTGTTCCTGACGATCGCGGGCACCGTGCTGCTGGCCGGGCTGACCGCGGGCTTCGTCGCGACCTGGCTCGGCGTGAAGCTGCCCGCCCGGGAGGGGGTCGCGATTCTCGGCGCGCACGGTCTCGGTATCGCCCTGGCCGAGCTGCTGCGGTCCAACGGCACGTCCGTCGTCTTCATCGACTCGAACCCGCAGAACTGCCGGCGGGTGGAGGAGTCGGGCTTCACGGTCGTCTACGGCAACGCCCTCGAAGAACGGATCCTGCAGCGTGCGCGCTTCGAAGAGGTGAAGACCGCCATCGGGCTCACGGCCAACAAGACGGTGAACGCCGTGTTCGTCGATCGTGCCCGAGACCTGTTCGGGGTCACCGAGGGGCTCGTGGCCGTCGACCGAAGGGACACGGGCTTCGCCAAGGAGCTGGTCGCGAACCAGCAGGCCAAGGTCGCCTTCGACGGTCCCCACGACATGGGCCGCTGGGACGTGCGCGATCGCCGCGGCGCGGTCACCGTGGAGAAGCGCCGCTTCAAGACGCCCACGGCGGCGGCGCCAGAACGCGCGGTGTCCGACACGCTTTCGATGGCGGAAGAGAGCTACGTGATCCTCGCCATCCAGCGCGGCACCCGGGTCTTTCCCATGTGGGCGTCGTTCGTCCCCAAGGACGACGACGTCGCCACCGTCGCGGTGCACGAGGTCGAAGCCGAGGACGCCAACACCCGTCTCGTGGCCAGCGGCTGGATGCCCGAAGCCGTCAGCGAGGACGATTCGGAACCCGCCGAAGAAACCGCGCAGGCGTCTCAGGCGTCTGCGACGTAGCTCCGTTCTTCCAGGCTGCCGAGGGCGAAGTGCTGGTAGCCGCCCTTGAAGAGACCGCGGCAGCGGGTGGAATGTTCGAGCGCCCGCCGCGACGGCGTGCGCCGTACCTCCTGCCGGAAGCTGCCGTCCTCGAACAACCGGTAGTGGCCGAAGCCGCCGGGGTAGTCCTTCGGGTTCGCGACTTCCATGAAGGGCAGCGACCCGGTCCGGGGATAGCGCCGGATTCGATTGCGATGGGTGTGCCCGATCAGCATGCCCTTCACGTGAGGCGCCTCGGCCAGCAGGTCGAACAGGGCGAGCGAATCCTGCGGGTCCATTCCGATGCTGTTCGGGTAGCTGTCCCGGTGTTCGGGAGGGACGGGCTGGTGGTGTGACAGGAGCAGGGTCGGCATCCCGAGTCGACCGCTCTCGTTCAGCGCGTCTGCCAGCCAGTCCCGGCGCTCGGCGCCGAAGGCGCCGTCGTGCTCGCCCGGGATCACCGTATCGAGCAGGATCAGGCGCCAGCCGGCAAGGTCGACGTGCCGGGGCGCCGGCTCGGCGCCGAGGATCCCGTAGCCGTCGACCTCCCTGCCTTCCCGGACTTCCAGGTAGTCGTGGTTGCCGAGGAAGGGATGGTGCGGCTTCTCGAAAGCCGCGAAGGTGCGCGCCGCGGTCTCGAACTGTTCGGGCAGGCCGCGGTCGGCGATGTCGCCCTTGATGATCGTGCAGTCGACGTCGAGGCGATTGATGGCGTCGATCGCGTCGGCGTTCATGAACTCGGCGTAGGGCAAGTCGTAGTCGGCGTCGCGCACCACCGGAAAGCCCGGCGCTTCGTCGCCGTACTCGTGGTCTTCGGTGAGGGTGCCGCCCATCTGCGACTCGCCGAAGTGCAGGTCGTTCATCGTGGCAAACGACCCCACCTGCTGTGCGCCCGGCGCGTCGTGGGTGCGCGCGTTGCCGGTGAAGTAGCGGCTGCCTTCCGCCTTCGTGTTGGAGTCGGCGCCCGCGGCTTCGATCCGGATCGCGTAGTCGGTGGCCGGGTCGAGGCCCTCGATGCGCACGAGGCGCGTGCCGGCTTCCTGGCTGCTGGCGCGCACCTGACCGTTCAGGCGCACCGTGGCGTCGGCTTCGATGAGCGCGCCGTCTTCGAGCACGCCAAAGACCAGGCTGATGGAGGTCTCGGTGACACCGAAGACCTTGGGCTGGGAGATCGTTCGTGTTTTCGGCATCCCGGCAGTATAGACCGGTGGCGGGGTATCCTTCCCGCCATGGGATCTGCGATGCGAGAAGGTCTGACACGCGTCGGCGTCTACGAGCGGTCGCTTCCGGTTTCGGGCGAGCGGGTCTGGGAGAACGTCCACGACTGGGAACACCTGCCCTGGCTGCACGCGGGCAGCTTCGCGGCCATCGACCTGGTGGATTCCGGCGACTGGGGTTGGCGGGCACACATCGGGCTGCACGGCGGAGGCCGCATCCTGCTCGAGCTGGTCATCGAGGACGATGCGCCCCGCTACGTGTCACGCACGGTGGAGGGTCCAGGCGCGGGCAGTGAGATCTGGACCGACGTGGACGCGCGCGGCGACGACGAGACGGCGGTGCGGGTGGAGTTCTGGTTGCCCGGCGTAGCTGCTGAAGCCGCCGATGCCCTCGGCGCCATGTACGTGAAGCTCTACACGCAGCTGTGGGACGAGGACGAGTCGATGATGACGGACCGCGCCCGCGAGCTGTCGGCAAAGCGATCCGCAAGCGAGACACCCCGGGCGTCCGCGCCCGCGACGGTTTCGCTCGGGCGCCTCTCCGATCTGCGCCCCCAGCTGCCGTTGTCCGTCCGCTTCGGCGGTCGTGGGTTTCGCGTCGTCGAGCACGACGGCCGACTCGTCGCGTACTCGGCGGTGTGCCCGCATCTGCTCGGGCCCCTCGGCGACGCGCCCGTCGAGGAAGGCCGCGTGGTGTGTCCGTGGCACGGCTACACGTTCGACATCGAGACCGGACGCGAGTGCAGCGGGCGACGCCTGAAGCTGCCGCCGCCGCCCCGGGTGCTGGTGGACCCGGAGAACGAGCAGGTCTATCTCGACGCGAAGCTCGACGCGAAGTTCGGCGGCTGACCCTACAGCTCGTCGGGGAAGCGCTCTTCCAGGGCGCGGGCGTGGTGCTCGCGGCCTGTGTCGCGCAGACGCGCCACGTATTTGGCGAGCTGACCGCGTGTGTGGAAGGGGCCGCCCTCGGCAAGCACCGTCTGCATCGGGTCGCCCGGTCGCGTCGCGGTGGCCTCCATCTCACCGTGCCAGTCCGCCAGCCGCCCTCGCGCCTCGTCGACGATGTCCGGGCGTTCGCCCGACAGGTCGCGGGTCTCGTGCGGGTCGTTGGCGAGATCGAAGAGCATCCACTCGGGGAAGGCGTGGTAGCCGTCGTGCCAGGTGCGGATGCCGATCCAGTCGTCCCAGCGCACCGCGCGCTGGCAGGTCCAGGCCGCCTGGGACAGCACTAGTGATTCGCGTCCAGCCGATTCGCCGGCGCGCAGGTCATGGGCGAAGCTGCGCGCGTCCCAGCTGCGCGGCACGCGCGTGCCGAGCAGCTCGAGCACGGACGCCGCCACGTCGAACTGATAGTGGAAGGCGTCGTCCACCCGTCCCGCGTTGTCGGGGCCGAGCCCGGGCCAGTCCAGGATCATCGGGATGTGGGACGTGATGTCGTCGGCGGTCTGGTGGTCGCCGTAGACGTTGAGCTCGCCGAGGGTCTCGCCGTGGTCCGCGGAGATCATGATGGCGGTATCGCCGTCCACGTGGAGGTCGGCGAGCTTGTCGAAGAGCTGGCCGGCGTGCGCGTCGGCGTAGAGCACCCCACAGTCGTAGCCGTCGATCATGGCGCGCACGGCGGCCTCGTCCGGGCACTCGAGGGGCTGACGTGGAAAGATGCGTCGCATGGCTTCGTTCACCGAGAAGCCTCCGACTTCCCGCGCGGAATGTGGGCCATAGCCGCGCCAGTGCTCGGCGCGCACCTCTTCCGAAAGCCAGTCGGGCAGCGGGTCGTTGGCGAAGGGGTCACCCAGTGAAGCCGGCGTGCGGTACGGGGTGTGCGGGTCCCAGTAGTGGACGTGCAGGAACCAGTCTTCCTCGCTGCCGTGTCGATCGAGCCAGTCGAGGGCGATGGCGTTGACCTCGTCGGCGTTCTCGAGCCCGCCCTTGCCGACGTCGTAGCTCTCGCGGAAGCCGGCGAGCCAGTGGTAGGACGAATGCCGGGTCGGAAACGAGCTGACGGTCGCGGTGCGCATCCCGAGGTTCGCCATGCGCGTCGCGAAGCTCGCAACACCCAAGGTGTTGCGGAAGCCGCGCGGCTCGCCGTCCAGGGCAAGGTCGCCCGCGGTGCCGCCATGCCCGATGGCGCCGTTGTGGATGCCGAAGCGCCCGGTGATGAGCGCCGATCGACTCGGCAGGCAAGGCGTGTCCGACGCATACACGCGATCGAAACGGACGGCGCGCTGAGCGATGGCGTCGATGTTGGGGCTGGTGGCGCGCTCGTATCCGTAGCAACCGAGGTGGTCCGGGCGCTGGGTGTCGATGTCGATGTAGAGGAGTCGCATGCTGGGAGGGTATCGCCGCGTGGTACGATCCGCCGAGCCACCCGCAGGCCAGGAACGCGGGAAGCGGAGATGGCGATGGCAGATGGTCTGATCGGCAAGGAACTGTTTTCCTTCCTGCGCGCGCTGGCGCGCAACAACGACCGCGACTGGTTCAACGCCAACAAACAGCGCTACATCGACGACGTGCGCGACCCGCTGTGTCGCTTCGTCGAAGCCGTCGGTCCGAAGCTGCGCGACATTCATCCGGGCGTGATCGCGGACTCGCGGCCCAACGGCGGCTCGCTCTTCCGCATCTACCGCGACACCCGCTTCTCGAAGGACAAGACGCCGTACAAGACCCACGCCGCGCTGCACTTCCAGACGGCGCCGAAGAAGACGCCGTCGCCGGGCTTCTACCTGGGCCTCGAGCCGGGCTCGGTCATGGTCGCCTGCGGGCTCTGGCATCCGCCGAACGACGTACTCCTGCGCGTGCGCCAGGCCATCGTCGACGACGAAGCGGGTTGGAAGAAGATCCGGAAGCTCGGCTTGTGGGAAGATGACGAGGCGTTGGTGCGTCCGCCCCGGGGCTTCGATGCGGACCATCCCTTCATCGAAGACATCAAGCGCAAGAGCTTCACGGCGCGCACCTCGTTCAACGAGAAGGACGCCTGCGCGAAGGATTTCCCGGCGCGCTTCGTACGCGCGTGTCGGGGCTACAAGCCGCTGCTGGTGTTCCTCGCCGACGCGGCAGGTGTTTGACCCGGGCTCTGACCCAGGCTCTGAGAAGAGTTCTGAGAAGAGTTCTGAGAGGAGTTCTGGGAAGAGCTCTGAGACCGCAGCCAGGTCGCGAGTGCGCCGAGCCCAACCAGGGCGCCGACGAGCCCGACCAGCGGACCCAGCCACGGGACGACGCGGAGGCCCGCGTAGGCGGCGGCCCCGATCGCGATCGTGATCATGGCCGGGACGATCGCACTCACCTGTCCTGCGGAGGGCGCGACGAGGGAAGGAACGAAGCGCTCGACGAGCGCGCGTCCCAGGCCTGCGCTCGCCAGCACTGGCCCGACGTAGACGAGCGCGATGAGGAAGACCGTGAGGACAGCGGTCTGGGTGAGGGCGCCGGCGAAGATCGCGGTTACCGCGAGGCCCCCGAGGTCCGTCGCGATCCCGAGTGCGAGTAGCACCGCGAAGCCGAAGCCCAGCACCATCCCGGCCAGCAACGCGAAGGCGATGGCCGCGACCCCCCAGCCGAGCAGGTCGACGGGCCGGTTGCGGACGTCGTCACCTCGGGCAGTCAGAAAACCGGGCACGGTCACCGCGAGCCCCAGGCCGAGGATCAGCAGCAGCACGAGTCGCTCGACGCCTCCGTTCGATGAGCCTTCGAACCAGCTCTCGATCCTGCTCTCGTCGTCGCTGGCAGACACACCGGTGGACGTCGCGCCGGCCCGCCAGGCTTCGTGCCGGACGGCGCCCGCGATGCTCGCGTCGGGTGAGATCCGGGCCGGTTCTGGCGAGCGGTAGTCGAGGTCGCCGCCGATGGCGGCGCTGCCCGTCACCGTGATGCCGTCGGCCACCGGCGGGATCTCGAGATCGATGTCGACGACGAGGGTCGAGTGCGTGACGCCTTCGAGCCCGCCGACCACCGTGTGTACGGACCCGCCGACGAGTCCCTGCAGCTCGAGCGCGCCGCTGCGCGCGCGCAGGTCTTCGACGATCTGGCCTGCCAGGAGCAGCTGCTTGGTTGCTGCGTACAGCGACCCGCCGAGGCCACTGCCCGGCTTGGCTTCGAGGCTGTAGCCCGCGGTCCAGAAATCGTCCGCGACCCGGGCGTCCTCTCCGAGAGCGATGGCGAACGCCACCACCCGCGCATCGTCGTTCACCGATCCGTTCAGGTACAAGGTCTTCGCTACGACCAACAGGTCCTGCTCGACGATGCCTTCGACGACCACGTCCTGGGCGAGGATCGTCAGATCCCCCTTCACGACTCCGTCCACGCGTACATACGGGGCCTGGACGAAGAGGTCGTCTTCGATGACCTCGTGTGCCTGGAGGACGACCTCGTCGTCGGCCACCAGGGTGACGGCCGCGCCTGCGGGCGCCCCTGCGATCGTGGCGACGGTGCCGATCAGAACGAGTGCGCTGGCAGGCAGACCGATGGGCCGAACAGGCGTTCGCATCCAGGCTCCGTGGCAGGTGGTAGATTCCGGGTCGATGCCCCGGCAGACGATTCTACTCGGCACGCTGGTGCTCGCCCTCGCGTGGTCCGGTCCCCCCGCCTGGTCGGCCGCGCCCGAACCCGGTAGCGCTGCCGCTCTGCTCGACCGCGCCTACAAGAATCTCTACGCCGAGGACTACATCCAGACCCTGGTCCTGGCGACCCGCTCGCGTGGCGGCAGCGAGATGCGCCGCCGGCTCCAGCTCACGCGCCGGCAGAGCGTGCGACCCGGCAAGGCGCTGCTGCGCTTCCTCTACCCCCAGTCGATCCGTCGCACCTCGGTGCTCGTGCTCGAAAACGAGGGAGCATCGGACGACTTCTACGTCTACCTCCCGGCGGTGCGCATCACGCGGCACCTGTCGAGCGCGCAGAAGGGCGACTCCTTCTTCGGTACGGACCTCAGCTACGAGGACGTCGAGCCCAAGAGTATCGAGGACTTCGAGGTGCGCTTCGTCGAAGAAGACGCCCCACCGCCGGGGGCTGCGCCCTGCGTGCGGGTCGAGATCACTGCCGCCCCCGGTTTCGATTCGGCCTACGAACGCCAGGTGTCCTGTCTCGAGCGCGAACGCGGCATCATCCTGTGGACCGACTATTACGTGAAGGGCCGCCACCTGAAGCGACTCACCGTCGATCCGGCGGAGGTGCGTCGAGTCGGCGATCGCTGGATCCCGTTCCTGATCACCCTCGAGACGCCGCGGCTTCGTTCGTCGACGAAGGTGATCACCGAGGACTACGAGCTGCGCGCCGAGATCCCGGACAACCTGTTCAACGCCTGGAATCTCGAGGCGGGCGACGCCAGGAGCGACCGTCGCAAGACAACCCCCGCGCCCGACGACGATCAGTAGAGCAAGAAGAAGTAGACGGCCGACAAGGCGTTCGCGCCGAAGAAGCAGAGCGGCACCAGCCAGCGGCAGGTCTGGTCCAGCTTGTCTCCCTCCGCACGTCGCCCCGCGCGGTCGAGCTTCGATACCGCGAGGTTCTCGATCACGCCGACGGCCAGCACGATGTAGGTCGAATACAGGAACCCGCTCATGAGGGTGAAGTACGCGATGCCTGGCATCGCCTCACTGACGATGATCTGATACGCGACCACCGTCAGGATGCCGATGAACGAGATGTCCATGCGGTCGCCCAGGGACGAGTGATCCATCCAGAAGACCGAGAAGGTGAGCAGCACGAGCAGGGTCAGCGGCAGTACGACGACCTGCAGCATGTGCGCCGGGCGACGGGCCATGTCGATCGTCGCTACGACCAGGGACAACTCGCCGCCGTGACCGTCGCCGTAGATCGGTCGATAGCTGCGCGAAGTGACCTCCAGCCCTTCGAAGTCCCACTGGGCGATCCCGACACCGTCGTTGGCTCCGCCCGAGGTGGACGGGTCGGGAACCAGAACCACGCGGTCCTCGCCGAAGCCGAGAACCTCGAAGCGTGCCTCGAAGCCTTGACGATCGAAGGGGAAGCGGCGCAGACCCATCGGCATTTCGGCAGATGCGGCGATCTCGGAGATCAGGGTCATGCTTCCGTCGGGGGCGATCCGCAGCAGCACCGCCTGTGAATCGAAGCCGCCCGATTCGTTGGTCAGGATGAGCTGTGGCCACCAGCCGTCGAAGACTTCCGAGAACTGGTAGCTGCCCTGGTAGGTCCGGAAGGGCGCGCCGATTTCGTCGGCGTCGAAGGCCTGGCGAGGGTCGTTCCATCGAAGCGTGACGATCGCTTCGAAGGAGAACGCTTCCAGCCGCTCGTCGATCTGGTTCACCTCGCTCAGGAAGAACCCGAAGGACACCTTTACCGGGCCGTCCGCGTCGGGTGGACCCAGCAGGAACGGTTCTGCGAAGACGATCCCGGGCGCAGCGATCAGCCCCCACAGGACGCCCACTGTCGTCGACAGAGCGAGGAAGGCCGATCGGAACCTCGTAGGAGTTTCGGGTTGCATGCGGTGGGCCTGCTAGGCGGGCGGGTCGGTGAGGCGACGTCCGGCCGTGTAGCCACCGTCCACCGCGAGGGCGTGTCCCGAAACGAAGGACGCGTCGTCGGACACCAGGAAGAGTGCGGCGCCGGCCACCTCCTCGGGCTGTCCCGCCCGCCGCAGCATGTGACCGTCGACGAATCGCTGGCGGACGGCGACGAGCTCGGGGGACTTGAGCACTTCGGTCAGGGGCGTGTCGATCAGCCCCGGGCACAGGCAGTTGACCCGAATTCCGAGGTGGCCGTAGTCCACGGCCATGTTCTTGGTGAGCAGTACGACCGCGCCCTTGGATGCGTTGTAGGCGGCCTGCTGTTCCATCGCCTCGAGCCCTTCGATGCTCGAGAGGTGCACGATGCTGCCACGGCGCTGCTTCGCCATCTGCTGGACGACGAACTTCGACGGGACGAAGGTGCCCGTGAGATTGATGCTGATGACGCGCTCCCATTCGGCGAGGGCGAGCTCTCCGACGGCCCCGGCACCGGCCACGCCCGCGGCGTTCACCAGCGAATCGATGCGGCCGAAGCGAGAGACGATCTCGGACACGACGCGTTCGATGGCGGCCTCGTCCCGAACGTCGGCCTGCCAGAACCCGCTGTCCGGTGCGACTGCCACGGCGCGACCCCAATCCCCCGCGTCGCCGGGTTTCGCGAGATCGATGCCGGCGACGATCGCGCCTTCGCGCGCGAAGCGCGCCGCGCAGGCGGCGCCGATCCCCGACGCGGTCCCTGTGATGACGGACACCGTTCCTTCGAGACGACTCATGACGCGCTCCCGCAGTGGCTGTGGACGGCCGAGTGTGCCCCAGCCCGGCCGTCCAGCGCCCGCACTGCGTCTGCTAGCCTGACCGACCCATGTCACAGCCCCAGGAAAAGACGACCGCCTCGGCGGCGGCGCAGAAGCCGACGCCCGCAGACCCCGCGGCGGGCGCAAAAGGCAAGAAGCCCCGCCGGCAGGAACAGGAGCCGGCCCGCAGCGAGGTCACCGAGCTGTCCGCTGGCGTCCTGCGGATGGAGCTTCCCATCCGCATGCCGGGCCTCGGCCACGTCAACTGCTACGCGCTCGTCGACGACGAGGGCGCCACAGTGGTCGACCCGGGCATGCCCGGCCCCGACAACTGGCACGCACTCAAGAAGCGTCTCAAGCAGGCGGGGCTCGGGGTGAAGGACGTTCACACCGTGATCGTGACGCACTCGCATCCCGATCACTTCGGCGGCGCTACGCGCTTCGCCAAGCAGTCCGGTGCGAAGATCATCGCCCACGACGCCTTCCGTTTCGGCGTCGCTCCCGATGCGCACGATCATGCCGAGGTTTCGGTCGACGACCTCGACGCGCACTCGAAGCAGCTGTCGGGCCAAGCGAGCCAGGACGGGCGCCACGAAGGCGCGCCCGAGAAAGGCGCGTCCGGGGAAGGTGACTCTCCGCGCGGGGGCCACATGCCCAGCGTGCCGCGCGGAGCGCGCACGCCATGGGGCGGCGACCCGCCGCGACCGCCGCTGCGCGCGCGTCTCAAGTGGGGAGCCATGCGCATGCTCGGCCGCAGCGGCTGGGTGCCCACGATCACGCACCCGACCCGGGCCGGAGAAGTCTTGCGCCTGGCCGGGCGTGAGTGGTTCGTCGTCCACACGCCGGGTCACACGGAAGACCACATCTGTCTCCACAACCGCGAGGACGGTCTCTTCCTCGCCGGCGATCACGTGTTGCCCACCATCACGCCGCACATCTCGGGCATCTCGAGCTTCGAAGATCCGCTCAAGGAATTCTTCGACTCTCTCGATGAAGCCGCGGCGCTGCCCGACGTGAAGCTGGCGCTGCCCGCTCACGGTCATCCCTTCGACGACCTCGCCGGTCGTTGCGAGGACATCAAGGTCCACCACGCCGAGCGCCTCGACCGCGTGAAAGAGATCTCCCGAATGCTCGGCGGGCCGGCCAGCGTGACGGCTTTCTCCCAGCAGCTGTTCCGCAAGCGCAGCTGGGGGGCCATGGCGGAAAGTGAGACCTACGCCCACCTCGAGCACCTGCGCATCCTGGGTGAGGCCGAGCGGACGAACGATCCCAAGGGCAACTACACCTACCTCACCGCCTGACGGCCTGCGGCAGACAGGTGCACTCCCCCCGACATAGCGCTTGGGGAGGACGGATCGTGCCGCAGTTGAATGACGCGAAGAGCCGCTTGCAGATCCGGGGTGGCATCGTGGTGGCGGTGTGGGTCGTGACCATCGCCGCCTTCTACTGGGGGCTCGGCGGCTGGCTCGCCCAGGCGGTCGAAGGTCAGGACCGCTCGCTGCTCTCGTCGGTGCCTCTCGGCGTGACGCTCTTCTCCCTCATTGCCGCCCTCGTCGTCACCGTACTGTGGGCACGTGGTCTCGGCGCGAACGCGCCTGCGGACGCGCCGCCGGTCCCGGGGCTCGGCCGCCGCCGCTTCCTGGCGGGTTTTGCGGCGGGGCTCGGCGGCGTCGTCGCCGGTGTCGGCGCCACCGTCGGTCGCAACCTCGGTTGGATGACCATCACAGCGCCGAACATCACCGTCGACGTTCCCGTGCAGGCCGACATCGCCAAGCCCGAATGGCAGGGCTCCCGGGTCGTGTCCTATCGCCGGCTCGGTCGCACGGACTTCGAGGTGTCGGACATCTCACTCGGCTCCGGTCGCATCAAGGGCGAGATCGGTGAGAAGACCGCGCTGGCCGCCATCGAGCGCGGCATCAACTACTTCGACACGGCGCCGGACTATTCCGAAGCCGGCAGCGAAACGGCCCTCGGCCGCGCGATGAAGGGCCACCGGGACAAGATGTTCCTGGCCACCAAGTTCTGCACGCCCCAGGGCGACCTCCCCACCGGCACCTCCGTGGCCCACTACATGGAGGCCGTGGACGAGAGCCTGCGTCGCCTGCAGACCGACTACGTCGATCTCGTGCACATCCATTCGTGCGACACCATCGCGCGCCTGATGGACCCCAACGCCCACGAGGCCTTCGACCGCCTGAAGCAGCAGGGCAAGGTGCGCTACCTCGGCTTCTCGTCACACACGCCGAACCTCGAAGCCGTCGCCAACAAGGCCATCGAGTCGAATGCCTTCGACGTCATGATGCTCGCCTATCACCACGGCGCCTGGCCGACCCTGAACGACATCGTGCACCGCGCCCGCGCCATCGACATGGGCGTCGTGGCCATGAAGACGCTCAAGGGCGCCAAGCACAAGGGACTCCTCGAGTCGCGCGACGAGCAGGACTCGTACACCCAGGCGGCCTTCAAGTGGGTCCTATCGAACCCCGACGTCTCGTGTCTGGTGGTGTCCTTCCGCGATCCCTCGAACGTCGACGAGTATCTGTACGCGTCCGGCAAGGCGGTGGAGGCCAGCGACCAGGCGATCCTCGGGAAGTACGACGGACTGATCGCCGGCAAGCACTGCTACCAGCACTGTGGCGCCTGCCTCGGCAGCTGTCCCGAAGGTCTTCCCATCGACGACGTGCTGCGCTTCAAGATGTACTTCGAAGACTATGGGGACGAGCGAGAGGCCATGCGGCAGTACGCGAAGCTCGACGTCCAGGCCGACGTCTGCACGGGCTGCAGTGCACCGTGCGCGAACGCGTGCCCCCTTCGATCTGCCGATCCCGGTGGCGACCCGGGAAGCGCACCGCCTGCTGACCTTGGCGTAGCGCGCCTTTTCAGCTGCGTCTTTCAGCTGCGACTTTTAGCTGCGACTGCGGCGTCGGCGCGCGGCCAGGCCGACGAGGCCCAGGGCCACCAGTACCGCGGTCCCGGGCTCGGGCGTCGCGACGGCGTCGAAGTTCTGCTGGACCTGCGCGGGGGTCAGCACCTGGTTGCGATAGAAGCGCATCAGGCCCATCTCGCCCAGGAAGTCGCCGTAGCCGTTGAGGGTGCTGCCCTGGTTGCTGCCGAGCTGGCCCACGCGCGTGCCGATGCCGGCTCCGTTCGAGTTGCTCCAGTCGCTCAGGCCCGCGGCGGAGGTGCTGCTTCGCAGCAGGCCGTCCACGTACAGGCTGGCGGTGCCGTTCAGGGAGATGGTGATCGCTGCCTGAAAGAACTCGCTCGCGTCAGCGCCCAGGTCATAACTGGTCGACACGGTGGTGCCGTTGTCCTTGGCGCGCAGGGTCAGGACACTGTCGTCGAGTAGCAACGCCAGGCCGTCCTGGTTGCCGCCGGTCTCGAACAGCACCTGCTCCCCGCCAGACATGCTGCTCGGACGGAACCACAGCTCGAGGCTCAGGTCTTCGTCCGAGGGGTCTCCGGCCGCGAGCGTGTCGAAGGACACTCCTGAAATGACGTCGCCGGCGCCCATGTCGAAGGACCCGGTGATCCCGGGGAAGGTCGTCGTGGTCGGCGCCGAGCTCGTGCCGGACACGGTCCACTGATTGTTTCCAACGGTGGCGTTCCACTGCGCGGGGTTCGTGCCCGGCGCGGACGCCCGCCAGTTGAAGGTCGGCGGCACGGGCAAAGCCTGAGCGGCCGCCGGTGCGAGCAGGACGAGCGTCGCCAGCAGCGCGAAGCCGAGCTTTCGTAGGGGGTCCGGGAGGGCAGACATCACCCTCCTATCGGCATATCGCCCCAACAGAATGAGGGGCTCGCAGTTCGACGCGCAGCCGGTCGGCAGCCGGCGCGCAGCTCGCCTTCAATCGGACGCAGCTTCTCCCGAAAGGAAGGCCAGCATCTGGGGTCCGACGATTTCCTGCAGCCGGATGACCGTGTTTACCGGGCGCATCAGGACGTCGATGTTGCGCACGCGCCCATCGTCGCCGAGGGTGATCAGGTCGATCCCCTGGACGTCGAGATCGCCGACGTGGCCCTGGAATTCGAGGGCCAACTCGCGACCCTGCTGCCACTCGCGGTAGTAGGTGAAGTCTTCGATGGTCTCGATGATGATGCCGAGCAGGTGGTGGACGATCCGCCGTCCCTCCAGGCGATTCCAGTAGGGCGGCGCGCCGATCTGCACCCCTTCTTCGAGCAGGTCGTGGAGCCCGGCGAGGTCCTTTTCGGCGACGATGCGGTGCCAGGTGTCGAGGAAGGCGTCGCTCACGCCAGCGCCTCGGTGGCCAGCGCGTCCACGTAGGCGAGCACGCCGTCGCGGTCGCGTCCGCGGATCATGGGGATCACGCGGTCGACGCCGAGCTCTTCCAGGCGGGCCAGGGTGTCGCGGTCCGGACTGGCGATGGGTGTAACGCTGATCTCGAGGGTGCCGAGCGCATCCGGCCGTTCGACGCGCTTTGCGGCTTCCCGCAGGCCTTCGATCGCCTTGGCGGTGCCGTCGACGTCGAGAGCGAAGCCGTACCAGCCATTGCCCCGAGCCGTCGCCCGGCGGTAGGCGGCGTCGCTCATGCCGCCGATGATGAACGGAGGATGGGGCTGCTGGACGGGGCGCGGCCGCGCCTGGATGCCGCCGAACTTGACGTAGCGACCGTCGAAGCTCGGCTCGTCCTGGGTCCACAGTGCCTTCATGGCGTCGATGTACTCGTCGGCGCGCGCGCCGCGCCCTTCGAAGGGAACGCCGAGAGCCCGGAACTCGGGCTCGAGGTAGCCCACACCGAGACCGAACAGCAGTCGTCCGCCGGACACCACGTCCAGGCTCGCGAGCTCTTTGGCGAGCACCACCGGGTTGCGCTGGGGGAGCAGCACGATGCCGGTCCCGAGCTTCACGCGCTCGGTCACGCCGGCGAGGTAGGCGAGGATCGTCGACGGGTGCAGCATCGGGAAGGCGGGCGGCGCGGGAGACGGCGGCGCTTGCGGGTCGGGGAGCACCACGTGCTCCCCCGTCCAAAGCGACTCGATGCCCGCGGCCTCCGCGGCGCGCGCTGCATCGCGCGCGACCTCGGGGTCGCCGCAGGGGCCCGAACCGATGCCGAACAGACCGATCTTCATCGTGTACCTCGTCGTCTCGCGGGTCATCTCGCTGGGCCCTCTATGCCCAGGCTCTACGCCCGCGCCCTATGATAGTCTCGTTCGTCCGACGAAGTGAGAGCGAGGGTTCTGGCATGGTGAGCGCTTCCGAAGACACACGCCCGGTCATCGTCGGGACCGCGCAGCTGACCGAACGCGACGTCGACCCGCGCGACGCCATGGGTCCGCTCGCGATGCTCGGCCAGATGGCCAACGAAGCGGCGTCGGACAGCGGTGCGGGCGCTCGCGCCCTGACGGCTCTCGACGCCATCGCCATCGTCGACGTCGCCGCGTGGCGCGCCAAGAACCCGCCCCGGGTGCTTGCCGAAGCACTCGGCGCGCGCCCCGGTCGCGAGCTGGTTTCGGGCGTCGGCGGTGAAGCCGCGATTGCCATGTTCAATGACCTGGCGGTACAGATCGCCGCCGGACGCTCGCGAGTCGCCCTGCTCGCGGGTTGCAACAACCTGCGCACCCTGCGCCGGGCCCACCGGGAGGGTGTGTCCCTCGACTGGAAGACCGACGCCGGCAGCGACGCGTCACCCGAGGTCTTTCGTGAGACGCTGCCGGGGTCGTCGGAGACCGAGAAGCACTACGGCATGAAACAGCCGACGGACATCTATCCGATGTTCGAGAACGCCCTTCGCGGCCGCAGGGGCCTCGACCTCGAAGCGCATCGCAAGCGGATGGGCGCGCTCTTCGAGCCCTTCACGAAGGTCGCCGCGCGCAACCCCCATGCCTGGTTCCCCGTCGAGCGCAGCGCGGACGAGCTGACGACCGTGACCGATGCCAACCGCATGGTCGGCTTCCCGTACCCGAAGTACCTGAACGCCGTGCTCGAGACGGACCAGGCGGCCGCGGTGCTGCTGATGTCCGCGAGCGCGGCGCGCGAGCTCGGTGTTCCCGAGGACCTCTGGGTCTACTGGCGCGGCGGCGCGGATGCCATCGAAGCGGCGTGGTGGGCGAGTGAACGTCCGGACCACGGCGAATGCCCCGCCATGAAGGCGTCGCTCATGGCCGCCCTCGACCGCGCCGGCGTCGCGCTCGCGGGTGTGGACCGGTTCGATCTCTACAGCTGCTTTCCGGCCGCCGTCGGCATGGCGTGCGAGATGCTGGGCCTCGAGATCGACGATCCGCGCGGGCTCACCGTGACGGGCGGCCTGCCCTACTTCGGCGGACCCGCGAACAACTACACGACCCACTCGCTGGCGCAGATGTGTCTCGAGCTGCGGGCGGGGCGGGGTCGCACGGGACTCGTGACCGGAAACGGCTGGTACCTGACGAAGCACTCCGCCGCGGTGCTCTCGACCGAGCCGCCCGGAGCCGCGCTCGAGTCGGCAGGCGCTGCCGCCCTGCCGTCGGGCATGCCGAGCGAGGCGGTTCCGGTGGTCGCCGAGGCGGAAGGCGCCGGCACCGTCGAGACCTACACGGTGACCCACGGTCGCGCGGGACCCGAGCGCGGCATCGTCATCGGCCGCCTCGACGATGGTCGCCGCTTCCTTGCGAACACGCCCGACGACCGCGCGCTACTCGAAGCCTTCGTCGCCCGGGAAGAGCTGGGTCGCGGCGGCCGGGTGCGCTTCGACGGCGAGCGGAACGTCTTCGACCCGAGCTGAAATCAGTTGCTGGGGGTGTACTTCCGCAGCTTGCGCTGCAGGCTCTGACGGTGGAGCCCGAGTCGCCGGGCGGCCTGGCTGATGTTGCCTTCGCATTCCGCGAGCACGAACTCGATGTACTCGCGCTCGTGGCGATAGAGGCTCTGGAATTCGGTCGGGATCGGGACCGCGTCGTTCGCGAGGTCGGTGGTGTGCAGCGCTCGCTCGACCTCGTCGATGTCGATGGGCTTGGTGAGGTAGTGGGCGGCGCCGAGCTTCGTGGCCTGCACGGCGGTCGCAATGCTGCCGTAGCCCGTGAGTACGACCACATGGGTTCCCGGGCTGCGGCTCTTGATGGCCTGGATGACGTCGAGGCCGCTGTCCTGGCGAAGGCGCAGGTCGACGATCGCGAACTCGAAGAGCGTGACGTCCGCATCCCTGACGGAGGACAGGCTGTCGAGAGTCTGGACCGCGTAGCCGCGGTCCGTCATCTCGGTGGCGAGGGTATCGGCGAAGCGCGCGTTGTCCTCGACGATGAGGAGTTTGGGTTGCTCAGTCATGCACGGCTCGATGCGGTCACTGGACTCCGGCCTCGAGGACGGCGCTGACGCGGGGGAAGCGTATGCGCGCGACGGCTCCGCCCTCGCTGCGGTCTTCGAGTAGCAGCTCGGCGCCCACGGCTGCCGCCAGGCTGTGGACGAAGTAGAGCCCCAGGCCCACGCCGTCCGCCTTGGTGGTGACGAAGGGCTCGCCGAGGTGCCTGCGGACCACGTCCGGCCAGCCCCCTCCCCGGTCCAGCACCGCGACCTCTGTGTGGCCCTCGTGCTTGTCGATGATGACCTCGACGTCCGTGTTGCCGCCGGACTCGATGGCGTTGTCGATGAGGTTCATCAGCGCCTGGGAGAACGCGACGGGGGGGATCACCGCCCGGCGTGGTGCGGGGCCGTGGGTGTGGATGTGGATACCGACGTCTTCGTGCTCGAGCTGCACGCCCGCACAAACCTGACTGACGATCTCGTCGACGTCCACGACTTCGAGGAGTAGCCGGTCCGGATGCAGGGGTGCGCCCGCCATGTGTCGCAGAACGTCGCGGCAGTGCTCGAGGGCCTCGGCCGCGGTCTTGAGATCGGCGTCGCTTTCCAGAGCGTGGGTGCGACCCAGCCGGGCCAGCTTGAGCTGCGCGGTGTTGAGCGGCGTCGCCAGCTCGTGGGACAGGCCGGCGGCGAGTGCGCCGACCGCGCGCAAGCGGTCGATCCCCGTCTTCTGCTCGCGCAGGAACGTGAAGTGCGCGGTCATGGCCGACAAGGTGCGGGACAGCCAGGCGGTCAGGATCCAGAACACACCGGCAACCACCAGCTGCGCGGGGAACAGGATCCGCTTCGGGATCAGCGACCCTTCGAGACCGGGCGGAATGTTCGAGAACGCCTGCAGCAACAGCAAGCATCCGATCAGCAGGCCGAAGAAGAACAGGCTCCGCTTGCCTTCGAGCAACAGCGCGCCGAGCCCCGTGTGCACGAACAGGATCGGGACCATCGGGTTCCAGGCGCCGCCGGTCAGCGCCAGCATGCCGGAGAGTGCTGCGATGTCACACGAGAGCTGGAAGAGCAGACGGCCGGGTGTCGCGGACGCGCCCCGGCGCAGGGCCGCCCAGGTGACGATGTTCATCGTGGCGAGCAGGATGATCACCGACGCGAAGTGCGGCAGCAGGCGCGGTTCGAGCAGGCCGAACTCGAGCGCCGGGACGATCGTCGCGCACTGCGCCGCGATGGCGAGCCAGCGCAGTCGCACCACCCAGACGAGCTTGCCGGTGCTCTCCTCGGGGTCGGCGGAGATGGGGGGTGCAAAGAAGGAACGAAAGGTGGCCAGCACCGCGGAAATCTAGCGCGTCGCCGCCAGTCCGAACGCGTCGAGCAGGAAGGCCAGCACGAGTGCTTCCTCGTGCCACGCGTCGTAGCGCCCGGAGGGTCCGCCGTGTCCGGCACCCATCTCCGTCTTGAGAAGGATCGGCTCGCTTCCGGTCGTCTGGTCTCGCAGCGCCGCCACCCACTTGGCGGGCTCCCAGTAGGCGACGCGCGGGTCGTTGAGGCCCGCCGTCGCGAGGATGCGCGGGTAGGGGCGCGCCGCGATGTTCTCGTAGGGGCAGTAGGCACGGAGCCACGCGTACTGCTCGGGAAGTGCCGGGTTGCCCCATTCTTCCCACTCCGTGACGGTCAGCGGCAGGGTCTCGTCGAGCATGGTGTTGACCACGTCCACGAAAGGCACCTCGGCGACCACCGCACGGAACAGATCGGGGCGTTGGTTGAGGGCGGCCGCCACGAGCAGGCCCCCAGCGCTGCCGCCGCGGATCGCGAGCCGGTCCGCGCGGGTGTAGTCCCGTTCGATCAGGTGCTCGGCGCAGGCGATCAGGTCACCGAAGCTGTTCTGCTTGTTGGCGAGCTTGCCGCCTTCGTACCAGGGTCTTCCCAGCTCGCCGCCGCCGCGCACGTGTGCAATGGCAAAGCCCACGCCCCGTTCGAGCAGGGACAGCCGCCCGGCGGAGAACCACGGGTCGCTGTTCGACTCGTAGGCGCCGTAGCCGTAGAGGACGAGAGGCGAGCTGCCGTCCACGCGTGCGCCCTTCGGACGCACGAGGGAGATCGGGATGCGTGTCCCGTCGTCGGCGACCGCCCACTCGCGCAGGGATTCCCAGTCGTCGGGCTGGTATCCGCCGAGCACGGGCTGCTGCTTGAGCAGGCGGCGCTCGCCTGAATCGAGGTCTTCTTCGTAGATCGAGCTGGGGGTGACGAGGGACTCGTACTCGAAGCGAAGCAAGCCGGTCTCGAACTCGAGATTGGTGCTGGCGTCGACGGTGCGCACCGGTTCTGGGAACGAGAGCTCGCGCGTCGTGCCACCGTTCGTCGGCAAGACCGTGATGCCGCTCGTCCCGTCGGTGCGCGACCACGCGACCAGGTGGGCCTCGAAGGCGTCGAGGCCGTCGAGCTTGACGTCGTCCCGGTGCGCCAGGATCTCCTTCCACGCGCCGGGGTTGCCCACCGGTGACTCGACGAGGCGGCCGTTTGGCGCATCCAGGGTGGTGAGGATCACGAGGCGGCCGCCATCCCCTGGATCTGCCGCGTCGCCTCGAAGGTGCTCGGCCCAGTACTCGACGCCCTGCTCGCGCGGCCGCACGCAGCGTGGCGCTGCCGCCGCGTCGGCGGCGTCGATCATCCACACCTCGCTCGTGACCTGGCTCTGCAGGGTGACGAGGATCCAGTCCTCGCTGCGCGTGGAGCCGACATCGAGAAAGAAGCGCTCGTCGTCCTCCTGGATCACGACCGCGTCGCTTTCCGGTGGCGTCCCCAGTTCGTGGCGCCACAGCTGGTAGGGGCGCATGGCGTCGTCCGGGCGCGTGTAGAAGAACCAGCTCGCATCCCGCGACCAGGCGCCGCCGTAGTAGGTGCCCGGAATGACGTCCGGGAGCTCGCGCCCGGACGCGAGGTCGCGGAAGCGCAGGGTGTACTGCTCGGACCCGTCGTAGTCCGTCGAGTAGGCCACGATGCCATGGTCCGGGCTGACCTCGAACAGGCCGAGCGCGAAGTAGTTCGAGTCTCCCGCCAGCAGGTTGCCGTCGAGCAGCACTTCCTCGGGCCCGTCGGCGCTCCCCGACCGACGGCAGGACAGGGGGTACTGCTTTCCCTCTTCGGTGCGACTCAGGTACCACCAGTTGCCCTTCGGCGCGGGCACGCTGAGGTCCGTCTCCTGGATCCTCGACTTGATCTCCTGGAAGAGTGTCTCCCGCAGGTCGGCGAGGTGTGCGACACGGGCGTCCGTGTAGTCGTTCTCGGCGCGCAGGTGCGCCAGGACTTCTTCGCTTTCCTTGTCCTGCATCCAGCGGTAGGAGTCGACGACGGTGTCGCCGTGGAGGGTCCGGGGAACGGGCCGCGCGAGGGGCCTGGGCGGTTTCGGGGGTTTCTGCATGCGGGCCGGAGACTAACCGATTGAGGTAGAGTTCTGACGATGCGTCAGATCGACTATCGGTTCTTCGACAGCGACAACCACTACTACGAGCCGCGGGACTGCTTCACTCGATGCATCGATCCGCGTCATCGCGAGCGGGCGGTGCGCGTGGTCCGGGACGACGAAGGCCGCGAACGCATCCTGGTGGGCGACAAGCCGTTCACCTTCCTCGGCAACTTCGACTTCGATCACAACGCGAAGCCCGGCGCCCTGCGCGAGATGCTCCGCAAGATGGGTACCCCGGACTACGAGGGCCAGGTCGTCCAGGAAAACGAGCGCGCCTTCCAGGACCGGGACGCGCGGCTCGCGCGCATGGACGAGCAGGGCCTCGAGAGCTGCCTGCTGTTTCCCACCCTGGCGGTCTGCGTCGAGCAGTTCATGACCGATGACCCCGTCCAGCTCTATGCGAACTTCGAGGCCTTCAATCGCTGGCTCGAGGAGACCTGGGGTTTCGACTACCGCGGTCGCATCTACGCTGCGCCGCTGCTGTCCCTGCGCGACCTCGATCTCGCCGTCGCCGAGCTCGAACGGGTGCTCGCGAGCGGCGCTCGCGTCATCGGCCTGCGCCCGGGCCCGGCCTACGGAAGGTCTCCCGCGGACCCGTACTTCGATCCCTTCTGGTCGCGGGTCCACGAAGCCGGGGCCAGTGTGGCGTTCCACATCGGGGAATCGGGCTACAACGAGATGATGAGCGTGTGGTTTGGGGAAGAGCCGAATCCCTCCGCGCACCGGCAATCGGCCCTGCAGTGGAGCTGCTTCTACGGGGACCGACCCATCATGGACACGATCGCGGCGCTGGTCTTCCACAACTTGTTCGGCCGCTATCCGAACCTGAAGGTCGTCTCCGTCGAGAACGGCTCGCTCTTCGTCCCCTACCTGATGAAGTTGATGGACAAGATGGGTGGCATGGGGCGCAACGGACCGTGGATCGGCGGGCGCATTCGCGAGAAGCCCAGCGCCATCATGCGCCGTCACGTGTTCGTGTCGCCCTATCACGAAGAGGACATCCCGGCCCTCGTCGGGCAGCTCGGCGCGTCCCAGGTGGTCTTCGGTTCCGATTATCCCCACCCCGAAGGCCTGGCCGAGCCGCGAGACTTCCTGGACGGGATCGCGAAGCTGTCGGACACGGAGGTCCGGATGGTGATGCGCGACAACGCCCGGGGCCTGGTGGGTCAGCCCCCGGAGTGCGCCGCATGAGCGATCGCGACTCTGTCGACCAGACCGGACGACAGCTGGGGCCGCGGGCGATGGAGACCCGCCGCCGGCTGCTCGAGGCCACCGAGAAGCTGCTCGCGCAGACGAAGCTCCGGGACCTGCGCGTCATCGACATCGCCCGGGAGGTCGGCACGTCGGCGGCCACCTTCTATCAGTACTTCCGCGACGTCGACGACGTGGTCGTCTGCGTCGCCGAGCAGGTCTCGATGGAGATCCCGGGCATGCTCGAGCTGATCGCGGGGCCCTGGCACGGCCAGGAGGGGCTCGCGAAGGCGCGGACCATCGTCGAGGCCTTCATCGAGCACTGGGACGCCCACCAGGCCGTGTTGCGTGTCCGCAATCTGGCTTCGGACGAAGGCGACGAGCGCTTCCAGCGCCTGCGGGCGAAGACCATGAGCCCCCTCTTGCTGCAGCTCGCCAAGGTGATCGAAGAACACCGGGGCGCAGACGATCCACAGGGTCGTCCCGCGGCGGCGGCCGCCGCCATGGCTGCCATCCTCGAGCGCCTCGCCGCCTATCATCGCGAACTCGAGTTCGTCGGCGTTTCCCGGGAGGACCTGGTCGAGAGCTCGGCGCACATCCTGCACCGGACGGTCACCGGCGAGTGACGAAGCCCTCTCGTCTGCTGCCGCTCGTCACGCCCGAAAACGAGCACTACTGGCAGGGGGGCGCCCGCGACGAGCTGTGCTTCCTGTGCTGTCAGGACTGCAGCCACTACGTGCACCCGCCGGCGCCCCTGTGCCCCGAGTGCCTGTCCCGCAAGCTCGCGCCCCGGGCGGTATCCGGTCGCGCCGTCGTCCACACCTTCACCGTCAACCACCAGCCCTGGATCCCGGGCTTCGACCCGCCCTACGTAGTCGCGATCGTCGAGATCGAAGAGCAGCCGTCCTTGCGGCTGACCACGAACGTGAAGAACTGCGCCATCGAGGACGTGAGCATCGGCATGCCAGTGCAGGTGTGCTTCGAAGATCTCGGCGACGGGGTCTTCCTGCCGCTCTTCGAGCCGCGGGCATGACGGTGCCCGGCAAGGCGACGACTCGTCTCGAACGCAGCGCGGCGGTGACGGGCATTGGCCAATCGGCGGTGGGCCGGCGCCTGAACGTCGACCCCCTGGCCTTGACGGCGGACGCCTGTCTCGCGGCCATCGAGGACGCCGGGCTGCGTCGCGAGGACATCGACGGTCTCTCGACCTATCCCGGCAGCATGCCGACTCCCGCGGGCTTCAGCGGCGCGGGGATCACCGAAGTGCAGGAGATGCTGCGCTTGAAGCTGAACTGGTTCTGCGGTGGCCCCGAGCTGCCGGGTCAGCTCGGCTCGGTGGTGAACGCGGTCATGGCCGTGGCCACGGGTCTCGCGAAGCACGTGCTCTGCTTTCGCACCGTGTGGGAGTCGACCGCCCAGGGCGGCGGCGGACGACAGGGCATCGGCTCGGGGGGAGGTGGACGCTTCCGGGCCAGTGGCTTCATGCAGTGGACGCTGCCCTACGGCGCGGCGTCCGCGGCGGTGTGGATCGCCATGATGGCGAAGCGGCACTTTCACGAATTCGGCACGACCCGCGAGCAGATGGCGTGGATCGCACTCAACGCGAGGCGAAACGCCGGGCTGAACCCGAACGCCGTCTACCGCGACCCGATGTCCATGGACGACTACATGGCAGCCCGCATGATCTCGTCGCCCTTCTGCCTGTACGACTGTGACGTTCCGGTGGACGGTTCGACGGCGATCATCGTGTCGTCGGTCGATGCCGCGAAGGATCTCCGCAAGCCGCCGCTCGTCGTCGAAGCCGTCGGCACGGCGGTCCACGGTCGTCCGTCGTGGGACCAGTGGGACGACCTCACCACCATGGCCCTGCGCGACGCGGGCGCCATGTTGTGGCAGCGCACGGACCTCACGCCGGCGGACGTCGACTGCGCGCAGCTCTACGACGGCTTCAGCTTCATCACGCTCGCCTGGCTCGAAGCCCTGGGCTTCTGTGGCAAGGGCGAGTCGGGTCCGTTCGTCGCGGGCGGATCGCGCATCGCGCTCGACGGCGAGGTCCCGGTGAACACCCACGGCGGGCAGCTTTCGGGTGGCAGGCTCCATGGTTATGGGTTCCTGCACGAGGCGGCCACGCAGCTGTGGCGGGAAGGTGGCGATCGCCAGGTCGCCGGAGAACCCCGGGTCGCCGTTGCGGCGGCGGGCGGTGGGCCCCTGGGCGGGTGTCTGCTGCTGCGGCGGGACTGAGCGCTTCGCTCGAGCCGGTCCGCCCACGAGTCCACTCCCGGCAAGCGGCGTCCACGCCTTGCACGGGTCCTGCACGATTCGGCCCTGACCTTGCCACGTCCTGTCGATTCCCCTGGCACGGTCGGTCGGGATCCTCCCGACCATGGACATCAGCCCGATCGGCTCGGCAGCATCGACAGCAGGCGCGGTCCGCGACCGGATCGTCCGGCTCGGCTGGCCCGCCGTCGTTTCGGGGGTGGCCGCGATCGCGCTGGTGATGGATCCCGCCCGGTGGCTCGTCGAGACCTGGCGGGATCCGTCCTACCAGAGCGAGGGCGGCTTCGTCGCGCTGGGCATCGCGGCGCTGCTCGCCGTGTCCGTCGCGAGCGGACCGGCCCAGCCGGACCCGCGCGCGGTTCGGGTCGCCTGGCGACTGCTGCTGGGGACGGCCGCGGTCCGGGTCGTCGGGCACCTGCTGGCGGTGGACACCATCGGAGCCCTGGCCCTGGTCGTCGACCTGGGCGCGCTCGCGGTTGCACTGGGCGTCGACCGTCGGCCGTTCGCGCTGCGGCCCCTCGCCGTCGCCGGGCTGGGCGTCCTCGCCCTGCCCCTCGAGAACCTGTTGCAGCGTCTACTCGGACATCCTCTGCAGCTCGCGGCCGCAGCCGGTGCGGAAGCGGTGCTCGCGCCGTTCCGTCCGGACGTCGTCCGGGAAGGCGTGCTGCTGCTGCATCCCGATGTCCTGCTGGCCGTCGACCTGCCGTGCAGTGGCGCCCGTGGTCTGCTGCTGCTGTGCGGGTTGGCGCTCGGCTTCTGGTGTCGTCGACAGGTGTCGCTACCCCGGGCGCTACTGGGCGCCGCGGCGGTCGTCGGTGGCGCCTTCGTGGCGAACGCCTCGCGGGTGATCGTGCTCTTCGAAGGCGCGCGCGCCGGCTGGCCGCTGCACGACGAGCCCTGGCACACGCTGCTGGGATGCGGGGTCCTCGCGATCGGCGCGCTGCCGGTCTTCGTGGTGGCACTTCGGTCGACGCCGCGGCAGCCGCGTTGGCAGCGCCCCTTCGGTGTTGCGAAGCCCTCGTTCTCGCCGGGTCGACTGTCGCCGGTCCTGGCTTCGACGCTCGTCTGCGCCGCCGCCCTGGTCGCCTGGACGCCCGCGCGGCCTCTCGACGTCTCGGAACCCGTTGCCGGACGCCGGCTGCCGGCGGCGATCGGGAACCGGGTCGGCACACCGCTTCCGCCTTCGGGCCAGGAACGCCTCTATTACGAACGCTACGGCGGGTCCCTCGAGAAGCGCGTCTACGGCGATGGCCGCGATTCCCACGCGGTGCTGCTCGTCCGCACGGGCGCGCCCCTGCGCCACCTGCACGGTCCCGATCGCTGTCTCATCGGCGCCGGACACACGGTGACGCGCCTCGGGGTTCGTCACGGTGCGACGCCCTCGATCATCTACCGCAGCGTCGCGCCGGACGGGAGCCTGTGGCGGGTCGAGGCGTCGTTCGTCGACGACGCCGGACGCAGCGCCGCCAGTGTGTCCGAAGTGCTGTGGCGTTGGCTCGACGAGCCCCGTGCCTGGAGCCTGGTCGAACGCATCGCTCCGTGGTCGCTGTGCGAAGCGGACCCGGAACGCTGCAGCGCGTTCGACGCCGAGCTCTTCGCCGCCTTGGATCTCCCCTCCTCCATTTCTGACCGATCGCTTCCCGATCGCTCTCTCCCGGGACCGCGCTCGTGATGCGTCCCGCCCGCTTTCTCAACCCCGGCAAAACGAAGGAACCGTCATGAAATCTGCTCGCGCCCGAACGGGTCCCGTCTTTTTCGTCCTCGTTCTCTGGACGCTCGCCCTGTTGGCGAGCGCCTGGAATGCGCCCTCGGCCCGGGCCGACGCGGCCGGGGTCTCTCTCGAGGCCGAAGTCGACGGCCATCGCACGCCGCTTCCCCTGCTCGAAACGGTGATGGACGCTCGCATCCAGGGCGACCTGGCAACCGTGCGGCTGACCCAGGTCTTCGCGAACCCCCACGACCAGCCGCTCCACGCCCGCTATGTGTTCCCGTTGCCCTCCGATGCCGCGGTGTACGCGATGCGCATCACGAGCGGCGACCAGGTCATCGAGGCAGAGATCCACCGCAAGCAGGAAGCGCGCGCGATCTTCGAAAACGCGAAGGAGCGGGGCAACCAGGCAGCACTGCTCGAGCAGCACCGTCCGAACGTCTTCAGCCAGGAAGTGGCGAATCTGATGCCCGGCCTTCCCGTGCGAGTCGATCTCGAGTACGCCCACGTGGTCGAGCGCGGCGCCCGCAGCCACGACGGGGACTACGCGTTCCATTTCCCGATGGTCGTCGGCCCGCGCTACCTGCCGCCCGTCCCGCACGGCGGGTCGGAAGGCGCGCCGACGAGCCGACCCGGCGAGCCTGAGGGTCTCGAGATCGGCCGTTGGAATCTGCCGGCCTCGGCCCCGGTGGCGGCGCCGGACGAGATCGATCGCGACCGCGTGCGCTTGAAGATCACTCTCGATGGGGGGCTGCCCATCCGCCGGGTCGAGAGCCCCACCCATCACATCGCCGTCGATCGCAAGTCGCCGCAGCTCTACGAGATCGGACTCGCCGAGGGTCCGACCATCGACAACAAGGACTTCATCCTGCAGTACCGACTGGCCGGCGAAGACGTCGCCGCGGGCGCCACCGTGCACGCCGACGATGGCGACGGTTTCGTGAGCCTGCTCCTCGAGCCGCCGGCGGACGCGAGCGACGACCGCATCACGGCGCGCGAGCTCGTCTTCGTGCTCGACTGCTCGGGAAGCATGTCGGGCATCCCGATGGACGCCTCGAAGCGCTTCATGCGCCGGGCCCTGCCCCAACTGAGGCCTGGCGACTCCTTCCGCATCATTCGCTTCAGCGAGACCGCAAGCGAGTTCGGCGAGCGACCGCTGCCCGCCACAGCGGAGAACGTCCAGCGGGGTCTCGCCTACGTGGACGCGTTGTACGGGACCGGCGGCACCGTCATGACCAGTGGCATCCGCACGGCGCTCGCACCGCCGGTGCCCGAGGATGCCGTGCGTCTGGTGGTCTTCCTCACCGACGGCTACATCGGCAACGACGTCGAGGTGGTGCGGCTGATCGAATCGCGCCGCGGAGATGCGCGTTTCTTTTCCTTCGGCATCGGGCACGGCGTGAACCGCTATCTGCTCGAAGAGATGGCCCGGGTCGGCCGCGGCGCCGCGCGCATCGTGCTGCCCAATGAAGACGCCGAGCAGGCCGCCGACGAGCTGGCCGCGCGGCTGGCTTCTCCCGTCCTCACGCATGTGTCGATCGATTGGGGGGACGCGCCCGTCACGGATGTGTTCCCGGCGCAGATCCCAGACCTGTTCCTGGGGCAGTCCCTGCGCGTGATGGGTCGCTATTCCGGTGACGGCACGCATCGCATCGCCGTGAATGGCCGGATCGCGGGGCGACCGGTGACCCTGCCCCTCGATGTCACGCTCCCGTACGAGACGGGCGACGGCGCCGGCGACGCGCTTCCGATTCTCTGGGCCCGCGCCTGGGTCGAAGACCTCATGACGACGTACCGGAGTCCGGGCCTTCCCGCCGACGAACGCGACGCCCTCGAGGAAGAAGTCGTGCGGCTCGGCCTCGAGCACCGCCTGGTGACTCAGTGGACTTCGTTCGTAGCCGTCGCGAAAGAGATCGTGAATCCCTTGGGCATCGGGCAGGACGCCGACGTTGCGGTGCCGCCGGTCGCGGGCGTCTCGCCCCTCGCGTACCCGCCGGGCGCCCTGCGTCGACGGGTTCCGACGCCCGGCGGGAAGGCAACTCTCGTCGCAAGCGCGCAATCCTTTGGGGGAAGCGCGGCGCCCGAGCCCGGCACCTGGGCCGCGGTGGCGTGCCTGGTCGCAACCGGGGCCGGAGTCGCCGCGTGGAACCGTCGTCGCGCACGAGGGATCCAAGCTTCTAATGGCCAGGATCCTCGTCGTCGACGACGACCCGCACATTCGTGAGGTGCTGCGCTTCGCGCTCGCCAAGGCGGGGCACGTGGTCGACGAGGCGGCCGACGGCAGCGCCGCACTTCACGTCTTCGAGGCGCACGCCCCCGATCTGGTGGTGCTCGACATCGGTCTTCCCGAAACCGACGGCTTCGAGGTCTGTCGCGTGCTGCGACGGTCGAGCGACGTCGCGATCCTCTTCCTGTCGAGCCGGGACGACGAACTCGACCGCGTGCTCGGCCTGGAGCTGGGTGGCGATGACTACGTGGTCAAGCCCTTCAGTCCGCGAGAGCTCGTGGCACGAGTGAAGCGGATCCTGTGCCGCGGGCGCGCAACTCCCGTGTCCCCCGCGGCAGGGCGCGCCATCGAGCACGGCTCCCTGTGTCTCGATCTGGACCGTCATCGCTGCACCTGGGAAGGCGACACCGTCGCGTTGACGGTGAGGGAGTTCGGTCTGTTGCAGTCCCTGTGCGGCATGCCCGGCAAGGTCTATACCCGCGACGAGCTGGTCGAGCGCGCCTACGGAGCCGGGCATCACATCACGGACCGCACCATCGACAGTCACATCCGTCGCATCCGCCGGAAGCTGCGCGACGCCGGTGGGGATCCGATCGAGACCATCTACGGCCTCGGCTACCGGCTGCGCGAGAGTGCATGATCGGCATCCGCGGGCTGCTGCTCATCGTCAACGCCTTCGCGCTCGCGCTCCCGCTGCTCACCATCTTCGGCCTGCGCTTCTTCGACGATCAGCTCATCCGGCGGACCGAGGCGCAGCTGATCTCCCAGGCCGTCCTGATCGCGGAGACCTGGCGCGAGGCGTGGTTGTTCGAAATGCAGATCGCGCACGCCGACGCGCCGCGCTGGATGCCCGAGGCCGCGGGGGACGATCGCTATTTCCCCATCGAGCCCCGGGCCCGCCTCGGCCAGGGAGTCCTGGCCGGGGCTCCCGCATCCACCCGCTACCGCGGGGACGAGGACGGGCCGGCCTGGCGCGCCGGGCGCGCCGTCCAACCCGTGCTTGCCCGCGCCGTGCGCATGAACCTCGCCGGCGCGCGCGTGCTCGACGCGCGGGGCTGCGTGGTGGCGTCGAGCGGGTCGTCCCTCGGCGCCTGCCTCGATCACCTCGAAGAGGTGCAGACCGCCCTCGCTGGGGACTATGGGGTCGTTCTGCGCGAGCGCGAAGAAACCGGCCCGACGCCCGCACTCGAGAGCGTCAGTCGTCGTGGTCGCGTGCGAGTCGACGTCGCCCTGCCCGTGCACGCGGACGGCGCCGTGATCGGGGTCGTCCGCATGTCGCGCACCGCGATCGATCCGGCCAAGGCGCTGTGGTTCGATCGGGACCGCCTGCTGGCTGCGAGTGGCGGCTGCCTGCTGCTGATCGTCGGTCTCAGCTTCATCCTCTCGCGCAGCATCGAGCAGCCCCTGCGCGCCATGACGCGGGCCGCGAGGCGCACCGGGCTTCGCACGGAAAGAGGCGGTGCGCACCGTCCGGCCCGACTCTCACGCTTCTCTGCGGCAGAGCTGCGCGAGGTCAGTGCGACCCTCGACCACACCCTCGTCCAGCTTGCGGACCGCGCCGATTCCATCGCCGAGTTCGCGGCCAACGTGAGCCACGAACTGAAGACGCCCATTGCCGGCATCCGCGGTGCCGCGGAGCTTCTCGCCGACGAGTGGGACGGGATGAAGTGCGAAGAACGGGACCGCTTCATCGCCAATATCGACGCCGACGCCCAGCGGATGGAGCGACTGGTCTCGGAGCTGTTGCACCTGGCGCGCATCCAGAGCGCCAGCGACGCCCCGGATGCCGTCGACCTGGCGAAGACCCTCGAGGATCTCGTCGGGGGCTACCGCGGGTCGGTCCGTCTGCAGCTGGGCGCGCTTCCCGACCGCATGCACATCCGCCGGGACCATCTCGACTCGGCGCTGCGCAATCTGCTCGACAATGCCGTCCGTCACGCCGCGGGCAAGCCCGTGGATCTCGAAGTGAACGCGCGCCGCGGGCGCGTCGTGTTCCGGGTGCGCGACCGCGGGCCCGGTATCCGTCCCGGCAATCGCGACCGCATCTTCGAGCGGTTCTTCACGACGGAACGGGAGCGCGGCGGCACGGGCCTCGGCCTCGCGATCGTCGAAGCCGTCGCGGAGCGCCGGGGTGGCAGCGTGCGCTGTGAGACCGGTCCGGACGGCACCTGTTTCGAACTCGTCCTCTAGTCTGGAACGTTGCAAATATTTGAAATTACTGGCGAATAATTTTATGGACAGTGTTTATTATTTGTTGTTACTTTAACGGCCATGGGTCGGCCGGCTCTCCAGCCCGACGAGATCAACGAATTTCGCGAGCGTCTCTGCGAGGCGGCGCTGCGGCTCTTCGCCGAGCATGGCTACGACGGTTTCACCTTGCGGGCCCTCGGCAGCGCCCTCGCCTGCAGTCCCACCACGCCGTACCGCTACTTCGAGAACAAGGCCGAGATCTACGACGCCGTCTGCGCCCGAGCCTTCGAAGACCTGTGTGAAGCGCAAGCAGCGGGACGCGCGGGTGCGGACACGCCCTGGGAAGGTATCCGGGCCCAGGGTCGCAGCTACGTCGGCTTCGCCCGCGCGCATCCCCATGCCTATCGGGTCATGTTCGATCTGCGTGCGGATGACAAGCCCCGCGCCTTCGCCAAGAAGGGTCGTCACGTCGAGCCGATCATGCGGTCCTGGCGCTTGTTGTCGTCGGCCTTCGAGACGGCGGCAGACGCGGGCGAGCTCGAAGGCGACCCGCGACGGCTGGCGCTTTCCTTCTGGTCATCGTTGCACGGTGTCCTGTCCCTCGAGCTTGCGGGATGCCTCTTCGAAGACGTCGCCGCGGATGATCTCGTGGCTGACGTCTTCGAGCGTTTCGAACGCACGTACCGTTCGCGCCCCCCCACCCGAGACCCGGGAGAATCGCCGTGAAGCAGGACGAACAGATCCGCCTCGTCAGACAGCTCATCCACCAGCTCGACACGGGCACCAACCTCGACGCGGGCGTGGTGCTTCGGAATCCGGCCAACGCCTACACCTGCCGGGACCGCGCCGCCCAGGAATGGGAGACCTTCTTCCAGAAGCAACCGCAGATGGTCGGGATGAGCGGCGATCTGCCGGAGAACGGCTCCTTCCTGACCCGCGAGGACTGGGGGGTGAAGATCCTCGCCACTCGCGACAAGCACGGGAAGTTCCGCGCCTTCTTGAACGGCTGTCGGCATCGCGGCGTGCAGGTCGAGTCCGCCGAGCGCGGCAAGCGCACACGTTTCATGTGTCCCTTCCACGCCTGGACGTACTCGAGCGAGGGTGAGCTCGTCGCGATCCCGAAGGCGGATCACTTCGGCAACATCGACAAGAGCTGCCACGGGCTGATCGAGTTGCCCGCGGTCGAAAAGTACGGGGTGCTCCTGGTTCACCCCGATCCCGGGGGCGAGATCGACGCCGAACGGCTGCTCGAGGGCCTGGGCCCGGACTTCGACAGCTGGGGCTTTCAGGACTACAGCTACGTCGGCTCGGACGTCTACGACATGCCGCTCAACTGGAAGCTCGCCATCGACACCTTCGGCGAGACCTACCACTTCAGCTCGCTCCACAAGAACACGCTGTTCCCGATCTTCCACGGCAACGTGCAGTGCTTCGACCACTGGGAGCGCAACCACCGCATGATCCTGTGCATGCGCGACATCGACGAGATGCGCGAGCGCCCCGAGTCCGAGTGGAACGTCCGCGAGGGCGGCTTCCCGGTCTACTACCTCTTCCCGAACGTCGTCTTCAATGTCGGGCGGCACTCGATCACCGTGGTGCGCGTCTATCCGGACCCCCAGACGCCGGGTCGGTCCGTGTCCCAGGTGTCGTTCTACTACGACCCCAACGAGCTCGGGAATCCCACGCTCGCAGGCACGCCCCAGCAGTTCTTCGAGACCTTCGCGTCGATCATCCGCGACGAGGACTACGCGGCGGCGTCTCTCTCCCAGAAGAGCGCCGAGTCCGGCTTGCAGGACTGGTTCCTGTTCGGCCGCAACGAGCCGACCCTGCACCACTACCACAACACCTACCGCAGGGAGCTCGGCCTGCCGCCCCTCGAAGCGATGCCAAGCTGACGGGCAGCTCGCACGGATGACTCGCGCGCCTGGTTCGCACGAGTCATTCGCGCCACCGGGCAGCAGTGTCTACCCTTTGCGCGTGGCTGGCATGGACCCGATCGAAGACGATATCGTCGTCGCGCTGAGACGAATCGTGCGCGCCATCGACCTCCAGTCCCGACGGATGGTCGAAGCCTGCGGGCTGACCGGACCTCAGGTCGTCGTGTTGCGCGAAGCGGCCCGGTGCGAGGCCGCCTCGGTCGGCGTTCTGGCCCGCGCGGTCAGCCTGAGTCAACCCACCGTGAGCGGCATCATCGAGCGGCTCGAGAAGCGCGGTCTCGCCCGGCGTGAGCGCAGTGACCAGGATCGGCGCTCCGTGGTCGTAACCGCAACTGACGAGGGTCGCCGCGTTCTGGCGGAAGCTCCGTCGCTGCTCCAGGATCGCTTCCGGCGAGAACTCGCGCATCTCGAACAGTGGGAGCAGACCCAGATCCTCTCGATCCTGCAGCGTCTCGCCGGCATGATGGACGCAGAGTCGATCGACGCGGCGCCGATGCTCGAGACCGGCGCCATCGGTGGTCGACCGGGCGATCCGCGATCCGGCTCGGACAGCGACGGCGAAGGCGGCTGACCCGCGCGACGGTGCCTGCTACCCCTGGTGAAGCGCGACCAACGACGGATCGGTAGCTAGGAGCGTGACCCAAGACGCAGTGTTGGGACGCGACGACGCAAAGGTCGCTGACCGCAGCTAGGATGGGCGCATGCAAGCCATCCTCGACTCCGCCCTCTTGATGTTCGTACTGCTCAACCCGTTCCTGATGAGCGCTTATCTCATCGAGTTGATTCGCGACACTCGCATGACTGAGTTCACGGCCATCCTGATCCGTGCGTCGCTCATCGCCGGCGCCGCGTTCGTGGGCTTCGCGGCCGGCGGAGAGGCGCTGTTCCGCGAGGTCCTTCAGGTCCGTTTCGAGTCGTTCATGATGTTCGGGGGGATCGTATTTCTGGTCATGGGTCTGCGAATGATCCTGTCCGGTCGCGTGGCTCTCATGCGGCTTCGCGGCTCGCCGGCGCAGATCGCGGGCTCGATCGCGATGCCCTTCCTGGTTGGACCCGGGACGGTCAGTGCAGCCGTCGTCGTCGGAAATCGCCTGCCGCTCGTTTCCGCATCTTCCGCGATCGCGGCCGCGGTCCTCGCGTCTCTCGTGTCGGTCCTGGCCTTCAAGTGGCTCCACGATTTCGTCAAGGAGCGGAACGAAGCCCTGGTCGAGCGCTACGTCGAGATCGCCGGTCGTGTCACCGCACTCTTCGTCGGGACCTACGCGGTCGAGATGTTGATCACCGCCTTCGAACGGATGACCGACGCGTAGGAGGCAAACCGCGCGAGCCGAACCGGCCCTGGCCCGGTCTGCTAGGCCGCGCCGGACCGGGGGTCACGCAGCTCCCGGAGGTCGTCATGAAGGGTCTGTACGACCTGGTGCGCCCGGTCATCGTTCACCACGAAGGTCAAGCTGTGGTCGTGGGCCGCGTGCGAGATGAGGTGCACCTCTTCGTTCTCGAGCGCCCGGAACAGGGACGGCATGTCGTGGAGGACGCAGCGGAGATGAGTGCCGACGACGCTGATCGACGCGGCGGGGGAGATCAGACTGGGTCGGCAGAACTCGCGAAGGTCCGCCAGCAACGCCAGCAAGATGTCGTCGTTTAGTGGGTGGGCGGCCGGATCGAGAGACACCGTGACCCGGGTCTGGGACGAGGCGATCGAGTCGATCGAAAGCCGATGGCGTGCGAAGCAGGCGGTCAGCTCCGCGATCACACCGACCTGCTGCCACGTACCCTCCACGTCCATCGAGATCACGGTCATCCCCGTGCGCGACGAGATGGCCAGTACGGAGGGGACGCCTCCCCCGGCCGCGTCGATGACGGTGCCTGCGTCCGTCGGATCGGCGGTGTTGCGCACGTGGATCGGGATCCGCGCCTCGCGGGCCGGTGCGAGACTGCGCGGGTGGAGCACCTTCGCGCCACGCGTGGTCAGCTCGCTCGCCTCCTCGTAGCCGACACGCTCCAGCTTGACGGCGTCCTCGACGCGTCGCGGGTCTGCGGAGAACAGGCCCGGAACGTCGGTCCAGATCTCGACGTGCTTGGCTCCGATCTTGGCACCGAGACTGGTCGCCGAGGTGTCGGATCCGCCTCGCCCGAGCAGCGCGGTCTCTCCGTCCGGGGCCCTCGCCACGAAGCCCTGCGTCAGGAGGACGGCCTCGGGGAAGGCCTGCAGGCGATCGCTCAGCTCCGGGTCGGGGGTGTGGTCACAGCTGGCAGAGAGATACTGGTGATGATCGCTGTCGTGAACCGGCACGGCCTCGAGCAGGTCGAGGACATCCAGCCAGCGGGTTGGCAGCCCCTGGCCGCTCACCCAGGCGGCGCCGATGCGGGTGGAGAGAAGCTCTCCGACCGCGAGCACCTGCGCCTGCAGCCGGGGGCTCGCCTCGCGCACCAGTGAGATCCCGACGAGCTTCTCTCGCAGGAGCTCGAACTCTCGCCGCACCGCCTCGGGCAGCTCGATCCCGAGCTCGCGGCACAGGGCGAGGTGACGCTCTTCGAGTGCGGCCACGCCCGCCGACGGATCCTTGCCTGCCAGGGACCGGTCCAGAAGCTCCTCGAGTCGGTTCGAAACCTGGGAGACTGCGGAGCAGACCACGAGCGGCCGCAGTCCCTCGGAGATCCGTTGCCGGAGCACCTTGGCGATGGCCTCCCAGCGGTCCGCGCTCGAGACACTCGTCCCGCCGAACTTCAGAACCACCAGACCCGAGGGGAATTCACCTACATTTTGCATAGAATTCACCGATATAATTCGGCGTCGGTAGATAGCCTAGAATGGACCTATTTCAACGATTTTCTCAACAAGTAGGAACTTATGACCATTTCTTGCGGATATTCTTCATTCCTCTAGATTGATTCCATCCGATGGATACAGTCGAAGCTATGCATATTCCGGATCCCTTGGGGGATTTCGAGATCCGTCCGCCGGCCCCTTCGGACGCCGAGGCAATCTGGCGCATGGTCGACGGCACCCCTGACCTCGACTCGAACTCGCCGTACGCCTACCTGCTGCTGTGCAGCCACTTCGCGTCCACCGGACTCGTCGCCCATGCGGGAGACGGTCTCGCGGGTTTCGTGCTGGGCTACGTGCGCCCGGACGACGTTTCGACCGCCTTCGTGTGGCAGGTGGCCGTAGCGGAGACGGCGCGGGGCCAGGGACTCGCGCGGCGGCTTCTCGACCAGTGGTTCGCCCGCTGCGTCCGGGGATCACAAGTCCGCTTCATGGAGGCCACGGTGACTCCGTCGAACCGCGCTTCGCGGGCGCTCTTCACCTCGTTCGCGAAGCAGCGGCGCGTGCCCCTGGAGGAGCACGTCGGCTTTCCCCGCTTGCTCTTTCCCGAGTCTCTCGATCACCAGGACGAGATCATCCTGCGTATCGGTCCCGTCATTCCTTCCCGCACCGTCTGCCAACCAGAGGAGAGATCCTGAACCATGGAAGTCATCAACAGCCTCGAGTCGGAGGTCCGCAGCTACTGCCGCAGCTTTCCCACCGTCTTCGACACGGCGCGCGGAGCGCGCCTCTTCGACCAGGAGGGTCGGAGCTACGTCGACTTCTTCGCCGGTGCAGGCGCGCTCAACTACGGGCACAACGACCCCGCGCTGAAGCGGCGACTCCTCGCCTACATCGAGAGCGACGGCATCACCCACGGACTCGACATGGCGACGACGGCCAAGGAGGACTTCCTCGCGTGCTTCGCCGAGCGGATTCTCGAGCCGCGCGAGCTCCAGTACAAGACCCAGTTCCCCGGGCCGACCGGGACCAACGCGGTCGAGGCCGCCCTCAAGCTGGCTCGCAAGGTCACGGGTCGCGAGGGGGTGGTCAGCTTCAGCAACGCCTTTCACGGCATGACCCTGGGCTCTCTCGCCGTGACGGGCAACGGCTTCAAACGAAGAGGTGCCGGCGTGCCGCTCCATTTCGGTGATGCGGTCCCGTTCGACGGCTTCCTCGGAGAGGAGATCGACACGCTCGACGTGCTCGAAGCCATGCTCGACGGCGGTAGCAGCGGCATGGATCCGCCGGCCGCGGTCATCGTCGAGACGACCCAGGCGGAAGGCGGCCTGAACGTGGCCTCGGATGCTTGGCTGCGGCGGCTACAGACCCTCTGCCGCCGGTTCGGGTCGCTGTTGATCGTGGACGACATCCAGGTTGGCATCGGACGAACAGGCCCCTTCTTCAGCTTCGAGCGGGCGGGTCTCGATCCCGATCTCGTCTGTCTCTCGAAGTCGTTGTCGGGCTACGGACTGCCGATGGCCATCGTGCTGATCCGTCCGGACCTCGACGCCTGGGAGCCTGGGGAACACAACGGCACGTTTCGCGGCAACAATCCGGCGTTCGTGACAGCCACGGCCGCGCTGGACTACTGGCAGGACGACCGGCTGGAGCGCGAGGTCGGTGAGAAGGCGATCGTGCTCCGGAGCGCGCTCGAGTCGATCGCGAGAGCTCATCCCTCGCTGAAGGCGACGGTCAAGGGGATCGGGCTGATCCAGGGGTTGTCGTTCGAGGATGCCCGTATCGCCGGTCGCGTGAGCCGGCTCGCGTTCGAACGGGGGCTCTTGCTCGAGACCGCGGGCCCGGACGGAGGTGTGGCGAAGGTGATGCCGCCGCTCAACATCGACGAGGTCGCCTTCAAGGACGGCCTGCGAATCCTGTCGGCGGTCGTCGACGAGGTGGTGGAGGACCCGAAGCAATGATCGTGCGCACCCTGGACGAGATCTGCGACACCGACTCCGACGTGTCGGCAGCCACCTGGCGGAGCCGTCGGCTGTTGCTCGCGCGCGACGGCATGGGCTTCTCGCTGCACGATACGATCCTGCACGCCGGCGGTCAGACGGAGATGCAGTACCTCCACCATCTCGAGGCGGTCTACTGTGTCGCGGGCGAAGGAGAGCTGCGACTACTTCCCGACGGGCCGGTCTGGCCCATCTCTCCTGGCACGATGTACGCCCTCGACAGTCACGAGCACCATGTGCTGCACGCGAAGACCGAGCTGCGCATGGTGTGCGTCTTCAATCCGCCTGTGACCGGTCGAGAGGTGCACGGGCCCGACGGTGCCTATCCTGCTCCCGACGAGCCCTGCGACCGGACTGATCGCGCATGAGCGCCTCCGATCCCTATCCGTCGCGCATCGGTGCAGATCCGCAGGTCCTGCCGCGCAAGGACCCGGTGGTGCATGCCGGGGAGCGCAAGCGGCTGGACGGCCCTCTGTCGTCTGATGCGCTCGGCGACTACGAACGCAGGGGTTTCTGTGTCTTCGATGCGCTCCTCGGGCCGGACGAGGTCGACTCCCTTGCGTTCGAAGCCCGCCAGCTGGCAAGGGTGCGGCGGGACGATGCGTCGCCCAAGGTGATCCGGGAGCCCGGCGACGACGAGGTCAGATCGATCTTCGAGGTCCACGAAGATGAAGAACTCTTCCGCGCCGTCGTTCGGAGCCCGCGCGTGATCGCGCTGGTCGACCAGCTGCTGGGCGCACCCGCCTACGTCCACCAGTCGCGGATCAACTTCAAGCCGGCGTTTCGTGGGCGCCCCTTCTTCTGGCACTCGGACTTCGAGACCTGGCATGTCGAAGACGGTATGCCCCGCATGCGCGCCTTCAGCCTGTCGATCAACCTCACCGAGAACCGGCCGGACAACGGCCCGTTGATGCTGATTCCGGAGTCGCATCGCTATTACATCTCCTGCGCCGGGCGAACACCCGAAGCCCACTACGAGCGGTCACTGCGCCGCCAGGAGGCGGGTCTGCCAGCCGACTCCCTGCTCGAGGCGATGGTGTTGGATCACGGCCTCGAGACACCCACGGGCGGCCCGGGCTCGGCGGTCCTGTTCGACTGCAACACGATGCACGGATCGAACGGCAACATCACGCCGTTCCCGCGCATCAACCTGTTCGTGGTGTTCAATCGCCTCGACAATGCGCTGTCGCCCCCGTACTCGGGCCAGCCGCCCCGGCCCACCCACATCGCGAGCCGATCTCCGACGCCGCTCTCGTGATCGCCGCGACCTTCCTTCTCTTTCTCGCCCTGTTCGCGGGCATCGGCATCGTGTCCCACGTGCGGGCGAGGCGAGACACACGGGACTACCTGCTGGCGAGCCAGGAGACTCCGGCATGGCTCGTCGGTCTATCCGCGATCGCGACGAACAACAGCGGCTACATGTTCATCGGGGTCATCGGGTACACCTACGCGGTCGGCCTGCCCTCGGTCTGGTTGATGGTCGGGTGGATCGTCGGCGACTTCGCGGCCTCGAGCCTGATCCACCGCCGCCTGCGCGAAGCCACGACGGTCGGCAAGGGCGAGACCTTCGCGGGAATCCTGAGCCGCTGGCATGGATCGGACTTCCGCGTCTACCGCCGCCTCGCGGCCCTGGTCTCGCTGATCTTCCTGGGGATCTATGCAGCGGCGCAGCTGACGGCGGGCAGCAAGGCGCTCTCCGCGCTGTTCGGATGGGATGCGTCGGCCGGTGCGCTCATCGGTGCCGGCATCGTCGTCGCCTACTGCTGGGCAGGAGGCATTCGCGCGTCGATCTGGACGGACGCCGCACAGTCTATCGTCATGCTGGCTGCGATGAGCCTGCTCTTCGCCGTCTCGATCGCGTCTCTCGGTGGACTGGCCGGCGCCTGGGAAGCGCTGACGCAGGTATCTCCGAGCTACATGCAGCTGCTCCCGTCGGGGCTCGGGCTGGCGCAGCCCTGGGGGCCCCTGCTCTTCATCGCCGGTTGGCTGTTCGCGGGCTTCAGTGTCGCTGGCCAACCGCACATCATGATCCGCTTCATGTCCCTCGATCGTCCGGACAACATGAACCGCGCGCGGGTCTACTACTACGCATGGTTCGTCGTCTTCTACTTCCTCGCGAACGGCGTCGGCCTGCTTTCTCGCGTCCTCTTGCCCGCGGATGCTCCCTTCGACGCGGAGCTCGCTTTGCCCCTGATGGCCGTCGCGCAGCTTCCGGAGCCGCTGGTCGGTCTGATACTCGCCGGTGTCTTCGCCGCCAGCATGTCGACCGCCGATTCACTCGTTCTCAGCTGCGCGGCGAACTTGAGCGAGGACTTCGTTTCGCGCGAACGACTACCGCTCGCCGTCGTGAAGGGAGCGACGCTAGGAGTCGCGGGGCTCGCCCTGGGGATCGCTCTGTTCGGCGATCAGAGCGTCTTCTCGTTGGTGATCGGAGCGTGGGCGGTGATGGCGGCAGCCTTCGTCCCACTGCTTACCGTCTATGCCCTGGGTGGTCGCGTGTCGGAGTCCCTTGCCATCGCCATGCTGGTGGCCGGTGTGGTCGCCGTCTACGCGTGGCGCCAGATCGGGAGCCTCGCGGACTACTACGAGGGCATGCTGCCGATCCTGATCGGCTTCGGAGTCTACGGCGTTGGTCGCGCTCTCGGTCTCGCCCGTGGTCCAAAGACATCCGGCGCGAAGTGACTATTCGAGAGTCGCGTAGCTGGTGCTGCGGTCGTCTGCGCGCGCGCCGCGCACCTGGTCGACGCATTCCACCAGCGCCTCCAGGTACTCCTCGGCAGGCGCGCCGCGCGTTCGGCCACCTCGTGCACCGTCGGACCGCCGTCGTAGACCATTCCGAAGGCGCGTCCGTCCGCCCAGCGGACGTCATTGACACGCTTCGCCTCGAGGTCGGCGATCACGTCGTCGACCGGTCGTCCCTTCTGCCAAAGCTGCAGGGTCTCCATTCAACCACAGAACGCTTACGCGCAGCAGCCCCGCCGCGCGGCTAGGGCAGCTGCGGGAGCGCCGGGTCGGTCGGTACGTCGGTCGTGTTCGCGAGCATGGACAGCATCGTGTACTGCCCGACGACGAGCGGGATCTCCACCAGCTGCGCCGCGTCGAAGCGCGATGCGAGCCGCGACCAGGTGGCATCGGACACGTCCTTCTCCGCGTGGAGCTCGTCGGCCGCCGCGATCAGGTCGAGGTCCTGGTCCGGCCAGGCCCAGGCCGCGTCGTGCCCCCCGACGGGCTGGGCGAGGGCCGCAATTTCGTCGTCCGTCAGTCCGGCGGCCCGGCCGTAGAGGACGTGATGGGCCCACTCGAAGTTCGATCGGCAGTTCCAGGCGGTGCGCAGGGCAAGCAGCTCCGAGTCTCGTCGCGTGAGCACCCCCTGGGCGGCGAGCACCGCCGCGAAGCCCAGGAAGGGCTCGAGCAGGCGAGGGTGGTGGGCGATGGTGCGCAGGATCTCGAGCGGGGTTTCGCCCAGCAGCTGCCGGGTCCGCTCGTCCCAGGATTCGGGTCGGCTGGGCTCCAGGCGATTGCGGGGATCGGCCACGGCGTCACGGTAGCAGCCGGCGCGCGGTAGAATCGGGGCCCGATCAGAGGAGACCCCATGCAGCTCAACCTCGGCACCATCCTTCAGGCCAGCGCCCTCGAGAAGCCGGACCACACGGCCATCATCTTCGACGACCGCAAGATCTCGTACGCGGAACTCGACCGCGCCGTCCGCGGCGTCACCACGAGCCTGAAGGCTCGCGGCATCGGGCCTGGCGACAAGGTCGCGCTACTCGTCCCCAACGTTCCGGAGTTCACGATCGCCTACTTCGGGATCCTCTATGCCGGCGCGGCGGTGGTCCCGATCAACGTGCTCGCGGCCGCGCCCGAGGTCGCGTACTTCCTCGAAGACTCGGACGCGAAGCTGCTGATCGTCCATCCGCTGTTCGAGAAGCCCGGTCGCGCGGGCGCGGCGGAGCGAGGCGTTCCCGTGGTCATGGCCGGGGGCGGCAGTGGCGCCGATTCCCTCGAAGACATGACCACCGCCGAAGCCAGCGGGTTCGTGCAGCCGACGGCGCCCGACGACACCGCGGTGATCCTCTACACGTCGGGAACGACGGGCAAGCCGAAGGGTGCCGAGCTGACCCACAGCAACCTCTTCCTGAACTGTGCGTTCGTGGTGCCGAAGTTGATGGCCGCCGGGACGGGGGACGACCATGTCGCCATGGCGGTGCTGCCGCTCTTCCATTCCTTCGGACAGACCTGCGTGCAGAACGCCAGCATCGCCCTCGGCGGTTCCTTCACGGTGGTCGCGCGCTTCGACCCCGCCAAGGCCCTCGAGGTGATCACCCGAGACCGCGTGACCTTCTTCGCGGGCGTTCCGACCATGTACTTCGCGTTGCTCCATCACGAGGGGGCGGAAGCCAGCCACTTCGCGAACGTGCGGCAGGCCTTCACCGGCGGCGCCCCCATGCCCGTCGAAGTGATGAGCGCGTTCGAGAAGAAGTTCGATGTGAAGATCCAGGAAGGCTTCGGGCTTTCCGAGACGTCGCCGGTCGCGAGCTTCGGCACCCTCGACAAGCCGCGCAAGGCGGGCTCCATCGGCTATCCGGTCTGGGGCGTCGAGATGTGCATCATGGACGATCAGGACAACCCGCAGCCCGACGGCGAGCGCGGCGAGATCTGCATCCGGGGTCACAACATCATGAAGGGCTATCTCGGCCGGCCCGACGCGACCAAGGAAGCGCTGAAGGGTGGCTGGTTCCATTCCGGGGACATCGGCCTCCGGGACGAGGACGGCTGCTATTGGATCGTCGATCGCAAGAAGGACATGATCCTGCGCGGCGGCTTCAACGTGTATCCGCGCGAGGTGGAAGAGGTGCTCTACGCCCACCCGGCGGTGGTCGAGGCCGCCGTGATCGGCGTTCCCCACGATAGTCACGGGGAGGAGGTCAAGGCCGTGGTTGCCCTCAAGGAGGGGGCCGAGGCCACCGCCGATGAGATGATCGCGTTCTGCAAGGAACGCCTGGCGGCCTACAAGTACCCGCGGATCGTGGAATTCCTGGAGACCCTGCCGAAGGGGCCGACTGGAAAGATCCTCAAGCGCGAGCTTCGCTGAGGAACCTCTCTCCGCGTAGGTGTCACTGACCTGCGTGACCGGATTTGTCACGAGGCCCGGCTTCCATGGGGGACGTACCGGGCATCCACCCCTCGTGACCCGGCAGTCTTTCCGGGGGTGCCCCGACCTGCCAACCAGGCAGGCGGGGCCCCTCGGAGAGCACTCCGACCGGAGACCCTCATGACCTTTCCCACTCCTTGCCGTGTCTGTGGTTGTCGGGACGTCGTCGTCGATGCCGTCCAGAACGGCGCGACCGCGCTCGCCCTGGGCGAGTGCCCGCGCTGCGACGATCGCTGGATCCAACCGATCGATCGCCTCGCACGTCGCACGCTGGCCGCAAGGCCTCTTTCCCCTCGAGCTCACCACGAGGCGGTCTCGAACGCAGCCTGACGAGGGACCGCCCGGCGCGAGAGCTATCGTGGCCGTGTGAGGTTGGTTCTCTATACGGGCAAGGGCGGGGTCGGCAAGACGACCACGGCTGCAGCGACGGCAGTCGCGGCCGCGGATCGCGGCGTCCGCACCCTGATCCTGTCGTCAGACATGGCTCATAGCCTGGGCGACGTGATGGACGCGAGCCTGACCTCTGTCCCGGTCTCCCTCGGTCCGAAGCTCGACGCCATGGAGATCGACGCCCGATCGGAGATCGGCAACCATTACGGGACGATTCGCGACTATCTCGTCGAGCTGTTTCGCTACCAGGGCATCGACGACGTGGTCGCCGAAGAGCTGGCGCTGTTTCCGGGGGCCGAAGAGGTGGCCGCCCTGCTGGCCGTCGAGCAGCTTTCCCGCAGCGACGACTACGACTTCGTGGTCGTCGACTGCGCGCCCACCGGATCGACCCTGCGACTCCTGAGCCTGCCGGACATGCTGACCGGCGCACTGCGGGTGGTCCCGTCCCTCGCGCGCATGCTGTCGACGGTGGTGTCACCGGTGGTACAGCTGGCGGTTCGGGCGCCGATCCCCAGCTCGCCGGTCTTCCGGCAACTCGAGCACCTGATCGAGGAGCGCGCCGTCCAGCTGCGGAACCGGCTCTCGTCCCGCGACACCAGCGTCCGCATCGTCGCGACCCCGGAAAGAATGGTCATCGACGAGGCGCGCCGGGCCTTCATGGAGCTGTCGCTCTTCGACCTGCCGTGCGATGCCGTCGTCATGAACCGGTTGTTGCCCGAGGCGGCGGCGAGGGAGGACTTCTTCCGGGGTTCGTGGGAACGCCAGAGCGAGCGACGGCAGGAGCTCGAAGAGCTGTTCGCACCTGTCGCTGTCCTCGATGCACCCCTGCAACGCGACGAGGTGATCGGGCTCGAGGCATTGTCGGCCCACGGTGCCGAGATCTTCTCCGCCTGCGAGCCTCACGCGCTGGTCTCGGAGGCGCCCCGCATCCGGTTCACGCGCACACGCGGCGGGCATCGGGTGCACCTGCCCCTGCCCGGTGCGTCCGCCGACGCCCTCGAAGTTGCCGTGGTCGAAGACGAGCTGATCGTGCGAGCGGGCTCTCGCCGCCGGGCGATTCCCCTGCCGCCGCGCATCGCCCGGCTGCCCCTCGAGTCCGCGCGACTCCACAAGGGAGCGCTGGTGGTGTCGTTCTCCGGGGCAAAAGGGGCGAAAGGGGCGAAGCCAGCCGCCGAGCGGGATTCCGCCTGATGCGCGTCCTGCTCCACACCGGCAAGGGCGGGGTCGGCAAGACCACCATGGCCCTCACCACGGCGTTCGGTGCCGCGCTGCACGGTCACCGGGTCTTCGTTCTTTCCACCGACGCGGCGCACAGCCTGGGAGACGCGCTGGGGATGCAGCTCGGTTCGGGGCCCAAGGAGGTCGCACCGGGTGTCACGGTGCAGGAGCTGTCGGTGCTCGACGAGCTCGACGACGCCTGGTCGGTCATCCAGCAGTGGCTCGACGCCTTCCTGCGCGGCGAGCGCGCGTCGCGCTCCGCGTCGGGGGACGCCCCGGAAGGCGAGGAAGAGATGGTGGCGGAAGAGCTGCTCGCCTTCCCGGGCCTCGAGGAGCTGATCTCCCTGCGCGCCATCCGCCGGGTCGAACAGACCGGCGACTACGACGTGTGCGTGGTCGATTGCGCGCCGACGGGCGCGACCCTGCGCCTGCTGCGTTTTCCGGACGTGCTGCACTTCTTCATGGAGAACGTCTTCGAGTGGAAGCGGCGCACCATGCGCATGGTGCGCCCCTTCGCGAAGGCCGTGCACGCCGACCGCTTCCTGCCCAGCGACGAGGTCTTTGCGGCGATCGAGCGGCTCTACCAGGACATCGCGGACGTGCGTCAGATCCTGCTGGACGCCGACCGCACCAGCGCACGCCTGGTGGTGAACCCCGCGCGCGTGGTGGTCGACGAGACCCGGCGCTCGTTCGCGTACCTGAGCCTCTACGGGGTCGCCACGGACGCCGTGCTGGTGAACCGGGTGCTGCCCGACGCTGCGTCCTCGGGCTACTTCTCGCGCTGGGCCGAGCGCCAGCGCGAAGAGCTCGGCGAGATCGAGCGGTCCTTTCCGGTGCCTCGGTACGTGATGCCCCTCAAGCAGGGCGAGCCCATCGGTCCCGACGCGCTCACGGCGCTCTCGCGCGAGCTCTTCGGTGACGCGGATCCGGCGGGCTTCTTCAGCCGTAGTCGGCCCATCCGCTTGCGCAAGGACGCGGCCGCAACGGTGCTCGAGATCGACCTTCCCAATGTCCGCGAGGACGAAGTGCGTGTCGTGTCGGCTGGACGCGATCTGGTCGTCCACGTGCGCGACGCCCAGCGCCTGATCTCCTTGCCGGACTCGATTACCGGCCGGCCACTCGAGGACGTCGCGCTGCGCGATGGCGTGCTCGAGGTCTCGTTCGCTCCGTGAGCCCTTCATGAGCCCGATCCTGCAGTCGGCGCCCGAACGCCCGCCCGAACGGATCGTGTCGTTGGTGCCGAGCATCACCGAGTCGCTCTTCGCCCTGGGATTGGGGACGCGCGTCGTCGGGGTGACCGACTGGTGCGTGCATCCGGCGGACGCCGTGGCACGGCTTCCGAAGGTGGGAGGCACCAAGGACGCCGATCCGGATGCCATCGCGCGTCTTTCGCCGGACCTCGTCCTCGCGAACCACGAGGAGAACACCCGGCGGGTAGTCGACGCCCTGGACGCCCAGGGTCTCTCCGTCTGGGTCACCTATCCGCGCACGGTGCGCGCGGGCGCCGAGCTGCTCGAAGCCCTGGCCGGGCTCGGGGCCGACGCGTCTGCGAGAAGCGACGTGGTCGCACCCGTGCTCGAGTCGGTCGCGGAGGCCGAACGGTCGCTCGCCGACTCGAGTCGGCCGGTGCCGCGTGTCTTCTGTCCCATCTGGCGTGACCCGTGGATGGCTCCTTCGGGGGATACCTACATCCACGACATGATCACGCTATGCGGTGGACACAATGTCACCGCGGAGCCGCTGCCCGCGAGCCCGCGCCGCAAGCTCCGCAGGAGCGGGGCGCCGGACCGCTATCCCCAGCTCAGCCTCGATGAGATCGTCGCCCTGGCACCCGACGTGATCTGGCTGCCCGACGAGCCGTATGCGTTCGCGGCCCCGGACGTGCGCGAGCTCGCGGCGCTCGACCTGCCCGCCGCCGCCTCCGACCGCATCCACCTGATCGACGGTACCTGGGTGTCGTGGTACGGTCCCCGCATCCGGCAGGCGATCCAGGTGCTTCGCGATCTGCTGACCCCCCGACAGAACTTGTAGGTATTCGCACCCGGATTCGGGTTGCGCTTCGAGGCTGGCTTCGGATTCACCCCCGAGATGCCAATCCCCCCTAAAGACTGACGGCAACTGCCCGTTAAGGGATGTGCAAGTTCTTCGTCAGGGGACGGATTCAGACATGGGAAAGAGCCGTAACAGCGAGACGCACCGGGGAGTGGCGCAAGGGCTGCGCTGCCTGCTCCTGGGTGTCGTGGCCTTGCTGCTGGCCGCTCCGGCCTGGGCCGCGACCGTCGTCAACGTGCGGGTTGGACAGCACGCCGGCTACTCGCGCCTGGTCTTCGAGCTCGACGCGCCGGTCGGCTACAAGGTCGAGCGCCACGCGCCGTCCGCAGGGACCCAGGAACTCGTCGTGTCCCTCGACGCCGCCGCGAAGTCCCAGACCGTGCGCGGCAAGCTCGACTTCATCGAGTCGGTGGAGATCACGTCCGAATCGAGTCGCCGTTCGACGGTTCGGGTCCGCCTCAAGGGCGATGATCTGAAGCTCAAGGAAATGATCCTCGCGAACCCGCCGCGCATCGTTCTCGACGTGCTGAACGAAGGGGCGATCGCGAAGGCGAAGCAGGCGGAGAAGGACCGTGCTCGGGCAGCCCTGGCCAAGAAGAAGGCCGCCGCCAAGTCCGTGGCGAAGGTCGAACCCAAGCCCGCGCCGAAAACCGAACCGACGCCGGTCGCGAAGGCGCCCGCCCCGAAGCCCGCGGAGCGATTCGTCCCCGCGAGCAAGTCGAAACCGGCCCCGCCTTCTCCGGGAGAGACTGCGCGAGCCGGGGACATGGGAGCCGCTACGCCGCAGCCGCCCGCGTCCCTGCCGGGCAACGCTCGCGCGGCGGGCGCCCCGCAGCAGCTGGCTCTCGCACCGAACGCAGCGCCGACCGCGCGGTCCAATCGGAACACCGGCGCGAACGCCATGCCGCCGAGTGCCGTACAGCCTCGGGCAACGTATCCCACACCGAATCCGGCAGCTAGTCCGGTACCGAGGCCCGCAGCGACTGCGCGACCCCAGGCGCTGCCGACTCAGCCGACGGCGACGCCGCGACCGAAGGCGGCTCTGCCCGCGTCGGCGACGCCGCCGGATGGCGAAGGCTTCTTCAACATCACGAACATCACGGTCGGGGCTCTCGGGCTCGTGCTGCTGGTGGGCGCCGGCTTCATCTTCATGCGCCGCCGCATCGCCGCCGAGGTCGTCGACGCCAGCGCTTTCGAGAACCCCCTGGGCGACGACAACCCCTTTGCGGGGCTCGATCCCGAGACCAACGCAACGGACGCTGAAGCCGACCCCTTCGCCACCGGGCCTGTCGGCGACGCAGACACGGAAGAGATCGCGATCCCCGAGGCCACGCTGGCAGAGGCCGGCATCGAGATCCCCGAACCCATCACTACTGAAGCCCAGGCCGCCGGCGAAGCGCCGGTTCAGGAAGGAAATGACATGGACATGGTTTCCGACAACGCCCAGACCACGATCATGGACAGCCCGCACATGCCCGCGGCCGGCGGCGACGACGTGTCCCGCATGGTTGCCGAGTTCGAGCGCCGCATGAAGGCGATGGAGACGCGCATGGACGAGCTCGTCGACGCCAAGGAACGCCTCGAGCGACAGGTCGCCGCACAGACCGAAGAGCTGCGTGTGCAGCGGGCCGCCATCGCGCGCACCCAGCGCGCCGTGCGCAACCTGAGCCGACCGGGCGAAGACTCGCCCACCGAGCCGGCACTGCGCGATCCGTCGCGACCCGAGGGTCCGCGCCAGTAGTCGAGTCGCGCGACGCGCGCGACTCGCGCGACGTGAGAAGAGACACCGAGAGCGTCCCGCCCCCAAGTCAGGCGGGGCGCTCTCGTCGTTCAGATACCGGGTCGGGATTCGGCCCGCTCGGCCAGCTCGAGGGCGCCGATCGCCCCGGCGAAGCCGCCGTGAGGGAGGAAGCAGGCTTGCAGGCCGCACAGCGTCGTCACTTCCTCGAGCACTTCGACGAGCCGGTCGTTGCCCCGGCAGGTCGATCCGCCGTACACCACGTGACGGGCACCCGTGGCAGCCGCCAACCCCGCGCAGATGAGCGCGACGTTCTCCCCGACGAGACGCATGACTCCCGCCGCGCGATGCGCCTTCTCGGTCTCGTCCGGGTCCGTCACCGGACCCTCGCTGTATTCCCGCGCCAGCTTGCCGAAGTTCGCGGCCGTCAGGTCGCCGGCCAGGGGGATCTGGTCCGGACCGTAGATGTCCGACACGCGCAGATCGACGACGGCGGCGTTCCCCCGGCTGGCCAGCTCACTGAGACGCTTGAAGCCTGCACCCGTGAGCGCACCGCCCAACCCGACGATGGCGCCGCCACCGAGTGCCGTGCCGCCGACCCGGGTCGCCTGGTCGCCGTCCACCAGCAGGATCGATGTCCCGGTTCCGAGAGACACGAGCAGGAACTTCGTGTCGGGCGGGGGAGCGCAATCCGCTCCTTCGAGCAGCTCGGTTGCGCCCGCGCCCCACGCATCGAACTCGCCGAAGGGCAGGACAGCGCATCCGAGCAGCGGTATCAGGCCGGCCGCGCCGCCGCCCGTGACACCCGCCAGCGAGGGCGAGAGCGCTGTCACGTGAGCCGCCACTGTCGCCAGATCTGCCGACGGAAGCTGCTCGAAGCTGGCCGCCTCTCCGGGCCGGCGGAGGGCGATCTTGGCAAGGGTGGCCCCGACATCGAGGCCTACGGTGAACTCTCCAGCCATTCCCGGAACCGTTCGCGAACCCGCGACCTCTGTTTGAACGCTCGGAACGTCTTTTGAATCGTCTTTTGAATCAGTGAGTTACACTACCGCGCCAGGTAGCCCCGACATGTATACCGCGTTCTACGGGCTTCGCGAGAAGCCTTTCACACTCCTCCCCGACCCCCGATACCTGTTCCTCGCCGATTCCCATCGCGAGGCGCTCGCGCATCTGCTGTACGGGATCGATCAAGCCGAGGGCTTCATCTGCATCACCGGCGAGGTCGGTACGGGCAAGACCACCTTGTGCCGCACGCTTCTCGACCGCCTGGGCGGCGAAACCGAGGTCGCCTTCCTCTTCAATCCCAGCCAGTCGGGTATCGAGCTGCTGCAAGACATCCACGCGGAGTTCGGTCTCGAATCGATCGGCCGCTCGCGCAGCGATCTCACCGGCGAGCTGAACCACTTCCTGCTCCAGAAGAAGCACGAGCAGCGACGCGTGCTGCTGATCCTCGACGAGGCGCAGAACCTCTCCGCGAGCACACTCGAGCAGGTGCGTCTGCTGTCGAACCTCGAGACCCAGTCCTCGAAGCTGATCCAGATCCTGCTGCTCGGGCAGCCCGAGCTCGACCGCAAGCTCAATTCGTCCGAGCTGCGGCAGCTGCGACAGCGCATCAGCGTGCGCTGGCAGCTGCATCCATTGACCACGAAGGAGACCCGCGCGTACGTGCGTCACCGCCTGCACGTGGCGGCGGGCGCCGAGCGCGATCTCTTCACGGACGCCGCATTGCGCGAGATCCACCGACGCACGGGGGGAGTCCCGCGCTTGATCAACGTGCTCTGCGACCGCGTTCTGCTTGCGGGCTACGTGGCACGCACGCCGCAGATCGGCGTCGGCATCGTGCGGCAGGCCGCGAAGGAGATCCCGGACGCCGGTCGACGTCCGGTTCGCAGCCCGGCGGGGGACCGCGGGCCGCGTGCCCGGCGCCTGGCTATGGCGGGGGTTCGCAAGCTCGGCGCAGGCGCGGTGTTCGCCGCGGGCCTGGTGCTGGGTCTCGTCGTTGCCGGGGGCTTGTTGATGGGATCGGGCGACCGGATTCGGGGACACGTCCGGCCGTGGCTGGCTTCTCTGGGTGTGACCCTGGAAGGGTCTGCCGAGCCGCCGGTCGGTGCGCCGCCGCCGCTGCTGGCCGACCTGCCCGAATCCGTCGAGGCTTCCGACTTCGAGGCATCGCTCGCGGGGAGCGCGACCTTGCGTGTCACCAACGCGGCCGCCTTCGAGACGCAGACCCTCGCATCCGTCGATCCGGCTCGGATCGAGGAGATGTCGCAGGTGGCGCATGACGGCCTGGTGGCCGGCGCGTTCCTGGGCGCGGTCCTCGACAGCGAAGACGAAGACCTGATGCGAAAGTCCGCGCTCAACGCGATCCTCGACGTGTACGCGCTGGAGCCCGTCACGGGCTTTCCGGTCACGGACGAGCTGGCCCTCGCCTGGGCGGAGGAACGCGGCCTTTCGGTGCTACCGCTACAGGACGCCGGGCTCGACCGACTGAGCGAGCTGAACCACCCCTCGCTGTTGCGACTCCGGGCAGGCGATGACGCAGAGACGCGTCTGGTGGCGCTGGTCCAGATCGACGGTGATCTCGCTGCCCTGCACGGTGTGGCCGAGGCGGGCCCCTTGTGGGTGCCTCTGGACGAGTTGCTCCAACAGTGGGACGGTGAGGCCTGGGTGCTGTGGCGTGACTTCGAAGCGATCCGCCCGGTGCTGGCCTTCGGCGAACAGGGCCACTCGGTCAGCTGGCTCCAGACGGCGCTGTCGGAGCTCGGCTACTACGCGGGCGAGCCGTCGGGTCTGTTCGATCGCGCCACCCGCGAAGGACTCCGCAGCTTCCAGCGCGAGCAGAATCTGCTGCCCGATGGCATGGCCGGCCCGCGCACGCGCATGGTTCTCTACGACCGTTTGCACCGATACGACGTGCCGCGTCTCGTCGGCGAAGGGGACGCGGGATGAGCACGATCCTGAAGGCCCTGCGCCGCCTCGAGGAAGACAAGCAGGCGCAGGCCGCTCGGAGTCTCGAGCAGGCCGTCGTCGAGCCCGCGGCCGCGCGCCGTCGGTTGGGGCTCGGACCGAGCATCACCGCCGGCATCGCGGCGGCCCTCGGTGTGATCGCGATCGCCTGGTCGCTGCGCCCCTTGTGGCTGCCGGTCGCGGAACCGGTTCCGGCCGTAGCGGCGCGTCCCGCGGACGCTGTGCCGTCCGAGTCGTTGGTGGCCATCGAGGACGCACCGAGGCCGCCGCCGAGCACGCCCGTGGCGCTGGCACCGACGACCGCGCGCAGTCGCATCGCGGCGGTCCGACCGCCGTCTGGCGGTTCCGAGGCTGAGACCCCGGCCACGGTGCGCCCGGATCCCGAAGCCCTGGCCCGCGCCGAGGCCGCCGTCGCCGCGAGGGCCGAACGCCGGGCCCGCCTCGCAGCGAGAACCGCGACCCCGGAACGAAGCCCGGCTCCTATGCAAGCCCCGGTACCGCAGCAAGCCCAGGCACCGACTCGAGCCCCGGCCCCGCGGCAGGGCTTGCCGACTCAAGCCCCGGTGCCGCGCCAGCAAGCAGCGAAGCCCGCGCCCGTCGTGGCCGAGCGAACGGCTCCGGCGCCCGAAGCGGCGCGATCTCTGTCGCCGTCTCGGGAGCCGTCTCCCGCGCCCGTCGTCGCAACCGCGCCGGAACGGACTCCCCAGCCAGTGCCCCAGGCGCTGCCGCCCCAGGTGCTGCCGGCGGTGGCGGCGAAGCCTGCGAAGTCGAACCTGGCGCGCGCGGCCGCCCAGGAGACACCGTCCGCGGTGGGGTTGGCCGTGCAGCAGATCATCTGGCACCCGCGCGCGGAACGGAGGGTGGCCGTCGTGGCGGTTGACGGCGAGAGCATTCCCCGCCGGCTCGGAGAGGGTGCGGTGGTCGCCGGCTACACGGTGGCCCGGATCGGCATCTCCGACATCGAGCTCGAGCGCGACGGGGTCTCGACCAAACGACGGGTCGGATCGAACTGACTGCAATGACGGATTGGGGCTAGGAGGGTGACCCGGTCGCCGCGGGCACGACGACCACCGGTCGGTCGGTCGCCTTCAAGACCCGGTCGGTGGTACTGCCGACGAGCAGCGCCTCGATCGCCGTGCGACCGCGCACGCCGATCACCAGCCAGTCGCAGGCCTCGTCGCGCGCGACGATCTGCAGGCTCTGCTCCGGCCGGCCCTCCACCACGCGCACCTTGATGGCCAGGGATCCCTCTTCCGGAATCTCCGCCCAGGCTTCGAGACCATCGCGGTCGTGGGGGTAGCGCTTCGGGTGCGCGAGCTCGCTCCAGCCTTCGAGTACGCGCTCGTGCTCGCTCGGACGGGCGTGCAGCAGAAGCAGGCCCCGTGCCGGGCGCACACGTTCGGCCAGTGCGAGGGCAGCCCGGTAGGCATCCCGCGCGCCGTTCGAGAAATCGATCCCGACGAGCAGGCGTTCCGGGGGCGAGACCGACCGGGTCTTCTCCCGGTTCGGGACCACGACTACCGGGCAACGGACCAGGTGCATGATGCGCTCGCTCACGCTGCCGAGGAGTACGTGGGCGAGGTTGGCGGAGCCCCGCCGCCCGACGACCAGCAAGCCCGCGCCCGCGCTCGCGTCGGCGAGCCCGCGAGAAGGGCCGCCCTCGACAACGCGACAGAGGACCTCGGGGATCGCACCGGATGCCGCGGCAGAAGCCTGACCCGCCCATTCCTCGAGCTTGGCAGCGAGACGTTCGCGTTGCTCGTCGGCCCAGGACTGTGGCAGGACCGTGTGGGAGCCGAGGGCGGCGGTGTTCCAGACATGCACCAGCTCGAGAGGAACGCTGGCCCGGGCGCAGACCGCGGCCGCCAGCTCGAGGGCGCGCCTCGACGAGTCGGAGAAGTCGATCCCCACCACCACCGGCCAACGTTCGTTCATGGCGACCTCTTCGGCGGTGCTGCCGTTCCAGTCAAGTCTGGAAACGCGAGATTACGTAGCCCAGGTAGGACGCGATGAGGATCCAACCCGTGGCGCGACCGATACGCGGCTTCCGCGTCCGCGACAGCAATAGCAGGACCGCCGAGAAGGCCGCCATGGCGGCCAGGTCGAAGCCGCCGCTTGCCGGTACCTCGACAGGCCGGATGATCACCGTCGACCCGAGGATGAACAGCAGGTTGAAGATGTTCGAGCCGACCACGTTGCCCACCGCCATGCTCGCCATTCCGCGTGACGCGGCAACGACGCTGGTCGTGAGCTCGGGCAGGCTCGTCCCCAGAGCGACGACGGTCAGCGCGATCACGACCTGCGGAATCTCGAGCGCCTCCGCCAGGGACACCGCGTAGGTGACCGTCAGCTGGGCGCCCACCACCAGCCCGACGAGGCCGCCCCCCGTCAACCACAAGGCGCGACCGCGCTGCTCCTCGCCGTGGGTCGGCGCGCGCGCGACGGCGCCCACTGCCATCGGGTCCTCCCGGCGCTGCCCGACGACTTCGGAGATCGAGTAATAGAGGAAGACCGAGAACAGCAGCAGCAGCATCAGGCCGTCCGCCCGGTCGTAGCCTTCGGCGCTCCCGCGGATCCGGTCGAGTCCGAGGATGAGTGCGGCGGCGGTGGCCAGCATCATCATCGGGATCTCCCGGGACACGATCACGCTCTCCATCAGGATGGGACGCATCACTGCCGCAACCCCGATGACGAGGGCGGCGTTCGTGATGTTCGAGCCGATGATGTTGCCGAAGGCGATCGTCGTATCGCCCTCGATCGCGGCGAGGGTGTTCACCGCCAGCTCCGGTGCGCTGGTCCCGAAAGCCACCACCGTCATGCCGATCGTCAGCTCGGAGACGCCGAGCGTGCCCGCAAGCTCCGAAGCGCCTCCGACAAGGGCCTTTCCACCGGCGAGCAGAACGGCCAGTCCCAGTCCGAGCAGGGCGACGTCGATGATCATCGGTGCACCCCCATCCAGGTCCGGCGAGACTAGCGGCTTCTCGAACAGCCGTGCCCCCGTCCACACCACAGCCTCAGAGGCACCTGTTTGCCAGCTGACGCGGTAAGGTCCCGGGTCTGAGTGGCCACCGCCGCAGGCCGGGGCCCGAGGAGAACGACCCGAGATGGAAGCCCACGCACCGTTGGACATGTTTGGCGTCAGCTGGCGGCTGGGGCTGACGCTGCTCTTCGTCCTCCTGAACGGCTTCTTCGTGGCAGCCGAGTTCGCGCTCGTGAAGGTGCGCGAGTCGCGCATCACCCAGATGGTCAAGGCCGGGACGCGGGGTGCGCCGACGGTGCAGCACATCATCGGGCACCTCGACCTCTACCTTTCTTCCTGTCAGCTCGGGATCACGCTGGCGAGCCTCATCCTCGGCGCGCTCGGAGAGCCGGCGGTCTCGGTCCTCATCATCGCCGCCGCCGGATCGGTGGGGCTCGACGTCCCGACGAATGCGGGCTGGCTGCCCATCGTGTCCATTGGCCTCGCCTTCGCGGTGATCACCATCTTGCACATGACCGTCGGCGAGCAGGCCCCCAAGATGTGGGCGCTGCGCCGGGCCGAGGGAACGGCGGTCGTGACCGGTCCGATCCTGCGCGTCTTCACCTGGGTCTTCGTACCCTTCATCGCAGCCATCAACTGGATCTCGAACACGATGCTGCGGATGGTGGGTCTGCCAGCCGACCTCGGGCACGAATCCAGTCTCAGCACCGAGGAGATCCGGAGCGTCTTGTCGCTGTCCGCCCGGGCGGGTCATCTTTCGGATCAGCAGTTCGAGATCACCGAGAACGTCTTCCGGATGATGGAGCTCGAGGTGCGGCACATCGTCGTGCCGCGGGTCGAGATCGAATTCCTGACCCTCGGCAACAGCCTCGAGGACAACCTCGAGCGCATGCGGAATAGCGGGCACTCGCGTTTCGCCCTGTGCGAGGTGGGCCTCGACACCATCGTAGGAATCGTGCACGCGAAGGACGTCCTGGACGCGACCCTGGCCGAGGGTCCGACCGACCTGGCGACCCTGGCGCGCGAGCCGCTCTTCGTGCCGGACACCATGGCGTTGTCCCAGTTCCTGCGCGAGCTGCAGAGCAGCCGTCAGCACTGCGCGGTCGTCGTCGACGAGCACGGCACCGCGGTCGGACTGGCCTTCCGGGAGGACGCCCTGGAGGAGATCGTCGGCCCGTTGGGCGACGAGTTCGACGACGAGGTGCAGACCATCGCCGAGCTCGACGACGGGGGCTACGAGCTACCCGGCCGCACCTCGCTACCGGAGGTGGAAGGCCGTCTCGAGCTGGATCTGCCGGACGACGAACGCGAGGAAGAGGACACCATCGGCGGACACGTCACCGCCCGCCTCGGTCGTCTACCCCACAAGGGAGACCGCGTGCGCGTCGGTCGCTACGTGGCGACGGTGCTCGATGCGTCGCGTCGTCGCGTGAACCGGTTGCGGATGCACCTCGCACCCGAAGAGGACGAAGACGCGGAGGCAGCCGCCACGGCGGATGTCGATGGCTGATTGGATTCCCATCAGCGGCTGGCGAGACATCGTCGACATCAGTCTCGTGGCGGTGTTCTGCTGGGCCACCCTCGGGTACTTCCGCCGCACCCGGGCGCGCCGCGCCCTCGGCGGCCTCGCCATCCTGGGGGTCATCTACTTCCTCACCCGGGCTCTCGAGCTCCGGCTCAGTGCCGCGCTGTTCCAGGCCTTCTTCGCAGTCGTCGTCCTGATCCTGGTCGTCGTCTTCCAGGAAGACCTGCGGCGACTCTTCGAGCAGCTGGGAAGCTGGCGCCCCGGGCGCGACAAGGTGCGGGAAGAGGGCAGTGTCCCGGGCCTGATCGTGCGCGCCGTGACGCGCATGGCGACCGCGCGAACGGGCGCGCTGATCGTCCTCCCCGGTCGCGAGCCCCTCGACCGACACCTCGAAGGCGGCATCGCGATGGGGGGCCGCGTCAGCGAGCCGCTGCTGCTTTCGCTCTTCGATTCGAGCTCACCGGGTCACGACGGCGCGGTCCTGCTGCGGGGCGGGGTCATCGAGCGTTTCGCGGTGCATCTGCCCCTGTCGGTGCACGCGACGGGCGCGGGCGGGACGCGGCACGCGGCGGCCCTGGGTCTCGCCGAGCGCTGCGACGCCCTCTGCGTCGTCGTCTCCGAAGAGCGGGGAACGGTCTCAGTCGCCCGCAACGGCGAGATCCGCGCGCTCGCGCGCCCGGAAGACCTGGCGGCTGAGCTGCGCGACGTCTACGTGGGAGGCAAGGAGCCGGAGGCCTGGTGGCGGGGTCGGGTTGCCATCGACGCCGCCGTGGCCGCGGCCGCGGCAGTCGTGTTGTGGATGGTGTTCGTGCCCGGGTCGGACATCAGCGAAAGCGTCGTCCAAGCGCCGGTGCAGGTGACGAACCTGCCGTCGGACGTCGAGCTCGAGTACGTCGAGCCGAGCACCGTGGACGTGACGGTTCGCGGACTTCGTCGCAATCTCCTGCTCGGCGGCAGCACCGAGGTCTTCGTGCGGGTCGACGCCTACCTCGCCCGTTTCGGTCGCCGCACTTTCGAGATCTCGACCCAGGACGTCCACAAGCCCGAGCCGCTCTCGGTCGTCGGAATGGACCCGGACAAGATCCGGATCTCCCTGCGAAACGTGCCGACGGCAACCAAGGACCGCCCGTGACGCGGTTGCTTCCCGACGGAGACTGCCATGCAGCTGATCGAGCCCGGTGAGATCGTTCACGTCATAGAGCGGCGCATCTTCCAGGGTGACGTCCGGCGTCACTTCGTCGGCGCGGTGCAGGCTTCAACCGACCGCGCCCTGCGCGTCCGCGGCTATCTCTTCGTATACGACTCCAGCGCCAGCCAGTTCCAGCGCAAGCCCGAGCTGCGCGTGCGACTCATCCCGCTCGACAACCGCGTCATCCTCAACGTGCTGCCGAGGGGCGTGGAGGTCGAGGCCGTCGCCTACATGCGGGACACCGAGGGCAACCTCAGCTTGACCGATGGCGCCGAGTTCGAGCTGGACATCAGCGAGTTCAGCGCGCGCGAGTAGCGGTCCCGCGCAGCGGGACTAGGGACGAGACCTCAGCGAAGCGACACGGTCCCGTTCGAAGTCCGCAGCTTGATGAGGCAGCCGCCTCGCCCCAGTCGGCCGCGCAGTCGGCCGGTGCGCTCGTCGTTGGCTCCCTCTTCGATGTCGAGGGAGTTGCGGATGACCCCGTTGTCGACGCGGACATCGACGTCGGCGTCCACCGCCTCGGGTAGCTCGAGCATGATGCGGCCGTTGCTGGTGGCGAGCAGGATACCCTCGGGGCCGAGGGCGGTGAGCACCGCGTGGATGACGCCGTTCGACGTGGAGGCGTCCACGGATCCGCTGTGGTCGTCGAGCTGGATCTTGCTGTTGCTCGACCTGGCCTTGAGACGTCCGCAGGTACAGCTGCAGGTTACCTTGGCGTTGGAGGTGTAGACCTCGACATCGCCCACGACGTCCGTGATCGTCACCGGACCGTTGCTCGACCTCGCATGGACGGAGCCGCGCAGGCCTTCCATGCACACGCGCCCGTTGGCTGCGATGACCGCCACCTCGAGGTCCCGGGGCACATGCACAGACAGGTTGGCGCTGCCGTGTCGCTTCCAGCGGGACGGGGCCACGACCTCGACCTCGAGCCCGTCGGTGATCTCGTCGGGGAGGACTTCGATCTCGTCGAGCAGGGTCTCCGCGGCGGCGGTCGACTCGGCCCGGGCGTGCTTCTCGACCCGGATCTCGATGTCGGTCCGATCCTCGCCGTAGACCCGGGTCTTGCCGTTCGCGTTGTGGATCGACATGTGCCGACCCTCGGGCGGGTCGAGGACGAGGGTCTCTTCCGCGTGCGCGGACTCACTCCACGGAATGCCGGTCAGCAGGCTTCGGATGAAGCCGCCGAAGCCGCGCCCGTCGTCCGTGCAGTCGCGTTCGTCTTCGAATCGCGAACTCATGTGATGACTCCTGCGGGCGCGCTGGAGCAGGGCTAGTGAAACGTCCTGTCGTTCGGGTCCCTCTTCTGCTCGCGGTCCCGGCGCGCTTCGTCGTGCACCGCACGAAGCTTCTTGCGCATCTGGTAACGCTGGTAGCGGAGCTTGAGGGCCTTGAGGTTCGGTGCGCCGGGAGTCCGGCCTTCCTGCACGAGATAGATCCAGCCGACCACGACACCCCCCAGGTGTCCCAGGTGACTGACGTTCGACGGTCCGCCGAACATCTCGAAGAAGAGGATGAGGGGGATCAGCCAGATCGCCTTCAAGGGAATCGGCGGGAACAGCAGCTGGATGGTTCGGTCCGGCCAGGTGAACGAGAAGCCGAGCAGCACGCCCATCACCGCGCCCGAGGCGCCGAGGGTGGGAATGCCCGTGGGGCCGAAGATGGGTCCCCAGCCTGCGATCACCGGCAGCAGCGGGACGCTGGCGATCAATACGCCCGCACCCACGCCGCAAACCAGGTAGTACTTGAGGAAGCGCTCGTCTCCCCAGTACAGCGCCAGGGTCGAGCCGAACATCCACAGGGCGAACATGTTGAACGCCAGGTGCATGGGACCGCTGTGGAGCCACATGTAGGTGAACGGCCGCCACAGCTCGAACTCGTACCAGGTGTCGTACGGGATCACGACGCCGTACTGGTAGACGCCCTGCACCATGTACTGGGCGATGAACACCACCACGTTCGCAATCATCAGGTTCTTGATGACTTGCGGGGTGACCGGCGGTCCGAATTGGAACTGTTGTCCGCGTCCATTCACGCGCAGGGACTCCTTGGTTTCTCTTCGGTCGAACGTGTCAGTTGGATGTCCTGCGGGCGCGATTCGTTCGCGTCGGCCGGGCGCGGGCCGGGTGAAGCGTCGAAAAGCCTAGGCATCCCAACCACCTACGTCAACGCAGCCCGCGGGAGGCACGGCCCGGTCGGCGACCGGATCAGCCGGAGAGCAGGTGAGAGGCCTTGAGGAGGGCCAGCTGGCTCTTGGCGTCGGTCAGCTCACCGGACCAGATCAGGTCGAGTGCCCGGGCGAAGGGCATGCGTTCGAGCTCGATGACCTCGTCCGCCTCCAGTCGCTGGGGCACCTCGGTGAGATCGAAGGCGGCATAGAGATGGATCTTCTCGTCGGTGAAGCCCGGGCTCGCCCACATGGCGCCGAGGGGTTCCAGGCGTCCTGCGCGGCAGCCCGCTTCTTCCTCGAGCTCGCGGTGAGCGCAGCGTTCCGGCGTCTCGCCCGGGTCGAGCTTGCCGGCGGGAACCTCCCACAAGGTGCCGCCCGTCGCGAAGCGATACTGCCGGATGAGCACGACTTCGTCGTCGGAAACGAAGGGCACCACCGCCGACGCGCCGGGATGACGCACGATGTCGAGATCGATGACGTTGCCGTTCGGAAGCGCAACCTCTTCGGTCACCACCTCGAGGAACGCGCCCTTCCAGCGTCGCTCGCCCATGTCGCCGTGCCTCCGCGGTCCCCGTCTTCCGGGGAAGAAGCTCTTCCGGGACCGGGGCGGGCGAACCGTAGCAGGCTACCGTTCGCCCCATGGCGCCCCGAGCCTTCGAGCGACCCGCCACCATCGCGGTCCCGGAAGACGGACCCGTCCTGGAGGGCCTGCACGTTCCCTTTTCTGGCGACGCGCCACGCTCGGGGGCCGAGGTCGCGGGTGCCGGGGTTGCGGGGCGCGGTGCGGTGATCGCGCCGCCGCACCCGCAGTATGGCGGCAGCATGGACTCGCCGGTGGTCACCGAGCTGGCTCACGCTTGCGAGCACGCCGGCCTCGAATCCCTGCGCTTCAACTGGCGGGGAGTCGGCGCCAGTCAGGGTACCGTCACAGGCGACTTCGGCCCGGCGGTGGCCGACTACGCGGCGTCCCTCGACTGGATCGAGGACAGCGTCGACGGTCCCATCGTCGCCTGCGGCTATTCGTTCGGGGCGGCGACGGCGGTGCGCGCCGCCATGGGCCGACCCCGGGTGCGCCAACTGCTGCTGGTTGCGCCGCCGCCCGTGATGCTCGAGCCGAGCCTGCTTGGCGACTTCCCGGGCGCCGTCTTCGTCATCGTCGGAGACCGCGACGAGTTCGCGCCGGCCGCCGAGCTCGAGGCCCTGGTGAAGGCACTGCCGCGGTCGGGCTTCGAGGTCGTCCCGGAAACGGACCACTTCTTCATGAACACGCTGCGGGACGTCGGGCAGCTTGCGCGCGGCTTCCTGGCGCGCGGGGGATGAGACGGATGGCACGCCCGGGGTTGACGGCGTTGACCGTGTTGCTGGCCTGGACGGCAGCCCCTGCCGGAGCGGGTCCCTGGGACGTACCAGAGCCGGGCACCTGCGCGGCGGCGCCCGAGGCATCGACTCCGACCCTCGTCGACGCGCCGCCCTTTCCCTTCAAGACCGGCGACGTCATCGGCGCCGAGCAGCTGGCCCTGCTGCGTGAGTTCATCCCCCAGCTCTTGTGGGAGAACCGCGAGCAGTTCTTCTTCGAGGGCATGCGGCTCGAAATCGGGGGATGCTTCGCCGACTACGCGCCGCCCGACTTCTACCGGGCCGCCAGCGAGAAGTTCGCGGGCGAGCCCCGGCTCGAAGATGGCGGCGGCCTGACGGACTACACGGCCGGTCAACCCTTCCCGGCGGCGACGATTGCGAAGGACGATCCCGAGGCCGGGCTCAAGTGGGCCTGGAATTACGAGATGCGCTACCGCGCCGCGGGCTTCGACGCCGAGTTCCGGATCTCGGACATCGTCGGAGCCTACGGTCGCGCCGAGCCCTTCGTCGGCCACATGTACCAGGCGGAAGTGGCGTTCCGCGCCGATCGGTCCGACGACGACTACCGGGCCAAGGGCAACAAGAAGCTGTGGTGGGTGGCGGGGGGCGCCATGACCGAGCCCTTCAACGCGAGGGGCCACGCCTGGCGTCAGATCCGCGACACGAAGAGCGCCACCGACCCCGACCGCACGGACGATCTCCACGCCTATATCGCCGCGGCCCGGCGGGTGCGCCGACTGAGCGCGGCCTACATCCAGGGTCTGTACCTGCCTTCCTTCAGCGTCGGGATCACGGCCCTGCCGGACATGGACGGAGCCGACGCGGGCGGTGCGTCGTCCGCCCCCGACGCGGTCACCCCCAAGCGAAGCGGTTGGGAGGGCCTCGAGATCCGCCCGCTGCGCGCGAAGTGGAAGGTGCTCGGGGTGCAGGACGTGCTGACGCCCATCAATGCCACCACCCCCATGTATCCGGAAGAGAAGGCCCGGGACTTCGGCGTCTGGGGCTTGTCGTTTGCGAGCGATCGTTGGGACCTGCGCCGGGCCATCGTGCTCGAGGCGCGTTTCGAAAAGCCCGACGAAGAGCAGGAGAGCCTGGCGCGCATGGTGATGCACTTCGACCTGCAGACCCTGGCGCCGCTCTACTACCAATCGTGGGACCAGCGCGGCGAGAGCATCGACGTCGGGATGTACGTCGGGCGCTTCAGCGAGGACCGCAAGGACTATCCGCGCTGGCCCGACGACCCGGAGCGGCCGGTGCGGGTCGTCGACCCGGCGGGCGCAGCGTTTGCCAACGTGTCCCAGCGCGTCGGCTGGCGGCGCGAGTCCTGGAACGTCACATCGACCCCCTCGGACGCGAAAGAGGAGCGCAACAAGATCTCGGTGCAGGGTCTGACGAAGGGCCACTGACAGGGGTCGACTGACTCGCGTTCCAGCTTTCGCCCGCCGCCCGCTGCTACGCTTCCGGGCCCCATGTCTGAGAACCCGTCGGACCACATCACCCGCTACTCGGTCATGCCCATCCCGCCCGTGGACGCGCAGACCGAGCTCTTCGACGCGGGCGCCGTGCGCTTCGGCGTCGAGTACCGCCTGCTCGACGACGCCATCGCGGCGGCGAATCAGCTGGCCGCCGCATCCGGCGAGCGCGAAGCCGGTGCAGGCTTCGACGATCGGGGGGTCTCCCTGCACGTGTTCGGCCGCGCCCGGGACGGCGACGAATTTCTCGAGTACCTGCGCTTCGACTGCTTCGACGAAGACCCGCACTACCACTACGTGTCCTGGCGCGATCACGCGAACGAGATGCTGCACCTCGACCCGGTCGCCGACGGCGATCCGCTCAGCTGGGCGCTCGACCGCATTCGCACGCGCCTGCCCCAGATGCTCGCCCGGGCTGGTGCGCCGGAGGTCGCGGCGCGAGTGGACGCTCGTCAGGTCGAGGCCGTGCTGCCGAAGGTCTCCGAGGCCGCCTGGCGGGCGCGCTACCACCACGACGATCGCGCCGTCCGCGAGCAGGCACTCGGGAAGGAAGCCGGGGAGGGTCGAAGGCGATGAGCGACCGCATCGGCGCCGGCGACACGTCCGCGGCCCGGCTGCGCGCGAAGCTCGAGCACCCCGTCGTCGATGCCGACGGCCACCTGATCGAGACGGCCCCCGTCTTCAAGCCGTGGCTGCTCGATTTCGTGAAGGACATCGGCGGCGGTGACATGGCGGCTCGCTTCGAAGCCGCCGGTGGCATGGACTACGACGAGACGGTGCTGCGGCCCTGGGGTGCGCTCAGCGACGAGCAAAGACGCGCGAACTGGACGACGCGTCCGCCCTGGTGGACCCTGCCCGCCGCCAGCAGTCTCGACCGCGCCACCGCCCACCTGCCGAAACTGATGTACGAACGCCTCGATGATCTCGGCATCGATTTCGCGGTGATCTACGGCTCGCGCACCTTGACCACGACGGCCATCAAGGACGACGAGGTGCGGCAGGTGGCGTGCCGGGCGCTCAACGCATTCAACGCCGAGGTCTACGCCCCCTATGCAGACCGCATGACGGTGGCGGCGCAGATTCCCATGCACACCCCGGAAGAGGCCATCGCAGAGCTCGAGCATGCGGTGGGCGAGCGCGGGGCGAAGGCCATCATGATCAACGGTCTGGTGCATCGTCCGATCGCTGCGGGCGGGGGCGCCGAAGGCGCGCGCAACGGCTTGCCGAACTGGGGAGCCGGCAGCGGCGAGCGGATCGACGCACTGGGGCTCGACAGCGCCTACGACTACGACCCGTTCTGGCGACGCTGCGCCGAGCTGCGCGTCGCGCCCGCTTCCCACACACCGGGGATGGGCTGGGGCAGCCGGCGTTCTCCTTCGAGCTACGTGTACAACCACATCGGCTCGTTCGGCGCGAGCATGGAAGCCCTGTGCAAGTCACTGTTCCTGGGTGGCGTGACGCGCCGCTTCCCGGAGCTGTCCTTCGGCCTGCTCGAAGGCGGCGTCGGCTGGGCGTGCACGCTGCTCGGCGATCTCATCTCGCACTGGGAAAAGCGCAACGCCAGCACCATCCTCGACCTCGATCCGGCACGAATCGACACCCAGCTCATCCTCAAGCTCTTCGGCGAGTACGCGGACGGTCACTTCCGGCCGGACCTCGCCGGGCTCGAGGAGTCGTTCACGAAGCTCGAGCCCGAGCCGCCGGTGCTCGACGAGTGGGCGGCCTGCGCCATCGAGCGGGTCGAGGACATCCGCGACCTGTTCGTGCCGCGCTTCTACTTCGGCTGCGAGGCCGACGACCCCGCCGTCGCCTGGGCGTTCAATCGCAAGACGAATCCGCTCGGTGTCCAGCTGCGAGCCATGTTCAGCAGTGACATGGGGCACTGGGACGTGCCCGACATGACCGAGGTGCTGTGCGAGGCGCACGAGCTCGTCGAGAAAGATCTGATCGACGCCGACGACTTCCGAGACTTCGTCTTCACGAACCCCGTTCGCTTCTACACCAGCGTCAACCCGGACTTCTTCCTGGGCACCCGCGTCGAGCAGCAGGCGGCTGCCTTGGCGCGGGGCGAATAGTGCGGGGCGAATAGTGCGGGGCGAATCGTGACACGACCGCTCGCGGGCCAGGTCGCGGTGGTGACCGGCGGAAGCCGCGGCATCGGCAAGGGTTGCGCGCTCGAGCTGGGTGCGGCGGGTGCCACCGTCTACGTCACCGGCCGCACTCTCGAAGAGGGCACGGCGCCGCTTCCGGGCACCATCGGCGCCACCGCCGACGAGGTGACAGAGCTGGGCGGGCAGGGCGTGGCGGTGTGCTGCGACCATCGGGACGATGCCGCAGTCGAAGCCGTGTTCGAGCGCGTGCGCGACGAAGCGGGCCGGCTCGACGTGCTCGTCAACAACGCCTTTCTCATCCCCAAGGAGCTGACTTCGGGCTTGCCCTTCTGGGAGGTGCCGATTTCCAACTGGGACGACATGATCGACGTCGGCACGCGTTCGGCGTTCGTGGCCAGCCGCTTCGCGGCGCGCATCATGGTGCCGGCCAGGCGCGGGCTGATCGCCAACGTCAGCTCGTCGGGTGCCCGCGAGTACGCGTGGCACGTGGCCTACGGGGTTGGCAAGGCGGCGCTCGACAAGCTGACGGCAGATACCGCCCACGAGCTGGCGCCCCACGGCGTCAGTGTCGTTTCCCTGTGGCCGGGGCTCGTGAAGACCGAGCGCATCGCGATGGTGGGCGAGCGGATGCCGGGGCTCGATACGTCCCACGCCGAGTCCCAGCGCTTCACCGGCCGCGCGGTGGTGGCCTTGGCCAGTGACCCGGAGGTCGCCCGCAGGACCGGTCGGGCGATGCCGTCGCGCGACCTGGCGGACGCCTACGGGTTCACCGACATCGACGGCAGTCTCCCGGATGGCCCCATGCACGAACGACCCGAGGGCGTCCCGGACTCGCAGCCCTCCTGAAACCCGAACTGGAAACGGAAAGAGAGCAGGCAATGACGAGCAACGACGGCCGGCTGGCCGGCAAGGTGGCGATCATCACGGGTGCCGCGCGCGGGCAAGGCGCGGCGGAGGCGCGGCTGTTCGCCGCCCAGGGCGCCAAGGTAGTGCTCGGCGACGTGCTCGAAGCCGACGTGAAGGCCGTGGCCGAGGAGATCGGCGCCGCCGCGACGTCTCTCAGGATGGACATCCGCAAGCCGGAAGACTGGGCGGAGGCCGTGGCCGCCGCCGAGGCCTTCGGGCCGTTGAACGTGCTCGTCAACAACGCCGCGGTCGTCCACTTCGCGTCCATCGTGGACACCACCGTCGAGGACTACGAGCGCGTCGTCGACATCAACCAGAAGGGCACCTTTCTGGGGATCCAGGCGGCGATCGCGCCGATGAAGCGCGCCGGCGGCGGCTCGATCATCAACGTCTCGTCCATCGACGGGCTGCAGGCCAAGAACGGCATCATCGCCTACGCGGCCAGCAAGTGGGCGATCCGCGGCATGACGAAGGTCGCCGCCCTCGAGCTCGGCCACCACGGCATCCGCGTCAACTCGCTGCACCCGGGTGGCATCGACACCGTGATGGGCAACCCGACGGGGATGGACAACATCGACGACTTCTATCGCCGCTATCCGATTCCGCGTGCGGGCAGGTCCGAGGAGATCGCACAGCTCGCGCTCTTCCTGGCGTCGGACGAGAGCTCGTACTCGACGGGGTCCGAGTTCGTGGCGGACGGCGGCTGGGGTTGTGGCGAGTTCCAGAAGTTCCTGCCGACGTCCTAGCGGCGGATTCGGTTCGAGGAGGGATACGCGATGGCGCAGCGTCGACTCAAGTTCTGGGGATGGGGCTTCGAGGGGGAGGGCCCGGACCCTGCGGCCACGAAGAAGATCGCGGCGTCCCTGGCGCGTCGCTTCGAGCTGAACGACGCACCCGTCATCGCGCCTCCGACCCTGGACGAGCTCGACCTGCCGGCGCCGCGGGTGCAGCGGCCGGGCGCGCTGGAAAAGATCCTGAGCGACGACCCGCACGAGCGCGCTCGCCACAGCTTCGGCCGTTCGTACCGGGACATCGTGCGGGCGTTCCGCCGGGACTTCGCGCGCGCACCCGACTGGGTGGCCTTCCCGCAAGACGAAGGCGAGGTCAGCGCCGTGCTCGATTGGGCGGGATCGAACGACGTGGCGGTGATCCCGTTCGGCGGCGGGTCGAGCGTGGTGGGCGGTGTCGAGAGCGCCGTCGCGGGCGGCTACGCGGGGGTCGTGTCCCTGGACGTCACGCGTCTCGATCGGGTGCTCGAGGTCGACCGCACGTCCCGCGCCGCGCGCATCCAGGCCGGCATGTACGGGCCCGCGCTCGAAGACGCCCTGCGCCCCCACGGACTGACCTTGCGACACTTCCCCCAGTCCTTCGAGTTCTCGACCCTGGGCGGCTGGCTGGCGACCCGGGCGGGGGGGCACTTCGCGACCCGCTACACGCACATCGACGACTTCTGCGAGTCCATGCGAGTCGTCACGCCCCAGGGCGTCAGCGAATCCCGGCGTCTGCCCGGTTCCGGGGCTGGCCCGAGCCACGACCGGCTCTTCCTCGGGTCCGAGGGCGCCTTCGGGGTCATCACCGAAGCCTGGATGAGGCTGCAGGACCGCCCGACTTATCGGAGCAATGCGAGCGTCGTGTTCCCCGGCTTCGAGCAGGCCGTCGAGGCGACGCGCGCGCTTTCCCAGAGCGGGCTCGAGCCGTCGAACTGTCGCTTGCTCGACCCGGGCGAAGCCGCATCGTCCGCGGGTGGCGACGGCAAGTCGGCGCTGCTGGTGCTCGCCTTCGAGTCCGCCGACCACGCGCTCGACGCCTGGATGCAGCGGGCGGTGGAGATCTGCCGCGCCCACGGCGCTGACGTCCCCGACGACGCGGTGCGCACGCGCACGGACGCCGGCGCCTCGCGCGAAGGTGCCGCCGGCGCCTGGCGCAACAGCTTCGTGGGCGCCCCCTATGCGCGGGATGCGCTGGTTGCGGCGAGCTTCATCTCCGAGACCTTCGAGACCGCGATTCCCTGGGACCGCTTCCCGGACTTCCACGCGAACGTCACAGCCGCGGTGCGCGCGGCGATCGATCGGGTGTGCGGCCAAGGCACCCTCACCTGTCGCTTCACCCACGTCTACCCGGACGGCCCCGCGCCCTACTACACCATCATCGCGCCCAGCCGCGCGGGGGCCGAACTCGAGCACTGGGACGAGATCAAGCAGGCGGCTGGAGACGCGGTGATCGAGAACGGCGGCACCATCACGCACCATCATGCGGTTGGACGCGACCACCGGCCCTGGTACGACCGTCAGCGCACGGACGTGTTCGCCAAAGCCATCCGCGGCGTGAAGCGGCAGCTCGACCCGGCGGGCATCCTCAACCCCGGGGTACTGGTGGATCCGGAGCGGGGCGGGAAGTAGGCCGCCCGGTCTATAGGTACCTGCGCGCTACAGATAGCCCAGGGCCTCGAGGGCCCGGCGCACGGGTCGGTCCAGCTCGTACCGCTGGGCGGGCAGGGGCGCTTCCCGGTAGTCGTCCTCGATCTGGTCGAGCAGTGCGCGCAGCTGGGCGACGCGCTCGGGAAGCTGCGACGAAAGGTCGCGCTGCTGGCCGGGGTCTTCGGCGAGGTCGTAGAGGCGGACCGCTTCGGCGGCGACTTCCGCGTCGTAGCTGGCTTCGGTGACGATCAGCTCGTCGTCACCCACGCGTACGGACCTTCCGACGAAGCGCTTCTCGTTGCCGGCCTGGGCGACGAAGGCGCGATCGCGAAGCTCGGCGGGGACCGCGGCGGCCGACCCGGCGAGCAGCGGCACGAGGGAACGACCGTCGCCCTGCGCCGAGTCGAGCGCCAGCAGCTCGCCGAAGGTCGCCCGCAGGTCGACGAGAGAGACCGGCTCGTCGACGACACGTGCCGTCGTCTGGCCGGGCAGCTTCACGAAGAGCGGGACGCGCAGGACTTCCCGGTGCAGCGAGTAGCGGTGCGCGAAGCCGCCGTGGTCGAACAGCTCTTCGCCGTGGTCGGCGGTCAGGACGACGAGGCTGTCCTGCCAGAGGCCGCGGGCGTCGAGAGCGTCGAAGAAGGCGCCGAGCTCGACGGCCGTGTGGTGAACGGCCGTATCGTACTGCTCGCCCAGACTCTCGAGCATGGCCCTCCCGACGTCTTGCCGCCGCTCGATCTTCCCCTCGTTCATCAGCTGCTCCATGAGCGGGCCGAAGAACGCGAAACCCTCGCGCGGGGGGCGGCCCAGCAGCAGGGCTTCGGCGTCGCTGGGCACCCGGTAGGGGCCGTGGACGTTCATCGGTTGCATGTAAAGGAAGAAGGCGCCGTCGGGCCGCACGTCGTCGATCCAGTCGAGGGCCGCGGCGGTCCCGGCCCGGACGTCTGGCACGCGCTTCATTTCGCCGCGATAGCTGAGGAATTCATCGAAGCCCTGGTCGAAGCCGGCGGCCCGGGTGATGTGTGGGTTGAAGCTGACGGCGCCGGTCTGCCAGCCCGCGCGGCGCAGGCTCCGGGCCAGGGTGGGGGTGCCTTCCGGAAGGGCCGCACCGACGTCATCGATCCCGTGTCGTCCGGGAGCGAGTCCCGTGAACAGCGACGCCACGGCAGGCGCCGTCCAGGGGGCCGGGCTGTAGCACTCGTCGAAGCGGGTGGCGGCATCGGTCAGCCGCGCCAGCGCGCTGCTGGTGTCGCGGTCGTGTCCGTACTGGGTGAGGCGGTCGGCGCGCAGGGTGTCGACGACGATCAGCACGACGTTCGGACCGGGATGTGGTGCAGGCGGTGACGCGTCGCACGCAACGAGGGCCACAGCGGCCAGCGCGAGCGCTCGCCGCTTCAAGCGGCGGGGATGCAAACCGAAAAGCGCGCGCCACCCGCGTCGCCCGGGGCCGCGTCGACTTGAACGGACCCGCTCGCCCGCTCGACGAGGCGCCGGCACACGGCCAGCCCGAGCCCGACGGGACGGTCCGCACGCGTGGAGAAGAACGCCTCGAAGACACCGCCCCGTTCTTCTTCCGGGATGCCGGGTCCCTCGTCGTCGATCGTGAGCCGAAGCCCGTCGTTTTCGTGGCGGGCGGTCAGCCGGACGCGGCCGCCTTCGGGGCTGGCCTCGAAGGCGTTGAGGGTGAGATTCAGGATCACCTGCCGCAGCGGGTCTTCGTCGATTGCCGCCTCGGGCAGGTCGGCGCCGACGTCGACCACCAGCTTCAGTTGCTTTTCCTGGGCGCGCTTCTCGAGCAGCCGTCCGACGGACTCGAGCACGGTTCCGACGGAGGTACGGGACTCGCCGTCCGCCGCCTGTTCGCCGGGACGGGCCTGTTCGAGCACGCCGTCGAGCAGGCGTTCCATGCGGCGAACTTCGTCGACGACCTGCTCGCGAAAGTTGGTGTGGAAGTCCGGGTCGTCGAGGTTGTCCGGCAGCAACTGCAGGAAGGTCTTGACCGAAACCAGCGGATTGCGGATCTCGTGAACGGTCTCCGCCAGCAGGTCGCCGAGGTTCGCGAGCCGGGTCATGCGGGCCAGCTCGTCCTCCACGCGTGCGAGGTTCTCGATGGCGATAGCCGTGGCGGCGGGATCGCGAAGGCGATCGGTGGTCTTGCCGAGACTGGCGAGGGTGCGCGGCCGGACGGGGCTGCGCAGGAAGATCGCGCCCAGGGGTGCGTCGGCGACGAGGGGTGCCGCGGCCTCGAAGCCGCACTTGCGGCCGTATTCGGCCAGCGCCGCCGGGACGTCGGGCTCGCGCAGGTCCGTTGCTTCGCCGCGCTCGAACAGCGCCGCCATTGCGGCACGGGCGGGCGGGTCTTCGGGTGACTCGCCGTGGGCGATGCGCGTGGCCGGTCCGCCGCCAACCAGCAGCCAGGCCGTGGCGGACTCGGCGCCGGTCTCTTCCGCCAGGCGCCGCAGCGCCGGCGCGAACAGCGCGGTCAGCCCCGAAGCCTGGGGTTCGGCTGTCGATTCGCCGGAATCGCCGTGCGCCCTGGCACGCCCTGCCTTCGTCGTGCCCTCGAGCCTGGTTCCGACCACCGATACCACCCCTTCAGGTGCGATCCGAAATGCGCGCGTCCTGCGGCGCGACATGATCTTACTCGAAGGCATCCTCTCGAAGCGAGCGCCGGCTGTCGGTCACCCGCGACTGCCTGGCGCTGGTCTCGGTCGGCGCCGATCCATCGAGGAACGGCTGGAAGTACGCGCCGACGGTGCTTGCGTCGGCGAGCAGGCCGGTTTCCGGGTCGACCCGCTGGTAGACGATGTTGTCGGGCGGGTCGTAGTCGCGGATGGGCCGACTGGCCAGCGCGGCCTGCATGTAGTCTCGCCAGATGGGAAGTGCGGCCTTGGCGCCGGTCTCGCCCCAGCCCAGACGTTTGACCGAGTCGTATCCGACCCACACGCCGGTCGTGATGTCCGGGGAGAAGCCCATGAACCAGGCGTCCGCCTGGTCGTTGGTGGTGCCGGTCTTGCCGCCGAGGTTGCCGCCCAGTCGCTTCACGCCGCGCCCGGTGCCCTCGTTGACGACGGCCTTCATCATGTCGCACATCAGGAAGGCTTCGGCTTCGGAAACGATCTGGTCCGTGGGCAGGATCTCGCCGTCGGGGTAGCCGTCGCTGTCGTCGGCCCCTTCGTCCGCGTCGTTCGAGTTGTCGAGCGGCTTCAGCACGGGCGGGGGCGGGTTGCCGAGGGCCACGTCTTCGAGCAGCACGTTGCCGTCCCGGTCGGTCACCTTGGTGATGAAGCGCGGTACCACCCGGCGGCCGCCGTTCGGGAAGACCGCATAGGCGCTGGTCAGCTCCATCAGGTTCACGCCACTCGAGCCGAGCGCCAGGGTCAGGTCACGGGTCAGCGGGCTCTGGATGCCGATGCGGCGCGCGTAGTCGATCACGTAGTCGACGCCCACGTCCCGGAAGAGGTGAACGGTGGCGTTGTTGACGGACTTGGCGAGGGCGCGGCGCATGGGCATCGGGCCGAAGAAGTGGCGGCTGTAGTTGCGCGGGCGCCACACGAAGCCCGAATCCGAATCCTCGACGACGATCGGCCGGTCGTAGATGATCGAGACCGGGGTGTAGCCGCGCGACAGCGCGGCGCCGTAGATGAAGGGCTTGAAGGACGAGCCGGGCTGTCGCTGGGCCTGGGTGGCGCGGTTGAATTCGCTGTGGACCGGGTCGCGCCCGCCCACCATGGCCAACACGTCACCGGTCTTGGATTCGAGGGAGAGCAGCGCGCCTTCGACTTCCGGCACCTGGTAGAGGGCCACGCGCGGAGTCGGCTGGTCGGGCTCGGCGTCCGGTTCCTCTTCGGCATTCTTCGATTCTATGGGCTTCGGCTCTTCGGGATACGGCGCTTTCGACTCGCCTCCGGCCAGCAGGGTGAACTTCGCGACGTCGCCCTTCACGAAGATGTCGCGAATGTGCGAGACCGCCCACGGGCGCCTTTCCGGTGCCGGCTTGCGGGCCCAGTCGACGTCGGCGAGGTAGACCTCGGCTTCGAGGCCCGGTGCGAACGCGACACGGGCCGTCTCGGCCTTTCGATCGACGGAGATCACGACCCCGGTCACGGGCTCGTCGGCGGGGATCTGGGGGAGTTCGGGCTCGAGGTCTTCTCCCTCTACTCCTTCCTCTGTTCCGCCCTCTAGCTCGTCTTCCGCGTCGACGGCGAGGTCGAGCCCTTCTTCTTCTTCCAGCTCTTCCTCGGCGCTCACGCCCTCGTCGGTGTCGGCCGCAGTGGCGGCCAGCAGCGCCTCCTCTTCGAGGGGTTCGAGCGGCTCTCCGTCGCGGGGCTCCTCGTCCTTGGGCAGCAGGTCGTTCTCGGCCGCCAGCTTCAGGATCTCGGCCTCGATGTCCTTGGCCGCCACGCGACGCAGGTGCCCGCGGTAGCCGTAGCGATGGTCGTGGGCGATGAGTCCGGCCTCGATGGCGTCGACCGCGGCGTGTTGCAGGGCGAGGTCGATCGTGGTCTCGACAACCAGTCCGCCTTCGAGCACCACGTCGCCGCCGAGCTGGTCGTACAGATAGCGCCGCACCTCTTCGGTGAAGTAGCGGGACGCCTGGTAGTCGGGGTTCGGCTCGTCGGGCGCTAGCACGGGGACGTCCGCCATCGCCTCGGCGAAGCCCTCGTCGTCGATGGCGCCCATGGAATGCATGCGGCGGATCACGGACCGTCGGCGCTTTTCCGCCGCCACCGGGTCGCGGAACGGCGAGTATTCCGAGGGCCGCTGGGGCAGGCCGGCGAGCATGGCCGATTCGGATACGGACAGCTCGCGCACGTGCTTACCGAAGTACGACCGCGCCGCTTCGCCGATCCCCCAGGCGCCGTGCCCGAAGTAGATCTGGTTCAGATAGAGGTAGAGGATCTCGTCCTTGCTGAAGCGGCCTTCGATCTGCTTCGCGAGGATCATCTCGCGGATCTTGCGGCGGAACTTGCGCTCCGGATTCAGCAGCATCTGCTTCACGAGCTGCATCGTGATGGTGCTGGCGCCTTCCTTGATCTCGCCGGCGCGCACGTCGACCCAGGCGGCGCGCACGATGGCCACGTAGTCGATGCCCGCGTGCTCGAAGAAATTCTGGTCCTCGGCGGCGACGAAGGCCAGCCGGGTGTGCTCGGGGATGTCGGGCAGGTCGGCGATGTAGCGGCGCTCGTTGAAGTACTCGCCGATGGGCACGCCGTGCCGGTCCAGCACCTGCGAGGCAAGTGCCGGTCGGAAGTCTCTTACGCTCTTCAGATCGGGGAGGTCGCGAAGGAAGGTCGTGTAGAACCAGAACCCTCCGACCGCCGCACCGAGGCTCAGCAGTACGCTGCCCCAGAGCAGGATCCGGAACCCCCCGGGCCGGATGAAAGCCATGCGAACTCCAGTAGTTATCGGACCCTAGCCGAGCCCGTGCGCCTCTCGCTACCGCTTCCGTATCGGCAACTCAGCGAGTTGGCTGGCATCCCATCCCAGAACGTCCCACGCGGGGCCGGCGAAGGGAGCCCGGTGGCAGCCTCCGCGGCGAGGTCGCACACTTGCGCCGGCGTGTGTTCGTCCCCGCAATCTCCGACGAAGTTCCCCGAGGTACCCGAGAGTGAGTGAGTCGCAGACGCGGACCCTCGCCTTCGTCATGGATCCGATCGATTCCGTATCCATCGACGAGGACACCACCTTCTGCCTGATGCTCGAGGCCCAGAACCGGGGCCACGAGGTGCTGTACGTCGACCCGGCCGACCTCTCGGTCTCGGAGGGACGCACCCTGGCCCGGGTGACTCCCGTCACCCTGCGGCGCGAGCACGGCAACCACGTCGAGAAGGGCGCGACCCGGACGGTGGTCCTCGACGAGGAGGTGGACGTCGCCTTCCAGCGGGTCGACCCGCCCGTCGACAGCGCCTACATCACGGCCACCCAGCTGCTCGAGCTGTGCAAGCGCACCCTCATCCTCAACGAGCCCCGGTCGATCCTCGCCTTCAACGAGAAGATCTGGACCATCCGCTACGCGGAGCTGATGCCCGAGACCATCATCACGCGGCACGCCTCGGACCTGCGCGAGTTCCAGGCCAAGATGGGTGGTCGCATCATCGTGAAACCCCTGGACGGCAAGGGCGGTGAGGGCATCTTCCAGCTGCTCGACGGCGACCCGAACATCGGGTCGATCCTCGAACAGGCGACGGCCTTCGACAGCAAGTGGGCCATGGGCCAGCAGTTCGTTCCCGAAGTGAGCGAGGGCGACAAGCGCATCCTGCTGCTCGAGGGAGAGGTGCTGGGCGCCGTGCTGCGGGTGCCGCCCGCGGGCAACGTGCGCGCGAATCTTCACGTGGGCGGGAAGGCCGTCCGCACCGCCATCAGCGAGGCCGACCAGCGCATCGTCGCGCGCGTGGGCCCGGACCTGCGCGACGCCGGCCTCTTCCTGGTGGGCATCGACGTCATCGGAGGCAAGCTCACCGAGATCAACGTGACGAGTCCGACGGGCATGCAGGAAATCGACCGCCTCGACGACGCGAAGCTCGAGACCACGGTGCTCGAACGTCTCGAGGAGAAGCTGCGGGAGCGCGGGTGAACGAGGTCGACGATGCGCGGGAAGGCGAGAGCGACGATGCGCCCTACGGCATCCTCGTCGTCGACGACGAGCCCGGCATCCTCGAATCCCTCGAGCTGACCCTCGCTTCCGAGTACCGGGTCTTCACCGCGTCCACAGGGGAAGAGGCGCTGGCGATTCTCGAGCAGGAGAAGATCGCCCTCATCATCGTCGACCAGGTGATGCCCGGCATGACCGGCGTCGAGATCCTCGAACGCGTCAGCGAACGCAGCCCCCGCACCATCCGCATGCTGCTCACCGGCTACGCGGACATGGACTCGCTGGTGCGGGCCATCAACGAGGGCCGCATCTATCGCTATCTCCCCAAGCCCTGGGAACCGGACGAGCTGCGCATGGACGTGCGCCGGGCCCTCGACGCCTACCGTCTGGCCTGGGAAAACACCCAGCTGGCGGGCGCCCTCGCCGACGCCAATGCGAGGTTGCGGGCCGAGAACGTCTACCTGCGCGGCGAGGTGGAGGGGCGCTACTCGTTCGACGGTGTCATCGGCGACAGCCCCGCGATGCAGCGGGTGTTCGACGTCATGAAGAAGGTCAGCGAGACCGACGCCACGGTGCTGCTCACGGGCGAGACGGGCACCGGCAAGGACGTCATCGCCAAGACGGTGCACTACGTGGGCCCACGCAAGGACAAGCGCTTCGTCGCACAGAACTGCGGCGCGCTGCCGGACACCCTGCTCGAGAGCGAGCTGTTCGGTCACAAGAGGGGCGCCTTCACCGGTGCGCACGCCGACAAGCAGGGCCTGTTCGAGGTGGCCGACGGCGGCACGATCTTCCTCGATGAGATCGGCGAGACCGAGCCGGGCATGCAGGTGCGCCTGCTGCGGGTGCTGCAGGACGGGGAGATCCGCCCGCTGGGATCGTCGGAAACCCACAAGGTCGACGTCCGGGTCATCGCGGCCACCAACAAGGATCTCGAGCAGGCCGTCGAGGACGGCCGCTTCCGGGAAGACCTCTACTACCGGCTGCGAGTCGTCGAGATCGAGGTGCCGCCCCTGCGCGTCCGCCGGGAAGACATCCCGGCTCTCGCGCACCACTTCCTCGACCGGGTGAGCGAGCGCATGAACCGCAAGCTCGCGGGCTTCACCAACGCGGCCATGGACCGCCTGACGGACTGTCAGTGGCCTGGCAACGTGCGCGAGCTCGAAAACGAGATCGAGCGGGTGGCCGCGCTGGCCGGGGACGAGCGCGTGGTGGGTGTCGAGATGCTGTCGGAACACGTGCGAGGCGGCGCGAGCCGCGGCGGCGCTTCCAGCTTCACCCCGGCGGTCTCGGGCGAAGGCAACATGGCCGACGCCGTCGAAGCCCTCAAACGCCACATGATCGTCGGGGCCCTGCGCGAGACGGGCAACAAGACCCGCGCGGCCGAGCACCTGGGCATCCCGCGACAGTCGCTACAGAAGATGATCAAGCGGCTGGAGATCAGCGACGACGAGCTGAGCGCGGAGTGAGGCGCGGGTTGAGTCGGTAGGGGCGCGGGTCCGGGGGGAGGGCCTGCTCCTCCCTGGGCGGCGCTGTTTTCCCCTTGCCGGGTCTTCGTTATGCCATACGTCGTTCGCAGGCCCTCCCCCCGGCCCAGCGCCGTCGCGGCTGGATTACTTCGCGGTCGGGTTGCTGTTCGCTATAAGAGGACGGGGGAGCTTGATTTGGTGAGGGGGTGGCCCCGAAGGGGTCGACAGCAGGCTTCCCTGCCTTTCCATCTGCAGCGGAACCTGCCAGCCCCAGCGGCCTTCCAACAGCTTGCAGCCAGATTCGAACCCGGTTGTGATGGCTGGCACAAACTGGTCACACCGCCCTCCCGAACAGCACGGAGCCGGTCGAAATAGAACCGCCGGTGTTCTCTCGAACTCCCTGGAGTCCTCAGTCGTGATCAGATTGCTACCTCTCCTCGCTGGCGCGCTCTTGTTTGCGTTGCCCGCCCAGGCCCAATGGGTGTCCTTCGATGAATCGGAGTGGGGCGCGGGGCAGCCTTATGACCTCACGAGTCGCGTGCCGCGGCCGGTGCCGCTGGATTCGTATCTGCCGCTCGACACGGGGACGTGGACCACAGACAACATCACGTGTACCCGGTCCGCGCTGACCTACGCGATCTCCCAGGCGGCGCCTCGCACGGTGATCCAGCTTCCTTCGAACTGCACGATCACCCTCACGTCGGGCTCGACGATCTGGTCGATCAGCAACTCCCGCGACGAGCTCGTGATCCGCGGCAACGCCGACGGTCGTTCGCGCATCGTGTTCGATCCCGAAGGCACGCCTCCCGACGACGGCTGGCCCCACATGCTCTTCAACATCGGGTCCGACAACCCCGCCACCATCGCCTCCTGGTCCTGGGACGGCGGCTACGCGATGGGCAGCGACATCGCCCGGTCCAACCAGCCGATCAGCGAGGTCTACCCCGGCGACATCGTGCGGCTCGAGATGGACCAGTGGTCGAGCACCGTCGACCGCGACTACCGCGAGTACTACAGGGTGAAGTGCGCGCGCTGGAGCAACGGCAGCGTGCACGGCACCACGGCCGACTGCGCGGGCGTCACCGGCAACAACCAGATCAAGCTCGACCGCAAGTTCCAGTTCCCGATGGACGGCGCCGGCCTGCAGGCCGGACCGTTCGCCGGCCACACCATCGTCCACGTCGAACGCAAGGGCGGTGGCTCGCGCACCACGAACATGACCGAGAACTTCGGCATCGAGAACATCACCGTCCATCACACCAAGCCCGCCGCAGTGAAGGGCTACTTCGCGATGATGGAGTTCCACGGCTGCATGGAATGCTGGGTCTCGAACGTCACCGCCGAGACGGGCTGGGGCAACAGCTGGGGCGAGCTCAAGAACAGCGCCTCCCGGGTGCTCATCGAGGACAGCGGCTTCCAGGGCCCGCTCTGGCGCCCGCGCTGCCGCATGGACGTCGAGGAGATCAACCCGAACACGTCTCCCGTGCAGGTGCGCTTCCGGGTCAACAGCGAGTGCCGCGAGATGTGCACCGGCCTCGAGCGGGTCATGTCGTTCCCGGACGACTTCCCCGAGCCCCGGCTGGCGGGCAAGTACGCCCAGTGCTCGTGCGTCGAATGCGACCGCAGCGACGGTCAGGTCACCGTCGCCCTGACGGACACCGCGAACGGAAATCCCATCAACGGCGCGGGCATGAACCGCACCCCGGGCGGCTGGGTGACCCAGCTCAACACCTACAACATCGGGGGCTTCTACCTGACGAGTCAGTCGAGCGGCATCCAGATGGTCAACAACTGGTTCCGCAACGCCCGCGTGGGCGTGATCCAGCAGCAGGGCGCCTTCTCGTCGGTGCTCGCCTACAACTACTTCAAGACGGATCCCGAGTTCCACTGCTCGCGCTTCCTGTTCATCCACGGCGGCAACGGCACGGCGTCCCTGTGGGAAGGCAACCACGGCGACTGCGGCTACGTGACTACCGCGACCGCCGAGCAGGGTCTGGGACTCGGGCCCTTCTTCACGATGCTCTACAACCGCGGGATTCCGCGAACGGACAAGACCTACTCGCTGGGCGACCAGTGCGGCAGGGCGGACATCTGCAACGAGGCCGAAGAGCAGGAAGGCAACGCTTCGGACTCGCACAACTACCTGGGCAACTTCCTGCCCGGCTACAGCAACCTGCTCGGCGACCACAAGCTGGGCGACTGCCGCAACAGCAACAAGCGGGGGTCCAAGCCCGGGGGTTGCGACGCGCCATACCAGCTCTACGCGCCCCATCTGCACAAGAACATCTGGTACGCCGAAGAGATGGAAGACGACATCGAGTCCGTTCAGTACAACCCGACGATTGTCAGCCCGGACATCGCTGCGGACCTGAACGACAACGTCGACAGGAAGCCGGCGGCCTGGGCGAGTGTCCGCTGGCCCACCAGCCTGCTCTACGACACCGTCCAGCAGACACCGTCCTGGTGGTGCGAGGAAAGTGGTCCCTTCCCGAACATCGGAGCACCCGTCGACGACAACAACGGCGGCGCACCCATCGTGAGCAAGCTGCCCGCGCAGCTGCGCATGGAAGGCCGCACCTGCACCCGGGTCGACGGACAAGAGCCCCCGCCGGAGCCCGTGCCCGTGCTGCCCGCCCCGGTGCTCTTCGAGTGATCTAGCCGCGGGTTTGAGACGCGGGTTTGCCGCGTGCGGGGGAAGTTCGCTCGACGGACCTCGGTCGCGAGTGTTACGCTCCTGCCCGATGGACGTGATGCATACGGCTGATTTCGAGACACCCGTCGGGTCGATTCGAATCGCCAGCACCGAAAAGGGCCTCGCCTACGTCCAGCTGCCCCACGCGAACGGTCGCGGCTTCGACGGCTGGCGGGTCCGCCACGCACCGGACGTCAAGGTGAAGCGCGGCTTCGAGCCCAATCGCCGCACGATCGCCCAGATCGTCGAATTCCTCGAAGGCAAGCGAGATGTCTTCGACATCCCCGTCGACCTGCGCGGCACGCCGTTCCAGCTCGCCGTCCTCGAAGAGGTCGCCCGCATCCCCTTCGGCGAAACCCGCACCTACGGCGAAGTCGCCGAGGCCGTCGGCCGCCCCACCGCCAGTCGAGCCGTCGGCGCCGCCAACGGCGCCAACCCGGTCTCACTCGTGGTGCCGTGTCACCGCGTCATCGCCAGCAGCGGCCACCTGCAAGGCTACGGCGGAGGCCTCGAGCTCAAGGCCCGCCTCCTCGCCATGGAACGAAGCCACACCGCCCGCCAGGGCAGGTTGCTGTAGCGACTACCGGGTGGTCTGGTTCGAAGGCCTGGCAGCGATCGGATCTCGCAAGGGGTCTTCGCGCAGCCGGCCCACTTCCCGCGCCGTGTATCGCGGGGAGACCTCCACCTGGGAGAACTCGCGGAGCACCCAGGTGAGCAGCTCGGCCAGGGCGGCGTCGTCGATGGGGGCCTGGGCGACGCCTGGTACGCGGGCGAGGTAGGCGCGGCCTTCGGGGGTCTTCGCGAGGGGCGCGAGATCGTGAAGGCTCGGGGTCGTTCCGGGTATGCCGCGGCCGTTCGGGCCGTGGCAGCCGGCGCAGTGCAGCTGGTACTGCTCGGCGGCGGGGCGGTCGGCGCTTGCGGGTGCGGCGAGTGCGAGCCCGAGCAGGCCGCTGGCCAGGGCCGCTCGCGCGCGGGGGCTCACTTTTCGGGTTGGCCTTCGGTGGCCTGGCCGAGGACGACGGCGATCGAGCAGTTGTAGACCTGGCTCTTGGCTCCCGCACACCAGTTGATGTCGTTGTTGCGGTACCAGTGGTATTCCGGGCGCTCGCCTTCGTTGCGGTTGCACATGCAGCGGCCGCAGAAGGTCCTGCCGCAACAGTCGTTGTACGAGATGAGATAGTCCTTGCCGTCGCCGGGGTTGCGGCAGGTGCCCACCCAGGTGACGGGGCTGACCTCGGTGCCCGGCGGGCACTGGCTGGGGCCGCCGCCGCAGCACGCGCACGCCGAGCCGTCGATCGCGCAGTGGCGCCAGTAGTCGCACTGCTTGGGGTCGCCTTCGGGCCCCTCGATCTTCTCGTCGGGGGTGGGGACGCGCGCGCCCGTCCCGTTGCCGGAGTTCGCGGCCGCCCTTGCGATGGGCAGCAGCGGGACGGCACTGGCGCCGACGAGCAGCGCGCCCGTGCGCCCCAGGAAGCTGCGTCGGCCGCTGCGTCTCGCGCTCTGTCGCGACACGCCTTCGAACCAGGTGTCGAGCCAGCTCATCGGGATGCGCCTCCGTTCACGACTTCGAGCGCTGTCTTCCGGTCCGTCTCTCGTTCTGCTTCTCGTTCAGAATAGTCCTGGAGCGATCCAACCTGCAGACGCTCGGCTTCGAACAGGCTCTCGACGTGCTCTCGCGTGTTGACGATGCCCTTCGCGCGGACGATGCCGTCGCGATCGATCAGCACCGCATAGGGCAGCTTCGAGACTTCGAAACGCAGGCCCAGGTCCTGGGAGAGCACGTACGCGTCGGTGGGGAGCCCGTGCGCGCGCACGAACGACTCGTGCTCGCCGGGCGGGCCGTCGCTCGCGTAGACGATCCGGAGGTCGTCCCCTTCGGCTCGCCCGATGCGGTCGAGTGTGGGGAGCAGGGTCTTGCAGACCGGGCAGGTCGGCGAGAGGAAGAACAGCAGGGTGCGCGCCGTCGCGGCGCCGCCAGTCGCGGTGCCACCAAGGGAAAGTGAGCCGCCGGCGAGGGTGTCGGCCTCGAGCATCGGCGCGGCTTCGCCCACCGCCGGGCCGTGCGCGACGGCCAGGGCGCCGACGGGCGCGATGCGCTCGTGCAGGATGCCGACCTGTCGCGTGAGCGCGACGACGACGCCTGCGAGCACGACGACCAGCAGCCACAGGATCCCGTTCGACACCATCAGGGCTTCGATCATGCGGTACTCCGGATGCGGCGCGCGTTGTTCGCGAGCGCCGGGACCCCTTGATAGAGAAGACATGCGACCGCGAGTCCGCCCGCGATCGAGACGCCGTCGACCCAGTGGAGGGCGCGGCCGGAAACCGGCAGCGCGGCGAGCGCGCACGCGAAGACGAGCCCCGCGTTGCGGATCAGCAGCCAGCCCGAGATCGGTTGTCTGGCGCGCGGCCCGAGACAGCCGCAGTCGATGTGCCGTCGCCCGCGCGCGAGATTCACTCCGATGGCGCTGGAATAGAGCAGCAGCAGTGCCGCGCACGCGAACGCCGCACTCTCGGCAAGGCCCGGAAGCAGCAGGCCGATCGCGATGCCGATTTCTGCGAAGACGAGGCCTCCTGCAGCGAAGGGCGCCAGGACCCCGGGCGCGATGCGGTAGTCGCGCACGCTCGCGATGAAGGTCCCGAGGTCCGACAGCTTGTGGAACGCCGCCGTCGCCATGAGGAGCGCGAGTCCGCCGCGCACGATCCAGTGCAGTGCCGGGTCCACGTCAAGGCACCCGCAAGGTCGGGCCGGCGAGACCCGTCTCGGTGAGGAAGCGGTTTACGGCGCCGGTGCGGGCGTCGAGCACGGCGACGGCACCCATGATGGCGCTGCGAACGAAGAGCACGGGCTCGTCGTCGTGGCTGACGGCGATGCTGTGTGCGCCGTCCGAAGGCACGAACCAGAACAGCAGATCGGCCAGGAAGCCGTCCGGGTCGACGCCCATCTGGTCGATCAGGAAGGCGGCGGTCAGGTTCGGAACGCCGAAGCGCGCGACGCGTTCCTTCTTTGCGAGATCGAAGACCCAGATCTCGTGACCCGCCTGCTTGTGACTGCCTGCTTTGCCCTGGTGCATCACGACGAAGAGCCGGTCGCTGGGGCCGTGGACGTCCACGAGCTGCAGGCCGCCGGGGCGCCAGCCCTCGTCGCGTTCTCCCTCGTCGGTGAGCGACCAGCTTTCGCCGAGGGTGGGGATTCTCGTCCCGAGATCGACGCTGCGCGCGTCGCCGGCGAAGGTCACGAAGGTCCAGGTCGTGTCGTTGCGCCCTGCGGACATGAAGGCCGGGTCCTGGGCGGCGTCGAAGAAGGGTGCGCTCGACGTCAGCGCCGTCTTGTGACCGTCGGCGTCGAGGGTCACCCGCGCCACGGTGCCGTCGCCGCACAGGGTGGCGAACTGGAGCGCATCGACCGGGTAGATGCCCGCGCAGCCCGCGATGCCGATCTCTTCGACGAAGCGGCGCTTCTCGAGATCGACGATCGACACCGACACGTTCGGGAACTGGTTGAAGACGCCGAGGAAGCGGTCGCCGATGAGCTCGACGTAGGCGAGGGACGCATTGCTCTGTCCCTGGCGGGTGGGCAGCATGATCTCATCCACGTAGGCGAGGGTCCCGGCGTCGTAGATGGAGACGAAGTCGATGCGGTCCCCGCGCAGGCCGCGCGAGTAGGCGATGTCCGACGAATGGAAGTGGCCCCGAGCCAGCACTGGTGGCTTCGGGGTGAGCGAAGCGGCGGAGTCGATCATGCCCAGTACTTCGCCGCTATCGCCGTCGAACAGGATGCTGTGCTGGAGCAGCCGGTCCGGGATCCACACCCAGTGCGGGCCCACGGGCGGCAGCGTCGCGACGCTCGCGTATTCGAGGGGGACGGTCGGTGACGTCGCCGAAACCGGGAGAGCCGTCGAGACGACTGAGCCAAGCAAGGCGACGAGGATCCCGACCTGGAACGATCTCACGCGTCGTCCTCCTCCTGCAGGTGTCGTTCAGCTGGTCTCGCGTTCCGAACGAGCGTAGCAATACAACAGCCACACGGACCCGGCGCACAGCAGGTGCCAGATGGCGTGTCCCTGCACGAGCGAGTCCGGGGCGCACAGCGGGCCGCCCGTGCGGCTCGGGATCCAGATGCCGAACGCCAGCAGGAAACAGGCGGCGCCCCCCAGCAGGTAGCCCCGCTTCGCCTGACGTTCCGGGTGCGCGCGGCGGACGGCGACCTCGAGCGCCCCGGCGGTCACGATCAACCCGGCGAAGAGGAGGTCTGACGAGAACGGGATCCAGCCCGCCAGGTGCGGGAGGCCGAGGAGCAGTGTGGCAGGCACGTACAGCCGCAGGAAGTCGCGCTCGCTGCCGTCCCGCAGCCGCACCCACGCGAACGCGATCACCCACAAGATGAAGAGGTACATGGAGAGCACGTCGACCCGGCCGCTCCAGCGCGTGGTCGCCGCGTGCATGGCGGCGCTGCCCGGCCCGAGGAACGCCGCCACCCCGGCGTAGAAGGCGGGGTAGAAGACGGTGGTCGTCATGCGGTTGCGCGCTGGGCTCCCGCTTCCTGCGAGATCGCGCGCCGCCCGCCAGCCGATTCCCAGCGCGACAGCGACGAAGCCGAGGTTCGAGAACGTATTCGCGGGCTGGGCGACGAGCCCTGGACGGAAGCGTTCGCAGAAGGGCACCGCCGAGGCGCCTGCCGTGCCGGGCCAGCCGCCGAAAGACACGGCGACGGCCGCGAGCACAGCGGTCGCCCCCAGCGCGACGAGGGCCGGCACGACCAGGGGAAGCGCGCGGGAGCCCGAGGCCGCGCGTCTATCCAAGGGCCGCGGGGTCGAAGCCGTTCACCACCAGGATCGGGCCTTCGGCCGCGGCGAGCCGGTGCCCGACGATCGCCTGATAGCCGTCGGACTGGTACCAGGCGGTCGCGGCCTCGCGGTCCGGGAAGCGCAGGATCACCATGCGCGTGTACGGCCATTCGCCCTCGGCGATCACCGGCGACTCGTCCACCGCCAGGATCTCGCCGTCGAATTCCTGGAAGACGGGCAGAAAGCCGGACTCGTAGAGGTTGTATCGCTCGCGATCGTTGATCTTCAGCTGTGCGACGAGATAGACGGACATGGCTAGACCTGCTCCAGTGCCTGATCGAGGTCGGCGATCAGGTCTTCGGTGCTCTCGATCCCGCAGGCCAGGCGGCACAGCGAATCCGAGATGCCGATCTCCGCGCGCTTCTCCTTGGGCATGTCCCAGAAGGACATGGTGACGGGAAGCTCGATCAGGGTCTCGACTCCGCCCAGGCTCGGGGCCTGGTACGGGATGCGCGTGGCATCGATGAAGCGGAAGGCGCCCTGCATGTCGGACTCGATCTCGAAGGTCACCACGCCGCCGAACCCGCGCATCTGGTCCTTCGCGATCAGGTGGTCCGGGTGGCTCTCGAGCCCCGGGTACCAGACCTTGCGGATCTTCGGGTGCTTCTCGAGGTGCTCGGCGACGGCGATGCCGTTCTTGTTGTGTCGGTCCATGCGCACCGCGAGGGTCTTGATGCCGCGCAGCAGCAACCAGGCAGCGTGGCTGTCGATGATGCCGCCCAGGATGCCGAGGGCCTTGCGGATGGGTTGGATGAGCTCGGTGCTGCCCGTGACGGTTCCCGCCAGCAGGTCGTTGTGCCCGCCCAGATACTTGGTGGCGCTGTGGACGACGAGGTCCGCACCGAAGTCCAGCGCCCGCTGGTTGTAGGGGCTCGCGAAGGTCGAGTCGATGATCACCTTCACGCCCCGGGCGTGAGCGGCTTCCGTGATGGCCGGGATGTCGGCCACGCGCAAGAACGGGTTCGTGGGCGACTCCGTGAAGAACAAAGCCGTGTTCTCGCGGATGGCCGCCTCGAACTTCCCGGTGTCGCCCGGGTCGATCACGGTGGTCTCGACGCCGAATCGTCCCAGATATTCGTTGATGAACTGCCGGGTGCGCCGGTAGCAGTCGCTCGTCACGATGAGGTGACTGTTTTCGGGAAGCATCGCCAGGAAGGTGGTGGTGGCGGCGCACATGCCCGACGCGAACAGGATCGTCTCTTCGCCGCCTTCGAGCTCGGACAGCTTGCGCTCCACCGAACGCCAGGTCGGGTTGCCGTAGCGCCCGTACTCCTCCCGAGCGAGGCGGCCCTCGTTGTAGTCGATGACCTCTTGCGAGTCCTTGAACCAGAACGTCGAAGTCTGGTAGATGGGGGTGGTGATCGCGTTGGCTTCCTGCTGGCGCAGCTCGCCCGCATGCACGGAATCCGTCGCCTGGCCTCGTCGCGGCGGCCGGTCACTCATGGCTTTTCTCCGGTTGCACCCACTCGAAGGCCCCCCTTTCGAAGGAGGCGGCCGGGTGCGGCTGGGGCACTTAGCAGTTCGGGCGGGCGCCCTCGGCTCGTCGTGTGAGCCGTTAGCCCTCTCGCCCAGACCGAAACGCGTCACGAGGATGAGAGGACAGGACCTGCAAGTGCCGGAAATCGTCCCTGTCGAGCCATCCAGGGTAGGGAGGCGCCCGGCCAAGGTCAAACCAAGCGGTGAAGGTTGCAAACCATGCGCTGTCGGCCCGGTTGCAGGGCCGCAAGATCAGGGTGGTAGGATGCCGTCATGAGCGAAACGGCGACCCGGGTCCTGGTTTTCTGCGCGTCCAGTGAGAGCTGCGACGGGCGCTACCACGACGCTGGCACCCGCCTGGGCGAGGTGCTGGCGCGAGCCGGCATGACCGTGATCTACGGCGGTGGCGCTCTCGGCACCATGGGCCGTCTCTCCAAGGGCGCCCTGGCCGCGGGCGGCCAGGTGCGGGGCATCCAGCCGCGCTTCATGAACGAGCTGGGCTGGGCCCAGGAAGGCCTGCACGACCTCGAGCTCGTCGAGGACATGCAGGAACGCATGCGACGCATGCTGGCGGTGGCCGACGCCATCGTCGCCTTGCCCGGTGGGTCCGGCACCCTGGAAGAACTGCTCGACGCCATCACCGCCAAACGCCTGGGCGAGATCGTCGTGCCCATCATCATCGTCAACCAGGACGGCTTCTTCGACCCGCTGATCGAGCAGCTGGCCCGCTGCGTGGACGAGCGCTTCATGGACGAGCGACACCGCGCCATGTGGCAAGTGGTCGCGAAGCCCGACGAAGTGCCGGACGCGCTGCGTGCCGCGCCCGCCTGGTCGAAGGACGCCGTCGCGTTCGCCAGTGTCTGATCCGGAAGCTCGGCGAGAAATGCGCTCGATGGACCCGGCCGATCTGCAGCGCATCGTGGCCGCGGTGCCGTTTCCCAGCCCGGCCGACGCCGACGAGCACGGGTTGCTGGCCTACGGCGGCGATCTGCTGCCCCAGCGCCTGATCGCCGCCTACGCCCAGGGCATCTTCCCGTGGTACGAAGAGGACCCGATCTTGTGGTTCTCGCCGGACCCGCGCGCCTTGCTGCTGCCCGGCGAGCTGGCCGTGAACCGCACCCTCGCCAAGAACCTGCGCCGGGGCCGCTACGAGGTGCGGGTCGACAGCGCGTTCGAGCAGGTGATCGCGCATTGCCGCGCCGCGCCGCGCAAGGGACAGGACGGCACCTGGATCACCGACGACCTGATGGCCGCGTTCATCCAGCTGCACGAGCTGGGATTCGCTCACAGCTTCGAGGCGTGGAAGGACGACGCGCTCGTGGGTGGCGTCTACGGCATGTCGCTCGGGGCAGCGTTCTTCGGCGAGTCCATGTTCGCGACCGAGAGCGACGCGTCGAAGGTGGCGCTCGTCGCGCTCGTGCGGCAGATCGACGCCTGGGGGTTCCACTTCCTCGACTGCCAGGTGCACAACGACCACACGGGCTCGCTCGGTGCGGTCGAGTGGCCGCGGGAGGACTTCCTCGAAGCCCTGGGTCGCGCCCTCGAGGTGCCCACCCGGCGCGGGCGTTGGCCGCTGCTGCAAGGCGCCGCGGGCGTCAGTCCCTGAGGCGCTTCTCGAACCACTGCACGTCCCAGTAGCGGTCCTGCTTCCAGCCGACCTCGCGGTACACGCCGACGCTGCGGAAGCCGAAGCGTTCGTGCAGCGCCAGGCTCGCCGGGTTGGGCAGGGTCACACCGCCGACGGCCATGTGGACGTCGGTCTCGGCGAGGCCGTCGAAGAGCTTCCGGTAGAGCTGGGCGCCGAGACCTCTTCCGGTCATGCGCGGGTCGAGGTAGATGCTCGTTTCGATGGTGGAGTCGTAAGCGGCCTTGGGGCGGAACTGCAGGCTGCACGCCCAGCCCACGGCCTGGCCGTCGACTTCGGCCACGTAGCAGCGGTGCCGACCCTTCGGGTCGAATCCGTCGTACCACTTGTTGCGGCGCTGCTCGACGCTGTACGGCTCGATGTCGAAGGTGATCGACGTCTCGGCCACGTAGTAGTTGTAGATGCGAGTCAGCTCGGGCAGGTCGCCTTCTTCGATGCCGCGAAGTCGCGTCGTCATGGCGTTCAAGTTAGCGTCGGGCTGTGTCCGACACCGTGACTCATACAGGGGGTTGCCACTGCGGAGCCGTGCGTTTCGAGGTCGAAGCGCCCGCCGAGATCGTCGTTCTCGCCTGCAACTGTTCGATGTGTGCCCGGTTGGGCGGATTCCTGCACCTGGTCGTGGACCGTGACCGCTTCCGGCTGCTTCAGGGCGAGGACGCGATCACCACCTATACGTTCAATACCGGAGTGGCGAAGCACACCTTCTGCAAGGTGTGTGGCATCAAGCCCTTCTATACGCCGCGCTCGCATCCGGACGGGGTCAGTGTCAGCGCTCGTTGTCTCGACCCGGGCACGGTCGCGGAGATGCGGGTCGAGGTCTTCGACGGCGAACACTGGGAAGAGCACATCGATTCGATCCGCTAGCGGCCGAAACCGCAGCAAGCCGCGCTCTGGGAGTCAGTCGACGGGGGTGAGGGGGGAGCGGCTCTTGACCAGCTCGAGGGGTTTGCCGGCGGGGATCGGCACCCAGCCGACCGAGAAGCCGGCCTCTTCGGCGATGCGCCGCGCCTCGAGGTAGACCTCGAAGCTGTCGCCCCAGACGTAGAAGTAGATGAAGTGCTTCTGGGGGTCGATCTCGGCGAGACGCGCGCGAAGTGCGGCGCGGGGCGACTGCAGTTCCTCGGGGGTCTCGCCGATGTCGAGGCGCCGCCAGTCCAGGCGGTGGACGAGCCCGTCGGCGCTCTCGGACACCCGCCAACGCAAGAGCTCGTTGCCCACGTCGTACGATGAGAAGTAGCGGTCGAGGGGGCGCGGCGCGCTGCGAACCACCGTGTCGAGCTCGCGGCTCAGCTCTGCGAAGCGCGGGTCGAAGGCGCGGCCGTAGCGGCTGAACCAGACGAGCTGCTGCGCGGCCAGGGGCGCGGGGCGCGGGTCGGGTAGGCGCACGGCGATGCTCTCCTGCTCGGCGCGAGCTTCGCTCTCGGCCAGCAGGATCCGCAGGTTCACCAACTTCTGCTGGCCGTCGTCGAGTGAGGCCTCGAGGTCGCGTAGCTGCATGCGCTGGCGGGCGACGTCGGCCGCGACCGATGCGGTGCTCGACGCGCTCGCGGTCGTGATCGACAAGGCGCGCAATTCGCGCAGGTGTTCGCGCAGGCGTGCCAACTCGAGGCTGCGCTCGAGATCCACGCCCGCGGCGGCGGCCAGGCGGCTGTCGGCTTCGCTTCGCTCGGCGCGCAGCTGCACGGCCTCGTCGCTTTCCCAGATCTGGATCCGCTTCATGGCGTCGTTCACGGTCAGCTGGATCACCGCCATCAACACCACGAGGATGCCCACCACGTTGGCCATGGTGTCGAGCAGGGAGTCGACGTTCTGGCCGGTCGCACCCGCCGAACCTCTCCCGCCGCCGCGAGCGCCTATGGGGACGCGCCTTCTCACAGCAGGAACTCCAGGGTGCCCTGGCTCGGCAGCGGAAGCTTCGCGTGGCGGACATAGAGTCGCTCGCTGCGTCTGACCGCCCACATGTAGGTGTCGACGCCGTCCGGGCGGATCAGGTAGACGACGGTGCCGTCGCGGACGGTGCGCACCTGCTGCAGGAAGGCGGTGAAGCGCGCGACGTCATCCAGGTCTCCCCGGGCCAGGTAGTAGGAATCCTGCAGGTCCTCGCGCCAGACGCGAACGCCTTCGGGCCGGCACTCGACGAAGAAGGGCTGCAGCGGGCGCGAGCTGCCGTGGGGCAGGATGCGTATCGGGCGGCTCTCGTCGTCGGGCCGGTCCCGCACCAGGCGTGCCTCCACGCCGAGGATCGAGCCGCTGACCTGGTCGCGTTCGGCTTCGAGCTGTGCGATGCGCCGCGCCAGCTGCGAAGCGCTGCGACGGGTGTCGACGGCGCGCCTGCGTTCGGGCTCGCTCTGGTCGGGCGCGACGCCGAGGGCGCGCAGCGCCGCCTGGGCGGCGACGAGCTCTTCTCCGAGATTCTCCGTGTCTTCGAGGCTCGCCTCCGCTGCCCGCAGCTCGGCGCGTTCGGCCTCGAGCCGCGCGAGCTGCGCGGGATCGACGTCCCCTTCGAGCAGGCTCTCGGCAACCTGGCTGAGGGCAAGCGCGGCGATCAGCAGGGTGAGGGTGCCGATCACGCAGGCCAGGACGCTGAGGAACGGAAACAGCGAAGAGTCGGAATCGCGCCGACGGCTCATCTCTTCGCGCCGAGCTTCGCCCCCAGGGCTTCGATGCTGTGGGCGAGCTTCGCGATCTGGTCGTGAAGCGCGCGGGCGGAGGACGCATCGAGGCCGTTCCCGGGCCCTGCACCCGAGGCGGCATCCTGCAGCCGCCGGCCCAGGTGCTCGTCGCAGTAGGCGTCGACCCGGGTCAGGAAGTCTTCCTCCGCCTTCTGCAGCGAGCTGGTCGGGAACATGATGAGGATGCTCATGACGAGCGCGAGCAAGGTGGTGTCGAAGGCGACGCCGAGACCCGTGGTCACGGTTCCGATCGATTGCTTCATGACTTCGAGGTCGACCGCCTGGGCGACCGAATCGGAGAAGCCCGCGACCGCGGCGCTGATGCCGACCACGGTGCCGATGAAGCCCAGCAAGGGGATCGCCCAGATGAAGACCCGGATCATCGTGTAGCTCGACTCGACTGCCTGGGCGTCGAGCTGCGACTGACCCACCAGCTGGTCGACGGCGTCCTGGCTGTCACCGCGCATGCGGAAGCGTTCGAGAGCGCGGTCGATCCGCTCGACGAGGAAGCTGCGCGAGGCGGCGAGTGCAATGCCCCCGGCCGTCGGAAGCCCGGCCCGCGGCAGCTCGCGCGAAGCGACCTCGTGCAGATGCTGCTGGAAGACTGCGGCGTTCTCCGGCGTGATGCGCGCGTCGATGGCTTCGGGCAGCAGCTCGAGAGCGAGCGCGCGCCGCTGGGACGACAACAGCCAGGCCTTCACGCCGAGCAGGAGTGCCGCCCAGAAGGACAGCCAGGTGATGACGTACGGCACCCAGCCCCGCGACCCGAACAAGTCGCCGAAGTAGCTGCCCGCCAGGGGCTGCACGACGACCAGGTAGAAGAAGACCGTGAGGACGACCGCGCCAGCACCGGTGACGCGCATGCCCACGTCCGCCGGCGAGCGGGCGAGTACGGTCTCCGCACCTGCCGTGCGTGCGCCACTGCCTGTCAACGACGGCGGCTTCGGGCTGGCGAAGGAACGGTCGCAGTGCGCGCAGTCGACGATGGTCCCGGCACCGCCCGGTCCTTGGCGCTTCGGGTTCGATCGCCCGCAGTGGGGGCAGTTGACTTCTCCGGCGCTGCTGGATGCGTCGCGGGGCAGCGTCGTCGCTCCGTCGGTCATCCGGGGAGTATGTCACAGCCCACTCGGACGCTTGGCCGTCCGGAGCCGGCCTGCGCGCGCGGCTGCTACCGTGACTGACCCCGCCCGCCTGGCCAGGAGGTTGCAGCTTGCTGGATCGCAGTCGCGCGCTCCAGATCCTCGGGCTTTCCGAGAGCGCCGACGAAGCCGAGATGCGCATTGCGTATCGCGCGCTGCGCGCGCATGTCGAGGTGCGTGCGAACCGCGTCGAGGGCGACGCTCGGGACGCGCGCCTGGACGAGCTGCGCGACCTCGAGCGCGCCTGGCGGGCCCTGTCCTCGCTGCCGGTTCCGACAGGGGTCATCCAACCCTTGCGCCCTCCACGCGCGTTCGGACTGACGCCGCGTTGGCTGCTCGCGTGGGCGCTGCTGGCGACGGTGGTCGCAGCGGGGCTCACCGTACAGCTGTTGCAGGGTGCGCTGGGAGCGGGACCGCGAGTGTTGGTGGAGGGATCCGGAGGTGGAGGCGAGGGCGGTTCCGGCGGCTTTGCGGTCGCGGGTGCGGGCGAGGACGACGCGGACGCCGCCGGCGGGGCGGCCGACGTCGAAGACGCGGGTCCCCGCGCCCGGCTCGTCGCCCCGGCGAACGTCGAGGGCGCCACCCTGGTCGTGCGCAGCCGCGACGAGAACGCCGGGGAAGCGGACGCCGCCGCGATGATCGAGGGGGCCGCGGACGACACAGTCTACTGGCTGGCACCCGGCGACTACAGGCTTGCGGTCCGACACCCCGACTGTCGCGACGTCTGGGAAGAACGGCTCTCGCTGGTCGGCAACGAAGACCTGAAGCTCGCACCTGAGGTATGCAAGGAGACCGGCTGGATGGTGGTCCAGTCGAACGTCGCCCCGGACGCGCTCAGCATCGACGGCCGGGCCGTCGGCTCGACGGGCGAACGCAAACATCCGGTGCCGTCCGGCGAGCACACCGTGCGGGTGGAGAAGCCGGGCTTCCTGGCCTGGGAGGGCATCGTCGCCGTCGATGCCGGTCAGGTGCTCGGCATCCGACCCCGACTCGAGCCCGCCGAGAAGGCGCAGGCCGCGAAGCCGCCGGCTCCTCCGCCCGCGACGGGCGCATCCCCCAGACCCGTCCAGGTCGCAGCGGCGCGGCCGAAGTCCACCCAGCGCGACGGGCTCGACCGTGAGGACACCGAGTGGCACGAGGAGGCCCAGCGTTGGCTGCTGTCTCGCTACGACTTCGACCGGTCCGGCGCGCTCGACTCCCGCGACGAAGTGGACGCGGTGCCTTGCGAGCATTGGCTGGGGCTCGAGCAGTCGTACGATCAGAGCCGGCTCGGCCTGCCGCTGACCCGCTTCTACGGCTTCGACGGCAGCGGTTGGAGGTCGGGTGCGCTCGGCGTTTCCGACGACGCGCGCGATCTGGCGTACCAGCGCATGCAGTCCTGCGGCCTCCGCTAGAGTCCCGGTTCCAGAAGCGGCAAGGAGGAAGGTCATGGCGGGCGCAGACGAAGGGGCACAGGCGCGGGTTACGGCGCTGCTGAAGGAGCTGCGTCAGGTGCTCGAGTCGGCGGACGATCTCGACGAGACCTCGAAGGAGGCGCTGCGCGACGCCGCCGAACAGATCGAAGAGACCCTCGAAGGCGAGACGACCCTCGACGCCCTGCGCGAGCGCATCGCGCGCTTCGAAGGCTCGCACCCGACCCTCACCGAAGCCGTGCGCCGCGTCGTGGATCAGCTGGCCGACATGGGGATCTGATCCGCTGGCGGTGACCGGCGGGGAAGCACCGGTTCTCGTAGTCGGCGCCGGACCGACGGGCCTCACCCTGGCCTGCGAGCTGGCGCGCCACGGGGCGACGGTGCGGATCATCGACAAGCTCCCCGGGGTGTTGCCGTGGTGCCGCGCCACCGGGATCCACGCGCGCAGCCTCGAGATCTTCCAGGACCTGGGGATCGTCGACACCTTCGTGGCCGAAGGCCAGAAGGTCCTCGGCATGAACCAGTTCGCGAACGGCCGGCGCTTCGCGCACGCGCGTGTCAGCGCCGTCGACTCGCCGTACCCGTTCACGCTGGCGCTTGGACAGAACCGGACGGAAGAGATCCTCGAAGACCTGCTGAACCGCCTCGGGGTCGAGGTCGAGCGCGAGACCGAGCTCGTGGCGATGAGCGAGCGGCTGGACGGCCTGGACGTCGTGCTCACGCACGCATCGGGCGACGAAGAGCGGACGTCGGCCCCCTGGTTGATCGGCTGTGACGGCGCCCACAGCACGGTGCGCCATCTGAACCGACAGCACTTCCCGGGCGAGATGGACCCGCACGCGTTCGTCATCGCAGACGTCGCGCTCGACGCTGGGATCGAAAACGACGAGTGGTACGCCTGGCTGAGCGATCGCGGCCTGCTTCTGCGCTTTCCCCTGCCAGAGGGTCGGTCCCTGCTGGGCGGGACCCTGCCCGAGAGCCAGAACGAACGCACCGAAGCGCCGACCCTCGCCGAGATCCAGACGCTGATCGACGAGCGGGGCCCGGCGGGCGCGCGCGTGAGCGACCCGCGCTGGCTGGCCTGCTTTCACGTCCACTACCGGCACACGCGACACTACCGCCACGGCCGCAGCCTGCTCGCCGGCGACGCGGCGCACGTCCACAGCTTCCTGGGCGGCCTCGGCATGAACACCGGCATCCAGGACGCCTACAACCTCGCCTGGAAGCTGGCCCTGGTGGTGCGCGGTCGCGCGCCCCTCTCGCTCCTGGACAGCTACGAGAAGGAGCGCTGGTCGGTGGCCGAGGGCGTGGTCTCGCTGACCCGTGCCGCGACCGAGGACCTCGAGGGCTTCGGCCACCTGAGCCCAGCGGAACGCGAGCGACTCTTCCGGCAGAAGCCGGTTCCCGAAGTCGAGCGCATGGGTCAGGCGCGCCACGCGGAGGAGCTCGATCTGGACTACCGCAAGAGCCCGGTGTGCATGGAGCGCTGGGGCCACGACCCCTTCGAAGCGGGGCCGCACGCCGGCGCCGAGGCGGTCGACGTGGCGGACCTGCAGCTCGGGGGCCGGACCTGCACGCTCTTCGACCTGCTCCGGGGGCCGAAGCACGAGCTCCTGTGCTTCCCGGGCGACGGACCGGACCGGGGGGATCTCGCGGAGCTGGCGCAGTCCGTGAACCGTCTGTTCGGGGACGTCGTGGACGTGCACGCCGTGGACTTCGACGCGGGACCGGGAGTCGCCAGCTTGCGGGATCCGCGCCAGAAGCTCCGCCACCGCTACGGCGTCACTTCCGAGAGCGTCTACCTGATTCGGCCGGACGGCTACGTGGGGTATCGCAGTCGACGCGCTTCGCTACCGGCGCTGCGGGAGTACCTGGACCGGGTCTTTCTGCCCTAGAAGTCCAGGGGCAGGGCCAGGTGATCGCGGTAGATGCGGTCCCGGTGCTCGAGCAGGATCGGGTCCGCGGCGGCGAGCCCGGCGTCGTCGGTCAGCGTGTAGCCGGCGCGCAGGAAGTCGTCCATGGCGCACTGTTCGGCGGGGAGTGGCGCGACCATCGCCGCGAAGGCCGCCCAGTAGATGTCCATGGCGGACAGGGCCGACCCCACGAAGAAGTCGCTGCCGCGCTCGCGTTGCTGCTTCAGGGTGTCCGAAAGCAGGGTCAGGATCTCCACGACGCGACGGTCCGCCACGGCGGCCTGCTCGGCCGAGTAGCCGTACTTGTTCGCGAGTCGCGCGATCGGCGCGGGCGCCGCGTCTCCCGCACGCGCCAGGATGGGGTGCAGCAGCTGCAGGCGGCGGCACCAGGCGAAGCCCATCTCGCTGCCGATCTCGTGCAGCAGGCCGAACATGAAGGCGCGCTCGCGCGGGTCGGCGGGGATCAAGGACGGCGTCGGCTCGAGGCGCTCGGCGAGGAACAGGATGTCCGACCAGCCGATGCGCGCGGGCTCGTCGTCGAAGACCGCCTGGGGGGCGTTGTCGAAGCCCGTCCATTCGAGCAGCGCCTCGTTGGGCATGCCGCCGGACTGGCGGACCGGCACATACGGGATCTTCTTGACGTGGAAGACGCCCTTGGCCGCCTCGCCCCACGGCCCGGGCACGCCCGCAGTCAGCACCAGGCGCAGGCCGGACATGCCACGTGCTTCGTCGACTTCCACGTAGGTCATCTGGATTTCCTCTACTCGTCCGAGCTGCCGGGATCTACCCCAGGATATCGACGGGATCGCAGTCGAGTCCGGCCGCCACCAGGCACAGGGTGTCGTAGGCGATCGGCTCGTTGCGCTCTTCGATGCAGGACAATTGCTCGGGGGTGATGGTCTGCCGCAGCCCGGACGAGCGGCGGCTGGCTTCGGCGATGGCCGTGATGAGCTCGCGGGGCGGCCAGCCGCGCTCGTGGCGCATGCGTCGCACCACCAGGCCGGCTGGCCTCACCTTGCGGGTCTGGTCGTCGTCATCCACGCGGCGAGTGTAGACTGTCGGCTGTGGGGATCGAGCTGTTCGAAAGGGCCGTCAGTGGTGGCGGCCAGCTGCTGCGCGCCGAGATCGCGCCACTGGGCAGCAATACCGACGTCGTCGCGGCGCTGCTGTTGACCCTCGACCTCGGTCGCATCGCCGTTACCGCCGAGCCCGCCGAGCAGGCCCTCAAGGTCGAGTATCTCGAGACCGCCGACGCCGCGCCGGGCGGTCTGCAGGACGCCAGCGAGGAAGAGCCGTGGTGGCGTGTGCTCGGCAGCCCGATCGCCCGGGCCTGGTCCACGGCTTCCGAACGGGGAGGTCCGTCCGGAGTCTGCGTGCAGTTTCGCGGTGACGACCAGAATCCGCGCGTCGTCAGCCTCGTGCCCCGAGCGGGCGCCATCGCCATCCGTCTCGAAACCCCGCCCGCCTGAAGGACCGCGCAAGCGCGCACTGGAGATCCGCATGTCCGACACCTCGTTTCATGAGCTGACTTCCCTCGATGCCACCGACCAGGCCGCGCTCGTGCAGCGCGGAGACATCACGCCTCTCGAGCTGGTCGAAGCGGCCATCGGCCGGGCGGAACGGCTCGGCAAGGATCTCAACGCGATCATCCACCCGTCCTTCGAACGCGCTCGCGAGCGCGCGGCGTCCGGCGACCTGCCGGAAGGCCCTTTCCGCGGCGTGCCGTTCGCGATGAAGGACATCGGCGGAGAGGAGGCGGGCGAGCCGATGCACGCTGGCCTGCGCTGCGCGAAGGAAGCGGGTTGGAAGTCGAGCTTCGACGCGGGCTTTACCCAGAAGACCCGCGCGGCCGGGCTCGTATCGATCGGTCGCACGAACACCCCCGAGCTGGCATTGCTTCCCACGAGTGAGCCCGACGCGTATGGACCGACCCGCAATCCGTGGAACACGGCGTACAGCTCGGGGGGCTCTAGCGGCGGTGCATCTGCGGCGGTCGCCGCCGGGATCGTTCCCGCCGCCCACGCGAGCGACGGCGGTGGCTCGATTCGCGGGCCCGCCAGCATGTGCGGCCTGGTGGGGCTCAAGCCCACCCGCGGTCGCAATTCTTTCGGGCCGGGTCTCGGCGAACGCTGGTCCGGCTTCTCGTGCGAGTTCGTCGTCAGCCGCAGCGTGCGGGACAGCGCCGCGCTACTCGACGTCACCAGCGGTCCGCTGCCCGGCGATCCCTACTACGCACCGCCGCCGGAGCGTCGTTATGCGGATTCCTTCCGCGACGATCCCGGCGCGTTGCGGGTGGGGCTCATGACCGCGGGCCCGCGCGGCTCCGACGTCGCGCCCGATGCCGTGGCCGCCGCGGAGAAGACGGCCCGGGCGCTCGAAGCCATGGGCCATCACGTGGAAGAGTCGCATCCTCCGGCCCTCGACGATCCGCAGGTGGTCGCCACCTATGTGGGCATCGTGAGTGCCAACGTTGCACGCGCGCTCGACGCCTGGGGGGAGAAGCTCGGCCGCGACCTGACGACCGACGACGTGGAGCCCCTGACCTGGGCCCTCGCCGAAGCGGGTCGCAGTATTGCGGCGCCCCAGCATCTGGCGAGCCTCGAGTTCGTGCACGCGCTCGGACGCCGCTTCGCCGAGTGGTGGGACAGTGGCTACGACATCCTGCTGACACCCACCCAGGCGGCTCCGCCGCCGAAGATCGGGACGATCGCGTCCACCGCGGCCGAGCCGTTGCGCGCGTTCTTCCTGGCGGCGCCATACGGCGTCTACACGTTGCCGTTCAATCTTTCCGGACAGCCGGCCATCTCCGTGCCTTCGCATTGGACCGACGAGAACCTTCCCGTGGGCGCCCAGCTCGTGGCGGCGTACGGCCGGGAAGACCTGCTGCTCCAGGTGGCTTCCCGGCTGGAGGACGCGGTAGGCTGGCTCGACCGCAGACCCGCCTGCTTCGAATGAAGGACGGATGGGTCGGATGAGCGAGAGGTCGTACGATGAGTGACAAGGTGAACAAGAGCGACTCGGAATGGAAGGCGCAGCTCACCCCGGAACAATTCCAGGTGGCGCGCCAGGCGGGCACCGAACGCGCCTTCTCGGGCAAGTTCTGGGACTGCAAGGACGACGGCGTCTACACCTGCATCTGCTGCAACGCAGAGCTGTTCACTTCCGACACGAAGTACGATTCCGGAAGTGGTTGGCCGAGCTTCTTTCAGCCGATCTCCGACGAGGTCGTCATCACCGAGACGGACGACACGCTGGGTATGCGCCGCATCGAGGTGAAGTGTGCGCGCTGCGACGCCCATCTGGGGCACGTCTTCCCGGACGGGCCTGCTCCCACCGGTCAGCGCTACTGCATGAACTCCGCGTCCCTCGACCTGAAGCGGGGTTCCGATTCCTGACTCCGGGCCCCAGTCCAGGCCGCAATCCAAGCCCCAGTCCAAGCTCAAGGCGGTCTTCTGGGACAACGACGGGGTGCTGGTCGACACCGAGCCCCTGTTCCTGCTGGCGACGCGCGAACACCTCGAGCCCTACGGCATCGACGTCAGCGAAGCGCTCTACGTCGACTACTGCATGCGCCGGGGCCACAGCCTGTTCGACCTGGTCGCCGAGCAGGGCGTCGGCGACGACGAGGTACGCCGGGTGCGCGATGCCCGCGACGCTCGCTACATGGACCTGCTGCGGGACGGCGTGCGCGTGATCGACGGCGTTCGCGATGCGTTGGCGGCCCTCGCCGGCCGTCTCCCCATGGCGATCGTGACCGCCTCGGGTCGCGAGCACTTCGAGATGATCCACCGGCCCCTCGGCCTGCTCGGGCACTTCGACTTCGTGCTCGCCCAGGGCGACTACGAAAATCACAAGCCGCATCCGGACCCGTATCTCGCCGCCGCCCGGCGCCTGGGCTTCGACCCTTCCGAGTGCCTCGCGGTGGAGGATTCCGAACGCGGCCTGCAGGCGGCGGTGGCGGCGGGCATGCCGTGCGTGGTCATTCCCAGCGGCCTGAGTCGGGGCGGCGACTTCGCCGGCGCGCGCCGGGTGCTCGCGAGCGCCGCGGAAGTCCCGGGTCTCGCACTGGGGCGCTGACTCCCTAGCGTGCCAGCGGCGAGTCGCTCGGGTGTAGCTGAACCGCGTGTGAACGCGAGGCGTCCACCAGCAGTCCGACCCAGCGGTCGCGCAGGCCGTACTTCTCGCGCAGGTCGGCGCGCAGACGCGGCGCCGCTCCGGGATCGCCGTCGACCCGCGCGCGGTAGCTGCCCGAGAGGGCGCCCGAAAGCTCGTCGGTGCGGAACTCGAGAACCGGGTCTTGCTGTACGTCCAGGAACCAGCCGTTCTCGGGCGCGCCGGCCTCGACCCACAGCTCGCCGTCGCGCACCACGTACCAGACATGGGTCTCGCGAGGTTCTCCGTCGGGCTGCCGGGTCTCGAGCACGGCGACACCACCGGACTCGAGCGCCCACCAGGTGAGGGCGACGAAGGCGACCATCCCAACGGCGAGAGTTGCGAGAACGGCGAAGACCTTCCGGATCACGACTCGGAAGAGTCCTTTCCAGGCCCCGCGTGTGCCGCGGACGCCGGCACCACCAGGCTCAGCGCGACCCACCACGCGATGGAGAGTACGAGTGGTCCGGGAACCGCCAGCTGGATCGACGTCACGAAGCCCGCGACGACGGACAGATCAGCCACGACGGTGTGCAGGATGCGGGGCCAGAAGGAGAGTCGCACCTGCACGCCGCACGCCGGGCAACGCACCTGCGCGCGAAGCGCGATCCGCAGACGCGCGGCCGGTGTGATGACGTTGGCGTGGCATCCGGGGCACTGCACGTTTCAAGCATTCGCCTCGTCGACCTGCTCGTTGAGGGTCCAGAAGTCGTACAGGATGCCGAGCCCGAAGAAGCCGAGGGTCAGAAAGTACAGGATCGCCGAGATCCACTTGTTGATGTACAGCCGGTGGATGCCGAACACACCGAGGAAGGTCAGCAGGATCCAGGCGACCGTGTAGTCGTAGGGGCCGCTGCGGAAGCGAAGCTCTGCGTCCCGGTCCATGCCCGGGATCAGGAACCGGTCGATCAGCCAGCCGATCCCGAGCAGACCGAGGGTGAGGAACCAGATCGTCCCGGTGATGGGACGTCCGTAGTAGAAGCGATGGCTGCCGAGGAAACCGAAGATCCACAGCAAGTAGCCGACGCTGACGAGGTGGGTGGTCGAGTCGTCGGTCCGGTGGTCGTCCATGCCTGCCTCCTGCGGTTCGGAGGCGGAGTCTAACGGACGCGTGCGTCCGTGACGGTCAGGCCCGAACCCCACACTGGGCGCAGCGGGTTCGGAACGGTCGCGGCAGTCGGTCGGGCAGGCCGTGGAAGCTCTCCGCGCAGTGCGGGCATTCGATGTCGAAGAAGTCGGCGGCTCGCCGTGCGAAGCGCACGACGCCCCAGGCATGCAGCACGACGACGATGGCGAACACGAGCCCAGCGTCGGCGCGGGCTGCCGGGAGCTGCAGCCCGATCATCGCCAGCAGCACACCGATGGCGCTGAAGACGCTGGCCTCCAGGGTCAGCTGGACCCACGCCCCCCGGATCCCCGGGCTGGAATCGGATGCTTGCGGCGAGCTCTGGTCCATGCCTGCCGGATCGGCAGGGTCCGGCGCGCGCTTGAGTCCGACTGACACCGGGCTGTGCCGGGACTGGCACGGTCCGGCTACCCTCCGGGCATGGCGCCCGCCCTCGACCACCTGATCGTGCGTGTGAACGACCTGGAAGAGACGATCCGCTTCTGGGTCACCTATCTGGGTGTCCGGGACGCCGGGCGCGACGGACCGTTCGCGGTCTTGCGAGTCGACGACACGACCCAGGTGCAGCTCGCGCCGTTCGGCACCGACGGCAACGAGCACTTCGCGTTCGCCCTCGAGCCGGACGCCTTCGACGAAGCTTTCGCCCGCTTGCAGGCAGACGGCGTTCCCTACGGCGACGCCTTCGATGCGGTGGGCAACATGCAGGGACCCGGCCAGGAGACCGGGGCGCGCGGAGCGGGCCGCACCGTCTACTTCCTGGACCCGAACCGTCACCTGCTCGAGATCCGCTCCTACGACTGAACCCGTTGCGACTGAACCCGTTGCGTCCGGATCAGCGCTGGATGATGCTGCCGAACTCCGGCTCATAGGCGCCTTCGGGGTTGGCGCGCACACGCTCGTCGAGGTTCTTGGCGTCCTCGCCCACCAGGATCCGCCAGCGCCCGTCGCGCACGCCGTCGAGAATGATGGTCGCGGCCTCGGCGGCGCTGCACGGCGCCTTGTCCATGAAGTCGCGCATGCGCTGTTCCATGCCTCGCCGTAGCTGCCCGTCGCTCAGCTCTTCTGCCGGTAGGCCCTGGCGCTTCAGGCGCTGGCGGACCTGATCGACCTCGTCGGCGCTCATGTCCGCGGGCTGCGCCCGGCCGAGGACGTCGCGGCTGTTCCAACCGATGGAAGTGCCCACGTGCCCCGGCATCACCAGCGACACGCCGACGTGCGGAGCGTGGATGCGGAGGTCGTTGATCAGGGCTTCGGTGAAGCCTTTCACGGCGAACTTGGCGCTGCTGTACGCGGTGTGGGCGATGCCGGGCCCGAGGCTTGCCCAGAAGCCGTTCACACTGCTGGTGTTCACGATGTGGCCGGCGTCGCTCGCGACGAGCAACGGCACGAAGGCGCGCGCGCAGTAGTAGACGCCGTACCAGCAGACGCCGAACACGCGCTCCCAGTCGGCGCGGTCGTCGATCAGGAAGCTTCCGGCGCCCGCGATCCCGGCGTTGTTGAAGAGCAGGTGGACGTGGTCGGTGTCGTGCTCGGCGAGTATCGCGTCGCGGAACGCCAGCACCTGACTCTCGTCGGAAACGTCGCAGCGATGGGCGGTGACCTGGGTTCCGGCGGGTGCAGCGGCGCCGCACAGCCGAAGGGTCTCGGCCATATTCTCTTCGGACACGTCGCAGAACGCGACGTGACAGCCGTCGGCGCTGAGCTGGAGCGCGAGCTCGCGGCCCATCCCCGTGCCAGCGCCCGTCACCACCGCAAGTCGCCCGCTGAAGTCGCGCATGAGCCCTCCCTCCGCCGATCCGATTCGGCGGTTGGTTGGCCCCAACGGATAGGGCATCGCGGCCCGGGTTTCGATCTGGCTTCGAGGCGGTCGCTCAGTCTCCGTGCCCGAGATCGTCGAGGACGGCGCGGACCTGGATCTCGTTCTCGGTCTCGACGTGCAGCTTCAGGCGCTCGGCGAAGGCATCGTAGGCGCGGTAGACGTTCGCCCATCCTTCTGGCGAGCTCGCGGCGTCCCGTGCCAGGTCGCGGATCGCGCGCATCTCCCCCAGCAGCTCGCCGTGCTCGCAGCTCAGGCGCCTGGCCTGGTTCTGGTAGCGAGGTGCCACGCTCAGCGCGTCCTCGAGGTGGCCGCCGCCGCCTTCCTCCCGGGCGAAGTGTGCCGCGAGCAGCCGTTCCAGGTCGGCGAGCCGCTTGCGGCCGCGCCGGCAGGCACGGGCGGTCCCGTCGCATCGTTCGAGGCGCTCGACCACGGTCCAGACGTCCTGGCCCGTCGCGACGAGGTTGCGACGGATTCCGGGATCTCCGGAAGACGTGCTCCTTCGCCAGGGAACCCGCTGAGAGAAGATCGTCATGGGGACCCTCCGGGATCGTGTGTCCGGGTTCTTCCGGTGCAGCGCGTGTGCCGGAGCGAAACGAGGTTCACGGCGCTCTCCCGGGCCGCGCCGGGTCTGTCTGGGACGGCTGCCCCGTCGCGCCGTCCCGGACTGCCCCGACCGGTTAGACTCGCCCCGCGATCCACCAGCTGGGCGAGGGGCACACGCATGCAGGAATCGAGACCGCAGGGACGTACGCCCTTGGCCCGGGGTCTCAACCGGGTCCGCTTCGTGTTCGAACGCCTGATGCTACGGGGGCTCCGCTACCGCCTGCTGTTCGCGGCCCTGATCGTGTTGGGGGTCTCGCTGGTGGCGGGGGTCCTGGTCGGCGCTCTGGACGCTGGCTTCGCCGACGCGAGCGAGGCCATCTGGTGGGCCTTCCTGCGTCTCACCGACCCGGGCTACCTGGGCGACGACGAAGGTGTCGCCCGTCGCTTCATCTCCACGATCGTGACGGTGCTGGGCTATGTGCTGTTCCTCGGCCTGCTGGTCGCGATCCTCACCCAGTGGATGAACCAGACCCTCGAACGCTTCGAGTCCGGACTCACGCCCGTCGCACTTTCGGGTCACGTCGTCATCCTGGGCTGGACCCATCGCACGCCGGCCATCGTGCAGGACCTGATGCGGGCCGGGGGGCGCGTCGATCGCTTCCTGGCGCATCGCGGCATCCGCGAGCTCCGCATCGTCATTCTGGCCGAACGCGTGGACGGCCGCGTCGTACAGGAGCTGCGCGAGCGTCTCGGCCCGCTCTGGGACGACCGCCGGGTGCTGTTCCGGTCGGGCACGCCGCTGCGGGTCGATCATCTCGAGCGGGTCGCCCTGCGCAAGGCCGCGGTGATCATCCTGCCCGGCCCGGACTTCGCCGAGCCCGACCCGGACGCCGTCGACGCGCGCACCGTGAAGACCTTGATGACGATCTCCCTGCGGCTCGAAGAGCTGGACGTGACTCCGCCCCTCGCCGTCGCCGAGCTGTGCGATGCGCGTCGCGCGCGCGTCGCCCGCGAAGCCTACGCGGGGGACATCGAGATCGTCGCGGCCGACGACATCATCAGTCGGGTCATCGCCCAGAGCGTCCGGCAGCGCGGGATGTGCAGCGTCTTCACCGAGCTCCTCACCGTGGGTCGTGGCAACACTCTGTATCTGCACGCCATCGGCGACCTCGTGGGAGTCCCCTTCGGGGAGCTGCGTCAGCGCTTCTCCCGCGCGATCCTGCTCGGCGCGGTGGGCTCCGATTCGAAGCGACTCGCCCTCAATCCCGACCCGGAGACCGTCTTCGTCAGCGACGACCTGCTCGTCTTCGTGGCGCGCGGCTTCGACGATTGCGCGGCCGACCGAGCCGAAGTCGGCGAGCCGATCCCCGCCATGCGCGTGGCACCCTCGGAGCCGCCCCGGGGCCGTCGTCTCTTGATCCTTGGCTGGAGCCGCCGGGTGCCGGCGCTGCTGCGCGAGTTCGCGCGCTACGGCGAAGACGCCTTCCAGATCGACATCGTCTCGACGATCCCCGTTGCGGCGCGCCAGAAGCTGCTGGGTGGCACCGTCAGCTCGGGTGTTCGACACATCGAGGCGGACGCCACCGTCCCCGGCGTGCTGGAAGACATGAACCCCGCCAGCTACGACAACGTCGTACGGGTCGCGAGCCTGCGGACCGCGGCCGAAGAAGAAGCGGACGCGACTTCCGCCTTCGCGATCCTGATGCTGCGCGGCGCGATCCCCAAGGACGGCCCGCACCCGCACGTTCTGGTGGAGATGCTCGAGGAGGAGAACCGCTTCCTGTTCGAGCGCGAACGCGAGGACGTGATCACGAGTCCGTCCCTGGTCAGCTATCTGGTCTCTCAAGTGGCGCTGCGGCGAGAACTCGCCGCGGTCTTCGCCGAGCTGTCGCGACCCTGGGGCGCGCAGATCGTGCTGCATCCCGCGCGCGACTACTTCCCGCCCGGCGCGACGCCCGGTCAGCCGCTGCGCTTCGAGGCCATCGAGCACGTCGCCGCGGCGCGCGGAGAGATCGCGCTCGGCCTGCAAACCGGAGAGGGCGATCCGACACTCAACCCCGGCCGGGACAGCGAGTGGAGCCTCGGCGAGGGAGACGCCGTAGTAGTGCTCACCTCGTACGACGAGCTCAGCGGCTAGGCAGAAGGCCGCGCATGCGCCGCAAGTCGGGGCTCCGGTTTCGGCCGGCTAGGGGGTCCCGTCGTCCGGGCTGGCGATGCCGCGCAACAGCCGGCCGAGGATGTCCGCACCGGTGATCACGCGGCGCGTTTTTCCCCACACGAGAATCAGGTCCTGGTGGATCACGTCGTCTCCGCCTTCTCGCTGTTGACTGCGCAGCTTGGGCAGGATCTGCGCGAGCAGCATCCGCGTGTCCCGCACGACGATCGGCTCGTGGCAGAAGGCTTCGAAGCGCACGGGCTCGTCGCGCAGCATGACGGACCGCAGGAACGCATCTGCATCGAGCACGAGCCGCGGCTCGCCTGCGGGCGAGGTGAGCACGACCCACTTCCTCCCCGACGCCTCGACTTGTCGTAGGAAGGGGTCCTTGCCCGACGCGTCGAACGCCGGATGCACCAGGCGTCCGGCCTCTTCGGGAAGCTCGATGACGCTGCGGGGGTCGAGGTCGACGCCTTCCTCGAGGACGCTCAGGTCGTCGATGGTCATGAAGTTGAGTGCGCCGATGCCCTCGACGCGCCCGATTTCGCTGGTGGGCGCTGCGACGTAGCGCTTGAGCACTTCGCGCAGCTCGTCTTCTTGGAGGAAGTCGATGCTCTCCCGGCCGAGCCAGGCGTCGAGCAGGAGCGCGGTCGGCTTGGCGATGGGGAAGAGCACGAACTGCCAGAAGCGCAGCACCGGTCGCATCAGGGTCGCCATGCGCAGGGCGTTCCGCGAGAAGTAGGCCTGGGGGAAGATCTCACCGCCGAGGGTAATGACGAAGGTCGAGAACACGAAGGCGGCGACGCCGGTGAGCATCGAGTCCGAGAGCAGGGCCAGCAGAACGTTCGTGCCGACGTTGCCCCACAGAACCGTAGACAGCAGGAAGTTCGAGTCGCTTCGCAGTAGCAGCAAGCGCGCCGCGTCCCGGTTGCCCGTGGCGGCCAGCGCCTCGAGACGCAAGGCGCTGATCCCGAACAGCGCGAGATTCAGGCCCGAGAAGGTGCCCGATTGCAGCACGCACAGTGCGATGCCGACCCAGACGAGAGCGTCCACCTCAGCGAATCAATTCAGGTGACTGCAGTCCTCGACGTAGCCGAGATTCATGAGCTGTCGGCATTCCTCGAGGGTCATCTCGGCGTCGCTCCCGCCCGCGACCGCCTCACCTTCCGCGAAGGCGCGTTGCAGGTCTGCGTGCTCGGCCAGTTCGAGCTCCTTGCTGACGAAGTCGCCACCCGACAGATTGTTCTTCTCGGCCTTGTCGACGTCGACCCGGAACAGCTCCTGGTCCGGCAGGCCGCGGGGGTTGCCGGGGTTGGCCTGGATGAGCTTCCAGTCCTTCGTCCGCAGCGACCACAGAACGTTGCCCTCGTGGTCCTCCTCCGAATAGACCTGGACGTCCTTCGGCGTGAGCATGCCCTCGTCCGCGGCGAGGTCCACACCCTGCATCGTGCTCGGCGCCTTCGCACCGGCCTGGGCGATCAGGGTCGGGGCGACGTCGATCAACCGGCCGACGCGCTCGGAGACCGGAGGCGCGCCGCGCGTACCCTGGGCCCACTTCAGCAGCAGCGGGACGGCGATCTGCTCGTCGTACAGGGTCAGGCCGTGCCACCAGCCGCCGTGCTCCTGGAATTCCTCACCGTGGTCCGCCACCAGTGCGATCACCGTGTCGTCGTATAGACCCTGCTGCCGGAGCTTGGCGAGCAGCTTGCCGAAGTTGCCGTCGAGATACTCGATCTCGCCCCGGTAGAGGCGCTGCATCTCGGCCGCCAGCGCCGGGTCGGGATGCTGGTTCGAGACCCGCGCGATTCCCTCGCCGTTGTAGGGGTGCACGAAATAGGGGTCGTGGGGGTCCATGTAATGCAGGAAGAGGAAGAAGCGTTCGTCCTTGTGGCGATCGATCCAGTCGAAGGCCACTTCGTTGACCCGCTCGCTGTCCTGGTAGAAGCCGTCGTAGGTGATGCCGCTCTTCATGCGGAAGACGATCTGCCGGGCCAGCTGGTACAGGATCAGCTTCGAGGACGACTCCTCGGCACCGGCGATGTAGGCCGGCGCCATGTAGTGATACTCGTCGTAGCCCTGGTCGAAGCCGAAGCTCTCGGCCAGGTTGATGTTCGAGACGATGCCGCCCGTCGTGTAGCCGTGGTCCTTCAGGACTTCGGACACGAGGTCGACTTCCGGCGACAGCGACGAGGGCTTCGACATGGCCTTGTGGCTCGAGGGCAGCAGAGAAGTCAGGAGGGAGGCCGTCGCGGGCTTGGTCCACGACGCGTGGGAGTAGCCGTCGAAGCGCGAGCCACCGTCTGCCGCGAGGCTGCAGAGGTTCGGCGTTCGCACGGCTTCGGCCCCGTAACAGGAAAGGTGATCGGCACGCAGGGTGTCGACCATCACGAGGATGACGTTGGGACGGTCTGCCAGGTGCTCGGGGATCGCGGCCGCCTGGCGCTCAGCACCTTCGCTGCTGAAGACCGTGGCCGACAGCACCGCACCGCCCAGCACCACCGCGGCCAGCAGGCCGAGCGCGGGACCGGGCTTCGCGAGCACACCGACAGGCGAATGGAAGATCTTGCGCCCCCCGAAGAAGAGCACCAACGCGACGACACCCCCCACCGCGAGCGCGCCCAGCAGGACGGGCACAGGCGGAATCTGCTCGGCGTAGACATCGCGGCGCAGTCGGAAGATGGCGATGAAGAGTCCGAAGGGGACGAGGGTGGCCATCATCGCGAGCGACGGTGTCCAGCCGCGAATCTCCCACTCGTCCATGGGAAGCACGCCGAGGACGATGCCGCCGAGGACGCACAGGCCACCGAACACCACCGGATAGGCGAGCGGGCCGTACCACAGCACCTGGGCTTCGCCGCCGAAGCCGCCGAGGGCGATGATGACCGTCTCGACGAGCCCGACGATGAGACCCGCGAGGATGCCGCCACCGAGCCCGTAGCCTGCGCTGGTGATGACACGTGAACCCATCGAGGGCAGGGCGGGGCCATGCTCCTCGCGCGCTGCACGGGCGGCGAGCTCTTCCGCGGTCTCGAGAGAGGTCGCGGCCTTTGCCGCTTCTTCGTAGTCGACCTGGCTGCCGTTCACGCGACAGTAGGCGGGGCGGTAGTCCGGGCCGCGCAGGAACCAGAAGATGAAGCCGAAGATGGTCGGGAACTCGCCCACCCAGAAGCCGACGGTGGCCGACAGGATGGCCGGGCCCACGCCGATCAGGCTGCCGATGGTGAGCGCCTGTGCGGCTTCGCGAATGCCGAGTCCGCCGACTGTCGGCCCGATCACCGTGGCGAAGATCTGGATGGACGAGCCGAAGACGATGGGCCAGAAGGCGGCGGTGGCGCCGGCGCCGACGGCGAGGGCCATGAAGTAGTACATGGCCGCGGTGGTGAAGTGGACACCAAAGCTCAGGAAGAGCATTGCGAGTACGAGGGGCTTCTTGTCCCGATACGCCGCCGAGGCGTTCGAGATGCGCATGATGATGCCTTCGAGACGCGCCTTGCCGGGGATCGGGATGTTGACGATCACCCACTGCACCAGGCCAGGGAACCACAGCACCACGAGCAACGCCGTGATGATGCCGGCGGCCAGGGGCACCGTGATGAGCGCTACGGCAGTGGCGTTCTCGCCGAAGATCGAAACGCCGAAGGGCAGAGCGATCAGGAAGGTGAGGAAGATGCCGGTGACGCCGAGCACCTTCTCGAGCACGGTGCCGGCGGTGACCTCGACGGTGCGTCCGCTGAAGCGGGCGGCGTCGTAGAGCTTGTAGGCGTCGAGCCCGGCAGTGCTGGGCAGGAAGAAGCCGATGGCGCGCCCGATCAGGAAGGCGCCGAAGATGTGGCGGAAGGGCATCTCGATGCCCTGACCGAGCAGCACCAGCTGCCAGCGCAGCATCGAGCCCATGATGCCGACGAAGCGGATGGCGGCGCCGATGAGCAGGAAGGAGAAGAAGGTGAAAGCGTCGATGTTCTGGATGGCGTCGAGCACCAGCTGCCAGGCGGGCGCGATGCTGCCGTCCTCCATCTTCATGGGCCACGCCAGCAGCAGCCACACCATCCGCACCGTGAGGTACAGCTTGAAGACGTTCATGATGCGTCCGCGCGTGGGCTGCGGGACGAGGCGCGCAGTCAGCAAGGCCAGGACGGCGACGATGATGATCTCGAGGAGGATGAGCATTGCCTGGGGGCCTTTCTGGGAAGTGGCTCGGGTGGCGGACGCGGCACTCTATTTGAAGTGAGTGACCCGGCGCTAGCGAGAGGTGGCGGCCTCTTCGCGAGCGGCTTCCAGGATCTTCTCGCGCTCGCGACGGTAGTGGCCCTCGGTCAGGCGGCCCTGCTGGCGGGCCTCCTCGAGGTCGGCCAGCTGCCGAAGTTGCGCAGGCGTGAGGTACGGCAGCAGATCGGCAGGTAGGGCGCCTCGCCCCCGCGACCGGGGGAGGTCGGGCTCCTCCATCAGGATCGTGCGCTCGCGACGGTCGTTGTCGGAGCTGATCTTCCGCAGGGGGCGCCGGAAGATGTCGTCCTGCCATTCCACGGACACCGCGTAGATGCCTTCTTCGTACATGCCCTGGCTGGGGCGGACCTGGAACTTCATCGGGTGATCGTTGATGCGGGGCTCGGGCAGGTTCGTCTTCTTGACGAGCTCGTCGATCTCCCAGTCCACCCGCGAGAAGTGCAGATAGAGGAGATCGTTCTGCACGTAGGCGACGAAGGACGTGAGTCGCTTGCGGTCGAAGATGACGTGCTGCATCTGCTTGCGGACGACCATGACCGCGAGCTCCTGGTTCGGGTCGGCGTCTTGTAGCCCGCGGGACACCCCCTCCGCGATGACCTGGAGCTGGCTCGGTTCGAACGCGGCGCGCACCCCGGCCAGCTCTTCCTCGCGCCCCCGGACGTCGATGGCCCCCAGGATGTTCACGAGTCGCTCGACGGAGATCCGTGCCGGGTGCTGGAAACCGCGCGGCAGCACCGTGAAGCCCTGCTTGAACTCACGCAGCAGCACCGTGACGCCGCCCCGGTCGAAGTCTGTTTCCTTCACCTCGCGGGTCACGCAGCCGAGCGGTGCGAGGAACGCGAGCGCAAGCATGAAGGCGAGCGGCAGGGCGATGGATCGGGGCCGGGGCGCGGGTAGCATGGGGCGCAGGGTAGCGTCAGGCGGCGATGATCGCGGCGGTGATGCGGTTGGCCGCGAACGCCATCGTCCAGGCCAGCACCAGCATGTAGCCGAAGGCGAAGGCCGGCCAGCGCCAGGAGTTGGTCTCGCGCCGCATGATCGCCAGGGTCGACATGCACTGCAGGGCGAACACGAAGAACACCAACAGCGCGGCGACCGTCGGAGGGTCGAAGACGCGCTCGCCGGTGGCCGGATCGCGGTCCGCGCGCACGGACGCGCGCAGGGAGCCTTCCTCGTCGGATGCGGCGTAGATCTGGGCCAGGGTGGCCACGATGACCTCTCGCGCGGCCAGGCTCGCCACCAGGCCGACGCCGATCTTCCAGTCGAAGCCGAGGGGCTCGATGAGCGGCTCGATGGCATGTCCCGCGCGGCCAGCGAAGCTGTTCTCGAGGGCGTGGCTGGCCGCCTCGGACGGGCTCGCGAACGCGCTCTCGTCCACGCGCGGGAAGCTCAACAGGACCCAGAGCACCATCGAGACCAGCAGGATGATGGTGCCGGCCCGGCGCAGGAAGGCCCAGGCGGCGCTTCCCACCTGCGAGATCCACAGGGACAGGGTCGGCATCCGGTACGACGGAAGCTCCATCGTGAAGGGCAGCCCCTCGCCCGGCAGCAGGGTGCGCTTCAGTACCGCGGCCACGGCCAGCGCCACGAGCGGTCCCAGCAGGTACAGGCCCAGCAGCACCAGCCCCTGCAGGCCGATGGGTCCGATCACTTTCTGTTCGGGGACGAAGGCGCCGATCAGCAGCGCGTACACAGGCAGTCGCGCCGAACAGGTCATCAGCGGAGCCACCAGGATCGTCACGAGCCGATCGCGCGGGGAGGGGATCGTGCGCGTCGCCATGATGCCGGGCACCGCGCACGCGTAGGATGACAGCAGTGCGACGAAGCTGCGTCCCTCGAGACCGATCCTGCCCATCAATCGGTCCACGACGAATGCCGCCCGGGCCATGTATCCGATGTCCTCGAGCAGGTAGAGGACGCCGAAGAGCAGCGTGATCTGCGGCAGGAAGATCACGACGGACCCGACGCCGGCCACCAGGCCGTCCGCCAGGAACGCACCCAGCAGCGAATCTGGCAACCCGGTGTGGATCGTTTCGGTGGCGGCGACGATCACCCCGTCGATGGCGTCCATCGCTGGCTCTGCCCACGCGAAGATCAGCTGGAAGAAGGCGACCATCACGGCGGCGAAGAGCAATGTCCCGAATACGGGGTGCAGGACGACGCGGTCGATCGAATCGGTGAGGGCGTTGGCGTTGGGCCGCACCCGGACGACGTTCGTGTAGACCGAGTCTGCCCAGGCGCCGCGCTCGTAGGGGTCTTCCGGGGGCAGGATCTCGGCGCGCGGCCAGGATTCCGGGTCGCCGAGCAGGGCGCGCAGCTTCTCGATTCCCTTGCCGCGATGCCCGACCACTTCGACCACCGGCACCCCGAGCGCCGCTTCCAGACGCTCGCGATCGAGTGACCCGCCGCGCGCCGCGAGCTCGTCGATCATCGAGAGCACCAGGCAGGTGGGAAGACCGCGCCGGATCACCTGGCCCACCAGCAGCAGCGAGCGTTCGAGGGAGCAGGCGTCGGCGACCACCACCAATGCGTCGGGCGCGTCGACACCCTGCATGCGCGCGTCGATCACCTGGGAGACGACGGCTTCGTCGGCGGAGATCGGATCGAGGCTGTAGGTGCCCGGAAGGTCGATGATCACCGCACGCCGCTCACCGATGTCGAGGGTGCCCTCGCGGCGTTCGACGGTGACGCCGGGGTAGTTGCCGACCCGCGCGCGCAGACCGGTGAGCGCGTTGAAGAGCGTGGTCTTCCCGGCGTTGGGGCTCCCGACGAGCCCGAGGCGGATGGGCGAGGTGGCGGACATGGTTCAGGCGGCGTCTTCCGCTCGAGCACCGGGACCGGAACCCAAGGCGGAGCCCAAGGCGCTGATGCGGACGCGATCGGTTTCACTGCTGCGGAGACAGAGTCGGTAGCCCCGTAGCTCGTAGACGCCGGGGTCACCGAGGGGCGCGCGGCGCAGGGCGCGAATCAGGGTGCCGGGAAGCAGCCCCAGATCGAGCAGCCGACGCCCCACCGGGCCCGAATCATCGAGCGAGACGACGGTTGCCTCCTGGCCGGGCCGGAGCTGGCTGAGGACTGCTTCCGTGGAGGCGGAGGACGATATGGCGGGCATGAGGGCTAAACCTGAAATTGAAATTGGATTTCATTTAGCGCACGGGAGCCTAGCAGGCTCCTGAAATCCGGGTTGGGCCCCCGGGATCAGTCCCGTTCGCTCCGGAGCTGGCGGGTCATCAGTGCCTCCCCGGCCTCGGCCGGTGTCAGCTCACCGTCGATCACGCTCCGGACCATGTCGGTGATGGGCAGCTCCACCCGCAGCCGCTCCGCCAGGCGGCACGCGGCCCGGGTGGTCTGGATGCCCTCCACGACCTGGCCGACTTCGGCCAGCACCTCGTCGAGATCCCGCCCCTGGCCCAGCCCCATCCCCACGCGTCGGTTCCGGGACAGGTCGCCGGTGCAGGTGAGCAGCAGGTCTCCCATCCCCGACAGGCCCAGGAAGGTGTCGCGGTCCGCCCCCAGCCGCTCCCCCAGGCGGGTGACCTCGGCCAGGCCGCGTGTCATCAGCGCGGCCCTGGCGTTGTGCCCCATCGCCTGGCCGTCGCCGATCCCCACCGCGATGGCGACGACGTTCTTGAGGGCACCGCCCACCTCGGCGCCCACGATGTCGATGTTCGAGTAGCAGCGAAACCAGGGGCACGAGAGCGTGGCCTGCACGGAGATCGCGTACGCCTCTTCCGGGCAGGCGAGGGTGACGACCGTGGGGTGCTGTTTGGCGATCTCGCTGGCGAAGGATGGACCCGAGAGCGCGACGATGCGGGGATGATGCACCTCCGGCAGGACGTCTTCGATCACCTGGTGCATCAGCATGCCGGTCTCGTACTCGATGCCCTTGACCGCCGAGACCAGGATCGCGTCGGGGGACAGGTACGGCGCTGCAGCGCGCATCACGTCCCGCAGCCCGTGGGACGGCACGGCGAAGATCACCAGCTCGCTGCCCGCGAGCGCCTCCCCCAGATCTGCTGTGGCCCGCAGCGAAGCGGGTAGTACGACATCGGGCAGATAGCGGGGATTGCGACGTTCGCGACCGATCGTGTCGGCGAGGTCGGAACTGCGCGCCCACAGCACCACGTCGCTCTGTTGTGCGCACACGAGCGCCAGACAGGTGCCGAAGCTTCCGGCGCCCACGACCGTCACGGGTGTTCCCACGCCCCCAATCATACGGCGGGATGTCGCGCAACGCCGCGCACGGAAACGACGAATCACGGCCACAGGTGCTAGATTCGCGGCCGTCTCATGTTGTCCGAGTACCTCGGCGTGCTCCTGATGCTCGGCATCGCAGTCGCCCTCACCGTGGGCATGCTGCTGGTGCACGTCTACCTGGGCCCGAAGCGCAGCTTCGACAAGAAGCTCGCGCCCTTCGAGTGCGGCGAAGAGCCGATCGTCTCGCCCCGGCAGCGCCACGCGGTGAAGTTCTATCTGGTGGCGATCCTGTTCGTGGTCTTCGACGTCGAGGCCGTGTTCTTCTATCCGTGGGGCGCCACCTTCCTCGAGACCGGACTCCCGGGCCTCACCACCATCGCCATCTTCAGCGTTCCGCTCGTCGTGGGTCTCGTCTACGAGTGGAGCAAGGGTGCGCTCGAATGGTGAGTCCGGCGCCGCAGGATGGAGAACGGGTGATCGGCGAGACACTGCGTGCGCGCATCGACGCCGAAATCGCAAGGTTTCCCGTGAAGCGAGGGGGCCTGTTGGGTGCCCTTCACATCGTGCAGGAAGGTCAGGGCTGCGTGTCCCTGGCGGCTTCGAAGGAGCTTGCGGCGATCTTCGACGTGTTTCCCGTCGAGGTCATCGAGCTGGTGCGCTTCTACAACTTCTTCCATGAATCGCCTCGGGGACGCCACCAGGTCTACGTCTGTACCAACCTGCCCTGCGCGCTGCGCGGCGCGAACGTGCTGCTGAAAGGCCTCGAACAGCACCTGGGTGTCGGAGTCGGCGAGACCACCGCCGACGGTCGGGTCCACCTGGGCCGCGAAGAGTGCCTCGGCGCCTGCGCGAACGCCCCGATGATCCGCGTGGGCGGCGTCTATCACGAAGACCTGGACCTGGCCGGCGCCTGTGCCGTGCTCGATGCCCTCGAGTAGCCGGTGCAGAAGGTCCCCTTCACGACCGGCTACCTGACGGCCCACTGCGGCGACGACGCCTACGGGACCCTCGACGGCTACAAGGCCGAGGGCGGCTACGAAACTGCGCGACGCGTGCTCAAGAAGGGCACGCCGGAAGACCTGATCGAGACGCTGAAGGCGTCGGGACTGCAGGGACGTGGAGGCGCGAGCTTCATCGCCGGGCAGAAGTGGTCGTTCATGCCGGGGGCCGAGGATGACACCGGGCCACGCTATCTCGTCTGCAACGCCGACGAGTCGGAGCCCGGGTCCTTCAAGGATCGTCTGCTCCTCGAGCGCGCCCCCCACCTGCTGCTCGAAGGCATCCTGCTCGCGGCCTTCGCGATCCGGGCGGAGAAGACCTTCCTCTATGTGCGCGGCGAGTACGGTGAGGCCATCCGGGTCCTGACCCGGGCCATCGAAGAGGCGCGCGCCGGAAAGGTGCTCGGCCCCAGGGCGCTGGGCAGCCGCTTCGCACACGACGTGGTGCTGGTACGCGGCGCCGGCGCCTACATCTGCGGCGAAGAGACGGGGCTGCTCGAATCCCTCGAAGGCAAGAAGGGTCAGCCCCGAAAGAAGCCTCCGTACCCCGCCGAGAACGGGGTCTTCGGGAGACCGACGACGGTGAACAACGTCGAGACCCTGTGCCACGTCCCCCACATCGTCGAGAAGGGGGCGGACTGGTTCCGCGGCATCGGCACCGCGGAGAGCCCGGGCAACACCCTGTTCGGGGTGTCCGGCCACGTGGTGCGACCCGGCCTGTACGAGCTTCCCCTCGGCACGCCCCTCGACGAGATCGTCTTCGAGCACGCCGGAGGCGTGGCGGGAGGGCGAAAGCTCAAGGCCGTGATCCCGGGTGGGCTTTCCATGGCGGTGTTGCCCGCCGGGCAGGTGGACGTGCCCATGGCCAACGAGTTCCTGCGCGAACGCCAGACGGCCCTCGGAACGGGCGGGATCATCGTCATGGACGACACCACGTGCATGGTGCGCGTCGCATGCATCATCACCCACTTCTTTCGCGAAGAGAGTTGTGGGCAGTGCACCCAGTGCCGAGAAGGCACGGGCTGGATGAACCGCATCGTCTCGCGCATCGAACGCGGTGAAGGGCGTTTCGAAGACCTCGCCCTCCTCAAGGACGTGTGCGCCAAGATGGAGGGCAAGACGATCTGCGCGTTCGCGGACGCAGCCGCCTGGCCGGTGCAGGGGCTGCTTCGGCACTTCCCCCAGGACTTCCAGAGCCACGTCACCCACGGCCAATGTCCGTATCCCGGGAGCTTCGTGCTCGCATGACCGAACGGGTCCGCATTCGCGTGGATGACGTCGAGTACGAGGTGGATGCTGGTCGGACGGTGTTGCAGGCGCTCGACGACTGCGGGGCGCTGTTTCCCGAACGCGACGGCAAGCGTCCCGAGCAGACGGACGCCCTCATCCCGCACTACTGCTGGCACCCGAAACTGTCCATCGATGGATCGTGCCGTCTCTGCCAGGTGGAGGTGCGGGCAGGCGCCGATGCCCCGCCGAAGCTCGCGATCGCGTGCAACACGCCGGTTTCCGAAGGTCTCGTCGTCGATACGAAGAGCGAGACGGTGGCCGCTGCGCGACAGGGTGTGATGGAGCTGCTGCTCATCAATCACCCCCTCGACTGCCCGATCTGCGATCAGGCCGGGGAGTGCAAGCTGCAGGACTACGCGTACACCCACGGGGTCGATCACGCGCGTACGCGCGAGCCGCGACGGAAGGCCAAGAAGCGCGTCGATCTCGGGCCGACCATCGTCTTCGACCAGGAACGCTGCATCTTGTGTCGTCGCTGTGTGCGTTTCTGCCGCGAGGTCACGGGCACGGGCGAGCTCGGTGTCTTCGACCGCGGCGATCGCTCGGTGCTCGAGACCTTCCCCGACGAGCCTCTCGACAACGCCTACTCGATGAACGTCGCCGATATCTGTCCGGTGGGCGCCCTCACCACCAAGGACTTCCGCTTCAAGATGCGGGTGTGGTTCCTCGAAGACGTGGACGGCATCTGTACGGGCTGCTCGCGCGGCTGCAACGTCCACATCGGCGTCGCGAAGAACGCGGTGCAGCGCTACCTGCCGCGGCGCAACGACGCGGTCAATGGCACCTGGATGTGCGACGACGGCCGCCTGTCCTACCACGAGATCGCACGGGAAGACCGTCTCACTACTTGTCTCGTTCGGGAGCAAGCGATTGGGGAAGACAGCCCGCAGCTGCGCCCGGCGAGCCTCGACGAGGCCGTCGCCGCTGTCGCCGCGCGCCTGCGCCCACTGCTCGACGCCAAGGGTCCCGGCGTGATCGCCGGCATCGCATCCGCCCACGCCAGCAACGAGGACCTGCGGGCCTTCAAGACCTTCCTCGACGTGCTGGACGTCGACACCATTGGACTCGCGGTGGCCCGGGGCGACTCGGACGACCTGCTCGTCGAAGCCGAGAAGGGAGCGAACGGAGCCGGTGCACGGGCGGTCGGCTTCGGCGCTCTCGCGCCCGTGGCAGATCGCATCCGAGGTGGCGGCATCGAGGCACTGATCGTGCTGGGCCACGATCTGTTCGCGGACGGCTCGCTCGACGCGCGTGCGCTCGCCGGTCTCGATACGGTCGTTGCCTTCGACACCCACCGTTCTCCCGTCGAGCGCGTGGCCCACGTCGTCTTCCCCGTGCGGCATGCGGCGGAGAAGGACGCCTCGTACACGAACAGCGCTGGGATCGTGCAGCCGGTGCAGCGCGCGGTCGTGCCGGGACCCGAGGTCCGCGACGAGGGCGACTTCCTGCAGCGCATCGGGGCGGCGTTGGGCCTCGCGGGCTTCGAGACCGAGACCGAGACAGAAGCCGAATCCAAGGCCGGGGATGGCGCCGAATGATCCTCGTCGTCGCCAAGACGCTCTTCATCCTGATCGTCGTGACGTTGCTGTTCGCGCCCCTGATCACCTGGGTCGAACGCAAGCAGAGCGCCATCATGCAGGACCGCATCGGCGCCAACCGCGCGGACCTGGCGGGGATGACCTTCCTCGGTCTGCTGCACCCGGCCGCCGACGTCATCAAGCTGCTCAGCAAGGAAGATCTGGTGCCCGCCGGCGCCAACCGCTTTCTGCACGCGTTGGCGCCGATCCTGTCCGCGGTCCCCGCCTTGATCGCGTTCGCGGTGATCCCCTACGGCGCGACCTACCGCTTCGGCGACACCACCTTCACCCTGGTCGCCGCCGACATCGACTGGGGGGTGCTCTACCTGCTCGTGATCGGCAGCCTCGCCACCTACGGATCGGTTCTCGCGGGTTGGGCGAGCCGAAGCAACTGGTCGATGCTCGGCGCCATTCGCGCCACGGCGCAGATGATCTCCTACGAGGTCACGATGGGCCTCTCGATCGTCGGCATCTTCATGGTGTTCGGCAGCTTGAAGCTCACGGACATGGCCGTCGCCCAGGACACGACCTTCCGCGTGTTCGGCTTTCTCGATCTGTTCGCGTCGTTGCCGGCGGGCGCCGGCTGGTTGAACGCCATCCGTCTGCCGAACTGGGGGATCTTCCTGCAACCCCTGGCATTCCTGCTCTTCTTGACCTGCATCATGGCAGAGAACAAACGGCCGCCTTTCGATCTGCCCGAGGCCGACTCGGAGCTGGTCGCAGGCTACTTCACCGAGTACTCGGGCATGCGCTTCGGTCTCTTCTACATGGCCGAGTTCATCGAGGTGGTGGTGATCGCGGGGGCGGTCGCGGCGCTCTTCCTCGGCGGTTGGGCAGTCCCGTACCTGTCCCAGGAGACGATCACCGCCGGCGTCGCCAGCCTCTTCGGCGAGGGATTCGCGAACCTCGTCTGCATGTTGATCCACGTGGGCTGCTTCTTCTCCAAGGTCGTCTTCCTGGTCTGGCTGCAGATGCTGATCCGATGGTCCTTCCCGCGCTTCCGCTACGACCAGCTCATGGACCTGTGCTGGAAGGTGATCCTGCCGCTGTCCCTGCTGAACATCTTCCTCACTGCGGCCGGGATGCTGCTCGCTCAGCAGATCGCGCCCGGGGCGGCTGCCTCATGAGCTTCGAGATGTTCCTCTTCTACGCGTTCGCGTTCCTGGCGGTCTTCTCCGCTGTCGCCATGATCGGCTTCGTCCGGCACATCGTGGCCGCTGCCATGAGTCTCGTCGTGACCATGGTCTCGCTCGCGGGTATCTACGTGCTGATGCACGCCGAGCTGATCGCCGCCATCCAGATCCTGGTCTACGCCGGCGCCATCGTCGTGCTCTTCCTGTTCGTCATCATGCTGCTCGACCTGCGAGACGGCGGCCTCGGGCCGGCGGCCCGGGGTCAGAATCTCGTCAAGGCCGTGGGTGTCGGCGGCACCGTGACGATCGGGACGCTGGTCGTGGCCAGCGTGTCCGGAGTGTTCTCGGTGAATCCCCTGGTGGAAAGCCTTCCCGAGGGCTTCGGCGAGCACCGGGCGCTGGGCATCGCGCTCTTCACCGACTACGCGCTGGCCGTCGAGCTGGTCGGGCTCGTGCTGCTCGCTTCCATCGTCGGCGCCGTGATCCTGGCGAAGCGGAAGATCGATTGAGCATCCCCATCGAACACGTCATCAGCCTGTCGGCGCTGCTCTTCGTGATCGGCGTCGTGGGTGCGCTCACCCGGCGCAACCTGATCGTCATCCTGATGTCGATCGAGCTGATGCTGAACGCCGCGAACCTGGCCCTGGTCGGCTTCAACCGGGTGTGGTCGGTGACCGCCGAGGGCGCCGCGCGATACGACGGCCAGGTGTTTGCACTGATGGTCATCGCCGTGGCGGCTGCCGAGGTCGCCGTAGGGCTCGGCATCCTGCTTTCGCTCATCCGCAACCGCGACAGTCTCAACGTGGACGACGCGAGTCTGCTGCGGTGGTAGTCGACCATGCCTGCTGACCCGCAGTGGATCGAGGACGCGCTGCTGCGTTGGATCGTATTCGTGCCGCTCGGGACCGCGCTCGCGAGCGGTCTGCTGCTGGCAGTCTTCCGCCGCACCCTCTCCTCTTCGCTGGTGGTGTGGATGTCCTGCGGGTCGGTCTTCGCGTCCTTCGGGCTGTCGAGTCTTTCCTTCGCGAAGCTGGTGGGGCTGTTCGGCGAAGTCCCCGTCGACGACGTCCCCCCGAGAGTCCTGATCGACACCCTCTATACCTGGGTCGGCGTCGGCGTCGGCAACAGCGCCTTCAGCGCAGACCTGGCCTTCCGCTATGACGCGCTGTCCGCGGTCATGTGTCTCGTGGTGACGGGCGTGGGCTTCCTCATCCACGTCTACTCCGTGGGTTACATGCGTGCAGACACCCGGGACGACGGCGGCCTGCAGCGCTTCTTCTGCTACCTGAACCTCTTCATTGCAGCGATGCTGGTGCTCGTCCTGGCGGACAACCTGCTGCTGATGTTCCTGGGCTGGGAGGGGGTCGGGCTGTGCTCCTACCTGCTGATCGGCTTCTGGTACGGCGATCGCCAGAACGCCTACGCGGGCAGCAAGGCCTTCATCGTCAACCGCATCGGTGACTTCGGCTTCATCGTGGGCATCCTGCTGCTCTTCTGGTCCATGGCCGACGCGGGCCAGCCCGCGGTTTCGTTCCGCGCCATCGAGGCGGGCTTCGGCAGCGTGGCGTCGCAGACCCTCGCCCTGCCGGGTTGGTTGGGGGGCGGGGAGATCGGCCTCGCGACCTCGATCGGGCTCTGCTTCTTCCTGGGTGCCGTCGGGAAGTCGGCGCAGCTGCCGCTCTTCGTCTGGCTGCCCGATGCGATGGCCGGCCCGACCCCGGTCTCGGCTCTGATCCACGCCGCGACGATGGTGACCGCCGGCGTCTACATGGCGGTTCGGCTGTCCTTCCTCTACGAGGCGGCGCCGGGGGCGCTGGTGGTGATCGCCTGGACGGGCGGCGTCACAGCGGTCTTCGCGGCACTGCTCGCCACCGCGCAGAACGACATCAAGAAAGTGCTTGCGTACTCGACCATCTCGCAGCTCGGGTACATGTTCCTGGCGGTGGGATGCGGCGCCTATGCGATCGCGATCTTCCATCTGGTCACCCACGCCTTCTTCAAGGCGTTGCTCTTCATGGGAGCGGGTGCCGTCATCGTCGCGACCCACCACGAGCAGGACATGCGGCGGATGGGCGGTCTGCGGAAGAAGCTGAAGCTGACCTACTGGGTGATGGTCGCCGGGGTGCTCGCGATCTGCGGCTTCCCGGGCTTCTCCGGCTTCTTCTCGAAGGACGAGATCCTGACCTCGGTCTTCTTCGCCCACGAGCTACCCGGTCACGTGGCGCTCTACTGGATGGGCGTGGCGACGGCCGGACTCACCGCCTTCTACATGTTCCGTCTGCTCTTTCTCACCTTCCACGGCAAGACCCGGCTGCCGCGAGGACGGCGCGGCGAGCTCGACGATCCGGAAGACACGATGATGTGGCCACTCCAGATCCTGGCGGTGCTGGCCGTGTTGGGCGGCATCATCGGGTTGCCGCAGTTCTGGGGAGACCGGATCGGGGTCGCCGAATCGAACAGTCTCGGCCACTTCCTGGCCTCGGTGGTCCGTCTCGGAGAGCCGCACGCCCTCGATGCCGGCGTGGTCGCCCAGCTGGTCGGGGGAGTCCTCGCGGCGTCAATCACCGGCTTCGGCCTCGCCTACGTGCTCTACATCTCGCGCCCCGGGTTGCGCGAGAAGCTCGAGCCGGTGCTGGGCGTGCCGCGTCGCGTCGTCGCCCGCCGCTTCTACGTCGACGAGCTATACGACGCCGTGTTCGTCCGCCCCCTGGTGATCTTCTCGGACCGCGTCCTCTCGCGCGGTATCGACGCGGGCTTGATCGATGGCCGGCTGGTGATGGGCTCGGCGCACGCGGTTCGCGGGCTGGCCGCTCACGTGCTCAAGCATCTCCAGTCCGGGCTCGCCCAGGCCTACCTGCTGCTGATGCTGGCAGGGACCGTCGCATTGCTCGCGTATCTGGTGACCTGAGATGCTCGGTCCCTACGTCGACGCGTACCTCATCAGCTGGGTGGTCTTCCTGCCCCTGGCCTCCGGGCTGCTACTGCTCGTCGCGAATTCCGTCGCGGGCTTCCTGCTGCGTTCGAACGGCCTGCCGAAGGTGGTGTGGCAGGTGATCGCCATGAGCAGCACCTCGCTCACCTTCGTGGCCTCGTTGTTCGGTCTGTGGGGACGCTTCGACCCGGAGGAGACCGGCTACCAGCTGGTCGAGCGCGTCGCGTGGCTTCCCGACTACGGCATCCACTACTTCGTGGGAGTCGACGGGATCAGTCTGGTCCTGGTGCTGCTCACGAGCTTTCTGATGCCCGTCGTACTGCTTGCGTCCTGGAACGAGATCGACCGCTGGTCGCGTTCCTACCTCTTCTTCATGCTCGCGCTCGAAACCGCCATGCTGGGGACCTTCGTGTCCCTGAACCTCTTCCAGTTCTACGTGCTGTGGGAAGTGATGATGATCCCGATGCTCTTCATCATCGGCATCTGGGGGGGACCCCGTCGGATCTACGCGGCGACGAAGTTCTTCCTCTTCACGGTGAGCGGCTCGTTGCTGATGTTGGTCGCCCTGGTGATCGTCTACCGCATGAACTTCGAGCAGGGGGGCGCCCTCAACTTCGATCTGGTGCGCTTCGTGGGGCACGCCCCGGTGCCGGGCGTGCCGCTGCTGGACACGGTGATCCCCGCGACGACGGAGTCCGGCGCGCCCTGGTGGCAGACCCAGCTTTGGCTGTTTGGTGCGTTCGCCCTGGCATTCGGCATCAAGGTCCCGATGGTGCCGTTCCACACCTGGTTGCCCGACGCCCACGTCGAGGCGCCTACGGGCGGTTCGGTGATCCTCGCCGGCGTGTTGCTGAAGATGGGCGCCTACGGATTCTTGCGCTTCGCGCTACCGCTCTTCCCGGACGCGGCGCTTGCCTGGGCGCCGTGGATGACGGGGCTCGCCCTGGTGGGGATCGTCTACGGCTCGCTGGTCGCCATGGTGCAGCGCGACGTCAAGAAGCTGGTCGCCTACTCGTCCATTGCTCACCTGGGCTTCGTGATGCTCGGCGTCTTCGCGCTGAACCTGCAGGGGGTGACCGGCGCCGTGCTGCAGATGGTGAACCACGGCCTCGCCACGGGCGCACTCTTCGTCCTCGTTGGCTTCATCTATGCCCGGAGACGCACCCGGGAGATCGCCGACTTCGGCGGGCTCGCGCGTCCGATGCCCGTCTTCGCGGCGCTGCTCGGGTTCGTGGTCATGGCCAGCATCGGGTTGCCGGGACTGGGCGGCTTCGTCGGCGAGTTCCTGATCCTGCTCGGCAGCTTCGGCGCGGATCCCTGGGCGGCGGTGATCGCGACGACGGGAGTCGTGCTCGCCGCGGCGTACATGCTCTGGATGTACCGGCGCGTGGTCTTCGGCCCCCTCGACAAGCCCGAGAACCGCGGCCTGATCGATCTCGACCTGCGAGAGCGGGTCGCGGTCGGGCTGCTCGCCCTGCCGATCGTGTGGATCGGTGTGAACCCCTCGCCGCTGCTGCGACGCATCGAGCCGTCCGTGAGCATCCTGCTCCAGGAAATGGAGCTGCGTCGTTCGCATGACGAGATCCCGTCGGCCTTCGAAGCGCGAAGCCAGGAGCTGCCCTGATGGAAGCCGAAGCCTTCGACGTCGCCGCCCTGGCGCCGCTGGGGTTCGTGGCCATTGGCGCGCTGGTGACGCTGATGCTCGAGGTCGTACTTTCGCGGCGGGCCTTCGTCGGGGAAGGTGTCGATCCCGAGACACGCCTCGTGGCCCGTGCCCGCATCGGCATCGTGCTGGCCTTCGCTTCGAGCGCGGCGATCGTGCTCGCCATGTACGCAGCGATCTACCAGTTCGAGCTCGGGTTCGAGACGGCCTTCGGCCCCGGTCGCCCGATGCTGCAATTGGACGCGCTCTCGACCTTCGCGACCGCTCTGATCGGACTCGGCGCGCTGCTCAGTGTGTGGCTGTCGATCACCTATCTGCCCGCGCTCCGCATCAATCACGGCGAGTACTATGCGCTGCTGCTGCTGTCGACCGCGGGGATGTTCGTGCTGGTCTCGGCGGTGGACCTCATCTCCCTGTATCTGGGTCTCGAGCTGACCAGTCTGCCGATCTACGCGCTCGCCGGCTTCAACCGACGCAGGCTTCGCAGCAACGAGGCGGCGCTCAAGTACTTCCTGATGGGCGCTGTCGCGAGCGCCGTCCTGCTCTACGGAATGGCGCTCCTCTACGGGGCGACGGGGCACACGGACTTTACGGGCATCAGCCAGGGCTTCGCGGGGGGCGGTGGTCTGGCGCTCTCCGGGCTCGCGCTGGTCATTGCCGGCCTCGCCTTCAAGGTGTCGGTGGTTCCCTTTCATCAGTGGACGCCGGACGTCTACGAAGGCGCGCCGACCTCGGTCACGGCGTTCATGGCCGTGACCGTGAAGACCGCTGGCTTCGTGGTGCTGATGCGCTTCCTGGTGCTCGCGCTGCCCGAGATGGGCGAGAAGGTCTCGGTGCTGCTCGGAGTGCTCGCGGGGCTTTCGATGCTGATCGGCAACCTGATGGCCGTCGTCCAGGACAACGTGAAGCGCATGCTCGCGTACTCGGCGGTGGCGCACGCCGGCTACCTGATGGTGGGCTTCGCGGCGGGCACGCCAGAAGCCTGGACCGCGGTGCTCTTCTATCTCTTCGTCTACCTCTTCATGACCGTCGGCGTCTTCTGCGTCGTGATCGCTCTCGCACAGGGAGGGCGCGAGTGGGACTCGATCGAAGATTTTGCGGGTCTCGCGTCCCAGCGTCCGGCCCTCGCGGCCGTCATGACCCTGTTCCTGCTGTCACTCGCCGGCATTCCCGGCACCGCGGGCTTCATGGCGAAGTTCTATCTGGTGGTGGCCGCCGTCGACGCCGGACAGATCGCGCTCGTCCTGATCCTCGTCGGAACGAGCATGGTGTCCTTCTTCTACTACCTGCGGCTCCCCGTCGTGATGTACATGCAGAAGCGACGCCAGGACCCGGACGCGGAGACCTCGTCGAGCGAGATCGTCGTGCTGGCTCTGTGCGCCGCAGCGATCCTCTACTTCGCGTTCTTCGCCCAGGCGGACCCCTTCGGGACCGGCGTGCGGGCGCTGGATGTGGCGGGCCGGGCGGCGGATTTCCTGCACTGATCCGGTGTTAGGTGATAGGATCCGGGGGCCCTGGGAGGGCAACCCGGAGGTTCGACCGTGATTCGCCCTAGCGTCTTGCTGACCCTGTGTCTCTCGCTTCTCCTTGCTTGTCCCGCCCTCGCTGCTTCGATAACTCCCGTCGGTCAGGATCGCTACTTCCGCGAAATCTGGTTCGATGGCGAGGTCCCGGACACCGTCGTCGAGGCCCAGGACTTCGCGCCCTTCGTCGTGACCAACAGGCACGATTCATCGATCGGCGCGACGCTGCTGCAGGCCGATCTCGCCGCCTCGGGAAAGGCGCCGGACATCTTCTCCCAGGCGAATCAGACGTCGCAATACCTGGTCGACTTCGATCTCGACGACGACGCGCCCTATCAACTCTCGGGTGAGATCTTCAACTACACCAACGTGAGCGCCGGAGCGGACGGCGGCGGGTTCGTTCGCCTCCAATCCTACGACGACATGACGATGCTGTTCAGTGATCTCGTCATCTACCATGCGGTGGGCGACAACGACGCGCCGTACGAGTCCTTCGACACTTCGGGCATTCTCCCCGCCGGTCGCTACCGGATGTGGGCGCGCGCGATCGGTGAGGGCGTCGACCACAGCGTGAACGGCCCGAGCACGGGGTCTGGCAGCTTGAACTTCGAGTTCAGCATCGTTCCAGAGCCGGGCGCGGCCGTGCTCGGGGGGATCGGGCTGCTGATGCTCGCCTTCTGGCGGCGACGCTAGAGGGCCGCGTCAGAGCCGTGCTCAGGCGTGCAGCGCGCGTCCGTCCACGGCCAATGCCGCTTCCTTGAGGGCCTCGCCCATGGCGGGGTGGGCGTGGCAGGTGCGCGCCAGGTCTTCCGCCGACGCCGCGAACTCCATGGCGAGTACGGCTTCCTGGATGAGGTCGCCGGCCATGGGCCCGAGGATGTGGACCCCAAGGATGCGATCGGCCTTCTCGTCGGCCAGGATCTTCACGAGGCCGTCGCGTTCGCCGCTGGTGCGCGCGCGGCTGTTGGCCGAGAACGGGAACTTGCCGACGCGGTACGCGATGCCGTCCGCGTCGAGCTCTTCCTGGGTGCGGCCGACGCTCGCGACCTCGGGCCAGGTGTAGACCACGCCGGGGACGCGATCATAGTGCCCGCCGGGATCGCCGCTGTGCGCTGCACCCTGGCCGGCGATTCCCTCGACGCAGGCGACGCCGTCTTCCTCGGCCTTGTGGGCCAGCATCGGGCCGGGCACGCAGTCGCCGATGGCGAAGACGCCCGGGATCGCGGTCTGGAAGTGCGCATCGATCTCGACGAAGCCACGCTCGTTCCGTTTCACGCCGATCTCGTCGAGGCCGAGACCCTCGGTGTAGGGACGTCGGCCGATGGACACGAGCACGGCGTCGGCTTCGAGCGTGCTCCCCTCGCCGTCGCCTTCAGCGGGCTCGATCTGCAACCGAACCCGCTCACCCTCGGTCTTGGCTGTCGTGACCTTCGACGACAAGAGAAAGCTGAGCCCCTGCTTCTTGAGCACGCGTTGGGTCTGCTTGCAGATCTCGCCGTCCATGCCGGGCAGGATGTGATCGAGGAACTCGACGACCGTCACCTCGGACCCGAGTCGGGACCAGACGGACCCCAGCTCGAGCCCGATCGCGCCTGCACCGATCACTACGAGCTTCTCCGGCACCGCCTCGAGGGACAAGGCGCCGGTGGACGTCAGGATCCGCTTCTCGTCGACTTCGATGCCGGGAAGCGGCGTGGCTTCGGAACCTGTGGCCACGACGATGTTGCGGGTCTCGAGGGTCTGTTGACCGCCGTCGGAAAGCGCCACCTCGACGCGGCCGGGCGCCGGGATGCTGCCGCGGCCACGCACATAGTCGACGCCGTTCTTCTTCAGGAGGAACTCGATCCCCTTGACGAGCTCGGCGACGACTTTCTCCTTGCGGGCCATCATGGCGCCGAGATCGAGGGACAGATCGCCGACGATGACGCCGTGCTCGGACAGGCTGTGGGCGGCTTCGGCGAAGCGCTCGGACGAATGCAGCAGCGCCTTCGACGGGATGCAGCCGACGTTCAGACAGGTGCCGCCGAGGGCGCCTCGCATCTCGACGCACGCCGTTCGCAGTCCGAGCTGACCCGCGCGCAGCGCGGCCACGTAGCCGCCGGGTCCGCCGCCGATGATGACGACGTCGTAGACGGCGTCGCTGTCCTTCGGGTTCGCGTCACTCATTCAGGGTTGCCTCTTTGCGGCCGCGGGGGCTGCGGGTCTACAGGTCGAGCAGCAGGCGCTGGGGGTCTTCGATGGCGTTCTTGATGGCGACCAGGAAGGTCACCGCTTCGCGGCCGTCGATCAGCCGGTGATCGTAGGAGACCGCGACGTACATCATCGGCCGGATCACGACCTCGCCGTCCAGCGCGACTGGGCGGTCCTCGATCTTGTGCAGACCCAGGATCGCGGATTGCGGGCGATTCAGGATGGGCGTCGACAGCATCGACCCGAAGACACCGCCGTTGCTGATGCTGAAGGTTCCGCCTGCCATCTCTTCGTTGGTCAGCGACCCGTCCTGGGCGCGTCCCGCCAGACGTGCCAGCTCGGACTCGATCTGTGCGAACGAGCGGCTGTCGCAGTCGCGGATGATGGGCACCACCAGACCGTTCGGCGACGCAACCGCCATGCCCAGATCGTAGTAGTGCTTGTAGACGATCTCTTCGCCGTCGAGCTCTGCGTTCACCGATGGAACCGCCTGGAGGGCGGCGACACAGGCCTTGGCGAAGAAGGACGTGAAGCCGAGACGGACACCGTGCTTCTTCTCGAAGTCTTCCTTGTGCTTCTTGCGCAGCGCCATCACGGCGCTCATGTCGACCTCGTTGAAGGTCGTCAGGATGGCGGCGGTCTGCTGCGCTTCCTTCAGGCGCGCGGCGATGGTGCGGCGCATGCGTGTCATGCGAACGCGCTCTTCGCGCGGGGCGGCGTCGGTCCTGGCTGCTGTTTCGGCTCGAGTCCCGCCGGTCGGAGCTGTGGCTTGCGTCCGGGCCGCGTCCGAGCCGCCCGCTTCCGCGAACGCGAGCACGTCCCCCTTGGTGAGTCGGCCGTTGCGGCCGCTCGCGGGGATCCGCGCCGGATCGAGACCGTGCTGCTCGAGCAGGGCGCGAACGGCAGGGCCTTGCTGGTCGAGCGCGAGGCCGAGCGCCGCCTCGAGGTCCGCGCGGCCGATGGCGCCCCCTTCGCCGCTGCCCTTCACGTCCGGAGGCTCGAGGGCGTCGCCGCCCCGCGCGGTTTGGGTTGCCGGGGTCTTCGCGGCGGCTGGGGCAGCGACGTCGTCATGGGACGAGCTTTCTGCTGGGGACGACTCGGCAGCCGGGGCCGGAGTCGGAGCCGCTGTGGTCACGGAGCCGTCGCCTTCTTCCAGGTGGGCGAGCAGTGCGCCCACCTCGACGTCCTCGCCCTCGGCCACGACGATCTTGCCCAGGACGCCCGCCTTGGGAGCACCCAGCTCGAGGGTGGCCTTGTCGGTCTCGAGCTCGACGACGGGCTCGTCGGCCTGCACCGCGTCTCCCGTCGCCTTCAGCCAGCGCGCCACGGTCGCTTCGGTGACCGATTCTCCGAGGTCCGGAACCACGATATCGATGGACACTCTCGACACTCCTTCTCGTCGGTGACGACCGCCACCCACGCGCGCTGCAACTAGCCGCGCTTGCGACCCGCCTGCACCGCTTTGCGCTGCGCGATCCGACCCATCGGGGCGACACCCAGCATCAGGGCTTCGTCGACCAGGCGCGCCTGCTCGGCGAGGTGGTCTCGCATGAGCCCTGTCGCCGGCGACGCCGAGCTCTCGCGGCCGGCGTAGCGCATCATCGGGTGCTCGCAGTCGATGCCGGCGGCGAGCTCGAGGATCAGCTCCTTCACGTAGTCCCATGCGCCCATGTTGCGCGGCTCTTCCTGGCACCAGACGAGCCGGCAATGGCGATAGGGGGCGAGCAGCTTTTCGAGGGCGTCCGCGGGAAGCGGATAGAGCTGCTCGAGCCGCAGGAAGTGCACCCGCTTCGCGTCGCTGTCGCCCTTCGCGATCCGCTTGTCGCGTTCCGACAGGAGGTCGTAGTAGACCTTGCCGCTGCAGAGAACCACCTGGGCGGCGTCTTCGGGTTCGCAGGGCAGCTCGTCGCAGTAGTGGACACGGCGGAAGCGCGACTCCGGGCCCATCTCGGCGAGGGTCGACACGACGCTCTTGTGGCGCAGCAGCGACTTGGGTGACATCACGATCAGCGGCTTGCGGAAGGGACGGTGCATCTGACGCCGCAGCACGTGGAAGTAGTTTGCGGGCGTCGTGCAGTTGACGACCTGCATGTTGTCTTCGGCACAGAGCTGGAGAAAGCGTTCGAGCCGCGCCGACGAGTGCTCCGGCCCCTGGCCCTCGAAGCCGTGGGGCAAGAGCATGACGAGCCCGCTCATGCGCAGCCACTTCTCCTCACTGGCGGAGATGAACTGATCGCAGATGACCTGTGCACCGTTCGCGAAGTCCCCGAACTGTGCCTCCCAGAGCACCAGGGTGCGCGGGGCGTTCAGCGAGTAGCCGTACTCGAAACCGAGCACACCGAACTCGGAAAGCGGACTATCGACCACCTCGAAGCGGGCCTGCCCCTCTCGGATGTTGTCCAGCGCGACGTAGCGCGACTCGTTCTTCTGATCGATCCAGGCCGCGTGCCGCTGGGAGAAGGTCCCGCGACCGCAGTCCTCCCCCGACAGGCGTACGGCGATACCCTCCAGGGCGAGCGAACCGAACGACAGGGCTTCGGCGGTCGACCAGTCGATCCCCTCGCCGGCGTCGATGGCTTCCTGCTTGCGACGAAGTTGTCGCTTGATCTTCGAGTTGGCCGTGAAGCCTTCCGGAATGCGTGTGATCGCTGCACCGACCTCGCGCAGGGTGTCGATGGCTACGCCCGTCTTCCCGCGCCTTGCCGCGAACCCGCGCGTCGTCTTGAGCCCGGCCCAGCTGCCTTCGAGCCAGTCTGCCTTCGTGGCCCGGTAGTCCTTCGACCGCTCGAAGGCCCTCTCGAAGCGCCCTTCCCAGAGGTCGACGAGAGCCTGGATCTTGGCGTCGTCGACGATGCCCTCGTCCTTGAGCTTCGCCGCATAGCTCTCGCGCGCGGTCGGATGATTGGCGATCTGCTTGTACATCCGCGGTTGGGTGAAGGCCGGCTCATCGCCTTCGTTGTGGCCGAAGCGCCGGTAGCAATAGATGTCGAGAACCACGTCACTTCGGAAGGTCTGTCGGTACGACATGGCGAAGCCCGCCGCGCGCACGACCGCTTCCGGGTCGTCGCCGTTCACGTGCAGGATCGGCGCCTGGATCATCTTGGCGACGTCCGAGCAGTACGGCGACGAGCGACCCGAGACGGGTGAGGTCGTGAAGCCGATCTGGTTGTTGACGATCACGTGCACGACACCGCCGGTGCGGTAGCCGTGGAGATCGCAGAACTGCAGGGTTTCCGGCACGAGGCCCTGGCCCGCGAACGCCGCGTCGCCGTGCAGGAGCAGGCCCATGCAGCGCGTGCGTTCGGTGTCGCCGAGTGCCTGCTGACGCGCGCGCACACGGCCTACGACGACGGGGTCGACCGCCTCGAGGTGGGAAGGGTTGGGCGTCAGGGAAAGGTGCACCTTGCCGCCGCTCATCTCGCGATCTGTCGACGTGCCGAGGTGGTACTTGACGTCGCCCGCACCCAGGAAGTCATCCGGCAGCGCCGAGCCCCCCTGGAATTCCGAGAAGATGGCCTCGAGGGGCTTCTGCAGCAGGTTCGCGAGCACGTTCAAGCGACCGCGATGCGACATGCCGATGGTGATGTCCTCGATGCCGAGTTCGGCGCCGGTGTGCACGATCATCTCGAGAGCCGGCAGCAGGGACTCGCCGCCATCCAGGCCGAAGCGCTTCGTGCCCTTGTACTTCTTGTCGAGGAAGCGCTCGAAGACCTCGGCCGCGGTCAGACGTTCGAGGATCTGGATCCTCCCCTCGTCCTTCCAGGCCGCGCGCTGCTGTGCGCCCTCGATGCGATCCTGGATCCAGGTTCGCTCGACGGGGTCCTGCATGTGCATGAACTCGAGCCCGACGGACCCGCAGTAGTCGCGGCGCAGGATCTCGAGGATCTGTCGGAGGGTGGCGGTTTCGAGGCCGAGTTGGCCGTTGATGACGATCGGCCGGTCGAGATCGTTCTCGCCGAAGCCGTAGCTCTTCGGGTCGAGGTCGGGCTGATGCTCGCGCGGCGCGAGATCGAGGGGGTCGAGCCGAGCCGCGAGGTGTCCGCGAACGCGGAACGCGCGGATCAGCATGATCGCACCGAGAGAGTCCCGGGCAGCGGTGAGCGCGGCGCCGGTCGGCGCCGGAGCTGCCCGAGAGGCGGCGTACGGGGCTGCAGTCGCCAGGACGGCGGGCTCGGCGAGACCTTCGAGCCAGCCACTGGCGTCGGCGTCGAGTCGCTGGAAGAAGTCCTGCCAGGATTGGGAGAGCTTGCTCGGCTCGGAGCGGTACTGGGCGTGAAGAGCGGCGATCGCTTGTGCGCGGGATCCGTGCTGTGGGGGTGTCGTCATGGCCTCGTGTCTCTGGTTCGACTATTTCCGTGTGAATTCGGGCGCTTGTAGCTCCAGGTCTCTGGAGATCGGCGAAAGGCGGGAGTGTAGCAGCGAGCCTCAGCCGCTTCGTCAGGGGGAGGCTCGGAGCGGTTATGATCGCCCGATGGGACGCAAGATCCTCTTCATCACGACCGACCAACAACGCTACGACGCACTGGGTTGCAACGGCGGGCGAGTCGCGCGCACACCCGTCGCGGATTCGCTTGCTGCGGATGGTCTCAACTACCGCCGCGCACACAACCAGAACGTCGTCTGCATGCCGGCTCGCTCGACCATGGTAACGGGTCAGTACGTACGGACCCACGGCGTCTGGATGAACGGGGTGCCGCTGCCTGCGGACGCACCCAGTATCGCCGCCCATCTGAAACAGCAGGCCGGCTACCACACCGCACTGCTCGGCAAGGCGCACTTCGAGCCCGCCTTCGACCCGAAGGGGGAATGGCCAGAGGGACGCATGGCGCGGGAGGGGTCGACCGGGCCGTATCGGGGCTTCGACCGGGTCGAGCTGGTGATGCACGGACCCGTCGGCTTCGGCCACTACCCGCTCTTCATGCGCGACCAGCACCCCGACGAGATCGCGCACTTCTACCCGCAGATCTACTTCGACGAAGACGGACAGCTGTGCCCGAACGAAGCCGGCGGCGGCGACACGGGCGCGCCGCAGGCGCACTTCAACCCGGTCCCGCGCGGGATCTATCACACGGACTGGGTGGCGGACCGCACCCTCGCCTATCTCGACTCGCTTCCCGACGACGCGGACTTCTTCGTCTGGATGAGCTTTCCGGACCCGCATCATCCGTGGGATCCGCCGCAGTCCGAGATCGGCCGGGTCGACTGGCGCGACCTCGAGCTGCCGGCGGGCTATCCCGGCAGTCCCGACGCCTGCCGCCAGGTGCTCGCCGGCAAGCCGCGTCACTGGCTCGACTGGTATGAGGGCCGCGGCAACATCAACGTCGAGGCGCCGCCGAAGTTCGTGGCCGCGAGCCTCACGCCGGACCAGATCCGCGAGATCAACGCGCTGACCCACGTCGAGAACGAGCTGATCGACGAGGCCTGCGGGCGGGTGATCGCGCGGCTTGGGGAACGCGGCTGGGCGGACGAGACCGACGTCTTCTACACGTCGGACCACGGCGAGTTCCAGGGCGACTTCGGGCTGCTCTTCAAAGGCCCATACCACGTGGACGCACTGATGCGCGTGCCCCTCATCTGGCGTCCGGCGCCGTGCGCCAACGTGACGCCTGCGGAGATCGCGGAGCCCGTCGGGCACATCGATCTGGCGGCCACCTTCTGTGAAGTCGCGGGGGTCGCGGTGCCCGAATGGAACCAGGGCCGGGCACTGCCCCAGCAGCCCGGCTCGGACCGCGAGCAGGTGCTGACGGAATGGGACTGCGAGCACCGCGGAGTCACGACCCGCATGCGCAGCATCTATCGCGACGACGTCCTCTGCACCGCCTACGAGGCGAGCACCTTCTACGACGGAAGCGAGGGCGAGTTCTACGATCTCGCGAACGATCCGCACCAGCACGAGAACCTGTGGGACGACCCGAGCCGCCGCCCCCAGCGCGACGAGCTGGTGGCCGAGCTGTATCGCAGCTTGCCCGAGATGCCCGCGACCTGGCCCGCTTGGCGTTCCCCCGTCTGAGTCCAAGCCTGAGACCAAGTCGAGCCCACTACCGCTACAGCCCCTCGGAAGTCTCGCTTGCGAGAGATCCGTCGATGGGACTGAAGGTCCGGGTGGTGAGCGTCCCGATGCTTCCCGAGTACACGAAGCGCTCGCGCATCTCGGTGCCCTCGATCGTCAGCGCGTAGCTCTCGTGCACGCCGTTCGTGAACTCGATCGTCTCGTCGTACAGCGGGGTCGAGAAGGTCTCCGACAGCGGGGACATGCGCTGGACGGTCTCCGGGACGTTCGCGCCCGTGGCCGTGGCGCGCAGGTAGCAGGCGCTCGAGGCCGCTGGTGCGCGCTCGAACGCGAATCCGATCCCGGGACCGGACGCGAACAGGAAGTAGCTGACCTCGATCTGTCCCGGGGTCAGCAGGATCGCGGGGTTGCCGGCCAGGGCGACGTGCTTGTCACCGCCCGCGGCGATGCATCCCGCGCCGCTCGACAGCCCGACGTTCCAGGACGAGGTGGCGCCGAGCCAGCTGATCTCGGCGACGCTGAAGGCGAGAGTGATGCTCGCCGTGGCGCCGGACGAGTCGACGCTGATGTCTTCGATGGTCACGTTCTGGAGTGACAACAGGGTCACCGAGCCGGGACCCGTCGGGTCGGGGACGATGATCTCCACGTCGTAGATCGTGCTGACCCGCACGCTGCCGACGAGCAACGCGGTGAGCCCGGGAGTGTCGACGGTCGCCGTCAAGTCGTCGAACCCGAAGGATCCGCCCCCGAGCTTCGTGTAGCCGAAGCGGAGCGAGCGGAAGTCCATCTGGAAGCTGCCCGCGTCGAAGTCGAGCTGGCCCGCCACGGTCGTCGGCGCCGCCTGACCGCAGAGCGCCGCGTCCCCGTGACACAAGCCGTCCACGACCTGGGCGAGATCCGCATCGAGGTCCACCAGTGACGGCCGCGCCTCGGTCGGCAGGGGCAGCGCGACGACAGCAGTCGCGATGCCGACGCAAAGAACGAAGAGAGAAGCGCGCATCATCGCCTCCTTGTCCGTGAGCAGAGAGACCGTGAGCAGAGAGACCGTGAGCAGAAAGTCCGTGAGCAGGGAGTCCCTGAGCAGAGAGTCCGGTGAGCAGGAAGTCCGGCTAGCAACAGCAGGCCCGCCAGCAGCGAGAGCACCCCGCCGGGTTCGGGAACCGCGATCGCGAGATCGTCGGCGTTGAACAGGAAGCCGGCGTCCGGCGTCGACGGGTCGTACACCAGCGTCGCCTGGTTGAAGCTCGCGGCGCCGACGACACCCAGGAAGTAGGCGAAGTACTCTCGTCCGCCGAAGCTGCCGAGGGGTTGTCCGGCGCCGAGGGAGAGCACCGCGGTGCTCTCGCCGGGGACCTCGAGGCGCGCGTCGAGATCGAAGAGCGCTGCCCCGGGCTCTTCCGGGGTCACCAGCACCAGACCGAAGGCATCGATCGGCTGGGTGAAGGAGAACGCGAGAGTCGTGCCGGCAACCAGGCCGTGGAAGTTGCCCGGGTCCTCGACGCCCAGGGACCGCACTCCCGAGCTCGCCGGGTTGTCGCCGGCGTTCTCGACCACGCGCAGGTCGAGTGCCGGGCCGCCGGGATCGAGCAGGTCCGGGACGGCGGGAGGCAAGACGATCCCCACCGACGCACCGGTGGGGGTGACGATGGAACCCGACACGACCGCGCCGTCGCTCAGGGCTTCGAAGTCGAAGCGTTGCACGGGCCCGGGGGCGGCGGCAGCGAACGTCGCCTCGTCGCTGTAGGCGCCGGGCGTCGCCTGGGCGGAAGCCGCGAAGAACGCGACCGCCCCGGTCAGGGCGGTGCAGGCTGCGACGGTTCGAGCGGCGTGGGACCCGGGAGCGTGCATCGAGGCCACCCTAACTGCGGGCGGTTGCGCGGGGAATCGCAAGAACGGGGGACCCGGGAACCCGAGCGGTGAGACCTCCGAGACGCTCGGACCGCTCGCAGAGGAAGGCAAATTCACATTGAATATCAGTGAGTTGTGTTAGTTGTTGCGTACGGCCCGGGCGCCGTGAAAGCCGAGTTGAATGAACCCGAGCAATGCTTCAAGTTACGGGTCTCGCCCGCCGAACCCAGGAGATCCACGATGGCCGCCAGCCCCTATGCGTATTCCGCCACGCCGACCCGCAACCCGTTCGTCTACCTGCGCGCGGTCTGGCGGCTCATTCGGCGGGACCCGGAAACGACGACGAAGGAGGCGGGTATCGTCGAGCTCGGCTTCGCGCGCTCGAAGCTCGGTCGCCGCTTCGCGCGCTGGGAAGAAGTCGCCGACCACCTGCGACGGGATGCGCGCACCGCACCCGCCCTGGCCGCCCGCAAGCCCTTTGGTCCAATCGTACTCAGCGACCTCGCGAAGCTCCCGGAAGGCACGGTCGGGCGCGTCTTCGCAGACCACTGTCAGGCGCGCGGCATCGACCCGAATCTCGTCTACGTCCCGCCGGACGACGAGATTGGCTGGATCCTCAACCACATGTATCAGACCCACGACATCTGGCATGTGGTGACAGGCTGGGGGAACGACCTGGCCGGCGAGGTGGGGCTCGGCGGCTTCTATGCCGCCCAGTTCGGAAACTCGGCCTTCTTTGGCTACATGCTGGCGCTAGTGAACCTGAACGTGATCATGCGTCGCGGCGATCTCGGCGTCGTCTTCGAAGCGTTCGCCGCGGGTTACCAGACCGGCAAGCGCACCCAACCGCTCTTCGGTCTCGACTGGGACGCGCTCTTCGAGGTGCCCATCGACGAGCTGCGAGAGCGTCTCGAGGTCGACCGCAGCGACATCGTGGGAGAAGGCGTCCGCGCGGCGGCCTAGCGTCAGGCTCGGACCCCGGCGTCAGGCCGAGCCCTTGCGCAGGATGCGCACGTCTCCCCTGCGGCGCGTGACGTGCTGCTCGTCGAGCAGCTCCATCAGCGGCACCGTGGTCCGCCGGCTGGTGCCCGTGAGCGTCTTGTAGGCGGCCGGGCCGATCTCGCCGTTGGCCTCGAGGTAGGCGACGACTTTCACGCGCAGCGCTTCCACGGCGGTCCGGTCGAACCACAGGTCGCCGGGGGCGCGAACGAGCGCACCGTCCCGTTCCAGGTGGGCGACGAGATTGCGGAAGTGGTCGGCGGATATGCCCAGGGCGTCCGCCCAGTCCCGGGGAGACGGCGGATCGAGCCCGGCTTCCCGCGCCTCGGCCGCGATGCGTGTGATGGCCGCGCGGGACGCCTCGTCGATCTTCGGCGCGTGACCGGACCGTCGCACGACGTCGCCGGCTGTCTCGATCTCGCCCGCGGCTTCGAGCCGCGCGAGCACCAGCTCACCGATTTCGCCCGGTACGTTGTCGGGCAGCTGCCCGCGCAGAGATGCGCGCGGCATGCCCGGACGCAGGGGCTCGGCTTCGTGGAAGCTCTCGAGCGCGGCGAGCAGCGTCGTCTGCATGCGATGCGTCGCTTCGGCGTCGACCCACATGCGCGGCCCCGCCGGAAGGATTTCGTCTTTGCCCGCGAGCGCCTGGAGGTGGCCTCTGAGATCGGCCTCGAGCAACCCGGTCTCGTGTCGCAGGTCCTCGCCTGCGACGCCGCAAAAGCCCGCTCGCCGCACCCGCTCGCGCAGCCCGCTACGCGGGTCGCGGCGCGCGAGGATCTCGAGCTCGCGCAACAGGGTCGGGTCCGCGCGCCGCCGGTGCGGCGGCGCGACGTCGAGCACGATGCCACCGCCGACGGTTCCTCCCGTGCCTTCGCTGCGGGCGAAGCCGCGTGCGATGAAGCGGTCGCCGGGCAGCAGCGGCAGCGGTCCGTCGTCGATGTGCAGACGCGCGAAGCCCGATTCGCCGGGGACGAACCCGCGCCCGGTCGGACCGATGGGCGCCAGGTGCGCGAGTCGCCGCGCGGTGCCGGCGAGGAGCTGAATGGACACGCTGTCGTCTGCGGCGGGCGCCGACGGCAGCCAGGAGAGCGCCACGTCTGCGAGTTCCGTGGCCGGCATCGCGCCCGGAGGAGACAGGACCTCGCCGCGCTCGATGTCGGCAACCTCGAGCCCGTTCAGGTTCACCGCGCAGCGGGTGCCCGGAAGCACGTGATCGCGCGTGCTTCCGTGGGTCTGCAAGCCGCGGATGCGCGCGCTGCGTCCGCTCGGCTGGATCTCCACGGCATCGCCGACGTGAAGCGCGTCGCCGGTGAGTGTGCCCGTGACGACTGCCCCGAAGCCACGCATGGCGAAGACGCGGTCGATGGCGAGTCGCGGCGAGCCGCTGCGAGCGGTTCGCGGCGCCGACTGCCGCGCCAGCGTCAGCAGCGCGTCTCGCAGTGCGTCCTGGCCTGCGCCGGTATGAGCCGACACCGGCACGATGGGCACGTCCGCGAGCGCTGTGCCAGCAAGAAAGTCGCGCACGTCTTCCCGGGCGAGCTCGCACATCTCGTCGTCGACGAGGTCGATCTTCGTCAGTGCGACGAGCGCGCGGTCGATCCCGAGCAGCTCGCAGATGGCCACGTGCTCCCGGGTCTGGGGCATGACCCCTTCGTCGGCTGCGACCACCAGCATCAGCAGATCGATGCCCGTCGCGCCGGCGACCATGGTGCGCACCAGTCGTTCGTGGCCCGGCACGTCGACCACCGACAGCTTCATTTCCTCGCCGCTGTCGTCCTGCAGGGACAGCTCGGCGAAACCGAGATCAATGGTGATGCCGCGCGCCTTCTCCTCGGGCAGTCGGTCCGGGTCGACGCCTGTCAGCGCGCGCACCAGCGCGGACTTGCCGTGGTCGATGTGGCCGGCGGTGCCGAGGACGAGGCCTTGCGCGTCGTCACCCATGCCTGGTCCCGCCTAGGAACGCGGGCCGATGGCGTCCCGGCCGACGTACGGTTGCAGGGCCTTGGGGATGCGCACGCTGCCGTCCTTCTGTTGGTGGTTCTCGATCAGCAGCATGATGGTGCGCGCGTTCGAGATGGCCGTGCCGTTCAGCGTGTGGACGAACTCGGTCTTCTTCGCGCCCTTGCGGCGGAAGCGCGCACGCAGGCGCCGAGCTTGATAGTCGGTGCAGTTCGACGCGCTGGTGATCTCGCCGTAGCTGCCGCCCTCGCCGCGTCCCGGCATCCAGGCTTCGATGTCGAACTTGCGATACGCCGGCGCACCGAGATCGCCGCTCGCCACGTCGATCACGCGGTACGGCACCTCGAGGTCGCGGAAGATGCCCTCTTCGATGGCGAGGAGCTCGGCGTGGATCTCGTCCGACTGTTCGGGCGTAGAGAAGACGAACATCTCGGTCTTGGTGAACTGGTGCACGCGGTAGAGACCGCGGCTCTCGCGTCCGTAGGCGCCGGCTTCCACCCGGAAGCAGTGGGAAATGCCGGCGACGCGCAGGGGAAGCTCGTCCTCTTCGACCAGCTGGTCGAGCATCAGGCCGCCGAGCGGAATCTCGGCGGTACCGACGAGGCACAGATCGTCCTGCTCGAGCGAGTAGATGTTGGTCTCGGCGCCGCGCGGGTTGAAGCCCATGGCGTGCACGACGTCCGTGCGCGCGACGTCGGGCGTCGTATGCGGCGTGTAGCCCGCAGCCATGACGCGGTCGAGCGCGAAGCGCTGCAGCGCCAGCTCGAGCAGCACCGCCTCGTTCTTCAGGTAGTACCACTTCTGCCCGGCTACCTCGGCCGCGCGCTCGAAGTCGACGAGGTCGAGGTCCGCACAGATGGCGAGGTGGTCGCGGGGCTCGAAGTCGAACTGCGCCGGCTCACCAAAGGTGGACAGCGTGTTGAAGTCTTCTTCTCCGCCTTCGGGAACCGCCGGGTGGATGAAGTTGGGGATCGGGTCGAGCTTCTCGTTCAGGGCCTCGCGTGCAACCCGAAGCTCGTCCTCGAGGGCCGCCACCTCTTCCTTGAGCCGCCGCCCCTCGGCGCCGTGGGCCTCGCGCTCTCCGGGCTCGAGCTTCTTCTTGCCGGCCTTCTGGTGCTCATTGCGCGCCTGATTGAGCTCGTTCTGTTGCGTGGTGAGCCGGGTGACCTGTTCCTGGGCCGCGATGGCGCCGTCGACGTCCGCCTGCACGCGTCGCTTGCGGCAGCTTTCGACGACCTCGTCGCGGCGTTCGTGGAGGGTCCTGGCGTCGAGCATGGCGCGAAGGGAAGCACACCGCTGCGGTGCTCGCCGCCTGCCCTGGCGGCAGGGCGCCGCTCAGCCGTCCCAGCCCGCGAAGTGATCCACCAGGAAGTCGACGAAAGCGCGCACTCGAGTCGATAGCCGTCTTCCGGGTGGGAAGACCGCATGAAGCGGGATCTCGTCCATCGTGTAGCCCGGGAGCACACCGACGAGGCGCCCGGCGCGCAGGTCGGCAGCCACAGCGAAGTGGGGTGCGACCGAGATGCCCTCGCCCGCAAGCAGCCGGTCGCGGGTGACGCCGGGACTGTTGACCGCGAAACGCGGCTCCGGCGTGAACACGCTGCGGCCCGTGGCGCTCTGGAAGGTCCAGCGCGCCGCCCCGTTCGTGTCGAGGATGCAGGCGTGGCCGCGAAGTTCGTCCGGATGTTGCGGGGCGTCCGCCGCCGCGAGGTATGCAGGGCTCGCGACGGCGACGAGGCGGCTGGCCGAGAGACGTCGCGCCAGCAGTGCCGAGTCGCGCAGGGGGCCCATCCGAACCGCCACGTCGAAGCCCTCGCCCACCAGGTCGACGAAGTGATCGGCGAGATGCAGGTCGATGCGCACTTCCGGGTTCGTCTGCTGGAAGCCCGCGATCACGGGTGCGAGGTGGTCCCGCCCAAAGTCCACGCCGGTCGTCACGCGCAGAGTGCCCCGCACCTGACCCTGGTCGCGCCGGGCCAGGCCCTCCAGCTCGGCCAGGTCTTCGAGGATGCGCTCGCAGCGCTCGAGCATGCTGCCGCCCAGCTCGGTCAGGCTCAGGCGTCGGGTGTTTCGTTCGAGCAGCTTCACGCCCAGGTGGTTTTCCAGGTCCGCCACCCGGCGGCTGACGGCGGTCGTCGAGACCCGGAGCTCGCGGGCGGCGGCGGTGAAGCTTCCCAGGCGGGCGACCCGGGCAAACGCGTCGAGGGCGGCGACTCGGTCCACGGTCGGAGAATATCCCGATAATCGGGATTATCAATGAATATGGACAGGCATTATCATGGTCATATGTGGCGCCTACGATGCTGTCGCACCAGAGGACAACAGGAGGCACGACATGATCGAGATCCGACGCAGTGAAGACCGGGGCAAGACTCGATTCGACTGGCTCGACAGCCGCCACAGCTTCTCGTTCGGCGAGTACCGGGACCCCCAGCACATGGGCTTCCGGGCCCTGCGCGTGATCAACGACGACAGCATCGCTGCCGGCGCGGGCTTCGGGATGCACCCGCACCGTGACATGGAGATCCTCACCTTCATGCGCAGCGGATCCCTGGCCCACCGGGACAGCATGGGGAACGGCGCCGTCATCCGACCCGGCGACGTGCAGCGCATGACCGCCGGCACCGGCGTGACCCACAGCGAGGTCAACCCGTCGAACGACGAGGCAGCGCAGTTGCTGCAGGTGTGGATCGAGCCCGAGACCCTCGACCTCGAGCCGTCCTGGGAGCAGGAATCCTTCGGCGAAGACTGGCAACTCGTCGCGTCGCGCGACGGGCGCGAAGGCTCGCTGCGCGTCCACCAGGACGTGTCGGTCCACCGCGGCCGCATCGCGGCCGGTACATCCGTCGTCCGGGCGCTCGCGCCCGGTCGCTTCGCATGGCTGCACGTCGCCGAAGGGCGTGTGTCGGTTGCCGGTCACGAGCTCGAAGGCGGAGACGGGATCGCGGTGAGCGACGAGTCCGAGATCCGGATCGAAGCGATCACGGACAGCGACGTGCTGCTGTTCGACCTGTCCTGAAACCAAGCTTGCCCAAAAGAAGGAGAGAGACATGTCCGTCAAGATCGCGAGTACCAACCACCCCGTTCACGCCCTCGTCGCGAGTCGCTTCAGCCCGTACGCGTTCGCCGACCGTGAGGTGACGCGCGAAGACCTGGTGTCGTTGTTCGAGGCGGCGCGATGGGCGCCGTCCTCGTACAACGAGCAGCCGTGGAGCTACATCGTCGCGACCCGGGAAGACGGAAAGGAGTACGAACGTCTGCTGTCGTGCCTGGTCGATCCGAACCAGGCCTGGGCCAAGGCCGCCCCGGTGCTGGCCCTGGGTGTCGCGCGCACGCGCTTCGTCCGGAACGACAAGCCCAACGCCGCCGCCCTCCACGACCTGGGTGCTGCCAGCGCGCACCTCACGTTCGAGGCCAGCGCCCGGGGGCTCGCCGTTCACCAGATGATCGGGATCCTTCCGGACCGCGCACGCGAGGTCTACAGCATCCCCGATCACAGCGAAGCCCTGACCGGTCTAGCCATCGGATACGCGGCCGAGCCCGCAAACGCGCCCGACCCCTACCGCGAACGAGACGAAACCCCGCGCCAGCGAAAGGCCCTGACGGAGTTCGTCTTTTCGGGGTCATACGGAAAAGCGAACACATTCGCTTAGAGCGCCGAGAGCGCCGCGGGTGCCGCAGATTCGCGAACCTCGGACCGAAGGCCGACGAAGGCGTACTCCCGTACGCCGAGGAGGCCGAAGGGAGAAGGTCGCGGAGACGCGGTGCCCCCGGCGCTCTCGGTCGAAGGGAAAAGGTCGCGGAGACGCGGTGCCCCCGGCGCTCTCAGGGGATGAGGAGGACGCGGCCGAACGCCTTGCGGCTCTCGATGTAGCGGTGGGCCTCGGCGGCGTCTGCGAGTGGGAAGCTGCGGTCGACGATCGCCCGGAGCTCGCCTCTGGCGACGTCGCGGATGTGACCTTCGATCATCCCCACGACCCGGTCGCTGCCGAATTCCGGAGTCAGCGAGACGCCGGTAATCGACTTGTTCATGCGCATCTCGTCGAGGTTGTACCGGCTGAAGTCCCGGGCCACTGTGCCGTACATGAGCACGCGTCCTTTGTAGGCCACGACCCCGAAGCCGCGTTGTGTGACTTCGCCGCCGACGCCGTCGACGAGCACATCCACACCGCGGCCATCGGTCAGCTTCTTTACCTCCGCCACGAAGTCCTGCTGCACGTAGTTGACGCCGTGGTCCGCGCCGAGTTCCTGCAGCCGCTCGAGCTTCGCGTCGCTCGAAGCCGTGGTGATGACGGTTGCGCCCGCGCGCTTGGCGAGCTGGATGGCGGCGAGCCCGACTCCGCTCGAGCCCGCCTGGACGAGCACCGTCTCGCCGGCCTGCAGATGCCCGTATTCGAACAGGCAGTCGTCGGCAGTGCCGAAGGGGATCGGGATGGTCGCCGCTTCCTGGATGTCGAGGTCATCGGGAACCACGAAGCTCTGACGCCAGCCGACCTGGCGCAGCGCGGCGTGAGAACCGAACGGGAAGACTGTGGTCACGCGCTGCCCCACCCTGCGTTGGGTGACCTCGGGGCCGACCTCGACGAGGGTGCCCGCCGCCTGATAGCCCACGCAGTGGGGGGTGCCGGCCATCAAGCCGCCGGCCCGGTTGAGAACGTCCCCGCCCTCGATGCTCACGGCCTCGACCCGAAGAACTACACCCTGCGGTTGGCATTCCGGGTCCGGGACGTCTTCGTACCGGAAGACCTCGGGACCCCCGGTTTCGTAGTAGACGGCAGCCTTCATGGCGGGCAGGATACCCCAGGGGACAGAGCTGTTTTACGGGATCGAGCTTCTGCGCAGTGCCAAAGAGTGGGGTAAGTTGGGGCGCTCTGCGGGGGTCGATTCGAACGCTGTCTCGGTGGCTTCCGAGACCTCGACCGCGCGGAAGCATCGAACTCCAGCACGAGCCCAGAACAGCATCCAACACCACACAGCTCACTCCCCGGCGGTGGATCGTCCCCCCGGGCTATGCCACTGAAGAGACGCTGAAGAGGCGCGGGAGCCAGCGCGAAATGTCGGAACGTACGTGGAAGCAGGTCCTCGAGGGCAAGACCATCCCCGCCTGGGAGGACGAGATCGACATCTTCGAGGGCCAGGTCGGGCTGCGCAAGCAAGGCAAGATCGATGAGAAGGTCTTCGCCGAGACGCGACTCCGGCGCGGCGCCTACGGACAGCGCTACGACAACGGCCACCGGGCCGACGGTCTGGCGGTCAAGCAGCTGGCCTTCCCGGACGTCCCCACCAAGGGACCGGAAACCGTCTGGGACGCGCCGGGCATGTGCCGCATCAAGATCCCCTTCGGCGGTGTGACCCCCGAGCAGCTCGAGGTGCTGGCCGACTGCGCGGAGGAATACTCCGACGGCATCCTGCACGTGACGACCCGGCAGGACTTCCAGCTGCACTTCGTGCACATCGAGGACACCCCCGACATGATGCGGCGGCTCGCCGCGGTGGGAATCACCACCCGCGAGGCGTGCGGCAACTCCGTCCGGAATGTCACCGCCTGCCCGCGCGCCGGCGTCTGCCACACCGAGACCTTCGACGTGTCGCCCTATTCGAAGGCGCTGATGCTCTTCCTGCTCGGTCACCCGGACGTGCAGGACTTCGGCCGCAAGATGAAGCCCGCGTTCTCCGGCTGCCAGCACGAGGCCTGCGGCCTCGTGCAGATGCACGACGTCGGCTACGTGGCGAAGGTGCAGGACGGCCAGCGCGGCTTCAGCTTCGTGGTGGGTGGGGGCCTCGGCCCGGTGCCCCACCAGGCAAAGACGCTCTACGACTTCATTCCCGAAGAAGAGCTGCTGCCGGCCACCCAGGCCGTGTGCCGCGTGTTCGCGCGACTGGGCGAGAAGGCCAATCGCGGGCGCGCACGCATCAAGTTCCTGGTGGCGAAGCTCGGCATCGACGAATTCCGGAAGCTGGTCGACGAAGAACGCAAGAAGCTTCCCCACGACGACCGCTGGACGGCGTTCCTGAACGACATGCCCCGCACCCAGGGCGACGCCGTGCGCGAGCCGGCGGCCCTGCCGGCGGGCGACCGCGCGCCGGGCTTCGACGAGTGGTACGCGACCAACATCTACCGCCAGCGCCAGGAAGGCTACGCGCTCGTCACCCTCAACCTGCCGCTCGGGGACCTCACGAGCGAGCAGACCCGCTCGCTCGTCGACATCGCGCGCGAGTACGTGGGCGACAACATCCGCACCACCGTCGAGCAGAACATGGTGCTGCGCTACGTGCGCGAGGCCGACCTCCCGAAGCTGCACGCAGCGCTGGTTGCCGTCGGCCTCGGGACCCCGGGTGCCAGCACCATCGTCGACGTCAACGCCTGCCCCGGCACCGATACATGCAAGCTGGGGATCGCGGCCAGCCGCGGTCTCGCCGCCGAGCTGATCAAGCAGCTCACGGTGAAGAGCGCCAGCATGGACGAGGCGGTGAAGGGTCTGCGCGTCAACATCTCGGGCTGCTTCAACAGCTGTGGCCAGCACCACGTGGCCGACATCGGCTTCTACGGCAACAGCCGCAAGGTCGCGAAGCGCACGGTGCCGCACTTCCAGGTGATCCTGGGTGGGCAGTGGACCGAGAACGCCGGCGCCTACGGGCTGGCAGTGGGCTCGGTGCCCAGCAAGGCGGCGCCTCAGGTCGTCGACGCCCTGGCCGACGCCTACGCGGCCGGCCGCGAGAAGAACGAGATCTTCCAGTCCTGGATCGCCCGCCTCGGCAAGCGCGAGGTGCGCAAGATCATCGAGCCCTTCATGAAGGTGCCCGCCTACGAAGACGACAAGTCCTTCTATACGGACTGGGGCGACTCTCGCGAGTTCACCATCGGCGACCTCGGCGTGGGCGAATGTGCGGGCGAGATCGTCTCGCTCTTCGCCATCGAGATCGTCAAGGCCGAGGGCCAGGCCTTCGACGCCCAGTGCTCTCTCGACGAGGGCGACTACGTCGAAGCCGAGGATCTCGCCTACAAATCGATGCTGACTGCGGCGCGCTCCCTCGTGCGATCCGAGTACATCGACGTCAGCGAGAAGCCGGACGACATCGTGAACGAGTTCAAGAAGCGCTTTGTCGACAGCGAGCGCTTCTACGACAAGTACGCGAAGGACAAGTTCGCCCGCTACCTGCTGACCCGTCACGCGGACGGACCGGGACGCGGCGATCTGGACGACGCCAAGGCCCGCACCGAAGAGGCGCTGCTGTTCATCGAGGCCGCGCACGCATGCGACGCGCGCCAGAGCGTGGCGGCGCCGGGTGGTCCGGTTGCGGACGTGCTGGCCGAGCAGGCGGGAGCCTGACCCGATGAACCCGAAGCGCATCTCCGTCAAGATCTTCAGCAGCGAGCCCGAGACCGGCGTCGACCTCGACCCCTTCATCCCGCTGTTCCACCGGGTGATCCAGCAGGGTTCCCTCGAGGGCCTGCTCGTCGACGTGGCCGACTACATCCACGTACCGAATGGACCGGGCGTGGTGCTGGTGGGTCACGACGCCGACTACGGGATCGATTCGGTCGGGGGCCGCACGGGTCTCCTGACGGTGCGCAAGCGCGCGGGTGAACAACCGCTCGAAGAGCTGCTGGTCGACACCCTGCGCCGGGCCCTCGCCGTGGCGAAGATCATCGAGGAAGACGCGTCGGCGAAGCTCCGCTTCGACTACGGGTCGATGGAGATCCAGGTCCTCGACCGTCTCGCCTTTGCCAACGACGATGCAGGCTTCGCGGCCGCACGGCCTGCCATCGAAGCCGTGGTGGCCCGGGCGTTGGGCGACGATGCGTCGGTGATTCGCAGCGGAGACGACGATCCGCGCAAGGCACTCGCCTTCGCGGTGAGCGCGCCCGGCGTGGCGGACGTCAAGACACTGCTCGATCGGCTCGGGGCCTCTTCGGCTTCGGCTTCGACTTCGGCGGGGGCCCAGGGCGCAGAACAGGTGCCCGGCCCGCAGGTGCCCGGCCAGAGCGAGTGGGACATTTCCGTCGAGCAGCTCGCTGAGTTGCGGCGGACCGGCGCGGACTTCGTGCTGGTGGACGTGCGCGAGCAGCACGAAGTCGACATCTGCGAGATCGGCGGCCGGCTCATCCCCCTCGGCCAGCTCGGCGAGCGCATGTCCGAGCTGAACCCCGACGATCACCTCGTGGTGCATTGCCATCTGGGCGGCCGCAGTGCCGCGGCGGTCAATGCCCTGCGCGGTGCCGGCTTCGAAAATGCCTGGAACGTGCAGGGCGGGATCCGCGCCTGGATCCAGCGGGTCGATTCCAGCCTGACCGACTACTGAAGCCTGGAGCCGTCGCGCGTGGACAGGCTGCAAGCCACCCTGGATGCCATCGACGCGGCCAACGCCGAAGACCCGAACCAAGTGCTGGTCCGCGGCGAGACACGGCCGAAAGAGCTGGCGCACGCGCTGCTCGCGACCGAATGGGTGGCGCGTCTGGCGCCGGCCGCCAGTGATGCCCTGCGTATCGCCGTCCGCGCGCACCACATCCGACGCTGGGAAGTGCCGCGGGCCGACTATCCCGAAGGCAAGGCCGGCTACCACCGCTGGCGCCGCGACCTGCAGCAGCGGCACGCCGAGCACGTCGATCGCATCCTCGCCGATCAGGGCTGGCCCGAAGGCATTCGCGAACGGGTGCGCGCCATCGTTCGCAAGCAGGGTCTCGGGCGGGACCCGGAAGTACAGACCTTCGAGGACGCCCTGTGCCTGGTCTTTCTCGAGACCCAGTTCGACGCCCTGCGCGCCCGCCTCGCGGACGACGAGAAGCTGGTCGACGTCACACGCAAGACCGCCGCGAAGATGAGCGAGGCCGCCCTTCGTCACGTGTCCGATCTACCGCTCGCCGCAGAGGATCTGGCCGTGATCGGGCGGGCGCTACAGTCCTAGACCCTTCAAAAGCCCGACGAGGACCCCCCAGTGAACGTACGAGACGGCTTCTGCGAGACGGTGGGCAACACGCCGCTCATCAAGCTCCGCAAGGCATCCGAAGAGACCGGCTGCGAGATCCTCGGCAAGGCCGAGTTCCTGAATCCGGGCGGCTCGGTCAAGGACCGCGCGGCGCTCTACATGATCCTCGATGCCGAGCGCGACGGTCGTCTGCAGCCCGGTGGCGTGGTCGTCGAGGGCACCGCCGGCAACACCGGGATCGGCCTCGCGCTGGTGGGCAACGCCCGGGGCTATCGCACGGTGATCCTGATGCCCGAAACCCAGAGCCAGGAAAAGAAGGACATGCTGAAGCTCTGCGGCGTCGACTTGCGCTGCGTGCCCGCCGTGCCCTTCAAGAACCCGGGCCACTACGTCCACCAGGCCGAGCGCACCGCGCAGGAGCTGGCGAAGACCGAGCCGAACGGCGTGCTCTACGCCAACCAGTGGGACAACACGTCGAACCGTGAGGGTCACGTGCGGTCGACGGGTCCCGAGATCTGGGAACAGACCGACGGCAAGGTCGACGCGTTCACCTGCGCGATTGGCACCGGCGGCACCCTGGCCGGCGTCGGCATCTTCCTGAAGGAAAGGAACGAGGCGATCCAGATCGTCGCCGCCGACCCGATGGGGGCGAGCATGTACAACTGGATCAAGCACGGCGAGCTCAAGGGGGAGGGCAGCTCGATTACCGAAGGCATCGGGCAGGGACGCGTCACCGGGAACCTCGACGGCGCACCCCTCGACGACGCCATGCAGATTTCCGACGAAGAGATGCTGCCGGTCGTGTTCGACCTGCTGAAGGAAGAGGGCCTCTGCCTGGGCGGCTCGAGCGGCATCAACGTGGCCGGCGCCATCCGACTCGCGAAGGAGATGGGACCGGGGCACACCATCGTCACCGTCCTCTGTGACTACGGGACGCGCTACCAGTCGAAGCTCTTCAACCCGGCCTTCCTGCGCGAAAAGGGCCTGCCGACCCCCAGCTGGCTCGAAGAATGACCGGGCTCACGGACCTGGCGGGGGGCACGGCGGTCGTCACCGGCGCGGCCAGTGGCATCGGCCGCGGCCTGGCCGTACACGCTGCCGGGCTGGGGATGAAGCTCGTCGTTGCCGACGTCGACGAGGGTGGTCTCGAGGAAACGCGCAAGCAGTGTGAAGCACGAGGCACCGCGGCGATCGCCGTACCGACGGACGTCTCGAAGCCGGCAGCGGTGGAAGCCCTGGCCGCCGCCGCGCGCGACGCGTTCGGCAACATCCAGCTGGTCTTCAACAACGCCGGCGTCCTGGTGGCGGGCTGCGCCTGGGAACGCAGCGCCGAGGACTGGGAGTGGCAGATCGGCGTCAACCTCATGGGCTGCGTGCACGGCGCTCGCGTCTTCGTGCCCATCCTGATCGAGCAAGGCGAGCCCGCCTGGATGGTGAACACCGCGTCGATCGGGGGGTTGTTGAGCGGCCCGTTCCTTTCGCCCTACATCGTCTCGAAGCACGCCGTCGTGGCCCTCAGCGAGGTGCTCTATCACGAGCTCGGCGCCATGAAGACGGGCGTCGGCATCTCGTGCCTGTGCCCCGGGGCCGTCGACACGGGGATCGCGCGGTCCGAACGCGTGCGCCCGGACGATCGCGGTGACGCGGCACCGCTTCGGTCCGAAGTGGAGCAGCGCTTTGCCGAGGGACTCGCAGCGGGAATCGAAGCGGGCATGACACCCGAAGCCGTCGCCGAACACGCCTTCGCGGCAATCGGCGAGGGGCGCTTCTGGATCTTTCCGGACCCCATGTACCGGGACGGCTTCCAGGTTCGGGCGCAGTCGATCCTCGAGGGCTCGAACCCCTTCCAGGCCCTCGAGATCGACTGAACGCGGTAGTGAACGATCGTTCGTTCGGCTAGCGTTTCCCGACTCGCCCGCTGCATCCCAGGAGATCTCCATGGCCACCGCGACCGACACGAGCACGCCGCCCGAGGACTTCAACATCATCCAGCCCGACGGCTATGTGGAATGGGGTTACCCGCATCACGTCTGGACGCGACTGCGCGCCGAAGACCCGGTCCACTGGTGGGACCGCACCGAAGGTCTTCCCTTCTGGGCCATCACGAAGCACGCCGACATCACCGAGATCTCGAAGCGACCCGACATCTTCATCAACGATCCGCGCATCGTCATCCAACACGAGCCGGAGCGCCGCGACGAGATGCAGGACCAGTTCCCGAAGACGCTGATCCAGATGGACGGCGAACGGCACACCGCCTTCCGCAAGATGATCAGCACGCGCTTCACGCCGCGCGCCCTGTCGAAGATCCACGGCGATATCGAGGCCATCGGCAAGGAGATCGTCGACGAGCTGATGGCGGAGGGGCTCGAAGGCGAGTGCGACTTCGTCGAGAAGATTTCTGCGCCGCTGCCGATCGCCGTCATTGGCTGGCTGCTCGGCGTCCCCAAGCCCGATTGGCCGCTGCTCTTCGACTGGACGAACCGCATCATCGGCGCCGGTGACGAGGAGTTCGTCCAGAAGGGACAGACCCCGGAAGAGAGCTCGCGAGCGGCCATGGTCGAGCTCTTCACCTACTTCACGAAAACGGTGGAGGACAAGAAGAAGAATCCGAAGGACGACCTGATCAGTCTCTTCACGAAGCTCGAGTATGAGGGCAAGCCTCTCGAGTTCATGGACGTCCTGGCCTGGTGCCTGATCATCGTGGTGGCTGGCAACGAAACCACCCGCAACGGCACCAGCGGCGGCATGCTCGCCTTCATCGAGCACCAGGACCAGATGCGTCGGGTGCAGCAGAACCCCGACCTGGTGAAGGACGCCGTCGAAGAGTGCGTGCGCTGGTCGACGCCCATCATCCACTTCGCGCGCACCGCCACCGCGGACTACGAGATTCGCGGCAAGAAGATCGAGGCAGGTCAGGCCGTCGCGCTCTTCTACCCCTCCGCCAATCGCGACGAGGAGATCTTCGCGGATCCGTTCACCTTCCGTGTCGACCGAAAGCCCAACCGGCACCTCGGCTTCGGGATCGGCGAGCATTTCTGCGCCGGGTCCCACGTGGCGCGCCTCGAAATGGCGATCGCCTACAAGTACCTGCTTCCGCGCATCGACGAGATCGAACTCGCCGGGCCCGTGCAGCGCTTGCGGTCGACCCTGGTGGGCGGCGTCAAGCACCTGCCCATCCGCTACAAGCTGAAGCCCGCCTGATCCCTCGCGTCTTCGAGGTGCTGCGTTAGGCCGCCTTCGTTCGAACGTCCGGGGCCGACGTGGACAGGCTGCTGTTGCCTCTGAGTTGCGCGCTGCTCGCGGACATCTCAACTACGACCCCGAAGAGAAACGCCTGCGGTACGCGTTCTCCTGGTCCGAGTTGTGGAGTGATCTCACGGGCATCGACGTGCGCGGCCCCGCCGACCCGGACTCGAGCAACCCCGAGACCCTGCTTGGCATCTTCGGCGCGCCGGAGGTCCGCATTGCCGGCAGAAGCCTGGGCCTCGCGAACCCCGAAAGTACGGCGCGATTTCCTGCTAGATTGCGCCGATGCCGGCGCCTGCGTTCGCGACCCTCTTCGCACTCGGGATCGTCACGGCCAGCACCTTGATGTTGCAGGTGGTGGTGACGCGACTCTTTTCCGCCGTGCTCGCCTACCACTTCAGCTTTCTCGCGATCTCTCTCGCGATGCTCGGTGTGGGTGCCGGATCACTGCTCATCTACGTTCGACCCGGCTGGTTCGAAGGACGTGTCGAGTCGATGCTGGCCCGTTGGAGCGCGATCTTCTCGCTGCTGCTCGTGGTCTTGCCGTTCGTGCTGGTCCGTCTGGACCTGCATTCGGAGAAGACCGTCGCCATCGGCTTCATCGTGAACCTCACCGTCGCCTGCGTCGTCACGGCCCTGCCCGGTGTCGCCTCGGGTGTGGTGGTGGCGTTGACCATCGACCGCTTCACGCCCTGGATCGGAAGGGTCTACGCCTACGATCTGGTGGGCGCCGGTCTCGGTGCTCTCGTGGTGATCCCGATTCTCGGCTTCGGTCCCGCCCCCGTGCTGCTGGTCGCGCTGGCGGTGTTGGTGGCCCTCGCGGCCGGACTCTTTGCCTACTCTGGAGGACAAGCCGGTCAACGGATCGTGTGGGGCGCGCTCGGCCTGTCCTCGCTGATGCTCGTCGTCTCGCTCGCGACGCCCGTCCTGTATCTCGGCGGCGGTCTGCCCGAAGACGTTCGCGTGCTGGCGGACCGCTGGACGCCCTTGGCGCGGGTCATGGGCATGCACGCCGAGAGCAACGATCGCTTCGCAGCGGTGGTCTACGACCGCGTGTACGCCCCGGTTCCGATCGTCGCGGACCCGGACAGGCTGCCGAACTGGCGGGACCTCGTCACCGGCCCGCAGAGCATCGGCTACCAGCTGACGGGGCCGGGCGAGGCGCTGGTGATCGGCGGCGGAGGAGGCCGCGACATCTACACGGCGCTCTCCGAAGGCCAACGGCCCGTCCACGTGATCGAGCTGAATCAGGGCATCGTGTCCGTGGTGGACGGCGAGCTGGCAGCGCTTTCCGGTCGCCCGTACACGCGGGACGGTGTGTCGACGGTGGTCGGGGACGGCCGCTCGGTGCTCGCCAACGACGACGGACACTACGACCAGATCCACCTCGGCTTCACGGATACCCTGAGCGCCAACGCCGCCCAGGGCTACGCGCTCACCGAGAACAACCTCTACACCCTCGAAGCCTTCGATCTCTACTTCGACCGCTTGAAGCCCGGTGGCATCTTGAACGTCTCGCGCCTGCTCAAGCTGGTCGGCGACGAAGCGATCCGCGCGACGGTCCTGACGTGGGCGGCCCTCGAACGTCGCGACATCGAGAACCCCGGCGACCACATGATCGTCGTGCAGGGCCGCGACCTGCTGGGCCCGCCTTTTGCGACGATCCTCGCCCGCCTCACACCCTTCACGCCGGAAGAGGTCGCGCGCGCGCGACGCATGTCCGAAGTGCGCGGCAAGGGCATCGCCTTCGCTCCCGGCGGTCCGTACACGGGTGCCTGGGCCGATCTCGCAGCAGCCCCCGACCTCGCCACCTTCGTGGCCGGCTATCCGCTGCAGGTCTCGCCACCGACCGACGACCAGCCCTTCTTCTTCAACATGCACCGCTGGGGTCAGCTGCTATCGGGGCCCGAGTCCGGCTACCATTACGCCCGGTCGCCGTTCCTGCTGCTGATGGTGACCCTGGCGATCCTGACCGTGCTGTCGTTGCTGGCCTTCGTGGTGCCGCTCTGGCTCACGACCCACGTCGAAAGGCCGAACCTCTCTTCGCTTGGCTATTTCGCCGCCATCGGCATGGGCTTCATGCTGCTGGAGGTGGTGCTGATCCAGCGCTTCGTGCTCTTCCTGGGCTTTCCCACCTACGCGCTGTCGGTGGTGCTGGCGTCCCTGCTGGTGACCTCGGGTGTCGGGTCGCTGGTTTCCGCGCGTTTCGAGGATGCGAAGCGCGGTCTGAGTCTCGCGTTGGCGTTCGCGGTCCTGCTGATCGTCGCCTTCGCGGCGTTCCTGTCGCCCGTGCTGCGGGCGACGATCGATCTTCCGTTCGTGGCCCGCGCGCTGCTCACCTTCGTGCTGCTGGCACCCGTCGGTGTGTGTCTCGGCATGGCCATGCCCCTGGGTCTGCGACGCTTCCAGGCCCTGTATCCCACGGGCATCGCCTACGCGTGGGGGGTGAACGGGGTGGCTTCGGTGCTGGCTTCGGTGCTGGGGATCGCGGTCGCGGTCGCGTTCGGTTTCCCGGCTGCGTCGCTGGCCGCGCTGGCCTGCTACGGCTTCGCGTTGGCGCATGTCATCTGGGGGCGCTGGGCGCACCTGGCCTGAGCGTGTCCCCTGGCGACGTTCGCCTGGCGACCTTCTGCTAGGGACATCCTCGGGCCCACTCACGGGCTGCTTCCGACGCGACCCAACGCACGGCGTTTCCCACCAGCCGGCGGAAGCCTGCGTTCGCATACGCGCTCGGTCCGTCGCCCAGGTCGGTCGCAAAGACCGGCGTACCGCGCGCCGCGTTGGCCCACGCCACGAGGTTGCTGCCGCGGGGGTGGTCCCAGCCGGCCTGCTCTTCCCGGGACGCCAGGGGTGACGGCGTGAAGTCGGACGCCTCGAAGCCGAGGTCGCTGCGGAGCAGGGGCGTCACGCGCGACTCGAAGTCGGCGGTCTTGAGGTAGAGCTCGTCCGCGATCTCGAAGCCGTCCGTGAGGCCCGCCAGCACGGGGTGCTCTGGATCGACGGCCGACAGGGTCGTCGCGAGATTGCGGTCCGGCTCGGTGGCGCCGCCGCGAAAGCCCGACGCGGGTGTCGCGCGGCCATCCAGCTCGCCGCCCCGCAGCAGGAACGAGGTCTGTGACAGCTGGCGCCACAGCGGCCAGCTCGGCCACGACAGCAGTGCGTGGTTCAGCAGCACGATGCCCGTTCCGCGTTCGAGCAGAGCCTCGATGCTGCGTATGTAGTCTTCCGGCGGGTCGATGCCCGCACCGAGGGGCAGCCCGGATCCGTCCCCCGGCAGGGCGATGCCCGACATGTCATAGAAGAGGACCGCGTCGTAGCGCGCAGCGTGTTCCGGCCGCAGCACCACCTGCGCGGCGGGCTGCTCGACCCAGGTGGCTTCCACGCCGCGGTCGGCGTCGAACATCGCGAAGAACGCCGACCGGTCGAACGGGTGGCCCTTGCTGACCACGAGCAGCTGCAGCGCCATCTCCGTCCTGTTCCCGGCGAAACGCCCGGTGAGATGTCCGACAGAATGTCGGGTGAATCGGCCGCCGATTCTAGTGCACGAACGAAGCCCATCGGTAGCTATGATTTCGCGAGAGTCACGAGAGTCACGCGAGTCGAAATTCGATACACGAACGAGGAGAGTTCTTTGGACGATCTGCGCGGGAAGGTCGCGGTGGTGACCGGAGGTGGCAGCGGAATCGGTCGCGGCATGGCGCTCGCATTCGCAGAGGCGGGAATGCACGTTGCGTTGGCGGATGTCGAGAAGGGAACGGCGCAACACGTGGCGGACGAGGTGCGCGCGCTCGGCGTCGAAGCCGAGGGCTTCGAGACGGACGTCGTGGACCGCGGATCGGTCCAGGCGCTGGCCGAGAGTGTCTACGATCGTTTCGGCGCGGCACACCTCCTCTGCAACAATGCCGGGGTCTCGACCTTCAACTTGATGCATGAGGCGACCGACGCCGATTGGGACTGGGTTCTGGGCGTGAACCTTCACGGGGTCGTGAACGGACTGCAGGCCTTTCTCCCGCGCATGAAGCAGCAGGAAGGGGAGAAGCACGTGGTGAACACGGCGTCGTTTGCGGGCATGCAGGGCTTCGCCATGCTGGGCCCCTACGTCGCCAGCAAGTTCGCCGTGGTCGGCCTCACCGAGACGCTGCGACTCGAGGGCGCGTCGTGGGGGATGTCGGCTTCCGTGCTGTGCCCAGGCAACGTGAACACAGGCATCGTGAAGAGCCGCAGGAATCGTCCCTCCGGTCTCGCGGACGAAGTGCGCCATCCCGGTCTCGAAGGAGCGGTGCAGTCCGCCATCGCCCAGGGCATCGACGCGGAGGCCGTTGGGCAGATGGTCCGGGAAGCCGTCTTGCGCGACGATCTGTACGTGTTCACGCACGCGTCCCAGCGTGCGGAACTGGCCGAGAGGTTCGAACGCATCCTGTCGGCGTTCGACGTGCTCGAAGCCGGGGGGCAACAATGACGAAGGCGATCCTCGATGCGGCGGAGTCCATCCCCGAAGAATGGAAGCGCTGCTTCGGCTGGATCGAGAACGAGCTCGGCGGAAGGATCGTGCGTGCCGAGCGTCAGCCCCGCTGGCGTCCGGCCTGGTTCCTCGATCTCGAGCGCGGCGGCGAGACCGTGCCGCTCTACTTCCGCGGCGACCGACGCGAGGCCGACCACGGCGTCTACGCACTCGAACACGAGATGAGCGTGTTACAGGTGCTCGAAGAGAACGACATTCCCGTACCCCACATCCACGGCTTCTGTCCCGACCCGCGCGGCATCGTGATGGAGCGCTGCCCGGGGCGCGCCAACCTCGAGACCGCCACTGACGACGACGAACGGGAGGCGGTGCTCGCCGACTACATGGCGGTGCTGGCGAAGATGCACGCCATCGACCCGGCCAAGTTCGAGAAGGTGGGGCTGGAGCGACCGAGCTCTCCCCAGAGCATCGGGCTCGGCGACCTCGACGTCTGGGAACGCGGCTACCGCAAGCACAAGCGGCGGCCCGAGCCGCTGATCGAATTCGTGCTCGGTTGGGTGCGGCGCAACGTTCCACACGACCGTGAAGAGGTCTCGTTCCTGTGCGCCGACGCAGGCCAGTTCCTGTTCGACGCGGGGCGGGTGACGGCGGTGCTCGATCTCGAGCTGGCGTGTCTCGGTGACCCGGCGGCGGACCTCGCGGGCATGCGCTGCCGCGATCTGAGCGAGCCGCTCGGGAACCTCGCCCGCGGCATCCGCCACTACGAGTCGATCGTCGGCAAGCCCGTCGATCGCAGCGTCATCGACTTTCACACGGTGCGCTTCGCGATCGTGACGCCCCTGGCCGTCGCGCACCTGGTGGCCAACCCGCCGCCGAGCCTCGACTTCGTCCAGTACCTGGCCTGGTATCTCGTATACGGTCGCGCGCCCATCGACGTGATCGCGCGGGACATGCAGATCGAGCTGTTGCCCGTCGAGGTGCCGGGCGCCGATCCGACCCGTCACAGTCCCGGGCACGACGCGCTCGAGGCCATGCTGGAAGGTCACGCCCAGGCGGCGGCGGACGAGAACCCGGACGACGAGTTCGCCGCTTACCGCTTCGACGCCGCTCAGCGCCTCGCCGCCTATCTGCGCCGGGCCGATCGCCTGGGCCCCGCGCTCGAGGCCGACGACCTCGACGACGTCTCCGAGCTGCTCGGTCATCGACCCCGCAACTTCGAGGAAGCGGACGCCGCTCTCGAAGACCTGGTGCACGAAGAGGACCCGGACCTGGAGGAGCCGCTGGTGGGCTACTTCCACAGGCGGGCCCTGCGCCAGGAAGCCCTGATCGACCCGCTCATGCGCGAGCTTCGGGGCGCGACCGTTCAGTCGATCGACTGAGACAGGTCGCGGCGCGGCGGCCTCGGCCTGGGTTCAGCCGTCGTCGGGCAGCCCGCGCCGGATGCTGCGCGCCACGTACCACCCCAGACCGACCACCAGCGGTACCACCAACACGTAGAGGAGGTACGGGATGCGTTCGGATCGGGGCGCTTCAGGCTCGCGGTAGGCGGGATTCCCTGCGAGGTCGGCATGCGACAAGCCCGTGAAGCTCGAGGTCTCGTTCTCGCGCAGCCGCCGGGCCAGGTCGTAGCGGGGCGCCCGGGCTTCGTCGGGGTCGAAGTAGATCGCGAGGGGCAGTGTCAGGGAGGGCGGTGCCAGGAAGCGCAGCTGCTGCAGCGGGCGGCTCGCCTGGGCCGCCGTCGCCTCGACCGGCGCGTCGTCGCCCTGGTCGATCATCAGCACGAGTCGGTCGGCATCGGTCGAGAAGCCCGAGAGCCGTGTCTGGACGTCGGAGCCGTAGTGAAAGAGCACGCTGTGGGCGAGCCGTCGCCCGCGGCGTCCCCGGGCTTCGTCCCATTCCCACAGGCTCGCCGGCCGCGCGTATTCACCGCTTGGGATCGTGAGGGTCACGCGGTCGACGCCAAGGCCCGGATGCTCCAGATCGAGGGTCCAGTAGTCGTGGCGGGCGTCGCGGTCCTGCGGGTCTTCAAAAGCTGCGAGCACGACGGGTACGTCGAGCGCCGCGCCCCGCTCGATGCGGTCGCGCACCTTCACCGACTCGATCTCGAGGGGCGCGACTTCGGAAGCGGCCGGGACCCGGGGCGTGAACGTGAAGCGGTAGTAGCGAAAGCGTGCCGTCGGGATGCGCAGCACGTCGTGGACGTAGTCGATCTTCTCGCTCGCCACCGAGTGGCGGATGAGACGGAGTCCGTCCCCGAGGATCCCCCAGCTCTCCCCGTCGTCACTGCCTTCGACCCGGGTCAGCAGGTGGTACTCGTCGTCGGCGATCCCGACGACGAACTCGTCCACGGGGTCGACCGCGCGACTCGTCAGCTCGACGGAGAGAGTCTGCGTGCCGTCCGCCTGCCAGGCGCGGTTGAAGATGCTCGCGGGCCGTTCGATGACGTCGGTTCGGGCATCGGACGTCGCGACCAGGGACGGGATCTCGCGCCCGGAAGCGTCGAAGAGCCGAAGCTCGCCACCCTCGCCGAGTGCCGCCACGGCAGCGGTGGACAGGGGAATCGCGTAGGCGTCGCCCTCGACGACGTCGCCTTCGACGATCGCATGCGTCTTGAAGTCCCGGTTGGAACGCCGCTCGATGTCCGCCGACCCGGGCAGGGCGACGAGCAGCATTGCGAAGATCAGCCATCCGAGGCGGCGTCGGTCAGGCATCCTGCTTCCCCTGTTTCGGGTTCGTCTGCCGGTTGGCGTAGTACGAGCTGACGAACAAGATCGCAGCGAAGACGATCAGCGACGACGCGCGGTAGAGCTGATTCTGGAACTCGAGATCGAACAGATAGACCTTGAGGGCCGTGAAGACGTAGAGCCCGTAGGCGGCGTAGAGCCGCGTCTTCTGGCCCGTGCGGATCGCGGTGACGTACACGCCGAACGCGAGCATCGCGTAGCTCATCGACAGGATCATGCGGTAGCCCGCGCGTTGGGCGTCGGCGTGGAAGAGGTCCGCGAGAGGCGGAGCGTGGGTGATGGCGAAGGCTTCGCGTCGTAGGAGCAGCATCGCCACGATCAGCGCCGCGCCGAAGAGCAGCACCTGGAGCTGCTCGCGCGATAGCCGCAAGGCATGGTCCGGTGCCTCGCGACCCAGCCAGGTCAACAGCAACAACAGCGGCGCCATCAAGAGGACGCCCCCATGCAGCCACCAGAGCGCGGCGGCGCTGTCGCCCAGGATCGGCGTCAGCTGTGCATAGCTGCCGGTCCACAGCAGGGCTTCGAGGCTCCAGGCGAACAGTGCGCCCGTCAGCAGCAGGGTTGCCATCCAGGGCAACGTCGAGCTCGCGAGAAGGCGCCTCGCGGCAAGCCACAGCCCGAAGATCACCGACACCAGGATGCCCGCACGAACGAGGGCGTACAGCTGGTGGCTGGCGAGGGGCGCCAACCCGTGCCGCGCGACCCGTGCCGCTTCCCCGTCTACCGCCGCGACGAGCACGAGCCCGGCGATGCTCATGACCGCGCTCAGGGGGATCCCCGGAAGCCGGACTTCCGGCGCACGGCCCATCAGCCGCGCCACCGCGAGGAACGTCGCGACCGCGGCGAAGGGTGGCCAGCTGCGGAGCTCGCTGAAGGGGATGTACCGGGTGTCTTCGAGCGCCCAGCCGACGTTGAAGATCTCGTCGAAGCCGATGAGACGGATCAGTACGATCGCCAGCATTCCGAGAACGTGGAGGCGTAGGAACCCGAAGCGCGGCTGTGTGCAGGCCCACGCCAGGCCGACGGTCTCGGCGCACCACGCGAGCGTGATCCAGGGACCATCGGCGAGGTACGGGGTTGCCAGCAGCAGGAAGCCCGCCGCCGAGCCCGCGAACACCCGCAGGCTCTTGGGGTCGAGTACCGGCTCCCGCGTCAGCCGCGACGCCACGACGGCGTACAGCAGCGCCACCAGGGCAGCCACGAGTCCGAGCCAGGCGCGGTGCTCGTGTTGCAAGGCGATCGCCACGAACAGGAAGTGGACGATGCCGTTGGCGACGGTGAGCACCTGACCGAAGACGTCGATGGGCTCGTGTAGACGCAGGCTGCGCCAGGTCGGAATCGCCGCGAACGAAACGAAGAACGCGCCGAGGAACGGCAGCAGCCAGTGCAGCTGAAGCCAGTCGGTCTCACCCGGGTGCTCGGCGAAGTCGAAGACCCACAGCCCCGTGTAGACGACGGTCAAGCCGAAGGCCATCCACTTGAGGGGCTGCCAGTCCCGGCGATAGGCGATGGCGAACACGCCCGCGTTCAGCACCAGCAGGTAGGCGGACAGGAAGACGTAGTTGCCGCTGCCGGTGCTCGCGAGCGCCGGGACGAGATAGCCGCCGACGAGTCCCCAGACCGCCAGGGCGAGCGAGTCGTACCGAAGCGACTGCGCGACCACGAAGGCCGTGACGACGACGTACAGCGTAAAGGCGACGGGCGCCGGGATGACTTCGTACTGCTGCTGGCCGAACCAGACCGCCAGGAAGAGCACGCCGTTGCCCGCGGACACGAGCCCCGACGCGAAGCGCTGCCAGCTGCGCCGCGCGTAGACCTCGCCCGCCGCGAGCAGCGCGGCCCCGACCAGGAGACCCAGTGCCACGCGTCCGATGGGCCCGATCCAGCCGTTGTCCACCGCGTAGCGGAAGACGATACCCGCGCCGAAGATCATGCTGAGCGCGCCCAGCTTGTTGAGCGGATTGCCCTCGGTCAGGAAATTGCGCAGCCACGCGATCGCAAGCTCGGTGGGATCCGGAGCGCGGGGGGGCTGCGTTCCGGACGGGGCTTGGGACGGGTCTTGGGAAGGGCGTTCCGGCGGCGGCTGGGCGGGGGACCCGGCCGCCGCCTGGGCGGCGCGGCCCGTGCGCGTGAAGCGAGCGGGCCCGCGAGGCACCTGTGCCGGCTCAGCAGTCGCGGCTCCCTCGATCGCCTGGAGGCGCGCCGTCAGGGAGCCGACGCTCGCCTCGATCTCGCTCAGCTTCGCGCGGAGGGCCGCAAGCTCGCGTTCCTGGTCTTCCTGCCGCTGGCGCTCTTCGTCGGTCATGCGTCGCCTCGCGCGATCGACTCGATCGACTCGATCGAAGGTCCCGAACTCTCGGGCTGACTCGTCCGGCTGGTCTTCAGCCTTCGAATACCGTCATGTAGTGCTCGACCACGGGGAAGGGGTCGTAGAACTCGTGCAGCAGCGCCTTCCAGCGTTGGTAGTCGGGCGACCCACGGAAGCCGACCGTGTGGCTTTCGAGATCATCCCACCAGACGAGCAGCAGGTAGCGGTCCTCGGCTTCTGCGCAGTGCCGCAGCTCGTGGCGCTGGTAGCCGGGCATGCCCCCGATGATTTGCTGGGCTTCGGCGAAGGCCGCCTCGAAGGCGTCGCGCGCGTTCGGGCGGAGGTTCAGGATCGCGACTTCGAGGGTGGCGTCCGCAGACATGCGCGCGAGTCTAGCCGTGATTTCTCCGGCGGGTGCTCGCGCGCGCGAGCCGGGCGACGGTCGCCAGTGCGAACACGCCGAGCCACCCGGCGCCCGGTTCGGGTGCCGGCACGGGGGCGAGCGCCGTGATGGGATCGCTACCGGTCACCCCCACGACCGTCCAGGGGATCACCGGCGCTTCGACGACGGGTCTGGCACCCGACCCCCCACCGCCCAGGTAGGGGGCCCAACCCGCGATGATGAGACCCCCGGTGCTGCCGTAGAAGCGACCCGTGTCCACGTCGAGCGACATTCCCTCGAGATTCGTTCCCGGGTAGGTCCCCACCTTCTCTGCTGCGCCGGTGTCGAGGTCGTCGAGTCGGTAGACGTCCTGGAGGTTCGTGAAGTAGACACTGTCGTCGCCCGGGACGTAGTGTGACCCCCCGACGTTTCCCAGCGCTCCCGTCGCAGTCGTGATCGTGGAACGCAGGACGACGGTCTGCATGTCCAGGTCGATGTCGTACAGATCGCCCTGCCGGGTGATCGCAACGAGCTCATCGTCACTTGTGAAGAACAGCGAGACCAGCTGGTCCAGCTTCGCGTCCTCGATGAGGAGAAGCGCCCCAAGGATGTCGAACACGCCGCCGGGGGTGGTCGTTCCGCCGCCCGCCAGCAGGTTGGCGGACGGGTCGAACGCCAGCGCCTGGATGTCCTGCTCGTCCGTCGTGGCAAGGGGCATGACCGCGAAGTCGCGAGTCCGGTACTCGTTGATCTCGGTCTCGTCCGGGAGGGTGCGCGCCGCGACCAGACTCGTCGCGCCGCCGCGAAGCACGTCGACCTGGGACAAGCTCGTGATCCCGAGCAGGGTCTCTCCCTGATCGCTGAAGATCGACGCGATGGAGAACGCCGTGCCGCCGACCCCGGCCGCGGCGCCGTTCCAGCCCGACAAGCGGTTGACCCCGCGGACGTTGAGCGAATCGGTTCCCAGCATGTCGACGCCCTCGCGAACGAACGCGACCCAGGACGGGTCGGCGGCATCGAGGTCGTGGATCGCCTGGATGCGATCGCCCTCGGCCGTGACCTGGCCGGTGACCACGAAAGGGTGGTCGTAGGCGAGGTAGTCATAGGTATCCACGGTACTCAGCGAGTCCGCGGCGGGATCACCCGTCTTGCCGCCAAAGACCGGCAGGAAGTTCCCCGGACCGATCACCAGTACGATGAACTGGTTGCCGAGGTTGGTCAGGATGATCGCGGATGTGATGCCCGTCTCATCGTCGACATCGAAGCTCTCGACGGACGCGACGGTCTCGCCGGGAATGCCTCCCGGAACGTCGTCTCCAGGGAGGATGAGGGCTTCGATGTCGTACTGAGTGGGCGCGATCTGGCTGCGAGTCGCAAGCAGAAGTGCGTCGGCCCCTCCGGCGGTGATGGCGCTCAGAACTACTTGCGGGTCTTCTGGTGGTGCCAGGAACTGGTAGTCGGTTCCTCCGACGAAGCCTGCGAGCTGGCCGCTACCGAAGGCAGCGGATGCGAACGGCGAGCAGTCATCGCTTGCCGTGCAGCTCGCCACGGCTAGATAGTCGGTCAGGTCGAGCCGCGCGGTCACCGCCACGGAGAAGCCGGCACTCGTCCCGCCGAGCCCGACCGCCTGGAGGTTCACGAGCTTCGTGGATCCGGCGAGGAAGTCCGAAGGCAGAAGAGCCGGCCCGACCTGCCAGGCCTCGCTCGAAGTGTCGAAGGCGCCGAGCACCATGCGATCGTCCGCGAAGCCGTTGCACTGCGTGGTGACCGCGATGACGTCCGCCGCGCTCTTGGCTTTGACGAAGAAGGGATCGGCGCACCCGGCCACGGCGACGCCGGTCTGTACGACAGGGATGCCGGCTTCGCTCACGACCCGCCAGTTGTCGAGCGCGTCGCGACAGAGATCGATCTCGTACCAGTTGACCTTCGCCTGGCTCAAGGCGTCGAGGGTCACCACGGCCGATGCCGGCGTCGCCGTCTCGCCTGGACCGCATTGCGGGGTCGGGTCCGGAGCCCCGTCCACGCTGAACGAGGCGTCGAGACTCAGCCCGACACCCGAATCGATCTGCGTGAACGGGATGCCCGCGATGGACACCTGGTTGGTGGCTTCGCCCGGTCCCGTGGTGAGGACCGTCGCAGTGACGATCGTCGTCGTAACGAGGGCGAAGACTGCCCGGCGCATGCCCCCGATTCTACGCCTGCGGTCCGCGTCGGGGTTGCTATGTGCAAGCAGATTCGCAGTTTTCCTGGATCCCTGTGGGGCTACCCAGGCTGAGCGAGCGCTGGGTCGTCTCTCAACGGTGTAGGCCTGTCCGGAGCAATCCCCATCGTCTCGTCGCTGTCCCGCAGAACGCGCGGTCGCGGGCGCCCCTCAGTCCCGATAGGTCGAGATCCACCAGGTGTTGCCGAATGCGTCCTTGATGCCGGCGCTGCGTTCGGAATAATGCTTGTCCTCGGGTGCGGCGATGGACTCGGCGCCGGCCGCGATCGCCCGGGCGTAGGTGGCGTCGGTGTCTTCGACGTAGACATACACGGACGCGATGGTGGGCGTGACGTCCGGGGGCAGGTCGCCGGCTTCGACGACGAGGACGGCGTCGCCGATCTCGAGTTCGACGTGGGCGCTGCGCTCACCCATGTCGTGGCGCTCGAGTACCCGCGCGCCGAAGACCTCCTCGACGAAGTCCGGTAGCTCGTAGTGGCCGAACAGGTAGGGCCGCACCGTGCCGCGGCCGTGACGCACGTGCTTCGACATGGATCCTCCGAATCGAGGTTGGCTTCGGGTACGAGAATGCCCGGGGTCGGGTACCACCGGCAGATTGTCTGCATACGGGCTCAGGCTTGCCAGCCCGGTGGCCGAGAAGGGGGTTGGTGGCAAGCGCGTCCTGGACGCGCTACCCACTGGCGCAACGCGGGCCATCGGCCCGTTCCGCGGCGACAACAGGACCTCCTGCTCTCGAGTCTAGAGAGCCCCTCCCAAGGTCTCGCCGCCCATTCTTCGATCTTACCCATCTCTGTTGTACGGGTCGGAACGCAAACGACCGCGTGGTGTGTCCAGCTGCGTCTTGGAAGACAGCGGCAGGACGCAACCGGCGCGGTGGAGACCCAGCTCATTCTCATGGCTGCACCTTTGAACGTGAACCAAAGCAACGACAACACCTCCTCCGACACGACCGGCGGCTTCGACCGATTCCGCTTCCACGTGTCCATCCTGCGCGGCATCGAAGCCGCCGGCTTCAAGAACCCCCGGCCCATCCAGGCCGACACGATCCCCGCCGCTCTCGAAGGCCGCGACGTGCTGGGCCTCGCCCAGACGGGCACCGGCAAGACGGCGGCGTTCGCGCTGCCCCTGCTCGACCGGTTCCAGCGCAAGCGGGGTCGCGGACCGCGCGCCCTGGTGCTTGCACCGACGCGCGAGCTCGCCACCCAGATCGATGCGGAGATCCGCCTGCTGGCACGCTTCACCAAGCTGCAGGTGGTCAGCATCTACGGCGGCGTCCCCGTTGGACGCCAGCGACAAGCCCTGCGCCGCGACCCCGAGATCGTGGTCGGCTGTCCGGGCCGGATCCTCGACCTGATCGGCCAGCGGGCCCTGCGCCTCGACAACATCGAGACGCTGGTGCTCGACGAAGCCGACCACATGTTCGACATGGGCTTCCTGCCCGACCTCAAGCGCATCCTCTCGCAGCTGCCGGCCAAGCGTCAGAACCTGCTCTTCTCGGCCACCATGCCCCGGGAGATCCGCGGTCTGGCCGACGACGTGCTGCGCGACCCGAAGGTCGTCGAGCTGACGAGAACGGGCCCGGCCGAGACCATCGAGCATGTGCTCGTGCCGGTCGCCGAGGACCGCAAGCGCGACCTGCTCGAGTACCTGCTGGAAGAGGACGACTGCCAGTCGGCCATCGTCTTCACCCGCACCAAGCACCGTGCACGGCGCCTCGCCGAGCAGCTCGACCGGGCCGGCTTCCGGGCCATCGCGCTGCAGGGAAACATGAGCCAGGCCCAGCGAGACCGGGCCATGGGCGGCTTCCGCAAGCGTCAGTTCGACGTGCTCGTGGCAACCGACATCGCCGCTCGCGGCATCGACGTCCAGGGTGTTTCGCATGTCATCAACTACGACGTGCCGAACACTCCCGAAGCCTACACGCACCGCATCGGTCGAACGGGCCGCGCCGAGCTCGAAGGTCGGGCCATCACCTTCGGCACCCGCGAAGACGGCGTCTGGCTGCGGGACACGGAGCGAAAGCTCGGCGAGCCGATCACGCGACGCCAGGTGGAAGGCTTCGAGGGCGAGAAGATCGAGACCGGCCGTGGTGGCAACAACCGGAACCGAAGCGGTGGCCGAGGCGGCGCTCGCGCAGGTGGCGGACGTTCTTCGGGCAACCGATCCGGTGGCAATCGCCCGGCGGCGAACCGATCCGGCGGCAACGCGGGTTCGAAGCCGCGGTCGAAGTCCGGGTCTGACGAAGGCAGCAACCGGCCGCGCCGCAGCCGACCCCGTCGCTCGGGTGGTTCCAGTTCCGGTGGCTCCCGGGGTGCAAGCCCCAGCGGCCGAGGTCGCTGACCCGCAGATGACGCCCGGCACGCGCAAGCGCGAGCGAGGCATCTGGCCGGCGATCCGCCGCCGCCTCGGCCACAGCTACTTGTGGCTGATCGGCTGGCGGATCGAGGGCATCATCCCTTCCGAGCCGAAGTACGTGGCGATCGCCGCCCCGCATACGTCCTATTGGGACTTCCCGCACATGATCGCCTTCGCGTTCGCGACGGACCAACACGTCTCGTTCCTGATGAAGGCGTCCATGTTCGTGGGGCCCTTCGGCATCTTGTTCCGCGGCCTCGGCGGTATCCCCGTCGACCGCAGCGGCGCATTCGGCCTGGTGGATTCGGTGGTGCGCGAGTTCGAGAAGAACGAGCGCCTCATCGTCGTTGTCGCACCGGAAGGTTCGCGTTCCAAGCGCGATCACTGGAAGAGCGGCTTCTACCACATCGCCATGAAGGCCGATGTACCCATCGCCCTTGGCTTCATGGACTACGGCCGCAAGATCGTCGGATACGGGCCGCTCCTCTTCCCGAGCGGAGACGAGCAGGGCGACGCGTCCATGCTCGCCGACTTCTACGACGACAAGCACGGCAGGCACCCGGACCAGGAAACGCCGCCTTCTTTCGGCTGAGTACCTGTTCGCCCGGTGCCTAGGGCTCCATCGTCTCCGCCGCATCGGGCAGAGCGGTCGGGTCGGATTCATCGAGGCTCGACAGGTAGGCGAACATCGCTGCCAGCATGAGTACGACGGCGACGATCACCTGCCATCGCTTCCGATTCGGCTGTTGCGTCATCCCTTTCTCCCTGGGGTCAGGCGTGCAGGTCGGTTCCGCGTTCGAGCACCTCGCCCGGGTCTTCGTCGCTGTCGAGCGCGGCAAGGTCTTCCGGGTCGAACAGTCGCGTCAGGCTGAGTCGCAGCGGCACCAGCGCCGCGATCAGGATGGGAAACAGGATCCCGAGCGGGCTGGTCTTGAGGATCCACAGTGAAGCCAGTGCCGCAAGTTGAATGGCGGTGAAGCGGTGGATCACCGCGTGCCGCACCCGCTGCACGTAGTGGCTCTGCGGGTAGAGCTTCGGGTCGGTGACCCACAGCCGCAGGCGTTCGAAGAAATCGTTGCCGCCAAGTGTCGCGAAGCCCATGTAGAGGAACAGCCCGAACAGCACCGCCATCGGGATCATGCGGATGAGCGGCAGCATCAGAATCGAAACCGCGATACCCACGTGGATGGTGAGGGGCGACATGCGATTCTCGCGCACGGATACGATCCGCGTTCGCGCGCTCGCGCCCGTCCCGACGACCTCCGTCGTTGCCAGGCTCTTCACGTGATTCAGGGCATGCACGGTGGCCGCGACGATCCATGGCAGCCCGAACAGCGAGCACGCCGCCGTGATGACCGCCACGACCGCCAGGTCGAGGTGGAAGCCGGGCCCCTTCTTCAGCCGGTGCGCAGGATTGTTGACGAGGCGCGTCGTGATGTTCTGATCCAGAAAGAGCAGGATCGTTGCAAGCAGCGCGGGACCCGCCGACGCCAGGATCGCCCACAGCGGAAGGCTCCCGAGCACGACCAGCCAGGGCCTCCCGGTGGTCGTCGCGAAGCGCTCGGGAACTGCGGCTGGCTCGAGGCCGACCTCCGGCATGGCCACCGCGAACCCGGTCATGAGCGAGATCGCGATCGCGGGCCCGAAGTCCGAGATCATCTCGCGAACGCGCAGCCACAGGTACGGGGTGTTCGAAAAGGCCTTCAAGCTGCGGGACACCATGTAGGTTCCCAGCGCCAGCACCAGGGTCATGAGCGCCCGCGCATCGACCTCGATGGTGCCCATCTCGCGAAAGCTGCCGACCACCGAAGACACGGCTTCTACGATGAAGATCACCGCGATCAGCACCGCGAAGATCTCGTCGGTGAAGCGCGTGAAGAAGCGCATCAGCGCGCTGGCGTCGGTAGCGGCCAGGATGAACATGAAGAGCCCGGACCACAGACCGACCCAGGCATACACCGGCAGGAAGGGAAGCTCGAGCTGGCGGCAGGACGTGTAGAGCAGCCCGGTGAAGATCACGATGGGCCCGGTCCCGCCGAGGATGGTGAGCGGTTGGCCGGAAAAGAGCGCGAACAGGATGCCGCCGCCCGCCGTGGCGACGATCATCTCGACCACGCCGATCTCGCCGCCGGTGACGACGCCCGTCAGGCCGCCGAAGGCCACCGCATTCGCGAGGCAGGCGAAGAAGAGGAAGAGGGCCGACCCGGCGACCTTCGGGTGCAGGCCGTCCCGGAAGTCAGAGCCGTAGTAGGGCAGGCGCCGGCGGAGATCGTCGAGCAGCCCACCGAAGGGACGGCGGGTCCAGGTGAGGCCGTCGTCGGGAGTCTCCTGGGCCAACGGTCGAAAGTCCTCCCCATCTTCGCGCTCGCGGGTTCAGCAGGGCGCCGCAGCATACGCGATCTGGCACCGGGCGCGCTGCGTGGGGGTGCTGTGATCATCGGCCGGAACTCGGTGGGTAGCTCCGCCCCGCGTGACGGCTCTTGGGGGGCCACTCGACCTGCACCACGTTTCGCATGGCCTCCTCGCCTCCGGGATCGGACACGTAGAAGCTCAACTGTCGTTCGCCTTGGTACAAGCGGACTAGCGCCTTGTCCACCTCGTATCGGTCCACGACGCGATACTCGAACGGCCGAGTCGTATCGATTCGGGCTACGAGTTCCTCGTCGTCATACTGGCGGATGCACCCCTCCGCCAGCTCGAGCCGCCGTCCCGGGGCGGCGCCCGATCGAGAAACAGAGCCCGAGACACTGCTACCAGGACCGCGAAACACGGGATTCCGTAGAGGACAATGGTCGACCACGAGCCAAAGGCTCCAACATAGGCTGCCAGCATCGGGATCAGCACCGTGCCTGTGACTGCAGCGGCTACCCCCGGCTCGAGTGCGGTCTTGCGCGTAGGCCTGACTGTGGCCCAGTCGCTCATACTGACGCCTAACGGAACCGGATCGGCGTGCTCGCCGCTAGCCTTCGGACGGGGGATCACTCTTGCGCTCCCGGCGCGCGGCCCATCGCCAGAAGTAGACGAGAACGAGTATCGGCCAGAGCACGCCGAGGACCCCGTAGACTACCGTCCACGCGAGATCCGCGTACGGGCCCAACCGATCTGGAAGATCGAGCTCCCACGCGACCCACCCAGCAATCGCGAGCGCGCTCGCGATCCTCAGGGGTGTTCGCAAGGTCGTTGCGAGAACTCGATCGATACGGGCCGCGCTTCCCTCATTGTCGAGTCGCATAGAACCCCAACCGGGCACTCAGTGGCGCTACTGTCAGGATCGGCGCGAAGCAGTCGGGCCGATCCTCTAGCCGCGCCCTCGCGTGTTCCGCAGCTGGAAGCCGAGGGACAGGGTCCCGGACTTCGACAGATAGGGGGGCAGGGTGTCCGGGCCGCACGCGCCCGTACCGACTCCCCGCTGAATGCAATCGACGTTCAGGATCACCTCGCCTCGTGGCTCGAACTGGTTGGCGTGGGTGGCCTGGGTCAGGTCGAGGGCGCTGTAGTGACTCGCGGAAAAGTCGAAGCCGTCGCCTTCGACCTGCAGGCCGCGTCCGGCTTCGTCCCGCAATTCCATCCAGCGGACTTCGGTGTGGTTGCCGTGTTCCTGGGGGAGGATGTACGGCACGTATTCGTCGTCGACCGTCGACTGGTGCAGGCCGATGGGCGCTCCTACGTAGCGGTCGTTGTATGACTCGTGCGGACCTCTGCCGTACCAGGCGAGGTGCTGGAAGGCGGCGGCGACCCGCAGCGTGACGCCCACCCGCGGCAGGTCGGCCAGGTGCTTCGGAATGCGAAAGATGTTCTCGACGTCGACGGTCCCGGGCTCGATGAGACGGTAGGTGTGGCGGTGAGCCACGCCGCTGTTGGTCAGCTGGTCGACGATGATGGCGACGCTGCCGTCGGCGCTCCGCTTGCCGCGGACTGCGGCCTTCGTGACTTCCAGCCGGTGCAGGTCGTGCTTCTTCCAGCGCTGGAGGTTCGGGCTTTCGCCGCCGATGGGGTTGTGGGCGTCGTTGTCTGTCGGCGCTCGCCACAGCTGCAGGCGCGGGCCTTCGAGCAAGGGCTCGATGCTGCCGCCTCGGGCTTCGAATTCGAGGTGCGTCAGGATCCCTGTCGTGCGGTCGACCTCGATGCGGACGCCTTCGCCCTGGGCGATGACCGAGTTCTCGATGATCTCGAGCTCGAACGGGCGGTTCGGACGAACGCGCTTCTTCGAAGGCGCGCGCTTCCCGATCCGTATCTGATCCCACGCCACCTCGTGGCCCTTGTCGCACCACGGGTGAGCGCTTGCGGTTGCGAAGCGCACGCTCAGGATCGCTTCCTGACCGGGCGCGAGATCCACCGGGCGCAGCGGCAGATCGACGTCCTCGACCCAGCCGGGCTCGGTCTTCAGCACCGGGAGCTTCCCGCCCTGGACGACCTTGCCGTCGACGGTGACTTCGAAGCTGCCTCGCAGCCAGGCGAGGTCCTCGAAGTGTTGCTTGTTCTCGACCGAGATCCGGCCCGCCGCTGCAGCTTGGGCGCTACGCGCCGTCACCCGCACCGGTTGCTGCAGCTTCTTGCATTCCCACATGGCGGGGTGTGGGGTGCGGTCGGGCCAGACGAGGCCGTTGATGCAGAAGTTCGTGTCGTTGGGCTCGTCTCCGAAGTCGCCGCCATAGGCCCAGTAGCTGCGGCCCCTCTCGTCTTCGGCGAGCAGACCCTGGTCGACCCAGTCCCAGATGAAGCCTCCCTGCAGGCCGTGCCAGGTTTCGATGGCCTCCCAGTAGTCGTGCAGGCTGCCGTTGCTGTTGCCCATGGCGTGGCTGTATTCGCACATGATGAGCGGGCGGTCACCGTGGCCGGACTTCGCCCATTTCACGATGTCTGCGATCTCCGGATACATCGGGCAGATGACGTCGGTGGTGCTGTGGTCCTGATACCAGTTCCAGTCGAGGCCGCCTTCGTAGTGGAGCGGACGCGTCGGGTCGAACTTGCGGATCCAGGCGGCGGCGGGCTCGAAGCAGACACCGGCGCCGGCTTCGTTGCCGAGTGACCACAGGATGATCGAGGGATGGTTCTTGTCGCGTTCGACCATGCGCTGGTTGCGGGCGAGGATGGCCGGACCCCACTGCGGGTCGTCGGATAGGCTTCTCAGATGGGCGTGGCTCTCGACGTTGGCTTCGTCGACGACGTACAGGCCGTACTCGTCGCACAGGTCGTACCACTCGCTCTGGTTCGGGTAGTGGGCGGTGCGGACCGCGTTGAAGTTGAACTGCTTCATCAGCCGGATGTCCGCGAGCATCGATTCACGGGTGACCGCCTTGCCGCGGCTGTCGTCATGCTCGTGGCGGTTGACGCCCTGGATGACCACGGGCTCGCCGTTGACGAGCAGCTCACGGTTCTTGATCTCGACGCGCCGGAAGCCGATGCGCTGGCGCGCGACCTCGCGCAGCTTGCCGTCCGGGTCGCGCAGGCTCACGAGCACGGTGTACAGGTCTGGGCTCTCGGCGGACCAACGCTTCGGTCTCCGCACCGGCTCGCGGAAACGAACCCGGTGGCCGCGAAAGAGATAGGCGTTCGGAACGGCGGGCACTTCCTTCGAGAGAGGCTCGCGGAAGACGGGCTTACCGCCGGCGTCGATCAGCTGCAAGTCGATCGTCCAGCCGGTGATGGCGAGCTCGCTGAATCCCACCTGGACGGTCGCGTCGAGGCGGCCCGTGGTGAGATCGTCTTCGAGCGCGCCGTCGAGCTTTACGTCGGCGATGTAGCTGACGCCTGTCGCGTAGCAGTAGACGCTGCGGTAGACGCCCGCCATGAACCAGTGGTCCTGGTCTTCGAGATAGGTGGCGTCGGACCAGCGCACGACCATCATCGCGAGCACGTTGTCGCGACCGGGCTGCAGGTGCGGGGTCAGATCGAATTCTGCCGGCAGGCGCGAGTCCTTGCTCATGCCCAGGGGCTCGCCGTTGAGCCACACGTAGAGGACGCTTTCCGCGCCGCCCACGTGCAGCACGACCCGGCGGCCGTTCCAGTCTTCGGGGACGCGGAAGTCCGTGCGGTACAGGCCCGTCGGGTTCTCGCGCGGCACCCGCGGCGGCGGGCCGGGGAAGGGCATCTGCACGTTCGTGTAGTGGGGGTGGTCCCAGCCTTCCATCGTCCAGTTGGACGGCACCGGCGTCGTCACCCAGCCGCTGTCATCGAAGAGGGGCGACGCGAAGTCCGCGGGCACGGCTTCGGGACGGTCCGCCAGGTGGAAGCGCCACGGCCCGTCGAGGGATAGAAAGAATGGAGACTTGTCGCGCCTTCCGTCGAGGGCGGTATCGACGTCCGGGAACGGGATGAGCGGGCTGCGCGACGGAAGTCGCCCCCAGGCAACGAACTCCGGGCGTTCCCAGCTGCGGGCGGGGTCGATGGCGGCCATGTGTTCTTCCTTCTTCCCTGTTCCTGTTCTTCTTGTCGGGCTCTAGCTGCGCGTGGCGGGCTTCACCGCGCAGGTGGCGATGTACTCGCACAGGTAGTCGCGCAGGGGGCCCCGCCATTCGGCGCCGCTGCGATGGCACTCGTCGAAGCCGATGATCTGGAAGCCCGCCGCGAGCTGGCCGCCGATCTGGTCGGCGAGGCTGTGACCGAACTCGACGGGTTCGCCGCGTTCGCGGCGGACAGCGAGCCCTTCGGGCGGCAGGTCGCGAAGGTCGGAATAGGGCACCGCGTAGCGGACGACTCGCTCGCCGGTGTCCTCGAAGAGGTCGTTGTCGAAGATGTAGACGGCCGGGTTCATGAACCCCGCGAGCAGACGTCCGCCCGGGCGCAGCACGCGGAAGGCCTCGCGCCAGATCGGCCGTACGTCGGCGGCGAAGACGTTCGACACGGGGTGGAACACGAGGTCGAAGCTCGCGTCCTCGATTGCCGAGAGATCGGCCATGTCGCCCTGTATCGTTTCGATCTCGAGGCCGTGCTCGTCGGAGACCCCGCGGTCGCGGGCGAGCTGCGCGGGTGAGTTGTCGAAGACGGTGACCCTCGCGCCGGCCGCGGCCAGTACCGGGCCTTGCTGGCCACCACCGGAGGCCAGGCAAAGCAGGTCGCGCCCGGCGACGTCGCCGCCGAACCAGTCGCGCGGAGTCGGGCGCGTGCTGATGAGCACGACGCTCCAGTCGCCGCGACGGGCCGCGTCCAGCACATCCGCGCCGACGGGCCGTGTCCACATGTTGTCTTCGGCGACCTGGCGATCCCAGGCTTCGCGGTTGTACGAGACGGCGTCGATCTTGACGGCCATGACGCGGGAGCCTAGCCGCTGGCGGTTGCCGGGGCCTGCCGCCTGGCGGCCGAGGTGGTTAGACTCGCGTCGTGTCCGAGACCTCCTCCTGCCCCCCGCCTGGCACCCCGGCAACGCTGCCTGCCTTCTCGGTCGTGATCGAATGGGAGAACGCCAAGCTCTCGGACTTCGAGCGGGCGCGACGCATGCTCGAAACCCTGGGTGAGCAGATCCGCGCGCTTCGTTCGCGGCTGCCGGGACCTCCGGAGGTGGTGCTGCTCTGCGACCGGGAAGAGATGGACGGCAAGGCGGTGCAGGAAGCCGTCGCCGAAACCCTGGGCGACCCGGACCTGGCCGTGCTGAAATTCGTGGAGACCGACGGCGCGGACTACTTCCAGCAGAAGAACATCGGTGTCCGGCATGCGGAAAGTGAAGTCGTGATCCTGCTCGACAGTGACGTGGTGCCCCAACGAGGCTGGCTGGAGGCGCTGGTGGGGGCCATGGCCGACCCCGAGCGGGACGTGGTGGCGGGGCAGACCGCCATGTCGCTGGAATCGTTCAGCGGCCGGGCCTTCGCGCTCTTCTGGATCTTCCCGCCCGAGCGCGGGGGTGACGCGATTCGTTCGACGGACCATTTCCACGCGAACAACGTGGCGTTTCGTCGCGCTCAGTTCCTGGCGGATCCGTTCCCGGACCTCGACGCTGCGCGTGGGCAGTCGACCCTGCTCGGGCAGCATCTCGCCGCTGCGGGCCGGCGGATGTTCCTCCACGAAGGCGCGCGCGTGGTGCACGCACCCCCCAACGGCTTCTTGCACCTGGCGCGTCGCGCCATGAACCAGGGTCGCGACGACTATCTCATCGCGAACGAGCGCGACCCGCACCACTATCGATCGCGTCTGGCCAACACCCTGTGGCGCTTTCGCAAGCGCGTGCTGCGCGCCGGGAAGCGCATCGTCAAGAAGCCGCGCACCGTGGGATTCGGCGCACTGGGGGCGCTGGGCGCCGCTGGGCTCGCCTTCAGCTACTACGCGTTCTATGCGATCGGTCTCGCGATCACACTCGTTGATCGCGACTGGGTGGGCCGGCGACTGCCCATCTGAGCTGCCTCGATCACGGCTCCTGGCCGAGCGATCTGCGCAGCGCGCGTCGCAGCCTGGCACCGGGCAAGAGCGCCCGGGTGAGTTCCGGTGCCGCCTCGCGAACGACGCCGCGCAGCCCGGCGCGACCCGCTTCGCGCAGCACCTTCCCCCACATCTCGCTCGCGGCGGCGCGCACTTCCGGGGCCAGGGTCGTCTCCTCGGAATGCCGACGCGCCAGCTCTTCGAGCCAGGCGCCGGCCCAGGCGACGAAATCGGCGTCGATTCCCTGCCGCATGCGTTCGCTGCGGCCGGTCAGGCGCATGTGGCGTTCGAGGTCTTCGGGGCTCGGGTCGAGCCCCGCTTCGCGCAGGCGCGCTTCGAAGATCCGGCGACGGATGGCCTCGCGTTCGGGATGTGGCTGCTCGGTGACGCGATCCGGGTGATGCCGGAACAGGACCAGCGGCCTTTGCAGCGCCCGGACATCGCCGTCGCGTGCGAGTCTCCCGAACAGCTCGAGGTCCTGGGACACGCTGCAGGTCTCGTCGTAGCGCGCGGCGGCCAGGACGTCCCGGCGGATCATCATCGTCGATTGCCGCGGTGCGCAGCGAAAGCACAGGGTGAACGCCAGTGCCGCGCGGGATTGGGGGCAGCGGTGGATGCGCCGTTCGAGGCTGCCGTCCTCGCGCATGGCGCGCGCCCAGGCGCCGACGGCGCTGACGTCCGGGTTCGCGTCGAGGAAGCGAACCTGCTCGGCCAGTCGCGTCGGAAGCGAGCGGTCGTCGCTGTCGAGCAGTGCCAGGTACTCCCCCCGCGCGAGGTCGATGCCGCGGTTGCGGCTGCGTGGGATGCCCAGGTTCTTCTCGTTGTGCTCGAGTCGCACGCGAGCGTCACCGCGGGCGATCTCGGTCACCACGTCGGTCGTGCCGTCTGTCGAGCCATCGTCGAGCACGATGCACTCGAAGTCCGTGAAGGTCTGACTGAGCGTGCTCGCGATCGCCTCTCCGACCAGCCGTTCGCGGTTCCAGGCCGGAATGAAGACGCTCACGCGGGGAGCGCTCAAGGGCGCTGACCCAGCCTGCGTGCGGCTTCCTCGACGAGCGCTCGCGACCCCGGGAACTCGATCATCACGGCTGCTTCGGCGAAGGGTGTCCAGCGCAGGGCGCGGTCCTCGTCGGCGGGGGCATCGCCCAGGTAGTGCATCAGGAAGTAGAGGGCCCGCACGTCCTGGGTGCCCTTGCCCGGACGCGCCGCCTTCTGATAGGCGTCGACCCCGAGTTCTTCCACGGCCTCGCACACGACGCCGGCCTCTTCGCGCACCTCGCGCACCGCGCACTCGGCGGCGGTCTCGCCGGCTTCGATGTGGCCCTTGGGGAGCACCCAATGGTCGCCGTCGCTGCTGCGCACCAGCAGCACCCGGTCGTCGCGGATCACGACTCCGCCCGCGTGCGTGTAGTCCGGCGTAGAAGTCGGCGTAGAAGTCGGCATAGAGTTCGGCAGCTCGCCCTCCTGGGCCTGTGCGTCACGGACGCGACGGGAGGCTAAGGTAGCCGACGCGGTCCGCCGACGACGTGTCGGCAAGTGGACTGGTGGGAGCCCAGATGAGCCTCGACTACGAGCCCTTCTCCAGCGCCTTCCGGGACGATCCGTATCCCGCCTACGCCGCGCTTCGCGAGCACGCGCCCGTCCACCGCTCGCCGGAATCCGGCAGCTGGTGCATATCGCGCTACGAAGACGTGAGCTTCGTCCTCAAGAATCCGGATCTGTTCTCGTCGAGCGCGATGCAGGACGTCCTGATGGACGGGGATCTCGGTGGACTGACGCCTCGCTACCTGTGGTTCATCGTCAAGTTCCTGTGGCAGACCCGGATCCATCCCTTCGAGATCCAGCGCGCGGGCAACCTCGTCAGCATGGATCCGCCCCGCCACGACGCCATGCGCAACATCGTCAACCGCGGCTTCACGCCGCGGCGAATCGCTGCGTGGGAAGGACGCGCGCGCGAGATCGTGTCCCAGCAGATGCGCCTCATCGAAGCGCGCGGCGCCTTCGACCTCGTCGAGGACCTGGCGATCCCGCTCCCCGTCACGATCATTGCCGAGATGCTCGGCGTCGAGCCGGACCGAAAGTCCGACTTCAAGCGCTGGAGTGACGCCATCGTCGCGCTCGCTTCGGGGTCCGCCAAGGAGAACCCCTTCGAATCGGGTGTGCTCGACAGCTTTGCCGAGTTGTTCGGTTACCTGAAGGGAATGGTGCGCGCCCGTCGCCGCGCTCCCCAGGACGACCTGATCAGCGTGCTCGTGGATCCCGCCCAGCAGGACGTTCTGCGGGAGCTCGACGTGGTGCTGTTCGTGGTGCTGCTGCTCGTTGCGGGCAACGAGACTACGACGAATCTCATTGGCAACGCGGTGAATGCCCTGCTCGATCACCCGGAGTCCCTCGCGCGGGTGGCCGCCGACCCGACTCTGGTGCCCGGGCTCATCGACGAGACCCTGCGCTACGACGCCCCCATCCAGCTGATCTTCCGCACGGCCACCCGGGACGTCGAGATCGCCGGGACGACGATCCCGAAGGGCGGGATGGTGACCGGCATCCTGGGCAGCGCGAACCGCGACGAGTCCCGCTTCGCCCGGGCCGACGTATTCGACATCGACCGCGACGCCCGCGGTCACCTGGGCTTCGGACTGGGGGTCCACTACTGCCTGGGGTCGTCGCTGGCGCGGCTGGAAGCGCGCGTCGCCCTCGAAGCCCTCGTGCCCGAGCTGCCGCGCTTGAAGTCCGTCGGCCCGCGGAACGAGCTGATCGATTCGTTCCTGATCCGCGGCCGAAGGCACCTGCACCTCGCGTACGGGAACGCCTGAGGGGACCTGTACGCTGGCGCCCGCGTCCGGGCGACATCTTTCGTTTCGCGTGTACGCAGCGGCTGACACTGCAATCGGACGAGGTTAAGCTGCCCGGCGATGGCAAGCTTCGTCCTCGTACACGGTGCCTGGCACGGCGGTTGGTGCTGGGACAAGCTGGTGCGCGCACTTCGGGAATCCGGTCACGAGGTCGTCGCCCCGGACCTGCCCGGTCACGGGGACGACACGACACCTCAGGAAGTCGTCGATCTCCAGGCGTACACCGATCGCGTATGCGAAGCAGTGGACGCGATCCCCGGGGAAGTCGTGCTGGTGGGCCACAGCCTGGGCGGGCTCACGATCAGTCAAGTGGCCGAGCATCGTGCCGATCGGCTGCGCTGTCTGGTCTTCCTGGCCGCGTTCATTCCCGGGCCCGACGGAGACATTGCCGACAACACGGGCATCGCCGCACAGGCGCTTCGCGAGGCCACGCACCTGAGCGACGACGGGCATTCGCTCTGCTTCGATCCCCTTCACGTGCGCGAGATCTTCTATGCCGATTGCAGCGACGCCGACGTAGAACGCGCGCAAGCAAAGCTCTGTCCCCAACCCCAGGGCGTCTTCCGCAGCCACCTCGAGCTGTCGGAAGAAGGCTACGGCCGCGTTCCCCGGGACTACATCGTCTGCCTGCAGGACCGGGCCCTGCCCGTCGAAGGTCAGCGCGGCTTGATCGATCGCTATGGCTGCCGCAACGTCTATTCCATGGACCGCAGCCATTCGCCGTTCTTCTCGGCTCCCGCCGAGCTGGCGAAGATCCTGGGTGAGATCGCTGACGGTTGATCTCGATCGACGCTTCGTCGCGCTCGACTCGCCGACGTCGCGCCAGAACCCGGTGGGCTATCACGGCTGCCAGGGCACCTACGTGACCCGCGCCGGAGACCGCCCGCGCATCGCGTTCATCGCGACCCACTACAACGTCGACTTCAGCGAGCACTACCTCGGCGCGTACATGGCCGAGCGCGGCTACGGATTCCTCGGTTGGAACACGCGCTTCCGAGGTGCGGAGCCCTACTTCCTGCTCGAGCACGCGCTCATCGACATCGGGGCCGGCGTGCGATGGTTGCGGGAAGAGGCCGGCGTCGAGCAGGTGGTGCTGCTCGGCAACTCCGGTGGCGGATCGCTGATGGCCGCCTATCAGTCCCAGGCCCTCGAGCCGAGCATTCGTCCGGCGCGCGGATTGCCCCTTCCCGAAGCGGTGAAGAGCCTGCTTCCCGGTGACTACTACATCTCGCTCAACGCACACCAGGGCCGGCCCGAGGTGCTGACTGCGTGGTTCGATCCCGCGGTCAGCGACGAGACGGACCCGGCCTCCATCGACCCGGCGCTCGACATGTACGATCCGAAGAACGGCCCGCCCTACGCGCCGGATTTCATCGCCCGTTACCGCGCCGCCCAGGAGGCGCGCAACCACCGCATCACCGACTGGGCGATCGCAGAGCTCGAACGCCTGAACGCCCGGGGAATCCCGGACCGGCTCTTCAATCTGTACCGGACCTGGGCGGACCTGCGCCTGATGGACGGCAGCATCGACCCGTCGGACCGAAAGGTGGGTATCTGCTATGCGGGCGATCCCAAGCGCGCGAACTACAGCCCCTTCGGCATCGGGTCGTCGAATACCCTGCGTACGTGGCTTTCCATGTGGAGCCTACGTGAATCGGACTGCTGCGGAGCGCCGCACCTGCGCCGCATCCTGCAGCCTTCCCTCGTGATCCAGAGCCTCGAAGACACGGGCTGCTTCCCGAGCGACGCGCACATCATCCACGAAAGCCTGGGCGCACGGGACAAGCAGCTCGAGCTGATGGGCGGCGACCACTATCTGGTAGAGCCCGCCCCGGCGCGCGCGCAGGTCGCCGATCGCATCGCGGGCTGGCTGGGCGAGCGCGCCGAGTAGCCCTCAGGCCGCATCGCCCTCAGTCCGCGCAACCCTCAGTCCGCATAGCCCAGGGCCCGCAAGCGCGCGCGGGCCTCTGGGTCGACGACGTGCCCGTCCGCGTCCGGCTCGCGCGTCATCGCCGGCTGACAGGCGGCGAGCCAGGTCTCGGAAGCTTCTCGCATGGCGGCGGTCCGTTCCGGGTGGGTTCGGGCCAGATTGCGGGTCTCGCCGGGGTCATCGCGCAGCTGGTAGAGCTCGCTGGTGTCGGTGTCGACGTTCCAGATCGACTTCCACGGGCCCTGGCGTGCGACGACGTTGTGCTCGCCGCGTGCCTCGCGGACGGGGCGCGAGTACTTCTTGCGGTTGATGCGCATGCCCGTGACGCGGATCGCGTCCCGCTCGCTGGCGGTGGCGGACCCCGCTTCGATCAGCGGCAGAAGATTGCGGCCACGTGCAGGCGGCCTCGCCTCGATCCCGGCCGCGGCGAGGATCGTCGGCATCAGGTCCACGCCGGAAGCGACTGCGTCGATGCGTGTGCCCGCTTGGTGGTCGCCGGGAAGATGCACGATCAGCGGCACCCGCAGCAGTTCTTCGTAGACGGACTGATCGTGCTGCCAGCCGCCGTGCTCGTCGAATTCCTCGCCGTGATCGGACACCACCACGAAGAGCGCGTCTCGCATCAAGCCGCGTTCCTCCAGGGCGGCGACGACTTCGCCCAACCGGTGGTCGGCGCGTGCGACGTCCTTGGCGTAGAGGTGGCGAATCTCGGCCCGCTGCTTCCGTAGCTCGGCCATCGCGCGTTCCTGCTTGGCGCTGTTGTCGGTGCTGCCGACGGGCCGCTTGGCGGTCCAGTCCACCCGCGTGAGCCGGCGCAGGTGCTGCAGCTTCCGGTTGAGGGCCTTGCGGGCCTTCGGCGCCGGGTTCGGCTCCGGCCCGAGCACGGTCTCCTGGTAGGGGTCGTGAGGGTCCGTCGTGTGGATGTACAGGAAGAAGCGATCCGACTCGCCGAGGGCGTCGATGCGGCGACCGGTGGTCTGGCGTCCGGTGTCGAAGGCCTGCTCGGCGTCGTCGAAGCCTCGATCGAGACCACTCATCGAGCCCGCGTAGGGGTTCTCGTAGATGCTCGCGGTTCGGTACCCCCCGGCGCGCAACTCCTCGGCGAGGGTGGGGATCGCTTCGGATACCCGGTCGCCGTCGGCGACGACGGCGTGCTCGCACGGGAAGGTCGAGGTCAGGATCGACGTCACGGACGGCAAGGTCCACGGCGCGGTGGCGTGCGCCTGTTCGAAGACGACGCTGCGCGCAGCGAGGGCGTCGAGGTTCGGCGTCAAACCCTCGAGTCCGCCGGTCGCGCCCACATGATCGGCGCGCAGGGTATCGATCACGAACAACACGATGGCGCGCGGCGGGCCGGGGGGTGTGGAGGGCGATGGAGAATCGCCGCATCCCATCCCCAGCATCACGGCCGCGAGCAGCAGGCGCGCGGACGGGCGGATCGCCTTCACTTTCGTCACGGGGCGCTTCACAGGGCGCGAACGGTAGCGCGCCGCATGCTACCTTCGGGCTCTCTTCGGAGGAGCCCGGATGGCGGCCGGAACGACGCGTGTCGACTGCGTTCTCGATCAACGAACCCGCTACGACCATCGCGTCGAAGACCTCGATTCCGCCACCTTCCTCGAGCGCGATGCGCCGCTGCTGTTGGCGCGCAACGGCGAGCTGGCGGGTCGCGCCGCCCAGGTGTGGGAGCTGCCGCCCCTGGCCCTGGAAGTCGCGGGCGAAGCCTTCAGCTTCGTTCCCCAGAACGGAGGGCTCCGTATCGAGATCGGCGTCGGATCGGCAGCCGTCGTGGCGGTCATGACGCGAGAAGGTTTCTCGGACTGGATCCAGGACCAGATGTCGAGCATGGGGCTCATCCTCGGCGGGCTGGTGGAGATGCGCCGTGGCGGCCTCGACGATCTGCTCGAATGGGAGCCCACCATCCGCGCATTGTTGGACGCCCGGCCCGCCTTCGAGCCCGGACGAGTGGGCTTCGTGGACCGAGCCGGGTCCCCTCTCGATCTGACGCGCAGCTTCGATTTCGACGACGACCCAGACGAGATCGCCCACTTCCTCGCGCAAGCTGGCTTCCTCCACCTCCGCGGCGTCTTCGAGCCGACCGTGATGGACGAGATCTCCCGTGACATCGATGCGGCTGTTTCCAGCTACCAGCCCGACGACGGAAATTCCTGGTGGGCGCGGACCGGTGGCGGCGTGCATCGCCCGGTGCGGCTCCAGCGCTTCCACCAACATTCACGGGCCACGCTCGCCCTGCTGCGGTCCGAACGCTTCCGCAGTATCGGCAGCTTCGGTCGCTCGGGCCATGCCGCCCGCGGTATCTCGTCCGAGGACGAGCTCGATCTCCAGGGCAACCTCATCGAAGCACTCGTCAAGCCGCTTGATGTCGTCGAGGGCATCAGCGATTTGCCCTGGCACAAGGACTGCGGGCTGGGACGCCATTCCTACGACTGCTGCTCGATGGTCGCGGGCATCTCGGTGACGGCCGCCGACGCCGAGAGCGGAGAGCTGGGTGTGCTGGCCGGCTCGCACCGGACTTCGATTCCACCGTCGGGCGTGCACGAGCGTGTCGATCTGCCGAAGATCGCGCTGCCCACCGAGAAGGGCGACGTCACGGTGCACCTGAGCTGCACCGCACACATGAGTCGTCCGCCCACCGCGCACGAGCGTCGGGTGATGTACACCGGCTTCGGCCTGCCGCGGCGCCCCAACGACATCGCGCCGCCTCCGGACAAGCTGTCCCGTATCCGCGAGGGCGCGCCCCGGGCGAT
>JAJDAN010000033.1 GCA_029261855.1 Deltaproteobacteria bacterium
GCGTGCGCTTCGAACCCACGCCGCCGGGAAAGAAGAGCGGCGGGTCCCGGTGGGGCCGCAGCGGAAGTCAAACGCAGCCGCGTATCCCAAAACAGAACAGCAACGCCGGCCGGTGATGTCTACAGCGGCCCAAAGGGGCGACTGACGTCAGCGAGTCATTCCGCGGCGGCCCCACCGGGACCCGCCGCGGACTTCAAGCCAAGAACACCTGCGGAGCTACCCGCGGCTCTTGCGTTGCTCTCTCGCCTTCTTCTTCTTGTCGGCTTCGGCGCGGTCGTGGGCGGCTCCCTTCCCGTAGCGTCTCTCGAGCCACAGCAGGACCGGGGCGGCGATGAAGACCGAGGAATAGGTACCGACGATCACGCCCAGGATCATCGCGAAGGCGAAGGGCTGGATGACTGCGCCGCCCAGGAAGTACAGCGAGGTCAGGGCCAGCAGCGTCGTTCCCGACGTGAGGATCGTGCGGGACAGGGTCTGGTTGACGCTCTCATTCAGCACTACGGGCAGGTCCAGGCTCGTGTGCAGCTCCATGTTCTCGCGGATGCGGTCGTAGATGATGATCGTGTCGTTCAGCGAGTAACCGAGGATGGCCAGCATGGCGGCAAGGATTCGCAGGTCGAATTCCATCCCGAGGATCACGAAGATGCCCGCGGTGATGGTCAGGTCGTGGATCACGGCCACGATCGCACCCGGCGCGTAGCGGGTGTTGAAGCGGAACGCGATGTAGATGAGGATCGCGATGCTCGCGTAGAGCAGGGCCTGCAGGCCGTCGCTTCGCAGCTCCTTGCCCACGCGCGGCCCGACGAACTCGACGCGCTCGATGGAGACCGTTCCCACGGCGCCCTCGATGGCGCGGCCGAGGTTCACGATCAGGTCCGTGCCGACGACGTCGGCGTCCCCCGCCTCGGGCTCGGACCCGGTTAGCGCCTCGTTGATGTTGCCCGGGAACTTGACGAGGAACTCGTTGTGGTCCTCCTCGCCGTAGCGAACGACACTGGGTTCAGCGATCTCGAGCGCCCCGGTCAGGACTTCGCGGATGGCGCCGTCCGACGCGTCGACGCCGGGTGCGAACTTGAGCTGCACCTCGGTGCCGCCCGCGAAGTCGATGCCGAGCTTGACGCCCTGGATCGGAATCGCGATCAGCGACGCGAGGATGAGCAGACCCGACACCGCAGCGGCGATGTGCCGCTTCCCGATGAAGTCGATATGGGTTCCGGGCTTGACGATCTCCCAAGGCACGGGGAACCCTCCTAGATCGAGAGCGCGGCGACCTGACGGTCACCGGGATACAGGTGAAAGAGCAGCCGCGTGACCACCAGCGCGGTGAACACGCTGGTCAGGATGCCCACGGACAAGGTCACCGCGAAGCCCTTGATGGGCCCGGTCCCGAACTGGAACAGGATCACGGCGGTGATCAGGGTGGTGATGTTGGCGTCGAGCACCGTCCACAGGGCCTTGTTGAAGCCCGTCGCGATGGCGGCACGCGGCGAGCGATTGCCCCGCAGCTCCTCGCGGATGCGCTCGAAGATGATCACGTTGGCGTCGACGGCCATGCCGACGGTCAGGACCAGGCCGGCGATGCCCGGCAGGGTCAGGGTCGCATCGAAGAGCGACATCAACCCCACCAGCAGCACCAGGTTGCACAGCAGGGCGATGCCCGCGTAGACGCCCGACAACCGGTAGTAGCCGATGGCGAAGAACAGGATCAGTACGAGCCCGACGATCGAGGCGGCCACGCCGCTGTCGATGGAATCCTGCCCCAGGGCCGGGCCGATGCTGCGCTCTTCCTCGATCACCACCGGCACGGACAGCGCGCCGGCGCGCAGGACGACCGCGAGGTCCGCGGCCTCCTGGGACGTGAAGCGGCCCGTGATCTGTCCCCGGGTGGTGATCTTGCTGTTCACCGTCGGCGCGCTGTAGACGTTCTCGTCGAGCACGATGGCGAGGGGCTTGCCGATGTTCTCCTCGGTGAGCGTGCCGAAGATGTCGCCGCCCTCCGGGTTGAAGCGGAAGTTGACCAGCGGGCGCTGCTGCTGGTCGAAGCCGACCCGGGCGTCCTCGAGGAAGTCACCGGTGATGTCCGGGGACTTCGGCACGAGGAAGGCGGCCGAGACGCGCTGGGTCTCCGAGTCGCGCTCGACGGACACCATGGTCTCCGGCGGCAGGCCTTCGGGGTAGCGGGCGAGCAGCAGGTCCTCGTTGACGTCCTGGTCCTGCACGATCTTGAACTCGAGGAAGCCCGTCGACTTGAGGAGCTTCCGGGCCCGGGTGCGGTCGATCTGGCCGCCCGGGATCTGCACCAGCACGCGGTCCGCGCCCTGCCGGGTCACGACCGAATCGGGAATGCCACGCACGGGATCGTCGATGCGTCGCCGCAGCACCTCGAGCACCTGCAGCATGGTCCGCTCGCGGATCTCGGCTTCCCAGTCCGAGGTGAGCTCGTAGCGCAGGGTCGTTCCATCGATATCCGCAGAACGAAGCACGCCACTGTCGTCGGCGGCGTCCTCGATGGCGGAGACGTCGTCCGGCGACGCCGCGTGGATGACGAGCACACCACTCACGGCCTCCATGCTGGGCACGGAGGTCCCGTTTTCCTCGAGGCTGTCGCTGATGTTCTTGCGGACGAAGTCGAGCTCGCGATCGACGGCCGTGGGCAGGTCGACCCCGACCACCCAGTGGATGCCGCCCTGGAGATCGAGACCGAGGCGCAGGCCGTCGTCGGGCAGCCAGTTGCTTTCCAGTCGATCGGCCTTGGGGATGAAGTTCGCCACGGTGAGCCACCCGAACAGCAGCACCAGCGCAATCACCGAGCCGAGTCGCCAGCGCAGACTCACGAGTCCTCTCCCTTCTCCTTGTCCTTGCCTTCTTCCTTGGCGCCGTCCTTGCCGCCGTCCTTGCGAATGACGCTGTCGATACGCGCGCGGGAAACCTGGACGCGCACGGGCTGGCCCTTGATGCTCGCGATCTCGATCGTGAGCGCGTCCTCTTCGGCGGCCACGACCTTGCCGTGCAGCCCGCCGGCGGTGATCACGCGGTCGCCCTTGGCGGCGCTCTTGACGGACTCCTCGAGCGCCTTCTGCTTCTTCTGCTGGGGTCGCAGCACGAGGAAGTAGAAGATCGCAAAGATGGCGCCCATCATCAGGAAGAAGCTGGGGTCCAGGCCCGCGGCGGGCGCGGCCTCCTGTGCGGCCAACGGCAGGGCTGCCGAGACGGGACCGTTCATCGTGTACCTCCGCTCAAGCGCGTGACCTCGGTTCCCGGGTAGAAGGTCCCGAGGATCTCGAGGTAGTCGTCTCCGCGTCGGGCCATTGCCCGGGCGCCCCACTGACTCATTCCGACTCCGTGTCCGCTGCCCGAGCCCACGAAGACGAAGTCCTCTCCGTCCTCGCGCAACTCGAAGAGCGTGCTCTTCAACTTGGACTCACCCAGGGCGGTGCGCAGCTGCCGACCCGTCACCGTCGTACTGCCGCGCTCACCCTCGAGCTGGACCCGGGCCACTCGACCGCTACCGGTCCGCTCGACGATTCTCGCCGCGGTGATCGGGCCCGGATCGGTCCCGAGGCTCGCCACGGCGCGGCCGAGTGTCCCTCGGGTGACCCTTGCCCGCCAGTAGGCATCGGGAGAGTCCCATTCATCGACGACCGGCACGCTCACGAGATAGGGCCGGGACTGGCCCCAGACCTCCTCCGCGCTGGCCGTCTGGCCTCCCGACGACGAGTGGAATGCGGCCAGGATGGGACGCCCGCGAGCCACCAGAATCTGGCCGCGGGTGTCCTCGAGCGCCTGCTCGACCTCGGGAGACTCGGCGTCGACTCCGCCGTAGACCTGACTGCGGGTGCCTGCGGTGAGGTGCCACGGGGCATCTCGCCGGCCATCCCGCTGGTGGATCGCGTAGGTCCGGCTGGCCACGGCCTGGGCCTGCAGGGCGCGGCGGTCCCAGGAAACGTACATCTCGCTTCCAAGGGTGCCCGCCAGGTAGCGCTCGAGGGCGATCTCGTTCACGACGGCCAGTCCCTCGGCGCCCTTTGCGTCTTCGGCTTCCTGTCCGTAGAGCGCCAGCACCTCGACGACGCCGCGCACCTGCCGCTTGCGCTGCCCGATGCGGATGGTCAGCGGGCCGTCGAGCCGCGGGCTTCGCCAGCGGGACACCACCGGGCCACCGTTCACCCGCAGGCCCTCACCCGGGACGGCTTCGATCGTCTCGTCGAGACCGAGCCCCTCGACGGCGACCGCTTCTGCGCCGTCGTCGAGCAGCACGCGGATCCGGACGTCTCCCCGCGCATCCACCGAGGGAAGCCGGTACGGATTCTGAGAGCCGGACGAGCCGACCGCGCAGGCGGCGGACGCCGCGACCCCGATCACGAGAATCCCGAGCGCGACTAGAGGTCGCGTTCGATCGCGTCGGCCCTGTCGGTGACCTCCCACGGGAACCCCTCGTTCTCCCGTCCGAAGTGTCCGTGATAGGACGTCGGGCGGTAGATCGGACGGCGCAGGTCGAGCGCCTCGTCGATGCCACGGGGGGTGAGATCGAAGTGCTTGCGGACGAGCTTCTCGAGCTCGTGGGCGTCCAGGCGGCTGGTGCCGAAGTGGTCGACCCGGATCGAGACCGGCTCGGCGACACCGATCGCGTACGCGAGCTGCACCTCGGCGCGCGCGGCCACACCCGCCTTGACCAGGTTCTTCGCCACATAGCGCGCCGCGTAGGCGGCGCTGCGGTCGACCTTCGAGGGGTCCTTGCCCGAGAAGGCGCCGCCGCCGTGGCGTCCCATGCCGCCGTAGGTGTCGACGATGATCTTGCGACCCGTCAGCCCCGCGTCGCCCATCGGGCCGCCCACCACGAAGCGGCCGGTGGGATTCACGTGGAAGATCGTGTCGTCGTCGAGCAGCTCGGCGGGAAGGCTCGGCCGGATGACCTGCTCGATGATGTCTTCGCGCAGCTTGTCGTAGCCGACATCGGGAGAGTGCTGGGTGGACAGGACGACGGTGTCGATGCGGATCGGGCGGTCGTCCTCGTCGTACTGCACGGTGACCTGGGACTTGGCGTCGGGCCGGAGGTACTCGATCTCGCCGGACTCGAACTTGCCTCGGTGCGACTCCATCAGCCGATGCGCGAAGCGGATCGGTGCGGGCATCAGCTCCGGCGTCTCGGTGCACGCGTAGCCGAACATCATGCCCTGGTCGCCGGCACCCTGCTCCTTGTGCAGCCCCTCGCCTTCGGACACGCCCTGAGAGATGTCCGGGCTCTGCCGGCCGAGGGCCACCTGCACGGCACAGGTCGCGGCGTCGAAGCCCATGTCGGAATCCGTGTAGCCGATGTCCGAGACGACCTGTCGGATCAGCGGCGCGATGTCTACCTGGGCCTTCGTGGTGACCTCGCCGAGCACCATCACGAGCCCGGTCGTGGTGGCCGTCTCGCAGGCGACGCGCGAGGCCGGGTCCTGCTCGAGCATCGCGTCGAGGACCGCGTCCGAAACCTGGTCACACAGCTTGTCGGGGTGACCCATCGAGACGGATTCCGACGTAAAGAAGATCCGACGTGCCATCGGGTGCTTTCTCCTGATTGGGATTCTTCGAGACGGGACGGGGGGTTCCGGCAAGTCTCGCGGGTTCGAGGGTCCGCAGGGTAGAGGACGGGTCCCCCGGGTTCAATTCGCAGGCCCTTGGAAGGGTGGCCGCGACGCCGCGGTCGGTGACATGCACGGGAGCTGCGCGTTGCTGTGCCGCTTCAGGGCGTCGGCTCGTCCAGCGCACCGATCAGCGCCCCGAGCGCCGCCACGGCTTCTTCGGCGTCGGTGCCGTCGGCCCGCAGACGCAGGGTGGTCCCGCGCGCGGCCGCCAGCGACAGGATCGAGAGGACACTGCGCCCGCTCACCCATTCCTCGTCGTCTTCCCGGGCCACCGAGATCTCGCACTCGAAGCGGCCCGCCAGGGTCACGAAGCGTCCCGCAGGGCGCGCGTGCAGACCCAGCTCTCCCTGGACGGTGAACTTCGCCTCGACCTCCATCAGTCGCGCTTCCCGGCGCTCTTCCCAGCGCCCTTCCCCGCGCCCTTCCCAGCGTCCTTCTCCGCGCTCTTCCCGGGAAGAAGCTCGCTGGCCACGGAGATGTTGCGCTGACCGTATTCCTTGATGAAGACCGCCAGCTCCTCGAGGGGCTTCGGTTCGTTCAAGGTCGCGAGCTTGATCAGCATCGGCAGGTTGAGACCGGTGACGATCTCCACGTGGTGCTCGTCGAGGAACGACAGGCTCATGTTCGAGGGGGTGCCCCCGAACATGTCCGTCAGCACCAGCACGCCGTCGCCCTCGTCCTGCTCGACGAGCGCCTCGGCGATGGCCGTCCGCATCTCTTCGACCTGCTGGCCGGGGTCGACCGCCACGCTCGCGAAGGTCGGCGCATCCGGCAGGATGAGGCGCAGGGCCTGCAGGAATTCTTCGCCCAGACGGTAGTGGGTCACGATGACGACACCGACGCGACTCAAGGCTTGTCCCGATGCTCGATCTGGACCTCGCGGCCGTGGGCGCGCAGGACCTCGCCCAGTGCGATGGCCACGGCGACGGATCGGTGCTGACCACCCGTGCAGCCGAGCCCGATCGTCAGATAGGCCTTCCCCTCCCGGTCGTAGTGCGGCAGCAGGTACTCCACGAAGTCACACAGCCTCGCGAAGAACTCGTGGCCGCGCTCGCTCTCGAGCACGAAAGCGGCGACCGCGGGGTCGTCCCCGCAGCGTTCTCGCAGGCTGTCCTCCCAGTACGGGTTCGGCAGGAAGCGCAGGTCGAAGAGCAGCTCCGCGTTCGGGGGACCATTGCGGAAGCCGAAGGACAACAGGTTCACCATCGTCGAACGCGACTCACCCGAGGCGTACTGGGTGATCGTGTCGCGCAGCTGGTGGACGTTCAGCGAGGACGTGTCCACCCGGAAGTCCGCCAGGCCCGAGACGGCGGCCAACAACGAGCGTTCCCGCGCGATGCCGTCGACTACGCTCGTCGGGGACAGCGGGTGGACGCGGCGGGTCTCCCGGTAGCGCTTCTCGAGGATCTCATCCGCGCAGTCGAGGAAGATCACCTCGACGGCGGTGCCGTCCGCTCGCAGCTCGCGCACCACGTCGGGCAGTGAGCTGAGAAAGCGCTCCTCCCGGGCGTCCACCGCCAGCGCGATCTTCTCGATCGCCGGCGTCGCCTGGGTGCACAGCGCCAGAAACTGGGCGACCAGCTGCGGCGGCAGGTTGTCCACGCAGTAGAACGCCAGGTCTTCGAGCGCGGCCATTGCAGTCGATCGACCGCTGCCGGAAAGCCCCGCCACGAAGACGATCCGGGTGCTCATTGGCCCGCGTGCTCCGCCCGCAGGCGGGCATCGAGGCGCGCGGCGGCGTTCGATCCGGCCTGGCGGCGGGCATGGTCGCGCACCGCCACCTCGACCAGTGTGGCCATGTTGCGTGCCGGGCGCACGGGCAGCACCAGGGCCGGGATCGAGACCCCCGCCAGACTCTCCTGGGGACGGTCGATTCCGACCCGCTCGTAGTCGGCCCCGTGGCGCCAGGCCTCGAGTCGGCACATCAGGTCCACGGGCGACTCGTCGCGCACGGACTCAGGGCCGTAGAGCTCGGGGATGTACAGCAGCCCGATGCCGCGGATCTCCATGTAGTGGCGGATCCGCTCGGGCGCCCTGCCCCACAGCACGCCGTCCTGCTCGCGCACACGAACGACATCGTCCGCGACGAGACGATGCCCGCGAGAGACCAGCTCGAGAGCGCACTCGCTCTTGCCCACGCCGCTCTTGCCCAGCAGCAGGACACCGGTGTCCAGGACGTCGATCAACGCGCCGTGGGCCTGGATCTCGCGCTCGTCGGTCATCCTGCGGCCCCCCGGCCGGCTCTCGCGCGTGGCAACCTTCTGGCGCGCTCAAACCCCGTCTAGAACTTGGCGTCTTCCTCGTCGATGGCCCGGAAGACGTCGTCGAGATCGCCCGCCTGGAGCAGCTTGCCGCGGAACTCGGCATCCCGCAGGAATCGCGAGATGCGGGCGAGGGCCTTGAGGTGCTGGCCTCCGGAGTGCTCCGGGACCACCAGTAGGAAGAAGAGGTGGGTCGGCTGGCCGTCGATCGAGTCGAAGTCCACGCCCTTGACGCTGCGGGCGAAGCTCGCGACCAGGCGTTCGAGGCCGGCGATCTTGCCGTGGGGGATCGCCACGCCCTCGCCGATCCCGGTGCTCTGGAGCGCCTCGCGCTCGAGCAGCACTTCCAACAGGCGTTCGGCATCCAGGGACGGCTCCGCCCCAGCGACGGACCTCGCCATCTCGCCGAGGACTCCGTCCTTCTGGTCCGATGCCAGGTCGAGGATGGCTCCATCCTTGACGAGGATGTCCATGATCTTCAAGACGGTTCTCCTCGCGAGCGCGTCGGAGGCAGGTATTAGCCCATTTGCCGGCGTTTCGTCGAAGACAGCATATTCATCGCCTCCCGGTACTTGGTGACGGTCCGGCGGGCGATGTCGATGTTCGCAGACTTGAGCATTTCGGCGATCCGCTGGTCGGACAAGGGCCGCCGCGTGTCCTCGCTCTCGATGATCTTGCGGATCTTCTCCTTCACGCTCTCGCTGGCGATCGCCTCGCCGTTGAAACGGCTGATGCTCGAGTTGAAGAAGTATTTGAGCTCGAAGATTCCCTGGGGCGTATGCACGTACTTGTTGGTCGTCACGCGGCTGACCGTCGACTCGTGCATCTCGATGTCATCGGCCACGTCCCGCAGATTCAGCGGCTTGAGAAAGCTGATGCCGTGGTCGAAGAACTCGCGTTGATGCCGAATGATGGACTGCATCACCTTGTACATCGTGCGCTCGCGCTGGTGGATGGACTTGATCAGCCACTGAGCGGATCGCAGCTTCTCGTGAACGTAGTCCTTCGTATCCTTGGCGACGGTCTTCCCGCCGTGGAGCACGTCCCGGTAGAGATTGTTGATCTTGAGCTTCGGCATGCCGTCTTCGTTCAGCAGGATGTGGAAATCCTCGTCGACCTTGTAGACATAGATGTCCGGCGTGATGTAGACCGGGTCGTCTCCGCCGAAGCTGCGTCCGGGCTTCGGCTCCAGGCGCGAGATGATCTGGGCCGCCGCCGACAGCTCGCTGGGTTCGGCACCCAGTGCGCGCGTGAGCCCGCGGAAGTCGCGCTTCTGCAACAGGTCGAGATGGTGCTCGACGATGGCGAGCACCATCGGCGCGCTGATCTCGAGGGTCCGGATCTGGATCAGCAGACACTCGCGCAGATTGCGGGCTCCGACCCCGGGCGGGTCCAGCTGCTGGATCTTGTCGAGGGTCCGGGCGACGAGCTCTTCCTCGGCGCCGGACTGGCGGGCCACGTCCTCGATCGTCGCCTTCAGATAGCCGTCGTCATCGAGGTTGCCGATGATCCAGTGACTGATCGCGACCTCTTCCTCGTCGAAGGCCGACAGGTGGATCTGCCAGACGAGATGTTCCGACAGCGACGGACGGCGGCTCAGCGTCTGGTCGATGGAAGGTCGGTCGTCATCCCCGGCGACGCGGGTCTCGAGCCCGGTCTGGGGATGGCTGTCCATGTAGTTCTCCCACTCGATGTCCGCGATCTTCTCGGCATCGCTGGGGCTGGTGTCGCCTCCATCGTCTGCGGTCGCGGGGCCGGCATCGTCCCCGGCCGACATTCCGTCGTCTGCGGTCGCGCCGTCCCCGGCGTCCCCGGAGTCCCCGGAGTCCGCACCCGTCTCGGCCTCCTCACCGGGAGTTTCGTCCGAGGCCTCCGCCGGCGTCTGCTCGTCGGTCTCGGAGACCTCGAGAACGGGGTTCTCCTGCAGCTCCTGCTCGATGAGGGAGGTGAGCTCCTGACGGTTCAGCTGCAGCAGCTTGATCGCCTGCTGCAGCTGCGGCGTCATGACGAGCTGCTGGGAAAGTCGCAGCTGCTGTCGGAGCTCGATGGCCATGTTGCGTGTTGCCTGCCTTCCGGTTGCTGTTCCTGGTGCTAGTGGAGCTTGAAGTTCTTTCCGAGGTACACCGCGCGTACCTCCGGGTCATCGGCAATCTCCTCGGGTGTCCCGAGCCTCAATATGCTGCCGTCCTTGATGATGTATGCGCGGTCGCAGATGGACAGCGTCTCGCGCACGTTGTGATCGGTGATGATCACGCCGATCCCGCGACTCTTGAGCTGTTCGATGATCTTCTGGATGTCGATCACGGCGATCGGGTCGACGCCGGCGAAGGGCTCGTCCAGCAGCATGTACTGCGGGTCGAGGACGAGCGCGCGCGTGATCTCGACACGGCGTCGCTCGCCACCCGACAGGGAATCGCCCCGGCGCCCGGCCTTTTCGGTCAGCCCGAGCTCGGCCAGGAGCTCGCGCAGCCGCTCGCGCCGACGGGTCTTGTCCTTCTCGATGGTCTCGAGAATGGCGTTGACGTTGTCTGCGATCGACAAGCGCCTGAAAATGCTCGCTTCCTGCGGCAGGTAGGTGACACCGAGTCGTGCCCGTCGATACATCGGCAGCTCGGTGATCTCGCGGTCGCCCAGGAAGACCTGCCCGCGCGTCGGCCGCACGCTGCCCGCGATCATGTTGAAGGTCGTCGTCTTGCCCGCGCCGTTCGGTCCGAGCAGCCCCACGACTTCCGAAGGATGGACCTCGATGCTCACGGAACGAACCGCGTGCTTGTCGCCGTAGACCTTGACGAGATCGGTTGCCGACAGGGATTCGCTCTCGCTCATCCACCGCCCCCTGGAACCACAGGGGCACCCCCTGCATCGCCCTGGCGAACGCACTCGCTGCCCTCGTCGCCCTCGGGCTGGATCACCACGGACGCCGCTCCCTTGACCCGGACGCGCTCCTGGCCGAGGTCGAACTCGATCTCCTCGCCGCGCACCTGGTCGCAGCCCTGCACGATCTCGGCCTTCCCGCGGCACACGATGGTGTGGAGCGCCCGCTCGTAGGTGGCCCGATCACAACGACCCCTTCGGTCGCCCTGGGAGACGCGAACGTTGCCGGACGCCACCAGCAAGTCGGGCTGAGACGCTCCTTGCGGATACACGGCCTCGAGACGGTCTGCGGTGAGCGTGATGCCGCCCTGCAGTACTTCGACGTTGTGCGAGAACACCAGACGCCGCCCGCCCGCCTGGGGAAGCACCTCGAGCTCGTCGGAGTTGATCGAGATGGGGTCGTCCCGGGATACGCCCGGGATCAGGGCGATCCCGCTGCCTTCCGGAGCCGCCGATCCAGTGGCAGCGTCCGCCGAAGCGCCGGCGGACGGCGCCGACACACCGGGCAGCGCGTCGGTGACGGTGTCCGCATCCTCGCCGAGGTCGGCAAGGATCTGGCTCGCGAGCCGCGTCACAGCGCCTTCGAGGTCCGCATCTTCTGCGGGCGCCAGACGGTAGGAGGCGCGCGGCGCGCCAGAATGCCCGGATCGCAGCTCGACGGCCACGTCGAGCCCATGCTCCTCCGAACGTCCGAGCCGGCCCACCACCACGCTCTCGACGGAATTCCACTCCGCCCAACGCCGAACGTCCTGCGCCTGGGGATCGTCGATGCCCCGCTCGTCGTGCAAGACCGATGCGGGTGCGACGACGCGCCCGCCCGTGTGCATGGCGAGGGCGCTCGCCAGTAGTGCGGCCACGTCCGGCAGGCCTTCGACCGACGACGAATCCCTCGCGTCGATGGCGGCGAATGGCAGGACGGCGATTCCCTGTGCCGGGCCGGACACATCGACGACAGCCGAGGCGTCCGCGGCCAGGACCCAGCACGAGACGGCGATGCCGAACAACGCGAGGCGAGCGCTCACGGCTGTTCCTCGGGCGCTCAAGGCTGTTCCTCGGGCAACTGAACGACGCTGGCGCCGCCCAGCAGCTTGAAGCGTCGCTCGCGGACGAAGTACTGGAAGCCTCCGCCGCGATAGGTGATCGAGTCCTCGGAGATCAAGACCGGTGCGTCCGTGAACAGCAGGCCCTTGTCGTGGTCGTACTTGACCCAGGGCGCCTCGAAGGTGCGATCCCCTTCGGTCCGACCACGAACATTGCCGCGCGCTTCGAAGTCGTTGGTCGCGATGTCGAGCTCGCCCTCGTCGCAGCGGATCTCGAAGTGACCACCGTCCTTGCTCGGCTCGACCGTCGCGTGGACCTCATCCAGGAAGACCCGGTCCTTCTCGGTGTCGAAGTGCGCCTTGCGCGCATTCAGCACCAGCTCGTTGGCGGGGCCGCGACTCGCAACGAAGGTCATCTCGTCGACGTCGAGCAGCGGTGACGCCGCCTGCAGAGAAGGGGCGATCAGGACCGCCGCGACAGCCGTCGCGAGCCTCGTTTCGAGCCTTTTTCGCTTCCTCTTCACGGGCGCCATGCAATTACCATACCTCGCGATCTGGAGCCGAGCCTCGCCTAATCACCCTCGCCACACCGAAACGGCCGCGCAGCGCGCAACCGACGGGCCGCAACAGCGCGGTGTCAGTCTTCCTTTCCGACGAGGGTCTTGATCGGCTCTTTGCTTCCGAGCCAATGCGCTGGTCGGAAGATCAGCGTATCGAGGATGACGCCGACCGGGTGCAGGACATAGGCCACGATCCGCAACGGGTTTCCCGTCTCGGTGGGATCGTATTCGTCATCGATGTCCGATGAAGCGAATGCCGGAAGACCCGCCAGCACCAGGGGGAGCAAACACACGACCAACAGCACACGACGAACACTTCCGATGTGCGAACGCTCCGCGCGGCGTGTCTTCGTAGCTTCGATCATGCTCTGTCTTCCCCCATGCCAGCTTCTACCTGCATCGCGCGCAACGCGCAGCGACGGCGGTAGGTTACCCCTTCGATCGGCTGTCCGGCCACCGCGATTGAACGACCGTCGCGTGCTCTCGCGGATTCGAACGAACGTTCATGACCGGAAACAACGCTTGCAACATGCCTGCGTGCGCAAGCGTTCGACGCGTGTGCGCTGCCACTGCAACGCGGGACTCCCGGCCCGTAGCGGGCACAGGGCAACGGCACGCCGGTGCGGGTCCGCTGATGACGGTGCACGAAACCGGGTCTCCCGAATTCGGATTCCCGACTCTCCGAGCCTCGTTCTCGAATGCCTGATCCCCGCAGGGCGCGACCAATCCGCCATCGGATCTCGCATTCGGCCTCGAAGGCCCGACTTCGACAAGGGGAAGCCTCCGGCGGATCGATTTCTCTCGTTTTGAGGCCATCTTTGACAGGTAGATAGGGATCCACGGAGGATCTCGGAAGATTTACCGCATGTTCGCAGGCCGAATCGTCGATCGAGTGGCAACTTACTTCCGGTTCCGCAATCTTCTGGTTCCCGCGATTTCTGACTGAACCACCGTTTCGGAGAGACGACATGTCCGCCCTGCCCCCGACCGGCGCCGAGAGGCTCATCCAGTGCCTCGAACGGGAAGGCGTCGAGTACATCTTCGGCCTGTCCGGTGGCGCGGCGATGCCCATCTTCGACGCCCTGGTCGACTCGAACATCAAGCTGATCATGGTGCGCCACGAGCAGGGCGCGACGCACATGGCCGATGGCTACGCGCGCGCGACCGGCAAACCCGGCGTCGTGCTGGTGACCTCGGGGCCCGGAGCCACCAACACGGTGACCGGTCTGCTGACCGCACTCATGGACTCGGTCCCGATCATCGTCCTGTGCGGCCAGACGGTCAGCCCGATGCTCGGCAAGGACGCGTTCCAGGAGGCAGACGTCACGGGCATCACCTACCCCGTGGTCAAGCACAGCTACCTCGTCAAGGACGGAGCCGACATTCCCCGGGTTACCCGCGAGGCCTTCTACATCGCTTCGACGGGCCGGCCGGGCCCCGTGCTCATCGATCTACCCAAGGACGTGACCCAGGGACCCTGTGAGGCCCCCTTCGTCGACGACGTCGAGCTACCGGGCTACCGGGTTCCGAGTCGGGCCGACCCGGACGACATCGCCGCGGCTGCCGAGCTGTTGAAGAGTGCGAAGCGGCCGCTGCTCTACGTGGGCAACGGCGCCGTCATTTCCGGCGCGGGCAAGGCCATCATCACGCTGGCCGAGCGTCTGCGCGCTCCCATCGTGAACACCCTGCTCGGCAAGGGCGCCGCCGACGAGACCCATCCGCTGCACCTCGGCATGCTCGGCATGCACGGCACCGCCTACGCGAACAAGGCGGTCGTCGATTGCGATCTCATCATGTCGATCGGCGCGCGGTGGGACGATCGCATCACGGGCAAGCTCGACGAGTTCTGCGTCGACGCCGTGAAGATCCACGTGGACGTGGACCCTTCGGAATTCAACAAGATGGTGCCCCTGGACCTCGCCATCCACGGGGACGCGCGCCTGGTCGTCGAAGACCTGCTGCCGATGATCGAGCCCGGAGACACCGAAGCCTGGCTCGCCCAGTGCGACGAATGGCGTCGCAAATACCCGCTCAAGTACCCGAAGCAGGGAGGCTTGCGTGCCCAGCACGTGCTCGACCGCCTGCACGCTCTGACCCTGGGCAATGCCGTCATCGCGACCGACGTCGGCCAGCACCAGATGTGGGCGGCACAATTCTGCCTGTCGACCACCAACCGCAACTGGCTCAGCTCCGGGGGCGCCGGGACCATGGGGTACGGGTTCCCCGCCGCCATCGGTGCGCAGTTCGGCCAACCCAACAAGGAAGTCTGGTCCGTCAGCGGCGACGGCGGCTTCCAGATGACCCAGGCCGAGCTCGCCACTGCCGCGATCCACAAGCTTCCGGTCAAGTGCCTCATCATCAACAACAACTACCTGGGCATGGTGCGCCAGTGGCAGGAGCTGTTCTACGACAACCGCTACTCGGGCGTGGACCTCGAAGGGAATCCCGACTTCGTGAAGCTCGCCCAGGCGTACGGCATCCAGGCCTGGCGCATCAAGCGGCCCGCCGACGTGGACCGGATCCTCAAGCTCGCGCATGCGTACAACGAGGGCCCCTGCGTCGTCGTCGCGGAAGTCGTCAAGGAAGACAATGTCTTCCCGATGATCCCGGCCGGAGCGGCCATCAAGGACATGTTGATCGAGAAGCCGCGTGTGCGCATGGAAAAGCCCACCGGAAGCACCTGATCCGACGAAGCACCTGATCCAACGAGGAAGACACCATGGCCGCCCCTGCCCTCCGCCCGATGCCCGCCAGCGAGAAGACCGGCATCCACACCATCTCGCTATTCGTCCACGACCGTCCCGGCGTCCTCGTGCGCGTGGCGCTCGTGTTCGCGCGCCGGGGCTACAACATCGAGAGCCTCGTGGTCAGCCCGTCCGCTGCCGGCGGATTCTCGCGCATGACCATGACCTGCTCCGGCGACCCCGCGACCCTCGACCAGATCATCCGCCAGCTCGCAAAGCTGGTGGACGTGGTCAGCGCCATCGATCACACGGGCGACCAGTCCTACGAGACCGAGATTGCGCTGATCAAGCTCGACGTCCAGGACGACGACCGCACGCAGGTCCTGCAGGTGGCCGAGCACTTCAACGCCAAGGTCGTCGACTACGCGCAGACCAGCATCGTGCTGCGCGTATACGGGGGCAGCGAGAAGCTCGACGCGTTGATCAACCTGCTGCGCGCCTATGGGATCTCCGAGCTGGTGCGCTCGGGCAAGATCCTGATGGCGCGCGGCGGCAGCGAGACCTGATCGATCTGTTTCGTGCTGGGAGCGCGAGCCGCAGAAGGCCGCGCACCCGCAGCAAGCCGAAACCCCGGTTTCGGCCTGCTAGGAGCGCGCTGCCGCTCCGCGCAGCACGCGACCCGGCAGGGGACCTTCGGGATCGATGACGTCTGCGTCGTGCTCGCGGATCGGGGTGCCATTCACGACCACCGCCGTGATGCCGACGGCGTCCGAAACCAGGCGGTCCGCGCCCGCCGGGAAGTCGTGCACCCGGCGCAACGGGCTGCACCCGACGCGGGCGGGATCGAACACGGTGACGTCCGCCGCCAGGCCCGTCGCCAGGCGGCCGCGGTCGGTGATGCCGAAGACGTCGGCTGAGCGCGAGGTCAGCAGCCGCACGGCGTCCTCCAGGCGGAGAACGCCCGTCTCGCGCACCCAATGCGCCAGCAGATGGGTCGGCGCACAGGCGTCGCAGAGCTGGCTCGCGTGGGCACCCGCATCCGACAGGCCCAACATCGACGCCGGGTGCTGCAGCAGCTCGGCAACCGCTTCCTCGTCGGTGTTGAAGATCGCGATCCGGAAGCGCGCTTCGAGGTCGGTCGCGAGCGCCATGTCGAGCACGAGATCCACCGGGTGGACGCCCCGCTCGCGCGCGACATCGACAACGCAACGCTCTTCGAGGCTCGGCTCCGGGCCGTACTCGGCGACGACGGTGTCCGACCAGCGACCCGAGATGCCGCCCTGCTCTCCCCGTTCGCGGAAGGCCGCACGGAACGCGGGATCCGCGTAGATCCGGGCGCGGCCGGCCGCGTCCGCCTCGGACACGGGCTTGAAGAGCGACATGCTCTCGAAGGGGAACGGCGCCTTCCACTGGAATTCGAACATCAGGGGTCGACAGGCGACCTGCGGCACCACGTCGACGCCCTGCTGCTGCAAGGCATGACTCTGGGCGAGCACGCCCTTGTGTCCGTCGGGGCCCAACATTCCGGCCAGCAGGGCCGTGTAGCTGATGGGACGCTTCGTGGCGCGGCAGATGGCCTCGAACTCTTTCAGGAAGAAGCCCCGGCCGAGGGTCGCCTGCAGGACCCCCGCGCCGGCGTCGCCCAGGCAGGAGGCCAGGCTCGCAATCTCCTCGATGCTCGCCCTTCGCGAGGGTACGGGCCGGCCCTCGTAGCCCACGTGGGTGGGCGACTTCGAGGTCGCGAAGCCCAGCGCGCCTGCCGCCAGGCCGTCGGCCAGGATCGCGCGCATGGCCGACACCTCGTCGTCGGTGGCCTCGCGCTCGGTCGACTCCTCCCCCATCACATACGTGCGGAGCGGCGTGTGGCCGAGCAGCGCGCCGACGTTGATCGCCGGGCCCCGCGCATCGACCGCATCGAGATATTCCGGGAAGGTCTCGAACCCCCAGTCGTCGCCGACGCCTTCCCGCAGCGCGGCGAGAGACATGCCCTCGACGTTCTCGAGGGTGCGCAGGATCAGGTCCCGATGCGCCTCCCGTGTGGGCGCGATGCCGAAGCCGCAGTTGCCGATCACGACCGAAGTCACGCCGTGCCACGGCGAGATCGTGAGCATGCGGTCCCAGAAGACCTGGGCGTCGTAGTGCGTGTGGATGTCGACGAAGCCCGGCGCAACGATCTGGCCGTCGGCATCGAGGGTCCGGTCGGCGCTTCCCTTCACTTCGCCCAGGGCCGCGATGCGGCCGCCGCGGACGGCCAGGTCGCCCCGAACGCCGTCGGCCCCGCTGCCATCGACCAGGGTGCCACCCCGAATCAAGAGATCGTAGTGCTCACTCATGCCGGCCTCTCTTCGCTCGGGCCGCATGGCAGCGGCCCGATCAGCAGTCAGCCCTGCAGTCGCTTCTCGACCTCGCCGTCGAGGATCCGGGCCATCTTGGTGAACGCCGACAGGATCTCGGCCGACTCGTCCCCCTCGATCAGACCCTGGAGTGCGCCTGCCAGCTTGGCCTCGACGCGCCGCATGTCCTGCATGCCCGTGTCCGTCAGCTCGAGCCGGACGCCGCGCCGGTCTGCCTCCACCTGCACGCGACGTAGACGCCCGTCCTTCTCGAGACCATCCACGAGACTCGTCAAGGTGGGCCGCTGAATTGCCGCGCGCGCGGCCAGCTCGCCAGCCCGCTTCGGCCCGTGCCGCAGAAACAGCAGCAGCCGGTACTGGGGGATGCTGATCCCCTCGTCGCGGCAGACGCGCTCGAACTCGCGGTAGAGGAACACGATGGAACGCACCGCCGCCTTCGCCCGACGATCCGGCTCGGAGGCGCCGGTGGAGAGAACCTCGCTTTCCGGGGATTCGCTCGGCATGGCGGCTACGTTACCCCAATCGCCGGGCGCACTCCCTCGCGCCGGAAGGACAGGAGCAGGCCTTGAAGGTCCTCAACTTCGACTACACGGTGCTGGTCGTCGCGGATCTCGACCGCGCTCTCCGCTTCTATGGGGGGGTCCTGGGCCTGGAGCTGAACCATCGCTCGGGTCCCTACGCGCAGCTGAAGACGGGCGCGACGCGACTGGCCCTCTACACCCGGGAAGCCATGGCCGATACCCTGGGCATGGATCTCGCGCCCCCCGCAGAGAACGCGCCAGGCTTCGAGCTCGGCTTCTTCGTCGCCAACGTCGACAACGCCTATGCGGAGCTCGTGGTATCCGGCGCGAAGGCGGTGACGCCCCCAGCCGACCGTCCCTGGGGCCAGCGGACCGCCTACGTCCGGGATCCCGACGGCAACCTCATCGAGCTGGTCCAGCCGCGCGGGTGATCGGGTGCGCGGCTTCTGCCGCGCACGCTCCTCTAGAGCCCTGCCCGCCATTTCGCGACGGCCTGCCCGATCTCGTCCGGCGAGTCTTCCTGGATGAAGTGACTGCCCTTCACGGTGACTTCCTGCTGGTTGGGCCAGCTGCGGCAGAAGTCACGCTGAGCACCGACCAGGATGGCGCCGGGGTCCGCGTTGATGAACAGCTTCGGGACCGGTGACTGCGCGAGCCAGGCCCCGTAGGCGTCGCAGATCTCGACGACATCGGCGGGCTCGCCCCCGAGCGGAATCTGTCGCGGCCAGGTCAAGGTCGGACGCCGAGCCTCGCCGGCTTCGGCGAACGGTCGGCGATAGACCGCCATCTCCGCGTCCGTCAGGCCCCGCAACACGGACCCCGGCAGCACGCGCTCCACGAAGACGTTCTTCTCGAGGACCATGTCTTCGCCGGCGTCCGAACGAAAGCCCTCGAAGAGGGGCCGGATCGATTCGGGCCATTCGTCCCAGGTCATGCCGCGCACGATGGCTTCCATGTACGCGATACCCTTCACGGCATCGGGATGACGGCGGGCCCAGTCGAAGCCCAGCGCCGAGCCCCAGTCGTGGATGACCAGGGTGACGTCGCGCTCGACGCCGATCGCGGCAAGCAGGGCATCGACATGCTCGCGGTGATCGACGAAGCGATACGCATCGCGACCCGTGGCGTCGAGCCGATCCGAGTCGCCCATCCCGATCAGGTCGGGCGCGATGCAACGCCCCTGGGACTCGAGGTGCGGCATGACGTTGCGCCACAGGTACGACGATGTCGGATTCCCGTGCAGGAAGACGATGGGATCGCCCTCTCCCGCTTCGACGTAGGCCATCCGCTTGCCGAGGACGTCGGCGTGCTTCTTCTCGTACCGCTCGTCGGCTGAGATCACCCCCGCCTAGGCCCCGTCCCGGGTGCGGTAGCGGTCCTGCCCGAATTCAGGCGGCAGGTTGAGGATTTCGTTCGGGAAGGCTTCGACGAGGAACTGAACCACGTCTCGCACGGACACGATGATGGCCGGGTGTCCCTCTTCGTCGACGGCGGGTACGTGACGGAAGCCACCCACCGACATCTTGTTGAGCACCCACGCGATCGAGGCGTCCGCGGACAGGCTCTCCGGGTCTCGAACCATCACCTCGTCGAGGGTCACCGTCGCTGGATTTCGCCCTCGGTTGATGATCCGGAGCAGGATGTCCCGTTCGGTGAAGATGCCCGTGAGACGCGAGCGCTGGGTGCCGTCTTCGGTGATCAGCACACAGCCTCGGTGGTCTCGCTGCATGGCGTTCATCGCTTCGGAGACCGCATCCGAGCCCTTGAAGCAGATCGGTGTGCGCGTGGGCAGCACCGTCAGCGGCTCGTGCAGCAGCCGGGCGTCGAAGACCGGGGTGGAACGGATATCGTCGAAATAGGCTTCGTCGGGCAAGTCGGTCGTCATTCCATCGATGTCAGGGTTCATGGATTTCTCCTCTGGTCCGCGCCTGTCGCTCGCACGAAACGCCTCGAGTGCCGCGGGGACTTGCGCTCAGCTGTCCAGAGTGGTGCCCGATCACGGCGCGATCTCGATCGAGGCTGCCGCCTATTCTACCTTGATTCGACCCTCCGATCCGCATGGAATCCGCAGACAGTGCGCAACCCCCTTGGGGTGGCACGCCTCGGTCCGCAGGAGAGCGATCTGAGCGGCCTCGACTGGATGGTGATCGCCGCGTACGCGGTCGGGGTGCTGGCGATCGGCCGCCTCGCGGCCCGCGGCCACGACACGGCCGAGGACCTGCTCGTGGGCGGGCGCGCGATCCCCACCTGGGCGGTCCTCGGCTCGATGGTCGCCACCGAGCTCTCTGCCGCGACCTTTCTGGGCGTCCCGGACGCCGCCTTCGGCGGAGCCTGGAGCTATCTCGAGCTCGCCTTCGGCGCGCTGCTCGGGAAGCTCGTGGTGTCGGTCCACGTCATCCCCCTGTACCACCGCCTTGGCATCGTCAGCCTGTACGAGTTTCTCGCCGTCCGCTTCGGGCCGCGATCGCAGAAGCTCGCGGCGGCTTGCTTCATCGTCGGTCGACTGCTGGCGTCGGGGGTCCGGCTCTTCATCGCGGCCCTGGCCTTTTCCGTCGCGACCGAAACGAGCATCCCGCTCGCCATCGTCGCGTGCGGAATCATCGCGGGTCTCTACACCCGGGCCGGTGGCATCCGGTCCGTCATCTGGACCGATCTGTTGCAGGCCCTCGTCTTCCTGGCCGGTGCCTTCGCCCTGCTGGCGGCGGCTGCCGCGAGCGTGCCCGGCGGCTTCGAAGCGATCTGGTCCTGGGCCCAGGAAACAGAGCGCACACGCATCTTCCACCTCGATCCGGTGTTCACCTGGACGGACGGCACCGGCATCGGTAGTGCGGTCGTGGGCGGCTTCCTGCTGACCCTCGCGACGCACGGCACCGACTTCGACATGGTCCAGCGGCTTCTCACCGCGCGCAGCGGTCGCGCCGGCGGCAGCGCCCTGTTCGGGTCGGCACTGCTCAACTTCCCCATCACCGCCCTGTTCCTGATGGTGGGCACCGCCATCGCCGCCCACCAGGCCCTCGGACCCGCCGGGTGGGAGCCCGACAGTGCGCGGGTCGTCCCGAGCTTCGCGATGCAGGTCTTGCCTGTCGGCGTGCGCGGACTGGTGTTCGCGGGCCTGCTGGCCGCGGCCATGTCGAGCCTCGACTCGGCAATCTGCGCCATCGCGACGAGCTGGACGGTGGACCTGTCCGGCGGCCACATCGGTGGCGCACCGCTGGACGACGCGCGTCTGGCGACCCGCACCCGGCGCGCTTCGGTCGCCGCGACGGCGGCACTCATCGTCGCCGCTCTGGCGATGGCCGCCTATCACGCAGCGGTGTCGCAGAATGCCGGCGGCCTTTCCCTCGTGGAGTTCGCGCTGTCGGCCATGACCATCCTGTACGGTGGACTGCTCGGCGTCTTCGCCGTGGCCGTGTTGGCGCCGGCCGCGGGGAGCGATCGCGGCGCCACCGTCGGACTCGTCGCCGGCGGCGTGGTCGGGTTGTTGCTCTTCCTGCATCCGGTGTTGCTGGGACAGACCTGGCTCGCATGGACCTGGTGGATCCCCGTGAGCGCGTGCATCGCGGCGCTCGCGACGGTGGCCTGGCCCGCGCCGCGTCGTCACGCCGACCTGGATCTGGGATAGAGTCGGCGCGTGCAGGAGGGGAATCGGAAGGCCATCGTGGCTGCGCTCGTCGCCAACGCGGGCATCGCCGTCGCGAAATTCGGAGGCTTTGCCGTCACGGGCGCCGCCTCGATGCTGGCCGAAGGCGTGCACTCGGTGGCAGACACCTGCAACCAGGCCCTGCTGCTGTGGGGAGGTGCCGCCGCCAAGCGCGCTCCCACCGACGACCATCCCTTCGGCTTCGCGCGCGAGCGCTACTTCTGGTCCTTCGTGGTCGCCCTGGTGATCTTTGCGCTGGGCGGTCTGTTCGCCATGTACGAGGGCATCCACAAGGTGCTCGACCCGCACGAGGTCGAGAACGCCGAGGTGGCCGCCGGCATCCTGGGGCTGGCGATCGTGCTCGAGACCTTCTCCTTCCGCACCGCGGTGCGCGAAGGCAGGCGCCGCAAGGGTTCGCGCAGCTGGTGGGTCTTCATTCGCGACACCAAGAACCCGGAGCTACCCGTCGTGCTGCTCGAGGACCTGGGCGCGCTGCTTGGGCTGGTCATCGCCCTGGTGGGTGTGGGCCTGGCGGCCTGGACCGGCGACGCGCGCTACGACGCCGCCGGCAGCATCGCCATCGGTGTGCTGCTGGGGATCTTCGCGGTGGTCCTGGCCCTGGAAATGCGCAGTCTCCTGATCGGGGAGGCCGCGTCTCCCCTGGATCGCGCGGCGATTCGGGCCGCGATCGCCGCCACCTCCTGTGTCGACCGGATCATCCACATGCGCACCCAGCACTTCGGCCCCGACGAGCTGCTCGTCGCCCTCAAGCTGCAATTCGACCGCGCGCTCTCCGTCGAAGAGCTGGCGCGCGGGATCGACGAGGTCGAGGGCCGGATCCGCGAGAGCGTTCCCGCGGCGGTGCTGATCTTCATCGAGCCCGACATCCTGCGAGAGGACGAGCACCCGGCCCCACCGCCGGCGCTTTCCTGAAGCCCGCCGTCAGGGTGCGAGCAGGCTGCGGCCTTCGACGTCGGCGGGAAGCGGGACGCCGAGACGTGTCGCCAGGCTCGGCCCGATGTCGATGGTCGCTGCCGGGCCAGTCACTTCGCGCGCCTCGATGCCTTCGCCGAAGAACACGATCGGGACGGCACGGTCGTAGAGATAGGGGCTGCCGTGGGTGGTGCCCGAGCCCGTGAAGTCGGGCAGGCAGGTGGGCTCGAACTGGACGGCGAGATCGCCGCTGCGCTCCGGGTCGAAGGAATTGCGATACAAGCGGGCCCAGTCCGTATCGCCGCGTTCGATCTCCTGTCGGGTCCAGGCTTCTCGGACGCTCGGCTGGGCTTCGAGCCAGGTCTCCGCGACGGACACGACCTTCTCGACGGGCACGTCGTGCCTGCGCGCCATCTCGCGATTGACGGTGAGCTGGTTCGACACGTGGAGCCAGGGGCTCGGCCACGAGAACGGCGACAGCTCGACGTGAAGCTCCCACCACAGCCCGAAGATGAACGTGATGAGACCGCGGCGTCCTCCGTCGAGGGGACAGGTCAGCTCGCCGGCCGCCTCGAGCGACTCGGGCAAGGGCAACACGCCGTGGTCGGCGCTGAGGGCGACCAGCAACCGGCCCTTCCCGACCTGCCGTTCGAGGGCCGTCAGGAATTCTCCCAGCCACCCGTCCAACCGACGCAAGGCGTCGGCGGACTCGAGACTCCACGGCCCGTACTCGTGCCCGACCTTGTCGGTCCCCGAGAGCGAAACGGCCAGCAGGTCCGTCTGCTCGCCGCGCCCCAGTCCCTCGACCTCGGCCAGGCGCGCGGCGAAATCCAGGGTCAGCGCGTCGACGTACGGCGAGTGGTACACGTTTTCGATCATGTCCTCCGGATCGCCGTCGCGCAGCGGATGTGGACTGACCCGCGAGCGGTCGTCCGCTTCCCCCGGAAAGTCGTCCGCGTGCTGCTTGTCCCCGGCGGCTGGCTCCGTGGCATGCTCCCATTGGTCGGGGACGCGCGACGCCAGATCCACCGCGTTCCAGGCGTCCACCCAGGCCGGCAACGACGGGAGGTAGTAGCGGCTCGTGGTAAAGCCCGGCGTGTCGTTGCGCCTGAGCCAGTAGGCCGCGTCCGACTGGTGGCCGCCCAAGGTGATGGCGGCGCGGTCCTTCCCGGAAACCGAGAACACGCGCGTCCCGGGTGCCGCGGCCTTCATCCAGTCGCCGAGCGTGTCGACCCGGATGTTTCGGGGCGAACGTCCATTCGCCGGGTCGGCGTCGAGCCCGATCACGGCTGCATCGGGCGACCGGTCTTCAACGCAGTAGCGCAGCTCACCGCTCTTGGCGTCGATGTACGAGTTGCCGGGAACCCCCGAAGGACCAGGATGCCGGCCCGCGACCAGCGACAGATGCCCGGGACAGGTCTCGGTGGCGGCGTGGTCGAGGACCGCCTCGGTGTGGACCTGCCCTTCCCGGGCCAGCCGTCCGAGTCCACCGGGCAGGCTCGCGTCGAGCCGATCCCGACGCATCTGGTCGATGGAGATGAGCACGACCAGCGACGGTCGTTCGCGTTCGGCCGCCTGCAGATCACGGGACACGAAGGTGGAGGCACCGGCAATCACGAGAGGGACGAGCAGCAGGGACGGCATCTTCATGGCGCCGCAGCGTAGCTCGTGCGCTACAGCAGGCAGGACGTCCGCCGAAGAGTGGCTGCATGCACCCGACGCCCGCGCGCGCCATCCTGATGCTGTGTGCGTTGTTCCAGGTCACTGCCTGCAACCTGATCGACGCCCGACCGGCCCACGATGCCGCGATCTCGCGCATGATCCCGGGTCCGCCGGCCGAGGCGGACGTGGACGGCTTCGACTGCTGGCTCACTCTGGAATTCCAGCGATACCCGAGCGAGGGTGACGGCACCGACGTCGTCGTGCGCTTCGACTCGATTGCGCTGGCAGAGCCCGTGGAGTTCGACTGGGCCTACATCGCCAGCCACGACAAGCTCACGGGTCGCGAGGGCTTCGGGTCCGGGCTGTTCGAAGCCGAGATCACCCACCCCGGGCGCCGCCCTCCCCTCGGACGCCCCACCCAGGTGCGGTTCCCGCTTCCGGCCCGCGCGAGCATCGAGAACGCGCCGGAAACCCTGTACCTGGAGGCGGAGCTGTACTGGGGCGGCGAACGTCAGGACAACGTGCGACAGACCCTCGAGCACCTCTACGGCGACACCCCGCGCAGCTGAAAGCCGCGCACCCGCAGCAAGCCGGAACCCCGGTTCCGGCCCGCTAGCGGGCTCCCGGTAGCGCGAACGCGACGACCGCGTCGCCCGGCTGCGACCAGCCATGGCCCCCGGCCGCGATCACCACGAACTGGCGACCATCGGGACGCAGGCGGTAGCTGATCGGCGTCGAGTTCGCGGTGTAGGGCAGCCGTCGGCTCCAGATCTCGTCGCCGGTCCGGGCGTCGAAGGCCCGGAAGGTCTTCTCGGTGGTGGCGCCGATGAAGACGACACCCCCCGCAGTCACGATCGAGCCGCCGAGGTTGGGCGCGCCCAGCTCGAACCACAGGGGAAACGGCGCCTGGTCCCGGGTCGTACCCAGGGTCGACTCCCACAGCACCTGCCCCGTAGCCAGGTCGACGGCGGTCAACGTGCCCCAAGGCGGCGCGAGACAGGGTGCGCCGAAGCTCGAGAGCAGCGGGAAACGCTTCACGCCGTACGGCGTGCCGGTCATCGGATACAGCTCGTTGGGGTACGTGGCCGACGACGGATCGAGCGCGGCGAAGTCTTCGCGCGGGATCAGCTGCACCACGGCCGCCGAGCGTGTCTGGTTCGTGTAGAGCACGCCGCGAACCGGATCGACGGAGACGCCGCCCCAGTTCATGCCCCCGGCCGACCCCGGGTACTGCAGCGACCCTTGCAGGCTCGGCGGCGTAAAGATGCCCTCGGACCGGTAGCGCAGGATCTTCTCGCGACAGTCGGCTTCGTCGATGGGCGTGAACCCCCAGGCGCTGTCGGACGTGACCTCGGTCGGATGCAACGGCGGCGGGTGCGTGGGAAACGGCTGGGTGGGCGACAGGGTCTCGCCGGGCACACCGTCCTGGGGCACCGGGCGTTCCTCGACGGGGTACAGCGGCTCGCCGGTCTCGCGGTCGAGCAGGAAGACGTGGCCCATCTTGGTGGCCTGGGCGACTGCAGGGGCGCCACCGCCCACGCCCTCGATCTGGAACAGGGTTGGCTGGCTGCCGACGTCGTAGTCCCAGACGTCGTGATGGACGGACTGGAAATGCCACACGAGCTCGCCGGTTTCGGCGTCGAGGGCCACCGTCGAGCTGCCGTAGTAGTCGATGCCGTCGCGTTGACCTCCGTAACTGTCCGGCGACGGATTCCCGGTAGGCACGAAGACCAGACCGCGCTCTTCGTCGGCGGACATGGGCGCCCAGACGTTCGGGGTACCCGACGCATAGCGCCGTCCGCCTTGAGAGGGCTTCGACCGCCAACCCGGAGGCACCGGGTCCCAGGCCCAGCGCAGCGCGCCGGTGCGCGCATCAAAGCCGCGCACGACGCCGGCGGGCGCGTCGACCCGCAGACTGTCCGCCACCAACGCGCCAATCGCCACGACGTCCCGTGCGACGACAGGCGGGGATGTCGGGTAGTACTCCCAGGCCGGGACATCGTCGCCAATCCCCTCTCGCAGGGCGACGCGACCCTCGGAGCCGAACTCGGCACAAGGCAGCCCGGTGTCCGCGTCGAGGGCGATCAGCTCCGAATCCCGGGTGCCGTGGAAGATCCGCCGCGCGCACACGGCCGTGTCCTCCGCCTCGGGATCCTCCCAATAGGTGACACCGCGGCAGGTCAGGGGATACGGGCCCTCCCCGCGACTCGCGCGCAGGCCTGGATCGAAGGTCCAGCGCTCGGCTCCGGTTTCCGGGTCGAGCGCGATGACCCGCATGAAGCCGGTGCAAAAGTAGAGCGTGTCGTTGGCGACAATGGGCGTCACCGGGAACGAGGTGCGCGCGACGTCGCCCGAGCCATCGGAAAAGTCACCATGGCGGTAGGTCCAGACTTCCTGGAGCGAGGCAACATTGGCCGGCGTGATCTGCGTCAGCGGCGAATAGCGCAGCCCGCCGAGGTCCCCGCCGTGGGCCGGCCAACCGGCGACGGGGCTGGTGGGATCGATGACCACCCGCTCACTGCAACCCGCGCCCACCCCGGTGCAGAGCCCTGCGCACAGTAGGACCGCGAGGAGCACCGCTCCCCGCGTCGCGCCTCTCGTCGCGCGAACGAATCCCTTCCGACTGCGATGGGCCAACTGGCGGGGAGACTAGAGCAGCTCCTGCTTGCGCGTCTGGTACGGGAAATGGACGGCCCCGCTCCCGACACGCGGCGGTGCCTCGCCCTCGGCGGCGAAGAGCGCGCTCGCACGCAGCTCGTCTCCGGCTTCCTGGGCGGCCGCCACGCGCTTGGCGCGACCCTTGGTGCGAGCCGACACGGCGCTCCGGCGCAGATCGTTGGGCGAGAACGGCGCGACACCCGCCTCCTCGGCCCGCTTGGCGCAGTGCTGGCGCACCGCCGTCGCCGTCAGGCGCCGGATCTCCACCTTGCCGTTCTTCCGAACCGGACACAGCAGCGCCCCGGGGCTGCTGCCACGCGCTTCGAGCCAGTCTTCGAGGGCAATCAGCGCGCCGTTCTGCAGCGGCACCGTGCGACCGCGGGAGTCCTTGGTGCCCTTCACGTAGACGGTCACCTGGCCGCGGCGGTTGTCGTACTTCATGTCCGTCACGGCCAGCGCGAGAATCTCGTTCACGAGCAGGCCGCCCTGGTAGCCGAGGCTCATGATGAGCGAGTCGCGCGAGCCCTGCGGGGTCGTGTCCACGGTACAGGCCGACGTCAGCGCGCGGAATTCGCTGGCGCTCAGGATGCGGCCCCGGGTGGACACCTTGCCGTCCGCCTTCGGGAACTGGACTGCCTCGCCGAACTCTTCGTCGCTGAGGAAGCCCAGCTTGTGGCATTCCCTGACGACGCGGCGCAGGGAATTCCGGAGCTTCTGCACGTGCTTGGCGGCATACACCGTCGGGACCTGGCGGTACTTGCGGCTCGGGTCCCGGTTGAAGCGGAGGGATTCGAGGCGCGCCGGCGTGCCCTCGAGCTTGAGGATGTTGAGCGCCGCGGCGCCGTGATACGCCTTGACCTGCTGCCACGGGAACTCGCGGGCGTCACACACACCATCGGTGAAGAGCAGCGCCAGGGTCTGCAGCGCGTCTTCAGCGGACCGCCTGCCGTCGCCGGGCTTCAGGGATTCCAGATAGCTTTCGACGGCGCGCACGCCGCGGGCGACCTCTTCGGGGTCGAGAATGAAGTCAGCAGACTCTCCGGCGAGCCGCTCGTCGCCGAGGTAGACAACATCGGTGGCCATTCTGGGGGGTTCTCCGGTCTTTGCGCTTCAGCGTTCGTCCCGCCCAACGCGCCACACCTGAGCGCGCTCCGGGACGTACGGGGGGATAGCTTTCGAGTAGGCGAAAAATCGTTACTCGAAAGCTATATGCCACTCCAGCCCGAATGTTGTCAAGAAACTCTCGAAATCAGCGCAAAATCGAGCAATTCCGACATAATTCTGTTCCGATTTCTCAGCTTTCGCCCCCGAGGGCATGCGCGATCCGGCTCGCGGTAGCTGCCAGATCCTCGGGAGCGGCCGTTCGTCGACCGTGCAGCTGAGGGAGAGACCCATGCCAGCGCGGGATCAGGTGCAGGTGGTAGTGGAAGACCGTCTGGCCTGCGGCCACCCCATTCGTCTGGGCGACGAACACCCCGTCCGGAGCAAAGGCCTGGCGGATCGCCCGGGCGACCCGCACCGACACGCGCGCCACGGCCGCCATGGCGTCCTCGGTCGCCTCGAAGAGGTTCTCGTAGTGGACCTTGGGGATGATGAGGGTGTGCCCCTCGGAAACCGGCTGGATGTCCATGAAGACGAGCACCTCCTCGTCCTCGAACACCCGGTGTGCCGGTGATCGACCCGCCACGATCTCGCAGAAGATGCAGCCGTCCTTCATTGCAGTGCCTCGGGGTCCGCCTGGGGGGTCACATTGGAGTCGGCGTGAGCGCGGTCGGCCAGGTAGAGGAGCAGCGCTTCGGCATCCTGCTCGCTGACCACGCCCTCGAAGCCGGGCATCCCCCGCCGGAGGAGCCCCCCGTAGACGACGATGTTGACGAAGGCCCGGCGGGCGCCCGGACGCAGATAGCGCAGGTCGGTCAGCACGCCGGTCCCCACGGCACCGACCCCGTGGCACGCGGAACAGTTGACCGCGTAGAGATCCGCTCCGCGTTCGACCTGTGCCTCGCTTCCCGGCGGCGGTGGGGGCGGTGCGGGGTGACGACGCGCAGGGGCCGGCGGCGGGGGTACGGGCTGCGTTCCTCCGAGCTTCCAGACCAGCAGGTGCCCCGCCGGCCGCGCACCCGTGGCGCGTGCGGCGTCGCCGCCCGAGAGTCCGAAGGCGCCGCCCCAACCGGCCATCACGGCGACGTACTGGGTGCCGTCCACCCGGTAGCTGATGGGGCTCGCGATCACCGCCGTGGGCAGCCGCGCCTGCCACAGCTTCTCGCCGTCCGCGGCCCCGTAGGCGATGAAGCGCCCGTCCGCCGTCCCCTGGAAGACGAGCCCACCCGCCGTCGCCAGGACACCCCCGTTGCCGATCCGCTCGTAGGGCTGACGCCACACGCGCTTTCCCGTCACGGGATCCCAGGCGTCGAGGCTGCCTCGCGCGGCCTCCCGGGGAAACGAGGTCGCCTCGGTGAAGTCGACGCCGGCGTTGGCGTACGAGCCGGGGCGGTAGACGAAGGGACCGCGAACCGGCGCGTAGTAGCCCGAGATGTCCTGGGCGGGGATGTAGACGAGGCCCGTCCCCGGATGGAACGCCATCGGCTGCCAGTTGTGGGCGCCCAGGTTTCCCGGCTGGATGAGCGCCGGCGCCTCCGCGTAGTCGCCCTTGCCCGTCTCCACCGGGCGTCCCGTCGAGAGATCCACGTGGGACGCCCAGGTGGTCGTCGCGAAGGGCTCGGCGGACAGCAACTCGCCGGTTTCGCGATCGAGCACATAGAAGAAGCCGTTCTTCGGCGCCTGCATCAGCAGCTTCCGGGTGCGGCCCTGCCAGGGCAGATCCGCCAGGATCATGTGCTGCGTGGCCGTGAAGTCCCAGCTGTCGCCCGGCGTGGTCTGGTAGTGCCACACGAGTTCGCCGCTGTCGGGGCGGAGCGCCAGGATCGACGACAGGTACAGGTTGTCGCCACCGCCGCGGACGTGACGACTCCAGGGCGAGCCGTTGCCGGTCCCGACATAGAGAAGATCGAGGTCGGGATCGAAGGCCATCGAGTCCCACACGGTCCCGCCGCCACCGACCTGCCACCAAGGCGTGTGAGGCGACGTATCCGATGCCCAGGTCGACACCGCCCGCTCGAGCGCGGGCGATTCCTGGGGCTCGCGCGGGTCGCGTGGCACGGTGTAGAAGCGCCAGAGGAGCGAGCCGTCCTTCGCCGCGTACGCCGACACGTAGCCTCGGACGCCCATGTCGGCGCCGCCGTTGCCGATGATCACCTTGCCCTTCACCACGCGAGGCGCACCGGTGATCGCGTAGGGCTTCTCCGGGTCGATGGTCAGCACCGACCAGCGAGGCTCTCCCGTCTTCGCATCGAGGGCGATCAGTCGGCCATCGAGAGTGCCGACGAAGACCGTGCCCTTCCAGACGGCGACTCCGCGATTCACCACATCGCAACAGATCAGCGCGGCGCGATTGCGCGGAACGTGCGGGTCATAGCTCCAGAGCGGTTCGCCTGTCGCGGCATTGAACGCGTACACGACGCTCCAGGTCGCCGTCGTATAGAGCACACCGTCCACCGCCAGGGGCGTCGCCTCGAGCCCGCGTTCCGTCCCGAAATCGAAGCTCCAGGCGAGTCCGAGGTCGGCGACGTTGTCGCGGCGGATGTCGTCGAGCGGGCTGAAGCGCTGCTCGCCGTAGTCGCGGCCATGGCTCAGCCAGTTGTCCGGATCGGCATCCGCCGCGGCGATGCGCGCTCCGTCGACCGGCCCGCCGGGCGCGAGGGCCGACAGCCCTGCACACGCCAGGCCCACTGCCGCCGCGCAGCTCGAGCCCGCGATCACACACAGCCGCAGCACCCGCTGGTCCCAGGATCCCTTCCGAGGGGTCGTGTTCATCCCGCTTAGACTCCCCGACCGCCGCTGCGCATTCAAGCGCTGCGTTGACGCGAGCAGGGTCGGGTGTCAGGGTACGACCTCCGTTTCGCCCTTCCTCCCTCTTCTTCGCTCTTCCTCCACCCGCCCCACCCTTCTCCACTCTTCTCCACCCGCCCCACCCTTCCCCACGCGCGCCCAGCCCAAGAGCCCCTTCGACGATGACGACGCGCTTCGGCCAGCGGATCCAGGCCAGCCCCCACTATCCGCGCTGGGTACTCGTGGCGTGCCTGTCGGGCATGGCCGCGTCGTCGTTCACCATCACCATCCTCGCGGTCTCGCTCAAGGCCATCGCCGACGACCTCGATTCGACGCCGGAAATCGTCGCCTGGGTGATCACGGGCCCCATGCTGATCCAGGCGCTGTCCCTGCCCGTGCTCGGCAAGCTCGGCGACCTGTACGGCCACCGTCGCGTCTACCTCATCGGCTTCGCGCTCGCGTCGGTGTTCGCGCTGGCCACGGCGGCCGCCTGGAGCGCCGGAAGCCTGATCGGTATCCGGGTGGTCGGCCAGCTCATGGGAACGGCCACCTGGCCCGCGTCGACCGCCCTGCTCTTCCACGTCTATCCCCCCAACGAACGCGTGCGCGCCATGGGCTGGGTCAGCCTCGTCACCGCCGGCGCACCGGTCTTCGGCCTCGCGATCGGCGGTCTGATGGTCGACACCCTCGGATGGCGACCCCTCTTCCTCATCCAGGGGGGGCTGTCGCTCGCGGCGCTGGCTCTCGCCACCGTGGTGCTGCGTGAGACCTCGCGCCAGCAGAAGGTCCGCTTCGACATCGCGGGCGCCGTCACCATCGCGATCGCGGCGTCCGCCTTCACCTTCGCGGTCAATCGGCTGCCGACCTGGGGCATCACCCACCCCGCGGTGTTCGGCCCGGCACTGGTCGTCCCTTTCGCGATCGCGGCCTTCATGCGCGCGGAACGCCGGGCGAAGCACCCGCTGATCCCCCTCGAGTTCTTCCGGCGGCGCAACTTCGCCTTGCCCATGGTCGCCCAGGCGTTCGCGCAGTTCGCCTACATGGGAGGCTTCATCATCAGTCCGCTGCTGCTTCTGCAGGTCTTCGGCTATTCGGCGACGGCCACCTCGTTCCTCACGATGCTGCGGCCGATCTCGTTCAGCATGGCGTCGCCGGTGGGCGGCGCCATCGCAACCCGCATCGGCGAGCGCACCATGGTGATCGTCGGCATGGCGGGTCTCGTGGTCTCCATGGCGAGCTTCTCGGTCGGGGCCGCCTACGAGTCGATTCCCTTCATCGGCGGGGGCCTGGTGATCGCCGGCCTGGCGTTCGGAATCTTCCAGCCGTCCATCTCCGCCATCGTCGGCAATAGCGTCGACGAGCACAGCTTCGGGATCGCCAGCTCCGCGACGTCCATGACCTCGTCCATCGGGGCCGTGGCCGGAGTCAGCGTCCTGACGGCCTTCACGGCGGACAGCAACTCGGCGGAGGTCTTCTACGACGGCTACGCGCTGGGCGGTGTCGCGGCCGCCATCGCATTCGTCGCCACCTTCTTCGTCCAGGGCCGCCGCGCCGCCGCCCGAGCGCGGGGCGATCGGATATCCTGACCGGCGTGCAGAACGGCCTCTCCCCGGAAGACATCGACCGCTGGCAGCGCGACGGCTTCGTGATCCTCGAGGGCTTCGCGAAGCCCGACGTGCTCGACGCCATGCGAGCCCGCGTGATCGAGCTGGTGAGAATCGCCGATGCGGACGGATCCATTGGTGACGCGTACGTCGTCCCGGAGACGGCGCTCGCCGACCAGCCCCGCCCCGAAGAGCGCACCTCGAAGGTCTTCCGCGTACACCGGAACGAGCCCGTCTTCCGCGCTTTCGCCGAAGACGAGCGCCTGCTCGACTGCGTCGCGAGCCTGATCGGTCCGAACCTCGACTGCTTCTTGTCCCAGTTCATCTTCAAGCGGCCGACGGCGCTCGGCCAGCCCTGGCACCAGGACGCCTTCTACTTCCCCTTCGATCGCGGTCCCCAGGTGGGCGTCTGGCTTGCCGTGACCGACGCAACGCCGGACAACGGCCCCCTCTGGGTCTTGCCGGGGTCCCACCGGGAAGCGGTCCACGACGTGGTCCCGGACAAGCGCGAGCATGCGAACTTCGCCTACGTGGAGATCGTGGACCACGACATGGCCACCGCGCGGCCGGTGCTGATGAAGGCCGGCGACCTGCTGCTCTTCCACAGTCATCTGATGCATCGCTCGACGGACAACCTGGCCAGCGAAGAGCGCGCCGCCATGGTCTACCACTACGCGGAGGCCGGCACGATCGACGGCAGTCAGGAGAAGTGGGGGTTCACGCCGCCCAACGTCGACTGGATGCCCGTGCGACGGGCGGGCTAGCGAATTCCCAGCGACCTCGTTCAGCCGAGGGCCGAGAGGTCGAGCTTGGCTGCCTCCACCGGCGGGCACCAGAAGTAGCTGCCCGTTTCCGGCGCGGTGAAGCGAAAGAGCGCGTCGGTGACGCCGTCGTCGACCCCGAGCATGCGTCGCGACAGCGCCTCGAAGGGATCGAAGCTCGTGGCGAACGCCACGAAGACCAGGCCCTCACCGTTCGGGTCCGACCACGGCATCGAGCGCCGGACGACGAACGCCTCGGGTTCGAAGTCCTCCTGGGCGGTGCGCTTCACGTGCGCCGATTCCGGAGCGTCCTCGATCTCCTCGTCGTCCGCGAGACGACGTCCGAAGGTGGCATCGCACTCGGAGGCCGATTGCGCAAAGAAGGCGTCGAGGTCGTGACGCCAGCGCTGCAGCGCAACGAAGCTCGACCCGTCGAGCCCCGGGCCCGACCCCGAGACGAGAGCCACGCGTTCTGCGTCCGCGCCCGTCGGGTTCTCGGTGCCGTCCACGTAACCGGTGAGGTCGAGACTGGCCCCGTGCAGGAAGGATTCCACCACGTCTACCAGGTCGAAGACGGATTCTAGATGCGTGCGCAGGGCGCGCGTGCGGTGGACGAGCTCGCCGCGGTCGGACCCGCGAAGCCACAGCCACAACCCCATCGGGGTCGAGGGAAACGACAGTCCGACGCCCGCGAGGGGCGGCGCCTCCCGCAGACCGGGAACCGACCCACCCAGCGCCGACACGACCGTCCGACCGACACCGACGACGATCCCGTCGTCGATCACAAGACCTGCGAGCGCACGCTTCACACGCTCGGGCGAGGCGTCCAGACCGAGATCGAAGAAGAGATGGCGGGCATGCTGCGGAACCCCTGCGAGGATTCCGGGTTGGGGATCACCGGGCACTGAAGCACTCCTGAAGTCGGGTCATGGGGTAACGATCCGGTACATCACCGTGCCGCGCGCGACGATCTTGGCGTCGCGCGCACCGGCCACCTCGACATCACACCAGAAGCCATCCCCGTCGCGCTGCACGACGCGCCCGTAGGCGACGAGGTCCTGATCGGTCGGGGGACACAGCAGCTGCGCCTGTAGCGCCGGCGTCGACGCCTTGAAGGGGCCGGGACCCGTCTCGGCCCAGGCCGCCATGGCACCCGTGGTGTCGAGCAACGCAACCACCGCGCCCTCGTGGACGCCGCCGCCCGCCTCGGCGTTCGCCTCGGACGCCGGCATGGTGATGCGCGAGTGGCTACCCGTCATGTGCTCGATCGACAGGCCCCGGGCCTTGCCGAAGTTCAGCTTGCCGATGTGGGGGCCCATCGGGCCCGGGTCGGACGCGCCGTCGTCGCCCGAGGACGACCGCAAGGCCGCAGGCTCGGCGTCGAAGCGGGCTCGTACCATGCTCGTGACGTGCGCGATGGACTTGCCCTCGAGTGTCGCGACGTCCACCTCGACGAAGCACATGTTCTTGCCCCGCCGTAGCAGCTGGCCCGTCGCCCGAACGTCTTCCCCGATGGCGGCGGCGAGATAGTTGACCTGCAGCCCCGCCGTATGGAACGGGCCCGCGTCCTTGCCGAGCGCCGCGCGCGTCACGGCCTGACTCGCGATCAGGCCCAGGGACGCCGCACAGCCGCCGTGCAGGGCCTTTCCGGGGTTCGCGTTGACTTCCGCGTAGGGCAGCAGCAGGGAGACCGCCTCCTCGGACACCGATTCGCAGCGGACGCCGAGCGCCCGCGCATAGCCCGCGCCTTCGACCCAGCTCTCGACTTCCTTCATCATCTCCGCTTCCTCTCGGTGCTTGCAGCCTTACACGCCGGGTTCCCGTGCGCCCGTCAGCCGGGCAGCAGACAGGAGTGGATGGACTCCTCGTTCGGGATCTCGCGCGCGAGGGTGCGGATGGCCAGCTCCGCGTCGCGCAGACCGAAGTCGTGGGTGTGCATCGCCTCGACGGGAACCTTCCCGGATTCGATCAACCGGATGGCGCTTCGATACCCCGTCGAGGTGACGCCAATGGCTCCGCGTATCTGGATTTCCTTCATCACGATCTTGTCCGAGATGAAGTTGGGGATCTCACGGAATCCCTTCACACCGGCGAGCACCACCGTGCCCCCCATGCGCACGTAGTCGAGGGACTCGGCGACGGGCGTCGTGGCGTACGAGGAAACATCGAGGACCACGTCGACACCCTGCCCGTCCGTCAGCTCGCGGACGCGCTGCTTGACGTTCTCGTTGTCGACATCGAGGGTCTCGTCGGCGCCGAAGTCCCGGGCCAACGCGAGCTTCCGGGCATCCGCCTCGAGACCCGTCACGAAGATGCGGTCTGCCCCGGCCTCACGGCACGCCAGCACGCTTGCGAGTCCCCGCTGCCCGGGGCCGAGAATCAGCACCGTGTCACCCGGTCCGGTTTGCGGGATCTCGACCGCCCAGCGAAAGCCCGCGCCCAGCGGGTTGAAGAGAACGGCGATCTCCGGCGGCAACTCGGGGTCGACCTTGTGGACGATGCTGTTCGCATCCAGGTACATGTACTCCGCGTACGCCCCCCAGAGACCCGGCGCATCGGCGAGGGGAATGTACGAATAGATCCGGCGGGCGCGGCACAGGTGGTAGTCGCCACGCAGACAGGCGGGACAGAAGCGGCACGACAGCATGGTCTCGACGGCGACGCGATCGCCGACATCGACCCCCCAACGACGCGCGGCCGCGTCTCCGATCTCTTCGATGATGCCCAACGGTTCGTGGCCCGGGATCACGGGCATCGGCGTTCGCAGCACGCCTTCGTACTGCTCGTAGTCGCTCCCGCAGATCCCGCAGGCTTCGACCCGCAGCAGCGCCGTGTCGTCGCTGATGTCGGGTATGGGCAGATCGCGAGGCTCTAGCTTCCGCACGTCCGTCTGCACCATGGCGAGGGTCTTGCGCGCGGGCACTCGTTTCCCCATCAGCGGTTCGAAGCGCCTATTCTGCTACACGACCTCTCGGTCGGCAAAGCGAAGGCGGGACGTGGAATTCCATCTGTTCGATCTGCTCGAGTGGCCGCCGGGTGTAGGCCGGGAACCCGCGTTCCGCGACGAGCTCGAGCGACTCGCGCTCGCCGAAGAGCAGGGCTACGCGGGCGCATGGATCGCCGAGGGCGATCCCGCGCGCGCCGGGATCGGCCCCGGGGTCCATCTCGCGGCGGCATGGCTGTCGGCGCGCACGACGCGCATCCGCATCGCGACCAGCGTCCGGATTCCGCCCTTCTTCCATCCGCTTCGTCTCGCGGAAGAGATCGCGGCCCTCGACATCCAATCGGGTGGTCGCTTCGAGTGGGGCGTCTCGCCCGGCGACGCGAGCGACGAAGGCCGTCGCATCTTCCGCGAGCAGCTGACCATCGCCAGGACGGCCTGGACCGGAGAGTCCTTCCGCCATGACGGTGACTTCTTCCAGATCCCCGAGCTGCAGTGCCTACCGGCGCCGGTCCAGCAGCCACACCCGCCGATCTGGATCGCCGCACTCGACCGGCCGACGGTCGAGTGGGCCGGGCAGAACGGACTCGGCATTTTCGGCGACGCTGCTGCCCCGACCGCGCAACTCGAAGACACCCGACGCGTCCATCGCGAAGCGGTCTCGGCTGCGCGCCGGGACCCGGTCGGGCTTCCGGTGGTGCGCCGCATGTACGTGGGGGAGACGACGGCCCGGGCCCGGGAAGAGGCCGGCCCGGCGCCGGACGCCGAGTCGATCGTGGGGGACGCGATCTACTGCCGCGACCGGATCGTCGAGCTTCACGAGCGGATCGGTCTCGACCGCCTCGTGTGCTGGCAGAGCTTCGGCAGATTGCCCCACGAAGCGATCCTCGCGTCCCAGCGGCGTCTCATCGAGAAGGTCGCCCCGGCCTTCGATTGAGCCTTGCTCGCGCGATCCGGGCCGAGCAGCGGGCCGTCCGCGAATTGGCTACCCAGTTTCGACCGCTCCAGCGCGCATCCTCACCTGAAATGTCACCTGCATAGGAACCCCAACATGCCCATCGATCCCAGTGCCGTCGGCGCGACCGGCGACCCCGTCAAGCGATCCTGGAATTCCAAGGACGGTCTCCTCTATGCCCTCGGCGTCGGCTGCGGGACCGAGGACCTCCAGTTCACCACCGAGAACACCAAAGACACGCCGCAGCGCGTGCTGCCGACCTTCGCGGTCATCATCGGCGGCGGCGGCGCACCGTTCAACAAGATCGGCAGCTTCAACCCGGCGATGCTGGTGCACGGCGAGCAGTCCATCGAGTTGCTCGACGAGATCCCGGCCGAGGGTGAGATCGAGAGCACCGGACGCATCTCCGCGATCTGGGACAAGGGCAAGGGCGCGGTGGTCGAGATGACCTCTGAGTCGACGTTGCTCTCGACGGGCAAGCCCCTGCTCCGTACGGTGATGTCGGCGTTCATCCGCGGCGAAGGAGGTTTCGGCGGCGAGCGCGGGCCGTCGGCGTCCTTCGCGGCGCCCGACCGCGCGCCGGACCACGCCGTGAGCTACGAGACCAGCATCGACCAGGCATTGCTGTACCGCCTGTCGGGCGATCGCAACCCGCTCCACTCGGATCCGTCGTTCGCAAAGATGGGTGGCTTCGACCGCCCGATCCTCCACGGCCTCTGCACCTACGGCTTCACCGGACGCGCGCTGCTCGGCGCGCTCTGCGACGGCGACCCGTCGCGCTTCAAGTCCATGTACGGCCGCTTCTCGAAGCCGGTACTGCCGGGCGACACGCTCACCATCAACATGTGGGTGGACGGGAACGAGTGCGCGTTCCAGACCCTGAACCAGGGCGGCGACGTCGTCCTGGACTGCGGCAAGGCCACGTTCGCCTAGGATCGCGCGCGGCAGAAGGCCGCGGTCAGTCGTCGCGTTTCGAAGGGGGTCGTCGCTTGCGGCGGCCCCCTTCGCGTGCGGCCTTGCGGTAGCCCGGAGCCTGTCTGCCGGAAGTCGCTTCGTGGGTCGCACGGTCTCGCCGGGCAGCCAGGGCCTGGCGTGGCACCTGGGACGGGATCAGGCACGAGGGCCCGTCGCCGATCAGGTCCTCGCGACCCTCCTCCTCGAGCGCTTTGCGCACCGTGAAGTAGTTCTCCGGCGCGAAGAACTGCAGCAGCGCCCGTTGGACCTCGCGGTCGCGCAGGCGCGTCACGGTCTTCACCGGCTTCATCGTGTAGGGGTCGAGGCCCGTGTGATACATGCAGGTCGCGACGTCCATCGGCGCGGGAATGAAGTCCTGCACCTGACGCGGCCGATAGCCTCGCTGTTTCAGGAACACCGCCAGCTCGATCATCTCGGGCACGTCAGACCCGGGGTGACTCGCAATGAAGTACGGGACCAGGTACTGCTCCTTGCCCGCGCGCTTCGACGCCTTGGCGAAGCCTTCCGCGAAGCGTTCGAAGGTCGCGGTGGGCGGCTTCTTCATGGCGCTCAGCACCTTTTCGCTGGCGTGCTCCGGCGCCACCTTGAGATGCCCACCCACATGATGACGCGCGAGGTCGTCGAGGTACTCATCCTCGCCCGCCGCCAGATCCATCCGGATCCCCGACGCGATGTGCACCTTCTTGACGCCGGGCAGGGCCCGCGTCTCCCGCATCAACTCGAGCAGGGGGCCGTGGTCCGTCCCGAGCAGACGACACACCTTCGGATGCACGCAGGACGGACGACGACAGATGGCCTCGACCTTCGGAACGCTGCAGCGCATCTGGTACATGTTCGCCGTCGGGCCGCCGAGGTCGCTGATGTGCCCCTTGAAGTCCGGGCGACTCGCGATCTCCTTGACCTCGCGGACGACCGACGCGGGGCTGCGGCTCTGGATGGCCCGCCCCTGGTGCATCGTGATCGAACAGAAGGTGCAGCCCCCGAAGCACCCGCGCATGATCTGCACCGAGTCCTTGATGGTCTGCCACGCGGGGATCGCGTCCCCCTCGTCCCGGTAGCGGGAATGCGGACGGCGCGTGTACGGCAGCTCGTGCAGGGCGTCGAGGGCTTCGACGGACAGCACCAGCCCGGGCGGATTGACGACCACCTGCCGATCGCCGTGAGCCTGCACCAGACGCCGGGCGTTGAGGGGGTTCGTCTCCTCGTGGAAGTCCCGGGTCATGCGCGCGAAGGCCAGCTTGTCATCGCGAACCTCCTCGAAAGCAGGCAGCGCGACCGTGGCGCCGTCGCCCGCCGTGTCGAAGCGGTGCGCCGCGAGGCTTTCGCGACGGCCAAGCAGATACGCGACACCGCGCATGTCGCGCAGGTCCGCGACGGATTCGCCTGTGTCGAGGCGTTGTGCGATCTCGACGATCGCGGCCTCCCCCATCCCGAACACGAGCAGGTCGAGCTTCGAGGGCACGAGCACGCTCGGGACGACCTTCTCGGACCAGTAGTCGAAGTGCGCGATGCGCCGCAGCGACGCCTCGACGCCGCCCCCGACCACGGGCACATCGTTGAAGGCTTCCCGACAGCGCTGGGCATAGACCGCCGTCGGGCGATCGGGACGCAGGCCGATGCGGCCGCCCGGCGAGTAGGCGTCGGCGTTCCGCCGCTTCCGATTGGCGGTGTAGTGGTTGATCATCGAGTCCATGTTGCCGGCACTCACGCCATAGAAGAGCCGGGGCCGACCGAGCTCACGCCAGGCATCCGCGCTGCGCCAGTCGGGCTGGGAAAGCACCGCCACGCGAAAGCCGTGGGCCTGGAGCCAACGCGCGAGGATCGCCGCCGCGAACGACGGGTGATCGACGACTGCATCGCCGGACACCAGCACGATGTCGGGCCGGTCCCATCCCGCAGCCCGCAGCTCGGCGGCACTCGTGACGAGCTCCGCCGGTTCCGCGGGTTTCGGGCTCATTTCACTGGACTCACTGTCTTGACTGGGCTCACTTGAAGAGACTCTTGAACTTGTCGACGACCTTCTTGCCCGTCTCCCCGGCCTTGCCACCCAGGTCCTCCGCGGCCTTGCGCGCCACGTCCGCGGTCGAACCGCGCTCCTTCTGTTCCTTCTGGTAGCGGGCGAGAAGATCCCGGCAGCCGGTCACCTTGGTCTTGTCCCGGGACTGGCCGCTCCCCACCAGGCCGGCCCCCAGGTCGACGACCTTGCCGACGAGCGCTCCTGTCGCGATCCCCGGCTTGGGATCCGTGAGCGGGCCTTTCAAGGTGAACGGAGGCAGCGCCCCGGAGGCCGCGAGGGACTGGGCCTGGCGGTCGAACTCGAGCTTCAACTGCTCGCGCCCCAGGTCGATCTTTCCCTTTCCGAACAAGGCGATCGACGACAGATGGACGATCAGACCGCTCGGACGGGCGATGCCTTCCGCGATCTCGAAGTCGCCGAAGACACACGCGACCGTCGCCTTGTCGGACACCCCCTGCTGCACCATGGACTTGAGGCCGGACAGCGCGATGGCCGCGTACTCGTCCCGCACGATCGCCTCGCCCATGGAAAGCTCGAAGTTGCCGGCCAGGCTGGCCATGATCTGATGTAGCGAGGAGCCGCGCCCCTTCAGATCGAAGTCGAGATCGAGCGGTCCGTCTTCGATCACGTTGCTGCCCTGCGCGGCAGCCACGTCTCCGACGCGCAGATGCCGCACGGTTCCCGCAAGGGTCAGGGGCGGCGTCGAACGCGAAGCATCCAGGCCCAGGGCGAGGTCGATCCGCCCGCCGGCGAGCCCGGCAGCGAAGCGCTCGACCTGGAGCTTGCCGCCGTCGAGCACGAGGGCCAGCGCGAGGTTGTCGAGATCCAGGCGATCGGCCACGAGCAGATCGGCGTCGAGACGCAGGTTCGCATCGACCGCGTCGAGCCCAGCAAGGGGGAGCGGATCGTCGGAGAACAGCCGCTCGCTGCCGCCCGACTCCACCGCGACCAACTGGATGCCCGGCGCGGCGCGCACCCGGGAAGGCCCGCGCGCCGCAAGCGACGGCTCCTGCAGGTCCGCGAGGTCGATACGGGGTGCCACCAGCCAGGCGTCGATGCGGGGCCGCTCGCCCGCGAGCGACACGTCGACAGTGCCGCCGATCTTCGTCTCGCCGATGTTCAGATCGAGATCGCGAACCGCGTACGCGTCACCGCCACCCGACAGATTCAGTGCCAGGGCCACGGGCCCCAGGTCCGGCAGGTCGCTTCCCGCGAGCCCCCCGAGACGGCCCAGCCGCGCGGTCTGGAAGTCGAGGTCGAGATCGAGATCCGCGCCATCGAGGGGCTTCCCGATGGTCCCGATCAGGCCGATCTTCGCGCCGCCCGCCGAGACCTTCAGATCGACGTCCAGGCTGCCACCCGCCATCAGGGTCGGGAGGCCCTCGATCTCTCCGCTCAGCTCGATGGGCTCGGCGCCGTAGTGGGCGGCGACCTCGAGGGACAGGGGCCCGCGCAGTCGCGACGCTGCCGCGACGAGCCGGTCGACAGCGATGCGCTGCTCGTCACCCGTACTGCCGTCCCGCATCACGATCACGGCGTTCTCGATCTCCGCGTGCTGCAGCAGCATCGCCAGGGGCTGGGCGGCCCCGGCCGGTGCGTCGGGGCTGGCGGGGTCGGACGCGGGCGGGACTGGCACAGGCGGCGACACTCCGGTCTCGGGGGTCGCCTCGACATCCGAGAAGTCCCAGTTGGCGAGGCCGTCCTTGCGCGTCTCGAGTAGGAGATCGAGCCCCGTCAGCTCGACCCGGCTCACCTCCAGCTCGCCGGAGAACAGGGGCAGCAAACGGAAGCGGACCAGCAGGTGGTCCAGGGTCGCCATGTTCGGGCGCGAACCCCAGTCGGCGTTCGCGAAGGAAACGCCGCTGAGCCGGATCCCGGGCTGCAGGCCGATCTGCAGGTCGAGGTCGCCGCCCAGATCGAGTCGTCGGCCGGTGGCATCGAAGGCCGCGTCGGTGACGGGCTGCTTGTACTCGTTCCAGTCGATCTGCTGAAGGGCCACATAGCCGGCCACCAGCGCTCCAACGAGCACGAGCAGCAGCACACCCAGGACGATTCCCAGCTTTCGTATCATCTCTCCCCCGATCTGCGAGAGCATACGCCGTCCACCGGCAACTCCCACGCAACGGGCCGCGAGATCGCCTGTGTGATCCGGCGCACCCGATTCCGACGCGCGTCAGCCGATTCCGAGAACCCGAGGGTTGGACCGTCTCGGGCCCCAGCAGTCAAGCCGACGCACGGTTGGGTCGACAAATCCTGTCGAAGCGGCCCGTACAACGGCCCGGCGGAGACCCCATGGCGAGAGAACGAGCCGAACCCGGTCGACGTGTTGCAAACGGCAACGTCGACTGGTCCGGCCAGGCTGACGAGCTGCGCTCGCGCTTTCTCGGCGGCGTCGGCAAGCTGAAGGCGCAGGCCCAGCGCAGCGCGCGACGTGTCAAGGACGCCGCCCAGGACCTGCGGAGTTCACCGGGCCTCCAGCACGCCATCGCGGCACGCGAACGCGGCAATCTCGAGGCAGCCTTCTGGCTGCTCAACGAAGAGTTCACGCGCACGCCGGGCGACCCGGACGTCGCCCTCCACTATTGGGACGTGGCCCTGTCACTCGGCCGCGTCGACATCGCCAGCGCGGCGGGCGTCCAGCTGATCGAGAGCCGCGCGGCCGCGGGCGAGCCCGAGCTGGCGGCCCAGCACTGGCTCGAGCTGATCAAGGAAGCGCCCGATGTGCTCGTTTCACCGGCCGCCATCGCCACCCTGCTACCGGCCCTCAAGCAACGACTCGCCGAGGCCCGGGACGATGGACCCGACGACCCCTACACCCTTGGCGGGTTTCTACGTCGCGCCGTGCGTCACGCCGTCGACCCGCGCAACACGGGCCTCCACCCGGGCGTCGCGCTCCGGATCTTCGAGCAGGGCCGCGACCTGAACCCCGAAGCCGCGAGGCGCGCCGCCGAGGCGGCGCTCGAATCGCCGAACCTGCACGAAGCCAAGCGGCAGCGCCTGACGGACTGGCTGGCCGGCGGAAGTCGAGACGACTCGCCGGCAGCAGCCGAAGCAGCGCCCGCGCCCGCCGCAGCCCCGGCCGCGGCGGTCCGGCCCGCGCCGGCCCCGGTGTCCGCCCCGGTGGCGTCCGGGTCGGGACTGTCCCGCGACGAGATCCAACAGGCGGCGGCGAGACTGCCCCAGGCCAAGCCGCTCGCGGATGCCGGGGACGAGGCGCCCGCTGACACGCCGGTCGAGCCTCCGGTGGCGGAAGCGACGCCCTGCGAGGACGAAACGAGTCCGCAGATCACGCCCGGCAGCCTGCTCTCCATCGACGACGCCGGTCTCTCCGTGAGCGGTATCGAGGGCGACTGGATCGCCTACACGGACATCCAGGCGGTCGCCGTCGCCGAGATCATGGGCATGGAGGAGACGCCCGTGACGGTCGTCGACCTGATCCGGAATTGGGCGCGGCGCGCGGACGAGCGCCTCGACATCGTCCGCTTCCGGGTGACCGAGCTGGACCTCACGTCGCTCGTCACTCGCAAGCACGCACTCGGCTCGGACTTCGCGGCCTTGATGGGAGACATCATGGAGCGCACCAGCGCGATCCCGCTGCCCGACCCCGAGAGCGCCCTCGGCACGCGTCTCACCTGCTTCGAGAACCCGGATCTCTACCATCGTGTTGCCCTGCGTGTTCCCGCTCCCCTCCGTTGAGCGTCTCGACCAGGGCGACCCACCGCGATGTCCCCGGCCCCGAGGCCGGCGGTCGCCGCCGCCGGGCTGACGATCGCGAGGGCCCGTCGCATCACGGACCCGGCCCGATACCGGGCCCCTAACACCTCTCACGGCCGCGAGAGACCCGTGCAGAGAACCGCTTCCAGGTTGGATGTGACGGGGACCCCCAAGTTCCGGCTCCGGCCGGGCGATGGGTCAGGGGTTGCCGCGGCTGGCGACCCAAGGAGGCGGCTTGGCAATCGGTCGGCACTCCCCCCGGCGCTCCTCGTCGCGGGCATGGATCCGCAAACTCGCGCTGACGGGAGCTCTCCTGGGAGCGCTTCCCGGGGCCCTGCCCGTGTCCGCCGGGCCCCTCCATGACTCGGGCGCGGGCCCGGGCGCTGCCGACGGGCTCGATGCGCTGACCCGAGCAGTCGCGGAGGTCGACGAGCTGGTCGCCGACGCCCACTTCCGCACAGCCCTCGCCGTTGCCGAGAAGACGCGGACCTGGGCGCGTGACATCCCCTCGAGCCCGGAGGTTCGGGAAGTGCGGGCACAGCTCGACGTCCTGCTCGCGACGACGCAGGTTGCACTGGGGCGGCCGCGAGCCGCGCGCGCAAGTCTGGCGCGTGCCGTCCAGGTCTGGCCGTTGCTGTCCCTCGACGAGCGGACCACGTCGCCCCGGGTCGTGAGCCTCTTCCGCGAGCTGCGCGCGAGCGCCGTCGCCGAAAGGCATTCAAGGTGAACCCCGCGGTCGACAACCTGTTGGTGGAAGCTCAGCGCGCCCTCGAGTTCGATCGCGCCCACCTCGTCGTCATCGCCGACGGCGAGACCACACCCCTGCTCCTGCGCGGCCTGGCGGAAGCGCTCGCCGGCGAAGCCGAGACGATCACCCTGTCCGCCGGCAGTGCTCTTCCCGACCTCGACGCGTCGGCGGTTCGAGTACTGCTGCTGCCCGATGCGCTGTCGGTTCCCGCCGCGACCCTGCGGGCCCTGCACGAAGCCACGATGCAGGCGAGCGGGTCCGGCGTGGGGATGCGCCTCGTTCTCTTCGTCGATCGCGACGCGACGCCGAACAGCGATCCGACCCGCGAGCTCGTGGCGCGACTGGGCGTCGGCGTCTCGAAGATCGAGCTCGACCGGCCGCGATCCCCGGTGTTGCGAGAACGCGCGACTGTCGAAGAGGCGGGGCCGACCTTGCCCCCCGTCGTCGATGCAGGCGACCGGCGTCGCGTGCGCCCCATCGCCGTGCGATCCCGAAGCGGCTCGAACGGCAGTCACCGCGTGCTTCGCTGGCTGGCGCTCGCGGCGATCGTGACCGGTGGCCTCTCGGTGTTCGCGCCAAGCTGGGTGAATCGGGCGCCCCTCTTCGAGGCCCAGAGCGCCAACCCGGCCTCCGTCCAGGGACCGGAACCCGAGCGCCAGAGCGGGCGAACGCCAGAGCCACGACCGGAGCCCCAGCCCGAGCGCCAGCCGAAGCCAGAGGCGCCGGAATCAGCGCTGCCTCCCGTTGGCGTTCCCCGGTCCGGTCCCGGCGCGCGGGCCGAGATCCCCGCAGCCCCGAACGAGCACGCAGCAGACGTCCTCGAGCCCGAAGCTGCCGCGGACACCCCGGCCGAGCCGGCACCCATCCTGATCGGGGTGAACCTCAACGCGAAACCCTGGGCAACGATCACGATCGACGGACGGGACGTCGGCCCCACGCCCATCGCGGACCTGCGTCTGGCACCCGGCGATCACGACGTCGTCGCGAAGTTCCCGGACGGCCGAGTCGTCGAGCGGGCCGTGCACGTCGACGCCCTCACGAATCGCTTCCGAATCGACTAAGAGCCCGACCCAAGACGCAGTCTTGGGGAAACAGGCGATGACGCAAAGGTCGTCAGACCGCAGCTAAGAGCCCGACCCAAGACGGAGCCTTCGAGAGCCTCCATCAGCCCGCTGGCGGCGCCGCTCACTCGCCGTAGACGTGGATCCAGCGCTGCGTCCAGATGCCCATGAACGACAGGGTCTCGATGTCGGCGTAATAGGCACGCGTGATGCCCGCCTGCCGCATGCCGTCATTGACCCCGGTCGAGCCCCAGTCGAACTGCATCCGCACCGGGTACGGGATGACGAGTCGCTTGAGCGACGTCCCGCGGCGACCGGTGTGGACCGGCGTCGCGTCGTAGTTGACGTCGAGGGGCTCGGTGACGTGGGTAAAGATGAAGCCGGAAACGCAACCGCTCGACGCGAGTGCGGTCACGACCACCCCCGCGGTGATCAGCCCGTGTCGAAGTCGCGAGCTCGTACGCAGTGCCATGGGTCAGTCGCCGTAGACGACGGTTCGGGTGCGGGCGTAGACGAAGAGCAGCACCAACAGGGTCTCGGTGTCCGCGTGGCGCAGCACCTCGATGTCCCCGTCCTCGGCAGCCGCCTGGGTACCGGCGTCGCCCCAGGCGACCAACCCGAGCACGCTGTGCGCAGACGACTTGCCCACCTTGCTGCCCAGCAGGGTCTCGTCGAGATCCGTGTCCAGCGGCGTCGTGACGTTCATGTAGATGCAGCCCGGCGACGCGAGCAGTGAAAGAATCATGGCGACCAGCACCGCGGCGCGACTCACTCTCGACGATCTCGACATCAACTGCTCCTCCGCTCGAGTCGCCGCAGCATAGCCCGCACTGCCGGGTCGCCTACCGCGTGTGGGCAGCTTGCCCGCGCAACCGCCAGATCCCGATGGCCGCGACCAGCGCGCACAGGACCACGACTCCAGTCGGAGCCGCCGCCGGTACCCGGGGCCGCAGGGCGGGCCCCCGATTCAGGAGCAGGACCACGGCCTGCTCGGTATTCGAGGTGAGCGTGAGATCGAGAGCGCCGTCGCCATTGAAGTCAGCCACAGAAAGGCCCGAGCCCTCGATGGGGACGTGGAAGAACTCCGGAGCGCCGAAGCTTCCCGTCCCGTCACCCCGCAGCAGGCCCACACCCGGAAGCTGCTCGTTGGAGATGTAGGCGGCTACGATGTCCGGCAGCTGATCGCCGTCGAGGTCCGCAACCTGCACCGAGTCGACGCGACTCACCGAGAGCGGGATCCGGATCGCCTCCCCGAAACTTCCGTCGCCGTTGCCGCGTCTCAGGTACAGCTGGCCGACCCAGTAGACGAGGTCGAGCACGCCGTCGAGATCGACATCCGCCAGCGTCGTGCGACCAGCCGACAACCGGGTCGGAATACTCGATTGGGCGAAGAATGGCCCGCTGCTGTCGCGGATCAGGACGGTGGCTCCATTGACGTGTCCGGACAACAGATCCGGCCCGCCGTCGCCGTCCAGATCTCCGGCCCAGAGCGAACCTCCACCCGGAACGTACAAGCCGTAGATCCGGAAATCGCCGTCCCCCAGTCCGACGACGACTTGCAGCGCTTCGGTGGTGAAGTCGGACGCGGCGAGATCGACGATTCCGTCGCGGTTGAAATCCGACAGGACGAACGAGCGCGGGTGCCTTCCCGCGTCGAGTTCCCGCGGCTCTTCGAAGCCGCCATCCCCCGTGCCCAGCAACAGCTTCACCGGACCTTCCGCCACCTCGCGAACGACGACGTCCAGCGCACCGTCGCGATCGAGATCCGCGAACTGGGGGTCGATGACATTGGTCCCGGCCGGAAACGACGCGATCGGCCCGAAGCCGCCATCCCCGTCCCCCAGCCTCACCCGCAGGCTGGTCCCGCCGACCACCAGATCGAGATCGCCGTCTCCATCGAGGTCCCCGGCACCGGACGACGCCATTGGATCGAAACGGACGAGCACTGGCCAGTGGAGACGACCGTCCCCCTCCCCCAACAGGACGTTCACCCGCCCGGACGTCGAAACCAGATCGAGTAGCCCGTCGCCATCGAAGTCGGTGGTCGCGATCGAAGTCTGCGCCCGGCCCATCGGGTAGAAGGCCGGCTCGAAGCTGCCGCCTCCCTTGCTGACGGCGATGCTGATGACCCCGTTCTCCGGGTCGGCAGCGACGAGATCCAGTAAGCCGTCGCGGTCGAAGTCGGCGAGAGAGACCGAGCTTGGATTGCCGGACGTCGGGATCACCGCGAACCATTCGAAGGTTCCGTCCCCCCTGCCCCGCAGCAACCTCGTTCCACGGAGCGGTCCGCACGCGGTCGCGAGGTCCGGCGCGCCGTCTCCATCGAGGTCACCCACGGCCACGGCCACCGGGAAACAACCCGTCCGATAGCGCGTGACGGTCCCGAAGCTGCCGTCCCCGTTCCCGAGCAGAACGCCGAGGTCCGAGCTGTAGCGATTGGCCGTCACGACGTCGGGCACACCGTCCGCGTCGAGATCGGCCACAGCGACGGCGCGCGGCGAATCGCCGACCGGATAGGCGACGGTCGGATCGAAGCTCCCGTTCCCGTTTCCCAGCAGCACGTTGGCCGAGTCGCCCCACAGATTCGCCGTCACGAGGTCGAGCGCACCGTCGCCGTCCAGATCGGCGGTCACCACCGAAATGGGCGAGTCTCCGGCCGGGTACCCGACCTCCGGAGCGAAGCTGCCGTCGCCGTTCCCGAGCAGGACGCTCACATCGTCACTGAAGAGGTTCGCGGTGACGAGGTCCGGGACGCCGTCCCCGTCCAGGTCCGCGATCGCCAGGGAATACGGCAGGAACCCGGTCGCATACGGGACGGCTGCAGCCAGGGTCTCGTCCGGCATGCCCATGAGCACGCTCACCTGGTAGTCGAACCGGTTGGTGACGACGACGTCCGTGATGCCATCGCCATCGAGGTCGGCAGCCGCCACCGACCCCGGCTGCTGGCCTGCGCGGTAGCTCGCTACGCTGGGAAACAAGGGACGCGCGAGCGCATCAGCGACGAGCGCCAGTGCCGCAACAGCAACGAGCGGGACGAGCAACACGCGGCGCCAGGTCCCGGCCTGCGACAACAGCGACAGCGACATTCGGTACGCCTCTTCGCCCCCCGCGCGATCCTCTCACGTGGGTGAAGCCGCAGTCAAGCCACGCGGGACATCCGGAACCGCCAGCTCGGCGCCAGGCACCGGACCCGTCCGTGATGGTGACCCAGGCAGAATTCGAATCTGCGACCTTCGGCTTCGGAGGCCGACGCTCTATCCAGCTGAGCTACTGGGCCACGGGAGCCGCAAGTTAGCGGATCGCTTGGGGTTCGCACGGCTGGTGCGGGCCTGTGCGCCGGCGTGTCGCGACTGCCGCTGCCACGCCCAGGCCCAGCAGCAGGGCCGTGGAGGGCTCGGGGACGTACGAATAGGTGGCGGTGATCTCGAGGCGACCGATGTTCGGGACGTCCTCGAGGCCGGCGTAGAACGCATAGGCGGCGACGCCGAGCTCGGCGTCGTAGTAGACCGGAAAGCTGCCTGCGCCGATGAAGCGCGCGAGGTCGCTCGTCACGACGACCTGGTCCTCGACGAAGAGCGACCAGTCGAGCAGGCACGGTCCTTCGCAGTTGTCGCGCCCGAGCTGGCTGGTGGCAGCGTGACCGACCCTCTCGCCGTCGCTGTACGGCGAATCGAGTCGCGTGTCGAAGTGGAGATACACGTCGGTGGTCCCGCGCTCGTACAGCGTCGAATCGATGCGGTAGGCCGTCTCGAACGCGGCGCTCAGCGCGGTGTGGAACGTGACGCTGACGAGGCTCCCCAGCGATGCGTCGAAGCGACCGAAAGCGAGCGGGTCGGACTCGTTGAACCAGATGACGTCTTCGGAACAGCCGTACTGGGACGGGCCGAGCGGTCCGCAATCGAGCGGGCTTTCCCAGATGGGCGGCGGCTCGAGCACGATCGTCTGGTGGATCGTGGCGGCAGACGCGACCGCGGGCGCAGCGACCCACAGCGTGACGAGCAGGGTTCTCAGCAGCTGGCTCGGCAATCGACTCGGCAGGCGACGATCCAAGCTTCCCCCCCCCGCGCTCGTTCTCGCGCTCGTTCCGGGGCGCGCAGGGTACACGAGAGTCTGTCGACCGAAAGTAAAGCAGTTGTCTATTCGGGACGACCGCCGATCGGAAAAGCTACCCGCCGACGGGGATGCGCTCACCGATCACGCTCGGGAGATAGCTCCCGGTGGGTCCGACCGGGAGGACACCGACGACTTCCTCCTTCAACCGAAGGAGTCCGACGCCGGGCCTCAAGCGATATGCGCCGTGAGGCAGCTTCCGAAAGACGAACGCCCCGTTCCCGTCGGTGCGCGCGTCGAAGCTCGCCCCGGCGGCTAGCAGCTTCAAGCCGACGTCGCCGATGGGCCGCCCCCTCTCGTCCCGCAGGATCCCCGCGAGCTCGAGCAAGGACGGCGGCTGTTGGATGGCCTCCTGCCAGACCCGCACGTCCTGCCGGAATTCAGCCAGCAGGGCCGGGTTCTCCCCGGCGACGTCAGTCTTCTCGAAGGGGTCCTCACGAATCCGGTACAGCTGCTCGCTGCCGTTCTGCGCCGACGTGTATCGCCATTCGGGCGTTCGCACGAAGTGGCCGGTGGTCGCGGGCAGAATGCCCTTGAAGAAGCTCACATAGCGCTCGATTCCGACCGCTTCGCCGCGCTCGATCCCGGGCTTCAGACTCGTACCGCGACGGTCGGGCAGCTGGGGGGCGGCCGCATAGTCGAGGAAGGTCGGGAACAGCGCCTCGCTGCTCACGAGCGCATCGTGGCGCACGCCCGCCGGCACCCGATCCGGCCAGTTGAATACGATCGGCGTCCGCGTCCCCAGCTCGTGCAGCGACGACTTTCCATGACCGAGCTGGCCGAGCTTGCCCTGCCCCACCTGCCAGCCGTTGTCGGAAAGGAACACGACCAGGGTGTCGCGACGCAGGCCGCGTGTCTCGAGCTCGCGCAGCAGCTCGCCAACGAGGGCGTCCAGCCGCGAGATCTGGGCGTAGTAGAGGACGTGGTCGCGGTCGAGGCCGAGGGACTCGTACGGCGCGACGAAGGCGGGCGGAGGATCGAACGGTGCATGCGGCAGCATGGGGGCGAACCAGAGAAAGAACGGCGCGTCACCGACCCCGTCGAGGAAGCGGCCCAGGCCCGCCAGGGCCGGACACGGGTCCGGCCGCGTGCGCGTCGCCCCGCAGCGGTCCGCGTCCCAGTCCTCGCGACCGAACCGGGTCCGCGTTTCGAAGGGACCGAATGGTCCCGGGGCTGCCGTTCCCGCGTCGAAGCCGGCTTGCTCGAAGCTTCCCTCCCACATCTTGCCGCCCTGCCACGACCGGTAGCCGCGCCGGGCCAGCTCCCGCGGCAAGGTGCGGTAGTGGACGACCTCTTCCCGGGCGGGAATGGGACCCCCGGCTTCGACGAGCGCACGACGCTTGGCACGCCATTGCTCCGGGTGCAGACCCGAAAGCAGGCTTTGCAGCGATGGCCGGCAGTTCGAAGCCGGCAGCTGTGCGTTCGTGAAGACGGTGCCGCCTGCGGCGAGACTGTCGAGCGCAGGCGTCTGGATCTGCGCGTGGCCCATGAAGCCTGCATCCGGCCAGGCGAGATCGTCACCGATCACGAGCACGATGTTCGGCGGGTCCGCGGCGCGGGCGTTCAGCGCCGGGCTCGCAACCGATACAGCGCATGCGGCGAGCAGGAGGAAGCACCACCGGGAGATCGTCACGGTGGCAGGCTCCTCCAGTTCAGTCCTGGTGGGACGTAGAGGACTCGAACCTCCGACCCCCGCGGTGTGAGCACGGTGCTCTAGCCAGCTGAGCTAACGTCCCAGGACGGCGGAGTTTTCTGCATCCGAGCCCGGATTTCAACCGCCGGGCTGTGGGCGCCCCAGCAGATAGGTGACGTGGGCCGGCTGCTTGCCGATCTGGATCCGGCCCGTCTCCCACCTATACCCGCTGTCCCCACTCGTGACGGTCGCCGTCAGCGCGTCCAGCTCCGGCTGCGAGTAGGCGCGCAGTCCGGACACCATGCCATCCCACATCACGAAGAGCGGGATGATGGGAATCAGATAGGTGAAGACGATCCAGCGCCAGTCGAAGGGGCGCAGGAAGGGGCAGGCGAGCGCGAAGACGAGGGGTGAGAACAGGATGCCCAGGAACCACGGCGCCGAGCGTTCGGGCACGTCGAAGACTGCAATGGGCTGGTTCGCGTCGACGGCGTCCTGCAGGATCCCCCGCGCCGCCTCGGGGCGGAAGTGGTGGAGCGCGTTGAACAGGGTCCGACAGCCGGTGAGCGACGCCGGCACCCGGGTGGCGTCGACGGATTCCGGATGGACGGTCACGGCCCCCCGCGAGCCCTGCGCGACGGCTTCGAGGGTCTTCACGTTCGGGTAGAGATCCGTGAGCAGCGCCGTGACTTCGATGTCCTCGTCGGCCTTCAGCTGCGCGACCACCGCGGGCACGGGACCGGCGCCGCCAGAACACAGGTCGATCAGCCGGCGAACGCCCGTCGCACGCAGCAGCTCGGCGATCTTGGGCGCCATGGAGGCAGGCTGGCCCGTCATGTCCGCAGCCAATCGCAGGTACGCGGTGCCGGCATTCCGCAGGACCGCGGGGAACCAGGGTTGGTCCTCGAGCTCGAACAGATGGAGCCGTCCCATCCGGTTTCAGCTCTTTGCTGCCTGGCGCTTGGCCACAGCCTCGATGAAGGCCTGGAAGAGCGGATGCGGGGCGAAGGGCTTCGACTTGAATTCCGGGTGGAACTGCGAAGCCACGAAGAACGGGTGGTCCGGGAGCTCGACGATCTCGACGAGCTTGCCGTCGGGGGACCTGCCGGAGAACACCATCCCGGCCGCCTCGAGCCGTTCGAGGTACTCGTTGTTGAACTCGTAGCGATGCCGGTGACGCTCGGCGATCTCGGTGCACCCGTACGCCAGCGCGGCGCGCGACCCGGGCACGAGCGTGCACGGATACGACCCGAGACGCATGGTGGCGCCCTTGTCCTCGATCGATTCCTGGCCGGGCAGCAGGCTGATCACCGGATGCGGCGTATTCACGTCGATCTCGGTGGAGTTCGCACCCTCACAGCCGGCCACGTTGCGCGCAAACTCGCACACGGCCATCTGCATGCCGAAACAGATGCCCAGGAAGGGAATGTCGTTCTCCCGGGCGAACTGCACTGCGCGGATCTTGCCCTCGGTCCCGCGGCTGCCGAAGCCGTGGGGCACCAGGATGCCCTGGCTGTCCCGCAGCGCCGTGCCGTCCTCGAGCTTCTCCGAGTCGACGTACTCGATCTTCACACGCGCACCCGTCGGGATGCCGCCGTGCACGAGGGCCTCGTTGAGGCTCTTGTAGGACTCGGTCAGGTCGACGTACTTCCCGACCATGGTGATCGTCAGCTCGAGCTTCGGCTCGCGCAGGGTCTGGACCACCTCTTCCCACTTCCGCAGGTCCGGCCGGCCGGTCCACATGTTCAGGACCTGGGACACCTTCTCGTCGAGGCCTTCCTGGTGGAACACCAGGGGCACCTCGTAGATCGTGTCCACGTCCTTGGCGGTGATGACGGCGTCGTCGTCGACGTTGCAGAAGAGCCCGATCTTGGCCTTGATGGCCTTGTCGAGGAAGCGGTCGGTGCGGCACAGGATGATGTCGGGCGCGAGACCGACGGATTGCAGCTCCTTGACCGAGTGCTGCACCGGCTTCGTCTTGAGCTCGCCCGCCGCGGACAGGTAGAGCACCGGCGCCACGTGCACGAAGCAGGTGTGCTGCCTCCCGACGGAAGCCCGGAACTGCCGAATGGCTTCCAAAAAGGGCAGTGACTCGATGTCGCCGACGGTGCCGCCGATCTCGACGAGGATGACATCGACGCCCTCGGCGGCGACGGCGATGCGTTCCTGGATGGCGTCGGTGATGTGCGGAACCACCTGCACGGTTCCGCCCAGATAGTCGCCGTGGCGTTCCTTCGAGAGCACCGTGTCGTAGATCCGGCCGGCGGTCACGTTGTTGACCTTGCCCATGTCGGACGTGGTGAAGCGCTCGTAGTGCCCGAGGTCGAGGTCCGTCTCGGCGCCGTCTTCGGTGACGTAGACCTCACCGTGCTGGAACGGATTCATGGTGCCGGGATCGACGTTCAGGTACGGGTCGAGCTTGAGGAACGTGACGTTCAGACCGCGGGCTTCCAGCAGCGCACCGATCGAAGCCGATGCCAGTCCCTTGCCCAGGGACGACATCACGCCCCCCGTCACGAAGATGTACTTGGTCTGTCTCGTCCGCATCTGCCTCACCCCCAGCCCGTCCCGACCCAGTGAATCCATCTCGACCAAACGCCGTCCCAGCGCCCAGGTGGCTCATAAGAGAAACGGGAGGCCAGTGTGGCCTCCCGTTTCGAGAATCAAGTTCTCAGCGACTTTTTTACGACGCCTCGAATCAAGGCGTACCTCCGATCAACGCTTCGAGAACTGATAGCGCGCGCGGGCACCCTTCTGCCCGTACTTCTTGCGCTCCTTGCGACGCGGGTCACGCGTCAGGAAGCCCGCCCGCTTCAGGACCAGGCGCTGGTTCGGATCGAGCTTCTCGAGGGCGCGCGCGATGCCGTGACGAAGTGCGCCGGCCTGTCCGCTGGTGCCTCCGCCGTGGATGTTCGCGGTGATGTCGTAGCGTTCGAGGGACTCGGTCATCTCGAGCGGCTTGCGGACCTTGAGCTGGTCGGCGCCGCGGGGAAAGTACTCGTCGACATTCCGGCCGTTCACGAGGATGGCCCCGGTCCCGAGCTTGAGGCGCACCCGCGCGATCGCGGTCTTGCGCTTCCCGGTTGCAGAGATGATGTCAGCCAATGGTGAGCTCCTCGGGCTTCTGTGCGGCGTGCTTGTGGTCGGGGCCGGCGTAGACCTTCAGCTTCGACGCCATCTGTCGTCCGAGCGCGTTCTTGGGAAGCATCCCGACCACGGCCTTGCGGACGACGCGGTCGGCGTGTGCACTGGCGAGAAGCTTGCCGGCGGTGATCGTCTTGAGACCGCCCATGTAGCCCGAGTGCCGGTAGTAGAGCTTCTGCTCCAGCTTGCGACCGGTGAGCTTGACCTTCTCGGCGTTCACCACGATGACGTGATCGCCCGTGTCGACGTGCGGCGTGAAGATGGCCTTGTGCTTGCCGCGCAGGATGCTCGCCACCCGCGTCGCGAGCCGGCCGAGAACCATGTCCTCGGCGTCGACGACGAACCACTTCCGTTCGACCTCGGCCGGACGTGCACTCTGCGTTGCGCGGTGAGCCGCAGCTCCCATCGATCTGCCTTTCTGCCTCGCCTTCCTACCGGATGTCCCATCCGATCGGCGACGTACGCTGTTTCCAGATGCTCTTTGGGACGACGAGACCACGGAATGGGACTCGCAGACGGGCCATTGGGTACCGGAGGGGGCCTCCGGAGTCAAGGGTCGCGCCCCGGTCATTGCCGAGCCAACGCCCCGGGATAGAAGCAGAATGTGCTGGCGGCAGGGCTGCAGCAAGGCGCTGCCCCCACGGGCAGCCCGGCTCCTGCACTGATCGGCGCGAGGCGGCTCCTCTATCGTTGCCGGCCACGCAACGAGCCACCAGGGAGTCCCAGCAGCGATGAGCGACCGCAAGCGCGCACCCCTTGTTGTGGACAGGGTCGAGGACGACCTCGAAGCCCGGCGTCGCGAGACCCTGGCCCAGCTCGAGTCCCTCCACGGCACGCGCGCCATCGGCGCCGAGGAGTACCGCCAGCGGGCCGAGGTGGCTCGCCGCGCCCAGGACGAGGCCGAGCTGGAGTCGGTCCGCCCGGCCCGCGAGGAGCGAACGACGACGCCCTCCCCGGCCCAGGCCCCGGACTGGACACGGGACGCCCCTCGCCCGGCGGCGGCACCCGCGCCTCGGGCTCCCGTGGCCGCCTCGTCGTCGGACGAGGAGACGGGCTTCGTGTTCGCCATGATGGGCGGCTCCATACGCAAAGGCCCCTGGGAACCCCCGGAGACCCTGTACGCACTGGCCGTGATGGGCGGGATCGAGCTGGACTTCCGCGAAGCAGCCCTCCTCGAGGGCGTCACCGAGGTTCAGATTCTCGCGCTCATGGGCGGCGCGAAGATCACCATCCCGGACGACGTCGACGTCGAGGTCAATGGAATCGGATTCATGGGCGGCTTCGATCACGTGTCCCACCACGGTCCCGGCGAGGACCGACCCCTGATCCGCATCAAGGGCCTCGCCGTGATGGGGGGCGTCAGCGTGAAGGTGAAGCGTGCCCCCGGCCGGGGAACGATGCAGCGCCTCGCGAAGCGGGTGCGGGACCTGGTCTAGGCGCGCTTGCGATCGAGGATGAGTCGCTCGTAGGCGCGAGCCGCGCAGTCGGCGACCGCCCCCAGTGCCGCCACCGACGTCTCTCCGAAGGCACTCGAGCCGTTGTCGCAATACAGCAGGTTCACGACCCGATCCCGGATCCGGATCGGCTGCACCACCAGGTCGTGGATGTCCGAACGGCCGAGGGTTTCGAGCAGACGGCCATCGATGCCCCCGTCCGGCGTGGACCCGCGGAACGGAAAACCCGTGACCGCCGGGTGCGCGAAGATGCTGTGGACCGAGAGCGGTACTTCGAGCCCTTTGAGCCTTCCCTGGACACCGCCGCCGCTCGCGCGGAAGGGCGTCACCTTGCCGCCGTTGACGAGGAACAGCACCGCAACCTCGCAGTGGACACGGGCCAGCTCGAGCACCACCTCGACGATGGCGTCGCGCTCGGTCGCACCGGCGAGTTGCGCCTCCAGCTCGGCCACGCGAGCGGGCGAAACCGGGCCCCCTGCTGTCTCCAGGGCAGGCGTCGGCGGCGCTTCGGACTCGACGACCAGCTCCTCGAGCAAGAGCTCTTCGTCCGCGTCCGCCGCCTCGTGCTCTTCGACATCGGGCTGCGCGTTGCTTCGATCGGCGACGCCGTCGCCCGGCCCTGTACCTGTGACCCCGGCACCTGTGACTGCGGCGCCTGTGACCGCGTCCATTTCCGGGCGGAGCACATCGTCCTCGAACCAGCGGTCGAGGACGGCGGGTGCCTGGTCGGCGGTCGCGATCTGGGGCTCGTCGGAAGGGCCGCCACCCGATTCGGCGAATGGATCGTTGAGCGTGCGGCCGAGATTCGCGGTCTCTGCCTCGGACAGTCGCATGTCCGTCCGGCGCAGACGCGCTGCCAGGTTGACGTAGCGAGGATGGCGGTCGATCTGCAGGTGGATCTCGAGCCAGTACAGCAGCCGGATCTCCGGCAGCACGTAGGGGATGACGGGTCGGTTCGCCGCGGTGGCGACGAACTCGAGCTGCTCGGGGTCGCCCGGATCGAGCATCGCGACGTGGAGCGCGTCGCGGTCGAGGTGCAGGGGCAGCAGCTTCAGCCGCCGGATCAGGGGCATCGGCACGAGCTTGATGGACTTTTCTTCCGGAGCCTCGAGCCACGGCAGCGGCGCGAGCTGCAGGTCGTGGAAGCAGCAGAGGTGCTCGGCCAACTCGTCGAGACCGAGATAGCCGATCTCGACCAGGTTCGTGCCGAGCCGTCCGCCGTACACCGTCTGGGATCGCAGGGCCTCGTCGAGCTGCGCGGAACTCACCAGCTGCTGGGTGACCAGCCACTCACCGAACCGTGACGTCGCGCTCTTCGCCATGGGGCTTGAATCGGCCGATCCGTGCCCGATCCGTAGCCCCGTGGCCCGAGGACACCCCGGGATCGGCCCGAGAACCGCCAGGACCGCCGCAGGCCCCTCCCGCAGCCCTCAACGGTGTTACGCTGGCTCGACCTTCATCCTTCAGATCTCATCCGCACCCAGCAGGAGCCCCCCGATGAGCGAGACACGCGCGCGCCTCACCCGCGAGTACATGGGCATCTCCGACGGCCTGCCCCTCGAAGCGTCGTCTGGCGGCGTCGACGCCCTGCGGGCCGACATCCAGCGCCTGATGGACATGGAGGCCATCCGCCAGCTCAAGCACGCCTACTTCCGCTGCATCGACTCTGCCAACTTCGAGGAGCTGGCCACCCTCTTCCACCCGGACGTGCTCGTCCACTTCAAGGGGGGCAACTACGAGTGGAAGCTCCAGGGACGGGACGACTACCTCGAGTCGATCCAGAAGTCATTCACCAAGAACGCCATCGGCCATCACAACGGCCACCAGCCCGAGATCCAGATCCACAGCGAAAGCGAGGCCACGGGCATCTGGTACCTGGCCGACAACATGTGGATCAAGCCGAACTTCTTCACCACGGGGACGGCCCTGTACTGGGATCGATACGTGAAGGAAGCCGGTCGCTGGCTGATCCGCGAAACCCGCTACGAGCGGCTCTACGAATTCATGCGCGCGCTCGACGAGGGGATCACGCCCTCGTCCCACTATCTCGCGGACCACGGCGCAGACCCGCCCGCCTGATCCGCACCGGGCACCGTCCCGGCACGGTCGGGTCGGGTCACAGCCACTCGAGCCAGCGACCGTGGGGATTGCAGTTGGCCACCAGGGTCGTCTCGCGCTCGCCTTCCCGGTAACGCGTGCAGCGCAGCTCCGACCAGCGGTCGCCCGTGCCTTCGATGCTGACGAAGTGGATCGGACGCATCCGCGAGGCGCTCTGTATCGCCTTGAAGGTGGCGATCAGCGCGTCCTGCGGAAATTGATACAGCGTGTGCGTCCCGTAGATGCAGAGCGTCGTGTCTTTTGGCGCGGCTTCGATCAGGGCAGGGAGCACCGCGGCCGCGTCGCCCGTGGCGATCTGCGGCGGATCGTCGAGGGCGATCTCGACAGCCGCGGACAGCCTCTCCTGTCGGCCCGGGTGATCCGGCCAGACCAGGGCGCGCAGCCACAGCACGGCATCCGGGTCGCGTATGTCGACGGGGTGGATGTCGACGCCACGACGCCAGGCAACCGGGATCTCGGCGGGCAACGGTGGGAGTCCGACCTGCCCGCGAAGTGCGCACTCGACGACTACGCGGGACGACGACGCGCCCCAGGTCGCGCCGTCGTCGTAGCGGTAGTGGAAGCGGTCCCAGAACAGATTCAGGCCCGCACTCGGACCGATCTCGATCAATGCAAGCGGCGCCGGACCTTCGCCTGCGGCCTCCGCTTCCTGGGAGACGCGTGCGAAGGCCGGCAGCAGCGCGCTGCAGCGCTGCAACACGTTCGTCTGGATGAGCCGCGTCTCGATCAGCCCCTCGATCCGCGCGCGCTGTGCGAGACAGAACGCGCGAAAAGGGTCGAAGGCCGAATTCGGCGAGCCGACCTCGCCTCGCGACGGGTCGGGTGCCAGATCGGGATACCAGGCGCGCAGCGCATGCTCCTCGCCTGCGAGCAGCAGGTAGTGGACCGCTGCGAACAGCAGGTTCGGCGGCGGCTGTGTGACCGGAGCGCGCGCCGCCATCGCGAGTAGCTCGCGGTCGTGCTGGATGCCGCGGCACAGGGCCCGGTAGAGATGGGCGTCGAGCTGCGGGCACTCCACTTCGCCGAAGTACTCGAACTGGTAGGCGAGATCGTCGAGGGCACGGGACGGATAGTCGGGGCGTTCGCGTTTCGTCATGTCGAGGGGTGTAGCGAGCCCCAGGGTGGATCAGCACGTCAACCTCCCCGCGAGGCCCGAATCAACGCATCCACATCCGCCTGCCTGCGAGTCCCTGCAGACCCGCGAGCACGAGTACTCCGACCAGCAGCAGCAACCCTGCGGGCGCTATCGACGGCGCGCGCACCACGCCACTGCAGGCGTTCCCCTGGCCGTCCTCGTCGTCGTCTTCCTGACCGGAGTTGGCGAAGTACAGGCAGTTGTCGCAGGCATCCCCGACCCCGTCGCCGTCCCAGTCTTCCTGGAGGGCGTTCGGGTCGCTGGCGCAGTTGTCGTCGCAAGCCATCGTCTGACCGCCTACGCAGGTCGCGTCTCCGATCCAGCCCGAACCGTCGCCGTCGTCTAGAACACCGTCGCCGTCCGAGTCGTAGCTCTGCAGCACGACCGCGTAGGCCTGGTCGAGCCTCGTCGCGGTGTACGCGGAACCGTTGCCGGGATTCGTCACCGGATTCCCATTGTTGACCAACAGACCGCGGATGTCGTCCGGCTGGAGCGTCGGGTCGACGCTGAGCAGCAGCGCCGCCGCCGCAGACGCGTACGCGGTCGACGCAGAGGTACCGCCGACGCGCTGGCTCACGCTGCCGAGATCGAGGGTATTGGCCCGCCAGGACGGCATCATGACGTCCAGCAGCGGCCCGGCGTTGGTGAAGCAGGCAAAGGCCCCTTCGTTCGCCGGCGTGTCGTTACAGAGCTGGGTGCAGCTGGAGTTGACGCAGAACTCGGCTGCCGAGAAGTCCTTGTCGTAGTACGACCCCACCGAGATGGCGTCCGGCGCGCAAGCGGGAAACGAGATCCCGTTGTCGTAAGCGTTGTTGCCCGACGCGGCGAAGACGGTGACCCCCGCGTTGACGAGATCCTCGATCAGGTCCGCGGTCGTCGAGTTCGAGCAGGGGAAGGCGTTGGCGTTGGCGTACTCGCCGCTTTCGGACAGGCTGAGATTGACGACGCGAATGTCGTACAAGACGCGATTCATCTGCACCCAGTCGAGCCCGGCGTCGAGATCGGAGAAGGTCCCGACCCCTTCGCTCGAGAGCACCTGCACGGCCACGATTCCCGCCGCCGGCGCGATTCCCGTCGACGACGCCCAATTCGAGGTCACGATCCCCGCCATCGCGGTGCCGTGGCCATCCCCGTCCTCCGCGGCGTTCCCAGCCGACTGCATGGCGGTCCCGTCCGGGCAGCAACCCGTCGCCGGAGCCGGCGTGTCGTCGCAGAAGCACTGCTGGGCGACGATGTCGCCGTCCCCGAGGAACACGTTGTCGGTATCCACGCCGGTGTCGAGGATCGCGACGTTCACGCCGGCACCGGTGAAGCCCTGCGCCACCAGCACATCGGAGCCGAGCAGTACCGATCCCTCGGACATGCTCTTCCGTAGCGTGCGGTCGAGGTACACGCGCTCGACATTCGGGTCCTGCGCGAGCCGATCGACCGTGTCTGCCGTCGCCCAGCCCGCGAATCCGTTCGCCGACGCGTAGCGGCGCTTCAGTCGGAACCCGGACGTGGGCAGACGGTCGAGGGCGAGCTGTTGGCGTGCGCGGATGTCGCGTCCCCGGGCGGCCCGCTCGCGCGGCAGGTCGGACTTGCGAAGCATGACCTGGATGGGGATCCAGTCGCTGGCACTGCGCGTCTGCATGCGACTTCGCAGCAACCCCTCGACCCGGGGCTCATCCGCTCCCTCGGCAGGCACGGTCGCTGAAGCCGATGCAACGGCAAGCAGCGCGAGCAGGGCCCCGCGCAGCGCGCGGCGCGCAATCCCTTGCCCAGACCTCTTCGACAGCCGCATCGATCCGCTTCCTCGCCCGGTTCGGCATTGTCGCACAGCTGGCCACGGGTCCGAACCACGAGCCCCACGTGCAGGGCAGGCGCAGCCCCGGTGCAACCTCTCGCGTTCAAGCCAAACCCCGAGGGAGCCGATCCCTTCCAGGTGGCCTCTTCCCTCCAATCGATCCTGATCGCCTTCTTCTTCATCGACATGTCGATCATGCTCGCGGTGGGTGGCCGGTTGCTCGTCGCAGCCTCCCGCACCCACCGCGCCGCCGAGGCGGCCGTCGGGACCTCCGCAGCCTGTGGCGCCCTCGGCGTGATCCTGTCGATGATCTCGACGCAGGTGCTTCAGCGCGACCCGGACAGCTTCCCGATCTGGGCGCTGGGACGCATCTTCGTTGCGGTCGGCGTCAGCGGGCTCGCGATCGGGACCTGGCGCATCTACCGACCGGACACGTCCTGGGCGGCCGCGGCTTCCGCTGGCGTCTGCGCGCTCGCAGCGGTGGGTTGTGCCATCCGGATCCTTCCCGGGTCCATCGGTTCGTCCCAGGACGGTGCCATCCACTCGGTCTTCTCGTACGCATCCTCGGTGGCCGCTTATGGCTGGGCGACCATCGAGGCCTTCCGCTATCACGCACAGCTGCAGCGAAGACTCGCGCTGGGGCTCGCCAGCCCGGTGGTCGCCGAGCAGTTCCGGCTGTGGGGGATCTCGGGCGCCTGCGCGCTCGGGACGACCGCCGCCAGCGGCGGCTTCATGTACGCGCTCGGCCGCAACCTGTCGAGCAGCCCCGCGGCCTTCATCGCGGTCCAGATCGCGCTCTTCGTCGCGTCAGTGGCACTCTGGTTCGCCTTCTACCCACCCGCGTTCTATCGCCGTCGCTTGGCCCGTCGCGTCGCCGCCTGACCCAGCATGTCGTCCCGCTCCCGGCGCTTCATGTCGCGGTAGGTCTCGCGCGACATCTCGTACAGCTGCTCGGAGTGGCGATCCGTCAGGTCGTACCAGCGAGCGACGCGCGCCTCGAAACGGTCGCCCTCGTGCTTCGCGAGCGTGTCGAACCAGGCTTCGATGGCCAGGTGGTAGCGCAGTGCGTTCCGCTCTAGGGCGCCGGCAGCTCCCCGGACGTAGATCGGATCGCCGGTCGCTGTTCGACCCGTCACGCTGAACCCGATCTTGCGGCGACCGAAGGTCGCGAGATAGGCCCGCGTCGCGATGCGGGTCGCCCAGCCTTCGGTGTAGCCGTAGTGAAGACGCACGAAGCTTCGACCGTCGGGAAGCCCGATCGCACCCACCTCGATCTGCATGTCCCGGACTCCCAGCGGCCCGCGCTCGGCGCCCAGCGATCCCTTCACCACCTCCGCATCGGACCGGGAGAGATCGAGCCGGTAGCTCAGGGTGTTTCTCGAGGACGGCGGCACGTAGTACTTGCGTGCGGTGGCGATCAGCAGATCCGTAACCGCAGGGTCGTCGGCCGAGACCTGCACCAGGCACGACTTGACGTTGAAGTGGAGCGTCAGGATCTCGCACCACACGCTGGGCTTCGCGAGCTCGCGCGCGAGATGCGAGAACGGATGGTCCAGGACGGCATAGACATTGCCCGCCACGCGGTCCTCGGAGACGGATGCCTCGACCTGCATCGGGACGGCGAAAGGTCCGCGGTCGAGGGTGGCCTGGCGCTCGCGATATGCGGCGGCCAGATCTTCCCGCGCGGCGGGATCGGCCTGCGCCGCTGTGTCGACCCCAAGAAGAGCAGCAAGCAGAGCGGCGACCAACAGCACGCTGGCCCCGCCCCCCGAGCGGCCCATCACTCGCCCGCCCCGGCCCAGACGTCGCTCGCCCCATCCCGGTAACGCACCGAGACCAGGGTCAGGCCGTGGGCTGGCGCCGTCGCGGCTGCCGCGGCGCGGTCGCATGCCGAAAGGATGCCGGCGATCGCGTCGGGAGCGATGCGGTCGCGCCCCACCTCGACGAGGGTTCCGACGAGATTGCGCACCATGTACCGGAGAAATCCGTCTCCTTCGAACTCGAGCTGCAGCGCGCCACCGGCGCTGCCAGAGAGCTCTGCTCCCAACAGGGTCCGAACGCTCGACTTGACCTGCGACCCTGTCGCCTGGAACGACGCAAAGTCGTGCTCTCCCAGCAATTCCCCCGCAGCCTTCTCGATGGCGGAGAGGTCCAGCGGCGCCCGCACCCACCAGCTCGTCCGGGCGCGCAGGGGCGAACGCAGCGGGTGGTTCCAGATCGTGTAGCGGTAGCGTTTCGAGAGCGCGGCGCGGCGGGCGTCGAAGTCGTCGTCCACGCGATGGACCGCGCGGATCGCGACGTCCGGGGGCAACGTCGCGTTCAGTGCCCGTTGCAGCTCCACTTCGCGGAGTCGGGTCTCGAAACGGGCGTTCGCGACCTGGGCCTCGGCGTGGACGCCGGCGTCGGTCCGGCCCGAGCCCATCAGCGAGACGGGTTCGCCGGCAAGCGTCGCCAGCGCCTCGGCGATGCAGCCCTGGACCGTGCGATGGTCTTCGCCCTGGGCCTGCCAGCCCTCGAAGTCCGTGCCGTCGTACTCGATGATGAAGCGGAAGTTCGTCACGCCGGGCGTCCTTCCTGCACTTTTCACCGCTCTTTCGACCGCCCTTTCAACCGCGCCTTTCGAGCGCCCCTTACGAGCGCATCGGTCAGTTCACGGACAGTCGTCGCTCCGCGAGTGCCGCGACTTCGTCAGCGACCAGTCGCAGACCGTCGGTGGCCACCCACAGCAGGATCCCGTTCCCATCCCCGCCGGACGGATCCCGGCGAACGCGTCCGACGAGTGCGTCGTCGCGGCCCGACGTATCCCGGGTAGACGGCGCGCCCTCGCGCGCGGCCCACAACTCGACGCCCTCGGCCTTCTCGAGCGCCGCCATGGCGTCCTCCACCGAAAGCGGCGCGCGCGTCTCCACCAGCAGACTCGTGCCCTCCCCCACGAAGGTGGGCACCTGCACACTGGTCACCGCGACCCTGGCGCCGTCGCCCAACAGTCGCGAAAGCTGGGTGGCGAGCGCGGCCTCGAGACCGAGCGCGCCGGCTGGACTCTCCCCGTCCCCACTCGACGCGTCCGAACGAACCGCGGGAACGCAGTCGAATGCGACGGGCACGGGAAAGATTTCCGGCTCGGGCACCTCGCCCTGGCCCAGCAAGGCGATGGTCTCGGAGGAGAGCGCCTCGATCCCACGGCGACCGCCATGCGCGGCCGAGTGCAACACCGTGCCGACCACACGATCCACCCCCGCGACAGCGTCGAGGGCACCGAGTACTCGGGCCCACCCGATCGCCACTCCCGACGGTATGGTCACGACCGGAGCCATCCACTCGGCGACACCGCCGCGATCGCGCATGACCAGCGGCACGTCGGGCGAGGCGGACAGCGCGCCCGAGCAGTCGATACACGGAACCTCCGCGCGCAGGGCCGCACGGATCAGCTCGAGGGACGTCTCAGCGGGCGTGCACAGCACGACCAGGTCCACCCCCTGCAAGGCGGGCATCTCCGACACGACGTAGATGAGGTCTCCGCGGAACTCGAACTCCGTGCCGATCGACTCGTCGCTCGCCACGATGACCAGCGACGCGATCCGGAGACTCGAGGCGTCCAGGGCCGCGCGAACTTCCTGACCGAGGGCGCCCGTCGCACCGACGAGCACGATTCGGAGACCCCCTGCGGAGGCACGCTCGCTCACGCGAGCCTCTCGAGAACGAGATCGCCCATGGCCTTGCACTTGGTGACCGCGCGGTCTTCGCCCGGCAGGATCAGATCCGCGCTGCGGTGCCCCGCCTCGAGCACCTGGGACACGGCGTTCCGGATCGAGGCGGCCGCCGCAGCCGCGTCGAGGGAGTGTTCGAGCAGCATCGCCGCGGACAGGATCGCGGCCAGGGGATTCGCGACGTCCTGGCCGGCGATGTCGGGCGCCGACCCGTGGACGGGCTCGTACAAGCCCACACCCCCGGCACCGAGGCTCGCGGACGGCAGCATCCCGAGCGACCCGGTCACCATGGCGGCTTCGTCGGAGATGATGTCGCCGAACATGTTCGTGGTCACGATGACGTCGAAACGACGGGGATCCTTCACCATCAGCATCGCGCCCGAATCGATCAGCTGGTGGTCGAGGGTCACCTCGGGAAAGTCCTTGGCGACCTCCTCCACCACTTCGACCCACAGCTGCGAGACGTCGAGCACGTTCGCCTTGTGCATGTGGCAGAGCTGCTTGCGCCGCCGCATGGCCGCCTCGAAGGCGACCCGGGAGATGCGCTCGATTTCCACGTCCGAGTAGACCATGGTGTTGCGGCCGATGCGTTCGGGTCCGTTGCGATCGATTCCGCGCGGCTCGCCGAAGTAGAGCCCGCCGGTGAGCTCGCGCACCACCAGCATGTCGATGCCTTCCACCACCTCGGGACGCAGACTCGATGCCGCGACGAGCGCGGGAAAGACGCTCGCCGGGCGCAGGTTCGCGAAGAGTCCGAGCTCCTTGCGGATGCGCAGCAACCCCTTCTCGGGGCGGATCGCCACGGACAGATCGTCCCAGCGCGGCCCGCCGACCGCGCCCAGCAGGACCGCCTGCGCACCGCGACACTGTTCCACCACCGCGTCGGTGAGGGGGGTGCCATGGGCGTCGATGGAAGCGCCACCGATCAGACCCTCCTCGAAATCGAGCGGGATCCCGTGCAGGCTGGCCGCCCGCTCGAGGATCCGATGGGCCTGGGTGGTGACTTCCGGGCCGATTCCATCACCCGGAAGAAGAACGATTCGCGTCACGAGCTGCTCCTGCACTTCGATGTTCGCGGGCGCGCATCCGCGCCAGCGGGTAGGGGTGGTTTCAAGAGGTCGAGCCCGCTCAGATTCCCTTGGGCTCTTCCACGGGCTTGCGCTTACGGTGCCATTCGAGCTTGTTCAGCGCGTGGACGTACGCCCTGCCGCTCGCCACGAGCACGTCTTCGTGCGCGGCGTGGCCGACGACCCGGCGCCCCGCCTCGTGGATCGTCACCGACACCTCGCCCTGGGCGTCCAGACCCGCGGTTACCGCGTGTACCTGATACCGGTCGAGCTCGCTCTCGGTCTCCGTCAGGTCGGAGATGCCCTTGAAGATGGCATCCACCGGGCCCACGCCGCTGGCGGTGGTCTCCCGTGCGACACCGTCCACGACCAGCTTGATCGTGGCATGAGCCTTCCCGGAAGTGCCGCTCTGGATCGCCAGGGACTCGAGGGCGAAGCGATCGTCACTGTCGATCGACGAGTCTGCAACGATCGCCTCGAGATCCTCGTCGTAGATGACCTTCTTGCTGTCGGCGAGATCCTTGAAGCGCTTGAAGGCCCGCTGGAACTCCTCGCCTTCGATGTCGAAGCCCAGCTCCGCCAGCCGATCCTTGAAGGCGTGGCGGCCCGAGTGTTTGCCCAGCACCAGCTCGTTGGACTTCCGCCCAATGGATTCGGGCGTCATGATCTCGTAGGTGATCGCGGCCTTGAGCACGCCGTCCTGGTGGATGCCGGCTTCGTGGGCGAAGGCGTTCTCCCCGACGATCGCCTTGTTGGGCTGCACGGCGACGCCTGTCACCGACGAGAGCATGCGGCTCGACGCATAGATCTCCTGCGTGGCGATCCCGGTATCCGCTCCGTTGCAGACGTCCGGGCGCGTCTTGATCGCCATGACCACCTCCTCGAGGGAGGTGTTGCCGGCTCGCTCGCCGATGCCATTCACCGTGCACTCGACCTGCCGTGCCCCGGCGCGGACGGCGGCCAGGCTGTTCGCGACGGCCAGACCGAGGTCGTTGTGGCAGTGGACCGAGAAGACCGCGCGGCCCGAGTCCGGCACGTTCGCGATGAGGTAGCGGATGAGGTCGCCGTACTCGTCCGGCGTCGTGTAGCCCACCGTGTCCGGCACGTTGAGGGTGCGCGCACCGGCCTCGAGAGCCGCCGTGAAGATCTCGACCAGGTACTCGCGGTCGGATCGCGTGGCGTCCTCGGCGGAGAACTCCACGTCGTCCACGTAGCCGCGCGCCTGGCGGACCGCGCGATCGACCTCGGCCAACACCTGCTCGCGATTCATGCGCAGCTTGTGCTCGAGGTGGATGTCGCTGGTGGCGATGAAGGTGTGGATGCGCGGCGCGCGCGCACCGTCGAGGGCCTGGCCGGCGCGCTCGACGTCCGCCTCGCCCGTGCGCGCGAGGCCGCAGATGATCGGCCCGCGCACCTCCTTCGCAACGGCCTTCACGGCCTCGAAGTCACCGTCGCTGGCAATCGGGAAGCCCGCCTCGATGATGTCGACCCCGAGCTTCTCGAGCTGGCGGGCGAGCCCCACCTTTTCGGCGAGGTTCATGCTGCAACCCGGTGACTGCTCGCCGTCGCGCAGGGTGGTGTCGAAGATGAGGATGCGATCGCTCACGATCGCGACTCCGGGCTGCCCGTCTCTGTGGTCTCGCCAGCTTGGGGCTGTTCAGGCGGCGCGGCGGGCTTGACGCTCTCGAGAATGCGACCCGTGCGGTAGCGCCAGTACCAGCCGAAGGGCCCGGAACCCACGTAGAAGGCCGTCACCAGGAAGAAGGTCACGGTCGGCTTCGCGGCCAACAGGATCACTCCCAGGACCGCCACCACGATCGACCCGTCGGAGCGGCGGATCCGGAGATCCTTGAAGCTGTGGTACGGGATCGGGCTCACCATCAGCAAGCCGAGCAGCACCAGGCCGAGGGCCGGCACCATCGGCGGCAGGCCGAGGGGAAGACCGAGGTCCTGTCGCAGGAAGCCCTCCGTGAACCAAACGGTCGAGACCACCATCCCGGCGGCGGCAGGCGTGGGCAGCCCGTCGAAGCGGCCCACGTAGCGACCGGACATCACGTTGAAGCGCGCGAGCCGCAAGGCGCCACAGGCGGTGAACAGGAATGCCATGACCGGGCCGGGCCAGAAGCCCAACTCGCGGAAGTGGCCCGCATGGAACGCGATCACCGCGGGCGCGACACAGAAGGACACGGTGTCCGCGATCGAGTCGTACTCGACCCCGAAGCGGCTCTCCGAATTGGTCAGCCGCGCCGCGCGGCCATCGAGCACGTCGAAGACCGCAGCCACCAGGATCGCCCACGACGCGCGCCAGACGTCCGTCGGCGCCGTCACGATCGCGTAGAAGCCGGCGGCCAGGTTCCCCGTCGTCAGCAGATGCGGCAGCAGCGGACCGAAGCCCCTGCCTAACAGCTCGCCGCCTTCGGCTCGTCGGCGCCTTCTTCGCCGGCGCCGTCGGCGCCCGCTCTCGACCTGCAGGTCGTCCATGCGCCTCGCTCCCGTCTAGTTCTTGGTGCGATCGACGAGCTGCTTCTCCTTCAGCCACGGCATCAGACCGCGCAGGCGACCACCGACCTCTTCCATCGGATGCTCGGCCGCCTGGCGGCGCATGGCCTCGAAGGAGACGTTGCCCGACTTGTTCTCGAGGATGAAGCGCTTGGCGAACTCACCGGACTGGATGTCCGTGAGGACGTCCTTCATCCGCGCCTTGGTGTCTGCATCGATGACACGCGGCCCGCTCACGAAGTCGCCGTACTCCGCGGTGTTCGACACCGAGTACCGCATGTTCGCGATGCCGCCTTCGTAGATCAGGTCGACGATGAGCTTCACCTCGTGGATGCACTCGAAGTAGGCCATCTCGGGCGCGTAGCCCGCCTCGACCAGGGTCTCGAAGCCGGCCTGCATCAACGCCGTGAGGCCGCCGCACAGCACCGCCTGCTCACCGAACAGGTCCGACTCGGTCTCCTCGCGGAAGTTCGTCTCGATGATGCCGGCGCGACCGCCACCGATGGCGCTCGCGTAGGCCAGGGCGATCTGCAGCGTGTCACCGGTCGGATCCTGTCCGACGGCGACCAGGCAGGGAACGCCCCGCCCTTCTTCGTAGTGGGCGCGAACCGTGTGACCGGGCCCCTTCGGCGCGACCATGAAGACGTTCACCCCTTCGGCGGGACGAATCGCCCGGAAGTGGATGTTGAAGCCATGGGCCACGGCCAGGTAGTTGCCGGGCTCGAGGTTCGGGTGGATCTCGGTCTCGTAGATGCTGGCAGCGGACTCGTCCGGCAGGGTCAGCATCACGACCTCGGCCTGGCGGGCCGCATCGGCCACCGTCGCGACGGCCAGCCCCGCTCCCTCGGCCTTCGCCCAGGACTTCGAGTCCTTTCGCAGGCCGACGACGACGTCGACACCCGATGCCTTGAGATTCTGGGCATGGGCGTGGCCCTGACTGCCGTAGCCCATGATCGCGACCTTCTTGCCTGCGAGGCGGCCGAGGTCCGCGTCCTTGTCGTAGTAGATGCTGAGTGCCATTTGAATGCCAGTTCCAGGTGCCCGCCCAGGTTCGGCCCGCCGCGCGGGCCGGTTCCTGTTTCGGGTGGGTTCAGAGAGCGTTGAAAGAGTGTAGGGACGAGTCCGGAGGCGTGATCAACGCGTGACGGTATCCCGCTAAGCCCGCGATATTACGCGAGCTTTCAGGGAGTGTCAAAGAACCGCGCCCATCAGAAGCGGACCCGGCACTTGAGCCCCGCGGACAGCCTGTGGTCGGGATTCGGAAGTTCGAGGCGCACCCCGAAGGTTCCGCTCGCCGCGTCCACCACCCGGTCCACCACCGTCACCTGCGCGGAGAACTCACCGCCCACCGGCTCCTCGGGGATGACGATTCCCTGGGCCCCGACCACGATGCGGCCGAGCGCCGACACCGGCGCAAACACCTCCACCCGCAGCGGATCGATCTGCGCGAGCTCGAGAATCTGCGGCGGGTCGGCGTACTCCCCGGGGTTGCGCATGACCTGGACGACGACGCCCTTGACCGGGCTGCGCAGCTCGCGCTGCGCCAGTGCGGCTTCAGCGCGCTTCAGCTCGAGAGCCGACAGCTCGCGGTCTTCCGTCGCCTTGCGCACCGAGGCCTCCGCCATCAGGCGAGCACTCTCGACCTCGTCGAAGAGCCCGTCCGACACCACTCCCTCGCTGCGCAAGCGCTGATTGCGCTCCATCCGTCGGTTCTCGAACTCCAGCCGCGCCTGACTGCCACGCAGCTCGGCGTCCGCCTTCTTCCTTGCCCGGGCCATGGCAACGGTGGCCTGTTCGACCTCGGACTCGAGGCTGGCGACGAGCTGGTCCTTTTCGACGGCGTCGCCACGTTCGACCAGCACCTGCCCCACGACCCCGACGACCGGCGCCGCCAGCACCACGTGACGGCGCGGCTCGAGCAGACAGTCGAATTCCAGCGGCGCCTGCAGCGTCGCGCTCGGCGGCAGGAGGTCCTGGGCCTGCGACGGGCACGCGAGTGCGAGCAGCAGGACGATCATCGACAGCGGGCGCAGGATCGGCAGCGGGCGCAGGGTGGGCAGTGCGCGCATGGATCTCCTCGTGGCTCGTTTGCCGATCAATCCGGGCGTCCGGAGAAGGCGAGTAGCGTATCGAGTTGGGTGTCCGCCTTCAGCAGCTCGCGACGAATGCGTGCATGCAGCCGTCCGGCGCGTCGTTGTGCCTGGCGGAGCGCCTGCCGACGCACGACCTCGCCGGCGGCGTCCGGCACGCGCCGCCCCCAGCTCGTGAGGCCGCCGCCGTGAACGCCGCAGAGGTCGTCTTCGAGCGAGGCAACGACCTCGCAGGAACCCGGGTCACCCTGCCGCGCGCAACGCCCGAACAGCTGGCGGTCGATGCGGCCCGCGTCGTGACGCTCCGTTGCGAGCACGTGCAGCCCTCCCCGCCCGGCAACCCCTTCCGCCAGCGCGATGTCGGTGCCGCGCCCCGCCATGTTGGTGGCGACGGTGACGCGCCCGGGCTGCCCGGCCGCCGCGACGATCGCCGCTTCCTCGGCGTCCTGGCGGGCATTGAGCACCCAATGCGGGATGCCCCGAGCCTCGAGACGTGCGGCCACGATCTCGGACGCCGCAACCGATCGCGTTCCGACGAGCAGCGGACGGCCCTCGGCATGCAGCGCGGCGACGCGTTCGACCACCGCCGCCCACTTCTCCTCCGCCGTCACGCAGACCTGCTCGCGGACGAAGCGACGCAGACACGGCCGATGGGTCGGAAGCGTGACGACCGCCAGGTCATAGTCCGCCCACAGCTCGCCCGCGACCTCGCGGGCGGTGCCGGACATTCCCGCCAGTCTCTGGTAGCGGGAGAAGAAGCGCTGGTAGCTGATGCGGGCAAGGGTGTCCTGGCGTCCGGTCAGCGCGACGCCTTCCTTCATCTCGATCATCTGATGGAGACCCTGCTCCCACGAACGATCGGGCATCACGCGACCGGTGTACTCGTCGATGATCTGGACGCTGTCCTTCCCGTCGGGGCCCGGGGCCACCAGGTAGTTCTGATCACGCTGGAACAAATGCAGGGCCGAGAGCGCCTGCCCGACGAACTCCTCCCGTCGACGGGGACCGCGCCACAGCCCGCCCTTCGGCTCGAGCCGTTCTGCCAGTAGTCCCGCGCCTTCGGCGTTGATCCGCACCTGCCGCTCGGAGGCGTCGATCGTGAAGTGCTCACCGAGGCGCAGCTCACGCGCCGCCTCGACGGCTTCCTGGTAGACGCCCTCCTCGAGAGAGTCGTGCTTGCGGGCGGAGATGATCAGCGGCGTGCGCGCCTCATCGATGAGCACACTGTCCGCTTCGTCGACGATCGCGAAGTGGAGCCCACGGTGAAGCAGCTCGGAACGGCGATCGCGCCCCCCGTCGAGCGCTTCGACGTCGAGCTGTCGTCGACTCGGGTGGCCCGCCAGGGCGATGCGGTCCTTGAGGTAGTCGAAAGCGACTTCCTTGTTCGTACAGTAGGTGACGTCGCACGCGTAGGCGGCGCGTCGAGCGGCGGGCTCCATGCCGGATACGATCACCCCCACCGAGAGACCCAGGGCGGCGTAGAGGGGTGTAAGGGTCTCGGCGTCGCGGGCCGCGAGGTAGTCGTTGACGGTCACCACGTGAACGGGGACCCCCGCCAGTGCGGCTGTGCAGGCAGGCAACGCAGCCGTGAGGGTCTTGCCCTCCCCGGTCTGCATCTCGGCGACCTGGCCCTGCAGCATCACCCAGCCGCCCATGAGCTGGACGTCGTGATGGCCGTAGCCCAGGCTGCGGCGCGCGGTCTCGCGCACGAGCCCGAAGCAGCGCGCCGTCGGCAAGTCCGCAAAGCCTTCACGAGCGAGCGTGACCCGCAGCTTCGCGGTCTCCTCCGCCAGCTCGGAAGCCGACATTCCTGCGAGGTCACTCGCGTGCTCGCGAACGAGGTCCGGCACCCGCTTCCAGCCCCGGGCACCACCCCCGCGCGCGCGCAGCCTTCGCCGCAAGGGGGCCGCCATCCGCTCGGCCAGGGCGTCGAGGGTCGACAGCGGCTTCTCGTCGCGCTCGGGATAGGCACCGCGAACGACGCCCCGGGACAGACCCACGCGGGCGCAGCGCGCGTCTCCCAGATCCAGCTCGCTCGCGGCGCTCGTCACACCTGGAACCTCGAGAGGAAGATCTGACGGAGTCGCCGTCCCCACTGGACAGCCAGCGGCTCGGTCCCCAGATCGAAGCGGACGTAGACCCGACCTCCCGCATTCACCACCTCGCTCGTCGCGGGCAAGGCGAGCTCGACCTCGAACATCTTCTCCACGGCCCGCGCCCCATCGGGATCGCGCGGGTCGACGGGCACTTCGCCGCCTCCACCGCTTCCGAGCACGCTGCTGGGCAGCGCCGACGAAGCCGCCGGAACCACCCGTACCAGCTCGGCGATGTGCACTTCCGAGAGCCGCTCGGCCATCCGGACCTGCGTCTCCACGAGGCGGCGGCCCACCAGGTGCACGTCGTCCTGCCCGATCACCGCGCGCACCCGGATCGTGTCGAGATCGACGACCCGAGCCAGCAACTCGCCCTTGCGGACGAAGCGCCCGGGGAGATCGTCCGGCCTCACGACGACGAAGTGCCCGCCGCGGCCGGCGCGGATCTCGAGCGCGGCGACGCGTTCTTCGACCCGGGCCAGGCTCTCCTGCGCGTAGCCGAGCTCTTCCTGGGTCATCTGCGCCTGGACGATGTCGACCGGCCGTTGTGCGGCCATCCGAGCCGACAGTTCGTCGACACGCGCTCCCAGGGCCACGCGCCGGGTCTCGAGCGCGTCGTCCTCGAGCCGGATCAGCAAGGCCCCGGCCTCGACTCGGGCTCCGGGGGTCGCGACGACCTCCGCGACGAAGCCCTCTCCTTCGACCCGCACGAGCGACTCTTCGGGCACCCACACCACGCCCTCGGCCTGGGTCCGATGCGGAGCGGGAAGCCACGCGAGCAGCCCGACGATGAGCAGCAGTGCCCCCGCGCTGAGGCCGATGGCGCGCCCGCGCACACGCCGGATCGAAGGCGACACGAACAGGAAGCGGAACCCCTTGTAGAGCGGCATGCCGATCCAACCCACGGCGGCGAAGGCGCCCAGGAGCACGCCGATCACGAAGAACTGGTCGAGGATCCAGGTCAGGATCGCGACCACGATGATCATCCGGTACAAGAACGCGGCCAGCGTATAGCCGACGAGCCAGGCCGACTCACCGGGCGCGGTATGCGGGCGTCGAGCATCGCGGTTGCCAAACAAGTGGCGCTCGGTCCACCAGCCCAGGAATCGGGTACCCCGGGCGCGCAGGTTCGGGACCTCGATCAGGTCCGAGAGGATGTAGTAGCCATCGAAGCGCAGCAGCGGATTCGCGTTGAAGAGCAGGGTCGTCGCACCGCCGATCAGCAGCGCGTTGTAGGCAGTGGCGCGGACAGCGCCGGGCTCGGCCGCGAGCCATACGTAGAATGCGAGCGCCGCCAGGAAGACCTCGACGATCATGCCGGCGCCACCCACCAACGCGCGCTGCACCTTCTTGTCGAGGGCCCAGGACGAAGAGGCGTCCACGTAGGGAACCGGCGCGAAGACCAGGAACATGATCCCCATGTCGTGAACCTGGCCGCCGAAGTGCTTTGCGGCCAGGCCGTGACCCAGTTCGTGGAACACCTTGAGCAACGGAAAGATCAGCCAGACGGCGAGCAGGTTGCCCGGCGTGAAGAGCCGGTCGAGGACTCCCTCCGTCAGCTCGGACCAGTGGACGCCGGCCAGCACCGCCGCCGGCACGACCACGCCGAGCCAGATCAGAAGACCCAGCTTGCCGAGCAGCGGCCGCAGCCACGGCGTGATCGCTTCGAGCAGACGCTCGGGATCGAATAGATGCACGCGGATCGAGAAGGGGGACAGCAGCCGCCCCCGCAGCTGCTGCCGCTCGTGGCGCTGATTGCGATCGAACAGCTCCAGGACGTCCGGCGGCACGTTGGACTGCAGCAGGTCCGCCGCGTGCAGCTGGCCCAGCAGTCGGATCGTCTCGTCCTGGGTCGGTGCATCGTCTGCCAGACGATCGGTGGCGATCTCCCAGATTTCCTGGACGCTGCGCTCCCCGTCGAACAAGCCGATGACCGTATGCGCGCTGGGCGGGAATCGATGGAAACGCTCGTTGGAGGCGTCCTGCAGCACATACCAGGTCTCGCCGCGAAAGCGCTGGCGGTGGATGCGGGCATGGGGACGCAGGCGAGGGACGAGGTCTCGTACGCGATACCACGAGCCGCTGAAGAGTGACTCAGCCATGCCCGTCTCCTCGAGCCGGGGTCACGGCAGCCACTTCCACGCGGCCATCCGCAGCCAGTCCACGATGTCGTGGGTCCAGATCCAGATGACGCGCCGCTGATCGACATCGATCTTGCCGACGCCTTCCATCCCGGGCTGCAGGTCCGAAGGCGGGTCCTGCAAGGTCGCCTCGACGCGGAAGGTGTTGCGCCCCTCGCCGGACGTCGACACGGGGGTCACCTGATCGATCGCGAACGCGACGGGCGAACCCGGGAACGCCGAGAACACCATGGAGCCGACCTGGCCCGCACGGATCTCGTCGATATCGCGCTCGTCCACCTCGAGCGCCACGCGATAGGCGTCGAGGGGAGCGACCTCGTAGAGGAGTTGCCCTCGCTCCACCGGTGCGCCGAGGTCCTGACTGAGATCCCCGGTCACCACCATCCCGTCGAAGGGAGCCCGCAACACCATCTTCTCGAGCTGCGCTTCCACCAGCGCCAACTGAGCCCGGGCCTGGTCCATCTGCGCGCTGTAGATCCGCACCTGAGCAGCGTTTCGTTCCGCCATCGCCTGCCGGTACTGCTTGACGAGCTGCTCGAGCTGGCTCGACCAGCGACTGCGTTCGAGGCGAAGCTCGCGATCGTCGAGACGCGCCAGAACGTCGCCCTGAGCGACCCGATCGCCGGCCCGCGCGGGCGCCTCGGCGACGAAGCCATCGAAGGGAGCCACCGCCGCTAGCAGCACGCGCGCCTCGAGGGCCGCATCCCCGGTCACGCGGTACTCCCCGTGAAGCACGCTCATCCCGAGCACGAGCACCACCGTCGCCGCCGCCGCGAGCTTCAGGCCCACGTGTCCCGAACCCACCAGGCGTTCCGCACCCTCGCGCAGCGCGGCCATCAGCTTGACACCGATGAAGCGATCCTCACGCCGCTGCACGTCCAGCATCGGACCCGCCAGGGACAGCGCCGCCTCGATCACTTCGCATTCCGCGCTCTGGAACGGGCGATCGCCGGTCCGTTCCAGGGTCACCACGGAGCAGAACCGATCTCCGTGGGCGATCGGGACGGAGTACACGCAGCCGCCGCCCTCCTCCCGGTCGGGATCGTCTCCCGCCGCGAGAGCGAGCCGGGCATGCGCGCGGGTGATGCGTGTCGCGCTCTCGCCCGCGCCCGGATGGACGATCGTGCACTCCTGATCGAGCGCTTCCTCCATGGCGGCTTCCACGGCGCGAGTCAGGTTGGCCCGCTCCCCGAATTGGGCACTGTGGGAGACCGCCTGTAGCTGTACGCGACCGTGCGCGACAGTGCCGAGACTCACGCGATCGCACGCGAAGCGCCCGGCGAGATCGGTGACGAGAGCGGTCGCGGCCGCCGCGAAGCGATCGTGGTCGAGGGGTGTCGCGACGATCTGCAGGACCTGCTTCGATGCGTCGCCGCCTCCGCCGCCCCGCTCGCGCAGGGCCGCCAGCTCCAGCCAGGCCGACCCCCACGACAGCTGTCGCAGCGCGAACTCGAGCTCCGCCGCGGGGCGCGGCGCCAGATCGAGGACCACGACGCCAATGGGGTCGGGCTCGTCGCCCAGGGGCGATTCGATGGGGTGCGCAATGCAGGTCCGGGACGGCGCATCGCGACCTGCCTGGGGTTCGAGCTGCAGCGCCAACGCCCGCCGTTCCGCCAGGGACTTCTCGGCGGCCTTCGCGAGATGCGCTCCCGGCGCCTCGCCCGGCGGCCACACCGCGACGGGGGCAAGCGCCTCTTGCGAGGCCGTCCGCGCCAGCACCAGGCCGCGGGACACCTCGCCAATCAGCGCGCATTGCAGCGCGAGCCAGCTCGCGTAGAAGTCCTCGGGCGAGTCCGCATCGCGAAAGGCACGCCAGCGCGCGCGCGCGTCCTCCGGCAGGGAAGCCGGGACGCGCGGTGTCCCCGCAAAGGAATCGCTCGAACCCACTTGGGGGAGTCTATCCCGAGTTTCCTGCGGGCCGCTCGATGGCCAGGACGCCATAGCGGCTCTCGTACGCGTCCACGACCCCGTTCAAGAGCCGCGCGAGCCGCTTCGCCGCGTACGGGCTCAGGATCATGCGATCCGAAAGCTGCACGGTCACCGGCTGCCCGGCGCCCTTCCAGCCGCGATTGGTCCCGAACAGCACGACCACCTCGTCGCGGGTGCTCGTGACGTTGCAGACGTTCGCGTAGGTGCTGCGCATGCCGTCGTCCTGCCAGACGACGGCCGGGCGCGGCTCCGGTGTCTCCACGGATGTGGCCATCTCGACATCTCCCGTTCTCGTGCGATACGCGCGGCACGAGCCAGGGAATGCGTCGCCTCCCCGGGCCGAAGATGTCAGAACTTGCGGGATGGCTGCCGACGACTTGCCGGCACCGACGCTCAGTTCGTCTGGGCCGGCGGCGCCTGGGTCGGAATCACTTCGAGCGTACCGAAGCGGGTCTCGTACTGGGCGACCACGTTCTGCAGCAGCATGGACAGCCGCTTGGCCGCAAAGGGGCTCATGATGATGCGGTCCGAAAGGTCGACGGTGACTTCGGCCTCGTTGCCCTGCCAGGCCTGATTCGTGCCGAACAGGACCACGACCTCTTCGCGCGTGCTCGAGACGTTGCAGACATTCGCGTAGGTGCTGCGCATCTTCGCGTCTTCCCAGACGACCTTCGGGGTCTTCGCTGCTTTCTCGTCGGCCAAGGGGTGTTCTCCTTCAGTTGGTGGTTGGGGGTTGAGGTTTGGGTTCGAGCTCCGCGACTCGCAGGCCGCGCAGTATCCCACGTCGCGCGCACGGTCGAAAGCCGGGACCGAGTTCGATAAGGGATTCGTAAGACTCGATTCCAGGTGCTCACGAAGGCTCCTCGACGGCGCTCGCGGTTCGCTTTGCCTCGGCCTCTGCCCGTCGCACATAGCGCGGCGCGAGATCGGATTCGGCCCCGAGGTCGCCGATCGACAGACGCGCGCGCGCCAGGCGCGCGACACTTGCCGCTCGCGGCCAGCGCGTGCAGGGGTCTTCGTCCGGTGCCGGAACGAGCGAGGCGAGAAGGTGAGCGCCCTCCCCCACCAGACGGCAGCCCATGGGCAGCCGCGCCGCCAACTCTTCCGGCGAGAAGAGTCCGTCCGGCTGGAGGCAGTGCAGGCCGCCCTCCTGGGGCCGGAAGATCGCCGCGTAGACCTCTCCACGGCGCGCGTCGAGAATCGCGGCGAGGGGTCGCTCGTCGCCTGCGATCCGCGCCCCGAACGCCAGCGCCTCCAGAGTCGGCACCGGAATCACCGGCCGGTCCGTGGCGAAGGCGAGCCCCTTGGCGGTCGCGAGCCCCACGCGCAGGCTCGTGAACGACCCGGGACCAATCGATACGGCCAGGGCCGTCGGGGCCTCGGCATCGCAACCCGCCGCATCGAAGAGCGCCTCGATCAAGGGCAGGATCCGCTCGGCGTGGTGCCCCGTATTGCGTCCCGACGACTCGTCCGCGGCGCGTTCGATCGGCGTTCCGTCGCCGCGCAACAGCGCGACGCTGAGCCGCGACGTCGCGGACTCGATGGCGAGCAGCCAATCGTCGGGAGCTTTCGGCTTCAAGGCAGCGCCGTCCCTATTCAACGCAGCGCTAGAGGGCCGAGCCGATCCACTCGACGAACTGCGCCCAGTTGCGCGACAGGTCGTTCCAGAAGGCCAACGCCATCAGCATCACGATCATCAGCAAGCCGGCCTGTTGCACCGCGTCGCGCGTCCGCACGGAGATCGGTGATCGCTTGACGCCTTCGACGATGTAGATGAGCGCCTGGCCGCCATCGAGGATCGGAATCGGCAGCAGGTTCAAGATGCCCAGATTGATGGAGATGAGCATCATGGTGCTGAGATAGGCCTGCCAGCCGAGATCGAGAGACTTGCGCGCGATCTCGGCGATGCCAATCGGCCCCGCGAGCTTGTCCGTACCGACTTCGCCGGAGACCAACTTCCCGAGGCCGCGCAGGAACACGACGGTCATGTCCACGGTCATGTCGAGGGCGCGTGGCAGGGATGTCAGGGGATTGCGGACCTGGTCGAGAGCCGAGGCACCCGGGAGCGTCGCGAGCGCGTGACCGATACCGATCTGGTAGATCTCCTCGGTCATGCCCTCGATCTCGAGAGGACCTTCCACTTCGCGCAGGCGCGGCGCGACAGACACGCTGCGCGTCGTTCCGTCGCGCGCGTAGGTGATCTCGAGCGCGCGCCCCCCACTGGTGCGAACGGAATTGGCGAACGACTCGAAGCTGCCGACCGGGCGACCGTCGACGGCCAGGATCAGGTCCCCGGGCTCGAGCCCCGCCTCCGCGGCGGGCATACCGGGCGCAACGACGCTCGCGAGGATCGTCGCGGGAATGACGCCAAACGCGTCGAGGCTCGCGGCCACGGTTGCCGACACGACGGTGGAGACCGGCTCAACCGTTTCCGCGACGGCGGGCGCATCACCGCTCCCCTCCGATACGGGCTCGCGCACGACGCTGAACGCAACGGCCGAGCCGACCGGAAGAGCCGCGTAGGCCTTGCGGAGCGCGTCCCAGTCCTCGACGGGCACGTCGTTCACCCGGTTGACACGATCTCCGGAACGAAGCCCTGCCCTCGCCGCAAGCGAGGCGCCCGCCGGTACACCGAGCAGGGTCGGCAGGCGCCGGCTGCCAAGACCGATCCATCCGATCCGCTCGACGCCGCCGAACGGATCGAGGATGCCCCGTCGCTCGAGGGGAACCTCGAAGCGTTGCTTCTCGCCAGCGCGCTCGACGTCCAGACGAATCGCGTCGCCCCCGCTTTCGGCAATCGCTTCCCGGGCCTGGTACCACCAGCTCACGGGGACGCCGTCCACGGCGATCAATCGATCGCCCGCCCGCACGCCTGCCACGGCCGCCGGCGAGCCTCGCTCGACCATGCCGACCACGTTGGTGGCGCGCGGGACGCCGATCCACAGCACCAGCATGAAGGCGAAGACGGGCAACGCGAGGTTCATGGCCGGGCCGGCGAAGGTGATGAGCAGCTTCTGCCAGGTGTTCTTCGCGCTCAGGTACTCGTCGGGGCGGGCGTCGAGTACGGCCGGCTCGGGCTCGGCCCCGGGCATGGGCTCGCCGAGCATCTTCACGAAGCCGCCCAACGGGAACCAGGCCACGACGTACTCCGTCCCGCTCCGCACCCAGCGCATCCGGAATGAGCCGAAGCCGATGGGCGAGCCGAAGCCGAGGGAGAACTTGAGGACCCGCACCCCACAGGCACGCGCGGCCAGGAAGTGACCGAGCTCGTGGACGAAGATCAGGGTCCCGAGCAACGGGATCGCGGCGAAGAGGTAGTCGAACAGGTTCATGCCGGGTCCTTACCAGGGAGACAGGCGAATTCCGACGCGAGTGCGCGCGCCCAGGCGTCGGCCTCCAGCACGTCGCCCACGCACTCCACCACGGCGCCCGCGTGGTCCGCCAGATGAGCTTCGAGGACGCGCCCGTTGATCTCGCAGATGCGCGGCAGCGAGATGCGCCCCTCCAGGAACGCCGCCACCGCGACCTCGTTTGCGGCGTTCAGCACGGCGGGTGCGGCTTCACTGCCGGCGAGCGCGCGCGCCGCCAGGTCGAGGGCCGGGAAGCGCTTGCGGTCGGGCTCCTCGAAGTCGAGCTGCCCGACCGAGGCCAGGTCCAGGGACGGCAGGTCGAGGTCCAGCCGCTCGGGATGCGCGAGCGCCACCGCGATGGGCACGCGCATGTCCGGCAGCCCCAGCTGCGCGAGCACCGACCGGTCCACGAATTCGACCAGGGAGTGCACGATGGACTGCGGGTGGATCACGACGTCGATGCGTTCCGGCGGGACGTCGAAGAGCCAGCGCGCCTCGACGATCTCGAGGGCCTTGTTCATGAGTGTCGCGGAATCGATGCTGATCTTCGCGCCCATGTCCCAGTTGGGATGAGCGAGCGCCTCTTCGACGCTGGCTTCGACGATGCGCGCCGCGTCCCAGGTGCGGAAGGGTCCTCCCGAGCAGGTCAGCACGAGCCGGGCAACGTCCTGCGCCCGTTGCCCCGAGAGGGCCTGGAAGATCGCGCTGTGCTCGCTGTCGACCGGGAGCAGGGTCACGCCGTGCTTCTGGACCGCGCGCAGCACCAGAGCGCCCGCCATCACCATGACTTCCTTGTTGGCGAGGGCGACATCGCGTCCCGCCTCGATGGCGGCCAGGGTGGGACGGAGGCCCACGGCGCCCACGAGCGCCGCCACGACGAGATCCGCAGGCGCCTTCGCCACCTCGTCGAGCCCGGCCTCGCCGACTCCGATGCAGACGTCGTTCCCGATGCGCGCGCGCAGGGCCTCGGCCTCGGTCTCGCTCGCCACGGACACCCGCATCGGGTGGAAGCGCTCGACCTGGGAGGCCAGCTTCTCGACGTTGCGCCCCGCCGCGAGCGCCACGACCTCGAAACGATTCGGCGCAGACGCGATCACTTCCAGGGTCTGCTCGCCCACGCTCCCGGTCGAACCCAGGATGACGACCCGCTTCACGCGGGATCCTCGCTCCCCGAGGTACCGACAGAGGTACTGGCAGGGCTGCTGACCTGGGCGCTCGTCTTTCCGAAGCGCCGCTCCCGGGCCTGGTAGTTTCGGACCGCTTCCACGAGATGCTCCTCGCGAAAGTCCGGCCACATCCGCTCGGTCGTGTAGATCTCGGTATAGGCGATCTGCCAGAGCAGGAAGTTCGACACCCGGGACTCGGAGCCCGTGCGGATCAACAGGTCGGGGTCCGGGACTTCGGGCTCGTAGAGGTAGGACGCGAACAGCTTCTCGTCGATCGCGTGCGGGTCGACCTCGCCCGCCGCGGCGTCCCGGGCGATGCGTCTCGCGGCCTGCACGATCTCGGCGCGGCCGCCATAGGAAAGCGCGAAGACGAGGTCCATTGCATCGTTGCCCGCGGTCTTCCGGGTGGCGTTCTCGACCTCCTTGCGGGTCCCCGGCGGCAGCCGATCGAGCCGTCCGATCGCGCGGATGCGGATGCCCTTCTCCATCACCTCATCGATCTCTTCGACGAGGTAGCGGTCGAGGAGCTGCATCAGCTCGCGCACCTCGTCCTGGGGGCGACCCCAGTTCTCGCTCGAGAATGCATAGAGGGTCAGGTAGCGGATGCCGAGATCGTTCGCGCCGCGGATCACCGCCCGGACGGCTTCGATCCCGGCGCGGTGGCCCTCGTTTCGCTCGAGCCCCTGGGCCTCCGCCCAACGCCCGTTGCCGTCCATGATGATGGCAACATGGGACGGGATTCGGTCCGGTCGAAGCTGGTCGGCAGACATGACGGTCCCTCAGACTTCGAGGACTTCCTTCTCCTTCTCGGCGGTCAGCGTGTCCACCTTGGCAACGAATCCGTCGGTCAGGTCCTGGACGCTCTTCTCGGCGCGGTGACGGTCGTCCTTGCTCAGACCGTCTCCCTCGAGGTCCTTGAGCATGGCGATCGCATCACGACGCCCCTCGCGCACGCCGACCTTGTGTTCCTCGGCCATCTTGCGGACCTGGCGCACGAGGTCCTTGCGTCGCTCTTCCGTCAGGGGTGGAATCGAGATGCGGATCACAGACCCGTCGTTGCTCGGCGTGACGCCGAGGTCGGACTTCTGGATGGCCTTCTCGATCGCCGCCGAAGCGCTCTTGTCGTAGGGGGAGATCACGATCAGCCGGGCATCGGGGGCCGTCACGTTCGCCAGCTGATTCAGCGGGGTCGGCGTTCCGAAGTAATCGACGGACACGCCGTCGAGAAGGTTCGTGCTGGCGCGGCCGGTGCGCACGCGGGTGAGCTCCTTGCGGAAACTCTGGACCGTCTTGTCCATCGCCTCGCGGGTCTCTTCGAGCACCAGTTCAACGTCGCCTTCGTCCGCCATGCCCTCGCCTCCTGCGCTAGTCGCTCACCCGGGTGCCCACGGTCTCGCCGACGATCACCTTCTGGATGTTTCCCGGCGCGCTCATGTCGAACACGACGATCGGAAGACTGTTCTCGCGGCAGAGCTGGATGGCCGTCTGGTCCATGAACTGCAGGTTCTTCTGGATCGCTTCTTCGAAGCTCAGCTGGTCGTAGCGCGTCGCGTTCGGGTCCTTGGACGGGTCGGCGTCGTAGACGCCGTCTACCTGGGTCGCCTTCAGGATGACGTCCGCCCCGATCTCGGCTGCGCGCAGAGCGGCTCCGGTATCGGTGGTGAAATACGGGTTGCCGGTACCACCTGCGAAGATCACCACCCGACCCTTCTCGAGATGACGAATCGCGCGACGCCGGATGTAGGGCTCGGCCACCTCGGTGATCTCGAGCGCGGTCAGCACGCGCGTCGGCACCCCGAGCTGCTCGAGGGCGCTCTGGAGCGCCATCGCGTTGATGACCCCGGCCAGCATGCCCATGTAGTCGGCGGTGGCGCGGTCCATTCCCTGGGCCGCCGCCGTCATGCCACGGATGATGTTGCCGCCTCCCACGACCACGGCGAGTTCGACGCCGAGGGCACGAATGTCCCGCAGCTGCTCGGCGGTCCCCTGGATCACGGTGGGATTGAGACCACTCCCCTCCTCGCCGGCGAGTCCCTCGCCCGAGACTTTCAGGAGCGGTCTTTTGTAGACGGGCTTCAACCCGTGCTCTCCTCCCCGAGGCGGAAGCGTGCGAAGGCGCTGACCGACGCCTTCGCGCCGACCTCCTTCGCAACACTACTCACCACGTCGCCGACGCTGTGGTCGGGATCCTTCACGAAGGCCTGCCGCACCAGGCAGTTCTCGGCGAAGAACTTTCGCATTCGACCTTCCACCATCTTCTCGATCACGTTGGCCGGCTTGCCGCTGCCCTCGGCCTGGGCGGTGAGCACGCGACGCTCGGCGTCGGCGACATCGGACGGGACACCGTCCTCGTCCACGGCCAGCGGCGTCGGGTCTGCGGCGGCGACGTGCATCGCGACGTCCTTGGCCAGCCCTTCGAGCTTGGCGTCGCTCTTGTCCGAGGCGATCCCCACCACGACGCCGAGCTTGCCCCCCGCATGCACGTAGCCCCCGGTCACACCCTCGACCGACAGCCGCGCCACGCGCTTCAGCTCGATGTTCTCGCCCATCTTGCTGATGGCGGCCGTGACGCGTGCCTCGACGGTCTCGCCGCCGAGAGAAGCCGCAAGGGTCTTCGCCGCGTCGGTGAGGTCCGCGCTGCCGGCGACGAGGTCCGCGATCTCCTGGACGAGAGCCTGGTAGTCGTCGGTGCGGGCCACGAAGTCGGTCTCGCACCCGAGCTCGATGATCGCGGCGACGCCGCCGTCGAGAGAGATCCCGACGCTGCCTTCGCTGGTCTCCCGGCCGGCTCGCTTGCCGGCCTTCGCCAGTCCGCGCTCGCGCAGCAACTCGACCGCGCGCTCCGTGTCACCGTCGGCGTCGCTCAGGGCGCGCTTGCAATCCATCATGCCCGCACCCGTCTGGGTGCGAAGCGTCTTCACATCTGCTGCCGAGATGGCCATCGTGCTGTCTTTCCTTCCTTGGTTTCGCCGTGTCGCGCCGGGGAATCGATCCGGTTCGCAACACCTTGGAACCCACGGCGCCCCGAGAGAGGGACACGAGATGGGTGGATGCGGTTCGGTTCCCGGTCCTACTCCTCGTCTCCCGGCTGCTCTCCCGGCTTGGGCGGCCGCGCGCTCGCGGCGAGATCCGGTGCCTTCTCCCCGGCTTCCGCGGCCGGAGCCGCAGCGGGCGCCGGCGCGGCATCTGCCGGCGGCTGTCCCTCTCGCTCGGCCCAACCCCCAGAGCTGTGGGTCCGACCACCGGCCTGGCCACGTCCGCGGCGAGGCGGCTGCTTGATCTCGACCACCCGACGACCCGTTGCCGGTGCGGCTGCGGCGTCGGCGGACTGGGCCGGCGCGGCATCCTTCTCGGTCAGCAGGTTCTTCTGGTGTTCGGCATCGCCTTCGAGACAGGCCTGCGCGACGAGCTTGCAGTACAGGTCGAGGGACCGGATCGCGTCATCGTTTCCGGGGACCACGAAGTCGACGCCCCGGGGACTGCAGTTCGAGTCGACGACGGCGATGATCGGGATGCCCAGTCGCTTGCCCTCGGAGACGGCGATCTCCTCTTTGGATACATCGATGATGAAGATCGCGTCGGGCAGCTTCGTCATCTCGCGAATGCCGGCAAGGGACTTCTCGTACTTCTCGCTCTGACGGCTGACGCGGGCGAGTTCCTTCTTGGAGAGGCCGTCCATCTTCTCCTGGTCGCCGAGAATATCGAGGCCAGCCTTGTAGCGATCGATCGACTTTCGGACGGTCTTCCAGTTGGTGAGCATGCCGCCCAGCCAGCGGTTGTTGACGTAGAACTGGCGGGACCGCTTCGCCTCGATCTCGATCAGCGGTGCGGCCTGACGCTTGGTCCCGACGAAGAGCACCCTGCCGCCGCGAGCGGTGGTCTCCCGAATGAAATCGAGCGCCTCCGCGAACATCGGGAGGGTCTGGTCGAGGTCGAGGATGTGGGTGCCGTTGCGCTCGCCGAAGATGAACTCGCGCATGCGCGGGTTCCAGCGACGGGTCTGGTGGCCGAAGTGGACGCCGGCCTCCAACAACGTACGGATGTTCAGCTTCGGAATCTCGAGCGCTTCGGCCTCAGCCTCGACGAAGGTTCCAGAAGCGGCAGCGGCAGTGGCCGCAGCCTCGGCGGAGTCGGGCGCACCCGACGGGGTCGCCGTCGTTTCGGACATTCTCATCTCCTTCGCGGTTGTACCTCCGCCCCGGTCGTGGCTTCCCCAACCCGCGTCTCGGTCCTGCCAGGAAGGCAGATGCGAAGAGACGGGGCACCGCAGGGGACGTCCCGGAACGTGTGAGTTGGCCCGTAGTTAGCACGTCCCCCGCCGGTGGAGCAACGAATCCCCCATGGGGAGCACGGGGCGCGCCAGCGGTCAGGTGGTGTATTCGGCGTTGATCCGGACGTAGTCGTAGCTGAGGTCGCAGGTCCACATGCGGGTGCCGGCGTTGCCGACCCCGAGATCCAGCTCGATCTCCACCTCGTCGGCGGTCAGTCCCTTCGCGGCCCGCCTGCGCGCCGCGGCGCCCGCGGACGTGCCATTGCGGAACACCTTCACGCGACACAGAGAGACCGCGGCCCGGTCCAACTTGATGTCCACACGCGCCGCTCCGATCGTTTGCAGGATTCGACCCCAGTTCGGGTCACCGCCGAAGATGGCGGTCTTGACCAGCAGCGAGTTGGCGATGCGCCGAGCGGCCCGCTCGGCCTGCTCGGCGTTCCGGGCGCCGTTCACGCTGACCGTCACCAGCTTGGTGGCACCCTCCCCGTCCCGGGCGAGATCCCGCGCCAGGCTCTCGCCGACTTGCAGCACCCCGGCCCGGAACGCTGCTGCGCCGGGACTGCGCGGCCCGCTGATGCGCGGCGCGCCAGCGGCGCCATTGGCCAGCAGCAGGACCGTATCGCTGGTCGAGCCTTCCCCGTCCACGCTCACGCGGTTGTAGGTGAGGTCCGCGACCTCGCGCAGGATGCGTTGCAGATAGGCCCGCGAGACCGTGGCGTCCGTGAGCAGGAAGGACAGCATGGTGGCCATGTTCGGCTCGAGCATCCCCGAGCCCTTGGCCATACCGCCGATATCGACACTGCGCCGGCCGATCCGCACGGACACGCCGGCGGTCTTCGCGAAGGTATCCGTCGTCCGGATCGCCTCGGCGGCATCCGAGAGCCCTTCCGTCTTCAGGCGCTTCGCGATCCGGGGAATCCCCGAGCGCAGCTTGTCCATCGGCAGCGGCTCGCCGATGACGCCCGTCGATGCCAGGAAGACCTCTTCGACGGGGCAGCCCAGCTCGCGGGCGGCGATCTCCGCCGTGCGTCGGGCGTCGCGTCGGCCGCGGTCGCCCATCGCCACGTTCGAGCAACCGCTGTTCACCACGATCGCCCGCGCGCGGCCGGCTCCGAGGTGCTCGCGGCACCATTCCACGGGCGCTCCGACGACCGTCGACTGGGTGAAGACACCGGCGATGGTCGCGACCTCGTCGCTCACGATCAGCGCGAGGTCCTTGGCCCGGGCCTTGATGCCGCAGTGGATACCGGCGGCGCGGAAGCCCTGTACGACGGGCGTGCGGGTCAGGTGGGGGGTGCGCGACCGACTCACGCGGCGCCGTGGCACTTCTTGTACTTCTTGCCGCTGCCGCACGGACACGGTTCGTTGCGCCCGACCTTGTGGACTTCACCGCCCGGGCCCGCCGCGGGGCCCGACGCCCGAGCGGCCGCTTCGCTGCCGGCGGGGTTGTCGGCATTGGCGGCCGGTGCCGTCTGACCGCGCTGGGGAACGGGCCGCGAAATCGGCCGCGGCGCCGCAGCCCGCGGCTCGGGCAGGACGAACTTGAAGATCAGCTGGACCGCCTGCTCGTCGATGCGGCCCTCGAGCTCCTCGAAGATCGCCCAGCCTTCCCGCTGGAATTCGACCTTCGGGTCCTTCTGCGCGTAGCCGCGCAAGCCGATGGCTTCGCGCAGCCCGTCCATGGTGTGGAGATGGTCCTTCCACTGGCTGTCGAGGATCCGCAAGAGGATGTCGCGCTCGAACCACTGGAAGGTCGGGTACCCGATCTCGGCGTGTTGAGCGGCCATCTCGTCGCACTTGACCGCCTTGTCGTCGAGGAAGGCCGTCAGGCGCGCGAGCAGCTGGCGTCCCAGATCGTCCTTCGAATCGATGTGATCGAACGGCGGCTGGTCGATGGCGAACTGGACGCCGAAGCTCTGGTCGAGCTGCAGGATGATCTCGCCCACCTGCTCGGGTTCGGGATCGCCTTTGTCGGGCCAGTTCATGTCGAGGATCCCGACCAGGACTCCCTCGACCATATCGAGCACTTCGTCGTGCACGCTCTCGGCGTCGAGGGCCATGCGACGCCGGCCGTAGAAGGCCTGGCGCTGCTTGTTCGGCACGTCGTCGTACTCGAGCAGGTGCTTTCGCATGTCGAAGTTGCGGGCCTCGACCTTCTTCTGGGCGCCCTCGATGACCCGGGACAGCATCCGGTTCTCGATCGCCTCGCCCTCTTCGACCCCGACACGGTCCCACCACTGGGCCACCCGGTCCGCCTCGAAGATCCTCAGCAGGTCGTCTTCGAGGGACAGGTAGAACTGGCTCGAGCCGGGATCCCCCTGCCGACCGGAGCGACCCCGCAGCTGGTTGTCGATGCGCCGACTCTCGTGCCGTTCGGTACCGAGGATGTGGAGCCCGCCGGCCGCGAGCACCTTCGCGCGCTCTTGGCGGCACTCGACCTCGTAGTGCGCCACCTGTTCGAGGTACTCCGGGTGTTCCTTGTCGCCCTGGCACTTCGCGAGCGCCATGGATTCCGGGTTGCCGCCGAGCACGATGTCCGTCCCGCGACCCGCCATGTTCGTCGAGATCGTGATGGCCGCGAAGCGCCCCGCCTGGGAGACGATCTCCGCCTCCCGCTTGTGGTGTTTGGCGTTCAGCACGTTGTGTTTGAGGCCGTTCTTCTTGAGCTTGCGGGACAGCATCTCGGAGGTCTCGATGGAGATGGTGCCGACCAGGGTCGGCTGGCCCGTGGCATGACGCTCTTTGATGTCCTCGACGACCGCGTTGAACTTCTCGCGCTTCGTCTTGAACACGACGTCGGCGATGTCGTCCCGGATCTGGGGGCGGTTCGTCGGGATCAGCATCACGTCGAGGTCGTAGATCTTCGCGAACTCTTCGGCCTCGGTGTCGGCGGTGCCCGTCATGCCCGAAATCTTGTCGTACATGCGGAAGAAGTTCTGGAAGGTGACCGAGGCGAGGGTCTGGTTCTCGGACTGAACGACGATGCCTTCCTTCGCCTCGACGGCCTGATGTAGGCCATCGGACCAACGCCGGCCGGGCATCTTTCGGCCCGTGTGCTCGTCGACGATGACGACTTCCTTCTTGCCGCTCTCTCCCATCTCGACGACGTAGTCGACGTCGCGTCGCTTGAGGGTGTGGGCGACCAGCGCCTGGCTGACCGCGTGGAGCACCGGCAGCATCGACGGCTCGTAGAGGTTGTCGATCCCGAGCTGCTTCTCGACCTTGTGGATGCCGGCCTCGGTGAGCGTCGCCTGGTGAGCCTTCTCGTCGAGCCAGTAGTCGCCGGTCTCCTCGATCCCTTTTGCCGGCTCGCCCTTGGTGCCCTGCTTGAGGGCGGGGATCACCCGGTTCGCGATGGAATAGAGCTGGGTGTTCTCTTCCGAAGGACCCGAGATGATGAGCGGCGTCCGGGCCTCGTCGATCAGCACCGAGTCGACCTCATCGACGATCACGTAGTTGAGCTCTCGCTGGACCAGCGAGCTGGTGTCGAACTTCATGTTGTCGCGCAGGTAATCGAAGCCCAGCTCGTTGTTCGTGCAGTAGGCGATGTCGGAATCGTAGGCCGCGCGCCGATCGACGTCCGAGATCCCATGGATGATGTAGCCGACGCTGAGACCCAGGAAGCGATGGACCTGGCCCATCCATTCGGCATCGCGTTTCGCCAGGTAGTCGTTGACGGTGACGATGTGGACGCCGCGGCCGGTCAGCGCGTTCAGGTAGGCGGCGAGGGGCGCCACGAGGGTCTTGCCCTCGCCCGTCTTCATTTCCGCGATCCAGCCGCGGTGCAACACGATGCCGCCGATCATCTGGACGTCGTGATGGCGCATGCCGAGGGTTCGCTTGGTGGCTTCGCGAACCGTGGCGAAGGCCTCGGGCAACAGGTCGTCGAGGGTCTCCCCGGCGTCCAGCCGCGCGCGGAAGACGGGCGTCTTCGCTGCCAGCTCTTCGTCCGAGAGCGGGGTGAGTTCCGGCTCGAGACGGCCGATCTGGTCCACGATCGGGAGGATCCGCTTGATCACGCGATCGTTGCGGGTCCCGAAGACCTTGCTGAGTGCACGCTGCATCGATGGTTCCGCGACCGGGGGAGGGACGAGGAGTCTAGGAGAGCCCCCTACGCGCAGCAATCACGCATGGAGACCGCGGCGTGCGCGGCTTCGCCGGCTATCTGCGGTCTGACGACCTTTGCGTCGTCGCCTGTTTCCCCAAGACTCCGTCCTGGGTCAGGCTCTAGTCGAAGATGTAGTTGAGGGGATCTCGGGCCTTGCCGTTGACGTGAATGGCGTAGTGCAGGTGCGGCCCGGTGCTGCGGCCGGTGCTGCCGATGGCCGCCACACGCTGGCCCCGCTCCACCGTATCGCCGACCTTCACGAAGACCTCCTTCGTGTGGCCGTAGAAGGTCTTGAGTCCGTAGCCGTGATCGATCACGAGGCTGTTGCCGAGCGGTCCGCGGCTGCCGACCGACGACACCCTACCCCGCGCCGGCGCCTGGATGGCCGTGCCCGCACGCGCCGCGATGTCGATGCCCGCGTGCAGCTGACGGCGACCGGTGAACGGTGAGACCCGCGCGCCGAAGCGCGACGTCAGCCAGCCCTTCGCCGGCCAGACCGACGGCATCGAGGCCAGCTTCTGGCTCTTCTCTTCCAGGGAACCGACGAGCAAGGTCAGCGAGTCGCCGCGCTCGCGGGCCTTTGCGGCGAGTACGTCTGCTGCGTCCGACAGCCTGGCGACACGCCGGGCGCCGACGCTGGTGATGCCCTCGCGCTCCATCAGCTGCGGCGGCAGGCTGGGACCTTCGATCGGCCGGGTGTCGGGAGCGTGACGACTGAGCGGCCCGCGATCGATCGGGACACCCGCCGGCGGCATCAACTCGCCGTCCGCCGGGATCGCCATCTCATGGCTCGGGTCATAGCCCTGCTGGTAGCCCTGTTGATAGCCGCGGGGCAGCTCGGTGACGTCTTCGCCCCCGACCCCGGCGGCACCCGGGAGATTCGCGATGATGCGAACCTTGCGTTCCAGCTCGCGCACGTGCTGCAGCTTGGCGTCCGCCTGATGCAGCATCTGCTCGAAGCGCTGGATCTGCTCCCGCTGCTCCGCGACCTCGACACGCAGGTCGCCCAGCTCGCCGTTGCCCGCTCGCATCCGCGTGTAGTCCCACAGGCCGACCAACGCGATCAGCGTCATCACTGCGGTGCCGATGATCGCTCTCCGCACGGCCTTGCGCGGCACCTGGAAGCGCTTGACGGGTGCCGTGGCGTCCACCACGAGCATGATCGTGTAATGGTCCATTGTCTACTCCGCCCCTCTCCGACGGCCTAACTGGGCAAGGTCACGGCGAGCGTGAGCTTGCCCATCTGGATGACGTCTCCGGTCTTCAGAGCCGTCCGTTGTACTTTCGCGCCGTTCACCATCGTTCCGTTCGTGCTCCCCAGGTCCTGCACGAAGAAGCCTTCCGTCGCGTAGCCCACGGCCGCATGTGCCCGGGAGATCGTCGGCTCGGCCAGGATCAGGTCCGCACTGCGACCCCGACCGATGACCAACCAATCGCGATCCACACAGATCTCGAGCCCTTCGTAGAAGCCGCTCTTGATCAGCACCACCGCTCCCGGCGGTACCGATACCGGCGCGGCCGCCGGGCTGTTTGCTGCCCCTGCACTCACTGCGAACTCCTGGCCTCCAACACCTTGAAGATCGCCCGCCGGCCAAACCGGTCGGTGACGCGCGTCACACCCGCAGCACTCGGGCGAGCGTCTCCAGGTATCAATCGGCCCCGAATCGGGAGCTCTTGACCCGGAAGTGCAGACGGGGCGCAGGCGGCCGCTGGAGAGCGGCTATGCGTTGCTCGAGGGGGTGTTGCCCCCCAGGAGTTCCGCTGCATGTCGACGGGTTGCGTCCGTGACGGATTCGCCGCCCGCCATGCGCGCGATCTCTTCGACCCGCTCGTCGCCTTCGATCCGTTCGACGAACGCCTCGGTCTGGCCCTTGCGATCCCGCTTGTGGACCCGGAAGTGCACCTCTCCCAGGGCGGCGATCTGCGGCAGGTGGGTGATGCACAGAACCTGGTGGTGCTTCGAGAGCTCGGCCAGGGACCGCCCCACCCGCTCGGCCACGCGACCGCCGATACCCGCATCGACCTCGTCGAAGACCAGCACCATGCCGCCGCCCGACCGGCGCAGCGCGTTGCGGACGGCCAGGAAGACCCGGGACAACTCTCCACCGGAAGCCACCCAACGCAGCGGTCGGGTAGGCTCGCCGGCGTTGGCGGAGAAACGGAACTCCGCGCGTTCGCTCCCCGACGGTCCGCAGGGCAAACCCTCGGGCGGATCGGCCCGGTCCAGGGCGACCTCGAAGCGCGCACCGGGCATGGCCAGAGCCGCAAGCGCCGTCTCGACGGCCTTCGCGAGCTTGCGCGCGCTCTTCGCGCGTCCCTTCGACAACGCTGCGGCGCGCTCGGTCAAGGCCTCCGCGCGTTTCCGGCGCTCGGCGGCCAACGCGTCGATACTTGCGTCGGCGCCGGCAAGCGACGCCAGCTCGGTCGCCAGCGCGTCGCGTGATGCCCGGATGACGTCCTCGGTCTGGCCGTACTTGCGCTGCAGTTTCTGGATGGCCGCGATGCGGTCTTCCACGAAGGCCAGCTGCGCGGGATCCGCGTCGATCCGTCCGAGGTAGCGTTCCAGATCGCGCCCGGCTTCGAACAGCTCGGCTTCCTGGGCGCGCAGCCGTTCGGCCAGGCCCGTGAGCTGCGGATCGAGACCCGCGAGGGCGTCGATCCGCCGTGCGGCCTCCGACACGCGGTCGACGGCATTTGGAGCCTCGTCGCTTCCCTCGGAATCACCGACGAGCGCCGTGCAGGCGTTGCGGCCCTCCTCGAGCAGTCGATCCGCATGTGCGAGCCGGGCATGGCTGGACTCGAGCTCTTCGATCTCGCCCGCCTCGAGGGCGACATCGTCGATTTCCTGCAGCTGGAAGGCCAGGAAATCCTGGCGTCGGGCGCGCTCTTCCGCAGCGGCCCGCAGCTTGACGAGATCGCCGTCGAGGGCGCGCAGCGCCGCGACCTCCGCTGCCACCTCGCCCCGCAAGTCCAACAGGCCGCCCGACTCGTCGAGCAGCCGACTCTGGACATCCGGACGCAACAGGGTCTGTGAGCTGTGTTGACTCGAGATTTCGATGCGGTCGGCGAACAGCTCGGCCAGGGTCGCCGCCGGCACCAGCTCGCCCGCGACCCGCACGCGGCTGCGCGCCCCCCCGCCTTCCGAACGACCGCGCGTCAGGGTCCGCTGCACGGCCAGCGCATGGTCGTCGACGGGCAGCTCCCGACGCGCCAGCTCGGCTTCGACCTCGGGCCAGGCCTCGGTGTCGAAGACCGCCTCGACGACGGCGCGGTCGGTCCCGGTCCGAACCGCGTCCGACGAGCCGCGGCCACCCGCCAGCAGCGACAGCGCGCCGAGCACGATCGACTTGCCCGTGCCCGTCTCGCCCGTCAGGACGTTCAAGCCCGGCCCGAGTGCCAGCTCGGCCTCGGCGACGATCACCCAACTCTCGATGCGGAGCGACTCGATCAACGATCGCCCCAGCGCAGCTTTCGCTGCAGGATCTGGAAGCGCGTCCGGAGCGGCGAAGCAATGATGTCGACTGGATGAGGAGCCCGGCGCATCACCACACGATCGCCCTCCTCCACGTCCATGCCTTCCTGTCCGTCCATGGTGATCGTCGCCTCGCCGCCCCGGGTCTGGACGACGACCTCGATCTCGACGCCCACCGGCAGCACCAGCGGACGGTGATTGAGGGAATGCGGACAGATCGGCGTCAGTACGATCGCCTCGAGGCCGGGTAGCAGCAGCGGGCCGCCGGCGGACAGCGAGTACGCGGTCGAGCCCGTCGGCGTGCTGACGATCAGACCGTCGGCGTGGTAGGTGGTCACCGCCTGCCCGTCCGCGAAGGTCTCGAGATCGATCATCCGGGACAGCGCCGTCTTCGTGATGACTGCGTCGTTGAGTGCCAGGAAGCGGCCGCGTTCGACTCCGTCCCGGGAGACGATGACCTCCAGGCGCATGCGCGACGAGACTTCGGCCTTTCCGGCCAGGACGGTCTCGAGGGCCGAGAACATCTCTTCGACGTTGACTTCGGTCAGGAAGCCCAGGGTCCCGAGGTTCACGCCAAGGATGGGAACCCGGTGACTCCCCGTTCCGCGCGCGACGGCCAACAGGGTTCCGTCGCCGCCGAGGGACACGATCAGGTCGACCTCCGCCGCCAGGCTGCCGATGTCCTCCGCGGGCAAGTCCACGAGGCGTGCGCACTCGGCGTCGCCACGCGCGCGAATCCCGCGATCCCCGAGCCACTTCACGAGCTCTCGGACCGTCTTCGCCGCTTGCGGCTGTCCGGGCTTCAGGCAGATGCCGACGGACTGGATGACCAAACGCACTCTCCTCTCATCTCTCATCTCTCGTCTGTCGGGGCCCGGCTGCCCTCGCCGAACCGCCCGATGATAACCGGCCCGGGCTGCGTCGACGCACTGCTAGCCCTGATCCGTCGTGCGGATCCGGGCGCGACCCCAATTCGCGTCCGGAATCGCGCGACGCTCCGTCTCGCGCGGCGATTTGGCTCTTGGCAGTCAGGCTCACCGGTGCGAGGTTGTCGCGCTCTCAACGAGAACCACCCCGGGAAGCGGGATCCGCAGGGTTCAGCAGCAGCCCAGCAAGCGCTGTGCCACGACACTGACGGATTGGGGCTAGCATCGTGCCATGTCGCGCGATCGTGCGAGTGACTCGATGGAGCTGTTCCCCGAACGGCCGAAACGCCGCGTCGACCCGCGCGCTCCCCTGGCCGACCGCATGCGTCCGCGCAGCTTCGAGGAAATGCTGGGGCAGGGACAGCTGACCGCCGAGGGCAGTGCCCTGCGTGCCATGGTCGCGTCCGGGGAGATGCCATCCCTGATCCTCTGGGGGCCCCCGGGTAGCGGCAAGACGACCCTCGCCTGGATCCTGGCCGATCAACCGGATTGCCGGATGGAGCCCCTGTCCGCCGTCACCTCGGGCGTGAAGGACATCCGCGAGGCGGTCGAACGTGCGCGACGGGTCGGACTTCGCACGATCCTCTTCATCGACGAGATCCACCGTTTGAACCGGGCACAGCAGGACGTGCTGCTTCCCCACGTCGAAGCGGGCACGGTGACCCTGGTCGGCGCCACGACGGAGAACCCCTCGTTCACGGTGAACGCTCCCCTGCTCTCCCGCTGTCGGGTGTTGACCTTGCGCCCACTCGAAGACGAGGCACTGGTCGGTCTCGTCGAACGGGCGGTCGCCGACCCGGATCGAGGCCTCGGCCGGTCGGGGCTGCGGCTCGGCGACGGCAGTATCGGCGCCATGGTTCAGGCGGCGGACGGTGATGCACGCCGCGCCCTCGGGCTGCTGGAGGCCGCCGCCGCCGTGCACCGTCAGGGACCGCACGCGAACGACCCGCTGTCTCCCGAGACCATCCGCGAAGCCGCGGGCCGTCGCCTGTTGCTTCACGACCGGGACCGCGAAGAACACTTCAACGTCGTGTCGGCCTTCATCAAGAGCCTGCGCGCGAGCGACCCCGACGCTTCCCTGTACTACCTCGCGCGCATGCTCGAGGCGGGGGAAGACCCGTTGTACCCGGCGCGGAGGCTGGTCGTCTTCGCATCCGAAGACATCGGCAACGCCGATCCCACCGCACTCCAGGTGGCCGTCGCCACCTACCAGGCCGTCGAGCGGATCGGCATGCCCGAGGCTCGTATCCCCCTCGCCCAGGCCACCACCCATCTCGCGTGCGCGCCCAAGAGCAACGCAGCCTACAAGGCCCTGGGCCGTGCCTACGAAGCCCTGCGCGAGACCGGGTCGGCGGCAGTCCCGATGCACCTGCGCAACGCCCCGACATCGCTCATGAAGGACCTCGGTTACGGGGCAGACTACCGCTACCCCCACGACGAGCAGGACGCCTTCGTCGACGCCGAGAACCTGCCCGAAGCCCTTGCGGGCCGGCGCTTCTACGAGCCGACGGACCGTGGCAACGAACGCGAGATCGCGGAGGCCCTGGAAGCAAGGCGACGCCGACGCACTTCGACGAGCGACGCGCCCGACAGCTAGGAGCCTGTTTCCCCAAGACGCAGTCTTGGGTCGGCCTCCTAGGAAGCGGCCTCATCGATCACTTCCACGCGGTTGCGCCCCTTCTCCTTGGCCCGGTAGAGCGCCGCGTCGGCCGCCGCGACGAGATCGTCGGGGGACTTCATCTCGGGCCGGTACTGCGCGACCCCGATGCTGACGCGCGACTGCACGGGCGCATCGACTCCGGCCTCGAAGGCCCCGGCCTCGACCTCGTGGCGCCAGCGCTCGGCGAGGACGCGCGCCCCTTCGAGATCACTCTGGGACAAGACCGCGAGAAACTCCTCTCCGCCATAGCGACCGATGACGTCCGTCTTGCGAAGCTCTCGGAGCAGGACCGAGGACACGCCGCGGAGCACGCGGTCCCCCGCCGGATGTCCCCAGGTGTCGTTGACGTCCTTGAAATGATCGATGTCCACCATCATCACGCACAGCGGCGAGGCGTAGCGGCGCGCACGCAGGAATTCGATGGCGAGTACTTCGTGGACGTAGCGTCGCGTCCGCAAGCCCGTCAGCACATCGGTCGTCGAGAGACGCGCGAGCGTCTCGTTCTTCACGCGCAGCTCGTCCTGCAGGCGCTTGACCTTGAGATGCAGACGAAGCCGCGCGACCAGCTCTCCCGGATGGAAGGGCTTCAGCACGAGGTCCGCGGCGCCCTGCTCGAGCAAGCGCACCCGACGGTCCAGGTCCTGCGAGCCGGTCAGGAACACGAAGGGAACCTGGCGACTGGCGGGCATCGCCTCCTTGACGCGCAGGATCTTCTCTCCGTCGATGCCGGGCATCTCGAGGTCGCACAGGACCACGTCCACGGAACCGTCGAGCAGGACCTTCAGACCGCGGATCCCGTCTTCGGCCTCGATGACGTTCTCGAAGACCCGGGACTCGGCAACCGCCCGCGCAATCTGCGCGCGGTGCACCGCCGAGTCGTCGATGATGAGCAGGGTCGCCAAGGAACTTCTCCGCCTGATCCGCTACGGGGGGTATCGGCGGAACACCGCGCCGGCTTGCGGGTCCGGGGACCGGCAGGCGAGCGGCAGTCTCCAAGCAAGACTGGGGGCACGACGAGATGAGGCAAGACCAGCGAAGGCAAGGCGAGCCGACGGATCCCCGTCAGGCGGCCAGCTGCATCAGCCCCGTGAGGCTCCCGCCCATGATCTGGGCCCGGTCTGCCAGGGGCAGGCCCGCCAGCTCGTCAACGAAGCTCACCGGGTCGCCTTCGCCAGTGCAGGTTGTCGAGCACCTCGGACCACGACACCTGGGTCGAGACGTCCATCAGGCGGTCCCTCCTTCCGGGATTGCAGCTGCGCCGAGGGCCACGCGAACCCGCTCGTACGCCGCCGCGACCCGGGCGCGGTCGCGGTCCGACCGGCGCTCGCGCGAACGTTCGAAGGCGGCGTGGATCTCGCGAGCGTGCTCTTGGAGGACTTCGCGACGAGACGCGTCCGCAGCTCCTTCGACCCCCGCAGCAACGGCCCGGAGTAGCGCGCTCGCCACCTGTGGGTCATCCGCGCCGTAGAGCCGGATGGAATCCAAGCAGCTCGACACGATGTCGTCGAAGCGCGTCGGCGCGACGACGACGCGCAGCACGTCGGCGTCGTCGAAGCGCCGGCCAGACGGAAAGCTCCGCGGCGCGAGCCGTGCGATCAGGCTGCCCAGGCGATGGATGCATTCGACGGCGGTCTTGGGGTCATTGACGCCCGGCGACAGCGCGCGCACGGCCATCTCCGAGAGCTGCTCGACCAGGAAGCCGACATCCTGGACCGGCGTGCGGTGGTCTCCGAGGATGCAGCAGCCGCGCAACGCGGCTGCCACCTCGTCGGTCACCTTGGCCGCGGGCGCAACCCGCGCAATCCGCGATCCCTCACCGACGAACTCTCCCGGACACGCGTCCATCCAGATCAACAGGTCATGCTCGCAGGCGAGCGCGAGGGTCGCCTCGTCGTCGAGAATGCGAACGTACCCCTCCCCCGCCGAGAAGATCTCCCGGACCTCCTCGCCGAGAGCGGCGAGCCGCTCCTCGTCCCCGTGGTCCGAGCCCGCCGCTCGCTCTTTCCCCAGCGCTTCCGGGAAGAGCACCGGAATCTGCTCGCGGATCTCGCAGGCCACCGCGGCGATCACGCTCGAGGCCTGCAGCGAGTTCGCGGTGTGATGGATGAAGAAGATCAGGACGAACAGGCTGACGACCGCGAGTAATACCGCACCGGCCGTCGCCACATAGGGGACGCGGTCGGGAGACCCCACGGCCCGCAGCACCAACAGGCTGTAGAAGAAGGTCGACAGGAAGGTCCCGAGCGCAAACTGACTCGAGCGGTCCCGGAAGAAGGTCCGCAGCAGACGCGGACCGAACTGCGAAGACGTCAGGGTCAGCGCCACGACCGTGATCGAGAAGACCACACCGGTCACCGTCATCATCGAGCCGGCGATGGTCGAGAGCACGGCGCGCGCGCCGTCCGCACTGACCCCGGTCAGCCAGGGCATCGCGAGGACGCCCTCGAGTGGCACACGCCGGTCGAACTCGATGGTCGCCAGTGCCAACGCGCCCGAGAGCACCGCCATCTGCGCCGGGAAGAACCAGTAGCTGCCGCGCAGCGCATCCCACCGGTCGAGCAGGTACCCGTACCATCGCCGGGGATTCATGAAGCCTCCGGGCGCAAGCCCGCCAGGGGCCCGACCCAAGACTTCGTCTCGGGTCGGGCTCCTAGCTGTGGTCGTCGATCTCGTCCTCGACCGCTTCCTTGGCGTCCTTCGCCTCGTCTTCCACCTCTTCCACGAACTCGTCCATCGGGCTGCGCTCCTCGCAGGCAGTCAGCGAGAACGCCCCCCCAGCGAGGAGGACTGCCCCCAGGATCCGCACAGCGGCTCCTCGCGAGGCGCGAAGTCGAACGCGATGCAATACGGAACCGATCTTCGTGAGACTCATGTGCGTTTCCTCCCTTGTGATCATTCGGTGGCGCGGTTCGTTCAAGCGGGCGACTGGCCACGCAGCGCGCGCGCAACCGCCGACACCACCATCAGCACGAGGAAGACGACGAACAGGACCCACGCGATGTTGGCGGAAGCACCAGCAAGTCCGGAGAACCCGAGCAAGCCAGCAACCAGTGCCAGAACCAGAAATGTCAGTGCCCAACCAAGCATTGAGTTGACCTCCTGGGAGCGTCGAGTGCACGCAACGTGCCAGGTACGGGGCAGCCGTCACGACCGCCTCGACGTCTGCGGGACTCCAAGGAGCGGACGTTTGTAGAAGCTACACACGCGGCGGGAGCCTGGAGGCCCTGTCGCCGCGCGGTGCTGGCATGCCGCTTGCTCACTCGGTCCACCTGGAGGCCCGAGCAGACATGCACAAGCCACCCATCGGTGATCCCCGACATCGGCCGGAACGCGAGCTCCCGCCGCGCGAGCCCGACGACGCACCGGTAGAAGACCCGCGGCCTGATCCGAAGCCGGTGGAGTTGCCGCCGGACCCCGACGAGCCGAGCCGGAAGTAGCCGTTGGAGCCTCGCAACGACGAAGGAGGGATCGACATCCCCGGCTCTGCATCCGAAGCGGCCGCGCAAGCTGCTGACAGCTTGATCGCGACCGTGCACTCAACTAGCGGCGGGTCGAACGAAGGGCCACGTGGCGGGGCGGACGGGACTCGAACCCGCAACTTCTGGCGTGACAGGCCAGTGCTCTAACCAATTGAACTACCGCCCCGGCAGCCCTTGGGGGCCGGTAAAATGCCCGAGATTCCCGGGCTCGCAAGCCCCTGCCCCCAATTGAGGCAGGCAGGCCACGGAAGAGCGCCTGCGGCCCAGCAAGTCGCGCCGCGAAGCGGCCCGCGCTTGCGAAAAGCGCCCGCGGCTCAGCGAGTCGCGCCGCGGAGCGGCCCGACTCGCGAAAAGTGGTGGGCGTGCACGGATTCGAACCGCGGACCCTCTCGGTGTAAACGAGATGCTCTAACCAACTGAGCTACACGCCCGCAGAGCCTTCAGCGAGAACCAGACCCCCCAACCCAGAGCCCTCAGCCCAGCAAGTTCGGCAGCTCCGCTGCCGGACTTGCGGAAACAGGCTGCCGGACTTGCTGAAACTAGTTCACGCCCGCCGGGTGAGCGACGTCCGTCTCCTGCGCGCGGTGCGGCGGGAGCGGCAGGTCGTAGATGTCGTCGAGGTCGTGGAAGCCCTCTCGGAAGAATGCCGTGGGATCGTCCAGGGCCAGTGCCGTCGCCAGCACCTCGTCCATGTGGTCGACCAGGACGATCTCGAGGGACTTCTTGATCAGCGCCGGCAAGTCCTTGAGATCCTTCTCGTTCTCTCTCGGGATGATGACCTTGCTGACGCCACCGCGGTGCGCGGCGATCAGCTTCTCCTTGAGACCGCCGATGGGCAGCACGCGGCCGCGCAAGGTGATCTCACCCGTCATGCCGATGTTCGCCCGGATCGGGACCCGGGTGAGCGCAGACGCGATGGTCGTCGCCAGGGTAATGCCCGCGGACGGCCCGTCCTTGGGCGTACCGCCTTCGGGCACATGGATGTGGATGTCGACATTCGAGTAGAAGTCGCGCTTGAGGCCCAACTGCTTGGCGCGTGAGCGGATGTAGGACATGGCCGCACCGGCGGATTCCTGCATCACCTCACCCAGGCGCCCGGTCAGCTGCAGCTTGCCCTTGCCCGGTGTCACCGCGACCTCGGTCTGCAGCAACTCGCCGCCGACCTCGGTGTAGGCGAGTCCGGTGCAGACTCCGACCTTGTCCTCGTCTTCCGTCGTCCCGAAGCGGTACTTCTGGACGCCGAGGTACTTCTTGACGAGCTTGGGCGTGATCCGCGTGATCTTCTCGACGCCACCGTCCTCGCTCCGGTCGGTCACGACCTTGCGGGCAACCTTGCGGCAGATCGAGGCCAGCTCTCGTTCGAGGCTTCGCACACCCGACTCCCGGGTGTAGAAGCGGATCACGTCGAGCAGCGCCGAATCGCTGTACTCGATCTGCTCGGCGTTGAGGCCATTGGCTTCGACGACCTTCGGCACCAGGTGCTTCTTGGCGATCTGGAGCTTCTCGGGCTCGATGTAGCCCGGGATCTGGATGATCTCCATGCGGTCCTGGAGCGGCCGCGGGATCTCGTGCAGGGTGTTGGCGGTGCAGATGAACAGGATCTTCGACAGGTCGTAGTCGAGGTCCATGTAGTGGTCGTTGAACGTGTGGTTCTGCTCCGGATCGAGCACCTCGAGCAACGCCGAGGAGGGATCCCCGCGGAAGTCCATCGACATCTTGTCGATCTCGTCCAGCAGGAAGACCGGATTGCTCGAGCCCGCCTTCTTGAGACTCTGCAGGATCTTGCCGGGCATCGCGCCGATGTAGGTGCGGCGATGACCGCGGATCTCGGCCTCGTCGCGCACTCCACCGAGACTCATGCGGACGAAGTCCCGCCCCGTGGAACGGGCAACGGACTTGCCGAGTGACGTCTTGCCGACGCCGGGCGGGCCGACGAGGCAGAGGATCGGGCCCTTCATGCGGTCGACCAGGGACTGCACGGCGAGATACTCGAGGATGCGATCCTTCGGCTTCTCGAGCCCGTGGTGGTCGGCGTCGAGAACGCCCTGGGCCACCTTCAGGTCGATGTGCTCTTCGCGCTCCTCGTTCCAGGGAAGCGCCAGGATCCAATCGATGTAGTTGCGGACGACCGTCGCCTCGGCGCTCATGGGCGACATCATCTTGAGCTTCTTCAGCTCCTTCTCGCCCCGCTCCCGCGCGGGGTCCGGCATTTCCTTGGCGGCGAGCTGCTCTTCGAGCTCCTGGATCTCATTCTTGAACTCGTCGCGGTCACCGAGTTCCTTCTGGATCGCCCGCATCTGCTCGTTGAGGTAGTACTCCTTCTGCGAGCGCTCCATCTGCTTCTTGACGCGACCGCGGATCTTGCGCTCGACCTCGAGCACCTCGATCTCGGCCTGCATGCGGCCGTAGACCTCTCGCAGGCGATCGAGCGGAGCCAGGATCTCGAGGATGGACTGTCGCTCTTCGAGCTTGAGATTCAGGTGCGAGACGATCGTGTCCGCGAGCTTCCCCACTTCCTGGATGGAGGTGATGGTGTTGAGCAGTTCCGGCGGGACCTTCTTGTTCAGCTTGACGTAGCTCTCGAAGCCGCCGTGGATGGACCGGATGAGGGCGTCCGCCTCGGTGCTGTCGTCGGCGGCGTCGGGCAGCTCATCGATGACGCACTGGAAGTACGGGTCGTCTGTCGCAAATTCGCGGATGCGCGCCCGGCACTTGCCTTCGACCAGCACCTTGACGGTGCCGTCGGGCAGGCGCAGCAGCTGGATGATCGTTCCGAGGGTGCCGATCTCGTAGATGTCGTCGGCGGTGGGCTCGTCCTGACCGGCCTGGCGCTGGGCGGACAGCATCAACTCTCGATTGCCGGCGACGGCATCCTCGAGGGCCTGGATCGACTTCGCGCGCCCCACGAAGAGGGGGACCACGTGATTCGGGAAGACGACGATGTCTCGCAGGGGCAGCAGCGGAACCAGGCGATCCGCGTCCGCGGCCGTCACCTCACCGTTCTCGCTCGCTTCCTGCTCGTCGTCGTTCCTGAAGAAGACCATCCTTGCTCCCTACCGTGCCCCCCAATCCCAGCTCGAGCTAGGCGGACTCGGCCTCCCGCTTGAAGACGAGGATCGGATCGGCGCCCTGCTCGATCACTTCCTCGTTTACCACGCATTCCTCGACATCGTCGCGGGAGGGGAGCTCGTACATCAGTTCGAGCATCGCGTTCTCGAGGATGGCGCGCAGACCACGCGCGCCGGACTTGCGTTCGAGCGCCTCGTGGGCGACGGCGCGCAAGGCACCTTCCGTGAAGCGAAGCCCCACGTCCTCGAACTCGAACAACTTCTGGTACTGCTTGACGAGCGCGTTCTTGGGGGCCGTCAGGATCTCGATCAGCGCCGCTTCGTCCAGCTCGCCAAGAGTGGCGAGGACCGGGAGCCGTCCGATGAACTCGGGGATGAGCCCGAATCGGAGCAGATCTTCGGCCTGGACTTTCGCGAGCACGCTTTCGGTCCCCCGTTCGCTCTTGCTTTGGATATCGGCACCGAAGCCCAGTCCCTTCACACCAATCCTGCGCTCGATGATCGTGTCGAGGCCGACGAAGGCGCCGCCGCAGATGAAGAGGATGTTCGAGGTGTCGATCTGCAGGAATTCCTGCTGCGGGTGCTTTCGGCCACCCTTGGGGGGCACACTCGCCATCGTGCCCTCGATGATCTTGAGCAGCGCCTGCTGGACACCCTCGCCCGACACGTCACGGGTGATCGAGGGGTTCTCGCTCTTGCGCGCGATCTTGTCGATCTCGTCGATATAGATGATGCCGCGCTGGGCCAGTTCGACGTCGTAGTTCGCGGCCTGCAGCAGCGAGAGCACGATGTTCTCGACGTCCTCGCCCACGTATCCCGCCTCGGTGAGGGTCGTCGCGTCGGCGATGGTGAAGGGAACGTCGAGCACCTTGGCCAGGGTCTGGGCCAACAGGGTCTTGCCGCAGCCCGTGGGGCCGAGCAGCAGGATGTTCGCCTTCTGCAGCTCGACGTCGGTAACCGCCGAGCCGCTCTCGATCCGCTTGTAGTGGTTGTGGACGGCGACGGCGAGAATCTTCTTCGCCTCGTTCTGACCGATCACGTACTCGTCGAGGGCCTCGTGGATCTCCTTGGGCTTGGGCACCCGGGACGAGCGCGGGGCGGGCTCTTCCTGGCCGTATTCCTCGGCGATGATGTCGTTGCAGAGCTCGATGCACTCGTCGCAGATGTACACGGTCGGACCGGCGATGAGCTTCTTGACTTCCTTCTGGCTCTTGCCACAGAAGGAGCACGAGAGGTTGGCGTTGTCTTCTCGTTTCTTCATCGTCCGCTACCTGCTCCGTATCCTGGAGACCCGCACTCTCGCGGCGCTCTCACCGCATTCTCAGGAAAGGGAAACGCCCTCTTCCTGTCCGTCGCCTTCGGCGGCCTTGCGCTTCTTGGTTCCACCGTTGAGCTTGGGGCTCGTCCGTCGACTCGCAACCGCATCGACGATGCCGTAGTCCTTGGCTTCGCCAGCGGACATATAGTAATCGCGCTCCGTATCCTTCGCGATCTGCTCGGCCGACTTGCCCGTGTGCTCCGCCAGGATCTCGTTCATCGTCTGGCGCATCTTCAGGATCTCGGTGGCCTGGATGTCGATGTCCACGGCCTGCCCGCGCGCTCCACCCATCGGCTGATGGATCATGATGCGCGCATTCGACAGCGCCACGCGCCTCCCCGGTGCGCCGGCTGCCAGCAGCAGGGCCCCCATGGAAGCGGCCTGCCCGATGCACGTCGTCTCGATCTGCGGGCGCACGAACTGCATCGTGTCGTAGATCGCCCAACCCGCCGTCACGCTGCCACCGGGCGAGTTGATGTAGAGGTGGATGTCCTTGTCCGGATCCTCGGCTTCGAGGAACAGGAGCTGAGCGACGATGACGTTGGCGACGTCGTCGTTGATCTCGGTCCCCAGGAAGACGACGCGGTCTCGCAGGAGGCGGGAATAGATGTCGAAGACACGCTCGCCGCGCTGACTCTGTTCGATGACGTACGGGATCACCGGCATGCTTGCTCTCTCTCGATGCTGTCTGCGCTGCCCACGTTCTTCTCCTGGTCCCTCTTCCCCCGTTCTCGCGCGCCCGTCACACACGACAACTCGAGACACGGCAACTCGAACTCATGGTAGACGACTTCGTTCTCACCAGTGAATCCGGTGACTTCGCTCCGGATGGACTGACGAGTGGCGCCGAGACATTCCTGCGGGGGGATGCCTTCTGGGTAGCACGCCCCGGACTCCCCTGCCGCTTGCGCGACCCCTGACACATCGTTCAGGTGGGTCACAGCGACGCCCGCGAACGTTCCGCTCCCGAGGCGGTTTCTGGGCGTTGATTCAGCCCTTGATTCAGGCCCGAACGCAGGCTTGGATGTCCGCCGGGGCTGGCGCGTTTCTGCATGCGGGTTGCCGGTCGCGTGTGACGGCTCGTCAGGCCTCGTCTTCGTCCGCGGCGACCTCTTCCACCTCGGCGTGCTCGATCAGGTAGTCGAGGGCCTTCTTGTCGACGAGCTCCGCGCGGATCGCGTCGTGCCAGCCCTGATCGCGCGCGATCTTCTTGAGTTCGGCCGGCGGGACGCCACGCCCTGCCGCCATCTCGTCCAGGCGGGCGTCTACGTCTTCGTCGCTGACCTCGACGCTCTGGGCGGTCGCCACCGCCTCGAGCAGGAAGGCCTCGCGCACCCGGCGAGCGGCAGCCTCGCGGCCATCCTCGGCCATTCGCACCAGCTGCGACTGCATGACCTCGGCGGGGACCTGGTTCTCGTACTCGCGCCGGAACGACTCGATCTGATGCGCGAGCTGTCGTTCGACGATGCCGGGCGGCACCTCGAACGTCGTCTTCTCGACCAGCGAGTCCATCACCGTCTTCCGCAGCATCTGGTCCGCGGCGTTCTGACGCTGCGCCTCGAGGTCTTCGCGCACGCGACTCCGCAGGTCGTCGAGGGTCTCGAAGTCGCCCAGGTCCTTGGCGAACTCGTCGTCGAGCTCGCGGGGCTCCCGCTTCTTGACCGCTTCGACGTGAACGTCGAAGACCGCGTGCTTGCCGGCCAGCTCCGCGTGCCCGTAGTCCTCCGGGAAGTCGACCTCGACCTGACGATCGTCGCCCGCCTTGGAGCCGACGAGCTGCTCTTCGAAGCCGGGCACGAAACGACCGCTACCGAGCTCGAGCTCGTGGCCCTTGGCGCTCCCACCCTCGAAAGCTTCGCCGTCGACGCGTCCGACGTAGTCGATCACCAGGATGTGACCGTCCTCGGACACCGTGTCCTCGGGCTGCTCGAGTACCGGAGCCGTACGCTCGCGCAGGCCCTCGACCTGCAACAGCACCTCTTCGTCTCCCACGGCGACGGGCGGCCTTTGGGCGGCCAGCCCCTCGATGGCGGGCAGCTCGATCTCGGGCTTCAGCTCGACGCGCGCCTCGTAGGAGAAGGCGGCGCCCGGCTCCGGGCGACCGGCGTCGATGCCCGGCTCGACCAGCGGCTCGAGATCGGCGAGCTCGATGGCGTCGCCCAGGGTCTCGCCAACCAGCACCCGCTCGATCTCGTCGGGCAGCGACGGCCCGTACATCCGCTCGAGCACCGAACGCGGCGTCTTGCCCGGCCGGAAGCCCTTCACGCGGACCTCCTTGGCGAGGTTCTTGTAGGTGCGGTCGAACGCCTTGTCGACGCGCTCGGCGGCCACCGTGACGGACAGCACCTTGAGGATGGGACTCTCCTCGGTCACCTCTACGCGGATCTGACCGTCGCTCGATTCGAAGCCTGTCATGGAGGTGGGATCCTCGCTCTCGAAGGGACCGCGAAGGTCTCATCTTCAATCTGGTGTTTGTTTATGGGATGCGCGTCGGAGTCGTCGGAGTAAATGGTACCGGGGACAGGACTCGAACCTGCACGTCCAAGGGACGGTGGCTCCTAAGGCCACTGCGTCTACCAGTTCCGCCACCCCGGCAGGCGGACACGGACCTTAGCAGAAGGCGCCGATGGGCCTTGCTCACCGGCGCAGGGGCTTCTAAGGTCCGCCCGGGCGCGTAGCTCAATTGGCAGAGCAAGGGACTCTTAATCCCTAGGTTCGGGGTTCGATTCCCCGCGCGCTCACCACACGCTCCACAAGTCGAGGCCGCGAGGCGGCTCGACTTGCTGGGCCGCAGGCGCTGGTCGGGGCGGAAGCAGGCTCGACTCGCTGGGCCGCGGGTGGTGGTTCTTGCGCCGCGCCGCCCTCCTCCGCGCCGCCCTCCTCTTAATCGGGCTTTCCCCAGCCTCCTCCTCCGGGTGTTTCGACGCTGAGGACGTCTCCGGGCTCGAGATCGACGGAACACTTTCCCGCCAGCTCGTGGCGTGTGCCGTCGGCTCTCTCCACAGCGTTGCGTCCGCTGCTTCCGGGCTCGCCTCCCGCGAGTCCGTAGGGTCGGGTCGTGCGTCGTTCGGTGAGGAGGCTTGCCGTGACCGGCGCCAGAAACGCGTAGCGGCGCACCAGGCCGTCCCCGCCCCGGTGCACTCCGCGACCGCCCGACCCGCGTCTCAAGGAGAATTCCGCGAGACGCACGGGGTAGCGGGCTTCGAGCACCTCCGGGTCGGTGATCCGCGTATTGGTCATGTGGGTGTGGATCCCGGACGTTCCGTCCCAGTCCGGTCCCGCGCCGCTGCCGCCGCCGATGGTCTCGTAGTAGCCGAAGCTGCGATCACCGAAGGTCACGTTGTTCATGGTGCCCTGACTGGCGGCGGCGAGGCCGAGCGCGCCCAACAGCACGTCGACCACCCGCTGCGACGTCTCGACGTTCCCGCCCACCACGGCAGACCCCTTCGGCGGATCGAGCAGGCATCCCGGCGGCACCCGGATTTCGACGGGGTCGAGGCAGCCGCCGTTCAGCGGGATGCGTTCGGCGACGAGGGATCGCAGCACGTAGATGACGGCGGCCTGGACGATGGCCCGGGGCGCGTTCAGGTTGCCCGGCACCGCAGCTCCGGTTCCCGCGAAGTCGATGGTCATCGCCCGACCTCGGATCTCGATGGCGACACACACCGGCGTGCCATCGTCGAGGCAATCCTCGAAGCGGTGGACGCCGTCCGGCAGCCGGCCGATCTCGCGGGCGACCTTGTCGGCCGAGGCGGCCTGGAGCTGGACCATGGTGCCCGCGACGCGCGCAGGCCCCTCGTCCACCGCGAACCTCTGGAGCAGGCGCTCGCCCGCACGGTTGGCCGCGACCATCGCCTCGAGGTCCGCGAGATTGTCCGACGGCTTTCGCGCCGGATAGCGGGCGCCCTCGAGACAGGCGCGCAACGCCGGCTCGTCGAGGACACCGTCCCGCACCAGCCGCATCAGGGGGATGACGACGCCCTCCTCCTCGAGGGTCGTCGACGCCGGGGGCATCGAGCCGGGCGTCGAGCCGCCGATGTCCGCGTGGTGCCCCCGGCTCGCGACGAAGAACGCCGGCGCGGCCGCTTCGTCGAGGAAGACCGGCGTCACGACGGTCACGTCCGGCAGATGGGAGCCGCCCGCGAAGGGATCGTTGGTGACGAACACATCACCGACGCGCACGTCCGGAAAGGCCTCCACGGCAGCGCGCACGGTCTCGCTCATGGCGCCGAGATGAACCGGGATGTGCGGTGCGTTTGCGACCAGCCCTCCCCCGCCGTCGAACACCGCGCACGAGTAGTCGAGGCGCTCCTTGATGTTGGTCGAGACGGAGGTGTTGCGGAGCACCGCGCCCATCTGCTCCGCGATGGACATGAAGCGAGTGCCGAAGACCTCGAGCCGCACCGGATCGGCGACCTCGAGCGCGTCGGATTGCGCCTCGGGCTTGCCCGGCCCGCCTCGGCTCTTTCCAGGCGCCTCATCGGTCAGCACCAGCACACCGTCGGCGTCGACGACGGCGATGAAGCCCGGGTCGATGACGACGGTCCCCGTGTCTTCGAGCACGATGGCCGGGCCCGCGATCTCGGCTCCCGGCGCAAGCTCGTCCCGGGCATGGACCGGCGCGCGCACGCGCCCGATCTCGGGAAACCAGGCGTCCACGTGACGCAAGGGCAGTCCGTCGGACGCCGTCGTGATCTCCTCGGACAACCCTTCCGGGGCGGCCCCACCCGAAGCGGGCCCCCGGGCCCGCACGCGCACGGTGGTGATCTCGACCCCTCGGTCGGGTCGCACGTAGCCGAAGCGCCGGGCGTGTTCGGACGCGAAGGACGCCGCCCAATCGACGACGGCCCCGCCGACGCGATCGTCGCACAGCGGCAATGCGGTATCGGTCCCCAGATACCGCAGGTCGAGCCAGTGCTCGATCCGCACCTCTTCTGGCGCAACGCCGTCCGCCGCGAGGGCTGCCCGGCCTTCGTCCTCGAGCGCGCGCAACAGCTGCTGCAGCGCGTCGGGAAGCGACTCGCCCGACGGCGGCAGGCCGGCTCCCCCGGCGTCGCGCTGGCCGTCCCAGCTCACTTCGGCGACGCCGATCCCGTAGGCGGACAGCAGCCCCGCGAATGGATGCAGCAACACCTTCCGGATGGAGAGCGAGCGCGCGATGGCGCAGACGTGCTGCCCGCCGGCGCCGCCGAAGCCCACGAGCGCGCAGTCTCGCGGATCGACACCGCGACCCACGGAGACCTGCTGGATGGCCTCGGCCATGCTGGCGTTGGCCACCTCCACGAAGCCCGCAGCCACCTCGTCGAGGCTGCGGGCAAAGCCGACAGCTGCGAGCGCGCCTCGCACGCGCTCGAGTGCGGCGGACACCGGCTCCTCGACGAGCGGAAGCGGGAAGCGATCGGGCAGCAGTCGCCCCAGGAACAGATTCACGTCTGTGATCGCGAGGTCCCGGCTGTCCGCCGGGGCAAGGCCGTAGCAGAGGGGACCGGGATCTGCGCCGGCGCTCTCGGGCCCGACCGTCAGGCGGAAGCCGTCGAAGCGACAGAGCGAGCCGCCGCCTGCGGCGACCGTATGGATCTTGAGCATCGGCGACTTCACCCGAATGCCGCCTACCTCGGTCTCGAAGGCGCGCTCGACTTCGCCCCCGACGATGAGCGACACGTCCGTGGAGGTGCCGCCCATGTCGAAGCCCACTGCACGCTCGAAGCCCGCGCGACGAGCCACCCGAGCGGCAGCGACCACGCCCCCGGCCGGGCCCGAAAGCAGCGCTGTCGGCCCCCGAAAGCGAGCGGCGTCCGTCAGGCCGCCCGAGGACTGCATGAAGCGCAGACGCGATCCCGGGAGCGCCGTGGTCAGCTCGCGCACATGGCGAAGCAACAGCGGCGTGAGGTAGGCGTCGGCGGTGGTCGTCTCTCCGCGCGCGAGAAAACCCAGCTCCCGGGCGACCTCGTGCGACGCGACGGCGTCGGGCGCGCCTGCAGCGCGCGCGATCTCGAGGATCTCGGCCTCCATCTCGGGCCACGCGTAGGCGTGCATCAGCACCACGGCGATCGATGTCGCGCCTTCTGCAAGGGCCGCCTCGAGTCCCCGGCGGACGGCATCGCGATCGAGATCTTCGACCACCCCGCCGTCCATCCCGACGCGACCGATCACGGGGACGACTGAAGCGTGCACAGGCGCGGGCCGATCGATGGCCAGCGCGAACAGGTCCGGCCGTTCCTGGGTCCCCACTGTGAAGACGTCCGCCAGCGCGGCATGGGTGACCAGCGCCGTCCGGGCACCGCGCCGTTCGAGCAGCGCGTTCGTCGCCACCGTCGAGCCGAGCTTCACGCTGCAGGGCGGCAGCGGGTCGCCCGCGTCGACGACTCCCTCCGCCTCGAGCACGGCGCGGACGGCCTCCACGGGAGCCCGATCGGAGCTGAGCAGCTTCGCGGTGCGCAGGCTGCCGTCGGGCGACCGTGCGATGCAGTCTGTGAAGGTGCCCCCGCGATCGATCCAGAATTCCCAGCCGCGGCTCACGCCTCGTGCTCCGACTCGGCCTCGCCCCCCGCCGTCCTCGACGCCGGTCGCCGCAGCCGCGCCAGCAAGAGCTCTCGCAGGGCCGCATCGCCAAAGACGAAGAGGTTGGCGCCCGCGACGATCCCGAATGCGGCGCCACCGAGAGCCAGGTCGGCGGCGGCAGCGAGCAGCCCGTCACCGCCCTGCAGCACGAGCTGCGCGGCGAAGGCGGCCGGGACCGCCATCCCCAGGCTGCGCGCCGTCGCAACCGCCAGGGGGACGAATCCCGGCGACCCGTGTCGCAGGCGAGCCCACACGAGGGTCGCCCCGGCGTTCACGCTCATCGCGAGGACCCCGGCGAGCGCCAGACCTTCCACCCCGCGCGCTTCGCGCAGGGCCAGGTACAGGGGAATCACCGCCAGCGCCACGACAGTCCCGAGGATCATCGGCCGCCAGGTGTCCTCGCGCGCATAGAAGGCGCGCACGGCAACCTGCTGAACCGCCCAGGCCGGTGTCGCGAGGGACATCACAGCGAGCAGTCGTGCGACGGTGCGCGAATCCCCGGCGTCGAAGCGACCGTGCTCGTAGAGCAGCGAGACGAGCGGCGGCGCCAGCACGAAGAGCGCCGCTCCGGCCAGCACGCCCAACCCCAGCGCCACGCGCAGGATGCGCTCGAGGGTCTCGTCGAGTTCGTCCACGCGGCGGCTCGACCAGAGTCCCGACAGGATCGGTAACGCGGCGGCGCCGAGGGCCTGACCGATGACGCCGACGGGCACCATGAAGAGCTTCCGAGCGAAGCCCAGGTACGCGACGCTGCCCGTCGCCAACGCCGCGCCGAGGTACTTCTCGTACCACTCGTCGACGGTGGTCAGGGACGCGCCGAGCATCAGCGGCGCCGCGATCCAAAGATAACGGCCGAGGTCGGCGTCCCAGAACGCCAGGCGCAGGCGCACGGGACGCACCCGCAGCATCCCGAGCAGCGGCACCGCCCAGTTGCCGAGGACCGCGCCCGCCAACACGCCCCACGCGAAACCCTCCACCCCACCCGCGAGCCAGCCACCGATGACGATGGAACCGTTGTAGAGCAGCGGCGCCGCCGCCTGCTCGCGGAAGCGACCGTGGGCCATCAGAACCGCGCGCAAGACGCCACCCGTCACGAAGAAGATCTGCGCCGGCAGCACGATGCGCGTGAGCCGGACGGTCAGCTCGCGCGTCGCCGCGTCGAAGTGCGTCAGCTGAGACGCGACCAGGTCTTCCGCGAAAACGAAGAGCACCGCCGTCGCGAGCGTGACCACCACCCCCGAAGTCCCGAGCACCGTCGCGAACAGACGTCCGGCGGCCTCGTCTCCGCGCGACTCGCGGATGCGGGTGTAGAGCGGGATGAAGGCGATCGCGAGCGCCCCGCCGGCCAGCAGGTAGTTGAGGAGGTCCGGCAGCAGGAACGCCATGAAGTAGGCGTCGGTGTTGGCGCCTGCGCCCTCGAGGTGCGCGAGCAGCAGATCGCGCGCGTAACCCAGCAGCCGGGACAGCAAGATGCTGGCCGCGAGCAGCGCCGCCACCGGACCGAAGCGCGACGCTTCGGCGCGACCGCGGCCTGCCTCCCCCGAAGATCCCCCCAAAGAGCCGTCGGTCGAGTCGCTCACGACCGCCCTCCGGAACGCGGGTTGGGCTCCCTCCAGATGTCGCCGGTCCAGGCCTCGACGACGAAGTCGTCCCCGTCGCGACCGCGGGCCCAGGGATGGTCGAGGGGCACCTTGCCGTAGGGCGTATCGAGCACGAACTGGGGGATCGCGAAGCCACTGGTGCGACCGCGGAGTCCCCGGAACAGCGCGATGCCGTCTTCGATGGGCACCCGGAAGTGGGCCGTACCCTCGAGAAGCTGCGCCTGGTAGCAGTAGTACGGCCGAACGCGCATGCGCACCAGGGTCTCGCACAGCTCCTGCATGGTGGCCGGATCATCGTTGATGCCCTTGAGCAGCACGCTCTGGTTGCCCACCGGCACCCCCGCGCGAAGCAAGCGGTCGCAGGCCTCCGCGGCGGGCTCGGTGAGTTCGGCGGGATGGTTGAAGTGCGTATTCACCCACACCGGATGGTGCTTCGCGAGCAACTCGCACAGTGCATCGGTGACCCGATAGGGCAAGGTCACCGGCAGACGCGTCCCGAGCCGGATGATGTCCACGTGCGGGATCTCGCGCAGGCGTTCCAGGATCCAGCCGAGCCGCGCGTCGGAGTAGGTCAGCGGGTCGCCGCCCGTCAGCAGCACGTCCCGGATCTCCGGGGTGCGCGCGATCCAGTCGAGGGCCTCGGACAGCTCGCGCTTCTTCATCGTCCACTCGAGGTCGCCGACCATGCGCTTGCGCAGGCAGAAGCGGCAGTAGAGCGCGCACTCGTTGTTGACGCAGAACGCGATGCGGTCCGGATACACCCGGATGACGTTCTTGACCGGCGAATGGGCGACCTCGTCCAGGGGGTCGGCGAGGCCGGCGGGATCTTCGGCTTCGAAGGACCGCGGCACCACCTGACGACGCAGCGGGCAGTCGGGGTCGTCGCGCCGCATCAGTGACGCGTAGTAGGGCGTGATCACGAAGTGGAAACGATCCGACAGCTTCTCGATGGCGGCCACTTCGTCGGGGATGGGGTCGATCCAGCGCGCGAGATCCGCGGCGTTCCGGATGCGGTTCTGCATCTGCCAGGACCAGCTCGTCCAGTCGGCGGGGTCGACGCCCTGGGGCACGGCGTGCGCGCGCACGCCGCGGAGTGCCGTCATGAGGACACCGCACGGGCGAGGACGTCCTCACGAGACGCGAGCCCGAGGCGCACCAGCCCTTCGCCGAGCACGTCCGCAAGCAGCGCTTCGAGCGGGCGCCCCTCGAGCTCGGCGAGGATCGCGAAGGTGCCGTCCACCGCGAAGGTGGGCAGCGGGTTGATCTCGAGGAAGACCGGATCGCCCCGGTCGTCGAGACGGAAGTCACAGCGGCAGAAGTCGAGGCAATCGAGGGCGTCCCAGACGCGCAGGGCCAGCTCGTGCAGGCGGGCTTCGAGGGACGCGTCGAGCTCACCCGGCAGGTGGTGGGCGCCGCCCTCCCCGTGCACTTCGAGGGCGTGGATCCCGATTCCGCTCGCGGCTTCGAGCGCCCGCTGCAGCACCGGTAGCGCCCGGGGCGGATCGTTGCCGACGAGCGCCACCGTGTACTCGGGCCCGCCCACGAAGCGCTCGACCAGCGCGGGCTGTTGGTAGTCCCGGGTGACGCGGCCCACTTCCCGCACCAGGGCGTCCCGGTCCGCGACCCGCGAGCTGACGCGGATACCCTTGGCGCTCCCCTCCCAGCGCGGCTTGACGAAGAGCGGGAAGTCGAGATCGTGAGCGGCGAGATCGAGACTGCGCGCGGCGTCGGGGCCCTCGATCACGCACTGGGGAGCGACTGGGACCCCGGCCGCCGCCACCGCACGATTCGTCCAGGCCTTGTCGAGGGAGGTCGAAAGCGTGAGCGCGTCCGAGCCCAGGGTCGGGACGCCGGCCATCTCGAGCAGGACGGGCGCCCAGGCCTCCCGATTCCGCGAACCGAAGCCCTCGGCGATGTTCAGCGCGGCGTCGACCGGAAGCGAGGCGCCCGCTGCTGCAGGCGTCATGCGTTCGAGCAGATCGTGGGGGCAGCCGAGCCGGACGGGCGCGTGCCCCAGCCGTTCGATCGCGGCTTCCAGCACGGCGATGGTCGGTTCCGGCTCGTACTCGTCGTGGGCGTCCGTCGGCTCGCCGGGACGACGGTCGTAGGTGTCGAATGTCTCGAACACGATTCCAATTCGGAGCGCACAGGCTGTCATGAAGGCCAGAGGATAACCGCCGCTCCTGCTACCGTCGCCGCGCAACAACCGACCCCTCGACTGGGAGCCCAGTATTCGATGAACGCAGCGATTCTGGCCGGGATCGTCGTAGTGATGTTCGCCGTCGGCTACCGCTTCTATGCCGGCTTCCTCAGTCGGCACGTCTTCGCGTTGGCCGACGATGAGCCCGTCCCCTCGCGCGAGCTGGAAGACGGCATCGACTACGTGCCGACCCGGCTTCCGGTCCTATGGGGTCACCATTTCGCGTCCATCGCCGGCGCCGCCCCCATCGTGGGGCCCGCGATCGCGGTGATCTGGGGCTGGCTGCCGGCGCTGCTCTGGGTGGGGATCGGCACGATCTTCATGGGCGCGACCCACGACTTTGCGGCCCTCGTCATCAGCCTGCGGCACCGCGGACGCTCGATCGGCGAGATCTCCGGGGTGGTACTCAACCGACGCACCCGCACGCTGTTCCTGGTCATCATCTCGTTCCTGATCTGGGTGGTGCTCGCGGTCTTCGCATTCATCATCGGGACGCTCTTCAAGTCGAACCCCGGCTCGATCTTCCCGATCAACGTCCAGATCGTCGTCTCCATGGTGCTCGGCTGGCTGATCTACAAGCGAGGAATCCCGCTCTTCATCCCCTCGATCATCGGGTACGTGGCCCTGCTCGCGGCGGTCTTCTACGGCGACACCTTCGCGGCGGCCTTCCCCGCGCTCGGCGAGATTTCGGTCCTCAGCTGGGTCTGGGTGCTGTTGATCTACTCGCTCGTGGCGTCGGTGCTGCCGGTGTGGCTGCTGCTCCAGCCGCGCGACTACCTCAACTCGCACCAACTCGTGACGGGCCTGGTGGCCCTGGGGCTGGGGCTCGTGTTCCTGCAGCCCACGGTCGTCGCACCGGCCATCAACCTCAACCCGGAGGGGGCCCCGTCCATGATCCCCTTCCTGTTCGTCACCATCGCGTGCGGAGCGATCTCGGGCTTCCACGGGCTGGTGTCGTCGGGCACCACGTCGAAGCAGGTCGGTCGCATGACCGACGCACGCCCGATCGGGTACGGCGGCATGCTGGCCGAGGGAACCCTGGGCATGCTCGCGGTGCTTGCAGCGACGGCGGGCTTCGCGAGCACCGAGGAATGGTACGTCCACTACGCGAGCTGGGGCGAGGCCAATGGCCTCGCCGCGAAGCTGGGCGCCTTCGTCGACGGCGGCGCGACCTTCGTCGCCGCACTCGGGATCCCCGTCGATGCCGCGAAGACCTTCATGGCGGTGATCGTGATCGCGTTCGCGGCCACCTCCCTCGACACCGGGGCGCGCATCCAGCGGCTGGTGATCGCAGAACTCGCCGAGTCCCACGGCGTGCCGGCCCTGACCAACCGCTACCTGGCGAGCGTCCTCGGCATCGGCGCGGCGTTGCTGCTGGCGGTCACGCAGGGCGGCGGCGACGGGGGGTTGGCCCTGTGGCCCTTGTTCGGGACCACGAATCAGCTCGTCGCCGGCGTGACCTTGCTGGTGGTCTCCATCTGGCTCAAGCACCAGGGCAAGCCCGTCGTGTTCACCCTGATCCCGATGGCCCTGGTGGCCTCGGTCACCCTGTGGGCGATGACCGGGGAGCTGCTCGAGTACTACGCGGACTTCGAACGCCTGTGGCTACTGGCGATCAGTGGCAGCGTGATCCTGGTGCTCGACATCTGGATCCTGATCGAAGGCGTACGGGTCTGGACCGGGTCCCCTCGTCGAGGGGCGGCTTGAGGCTTGTCTTCTAGCTTCGAGTAGCGGGTCGGTTGGGCGGAGCCGAGGACGGAAGGAGCGGCTCCTCCCTGGGCGGTAGTGTTTTCCCTTTGCTGGCTCTTCGTCATGCCATACGTCGTCGCCGCCCCTTCCGTCCTCGGCTCCACCTCGGGCTTGCTTGGATCACGGTTGGTTGTGGGACCGGATTTGGTTTGGGGTGGTTTGGAGGAGCTCGAGGTTGCTCGGGTTCGCTTCGGGGACGAGGGCTCGGATGACGCCGAGGTGAACGACGAGCAGGAGGTCCGCTTCGGGGTTCTCTCGCACGAGTATCTCGACCGCGGCCCGAACGCGGGTGCGCAGCTCGCTTCGCGTCTCGCCTCCACCGGGTCTCACGTCGGGATCGCCCGTGTCGAAGGCTGCCAGCCGCTCGGCGTCTTCGGCATCGATCTGGCTGCGGGTCAGCCCGGACCAGGTGCCGACGTCGAGCTCACGTAGTGCGGGCACCCGCGACGCGGGCTCGTTCAGCCGCTCGGCCACGGCGGCTGCCGTCTCGACGGCGCGCACGAGATCGCTCGAGAAGACGCGCACGGGAACCCCCGCCGCCCGCACCTGCTTCGCGATCCCCTCCGCGAGGCGGGCGGCTTCCGCGCGCCCGTCGGGCGACAGCGGCGGATCGCCGTGTCCCTGCCAGCGGCCGGCCGCGTTCCACTCGGACTGACCGTGGCGCAGCAACCAGACGCGGCGCTCGCTCAACGGGCGTAGCGCCGCACGAGGGGCAGCAGGGCGGCGGTCAGGACTGCAGTCAGCAGCAACGGCGTCGAAGTGTGGGTGCAGAGCACGTGGAACGGGTCGATGGCCGGGCAGGTCAGGTGCACGAGCAGCGCACCCACGGCGCCGGTCCCCAGCAACGCAAGGACGACGGTGATCTCCGGTCGCCCGGACCACCCCCTCGTCGCCGCATAGAAGGCGGCGAATCCCGGAACGATGGCGAAGCCGACCCCGCGAACGATGCACATGCCGTGACCGGGGAACTCGCTCGACAAGGCGACCTCGCTCCACGGGGTCGTGGCGGCAGCCCCGCCGACGGCGAGCAGCAGACCGACGACCGCCGCGGCGACCCCGACACGCATCACCGCTTCGCGCCCCGGGATCACCGAGGCCAACGTTCCCAAGCAGCCACCCACGACCGCCAACGATAGTCCCACCAGCACGCTCGCGTAGGTGGGATCGCCGACGAAGGTCGTCCACAGGGCGGGCTTCGGGTGGTAGACGGCGAGCACGGCCCCCCCCACCAACAAGGCCACACCCATCAGCGCTGCGAGCGTAGAGGCAAGCGGAGCGACGGGCTGTACCGGCGCGAGATTCGTCGACAGACGCTCGATCAGGTGACGTGTCGGGTCACGGCTCATGCTTCGGACCCTCCGCTCCCCGGCGCCGCGGTGAGGCGCATTCGCAGCGCGCGATAGCCGCGATGGGCGCGCACCTTGAGGGCCCCGGGCGAGACCCCGGCCTCGACGGCGGCCTCGGCCACGGTCAGGCCGTGAACATGGATCAGCTCGACGGCCTCGCGTTGCTTGGCGGGCAGCGCCTGCAGGGCCGCCGCCAGGGGGGGTGCGAGTTCGTGGGCGCCGAGCTCCTCGTCTCGCACGCCGTCCGAGAACAGCTCCGGCTCTTCGACGGCGACCTCGCGACTCACGCGCCGGCCGCGCTCCCGGAACCAGTCGATCACGCAGTTGCGCACGACGGTCCGAACCCAGGGGCCGAAGGGCCGCTCGGTCCGGTAGGTGTGGCGTCCGCGGTGGATCGAGATCAGGGCGTTCTGCACGACGTCCTCTGCATCCGCCCTGGACGAGATGCGGAATCGCACCTGTCTCCGCACGAACGGGAGCAGCTCCTCGAGCAGCTCGCGATAGGCGATTTCGTCACCGGCCTGGACAGCGACCATGGCTCGTCCCCAACGATCTTCCGGACGGTCACCCTCGTGCCCGTCGCCACCACCGGGATCCACCATCCGCTCACCTCAGCTCTACGAGAGGGCTGCTCGATCGGTTACGAAGCGAGCGAGCATACTGAATCGAGCGGTGGGCTCGCCCTCAGGTACTCTAGGCGGCCATGGCCGAACCGACCTGGCTCTCGCTGCTCCCGGCACTCGTGACCATCGGATTGGCCTTCGCGACGCGGCAGGTGGTCCCGTCCCTGTTCGCAGGCGTGCTCGCGGGCAGCGCCGTGCTGTTCACCCAGACCGGCGACCCGGCCGACCTCAACCCCATCAGCCGGCTCTTCCTGCCGGCAATCGGCTCGACGGGGTATGCGCAGATCCTGCTCATCTACCTCTGGTGCCTGGGCGGCCTGATCGGTCTCTGGACCCGCACCGGGGCCGCGCGGCACTTCGCCGGCTGGGTCGGCAGTCAGCTCTCGGGCAGCCGTCATTCGGCGCTGTTCTTTGCCTGGGTACTGGGTTGCGTGTTCCACCAGGGCGGCACCGTCAGCACGGTCCTCACCGGGTCGACCGTCAAGCCCGTCGCCGACGCCGCCGGGGTCAGCCACGAAGAGCTGTCCTACGTGGTCGACTCCACGTCTTCGCCGGTCGCGACGCTCTTGCCCTTCAACGCCTGGCCCGTCTTCATCGCGGGCCTCGCCGCCGGCACGGTCCCCCTCATCGCGGACACCAGCGCCGGCGAGAGCTTCTTCTACGCGTCCATCAAGTACAACTTCTACGCGATCTTCGCCGTCGGCTCGACGCTGCTCTTCTCCCTGGGTCGATTGCCCGCCGTCAGCCCCATCATGCGACGTGCCCGCGACCGCGCCATGCAGCAGGGCCTGCTCGATGCCCCCACTGCCCGACCGATGATCGTCGCGGACGACTCGCCCGAAGGCGAAGCCCTCACCGGCTACATTCCGCACCTGTCGGACTTCTTCGTGCCCCTGGGACTGCTGCTGTCGATCAGTGTCATCCCCATCGCCCTCGGCTCTGCGAGCCGGATCAATGAGGCCTTCGGAATCGCCGTACTGTCCGCCATGGTCATGGCGCGCATCCACGGCATGAAGCTCGACGACATCCTGAGCGGCTTCATCTCGGGCTGCAGCCGCATGACCATCGGCGCCGTGGTGCTGGGCCTGGCGGTCACTGTCGGCGTCGTCGCCAAGGAGCTGCACACCGCCGACTACCTCGTGTCGGTCATGGGTGACGGACTCTCCCCGGTCTTCCTACCGGCGCTGCTGATGGCCCTGTGCATGGGGATCGCGTTCGCCACGGGCACCTCCTGGGGCACGTACGCGGTGGTGTTTCCGATCGCCCTGCCCCTGGCGTGGGCGGTGCTGCCCGACGCCATGTTCCTCGAGATCTGCTTTGGCGCCGTGCTCGGTGGCGCCGTGTTCGGCGACCAGTGCTCGCCCATCTCCGACACGACGATTCTCTCGAGCATGTTCACCGGCTGCGATCTGATGGACCACGTCCGCACCCAGCTGCCCATGGCGCTGACCTCTGCGGGTCTCGCGGCCGCTGCTTCCACGGCGATGGCCGCGCTCGTCTGAGCGCCGGCCTGCGCGACGGAATCAGGTGCGTCTGCCACATCGCGCGTCCCCGCACCACGAGTCAGTGGGGGGACGGAGGTCGATGTGCGCCGTCGCCGGTTCGATCACTTTTTCGAAGAGCTCTCGGTCGCCCTCGATCGACTTGCGCCTCGCTATGCGCTGTGGCTGCACATGGGCGAGGTCGGCATCGACCCCGAGCAACTGTCCCAGGACGAGGCCGTCGCCTTCTGCGAGCTGCACCTGACCCGGTTCCTGGTGGCAGAGGGGCTCTCGCTGGCCCCGCGCACGCGACGACGACTCGAGCGCAGCATCGGCCGCTTCGACCCGGACCGTCCGACCCCCTACGAGCACATGGCCCGACTCGGCGGCAGCAACCAGCCGCGCGCCTGATCGGCACCCACGCGATGCGACGGATCCGGACGTCTTCCCCCGGGGTCTTCGGGGCGGTCCCTCCCGACGGACCGCCGGCCTCAAGCTGGCCCCGCAGGTCACCGATCGTCACGAGCGAGGGGTGACATGCCCGCACGCGCTACCCATCCGGTCGTCCTGATCGAAGGCTCTCCGGGCCGGCTCAACGAGCTGGCGCGGCGCATCCGCCTACAAGGCGCGGAACCGATCGTGGCGACGGGAACCAGCGAGGCCGGATCCGTACTGCCCGATGCGAGCGCGGACATGAGCGTGGCCGCCGTGTTGCTCGACTCGACACTCGCCAGTCGCAGCCTCAAGAAAGAGCTGCAGCGCCTGCGCTCCGCGGCTCGCGGCCTCGAGCTCTTCTTCCTCGCCGTCGGCGAAGACCCCGAGCCGTCCGTTCGCAAGAAGCTGCGTTCCGCGGGCGTCCGCTATTCGCTGTGGGACCCCTTCGACGATGCGACGCTGCGCTTCCAGCTGAATCGGGCGTGGAATGCCGACCGCGACGATCACAAGCGCGCGAATCCCCGCATCCCCACCTATCTCCACGCCCAGGTCGGCGGCGGACAGCGCGTGAAGGACGGTGTCGTCTACAGCCTGTCGATCCAGGGTGCCTTCATCGAGACGCCGCGCGCGTCCATGGCCGGAGCGACCGTCAACCTCGCGATCCGTCTGCCCACCTGCTTCATCGAGACCAAGGCCCGCGTCGTCTTCGCGAACGTGCCGGGCAACCTGCAGCGACCGAACCTGCCCCTCGGCATGGCAGTCCGGTTCGAACTCGTGGACGCCCAGACCTCCAAGCGGCTCAAGGAATACGTCAAGGACCGACTCGCGCAGCTCGAGGTCTGATTCGAACCGTCAGCCGGGGCCGAGCAGCGCGTGCAACGCGCGCGCCCGGTGCGAGATCTCGTTCTTCACGGCGTCTGCGACCTCGGCCATGCTGACCTCGAAGCCGTCGGGCTGGAACACCGGGTCGTACCCGAAGCCCCCGGCACCCCGCGCGGCCGCAAGGATCTCACCCGGGCATTCGCCGAAGGCCGATCGCGTCGTGCCGTCGGGCTCGACGAGAGCCGCCCAACAGACGAAGCGCGCGCGCCGACTCGCGCCGGGCCGCGCCCCGAGCTCGTCGAGCAGGTGCTGGACGCGGCCGGCGTCGTCCAGATGCGCACCGCCGTAGCGAGCCGAGTAGGCGCCGGGGCCTCCGCCCAGGCCCTCGACCTCGAGACCCGAATCGTCCGCGAGGGCACGCACGCCCAGCTGCAAGGCCGCGGCCCGCGCCTTCGCGACGGCGTTCTCCCGGTAGTCGCCGCCTTCGTCGGGAAAGTCCACCGGCGCGAGCCCCGCCAGGCTGACGACCTCGAACTCGCGACCGGCGAGGATGTCCCGGATCTCGCGGAGCTTGCCGGCGTTCTGGGTCGCGACGACGAGGCGTCCCGCTGCGATCGACTGCTCCATCGTGAAGCCGACTAGCGCGAGGCAGAGGCGAGCGCGGCCTGCTGGATGCGACCCAGCTCCTCGATCCCCCGCATCGCCAGCGCCGTCATGGCCGTCAGCTCATCGGCGGAGAAGGTCGCGCCCTCCCCCGTCCCCTGGACTTCGATGAAGCGTCCCTGGCCCGTCGCGACCACGTTCATGTCGACGTCGGCCCGGGCGTCCTCCTCGTACGGCAGGTCGAGGCGGACCTCCCCGTCGATCACGCCGACGGAAACCGCCGCCACGGAGTCCCGAAGCGGGCTGCGGTCGAGATCGCCCCGGGACTGCAGTCTCTGACACGCGAGCGCCAGTGCCGTGTAGGCGCCGGTGATCGAGGCCGTTCGCGTGCCCCCGTCCGCCTGCAGCACGTCACAGTCCACCCACAGGGTCCGCTCTCCGAGTGCGCCGAGATCGGCGACGGCACGTAGACTCCGGCCGATCAGACGCTGGATCTCCTGGGTGCGCCCCGACAGCTTCCCGCGACTCGATTCGCGCTCGTTCCGGGTATCCGTGCTGCCGGGCAGCATGGCGTACTCGGCGGTCACCCAACCCTGGCCGCTGCCCCGGAGCCAGCGCGGGACGCTCGTTTCCTCGGTCACGGTGCACAGCACCCGGGTCCGTCCGAACGAGCACAGCACCGAACCCAGCGGGTTCTCGGTGAAGTCGAGCTGCAGCTCGACGGCTCGCAGCTCGTCCGTTCCCCGCCCGTCTCGTCTCACTTCGACTTCCCTCCAGAATCTCCGTCGTGAACGGATCGCGATACAGCGACGCCGCGGCGCTTGTCGTAGTCCTCACCGAAGGCGAGCACGGCCCGTGCGACGGCTTCGGCGATGGCGTCACGCTGCCCGGCGCTGCGCAGGGCGCGCTCGTCCTCGCGATTGCTCAAGAATCCGATCTCGAGCAGGGTCGCGGGCATCCTCACGCCCATCAGCACCACGAAGGGCGCCTGCTTGATGCCTCGCGACGGCGCGGGATCGACGACGGCGAGCGCCTCGTGGGCGAGCCGCGCAAAATGGTTCGACTCGCGCACGTGCTCGTTCACCGCCATGTCTCCCAGGATCGCCGCCAGGGGATCGAGGCGCAGCGACGCGGGCCCCGTCGCGCCCAGGGCCTCGTTCTCGCGTTCGGCGACCTCGTGGCTCAAGTCGTCGCTCGCCTCGAGCGAGACGAAGTAGGTCTCGATGCCACGTGGCTTCGCGCTGCGCGATGAGTTCGCGTGGATCGAGATGAAGAGATCGCCCCGTGCGTCGTTGGCGACGGAGGTGCGCGCTTCGAGCGGGACGAAGCGGTCGTCTTCGCGCGTCAGCACGACCTCGAGCCCGAGGCCTCGCAGGCGCTCCGCCAGACGGTGAGAGACGTCCAGCACCAGGCTCTTCTCGATCAGCCCGCTGATGCCGCGCGCGCCGTCGTCTTCACCGCCATGACCGGCATCGATGACCACCACATCGAAATGGTCCCGGGGCGCTTCTGCCGAGGCGGCCGTCGCAAAGGCGAACGGCAGGCAGACCAGCGCCATGAAGACAGCCACGCGCGTCACGGATTCCCCCCGGCCGCGGATCTTACCACGCCAGAGAGTCGGGCCGTGTCAGTTGGCCGCGAAGTCCGCCGAGGCGTCCGCTTCCGTTGCACGGCGGACGGTGAACTCCGCGGTGTCTCCGAACACCTTCAGGGGCACCCACGCGGGCAGATCCGACATCCGCGGCATGCCCGTCGTCATGGCGCCAGTCGGATCGATCACCCACGGATCGTCGGGCGTCTCGAACCAGAGGGTCACCATGTGATGCTGTCCGTCGGAGGGGCGGTAGACGACGGCCCGGAAGACCTCGTCGTCGGAAAAGCCCAGCTCGCGAAGGCCCTGGAAGGTCAACAGTTCGAGACCATCGCAGTCATCGCCGTTCGCCTTCAGGGTCTCTTCGAGCGTCGCCCAGTGATCGATGGGGCCGTCCGCGACGTAGTGCTCTTTGGCCTGGCCCTGCACCCACGCCGCGAAGTCCCGGGCGAGGACGCGCTTGCGCTCGGCCAGGAACGAGGAGTATTTGGTCCGGAGACTCTGCGCACGGAGTCCGTTCGCAGGCGCCTCGAGGGACAGCGGCCGGGCGTCCTGACCCGGCGTCGCCGCCTGGGCGACGGGCGGGAGTGCGGTGCGGATCTCGGCCGGATCGGCCTTCTCGCGGCGCTGCCAGCCGGCAATCTTCCCGCTCCAGGGATCGTCGGATGCCGGGCGCTCGAAGTAAGCGAAGTGGATCCCCGGCGACAGAGCGATCCCCGCGCACCCGAGACCCAGACTCAGCCCGAGGGCAAGCATCCAGACGAGGGGCCAGAGGCCGGTAGAGGGGGTTGCGTTGGGTCGCCGCATCACTGCGGAAATTCGGCATCCCCGGGCGGGAAGTTGAGCAATATCGCGGGGTTCTAGCTACAAAGCGAGGGCCCCAGCAGGCGCTGGTGACCGGCCACGGCTGGAAACCGACGGCCCGACGACAGCCTGCTAGCGAAGCTGCGGACGCGGGATCCGGCAGCAAACCCGCAGGAACCGGGGCGCGAGAGCGGGAAAGCAGGCGCGCGAAGCGCCTGGGCCGGGGTGCCGCCTCAGGCGGGAATCATCACGTTCATCTGGTCGCAGGCCCCGGTGAGCAGGAACAGGATCAGGAAGAACGCGATGAGGACGGGGATGCCGCCCAGCACGTAGAGGTAGGAGGCGAGATCGTCGTTCCGATCGTGCTCGTCGCCGCGCTTGGGCTCTTGCTCGTCGGCCATGATCTGCCCTCCTCTATCGTGGAGCGGCGAAGTTAGCCGTCGGCCTCGAGGCCGCACCCCCCAGCAACGATTGATTGCACCCGCGGGTCGCTATTCCCGCCATCCGGCGGGGACGCCGGCGAGGTCCGCCTCCACGTGCAGCACCCGCAGTCGCCGCTCGGCTGCCTCGATCTCCTCGCGCTGGGCCTTCATGTCCTGGCGCAGCCGAATGCTCAGCGGGGAGGTTTGCGGGTCATTGCTGCCCGGAGCCGAGACCTGCCACGCCGACGACGACTCGGACACCTTGTCGAGTTCTGCATTGAGCTGGACGAGCTTCTTCTTGGCGCTCTCGAAGTCCTTCCGGGCCGTCTCGAAGCGCGTCGTCCACTCGCTTCGGGTCGCCCCGCCCCGGCGCTCCACGTCCGAGCTGAACCCCTGCGGGAGGCGCAGCAGGTCGTCGAGTTCGACGTTCCGCGGCGGCGGCTCCTCGGGCTGCTGGACGGGAACCAGGACCTCGCCCTGCGCCTCTCCCACGACATCTCCCGGCTGGGAGTCCGGCGTGGCCTTCGGCTTCGGCGGCTCGCCCTCGGTGCCGGCCCACGCGAGCGGGGCTGTCAGCAGCAGAGCTGCGGTCAGCCAGACCCACGCCCCGACCCATCGTCGGTCCCCACTCGAAGCGCGTCCGGCCATCAGGGCGCAACTGTAGCGGAGGGCTCCGGCTTCGTGGGAACTGCCGATTTTCGGCGCCAACCAGGTCAAGAGCCATCCCCGTCTGCCGATACTTCAGGCGAGGTCTCCGCCGCGCGCGGGGACTCGCATTCGGTGCGCGGAGGACACAGGGCGATGGACCGCGAGAAGCTTCACCGCCTGCTGCGGCTTGGCCTCGAGAAGGGAGCGTCGGACATCCACTTCCAGGTGGGTTACCTGCCTCTCTACCGCTTCCACGGCGAACTGGTCGAGCTCCGCTACAAGGTGCTGACGCCGAAGGACACGGAGGAGATCGTCCAGCACCTCCTGTCCGGCGACGAAGGCCCCTCGGACCTCGACTTCAACGAATGCGATCTCGCCTTCGAGCTTCCGGGCGAGGGACGCTTCCGGGTCAACATCTCGCGCCAGCGACGCCACTTCAACGTCGTGCTGCGCGTGATCCCGCTACAGATCAAGGCCTTCGAGGATCTGAATCTACCCGGCGTACTCGGCGACATCGCGAGTCTGCGGCGCGGCTATGTACTGGTCACCGGCGCCACCGGGATGGGGAAGTCGACCACCCTCGCGACGATGATCCAGGAAGTGAACCGCACACGGAAGGCGAAGATCGTGACGGTCGAAGACCCGATCGAGTTCATCTTCACCCACGACAAGAGCATCATCACCCAACGGGAGATCGGGACCGACACGGCATCCTTCCCCGACGCGCTGCGCGCGGCGCTGCGACAGGACCCCGACTGCATCATGGTCGGCGAGATGCGCGACCTCGAGACCGTGGACACGTCGCTCAAGGCGGCCGAGACCGGCCACCTGGTGTTCTCGACGATCCACACCAGCGATGTGGCGTCGACGATCAACCGACTCGTCTCGTTCTTCCCCATCGAAGAGCAGCTGCAGGTTCGGGCGCGCCTGGCGGACAACATCAAGGCCATCGTCTCCCTGCGGCTGCTGGTCAACAAGAAGCAGAACGGTCGGGTGCCGGCCGTCGAGGTCCTCCGCAGCACGCGCATGATCCAGGAATGCATCAAGGACCCCGCGAAGACCCACGAGCTGACGGACTACATCGAGCGCAGCAAGGGGGACGGCATGCAGTCCTTCGACCAGCATCTGCTGGACCTGCTCCGCGCGAACAAGGTATCGGTCGAGACCGCAATGAACGCGGCATCGAACCCGACGGACTTCAAGACGAAGCTGGAGATGGAAGGCGGCATTCCGGAGGGCGACGAAGAGACGGAAAAGCCCGACGAGCCCTTCCAGATCGAGCCCGACGGCCGCTTCTAGGAGTCGATGGGCGAAATGGCTCCCTCGGCGAGAACTCAGCAGTTGACCGCGGCACTCCGTGCGACCGCTTCGCGCGCCGCCTCCACGTCGAGCGGATGCGCTTTGCTCTTCGCCACCCTTCCGGGCGACGAAGCCGGTGCCGCGCCGCGATTGCGCGCAGCGGCGGGCTTCTCCTCACCCGAGGAAGCGAAGTCCGCCTCACACGCCGTGATCCCCGATGTCGGCGACGCGGTGTCGAGCCGCGAGCCGCGTGTCCTCGGTCCGATTCCGGCACTGGGCGCCCGCGGCGCCGGTGGCGCAACCGCCCTGCCCCTCGTGTTCGAAGACCGCACCCACGGCGCACTCGTGGTGGCAGGTCCAGCCGGGATCGACGAGGGGATGCAGCTCGCCCTGGCGCAGCTCGCGGGCTCCGCAGCGGTCCACATCGACCACCTGCTGCTGCTCGCCGACAGCGAGAACCTGCGCGAGACGGCCACGAACTCCCGCTCGATCGCGGACGAGAAGAGCGACGAGCTTCTGAAGCTGTCGGAAGAGCTGTTCGCCCAGGACATCCAGCTGCTGCGATCGAACGAGAAGCTCGGCAAGATCGAGAAGCTCAAGAACGACTTCATCGAGAAGATGTCTCTCGAGCTCCGAACGCCTCTGAACGCAATCATCGAAGCCATCATCTCAGTACTCGCGGGCGAGCACGACGCCATCTCCGACGCCGCAAAGGCGAGTCTCCGCACGGCCCTGGACGAAGGCACCGCGTTCCAGCGGACGCTCCAGAACATCCTGGACCTGTGGCGCATCAAGCAGGGTGAGCTGCCCGTCGAGCTACAGGAAGTGAACTTCGCAGAGACCGTGGAGGAGACGATCTTCAGCGTCCAGGAAACCCTCGACGCGAAGAACATCCAGGTCGTGAAGCAGTTCGAAGAACCCCTGCCCAAGATCGTGACCGACCTGGGGAAGGCGAATCAGATCCTGTTCCTGCTGCTCGAGAACGCCGCGAAGTTCACGGAGACGGGCACGATCACGATCTCCGCCGAGATCGAGAAGAACACCCTGCACTGCTCGATCGCGGACACGGGCATCGGCGTCTGCCCGGACGACCAGCAGCTGATCTTCGACGAGTTCTTCCAGGTGGACGAACTGTCGTCCCACCGCTACCGCGGTGCGGGCCTCGGCCTCACCCTGGTCCGGGACCTGTTGGTCCTGCTCGAGGGCGACTGCACCCTCCAGAGCGAGCCCGGTCGCGGGACGACCGTGAGCTTCTCGATCCCCGTCCAGATCGCCTGAACCCGACGAGTCGGGTCCTCGCTACTCGAGATCCCGGTCTTCGGCGTCGCCGTCGCGGGGAACCAGCCCGGGGGGCTGCTCGGTCGGGATGAACTCGCCCGCATAGTCGGGAAGCACCCGGCCCGCTGCGATCTCTCGCAGCGCAATCACCACCGACTTGTTCTCCTCGGCGTTCACCAGGGTGTTGGCGCCCTGCTTGAGCTGCTTGGCCCGAATCGCCGCCATCTGGACCAGGTGGAAGCGGTTCGGCACCTGCTCGGTGCAGTCTTCGATCGTGATACGCGCCATGAAATCCCCCGGGAACGGGCAAGTGAACGCAGCACTCTATCCCACCCCAAAACCCCCCGCCAGCGAGGAGCAAGGAGCCCTCAGCCAGAACAGAGGCTGGAGCGAGAAAGGAGCCTTCAGCCCGAAAAGAGCCTTCAGCCCGAAAAGAGCCTTCAGCTCAGCAACTCTGTCCTTCGGACAGAGTTGCGAAAAAAGGAAACCCCGGCCGACAGGCGTCAGCCGGGGTCCTTCAGCCGCCGCACCCCCCGGTGCGCCCCAGGCCTCTCGGCCCGGAGCGCACCCAGGATGGCAGCTGTCTCTCCTTGGCTACTTCTTCTTGCGAGCAGCCTTCTTCTTGCGGGTCGCCTTCTTCTTGGCGGCCTTCTTCTTCCGGCCCTTCTTCTTGGCGGCCTTCTTCTTGCGGGTCGCCTTCTTCTTGCGGCCCTTCTTCTTGGCGGCCTTCTTCTTGGTCGCCTTCTTCTTGGTGGCCTTCTTCTTCGTTGCCTTCTTTCGAGCTGCCATTGCTTGGGTTACCCCCCGTTCATGGAATCCGGTGGCGCGAACTCAGGCCCTCATACCCTGATGAGAAAACCTGATGAGCGGCTCGCTCTCCCCTTCCGTGACTCCCTGAGAGCCTCTTCCAGAGATCGCTTGCTGCTCCTTGCGCGACCCCGCTTCCGTCGTCTTCTTGCCCGTTGAGGGCCTTTCAGAGACTTCGTCGGTGGTCGCTCAACACAACTTGAAGCAAAATGAACCGCTTCTCGTCGCAATCCGCGGCACTAGAGCCATTGTTGCGGGTGACGCTAACACCATCATTTTCTACCCGTCAAGAGAATTCACTAAAAAAATCAAGCCGATGCGAGCGAAAGCTGCGTCCGACGAGACCGAATCGAACCGAAGGTGAACGAACGCGAAGCGTTCGAGTCGCGAACGGCGAACGCGCAGGAGCCTTCGCGCGTTCGACGAACGGCGTAACGAAAGCACGCGAAACGACGCGTCCCTTCAACGAAATGATTCGAAGATTCGGAGACTTACCTTGCGGGGAGCAAGGCCTGTGACAGGCGGGTGCGCGCGAGCAGAGGGGTGCCCACTAACAGGAAGCAGCAGGAACCGGCGCGCGCACGAGGTGCGCGGAGCTCAGCGCCCGTGCTTGTGTCGCTGCCGCTTCAGAAGCTTGCGCTGCTTGTGCTTGCGCATCTTCTTGCGGCGCTTCTTGATGACGCTGCCCACAGATGACCCTCATGACCGGACCAAGTGGTACCGGGGCGCATTGGATAGGGACTCACTCGCGCGCCGTCAAGGCACAGGGCGCCCGCGGGGCCGACGGTTTCAGGCTGCGGCCTGGTCGACCTGGGGCTGCGTTCCGCTCGCGTCGGCTTCTTCGGGTCCGCGCAGCCGTCGTGTCACGGCGTAGCGCGCGCTTCCCAACCAGCGGTTCAGGACGTGACGCCGGGGAAGGAAGCGAAGCACCGGCGTCGAACGCGGTCCGAGTTCTTCGAGCAGCCGGTGGATCTCCTCGTTGCCCGGATCGATCATGCGCGCCCGGCGCAGGTAGCGGAGGCTCTCGGCCTTGAAGCCGAACGCGAGGTTCAGCTGCGCAACGTTGACGTAGAGTTCCGGATTGAAGAACTCCTGCTTGACCGCAGACTGGCACAGGTCGAGCGCCTCGTGATAGCGATGGCGGGCAAGTCCGAGGGTCAGGCCGTACCACGACCGGACCTGGGCGTGGGCGCGGTCCTCTTCGAAGACTGGACGCAGCTTCTGCATCGCCGCTTCGTGCTCACCGTCGAGCAGCAGCCGACGGGCGCTCGCGATCGCATCGAGACTCTCCGCGCGCGGAGCGCGGAGGACCGCCGGGCGAACCGTCGCACCGGGAGGCACCTGGGTGCCTTCGCCGGCAACATTCTGGATGGGGGGCTGAAGGGTCATCGGTCGAGCTCCTGCACGGGCTCTTATCGGCGACAACCCACGCGAAGATGAGGCCTAACGCCTACGCCGCGACGTACCGACGTCGCCAGGTCCGATGACCGCGCAACTTCCGCGCATGCGATGCGCAGCCGACTTCGGGAAGTCAGCGATCCAGCAGCTCGACCCGCTCGGCGACTTCGAATTCCTCTCGAAGCGCGGCGTAGTCCGCCTGCGAGAAGGCCCCATAGCGCGTGTCGCCCCGCCGCCGGACGAAGACCGGGTCGTCGGCCAGCCGGCGCGGATCGAAGTTCTCCTGCTTGAGGGTGCGCACCAGGATCTTCTGGGTCTGGGTGTACGGAAACTCTGTCACGACGCGCACGAAATCCGGGAACCACTTTCGGTCCATGCCGCCCGCGCTGACCTGACGCTCGCAGAAGTCGAAGAAGCCCTGGGGATCGAAATGGGCGCCCTCGCGCAGCTTCACCGCCGCCATCACCCATTCGTCGGACACGGGACAGGGAACGCCGTAGGCGGCGGCCAGGACCACGTCCTCGTGCTCCTGGAGCAGTCTTGCGACCTGGGCGGCCGAGAAGTTCTCACCGTCCTTGCGGATCCAATCGTCGGTGCGGCCGTCGAAGTACAGGTAGCGCTTGCCATCCCGGAGCAGCATGTGTCCGAGATCGCCGGAATGGTAGACGCCGTCCCGGTACTTGCTGTCGTTCGCCTTGTCGTTGTCGAAGTAGCCCTGGAAGAGCGACGTATCCGCCGCGACGCGACAGATCTCGCCGACGGCCGCCGCGTAGTTGCTGAGCTTGCCGTCCGGATCGAGCTCGGCGGGCGCGCATTCCTGGCCGACCTCGTCCAGGATCTTCACGTTGGGGTCGGTCACCTCGCCCACGCAACCACGCGGGTCCCCCTTCCGTCGGAAGGTGCTGATCGCGGCCTCCGTCGATCCGTACAGCTCGAGCATCTCCTCGAGACCGAGCCAGCGCTCGAAGCGGTCGATGTCGGGAGGCGACGCGCCGTTACCGAGGGCGTAGCGCAAGCGGTTCTGCGAATTGCCGGCAACCTCGGACGCGATTCGGGTTTCGTCCCCGTCGTATGCGCGTTCGATGGCGCCCAGGATGTAGTGAACTGGCTCGCCGACGTAGTTCCAGTACGTCACGCCGTAGCGAAGGATGTCCGGCACGAAGTTTCCCGCGCTGAAGCGCTCGCGGATCGCGAGGGAAGCGCCCGCGACCAGCGCGGGCTGGAAGCCCAGGAATAGCGCGTTCGAATGGAAGAGCGGCATGCACGCGTAGCCGCAGTCGTCGCTCGTGAGTTCGAGGTTCCCCGCCACCGCTCTGCCGATCAGCATCAGCTTCGCGTGGTTGTTGTTGATGCCCTTGGGCAGACCCGTGGTGCCCGAGGTGTAGATCACCACCAGATTCGTCGCGGGAGACACGGGAGCGTCCGGCGCCTCGGACACCGAGCCGACGGGGCCGACCTCTGCATCGAGACACGCCAGCAGGTCCTGCCGCGGAGAGACCTGGCCCTCCCCTCTCGGCAGCACCAGGATGTCCGTATCGGCGATGTGCTCGAGCTTTCCGCGCACCCGCTCGACGTTCTCGAGCAGGGCTTCGTCGACGACCAGAAGCCGCGCCTTCGACTGATTCAGGACGCCGGCGAGGGTCTCACCCTGCAGTCCCGTATTGATGCCGAACAGGGTCAGCCCCGCGTAGCCGCAGCCTCCGTAGAGCGCGAGCAGCTCCATGTGATTCTCGAGCAGCATCGCGACGTGACCCGGCCGGAACGAATCGCTCTCACCCAGACGCGCCAGCAACAGCTGCGCGTAGCGCAGGCACTCTCCGCGGTACTCGGAGAAGGTCCAGCTGCGATCGCCCTGTTTCAGGAAGACCCGCTCAGCGGTCTCGGGGTCGGTTCCGCGCAGGTCGATCGTCGCGCCGAGGGTAAGGATGTCAGCTTCGGGGGGATTCGGCACAGGGCACTCCTCGCTTGGGGAGCCACCGCTTGGCTGGTCGAAGGAGTCGATCCAGCCCCGGCGGCGCCGACGAGGAGGTGTACCGAAGGAGCGAGCGGAAGACGACCGGTCTAGAACTCGATGATCTCGAGGATGTAGCGTTTCTTTTCCTTGCCGCTGGCCGCGGCCATCAGGGTCCGAATCGCCGACGCGTGGGCGCCGCCCTTTCCGATCACCTTTCCCAGGTCTTCCTTGGCAACACGGAGCTCGAGGACGTGCGCGTGCTCGCCAATCACTTCCTTGATCTGGACATCCTCTGGACGATCTACGAGCGCCCGAACAATGTCCTCGATGAGCTGCCTCATCATGCCGGTCTCTCCACCCCTCGCTGCCGCCGGCGAAAACGCCCGCGTCCATCCCTGCTTCAGATACGACCTTCGAACCGAACGGGTCTAGTCTACGACGAATTCACAAGCAGAAGCGAGCGTCATCAACGTCGCGTGACCATAGGGAGAACGCCGTCGGAGCACCGCGCCAGTGTACCCCTCGGGGCCAGCACGCGCTCGCGGTCAAGCGGCCGAAATCGCGCCCGCACTGCGCTCGCGGCCGGCGTGGCGCGGCCACGGGTCTCGATGGACGCACCCGCCCTCAGGCGCCGGCGGGCAGGACGGATCGCAGGGCCCCGCCAACCATCGGCCCTTCGGACTTCCACGAAAAACGGTCGCATCCGGACGCCTGCAGCTGCACCAGCGGCACGAGGCGTGCGATCTGCGTTGCCGTCTCGACGAGGCGATCGCCCTCGTCCGGTGACACGATCGGCGAGAACGCATACCGAAGCAGTTCTCCAGCCGCACAGTCGCGATCGAGCACACGGATCACGTCGCCACCACTGATCGGTTCGACGACGTGCAGGCCCACGAGGCGCGCGATGCGACAGGTCTGGCCGCCTCGCCTGGTCTGCAGGGTCGACGGCAGGGGCGCGACACGAATCCCGCTGCGCCCGGGTTGCAGCAACAGCCACCCCTGCCAGACGGCGGTGTCGCGTCCTGCGCAGTCCGCCCGGGTGTCGCCCAGGACGACGAGTGCCTCGCCGTCACGCACCGCCGCAGTCGCCCGCAACGCAAACGCGCCCTGCTCGAGGGCGCGATGGATGAGGATCAAATCGTCCAGAGGATGTGCGAGCGGAAAGCCCGCGCCTCGAGTCGACGTCGGGACCGCGACGTGGACGAAGCGGAAGCTCGAGTCGGCCAGCGCGATGCGTCCATCGTCGGCGCGGCGCAGCCAATGGTCCGAGCCGATTCGGCCCGCCTCGAAGACGGCTCCTTCGTGGAACCACGTGGTGCCTTCTCGCACCGCCGAGGCGTCATCCTGCTGGGTGAGAGAGACCCGAATGTCTTCACGGAAGCCATCGTCGTCGATGGCGACGAAGCCATCGGGAAGGTCCCAGTCGCGTGCAGGATCGATGCCCTGGGGCACCTCGACGCGAAGCTTCATCCCTGCCCAGTCGAACCCACGCAGCACCACATCTCGCATCCCGCTCCCCCCAGAGCCGGGCGTGCCCATCAGCCGCCCGCGATGGTTGCATCCAGAAGCACCTCCAATCCATCGGCAACTTTCCGCTGAGCTTGATGCTGAATTCGCGGTGAACGCGGCTTTCTTCGGGGCTAGCGGTCGTTTCCCGGGGCCTTCTCCGAGCGCCGGGCGCGTGGAACTCGGCCCCGAACTGATGTACGAATGCGCGGCCCGGCGAGGCTTGGGGGCCCAGGGAAGCCATGGCGAAGCCGATCGTCACAGCCAGGATCCTGCGTCGTCTCCTCAATGGCGGAGTCTACGTGCGCGCGGAGCGGCTGCTCGCGCGAATGCACCCCGCCGACCTCGGTCCCCTGTTGGCGGACCTCACGCCCGACGAGATCCGCACCGTCATCGACCTGCTGTTCCGCCAGCGGCGCGCGGCCGAGACGCTGATGGAGCTACCGCCGGACCTGCTGCCCCAGATCTTCGACGCCGTCACGGACACCCGCCTCGCCGAGATGCTCGACCGCCTCGAGATCGACGACCGCCTCGAGCTCGTGGAGGCGATCCCCGAAGAGCGACGCGACCAGGTGATCGCGGAGCTACCCGCGCACGCACGAGACGAGCTGCGCAAGGCGGCGCTCTACCCCGCACGTAGCGCCGGGCGCGTGATGACGACGTCGTTCATCGCTCTCGACGCCAAGATGACCACCCAGGAAGCGATCGACTCGATCCGCGCAGCGGACGAGAACGACGGCACGATCCTCTACCTCTACGTGATCGACGAGGTGCGCCGACTGCTCGGCGTCGTACCCATTCGCCGACTGGTCTCGGCGCCGCCGGACTCGCTGTGCGGTGACCTCAGCATCGACGTCCAGGTGCGCGTGCAGCCGGAAGCAGACCAGGAGGAAGTGGCGCGGGTCGTCGCGCGCTACGACCTGCTCGCGGTCCCGGTCACCGACGTCGACGGCACCATGCTGGGCGTGATCACCGTGGACGACGTGATCGACGTCATTACCGAGGAAGCCACCGAGGACATCTACCACCTCGCCGGGCTGTCCGAAGAGGACCGCGTTTTTACGACGGCGGGCCTCGCCATCCGCAAACGACTGCCGTGGATGATCCTGAACCTGGGCGCCGTCTTCACCCTGGCAGCCGTCGTCGGTCTCTTCCAGAGCACCATCGAGCAGATCGTCACCCTCGCCTTCTTCCTCCCCGTGGTGGCCGGAATGGGCGGCAACGGCGGCATCCAGACCCTGACCGTGATCACCCGCGGTATCGCGCTGGGCGAGATCGAGTTCTCCACCGGGCTGCGCGCCATCGGCAAGGAGGTCACGGTCGGCCTGGGCATCGGCCTCGTCACCGGTGCGCTGAGCGCCGGCGCGGCCTATCTCTGGCACGGAAGCGTGATGCTCGGCGTCGTTCTGTTCGCGGCGATGGTGGTCACCTTGATGGTGGCCGGGCTGCTCGGAGCCGCCGTGCCCCTCGCATTGAAGGCCATCCGCCAGGATCCGGCCCTGGGCGCGGGCGTCATCGTGACCACCCTGACGGACGCGGTCGCCTTCATCGCCTTCCTCGGGACCGCGACGCTGCTACTCGATCGACTCTGAGCGCTGCTCCCCAGGATCGGCGTCAAGCCGCGTCGGTCGGAATCCGATACAGGGTCCAGGGAGGACGCAGATGGACCCGTCGGTAAAGGGGAGTCTCGTGATCGGCGCGGCGGTCGCCACGCGGCGTCATCGGAGCGCGGGGCGCATCTCCCAGGAAGAACTCGATGCACGACTCAGCGGGACCGCCCTCGAGCTGATCGACGATCGGAAGATCGAGATCGGCCGTTGGTACCCGGTGGCGGCATTCTGCGAATTGCTCGACCTCGACTGGCAGCTCGCGAGCGATCGCGACCCGGAGCACGCGCGGAAGGCGGGCACGGTGTCCGCCGACCAGCTCTTCGACAGCGGGATCTATCAGCAGCTCGACTACGCCGAGCGGGCCGAGCGCGTCAAGAGCCGTGCCGATCTCACCCGCCAGGCGAGGTTGATCACGACGATTACAGGGACCCTCTACAACTTCCTCGAGTTCGAAGTGAAAATCGACGAGCAGGAGACCCGAAGCCTCGAGATCCACTACCGGAACGCCACTGCGTTCGCCGAGGTCCTGCGGTTCAACACCGAGGGCTTCATGAACCAGATCAATCGGCGCCAGGGCTCGCCCCGACAGTGGACCAGCGAACGGGTCCAAACGGACCTCGTGATCTTCCGGCTGCCCCTGCCGACGCGCCTCACCGACCCAGGGTGAGCGCGTCCACGGCCCCGGCTTCGCGCTATCGGGCTTCCAGCTAGCGGCCTTCCAAATAGGTGTCGTCGAGATACCGGACGATGTCCGCGGACTCGAACAGCTCCCGTCCGGTATTCGGGTCGATGAGATACGGGACCATCATGCGACCGGAACGCGCCACGAAGGCTTCGCGCGCGGGGCTGCCCTTCGCAACGTTGTGCAAGCGGTAGGGCAGCTCGAGAGAACAGAGCGCCTCGCGGACGAGGCGGCTGAACGGCGACGCCTCGAAGCTGTAGAGCTCGAGGGCCTGGTCCGGGACGCGAGCGGCGCGGTAGTGCGAGCCGTAGCCGACCCGGGGAAGTCCCGACAGGACCGAGCTGATGTCCCGCAGAGCGGGCACGGCGAGAGTCCAGGGCAGCTTCCCGTCCCCGTAGGCGTCGAACAGATACCGCACGATGTCGTCGGACTCGTACATCTCGATGCCCGCGTTCGGATCGACCAGATACGGGAACTGCGCCTTCCCGCCGCGCTTGCGGACGGCTTCGCGGTAGCCGGGCCCGCCCTTCGGACAGGGCCGGACATCGGCATCCAGGTCGAGGATCGAGAAGGCCTCGCGGACCTTGCGACAAAAAGGACAGTTCTCGAACTCGTAGAGCTCGAGGGTCTTCTCGGGCCGCCTTCCGATCGCGCCGACCTGCATCCCGCTGCCGGCGCGCAAGACGCTCGTTGCGAAGGACGTCGTGAGATCGAACAAACGCGCCATGGTGTGAGCTTCCCTTCCGCTTGCCGCCGGTCTCCTACTCGACCGGAGCCTTGAGGGTCCGCCGGCTCCAGCCGTCCGGTCCGCGAACCAGTTCCTCTGTCGGCCAGTACTCGAGGTCGAGCTTCAAGGTGATGACGTCGACACGGCCGTCGAGGTCTCGGGTCCGCAGGCGAACGAAGCCACGGTCCGGGACGCCGGCAACAGCCTTCTCGAAGGACTCGAGATCCGGGGTCGGAGTGCCGTTCACCGCCTCGATGCGACGCGTCGCGCTCAGGCCGTAGCGGTTGGCGGGAGAGCCGTACCAGAAGCGCGAGTTGTAGACGCCGATGGGTGCGACGCCTCGCTGCTCGGCCACCGAACGGTGAGGCGCCTGCAGCATCGCGCCAGCCCACAACAGCGCGCGCTCGGTTCCGCGACCGGACAGCTCCCGGGTGGGCAGCACCAGGTCGACTACCTCGCCGTCGCGAAGAACGGTGAGCTTGACGCTTTCCAGCTGGGCCGCGCGCTCGATCTCGTCGAAGCGGGTGACGGGCTCGCCCCCGACGGTGAGCACGATGTCCCCTTCGCGGAGCAGCTCCGCGCTGGGCGCTCCCGCAGTCAGGCGGACCACGGAGAGCACCCGGCGTGCCTCGGGATCGTGTCGTTCGAGCTCCCGGGCCAGCTCGTCCGACAGCCCCCGACTGCGCGCCGAAGCGATCGTCAGCGGGGCGAATTCCGCCTCGAGGGAACGCCGCGCCACGTCCTGGCCCTCGCGCAACGGTTCGACCATCTCGATCACACGATCGATCGGAATCCCGGAGAAGAACGAGCTCATCCCCTTGCCGCTTCCCCGGGAATAGGACGCCCAGAATGCGAGCACCCGCCCCTTCTTGTCCGTCAGCACCCCGCCGACGGTGGCTGCAGGGTCTTCGACGTCGATCAGTTCCATGTTCGAATCGCGGAAGCGCGGCGGATGCGGCAACGACAGGACCACCGGTCCCACCGCGGAGACCCGCGTCTCGCGCGAGACGATCTGTTGGCGCGGACTCATCCCGACCATCCAGACCGTGTCGCCGGGACGCAGCTTCTTCGACCGCAGGGTTGCACTGCGGACGGGCGTGTCACCGATCAGCGCCGGGTCGTACCGGATGACCGCCAGGTTGTGTTCCGGGTTCAGGTAGACGATCTCGGCGGGCACCTCGACGGACCCGCCGAAGCGCACCACCACGTCGCCCATGGCGATCGGGACGGTTTCGCGATCCACGACGACGAGACCGCGCTCCGCGTCGACGATCAGTCCTCCTCCTTCGAAACGGTCGTGGTGCACGCCGTCCAGCCGGTACGGGACGTCACACTCCACGGCCACCAGCGAGGGCGCCAACGCCTCGAGGGCGCGGTCTCCCTCGACCGCGAGATCGGTGGTCGCCGGGCGCGGGGCTTCGGCCGGCGGCGCTTCTGCGGACGCGACGCAGGGCCAGCGTCCGGTCGCATCGTCGCGGGTGCAGAGCTTGATGGGGAACCAGCGCCGGCTGACGCGCACGACCGCGACGTTGTCCGTGCGCGGGTTGCCGAGCAGGTAGTAGCGAACCGTGACCTGGCCGCCCTCGGGCACCCCGGCGATGGCCTGCTCGAAGGCCTCCAGCGTCTCGACCGGCACCCCATCCACCGCGGTGATCACGGCACCGCGCGGAATGCCCGCGCGAGACAGCATGTAGCCCGGGTCCGCGACGTAGACGCCACCCACCGGCACCGAGTAGTTGCGCGCCATCTGGTAGGACAGGGTGTTGACGACGCCGCCCCCCACTTCGACGTAGGCGTCCGGCGTGATCGCGTGCAGGTCGCCGACGGTCAACTCGACGGTCAGCGGCTCGCCGCCTCGCTCCACGTCGAGGCGTACCGTCTCCCCCACGCGTTCGTCGAGGATCTCCTCGATGGGGATGAAGGCCGTCACCAGCTTGCCGTCGATTCGGGTCAGCACGTCGCCTGGGTGGAGCTTCCCGTCACCCGGGCCGCCGGGCACGGTCTGATCGACGACGATCATGCCGGTGCCACGCGGAAACGCCTTGCGGACCAGCTTCTCGGTCTCGGGGCGCAGGCCGAGACGACGGAGCTCGTCGTAGGGGCGGTGCAGGAACACCGTCTGCAGGGTTCCCCGGGTCACTTCCTTGCCCTGCTGCAACAGCTCGAGCGCGCGCTGCACCCGGTCGAGGGGCAGGTAGAAGCTCGAGGCCGCGAACTGCTTGCCGCCGGCGTTGATGGCGAGCACCTTGCCGTCGACATCGACCACGGGTGAGCCGGACGAGCCCCCCGACGTCGACGAGGCGGCCTGGTAGTAGAAGGTATTGAAGTCGTTGAAGCCGCTCTGACCGTAGAGCGGCGCATCCCGGTCGAGCCGGGCCAGTGTCCCGGCGAGGATCGACAGCTTCTCTCCCGCGTCGTTGCCGATGACCCGGATCTCGACACCGACCCGGGCTCGCTCGGGCGCGAGCTCGAGCGCCTTCAGGTCCATGAACTTCGCCTGTTTGGGGTCGAAGCGATAGAAGCCGAAATCGTGCACCGGGTCGCGGTACAGCGCGTGCAGCTCGATCTCTTCGTTGTCGAGCAGGACACCTTCGCTGACCACCGGACCCGGCATCACCACGTGGCGGTTCGTCAGCAGCAGCCCGCGCTCGGCGTCGACCACGAAGCCCGTGGCCGTCTGGTACCCGGCGACGACGTCGTCGAAGGAGCGAGGCGCGCTCACCCGCATCACCACCACGGACGGCACCACGCGATCGAGGGTTTTCTGCCAGCCATTCGGCGCCGAACCGGGTGCGGCGGAAACAGGTGCAGCGGCGCCGACTGCCGCTGCGGTGACCGCTGCCAGAAGCAGCGCACTGCCGAGATTCATCCAGCCCCCTCACAGGAGGAGGCGGTCCCGGGTACCGAAGAGGTCGAAGCCTTCGTGGCCATCAGGCGATCGAGATAGGACTTCACGTACTTGCCCAGGATGTCCACCTCGATGTTCACGCGCTGCCCGGGTTGCGCGTCACCCAATGTGGTGTGGGCGAGGGTGTGCGGGATGAGTACGACGTCGAAGGCATCCGGAGACGCCGTCACCACCGTCAGCGAGACCCCGTCGATTGTGACCGAGCCCTTGTCGACCAGCATGCCTGCCAGATCCGGCGGGCAGTCCACCAGCAGCCGCACGTCATCGCCCTGTCGTTCGAGCTCGCGCACGCTCCCGACGCCATCCACGTGCCCCTGGACGATGTGGCCGTCGAGCCTGCCGCCGGAAAGCATGGCGCGCTCGAGATTCACGGCAGATCCCGCCTCGAGGTCGACCAGGGCGCTCTTCTCCAGGGTTTCGCGTACGGCATCGAAATCCAGTGAATCTCCGTCGATCCGGGTCACCGTGAGACAGGTCCCGTTGACGGCGATGCTGTCTCCGAGGGACACGCCTTCGCTGACGTCGCCGCAGCGGATCCGGAGCTTGAGCGTCGTCGCCTCCATGCGACTGGACGTCACCTTGCCCACGACCTCGATGATCCCCGTGAACATGTCAGCGACCGAAGCGCCGGTCGATCTCCCGCAGCATCTGCGAGCGGACCGTGTCGTAGTCGGCGGGCAGCTCGATCGGCGGGTTCGGGTTCTCCGGAACGATGCCCTCGAGCTGCATACGGTGGTAGTCGACCTTGAAGTCCACAAACTTGAGGCCGTGTGCTGTGGAGATCACGACGACTCGATCGTCGGACTGGACCAGGCCGCGGCGGATCAACTTCTTGAGGGCAGCCAGCGCGACGCCCGTGTGCGGACAATTGAACAGGCCCGTGCGATCGGCTTCTGCAGAGGCCTCCACCAGCTCGGCCTCGCTCGCCTGCTCGACCACCCCGTCGTAGTTGCGCAGCGCCGCCACGGCCTTCTCGAAGGAGACCGGGTTTCCGATCTGGATCGCCGACGCGAGGGTCTTGCGCGCCGCGATGGGCTCGAACACTTCGAAGTCGCGCTTGTAGGCGAGATAGAGCGGATTCGCGGCTTCGGCCTGGGCGACGCAGATGCGGGGCTTGCGCCGGATCAGCCCCATCTCGAGCAGCATGTCGAGGCCCTTCCCCAGGGCCGAGACGTTGCCGAGATTTCCACCCGGGATCACGAGCCAGTCGGGCACCTCCCATTCGAACTGCCGCATGATCTCGAGGGCGACCGTCTTCTGACCTTCGACGCGGAGGCTGTTCATCGAGTTGGCGAGGTAGACGCCGTCCTGCTGCGAGACCTGCTTGACGATCTCCATGCAGCCGTCGAAGTCGGTGTCCAACGCGAAGACGATGGCGCCGTTGGCGACTGGCTGGATCAGTTGGGCCACGGAGATCTTGCCCCGGGGCAGGAACACGATGGCGGGAATCCCCGCCGCGGCCGCATAGGCGGAGAGCGCCGCCGAGGTATCTCCGGTGGACGCGCAGGCGACCGCGGGGATGTCCCGACCCTTCGCGAGCATCTCCTTGACCATCGACACCAGCACGGTCATGCCGAGGTCCTTGAAGGACCCGGTGTGGGAGTTGCCACAGAGCTTGAGCCACAGGTCCGGCACGCCGAGTTGCCGCCCGTAGCGGTCGGCCCAGAACAGGTTCGTATGGCCCTCGTACATGCTGACGACGTTGTCGTTGTCGAGCTGGGGCAGCACCCATTCCTTGAAGCCCCAGACCCCCGAGCCGTACGGCCACTCGTTGCCGTGGGAGCGCTGCTTGAAGCGCTCCTTCCAGTCCTCGCCGGATGTCTTCTTCAGCTCATCGAGGTCGTGGGCCACCTGCAGCAGCCCGCCGCTCTGATCCGTGTACACGATCTCGTCGAGGGGGTAGCGCTCGTTCGGATCGCGGATGCTTTCGAACCACGCCCGGTACTGAGGCTTGTCGGGGGTGCTCATAGGTCGTCCTCGATGCGGATCAACTTCGTCGGCGCGGTCACGTCGGGAAGTCCGTCGACGTGCTCGAGCGCGCGGCGGACGGCAGCCTCTTCGGCCGGGTGCGTGAACACCAGGACGGGGACGGACTCGCCGGCGTCACCGCGGCCCGGCTGCAGGACCGACTCGATGCCGACGCCCTCTTCTCCCAGGGCTCCGGTGATGTGCGAGAGCACGCCCGGACGATCCACCGCGGTGAAGCGCAGGTAGCAGCGCCCATGGCGATCGCCCAGGGGCGCGAGCGGGTGATCGCGCAACCCGCCGTGCGGGTACGAGAGCGGCGAGACGCGCCCGGATGCGTCGCGATGGATCTCGCGCGCGATCTCCATCAGGTCACTCACGACCGCGCTCGCCGTGGGTAGCTCGCCCGCGCCGGCCCCGTAGTACAGGGTCGGGCCGACGGCGTCTCCCCGGATGGCAACGGCATTCATCGCGCCGTCCACGTTGGCGAGCATGCTGGCCTTGGGGATCAGGGTCGGATGGACCCGTGCCTCGATGGGTTGCCCTTCTCCACGGGATTTGGCGATTGCCAGCAGCTTGATGCGATAACCGAAGTCGTCGGCGGCCTGGAAGTCCAGCGGCTCGAGGCCCCGGATCCCCTCGGTCGGGATCCGCTTGAAGTCGATCCGCACGCCAAAGGACATGGCCGCCAGCAACGCCAGCTTGTGCGCGGCGTCGATGCCCTCGACGTCGAAGGTGGGATCCGCCTCGGCATAGCCGAGGTCCTGAGCGCGCTTGAGAACGACGTCGAACGGCTCGCCGGTGGACTCCATCTGGGTGAGCACGTAGTTCGTGGTGCCGTTGAGGATGCCCTCGACCGCCAGGATGCGGTTGGCCGACAGGCCCTCGCGCAAGGCACGCAGGACGGGAATGCCGCCTCCGACGGCAGCTTCGAACGCAACGTCGACGCCGTTGCGCTCGGCAGCCGAGAAGATCTCTTCTCCGTGAAGTGCGAGCAGCGCTTTGTTGGCGGTCACCACGTGCTTGCCGGCCTCGATGGCCTGGAGGGTGAAGCGCCGCGCAATGTCGTAGCCCCCGATCAACTCGATGACGATCTTCACGGCCGGGTCGTTGATCAGGCCAGCGGCGTCGTCATCGAACTGGATCCCGTCGAGATCGACGCCCCGATCCGTCTGGGTGTCGAGGTCGGCGATGCGGATCAGACGCAACGGGAAGCCGAGGCGTTGCTCGATGATCGACGCATTGCGATCCAGGACCTTCGCGACCCCGGTTCCGATGGTCCCCAGGCCGAGTAGACCGACCCCGACTGCTTCCGACATGCCGCCCTGCTCCTACTCTTCTTCCGCGACGATGCGCGCTGCCGCATCGTCATCTTCCGCACCCGGGACACTGGCACCGCGCAGGAAGCGACGGATCCCGCGCACGGCCTGGCGGATGCGATGTTTGTTCTCGACGAGCGCGAAGCGCACGTGGCCCTCGCCCGCCTCACCGAACCCGATCCCGGCGGAAACGGCGACCTTGGCCTCGCGCAGCAACAGCTTCGAAAACTCGAGCGACCCCATGGCGCGGAACGGCTCCGGGATGGGCGCCCAGACGAACATGGTCGCCAGTGGCTTCTCGATCTTCCAGGCACCGGGCCCCGGCTGGCCCAGTCCCTCGATCAATGCGTCCCGGCGCTCCTTGTAGACCTCGACGTTCTCTTCGACGCAGTCCTGGGGGCCTCGCAGCGCCGCGATGGCTCCGATCTGGATCGCCTGGGGCATGCCGTAGTCCAGGTAGCTCTTGATGCGCGTCAGGGCGTGGATCATCTGGCGATTGCCGCTCGCGAAGCCAACCCGCCAGCCCGCCAGGGAATGACTCTTCGACAGGGAAACGAACTCGATGGCGACGTCCTTGGCGCCAGGCACCTCGAGGATGCTCGGCGGCTTGTAACCGTCGAAGCAGATCTCCGCGTAGGCGAAGTCGTGGAGCACCATGAGGTTGTGCTCTTTCGCGAAGGCGATGACCCGCTCGAAGAACGCGAGGTCGACCACCTGGGTCGTCGGATTCGCGGGGAACGACAGGATCAGCATCTTCGGCTTCGGCCAGGTTCGCCGGACGGCTTGCTCGAGATTCTCGATGAAATCGGTGTCCGGCGTCAGGGGCACGTGGCGCAGATCGCCGCCAGCGATGATGACCGAGTACTGGTGGATCGGGTACGCGGGGTCCGGGCACAGCACGACGTCGCCGGGACCGACGGTCATCAGCACGAAGTGGGAAAGCCCTTCCTTGGCCCCGATGACGGCAATGGCCTCGCCGTCGGGGTCGAGCTCGACGCCGTGCCGGCGCTGGTACCACTCGGTGATGCCGCGCCGCAGGTTCGGGATGCCGCGGGATTCCGAGTAGCGGTGGTTCCGGGGGTTGGCCGCCGCCTCGCAGATCTTGTCGATCACGTGTTGCGGAGTCGGCAGGTCGGGGTTGCCCATGCCGAGGTCGATGATGTCCTCACCCGCGCGACGGGCGGCGCGCATGAGCGCGATCACCTCCCCGAGGCTGTAGGGCGGGAGGCGGTTCAGCTTGTTGAAGTCGTGCCGAAAGTCGTGCCGAAAGTCGTCGCTCATGCTCGTCAGTCAGGTGGTCGCGAGGGTCGAGGTGAGGCCTCCGAGGCCTCGTCACCCTCTCCCGGGTCTTGACGACCCTCTGGGGGCGATAGTTCCAAAAGCCCAAGATTACTGGAGAAATCGTCAGTCGGCCCGTGCCGCTCCGGCTTTCTGCCCCAGGAACAGCCAATAGAACGGGAGCCCCGCCAGCAGCATGCCGATGGCGACCGCACACTCGAGCGGCCGGCCGATCATCATCGCCCCTGCAATCGCGAGATTGGCGGCGAGGTACAGCGCCGGGACGATGGGATAGCCCCAGGCGCGGTACGGCCGGGGCCGGTCCGGCTGTCGCCAGCGCAAGACGTAGAGCGCGACGACGTCCGCGCTCGTCGCGAGGACCACCGCGAAGGTGGTGAAGTCGAGGGCGCTCGGGAAGCTGCGAAGTACGAGCAGCAGGCCGACCGCGACCACCGCCTGCAACAGGATCGCCCCGGTCGGGGTCCGGAAGCTCCGATGGACGTAATCGGCGCCCTTGAAGAACAAGCCGTCGAGGGACATCGCGTAGGCGATACGCGGCCCCACGAGAACGGTGGCGTTCAAGGTGCCGAGGACCGACACGAGCACGAACGCCGCCACCAGCGTCCCGCCCACGTCGCCGAACAGCGCGCTGGCAGCCGCCTCTCCCGCGTCCCCCGCGCCGGTCAGGGCGTCGAGCGGGATCGCGTACAGATAGACCCCGTTCATCATGATGTAGACGAGCGTGCAGATCGCGAGCCCGAGGAAGAGGGAGCGGGGCAGGTTCCGGGAGGGATCGCGAACCTCGCTCGCCACGTAAACGGCCGCGTTCCAGCCAAGATAGGTAAAGAGGATCGGCGACATGGCGAGGCCGAAGCTGGCCGCCGAGAACTCGAAGTCCGGGCTGGCGGCGCTCGGGAGAAGCCGCTGGACCTCGCCGTCCCCGAAGAGCGGCCCCACCCCGGCGAAGGCGAGGAGCGCCAGCAGCTTGACGACGGACGTGACGTTGTTGACGCGAGCCCCCCAACGGGCCCCGGCGTAGTTGAGCCCAGACACCGCGACCGTGACGCCGATGGCGATGGCGAGGGTCGCGCCCTCTCCGAGACCGAACGGAGCCGCCAGGCCTTCGGCGAAGGCCGCCGCGAGCGCGGCGATCGTCCCCGTATAGATGGCAAAGAACGTGAGCCATCCCGTCAAGAAGCCCGCCACCGGGTGCAGGGCTTCCCGCAGGTACACGTAGTCGCCGCCCGCGCGGGGAAACATGGTGGCCAGCTCGGCGTTGGCGAGCGCACCCGCCACAGAGAGCAGCGCACCGACGCCCCAGGCGGCAAAGATCCAGCCCGGGTGCGGCAGCAGCTCGGCCACCCGTCCGGGCGTGAAGAAGATGCCGGCACCGATCACGGACGCGACCAGCAGGAACGTCGCATCCGCCAGCGTGAGCTGACGGCCCAACCGATCGAGCGGGTGACTGTCGCCCGACTCGTCCTGCATGTTCTCCCCCCGAAAACCCGCGCGGAAGCTAGCAGGCCGACCCGTAGGGGTCGGCATGCGCAGCAAACGGAGGTCTCGGCTCCGTCCGCTAGCAGGCCGACCCGAAGGGGTCTGGTCTAGTCGCCGCTATCCTCCGCCATTCACCGGGAGGACACGATGGGGAATGCGCCGAGCGCCGCCACCGCCATGCTCGAGACCGCTGCCGACGCCGGCGTGGAGCTGTGCTTCGCCAACCCGGGGACGACGGAGATGCCGCTGGTCGCTGCCCTCGACCAGGTACCCCGCATCCGCGCCGTACTCGGCCTGTTCGAAGGCGTGTGCACCGGCGCGGCCGACGGCTACGCGCGCATGACCGGGCGACCGGCGTTGACCCTGCTGCACCTGGGTCCGGGCTTCGCAAACGGAATCGCGAACCTGCACAACGCGCGCCGGGCGCGGAGTGCCGTGGTGAACCTGATCGGCGACCAGGCGAGCTGGCATCGCGCCGCCGATGCGCCACTGACTTCCGACATCGAGTCGCTCGCGCGTCCGGTATCCGCGTGGGTGAAGACGGCGAAGTCGGCGCAAGACCTCGCGGCCGACCTGGCCGAGGCGATCGGAGTGGCCACGGGTCCCCCCGGCCGCGTTGCCAGCTACGTGATACCGGCGGACTTCCAGGCGGAAAGCGCAGGCGGAAGCGCCCGCGTCGAGACGGTTGCGGCGCCCCCGGTCCCTAGCGACCGCGTCGAGGCGGCGGCCACACGACTCCGCGCGGCGGGCGCGGCAGGTCTGATCCTGCTGGGTGGCGCAGGTCTCACGGCCGCGTCCCAACGCGCGGCGGCCCGGGCGGCAGCGGCCACCGGGGCGCGACTGCGGGTCGAGACCTTCCCGGCGGTGTGGGAACGCGGGGGAGCCCTGCCCGCGATCGATCGCCTCGCGTACTTCCCGGAACAGGCCCGCGAAGACCTGGCTCCTTCCGATGCAGTCGTACTCGCGGGAGCCATTCCTCCGGTCGCCTTCTTCGGCTACCCGGGACAGCCCAGCCAGCTGGCACCGGAAGGCAGCGTCGTCTCACTGGCGACCCCCGACGAAGCCGTCGAGACCGCCCTCCTGGCGCTCGCCGATGCCCTCGGAGCGAAGTCGGGTCCCGAGGTCGCGAGGGCTCCCCTCCCCGATGCGCCAACGGGTCCCCTTCAGTCGGTCAGCGTCGGCGCGGCGCTGGCGCGTTGTCTTCCCGAAGGCGCCGTCGTGATGGACGAGTCGGCGACGTCCGGGCTGCCCTTCTACGGCATGTCTACCGGCGCTGCACCGCACACGCTGCTGTCCCTGACAGGCGGAGCCATCGGGCAGGGACTCCCGGTCGCCACGGGCGCGGCCATCGCGTGCCCGGACCGCAAAGTCATCGCGTTCCAGGCCGACGGCAGTGGCGCCTACACGTTGCAGTCCCTCTGGACCCAGGCGCGCGAGGGGCTCGATGTCGTGACCCTGCTGTGTTCGAACCGGGCCTACCGCATCCTGCAGGTCGAGCTCGCGCGCGCGGGGATCGCCGAGCCCGGTCCCCAGGCGAGATCCCTCACCCAGCTCGACGGTCCGGCGCTCGATTGGGTCTCCCTCGCGAAGGGGTTCGGCGTGCCCGGCCAGCGGGTCGAGACCGCGGAGGAGCTGGTCGCCGCACTTCCTCGCGCCCTCGCAGAACCGGGACCCCAGCTGATCGAGATGATGATCGGCTGACGCAGTGCGCATCCGCCGATGGATCATCGCGGCGCTACCGGCACTTCTGGTGTTCGGGGTCGCCTGTTCCGAGTCGAGCGCGCCGGCACCCGGCGAGACCGGGGTCGGGCCGCAGGCCGGCAGCCAAACCAACACCCACGCCACCGCCCAGTCCGGGCCAGCGCGATCGACTGCCGACCTGCCCGGCATCCGCGCGCGCGGCGAGCTGCGGATCCTCGTCCAGCGACGCTCCGACGCCTGGTTGCCGCGCGACGGCTCGCCCCTCGACGCCGACCGGGACCGGGCCGGGCAGCTGGCAGAGGAGCTCGGCCTGCAGGCCACCTTCGTCGCGGTGGCGCGATTCGAAGAACTCATCCCGGCCTTGCTGTCGGGTCGCGGAGACCTGATCGTCGAGAATCTCACGGTCACACCCGAACGGCGCCAACAGATCGCGTTCTCCCTTCCCGTCGAGCTCGTGCGCGAGCAGATCGTCACCCGCGCCGACGACGAAGGCCTTGCGAAGCAGCCCGACCTGGCGGGACGGCGGCTGGCCGTCCAGCGTTCGTCGTCCTTCTGGCCGACCGCCGAGGCGCTCGCGCGCAAGCACCCCGGGCTGACGGTCGAAGCCGCGCCCGAGGACCTGGACATCGACGGCCTGCTCGATGCCGTCGCCACCGGTCGCTTCGACCTCACCTTGATGGACAGCAACGTCATGCGAGCTGCCGCCAGTTGGCGCAGCGACCTGCGGGTCGCCGTGGACCTGCCCGAGAACCGGGTCATCGCCTGGGCGATGCGTCCGGACGCGTCCCAGCTGCGGAGCGCCGTCGACAGCTTCCTGGCCCGGGCGTCCCGCGCGGCCGACCTCGGTCACGATCGCGTCCGCAAGCAGGACCTTCCCGGATTGAAGGAACGGGGCGCGCTGCGGGTCATCACCCGAAACAGCAGCTCGACCTACTTCATCACCCGGGGCAAGCTCGTCGGCTTCGAGTACGACCTGGCCCGGCGCTTCGCCGAGAGCCAGGGGCTGCGCATCGAGATCATCGTGCCGCCCACTCGGGAAGACCTCCTTCCCTGGCTCCGGGACGGCCGCGGAGACATCGTGGCCGCCGGACTGACCATCGAGCCCGAACGCGCCGCGAGCGAGCGGATCACGTTCTCGCGAATGATGCACGAGGTGCGACTGGCCGTCGTCGGCCGGGCCGACCCCGAGAGACCGCCGCCCGCCGCCGTCGAAGAGCTCGCAGGCCGCAGCTTCGCGGTGCGCCGCAGCAGCTCGTACTGGCGCACCCTCGAAGCGCTGCAGCAGAAGGGGATCGACCTGCAGCTCGTCTCGGTACCCGAAGACCTCGAGACCGAGGAGATCATCGGGCGCGTCGCCGATGGCGAGTACGACCTGACCCTGGCGGACAGCCACATCCTCGCCATCGAGCAGAGCTGGCGGGACGATGTCGTTTCCCAGCTCGAGATCGGCAATCAGATCGCGCACGGCTGGGCGGTACGCCAGGAAGACCAGGAGCTGCTCGCCGCCATCGACGCGTTCTTCGACCGTGAGTACCGCGGCCTCTTCTACAACGTCACTCGCGACAAGTACTTCGGGAACCCGACGTCGATCCAGCAGCAGCTGGCATCACGCCCGCGCAACACCGGCTGGATCTCTCCCTATGACGATCTCGTGCGACGCCACGCGCCGCGCTTTGGCTTCGACTGGCGCCTCATCGTCGCGCAGATGTTCCAGGAAAGTCGCTTCGACCCGAAGGCCCGCTCCTTCGCGGGGGCCCGGGGACTGCTGCAGATCATGCCCCGCACCGCCCACGAGCTGGGCTACGTAGACCTCGAAGACCCGGAGACCGGCATCCGGGCGGGGCTCGACTACCTGGCCTGGGTGCGCGAGCGCTTCGACGCCGGTCTGCCCACGAGTGATCGCACCTGGATGACCCTGGCCGCCTACAACGTCGGTGCCGGCCACGTCCGTGACGCCCAACGCATCGCCGTCGACCAGGGCCTCGACCCCGACCGTTGGTTCGGCCACGTGGAACGCGCGCTCCTGCTCAAGCAGAAGCCCGAGTTCCACCGCAAGACCCGCTACGGCTACGCGCGGGCGAGTGAGCCGGTCGCGTACGTTCGCGGCATCCGCGACCGATACCAGGCCTACATTCAGGTCCAGGCCGACACGCGCAAGCGCTAGCGCGACCCCAGACTTCGGTTCACTGCGCTGACGACCGCCTCGAGGGACGCCTCGACGATGTTCGGATGCAGGCCCACGCCGAACAGCGAACGCCCGTCTTCGGTGCCGATCTCCACGTAGGCGACCGCGCGCGCGTCCGAGCCGCTGCCGACGGCATGCTCGCGGTAGTCGCTGACCCGGACCGACACGCCGCAGTGACTCCGGAGCGCCTCGACGAAGGCGTCGATGGGCCCGCTGCCCTGCCCCTCGATGGCGCGCTCCACGCCGTCCTGACGAACGACGGCCGTCAGTCGGTCCTTCACGTCACGTCCGCCCTCCTCGCGGTAGTCGACGAGCTCGATGGGTTCGTGTCGGCTCAGGTACTCGCGAACGAAGGTGTCCCAGACGGCCTTCGAGGACAGCTCCTCTTCCGTCTCGTCCGTGATGCGTTGGATCACCTGGCGGAACTCGATCTGCAGCCGCCGAGGCAGTCGCAACCCATGATCCTGCTCGAGCACGAACGCGATGCCGCCCTTGCCCGACTGGGAGTTGATGCGGATCACTTCCTGATAGGTCCGTCCCAGGTGCTCCGGGTCGACGGGCAGGTACGGGACCTCCCAAGCACCGTCCTCGCCGACCGCTGCCAGGCCCTTCTTGATGGCGTCCTGGTGCGAGCCCGAGAACGCCGTGAACACGAGATCGCCGGCGTAGGGATGACGGGGGTGCACGGGCAGGCGGTTGCAGTGCTCTGCCACCCGCACCAGCCGGTTCACATCGGACAGGTCGAGCTTCGGATCCACGCCCTGGCTCATCAGATTTCCGGCCAGGGTCACGATGTCTACGTTGCCCGTGCGCTCGCCGTTTCCGAAAAGGGTGCCTTCGACACGATCCGCTCCCGCCATCAAGGCCAGCTCGGCAGCGGCGACCGCGCAGCCCCGATCGTTGTGGGGGTGCACGCTCAGCACGACGCAGTCGCGATCCCGGATGCTGCGACCGAACGCTTCGATCTGGTCGGCGTACACGTTCGGGGTGGACATCTCCACCGTCGCCGGCAGGTTCAGGATGACCGGGTTCTCGCGGGTCGGCTCCCAGACGTCCATGACGGCCTCACAGATCTCGACCGCGTAGTCGACCTCGGTGGCGCTGAAGCTCTCTGGCGAGTACTCGAAGCGGATCCCCTCTCCGCCTCGCCCCTCGGTTCGCATCCGCACCCGCTCGGCGCCGCGCACCGCGATCTCGGTGATGCCCGCCTTGTCCTGCTGGAAGACGACCCGCCGCTGCAGGGGCGACGTCGAGTTGTACAGGTGCACGATCGCTCGCGGCACCCCACGAATGGCATCGAAGGTGGCATCGATCAGGTCCTCCCGGGCCTGGGTCAGCACCTGGATCGTGACGTCGTCCGGGATGCGCCCCTGCTCGACGAGATCGCGAACGAAATCGAAGTCCGTTTGCGAGGCGCTCGGGAAGCCCACCTCGATCTCCTGGAAACCCATCGCGACCAGGGCATCCCACATGCGCAGCTTGCGCTCTGCGCCCATCGGTTCGATGAGGGCCTGGTTGCCGTCCCGGAGGTCGACGCTGCACCAGGTCGGTGCACGGTCGATGATCTGGTCCGGCCAGGTTCGTTCGGTCAGGCCGATCCGGGGAAACGCTCGGTAGCGCTCGTGGGCTTTCATGACTTCCTCTCCTGTTCGCTTCGTTTGCTCCCGCCGGGGACGATCGGAGAGGGGTCCCAGAAAGCGCGAAGCCCCCTCCCACCGATCCGGCGGGAGAGGGCTTCGCGTTTTTCATCGTCGCTTCGACGACGCGCTAGGCCTCTCCCGCCCTGCCAAGAAGCAGGCCAAGTAGAGCGAGGGCCAGTGCGTTTTCGTTGCGAATCGACATCGTGACTCCGGGGTGTAGCAATCCAGACCGCTGCGTCAACCGACGCCAACCAGGGCCAGCCTCTGCCCCCATCGACGCTCCACCGCGGCTCGCAGCCCGGGCGATCGTGCGAGGCCCGGGTCCCGTCGGACCGCCTCGAAGGCCGCCGTCCGGGCGATTCCCAGAAGTCGCTGATCTCGCAGCAGATCGGCCACCCGCAGGTCCGGCAGGTGGCCGCTCTGACGCGTACCGAGAAATTCCCCCGGCCCCCGGATCCGCAGATCCGCGTTCGCGATCTCGAAGCCATCGGTCGTATCCAGCATCGCCTTGAGCCGAGCCTCGCCCCGGTCGACCGGAGGCTCCCCGTCGGCGCCCTCCCCGTCCCCGGACCCGGCCTTCTTCGCACGCGCCCGAGACACCATCACGCACGTGCCCGGTCTCTCGCCGCGCCCCACCCGGCCGCGCAGCTGGTGCAGCTGCGCGAGCCCGAAGCGTTCGGCGTGCTCGATCACCATCAGGGTCGCCCGGGGCACGTCCACGCCCACTTCGATGACGGTGGTCGAAACCAGGATCTGCGTCTCGCCCCGCTCGAAGCGCCGCATGGCTTCGCGACGCTCGTCCGCCTCCAGGCGTCCGTGGAGCAGGTCGACGCGGCTCTCGGGGAACGCCCGGGCGATGCGTTCGGCAGACTCGATGGCCGACCGCAGGTCGACGCGCTCACTCTCTTCGACGAGCGGGTACACGACGTAGACCTGCTCGCCGCGAGCCACGGTTTCCGCCACCAGGCGCGTGACCGCAGCGCCTTCTCCCGACCGCATCAGCAGCGTCTTGACCGGGCTCCGACCCGGCGGCAGCTCGTCGATCACGGACGCGTCGAGATCGCCGTACAGCGTCAGGGCGAGGGTGCGCGGGATCGGCGTCGCCGTCATCACCAGGGTGTGTGGATGCCGCCCATCGTCGCGTTTTGCCGCCAGCGCCTGCCGCTGCAGGACACCGAAGCGATGCTGTTCGTCGACGACCACCAGGGCGAGGCGGGCGAAGTTCACGTCCTTCTGCACCAATGCATGGGTTCCGACGACCAGATCGACGTCCCCGGACGCCATCCGCTCTCGCATGGCGTCGGCTTCCGGCTTGGGGACGGAGGCCGTCAGCAGGCCGACGCGCAACCCCAGCGCGCCACCGGACGCGGCGAGCATGCTCTCCAGGGTCCTGGCATGCTGCTCCGCCAGCAGCTCGGTCGGGGCCATCAACGCCGTCTGCAAGCCGCTCCCCGCCGCCGCCACCGCTGCCAGCAGCGCGACCACGGTCTTGCCGCTGCCGACGTCGCCCTGGACCAGGCGGTTCATGGGGTGCGGGAGTGCGAGGTCCGCCTGGATCTCCTGCCAGGCGCGCGCCTGGGCCGAGGTCAGGCGAAACGGCAGGGCATCGGGTGCGCGGCGGAGCGTTGGCGTCGACACGTCGATCGCCACACCGGGCAGACGCGCCGTCTCGCCGTGACGGAGCGCCAGCCCCAGCTCCAGCAGGAACAGTTCCTCGAGCACGAGGCGCTTGTGGGCGCGGGATGCGAAGGCGTCGTACTCCTCGACGTCGGCCTCGAAGGGGGGACAGTGCACGATGCGAAGGGCCTCACCGGGTTCCGGCAGGCCGTGCTCGCGCACCAGCGCATCGGGCAGGTAGCCGGGCGCCAGGTCCGCATAGGCGGCGACAGCCCGCTCGATCAGCCCGCGCAGGGTGCGCGCCGGGATGCCCTCGGGCGTCGGGTAGCGGGGCACTACACGACGAAGCGATTCCAGTCGGGACGCGAGCTGCTGCTCGACCTCTCCCGATGCAGCGTCCTCGATCGACTCGACCTCGGGATGCACGAGCTGTTTGCTGAAGCGATGGCGGCGGACATCTCCGGTGACCAGAAGCCGTGCACCCTTCTTCAAGGTCGACTCGAGGGCGTCGCCGCCTCGGAACCACTTCAGCGAGACACTGCCCGTGTCGTCGCCGACGACGGCCTCGAGGACCCGGGTGGGGCGGCCACCCCGCGTCCGCGCCGTGGCGGTGCCGGTGCTCTGGACCTCTGCGATGAAGGTCGCGCGCCGGCCGACCTCGAGGTCGCCGACCTCGACCAGGGCGCGGCGGTCGTCGTAGCCGCTCGGCAAGTGGAAGAGCAGCTGCTCGACGCTGGCGAGACCGCGCTTCGCGAGGGCATCCGCCCGTCGGGGTCCGACACCGGCGAACACGGTGAGAGGGCCCGCCAGCAGTGCCTCCCGCCAGTCCTCCCCTCGGAAGGGTGCGGTGAGCACGAGCGCGCGTTCGAGGCGCTCGATCCGAAGCGCGCGGGTCTCCTCGGGGCTGCCCGCTGCGGGGATCTCTACCTCGAACAGCTTCGCCAACCGTCGCAACGCATCCGCCAACGGTTCCGGCAGCTCGCTCTCGAGTGCGCGACCACAGGCTCGCGCAAGCGATCCCTCGAGGTCCTTGACGCGATCGAGATGTCCGAACTCATCCGCCGCCGCGAAGGACAGAGGCTTGAGGACCGCGTCGAGGCGTGTCTGGAGAGGACTCGTGGGCACCGGCGCCTTCGGGACCAGGAGGGAGCCCTGAGTCTAGCCGCGCTCTTCGTTTCGGCTGTGGATCTCCTGCAGCGAGCGCACACCGATCGAGCCCTGCTGCAGAGCCCGGATCGCACCGGCCGAGGCCCGGGCGGCGGCGAGCGTGGTGCAGTACGGGATGCCGCGCTGGAGCGCCGCACGCCGCATCGAGTAGGAATCGACGATCGCCTGGGGATCCGGGTCTACGGTGTTGATGACCAGGTCCACCTCGCCCGCCTCGATCGCTTCCGCCGTGTGGGGCGAGCCCTCGTACACCTTGTTGATGGTCTCCGCATCGATTCCGTGGCTGCGGAGGGTGTCGGCGGTGCCTCGGGTGGCGAGGACGCGGAATCCGTTCTCGAACAACTCGCGGATCGGCGCCACGACTCGCTCGTGCTCGTCACTGCGCATCGAGACCAGGACACAGCCGCTGGTCGGCAGGCTGTTTCCGGCCTGGATCTGGGCCTTCGCGTAGGCGCGGCCGAAGTCCGAGTCGATCCCCATGACCTCGCCGGTGCTCTTCATTTCCGGGCCGAGCAGGGTGTCGACGCCCGGGAACTTCACGAACGGGAACACGGCCTCCTTGACCGAGAAGTGGACCGGCACGATCTCCTCGGTGAATTCGAGCTCCTTCAGGGTCTTGCCCGCCATCACGAGCGCCGCCAGCTTGGCGAGCGGTCGTCCAATCGCCTTGGATACGAAGGGCACCGTGCGCGAAGCGCGCGGGTTCACCTCGATCACGAACAGCTCGCCCTTCTTGACGGCGTATTGCACGTTCATCAGGCCGAGAACACCCAACTCGAGCGCAAGCTTGCGCGTCGACGTGATGATCTCGTCGATGACCTCCTTCGCCAGGGAGTACGGCGGCAGCGAGCACGCGCTGTCCCCGGAATGCACGCCTGCCTCTTCGATGTGCTCCATGATCCCACCCACCACGACGGTCTCACCGTCGCAGATGGCGTCGACGTCCACTTCGACGGCGTCGTTCAGGAAGCGATCGACGAGCACCGGGTGCTCGGGCGACGCCTTGACGGCGAAGCGCATGTAGTTCCGCAGCCCTTCGACGTCCTGCACGATCTGCATGGCGCGACCGCCGAGGACGTAGGAAGGCCGCACCAGCACCGGGTAGCCGATGCGCGCGGCGATGGTCTCCGCCTCGGCGCTACTGCGCGCGACCGCGCCCGCCGGGCGTTGCAGGCCCAGGGTCTCGAGCAGGTCATCGAAGCGCTCCCGGTCCTCCGCGCGGTCGATGGCGTCCGGCGGCGTGCCGAGAATGGGAACCCCCGCTCGCTCGAGGGGCACGGCGAGCTTGAGCGGAGTCTGCCCGCCGAACTGGACGATCACACCCTCCGGCTTCTCGCGATCGACGATGGCGAGCACGTCCTCGAGGGTGAGGGGCTCGAAGTACAGGCGGTCGCTGGTGTCGTAGTCCGTCGACACGGTCTCGGGGTTGCAGTTCACCATGATCGTCTCGAAGCCGGCGTCGCGCAGCGCGAACGCTGCGTGCACACAGCAGTAGTCGAACTCGATGCCCTGCCCGATCCGGTTCGGACCGCCACCGAGGATCATGATCTTGCGTGCGTCGGTGGGGAACGACTCGCACTCGTCCTCGTAGGTCGAGTACAGGTACGGCGTGTGCGCCTCGAATTCGGCGCCGCAGGTGTCGACGCGCTTGAATACCGGTCGCACGTCGACCTCGTGCCGCAGCGCGCGCACCGCGTCTTCGCTCATCCCCCACAAATCCGCGAGGCGCTTGTCGGAGAAGCCCATCTGCTTGGCGGGGCGCAGCCAGACCGCACGCTCGGCCTCCTTCGCGGCCGATAGGCCTCGCTCGAAGTCCTCGATTTGGCTCAGGTTTCGAAGGAACCAGGGGTCGATCCCCGAGCGCGTGTGCAGTTCTTCGATGCTGCCCCCCCGGCGCAGCACTTCCATCAGGGCCCACAGCCGCCCGGGTCGCGGGACGTCGATGGACTGCCAGAGGCGCTCCAGCGTCTCCGCCTCGCTCTCGTCGGGAGGACCCTGGGGCGTCTCGAAGCCGGCGTGACCGATCTCGAGCGAGCGGATCGCCTTCTGCAGGCTCTCCTTGAAGGTCCGACCGATCGCCATCACCTCGCCGACGGACTTCATCTGGGTCGTGAGGCGACTGTCCGCGTTCGGGAACTTCTCGAAGGTGAAGCGCGGGATCTTCGTCACCACGTAGTCGATCGACGGCTCGAAGCTCGCAGGCGTCTCCCGGGTGATGTCGTTTCGGATCTCGTCGAGCGTGTATCCCACGGCGAGCTTCGCGGCGAGCTTCGCGATCGGAAAGCCCGTCGCCTTCGACGCCAACGCCGACGAGCGCGAGACCCGCGGATTCATCTCGATGACGATCATCTCGCCGTCCGCAGGGTTCACGGCGAACTGGACGTTCGAGCCACCGGTGTCGACACCGATCTCGCGCATGATCGCGACCGCGGCGTTGCGCATCTCCTGATACTCGCGGTCGGTCAGAGTCTGGGCCGGCGCAACGGTGATCGAGTCTCCCGTGTGCACCCCCATGGCGTCGAAGTTCTCGATGGAACACACGATCACCACGTTGTCCGCGTGGTCGCGCATGACCTCGAGCTCGTACTCCTTCCAGCCGATGACGCTCTGCTCGATCAGGCACTCGTGTTGCGGGGACTGGTCGAGGGCCCACTGCACCAGCTCGTCGAAGTCTTCGTCCCGGAAGGCCACGCTTCCGCCGGTCCCGCCCATGGTGAAGCTGGGTCGGATGATCGCCGGGATCCCCGTCTCTTTGACGACCTCGCGGGCCTCCGCGAGCGTGCGCGCGAGTCCCGACCGCGGCACACCCAGGCCGATCTTCTTCATCGCCTGGGCGAAGACCTCGCGATCTTCCGCCTTGTGGATGGCGTCCAGGCGGGCGCCAATGAGCTCGACGTCGTACTTCTCGAGGACGCCGGCCTCATGCAGCTTCACGGCAACCGTGAGACCTGTCTGCCCCCCGATCGTCGGGAGCAGGGCATCGGGCCGCTCCGCCTCGATGATCTTCGCGATGCTCTCGACAGTCATCGGCTCGACGTAGGTTCGATCCGCGGTCTCCGGATCAGTCATGATCGTCGCCGGGTTCGAGTTCACGAGCACGACCCGGTAGCCGTCCTCGCGCAGGGACTTGCAGGCCTGGGTGCCGGAATAGTCGAACTCACAGGCCTGCCCGATGACGATGGGCCCCGACCCGATGACGAGGATGGTGTGGATGTCTTCGCGCTTCGGCACGGGGTCTTCCCTGCTTCAGTCGGCGACGGCAGGAGCCGCGGCTTCCTGGGCGATCTGCGCCCCGGTGACCCTTTCGCCCGCATGGGTCCGCTCGACCATCTCGCGGAAGCGGCGAAAGAAGAATGTGGCGTCGTGGGGTCCCGGGGACGCCTCCGGGTGGTACTGCACCGAGAAGACCGGGCGTTCCTTGTGGGCGAGCCCTTCCACGGTGTCGTCGTTGAGATTGATGTGGGTGATCTCCACGGGCTCGCCGGCACTCTCCAGCGAGGCCGCGTTGACCGCATAGCCGTGGTTCTCGGCGCAGATGGCGACCCGGCCCGTGGCGAGGTCCTTGCCCGGCTGATTGCCGCCGTGATGCCCGAACTTCAGCTTCTCGGTGCGACCACCCAGGGCGAGGCCGAGGATCTGGTGGCCCAGGCAGATCCCGAACAGCGGTTTCTGGTGCGAGAGTTCGCGAACGGTCTCCCGCACGCCCTGCACCGCTTCCGGGTCCCCGGGACCGTTCGACAGGAAGATGGCATCGGGCTTGCGCGCGAGGGCGTCCGCCGCCGAAGTCGTTGCGGGAACCACTTCCACGTCGAAGCCGTGCTCGACCAGCAGCCGCAGGATGTTGCGCTTCACCCCGAAGTCGTAGGCGACGACCTTCAAGCGAGGACTCGGTCGCTTCGCGCGGGGTACCTGTCCGACGATGCCCGACCACACTCCCTCGTCCCACGCGTAGGGGGCGTCGCAGGTGACCTCTGCGACCAGATCCCGGCCGTCGAGACCCGGCGCGCGGCGCGCCCGCTCGACGAGCTCGTCCTCGTCCTGAACCGCCGGATCGGTGCTGATCACGCCGACCTGCGCACCGTGATCCCGAATGCGTCGTACCAACGCGCGGGTGTCGATGCCCGAGAGGCCCGGCACGCCGTGGCGGCTCAGGTATTCGTGTAGCCCGCCTTCGGCGCGCCAGTTGCTCGGCGCATCGAAGAGTTCCTTGACGACGAAGCCCTCGAGAAAGGGCCGTCGCGACTCCTCGTCTCCCGCGTTGACGCCCACGTTGCCGATCTGGGTATAGGTCATCGCGACGATCTGACCGGCGTAGGACGGGTCCGTCACGATTTCCTGATAGCCGGTCATCGACGTATTGAAGACGACCTCACCGCTGCGAACGAGTTCGGCACCGAAGGAGAGCCCGCGATAGATGGTGCCGTCTGACAGCACCAGCCGCGCGGTCCGCGGCGGGGCCGAGGCTTCGATCTTCCTGGACGCGGTCACGGAATCAAAACTCCCCGGTCGCAGTGATAGACGAGCCGTCCCTCCACGACGGTGGCGACGACACGGCCGGTCATCTCCTGGCCCGCCCACGGCGAGTTGCGGCTCTTCGAGTAGCCCTTGGCCGGGTCGTAGGTCCACTGACGCGTGGGATCGAGCACGACCACGTCGCCGGCGCTGCCGACGGCGAGGCTGCCACCGGGGACGTCCATGATGCGGGTCGAGTTGGTCGACATCCGCCGCATCAGCTCGAGGGGCGACAGCTCATCCGCCCGGACCATGTCCATGACGACCGGATAGGCGGTCTCGAACCCGAGGATACCCGGAGGCGCCTCGGTGAACTCGACCTCCTTCTCGTGCACGGCGTGGGGGGCGTGGTCCGTGGCGATCACGTCGATCACGCCCTCTGCGAGCGCCTTGCGGCAGGCTGCCACGTCCGACGCCGAGCGCAGCGGCGGCGCCATCTTGGTGTTTGTGTCGTAGCCGAGGGTTGCCTCGTCGGTGAGGGCCAGGTGGTGCGGGGTGACCTCGGCGGTGACCGAGAGACCTCGCTCGCGCGCGCGTCGCACGAGATCCACCGCGCCTGCCGACGAGATGTGCGCCACGTGCAAGCGAGCGCCAGTCAGCTCCGTGAGCATCAGGTCGCGCGCGACCAGGATGTCCTCGGCCAGGCAGGGATTCCCCGGGAGGCCGAGGCGGGTCGAGACCGGCCCCTCGTTGACGACGCCGTCGGCCCGCAGCGCGCAATCCTCCGCGTGGACGACGACCGGGACGCCGACGAGCTTCGAGTACTCGAGCACCCTGCGCATGACGCCCGCATCGGAGATGGTCTTGCCATCGTCGCTGAACGCGACCGCGCCGGCTTCGTGCAGGGCCGCCATCTCGGTCATCACCTCACCCGCGAGCCCCATGGTGGCGGCCGCGATGGGGAAGACCCGAGCGGGAGAGTCCGAGCGGGCGCGGTTCAGGATGTACTCGGTGACGGAGGGATCGTCGTTGACCGGCGCCGTGTTCGCCATGCAGACGATGGACGTGAAGCCACCCGCCACCGCCGCGCGTCCACCCGAGCCCAGGTCTTCCTTGTATTCCTGACCGGGCTCGCGCAGGTGTGTGTGCAGGTCGATGAAGCCGGGGGCCACCCAACAGCCCTCGGCGTCGAGGACTTCCGCTCCGCGCGCTTCGAGGCCCTGCCCCACGGCCGCGATCTTGCCGTCCTCGACGAGGACGTCGGTGATCTCGTCCATCTCGCTGGCGGGGTCGAGGACCCGGCCGCCGCGAATCAGCAATCGTGCCACGCGCTACTCCTGTGCTCGTAGGGTCTGGGGGCGCCCTACCACCAGGTAGAGAAGGGCCATCCGCAGGGCGACGCCGTTGCGGACCTGGTCGAGGATCACACTCGGGCGGTGATCGGCGAGGTCGTGGGAAAGCTCGACGCCGCGGTTGACGGGGCCGGGATGCATGACGATCGCGTCGTCCTTGGCGTAGCGGAGCTTGGCCCGGTCGATACCGAAGGTGGCCGCGTATTCCCGCACGCTCGGGAAGCAGGCTCCCTCGAGGCGCTCGTTCTGGATCCGCAGCGCCATCACGACGTCAGCCCCGTCGAGCACCTCGCGCAGGGACGTGTACGCCTTGACGCCGAGCACCTCGATCGCCGGAGGCAGCATGGTCGGGGGGCCCGCCACGCGAACCTCGGCGCCCATCTTGCTGAAGCCGTAGATGTTCGAGCGGGCGACGCGCGAATGCGCGATGTCACCGATGATCGCGACGGTCAGCCCGTCGAGTCGGTCCTTCTGCTGGAACACCGTCAACATGTCCAGCAGCGCCTGGGTCGGATGCTCGTGGGCACCGTCGCCTGCGTTGATCACGGGCGCGTTGAGGACATCGGCGATGCGCTTCGGCACGCCAGCCACCTTGTGGCGGATCACCACGCAGTCCGGATCCATGGCATCGAGGGTCTTCGCGGTGTCGAGGATGCTCTCCTTCTTGGAGAGACTCGAAGACGACGCCGAGAAGTTCACGACGTCCGCGGCCAGGCGTTTGCCGGCGATCTCGAAGCTGGTCTGCGTCCGGGTGGAGGGCTCGAAGAACAGGTTGATCAGCGTGCGACCGCGCAGGGTGGGCACCTTCTTCACGTCGCGGGTGCCGATCTCGGTCATTCGCTGCGCCGTCTCGAGAATGAGTTCGATCTCGGATCGCTCGAGATCTTCGATGCCGAGGAGTCCCTTTCCCAGAAGCATCCCCTACTCCGCTCCCTGCGGTGCGGCCGCGTCTGCGCCGCTCCGATCTCTGCGGTCCAGCAGGACCTCGAGCTGACCATCCAACGTCCCGTTCTCGCCGATGAGCTTGACGCTCTCTCCGGGCTGCGTGGGGATGTTCTTCCCGACGAAGTCGATGCGGATGGGAAGCTCGCGGTGCCCGCGGTCGACCAGCGCCACCACCTGGACCGCGCGCGGCCGACCGAAGTCCATCAGCGCATCCATGGCCGCCCGGATCGTGCGGCCGGTATTGACGACATCCTCGACGAGCACCACCAGCCGGCCGTCGACCGACGATGGCATCTCGGTAACGCGCAGCGGCGGGCGCTCCGCGGTCGATAGAACGTCGTCGCGATACAGCGTCGTATCCAGGATTCCGAGGGGCACGCGCGCGCCGGTCAGGTTCTCGAGGTTCTCCACGAGCAACCGGGCCAGCGGCACACCGCCGTTTGGAATCGCGACCAGATAGAGGTCGGACAGATCGTCATGCCGCTCGACGATCTCGTGGGCGATCCGCATGAACGCTCGGCGGATGGCGACGTCGTCCAGGAGACGGGTCGCGACACGCGCCGCCTGCTCCGCAGGCGCGGCGTCAGCGGGGACCGCTTCGGGATTCGTGGGGGGTGTCACGGGCGCACCTTCTTACCCTTCTTCGCCTCGCAGGACGAAATTAAAAGGCAGTCCGAACGTCTGGACCGGGCGCAGAATAACGCGTGGGATCGCCCCGTCAATCAGGGGCGCAGCCTGCGGCCCCTCAGCCGCCCCTCTTGCCGTCGGGAGCCGCGTCGGGGGCGGCCTCCTCGGCAGGCGGCAAGGCGGCGGCAACCGTTGGGCGTACGCCGGCATCCGCGAGGCTCTCGCCCGGCTCGAGACAGCGCACGCGAGAAAAGACGCGGCTCCAGCGCTTCTCTGCACTCCACCAGTTGATCGGGTTCAGGAACTCGAGGAAGTTGCCATTCACGTCCCACGACCAGTAGAGGATGAACGCGGGACCCTGCATCTCTTCCTTGCGAACCGTTCCCCACATCCGGCTGTCGTTCGAATGATCCCGGTTGTCGCCCATCATGAAGTAGCGGCCTTCGGGCACCACGAACGGGGACTTCCGGGCTCCGGCCAGCTTCGGGTCGTCGAGGACGGCGTGGTCGCATTCGCCGAGCTGTTCCCGCTGGATCGCGAGACCGTTGCCCGACTCGTCGACGAAGACGCCGTCGGTGGCGACCACATCCACCGGCTCGTCGTTGACGTAGACGCGCTCGCGGCGGATCTCGATGCGATCCCCGGGAAGTCCCACCACGCGCTTCACGAAGTCGTCCCGCGGAAGGTCCGGACGCTCGTCGGCCGGATGGATGCGCATGATGCCCCGGTCCTCGCTGCGGGCGACGCTGAAGACCACTACGTCGCCGCGCTCGGGCTCGCGCCAGCCCGGCAGGCGCATGTCGGTGAAGGGGATCCTGGGCCCATAGGCCAGCTTGTTGACGAACAGATGGTCGCCGATCAGGAGCGTCGGAAGCATCGACTCCGACGGGATCCGGAACGGCTCCACCAGGAAGATGCGAATCACGAGGGCGATGGCGATCGCGAGGGCAAGAGTGCTGACCTGCTCCCAGACCTGCGAGAGAGCCCGGGGCATCTCTACTCCTCCCCCAAGCGCAGTGCGGCGAGGAACGCCTCCTGCGGGATATCCACCGACCCGACCCGCTTCATGCGCTTCTTCCCGGCCTTCTGCTTCTCGAGCAGCTTGCGCTTGCGGCTGATGTCGCCGCCGTAGCACTTCGCGGTGACGTTCTTCCGCAGCGCCTTGACCGAGGTGCGAGCGATGATGCGGGCGCCGACGGCGGCCTGGATGGCCACCTGGAACTGTTGGCGCGGAATGAATTCCTTGAGCTTCCGGGTCAGGTCGTTGCCCTTGGTGTAGGAGTGGTCCCGGTGCACGATGAGCGAGAGCGCGTCCACGGAGTCGCCGTTCACGAGGATGTCGAGCTTGACGAGATCTCCCGCTTCGTATCCCCGCAGCTCGTAGTCGAAGGACCCATAGCCACGGGTCACGCTCTTGATCTTGTCGTGGAAGTCCGTCACGACTTCCGCCAGCGGCAGGTCGTACTCGACCTGCACCCGGGTGCCGTGCTGGGTCATTCCCACCTGGCGACCGCGACGATCCTGGCACAAGCCGATCACGGCGCCGAGGTACTCCGCCGGCACGTGCACCGTCGCACGGATGATGGGCTCTTCGATGCGGTCGATCTCGTTCGCATCCGGCAGGGCTGCCGGCGTCTCGATTTCGAAGGGTTCTCCGGATTTCGGAACGACGCGGTAGCGCACCGTCGGGGCCGTCGTGATGAGATCGAGATCGTACTCGCGCTCGAGCCGTTCCTGGATGATCTCGGCGTGAAGGAAGCCGAGGAAGCCACAGCGGAAGCCGAAGCCCAGGGCCGCGCTCGTCTCGGGGTCGTAGACGAACGACGAATCGTTGAGCTTGAGTTTTTCGAGGGAGACCTTCAGGTCTTCGTATTCCTCGGAGTCGACGGGATACAGCCCGGAGAAGACCATCGGCTTGGTCTCTCGAAACCCGGGCAGGGGTGCCGACGCCGGATTCGCCAGGGTCGTGATGGTGTCGCCCACCTTCACGTCAGAGAGGGTCTTGATGCCCGCGAGCACGATTCCAACCTCGCCCGCTGCGAGTTCCTGCACTTCTCGCTCGGCGGGCTCGAGCACAGCCAGCCGTGTCACCTCGCGTTCCTTCTTGCCGATCATGAAACGGATCGTGTCTCGCCGGCCGAGAGTCCCCTCCATCACGCGAACCAGCAGCACGACGCCGACGTACGAATCGAACCAGGAATCGAAGATCAGCGCCCGGGTGGGGGACGACGCCGCGCCGGTGGGAGCGGGCACGCGGTCCACGATGGCCTGCAGCACTTCGGGTACGCCCTTCCCCGTCTTGGCGGAAACGTGCAGGATCCCGGTGGCATCGAGGCCGATGATGTCTTCGATCTCTCGTGCCACGCGCTCCGGATCGGCAGCGGGGAGGTCCAGCTTGTTCAGGACGGGGATGATCTCGAGGTCGGCCTCGGTGGCCAGGTAGGTATTCGCGAGGGTCTGGGCCTCGATCCCCTGAGCGGCATCGACGACGAGCAGCGCCCCCTCGCAGGCCGCGAGTGCACGGGACACCTCGTAGGAGAAATCGACGTGACCCGGGGTGTCGATCAGATTCAGCAGATAGTCCTTGCCGTCCTCGGCGCGGAAGCGCATGCGAACGCTCCGTGCCTTGATGGTGATCCCGCGCTCTCGCTCGAGATCCATGTTGTCGAGAAACTGGTCCTTCTTCTCGCGATCCGTGAGCGAGTGCGTGGCATCGAGCAGCCGATCGGCCAGGGTGCTCTTGCCATGGTCGATGTGGGCGATGATGCAGAAGTTGCGGATCTGGGCGGGATCGATGCTCATGTCTGTGGGTCTTGAAGCTCGAGGGTGATCGCGAGGTCGGGAGACGCCAGATAGGCATCGAGCGCCTCTCGCCAGCTGCGGAGATTCACGCCCAGGGCGGCGGCCTTCTCGCAGCCCAGCACCGAGTATGCCGGTCGTGGCGCCCGGGCGCCGGACTCTGCACTGGAGATCCTCTCGATCACCAGGTCTTCATGGCCCCGCCGGTCCAGGATCGCGCGCGCGAAGTCCCACCAGCTGATGGGTGCATCCGCTGGGTCCGCGGGCCCATTGCAGAGATGGAAGACCCCTCCCGGCTGGTCTCCAATGGCAGCGACGAGGGCGAGGATGCCCGCCGCCAGGTCGGACGCGTAGGTCGGAAAGCCGCGCTGGTCGTCCACCACGCGCAGGGGCCCCGCTACCTCGCCCGTGTCCCGCAGGCGGGCCTGTCGCAGGATCGCTCCGACGAAGTTGCGTCCCGGGCCGAAGACCCAGCTCGTGCGCACGATCAGCGCCCGGGGCGAAGCCTGTCGCACCTGCTCTTCGCCGCGCAGCTTGCTGCGTCCATAGGCGGTCTTCGGGCCCGGTGAAGCATCCTCCGGGATCGGGGAGCGGGCGTCTCCCGGGAAGACGTAGTCCGTCGACACGTGGACGAGACGGGCACCGACGGCATCGCACGCCCGCGCGAGCGCGCCGGGTGCGTCGGCGTTGACCCGTTGTGCCTCCTCCGCCCCTTCGGCCTCGCAGGCATCCACCTGGTTGTACGCGGCAGCATTCACGAGCACGTCGGGTGGACCACCGGGCAGGCCCGCCAGGGCCGCCTCGACCGCCGCCCCGTCGCAGATGTCGAGGTCCGCGCGGGCGAAGCTGCCCGCCAGACGCTGCTCACCCTGCATCCTCGTGAGACAGCGTCCCAACTGTCCACGAGATCCCGTAACCGCGTAACGAAGTCCCATCATGCGACGAGCCACCTGCGAGCGAGCCTTCCTCCCCGTCGCCTCAGTGAGTGTCTCCCCAGTGAGTGTCCGAGTGAGTGGCGTGCCGAACAGGCCTCAGCCCCCTCCTTCGGACAGCACCCAGGTGGGCAGCCGCTCTTCCGACTTCAGTCGCCCCGCGAGGGAATCTGCAGCGTTGCGGGTCGGGACGGGGCCGACACGAACGCGCCACTTCCCGTCACCGCTCGCGGACGCCGGAACGACGTAGCTGTCGAAGCCCTTGCCCCGCAACTTCTGGCGAACGTTCTCCGCCGAGCTCCCGTCCGAGAATGCGCCGACCTGCACCGAGAACCCGAACCGGGCCATGGCTGCCGGGGCATCCCTCGATGCCTCCGGCAGGCTCGCGACGTCGCGCAAGGGCCGGCGCGGCGGGGCAGCGGCCACCGCGGGAAGCGGGGGCTCCGGTGCGGGTGCGCGGACGGCGGGCCTCGCTTGCACCACTTCGGGTGCGGCCTCGACATCCCGAGCCGGCGCCCCGCTCTCTGCGAGGATCTCGCCGTCGAACTCCAGCGGCTCATCGAAGCCGCCATCCTCGAGCGGCAGCGCTTCCGCATCTCGGCCCGCCGTGAACGCCGGCTCGCCCTCGGGCACCCAGTCCACCTCGTCGCTCCGGCCCACCAGATGGCCCACGACGAGCTCGGGTTCTTCGGACACGACGCCGGCCACCAGTCCCAATGCGAACCCGCCGGCGATCAACACCGCCGCTCCCAGCAAGCTGGCGAACCAGCCCGGTTCTCCGTTCCGCATGCCTCTCCCCCTCGAGCCTCGTGAAGTCACATCTGCTCCGGCGCCGACAAGCCGAGCAGCCACAGCCCGTTCGCGAGAACGATCTGCGCAGCGCGCATCAGGGCCAGCCGCGCCGCGGTCAGCTCGGCGTCCTCGGACACCACGCGATGGCGCTTGCCGTCCTGGACATAGGGATTGAACAGGCCCGCCAGGTCTCGCAGGTAGTAGGCCACGTGATGCGGCGCGCGGACATCCGTCGCGCGCTCGACCAGGCCCGGGAACTCTCCCAGCTTCCGGATCAGCTCGATCTCTTCCGGCAGGTCGAGTCGGCTCGCGTCGAAGGCGTCTGCCGAGGGCACGCTCGCGCCCGCTCCGGCGGCCTTCCGCTCGATGCCGTGGGAGCGCGCATGCGCGTACTGCACGTAGTAGGCCGGGTTCTTGCGCCAGTTCCGGTCCTTCGCGAGGTCGAGATCGAAGTCCAGGTGCCCCTCGGCCTTGCGCTCGACCATGAAGAAGCGGAAGACGTCGGCGCCCACTTCTTCGACCAGCTCGTCCACCGTGACGAAGGTGGCTCGACGCGTGGACTGCTTCACCTTCTCGCCACCGCTCGTGATCGTGACGAACTGGTGCATGACGATCTCGAGCCGATCCGGATCGAAGCCGAGCACGCCCACGGCCGCCCGCACGAAGGGGAACTGCTCGACGTGGTCGGCGCCCTGTACGTCGATGATCGTGTCGAAGCCGCGTCGATACTTGTCCCGGTGGTATGCGATGTCCGGAAGGATGTAGGTGGGTTCGCCGTTGCTCCGCACCACCACGCGGTCGCGATCCAGGCCGAGGGCAGTCGCCTTGAACCAGACCGCGCCTTCGGCGTCGTAGATCATCCCGGCGTCGCGCATCTGCGCGAGCACCTCGTCGAGCTGACCGCCGTCATACAACGACTTCTCGTTGAAGTATTCGTCGAAGCGGATGTCGATGGAATCGAGGGTTGCGCGGATCTCCGCGAAGATCACGTCCTTGGCGGCCGCGAGGAACGCGCCTGTCGCCGGCTCGTCGGCGAGATCGTCTCCCTGGTCGCCGCGCAGCTTCTCTGCGACGTCTCGGATGTAGTCGCCGCGGTAGCCGTCTTTCGGAAAGCGCACCGGCTTGCCGTCGACGGCTTCCACCCAGGCCTTCTCCGGGTCTTCGAGCGCCGTTTCCGGCGCAGGCGCCGCGAGCCCCAGGCTCTCGAGATAGCGGGCCTTCACGGACTCTCCGAGGACGCGCATCTGACGCCCGCCGTCATTGAAGTAGTACTCGCGGGTCACGTTCCAGCCGCTGAAGTCGAGCAGGCGTGCGATGCAATCGCCGAGCACTGCCTGCCGGCCGTGTCCGGTGGAGAGCGGGCCCGTCGGGTTCGCCGAGACGAACTCGACCTGGACGGCCCTGCCCTTCCCCGCATCGGCGCGCCCGTACCGGGCGCCGGCTTCGAGGATGCCGCGCAGCACGTCGAGCCAACGGTCTTCTGCGAGCCAGACGTTGATGAAACCCGGCCCGGCCACCTCGGCGCGGCCGACCATACCCTCTCCGTCGGCGAGCTCCGCCACGAGGTCCTGACCGATCTCCCGCGGCGACTTGCGCAGCCGCTTGGCGAGCTGCATGGCGACGTTGCACGAGAAGTCGCCGTGACCCTTCTGTCGCGGTACCTCCAACTCGACCGGCGGCGGCGGATCCGCGTCGCCAGCGCGCTCGAGCAACGCCAACAGCGCTCGCTCCAGCTGCTCGCTCAGCTTGTGTCGTACGTCGCTCATTGCACCCTTCTGTCGACCATCGTTCGTGGCTCGCGTCGCGTTCGTACCGTGCGGGGGAGGATCGTGAGGGCTCGGATGCGCCCTACTCGTTTCGGCGGGGGGTCCCGTCGGTGCGCGCTCTGCCCGGGGCCACCCGGTCGAAGCGCACGAGGATCTCACCCGGTCGGGCGAGTCCCAGGTCTTCTCGGATCGCTCGCTCCAGGGCGAAGGGCTCTCTCTCGAGCGCATCGATCTGGGTCTGCAGCGCGGCGTTTCGGCGTGTCAGGACCTGGACGCGCTGAGACGCCTCCGCGACGTCGTCCCGCAACCGGAACCACATCGGGATGCCCGACTCCCCGTCCGCGACCGCAATCCCGGCAACCGCTCCCAACACGAGCGGCGCCAGCCAGGTGGTCCTCACGTCGTCCTCGGCCCCCCAGACCCCGCAGGAACGATCTGACGGCGTAGAGTACCGAAATCAAAGGCATTTGGGAGGAATTTGGGAGTGGCAGCGCGAAGTCCGAGACTGCGCCGCCGCCGCTCAGCCGCCCTGGCTGATGAGAGCTCGGATCCGTGGCTCGTAGATCGACCACTCGCGCGGGCCCACGTATCGCTCGAGGATGCGTCCGTCCGGCGCCACCAGCAGCGATTCGGGGAAACCCTGGGTCTGGTAGGCGCGCGAGACATCCTGGGACGGATCCAGGGCGATCGGGAAGCTCACGCCCATGCGGTCCCGGAACTTCGCCACGTCCTCGGGATTCTCGTCTACCGAGACCGCCACCAGCTCGAAGCCCGCCGGCTCGAGGGCCCGGTACAGCCGCTCCATCGAGGGCATTTCGTCCTCGCAGGGCTTGCACCAGGTCGCCCAGAAGTTGACGAGAACGACCTTGCCCCTGTGCTCGGAGAGGACGAAGCGCTCTCCGCCACCCCCGTCGGACAGCAGTGCGAGGTCGAAGTCGGGCGCGTCGCCCCCGCGCCCCACGGGCGCGGGTACGCCCCGGTCGCCGACCCAGATGAGTCCCAGGGCGGCACCGAGCACCAACAGCCCGAGCAGCCAGGAAAGCAGCGAATCGCGCCCGCCCGTCTCGGAGTCGGTCGCCTCCACGCCCGGCGCGCTCAGGCTTCTTCGACGAGCTCGATGATCGAAACGGGCGCCGCGTCTCCCACGCGATTGCCCACCTTGATCACGCGCGTGTAGCCGCCCGCGCGTTCGCGGAAACGGTCGGCCAGCTCGTCGAACAGCTTTGCCGTGATCTCCTTGCTGCGGATCACGGACAGGGCTTGCCGCCTCGCATGCAGATCACCGCGCTTGCCGAGGGTGATCATCTTGTCGGCCAGGCTCCGGAGTTCCTTCGCCTTGGCGTCCGTCGTTTCGATCCGCTCGTGGTCCAGCAAGGACGTCACCATGTTGCGCATCAGCGCCTTCCGGTGCGAAGCCGATCGATTGAGCTTTCTGCCGCCTTTTCGGTGTCGCATGATCAGGCCTCGCGCTGCTCGCGCATCTTCTCCAGCTCCTGCCGGACCGGCAGGTTGTCGATCGTCATTCCCAACGAGAGCCCGAGGGCGCCAAGGGTCTCCTTGATCTCGTTGAGCGACTTTCGGCCGAAGTTCTTGGTCTTCAGCATCTCCGCTTCGGTGCGCTGTACCAGCTCGCCGATGAAGCGGATGTTGGCGTTCTGCAGGCAGTTCGCCGACCGCACGGACAGCTCGAGTTCGTCCACCGACTTGAAGAGATTCGGATTGAGCGACTCGGGCTCGTCGGCCACGGGCTCGAGTGTTTCGGTGGGCTCATCGAAGTTGATGAAGATCGTGAGCTGTTCCTTCAGGATCTTCGCCGCGAAGGCCACCGCGTCCGCGGGATTGACGGCTCCGTCGGTCCACACTTCGAGATTGAGCCGGTCGAAGTTCGTCTCTCGACCGACGCGGGCGGGCGTCACCGTGTAGTTGATCTTCTTGATGGGCGAGAAGATCGAATCGATCGGGACGCTGCCGATGGGCATGTCTTCCGTCTTGTTCTGCTCTGCCAGGCGGTAGCCCTTCCCGCGCCCCACCGTGGCATGCAGCTCGAAGTCGGCTTCCGGCCCGAGCGTGCAGATGTGGTGGTCCGGGTTCATCACCTCGACCGTCTGGTCGTCGGAAACCAGGTCCCCCGCCGTGACGATGCCCTGGCCCTTGCGCTGCACCGTCAGGATCTTCGGGCCCTCTGCGTGCATGCGCAGGCGCACTTCCTTCAGGTTCAGGACGATCTCGGTCACGTCTTCGAGCACGCCCGGGATCGTCGAGAACTCGTGGAGTACTCCGTTGACCCGGATACTCGTGATCGCGGCACCCTGCAGCGAGGACAACAGCACGCGCCGCAGTGCGTTTCCGAGGGTCGTCCCGAAGCCGCGCTCCAGGGGCTCACACGCGAAGCGGCCATAGCTCGTGCTGAGGCTGTCGTCCTCGACCTCGAGCCGCCGCGGACGAATGAAGTCCCGCCAATTCTTTGCAACCAACTCTTCCTGCATGGAAGGTCCCTCCAGTGCTGGGGATACGCAGACTCGCCTGCCCGTCACGGGCTGAGTACAGCGGGTCCGAATGAAGCCTTGATCGCCGAGCCGGGGGCCCGGCGAGTCTTACCTCGAGTAGAGCTCGACGATCAGCTGCTCGTCGATGGGAAGGGTGATGTCCTCCCGCATCGGGAGCTGCTTGATCGTCCCCGAGAAGCTGTCCTTGTCGATTTCGAGCCACTGCGGCAGCGAGCGTCCTTCCAGCGCGTCCAGCGCCGCGGTCAGTCGCTCCACCTTCTGCGACTTCTCGCGAATGCTCACCACCTGGCCCGGTCGAACCTGGATCGAGGGCGTCGACGCCTTCTTTCCGTCGATCCGGAAATGACCGTGCCGGATCAGCTGTCGCGCTTCATTGCGCGAGGTGGCGAAGCCAAGGCGGAAGACGACGTTGTCGAGGCGGCGCTCGAGCAGGATCAGCAGGTTCTCGCCTGCCCTGCCCTTCATGCGCGACGCCTTGTCGAAGGTCGTGCGGAACTGGTGCTCGAGGAGCCCGTACATCCGCTTCACCTTCTGCTTCTCGCGAAGCTGCACGCCGTAGTCCGAGAAACGCGTCCGGCCCTGGCCGTGCATTCCCGGCGGGTACGCGCGCTTCTCGACGGCGCACTTCTCGCTGAAGCAGCGGTCGCCCTTCAGGAAGAGCTTCGTGCCCTCACGCCGGCAAAGCCGACAGGCGGATCCAAGATATCGTGCCATGTGCTGTCCTTCCTGCCTGTCCCGGGCCTAGACCCGTCGCCGCTTCGGCGGGCGGCATCCATTGTGCGGAATGGGCGTGACGTCGCGAATCAGCGTGATCCGCATTCCCGAGGCCTGGAGAGCGCGAAGCGCAGACTCTCGACCGGCTCCGGGACCCTTCACGTACACGCCGAGCGTGCGAACACCGTGTTCCTGGGCCTTCTTCGCGGCTTCCTCTGCGGCCATCTGCGCCGCGTAGGGGGTCGACTTCCGGGAGCCCTTGAAACCCTGCTGCCCGGCGCTCGCCCACGAAACCGCGTTGCCACCGACATCGGTGATCGTGATGATCGTGTTGTTGAAGGTCGACTGCACGTGAGCAACACCCGTCTGGATGTTCTTCTTGACCTTCTTCTTTCGGACGGTCTTCTTCGCTGCCATTTATCGTCCTATTTGGCCGGCTTCTTCTTGCCGGCGATGGTCTTCTTGGGTCCCTTGCGGGTGCGCGCGTTCGTGTGGGTCCGCTGACCGCGCACCGGCAGGTTCCGGCGATGCCGCAACCCGCGGTAACAGCCGATGTCCATCAGCATCTTGATGTTCTGATTGACCTCGCGCCGCAGATCACCTTCGACCTTGTGGTCGCTCTCGATCACCTCGCGCAGCTTGATCACCTCAGCCTCGCTCAGGTGGTCGGTCTTGGTACCACTCTCCACACCCGCGTTGCCGCAGATCTCCAGGGCCTTGGATCGCCCAATGCCGAAGATGTAGGTGAGAGAAATTTCGATGCGCTTCTGCCGCGGCAGGTCCACGCCTGCGATTCTGGCCATGCTGCTTCTCCTGGGCTCCCTAGCCCTGACGCTGCTTGTGCTTCGGGTTGTCACAGATCACGCGCACCACCCCTCGGCGACGGATGATCCGGCACTTGTCGCACATCTTCCGAACTGACGATCGAACCTTCATTTCGTTGCTCCGCGCTCCGCCCCGAGGTCGCGATTCTGGTCGGGGTCGTCGATTTGGGCCGTAGATTTAGTGCGAGCCTTCGACCCGCGTCAGGACTTCCGGCCCGTCGTCGGTGATCAGGACCGTGTGTTCGAAGTGAGCGGACAGCTCGCCGTCCGCGGTGACCGCTGTCCACTCGTCGTCGAGCATCCGCACGCCTTCGCTGCCCGCGTTGATCATCGGCTCGATCGCGAAGACCATGCCCGAGACCAGGCGGGGACCCCGGTTCGGGCGGCCGTAGTTCGGGATCTGGGGCAGCTCGTGCATCACGCGGCCGATGCCGTGCCCCACGAACTGACGGACCACACCATAGCCCGCTGCTTCCGCGCGGGTCTGTACGGCGTGGCCGATGTCCGAGAGCCGCTTTCCGGGGACCATCTGCTCGATGCCCTTGTAGAGCGCGTCGTGGGTGGTCTCCATCAGGTCCCGGGCCTCTTCGCTCACCTGGCCAACGGGAATGGTGCACGCGGAGTCGCCGTGGAAGCCCTGGTAGTGGATGCCGAAATCGATGCTCAGGAGGTCGCCCTGCTCGAGCACGCGCTTGCCGGGAATGCCGTGGACGATCTCGTCATTGACCGAAACGCACACCACCGCGGGGTACGGCGGCAGGCCACCCGGATCGTATCCGAGGAAGGACGAGGTGAGGCCCCGCGCTTCGATCTCCTTGGCCGCGATGATGTCCAACTCCGCCGTCGTGACGCCAGGCTTCGCCGCGTCCCGCAGGATCAGCAGGATCTCCGCCACGTGGCGCCCGGACTCCCGCATGGCCTCGATCTCGGCCCGGGTCTTGATCGGAATGCGCTGGCCCATCATGCGAGCGCCTCCCCGATCCGAGTCGCGACCTCGTCGATGGTGCCCATGCCGGACACTTCGATGATCAGTCCGTGTGCGCGGTAGTGGTCCAGCAGCGGTGCGGTCTTCTCCTCGTACTCGCGCATGCGCTTCCGGATCGACTCTTCGTTGTCGTCGGCGCGACCTTCGATCTCCGCGCGCTTGAGCAGGCGCGGGACGATCTCCTCGATGTCCACGGTCAGCGCCAGGCAGCAGTCGAGGGGCGCTCCGAGATCCGCCAGCAGGGCGTCGAGCGCCTCGGCCTGGCCGCGAGTGCGCGGGAAGCCGTCGAGAATGAAGCCGGTCTTGCAATCGTCCTGAACCAGCCGCTCCCGCGTGATCCCGATGACCAGCTCGTCGCCGACGAGCTCGCCGGCCTCCATGACGGCCTTGGCCTGAAGTCCGATGGGCGTGCCTGCCGCGACGGCGGCGCGCAGCATGTCGCCGGTCGAGATATGGGGCACCCCGAGGCGCTCCTGGATGCCGACGGCCTGAGTTCCCTTGCCTGCGCCCGGGGCGCCGAGGAGGACGATGCGCTTGCTCATCGAGCCAACCTCCCCCGAATGCGCGTCCCGGCGGCGAGACCCTCGTACTGACGGGAGACCAGATGCGATTCGATCTGCCCCACGGTGTCGAGGGCGACGCTGACACCGATCAGGAGCGCCGTACCGCCGAAGTAGAACGGGAAGCCGAAGCGCTGGGACAGGATCACGGGCAAGATGCACACGAGCGCTACGTAGATCGCGCCGATCAAGGTCAGGCGACTGAGGACGTGATCGATGTACTCCGCCGTCTTCTTGCCCGGCCGGATCCCGGGGATGTAGCCCCCGAAGCGCTTGATGTTCTCCGAGACATCTACCGGGTTGATGATGATCGCCGTGTAGAAGTAACAGAAGAAGATGATCAGGGCGATGTAGATGCCGTTGTAGAGGATGCTTCCCGGGTCCAGGTACTGGTCGATGAACTGCTGGATCTGTGGGTTGTCGGTGAACTGCCGGATCGTGAGCGGGAACATCAGCAGCGACGACGCGAAGATGGGCGGGATCACGCCGGCCGTGTTCACCCGCAGCGGGAAGTAGCTCATGCCGCCCTGGGTCACCCGGCGTCCCACCGCGCGACGCGCGTGCTGGATCGGGATGCGCCGCTGACTGCGCTCGACGAAGACCACTCCACCGAGAACGGCGAGCACCACGAGGGTCAGCAGGATCGCCTCAAGGGGCGTGAACTGGTCGGTGCGGATCAGGTCGGCCATCTGGCTGAGACCCGACGGGATGCGAACGATGATGCCGGCAAAGATGATCAGCGAGATGCCGTTGCCGATACCCCGTTCGGTCACCTGTTCGCCGAGCCACATGATGAAGGCGGTGCCGCAGGTGAGCGTGATCATCGTGGTGAGGCGGAAGCCCCATCCGGGGTTGATGACCGCACCCGTACCGAACTGGCCGCCCTCGAGCGCCGACGCAATGAGCAGGCTCTGGAAGGCCGCGAGCACGACCGTCGCATAGCGGGACCACTGATTGATCTTCTTCTGCCCCTGCTCGCCTTCCTTCTTCAAGGCTTCGAGTTGGGGGATCACCACCGTGAGCAGCTGGAAGATGATGGTGGCGCTGATGTAGGGCATGATGCCCAGCGAGAAGACCGACAGCTGCTCCATGGCGCCGCCGGAGAACAGATTGAAGAGACCGAACACGGTCCCCGCCATCTGATCGAAGAAGTCCTTGATCACCTGCGGATTGATGCCGGGCGTGACGATCACGCAACCGACACGATAGACGGCGAGCATGGCGAAGGTGAAGAGGATCCGCTTTCGCAGCTCCTCGATCCTCGCGATGTTCTGCAGGCGACCGAGCACCTAGACGAGCTCCACGCTTCCGCCGGCAGACTCGACCTTCTGGCGAGCCCCGGCGCTGATGCGATTGACCTTCACGCTGAGGTTCTTGGGGCAATCCCCGTTCCCCAGCACCTTCACCTTCGCGCCATTGCCGCGAATGAGTCCACGCTCCGTCAGGGCCTGGATGTCGACGGTTGCTCCGTCGCTAAAGGCAGACAACGCCGACACGTTCACGATCTCCACCTCCTTGCGGAAGATGTTCGTGAAGCCCTTCTTGGGCAGGCGCATGTTGAGCGGCATCTGGCCGCCCTCGAAGCCCTGGCGCACCGGGTGTCCGGTTCCACGCTTGCCCTGTCCCTTGACGCCGTGGGTCGCAGTCTTGCCGCGGCCCGAGCCGGGGCCACGCCCCAGCCGCTTGCGGCCTCGCTTCGATCCAGGCTTCGGCGAAAGCCGATCCAGCATCGTTCTAACCCTCCAGCACCGTCACGAGGTGGCCGACCTTGTTGATCATCCCGCGTACGGACGGGGTGTCTTCAACGTCGACGACCTGGTGCAATCGACGAATTCCCAGGCCGCGCAATGTGGCACGCTGGCGCTGGTTGTATCCGATCTCGCTCTTGACCTGCTTCACGCGGATGCGCTTCGAGTCGCTCACGACAGCCTCCGCCCCAGCTCGGCCAGGCGTTGCTCGGGCTCCTGCAGCTCCTGCAGACCCGACATGACCGCGTTGACGACGTTTCGCGGGTTGTTGGTCCCGAGGGTCTTCGTGAGGATGTCGCTGACCCCGGCACTCTCGAGCACGGCGCGCACCGGGCCGCCGGCGATCACGCCGGTACCGGGCGATGCCGGCTTGAGCAGGACGCGTCCGGCGCCGAAGACGCCGATCACCTCGTGCGGCAGCGTGCCCTCGATGATCGGGACGTAGATGAGCGAGCGGCGCGCCCGGTCGACACCCTTGCGGATGGCCTCCGGAACTTCACCGGCCTTGCCCAGCCCGACGCCGACCACGCCGGAGCCGTCTCCGACCACGACCAGCGCGCTGAACGAGAAGCGCCGGCCGCCCTTGACGACCTTCGCAACGCGGTTGATGTGGATCACCCGGTCGTTCAGTTCGTAGTCGTTCGGGTTGATGTGCGACGTCTGTACGAGTGTTCCCATGACTAGAACTGCAGCCCCGCTTCGCGCGCTGCCTCGGCCAGTGCCTTGACGCGCCCGTGGAAGAGGAATCCATTCCTGTTGAAGACGACCTTCTCGATCTGGTGCTCGCGGGCCTTCTCCGCGATCGCAGCACCGACCTTCTTGGCCGCGTCGACGTTGCCCGTCCCGCCGCCGTCGAGCAGACCCTTGCTCCGCGTCGAGACGGAGGTCAAGGTGCGACCGTCCGGGTCGATCAGCGAGGCATAGATGTGCTTCGCGCTCCGGAACACCGTCAGGCGCACCCGGTCACTGTCCGCGATACCGGAGCGCACACGGGTCTGCCGTGCACTCCATTTGCGCGTCTTCTCATTTACCGACTTCTTCTTCATTTCCCAGTCCTGTCTGTCTAGGCCGCGCCGGTCTTGCCGACCTTGCGGCGCACGCGCTCGTCGGCGTATCGAACGCCCTTGCCCTTGTAGGGCTCCGGCGGCCGCTTGCTGCGGATGTTCGCGGCGAACTGCCCGACCAATTCCTTGTCGATTCCCTCGACCACGAGGCTCACGCCGTTCTCTACCGAGACGGACAAGCCGGCCGGGATGGGCATCTCGACGGGATGCGAGTACCCGAGTAGGAGGCTCAGGTTGTTGCCCGAGACCGATGCCCTGTAGCCGACGCCCTGGATCTCGAGCCCCTTCTTGAAGCCCTCGGTCACGCCCGCGACCAGGTTCGCGCACAGCGCCCGGGCCAGCCCGTGGAGACTGCGGCTCATCTTCGAGTCGTCGGGCCGCTTGAACACGATGTTCCCGTCGGACACCTCCATCGCGATCTGCTCGGGCAGGCGCGTGGTGAGGGTGCCCTTCGGGCCCTTGACCTGGACCCCTTCCGCGACGGTCTTGATCTCGACGCCGCTGGGGAGGGGGATGGGTAGCTTTCCGATGCGGGACACGATTACCAGACCTCGCAGATCAACTCGCCGCCAACCTTGGCGTCGCGCGCGTCGCGGTCACACAAGACGCCCCGGGGCGTCGAGATCACGACCATGCCCAGTCCCTTGCGAATCAACGGGATCTCGTCCGCACCCACGTAGACGCGTCGACCCGGCGTGCTGATCCGCTTGATGCCGTCGACCATCGCGCGACCATCGTCCCGGTAGCGGATGCCGATCGTCATCGTCGTAAAGCTCTCTCCGGGCTGACTGCTGACTTCGCCAACGAAGCCTTCCTCCGACAGAACCCGCGCCACGGCCATCTTCAGCTTCGAGGCCGGGCACTTCGTCGATCGGTGGCGCGCGGTTCCGGCGTTGCGGATCCGCGTCAGCATGTCTCCAATCGGATCGGTCATCATGATTGCTCTTCCTTCTTTCTACCGCGGGCCCTGGCGGGCGCGCCGCTACTGCACAAAAGGCATTCCGAGGTGGGTCAGCAGCGCCTTCCCCTCGGCATCGGTCCCGGCCGACGTCACGACCGTGATATTGAGCCCCGAAACCCGTTCGACCGAGTCGTATTCGATTTCCGGGAAGATGATCTGCTCTCGCACACCCAGCGTATAGTTCCCGCGGCCGTCGAAAGACTTCGGGGACACGCCCTTGAAGTCGCGGACCCGCGGTAGTGCCACGTTCAACAGCCGGTCGAGAAATTCCCAGCAGCGCGCACCGCGCAGGGTCACCATCGCGCCGATGGCCTGCCCTTCGCGCAGCTTGAAGTTCGACACACTCTTCCTTGCTCGCCGCACATTGGCCTTCTGACCGGTGATCTGCGCCAGCTCTTCCGTCGCCCGCTCGAGCAACTTCGGGTTCTGGGTGGCTTCCCCGACGCCGATGTTCACGACGACCTTCTCCACCCGGGGCACCTGGTGCACGTTCTTGTAGGAGAATTCGTCCTTGAGCTTCGGGACGATCTCCGTCCGGTATCGCTCGAGCATCCTGGGAGTCATCTACAGCACCTCCGGCGCAAGGGACACGATCTTCATGTATCCACGCGCGCGAAGTTCGCGGGCCACCGGGCCGAAGATGCGGGTCCCGATGACTTCCTTGTTGTTGTCGATCAACACCGCTGCGTTCTCGTCGAAGCGGATATAGGACCCGTCTCGACGCCCGATGTTCTTCTTCGTGCGAACGACCACCGCCCTTCGCACGTCACCCTTCTTGACTCGCGCGTTCGGGATCGCCTCGGCGACTGCGACGACGATGATGTCGCCCACCGATGCTTCCTTGCGCCTCGAGCCGCCGAGGACACGGATGCACTTGACTCGCCGTGCACCCGAGTTGTCCGCAACGCTGAGTTTCGATTCAGCCCTGATCATGCCCTTGTCCTTCGATGACTAGACGCCCGTCGCTCGGACGACCGTCTCCTGCACCTTCCAGCGCTTGCGCTTGGAGAGCGGGCGGTGCTCAATGATTTGAACCCGGTCTCCGGTCTTGCATGCATTCGCTTCGTCGTGTGCAAGGAATCGGGAATAGCGGCGTACGTACTTCTTGTACTGCCGATCCTTCACCAGTCTCTCGACACGTACCACCACGGTCTTGTCCATCTTGTCACTGACGACTGTTCCAACCAGAATTCGCCGACGGCCTCGTTCGCTCACTTCGCAGCCTCGCGCTTTTCGGTAAGCACACCCTCAACCCTCGAAACATCCCGCCTGAGCAACTTGAGCTTCGCGGTGTCTTCGAGTTGGCCGGTTGCGTGCTTGACCTTCGCGTTGAAGAACTCGTTGCGGGCCTCCCGCGCCTTCTGGACGAGTTCTTCGACCTCTAATTCTCTGAGTTCGCTCGCTTTCATTTCTGCCTAGTCCTCCCGCACCACGAACCGCGTCTGGACCGACAGCTTGTGGGCAGCGAGCCGAAAGGCTTCGCGGGCGACTGTCTCGTCGACGCCTTCCATTTCGTAGAGCATCCGTCCCGGCTTGACGGGGCACACCCACGCCTCGGGATTCCCCTTGCCCTTACCCATCCGGGTTTCTGCCGGCTTCTTGCTGACGGGCTTCGCTGGGAAGACCCGGATCCAGACCTTGCCGCCGCGTTTGACGTGTCGGGTCATCGCGATACGAGCAGCTTCGATCTGCCGCGCCGTCACGAACCCTGCAGACACTGCCTGCAGGCCGAAATCCCCGAACGACACCAGGTTTCCCCGGTGCGACTTGCCGCGATTGCGGCCCTTGAACATCTTCCGATGCTTGACCTTCTTCGGCTGCAGCATTTCCTACCTCGCCGGATCGGCCTGCAGGTGTTGCCCGAGCGGGCCCCTGTGCAGGTCCTTGTCGCCGACTTCACCCTTGAAGACCCAGCACTTCACGCCAATGATCCCGTAGGTCGTCTTTGCTTCAGCGAAGCCGTACTCGATATCGGCTCGCAGGGTGTGCAAGGGCACGCGGCCGTCGCGATACCACTCCCGACGGCCCATCTCGGCTCCACCGAGGCGGCCGGAACACTGGATCCGAATCCCCTCGGCTCCAAACTTCATCGTGGAGATCATCGCCTTCTTCATGGCGCGTCGGAAGGCGACGCGCCGTTCGAGCTGCAGGGCGATGTTCTCGGCGACCAGCTGTGCGTCGAGCTCGGCCTTGCGGATCTCCTTGACGTTGATGAACACGTCACGCGCGGTGAACTGCTTGAGCTCCGCACGCAGGACCTCGACCTCGGCTCCGCGCTTTCCGATCAGGATGCCCGGTCGGGCCGTATGGATGTTCACCACGAGCTTGTCCCCGGTTCGTTCGATGACGACCTTGGAGATGCCCGCATGGAAGAGCTTCTTCTTGATGAACTTCCGAACGGCCACGTCCTCGTGGAGCTGCTCGGCGTAGTGCTTGTCGGCGAACCAGTTGGACTGCCACCCGTAAAGGGTGCCCAGTCGGAAGCCGTACGGATGAACCTTCTGACCCAAGGAGTCTCTCCTGTAACCTTCTCGCTCGGCCTGTTCGGCCTAACGCTCGTCGAGTTCGACGGTGATGTGGCTGGTTCGCTTCTGCAGCCAGGTGGCGCGGCCCTGCGCACGCGGTCGAATCCGCCACATGCTCGGTCCTTCGTCGACCGTGACCCGCTTGACGACCAGGCGATCGATGTCGATCCCGGCTTCGTGTTCGTCGTTCTTGTGCTCGGCATTCGCGACTGCCGATCGCAGCAGCTTGGAAAGCGGCAGCGCAAAGCGCTTGTTGGAGAGGGACAGCTGATTCAGCGCCTCTTCCACGTTCATGCCGCGTACGCTGTCCACGACGAGGCGAGCCTTCTGCGCACTGATCCTGTGATTGTTGAGCTTCGCGGAAACGGCCATCTCAGCGCTTCACCTTCCGGTCGGACGCGTGCCCCGTGAACTTCCGCGTGGGGGCGAACTCGCCGAGCCGGTGCCCAACCATGTTCTCCGTCACGAAGACGGGCATGAAGAGCTTTCCGTTGTGGACATGGAAGGTCTGGCCGACGAACTCGGGCGTGATCATCGAGCGCCGCGACCAGGTCCGGATCACCTGCTTCGAGCCAGACTGCAGGGTCTTGTCGACCTTGCGCTGCAGACTCGGGTCGATGTACGGCCCCTTCTTGAGAGAGCGAGCCATCTACTTCTTCCCCCGGCGCTTCACGATGAGCTTGTTGGAGCGCGACTTCTTCCGCGTCTTGTGACCCTTGGTGGGCTTTCCCCAGGGCGTGCACGGATGACGACCACCCGACGAGCGACCCTCACCGCCACCCATGGGGTGGTCGACGGGGTTCATGGCAACACCGCGCACGTTGGGGCGTTGGCCCTTCCAGCGCGCGCGTCCTGCCTTGCCGATGGTCTGGTTTTCGTGTTCGAGGTTGCCGACCTGCCCGATGGTCGCGGCGCAGTCCACATGGACCATCCGCATCTCACCGCTGGGCAGACGAAGCGTTACGTAGCGCCCCTCGCGGGCCATCAACTGCGCGCCGGTGCCCGCAGAGCGGACCATCTGCCCGCCCTTTCCGGGCTTGAGCTCGACGTTGTGGAGCACGGTACCGAGGGGAATTCGAGCCAGCGGCATGGCATTGCCCACGCGGATGTCGGCGGTCTCCCCCGCCATCACTTCATCGCCGACCTTCAGGCCACTCGGTGACAGGATGTAGCGCTTCTCGCCGTCGATGTAGTGGAGCAGCGCGATGTTCGCAGACCGATTCGGGTCGTACTCGATCGCCGCAACCTTCGCCGGGATGTCTCGCTTGTTCCGGCGGAAGTCGATCTTCCGGAAGAGGCGCTTGTGACCGCCCCCCCGGTGCCAGATGCTCACCCGGCCGCGATTGTTGCGACCGCCGCTCTTGTTGACGCGACCCGTGGTCAGCGACTTCTCGGACACGCCCCGCGTGATCTCGGCGAAGTCCGACACGCTCATGTCGCGGCGTCCGGGCGAAGTCGGTTTGTAGTTCTTGACCGGCATGCTTCTAGATCCCCTCGAAGAATTCGATCGACTGGCCCTCGGCCAGCTGGACGATCGCCTTCTTCCACTCGGCGCGGCGACCCATGAAGCGGCCGATCCGCCGCTTCTTGCGCGGCTGGCGCATGGTGCGGACAGCCAGCACGCGAACGCCGAACAGTTCCTCGACGGCGCGCCGGATCTCGTGCTTGTTGGCCTTCGGGTCGACGGCGAAGGTTGCGAGATTCGCCTCTTCACGACCGATCTGGCTCTTCTCCGTCACCAACGGGCGGCGGATCACTTCGTGGACGTTCATTGCGCCTCCTCCTTCGAGCCGGCCAGGCGCGCGCTGAGCGCGTCGACGGCGTCCCGGGTGAGCAGGAGCTTCTGGTGGCGGAGGATGTCATAGACGTTGAGCCCCTCCGCGCGGATGACACCCACGCGCGGGAGGTTTCGCGCCGAGCCTTCGAGCTTCTCGTTCGCCGCGCCCGTCACGATCAGGACCGACGCGTCCCCCAGACCGACCGCCTCGAGCAGGGATACCACCGCCCGGGTCTTGAAGCCTTCGAGCTCGATCCCGTCGACGACGGTGATTGCCTCTTCCGCCTGTCGCGCGGACAACGCGCTCACCAGCGCGGCACGACGCGTCTTCTTGTTGAGCCCGTGGCCGTGCTTGCGCGGCACGGGACCGAAGACGACACCACCGCCGGCCCACTGCGGAGCCCGGGTGGTTCCCTGCCGGGCACGCCCCGTTCCCTTCTGGCGGTAGGGCTTGGCACCACCGCCGGAGACCCGTGACCGATTCTTGGTGCTGTGTGTCCCAGCCCGGCGAAGGGCGAGCTGTCGGCGCACCTCCGCATGGAAGAGATGGGGGCGAACCGCTGCTTCGAAGACGGCCGGGTCGAGCTCGACCGTGCCCTTCTTCGAATTCGCGTTGTCTACGACATCCAGTGTGGCCATGACTAGAGCTTGATCTCCACGTCGACGCCGGCTGCGAGTTCGAGCTTCATCAGCGCGTCCACGGTTTGCGCCGTGGGCTCGATGATGTCGATCAGGCGCTTGTGTGTGCGCAGCTCGAACTGCTCGCGCGACTTCTTGTCGATGTGCGGGCCACGCAGCACCGTGTACTTGTTGATGTCCGTCGGCAGCGGGATCGGTCCCGCGACGCTGGCTCCGGTCCGGATGGCGGTATCGACGATCTCACCAGCGCTCTGGTCGAGAAGCTTGTAGTCGTACGCCTTCATCCGGATGCGGATCTTCTGAGCGGCGTTGTCAGCCATGATTATTCGATGACCTCGGACACGACGCCTGCTCCGACGGTGCGTCCGCCTTCTCGGATGGCGAAGCGGAGCTCCTTGTCCATCGCGATCGGCGTGATCAGTTCCACCTTCAGCTCCACGTTGTCACCCGGCATCACCATCTCCGTA
>JAJDAN010000034.1 GCA_029261855.1 Deltaproteobacteria bacterium
GACCGCAGCTAGGAGCGTCAGCCAAGACGCAGTCTTGGGGCGCGACGACGCAAAGGTCGCCGACCGCAGCTAGGAGCGTCAGCCAAGACGCAGTCTTGGGGCGCGACGACGCAAAGGTCGCCGACCGCAGCTAGGAGCGTCAGCCAAGACGCAGTCTTGGGGCGCGACGACGCAAAGGTCGCCGACCGCAGCTAGGAACGGGGGCCCGACGCGGGCACTAGAAGAAGTACTTCACGTTCATGCCCAGGATCGGGGCGGCCTTGTAGTCTTCCTTGAGGATCTTGCCGCCACCCTGACGCCCCGACCGGATCTCGCCACCCAGCGCGATACCGGCGGTACCCTCGAGCCTCAGTGAATCCGTCGCCTGAAAGCCGACGCGTGCAAAGACCGGGAAGGAGGTCTCCTGACCGATGCCCTTGTTGGCGGACAGGAAGGGGGGCACGCTCGGGGAATCGCTGTCCAAACGGAAGCGGCGGACCTGGTAGCTGCCGCCGAACGCGAAGGACCACTTGTCCGCGCGATACGAGACCTCGGGTCCGACTCCCGGAAACGCCGCGGCGCTGACGATGCCGAAGTGCAGGAGCCAGTCGTCCGCGAATCGCCAATCGACGGTGGGGACCGGAATCAGCGCGACGTTGTCCTCGAGCTCGGACAGCGCACCGATGATGAGCCCCGTGGTCAGCGTGTCACTCCACTTGTAGTCCGCGATGAACGCGGCGCCCCCGGTCAGCGTGTCACTGAAGCTGGCACCGCCCTCGCCGTCGGATCGACCGAGGGCCAGGAAGACCAGGTTCCAGTTGTCGCTGGCCTTCCAGCCGAGACCGGCCATCAGGGTGAGTCGGTGGATGTCGTTCCAGCGGAGGCCGGAAGTCGTTCCCTGACTGAAGTCGTAGTAGCTGCCGTTGTAGACAGCGTTTCCGACCAGGAACACGTCGTCGCTCAGGGTGATGCGATGCCCTGCCACGACCGACACATTGTTCCTCGAGAACTCCGCCGGCGAGTTCTTCACGTCCGTGTTGAACTGGTGCGAGTAGTCCGCGGTCGCCCAGGTGTTCTTGTCGTGGGACCCGGTGACGATCATGGGGATGTCGATAGCCTGGGCCAGAGCCTCGCCCGCCAGAAGCAGGCACGTCGCGGTCGCGATTGCGATCTTGAAAGAAGCTCGTACGGAAGTCATCGACTTCTCCTTGCTCGATGGGGGATCGGAACCGGCCGGACCGTAGCAAACGGGGTTCGAGCAGATGCGCGACGCCCGCCGCTCTTTCGTCGCCCGCCGCCAACCCGGGTCGGCAACCGCTAGCTTCTTCGCATGTTTGGACGCATCGCCCTTCGAGACGGCCTCTTCGTTGCCGTCGCCTTCCTTTCCTGGCAGGGCTTCGCCCAGCTCACCGCGGCGGACGGTGCACTCGCGGACGCACTCGGCGTGGTGTTGGGGCTTTCTGTCGCGCTGGCCTGCTACTTCGGCCACGAGTGGGGGCACCTGCTGGGTGCCCTGGCGACGGGCAGCAAGGTGGCCGCACCCGAGAAGCTCACCGGATTGTCGCTTTTCAGCTTCGACTCGAAGGTCAACGATCGACGCCAGTTCCTCGTCATGTCCTTCTCGGGCTTCGCGATGACGGGCGTCGCCCTGGCCGTCGTGTACTTCCTGCTCCCGGACGGACTACTGGCGACGCGGGTCGCCCGCGGAGGGGTGCTGTTCCTGACCACACTCACCGTTGTGTTGGAGTTCCCCCTCGTGGTCTGGGCACTGGTGCGTCAGGACCTTCCCCCAGTCGAGGCCTTCGAGTCGCGCACCGCACCCGCGGACACCGCGAACTGATATACGTCAAAATCGGTCGCTTGAGTAAGGGTTTTCCCTTTTTCGGAAGCCGAGTTCGGTTCCGAGTTCGCAAGGTCTCCGAGGCCGCTGCACACAACTCCCCGGAAACAGGACACTTCCGTGGGTCGACCCCTTCGCTGGAAGAACGGCCCACAAGTTGCAGTACTGATGCGACTGGGAAGGGGATGCGTGGTCTTGGCCTCGCGCATCTTCGGGGTCCTCGTGTGGATCCGGTCCGGCTGCTGGAAGCGCAGTCGGAAACCGCCCGAACGTCGCGAGGTAGATCGTCCCGATGCGCCGGATCCTCTCCTCCGCTCTCTCTGCCGCCCTTCCCGCCGCCCTTGTTGCTGCTGCCGCGGTCCTGTTCCTGTCCTCTGCACCCGCCGCGCAGGCTGCGTCGATCAGCTTCGACCTGAACTTCGAGTTCAGCGGCGGTACGGCACCGGCGGGACCGGCCCCGTGGATGCGGATCACCCTCGACGATTCCTTCGGGGGTTTGAACACCGTCCGGCTCACGATCGATGCCATCGGCCTGATCGACGACGAGAGTGCCAAGGGCGTCTACCTGAACTTCGACCCGACCCTCGACCCGACCCAGCTGTCCTTTGCGGTCGTCGACAACTCGGATGCCGTGCCCAACGCCATCAATACCGGCGTCAACGCCTTCCAGGCGGACGGCGACGGGCTCTTCGACATCGAGTTCGACCTGCCGCCCCCGCCCGGCAACGACCCCGCCCGGCTGATGGGCGGCGAATCGATCGTCTACGACCTCACCTATGTCGGGCCCATCAGCGCTTCCTCCTTCGATTACACGAGCGTGATGGGGGGCGGGACCGGCAGCTACCAGGCGGCGGCCCACATCCAGCGCATCGGACAGACCTCGGAGAGTGGCTGGGTCGGGCCCGTCCCGGAGCCTTCGACCGGCCTGCTCCTCGGCATGGGACTGCTCTTCTCCGTGCGGAGACGCGCGCAGCCCTAGGAGGCCGACCCAAGACTCCGTCCTGGTGGGATCTCGGCTTCCGTCGCAAGCGAAGCCTACGCTTCGCCAGCTAGCCGCGGTCTGCGACCTTTGCTGCGTCGCCTGGCTCCCCAAGACGACGTCTTGGGTGAGGCTCCTGGTCCGCTAGCCCGGGCATTTGCTGGTACGTTCGTCACGCGCGGGTCGCGTGGAGAGCTGCCGTGAATGTCGGGGTCCTGCTCATCTTCCAGAACTTCATGGGCCGCCTGGCCGATGGAGAGATGGTCGACGGTGAGATCCAGCTCGCGCTGCTCGCCGAAGAGCTCGGATTCGACTCGGTCTGGCCCCCGGAGCACCACTTCACCGACTACTCGGCCTGTCCCGACAACATCCAGCTGCTGACCTACCTCGCGGGCCGCACCCGGCGCATCAAGCTCGGGACCGGCGCCGTGATCGTGCCGTGGAACGATCCCCTGCGCGTGGTCGAGAAGATCGTGCTGCTCGATCACCTGTCCGGCGGGCGCGCGATCCTCGGGCTGGGACGCGGGCTGTCCCGGCACGAGTACGATCACTTCGGAATCGACCGCAACACGTCCCGTGACCGCTTCGACGAAGCGTCGCGCATGATCGTGGAGGCACTCGAGACGGGCTTCATCGAAGGAGACGGCCCCTACTACCCGCAGCCTCGCACCGAGATCCGTCCGCGCCCACTCGAGGGCTTCGGCGACCGGCTCTACGCCGTCGGCCTCTCGCCCGAATCCGTCGAGCAGGCAGCGAAGCTGGGAGCGCGACTGATGACGTTCTCCCAGCAGCCCTGGGAGCTGTACAAGGACGGCCCCCTCGCCTCGTACCGCAAGGCCTTCCGCGAGGCCCACGGCATGGAAGCACCCCCTCCGCTGACCGGGGACCTGATGTTCTGTCACGCCGACGAGACACGCGCCGAAGAGGTCGCCATGGAGCACATGTCGAACTACTTCCTCACCATCGCGGATCACTACGAGCTGATGAGCGAGCAGTTCAAGCAAGCGAAGGGGTACGAGTTCTACGCGTCGGCTGCAGAGCTGTTCGCCGCGGTGGGAGTCGAGTCCGCCGCACGAACCTATTGCCAGGTGCAGACCTGGGGAACGCCGGACCAGATCATCGACAAGCTGCGGGCTCGCCAGGCGCTGATCGGCGACTTCAACGTCGTGCTCATCGCACGCTACGGCGGCATGCCCCTCGAGCTGGCCGAGCAGAGCCTGCGTCTGTTCGCCGACGAGGTCCTGCCGGAGTTGCACTCCTGGTAGCGCTCCGGGTGCTCTTCGTTCCGCCCTGGCCGCGAAACCCGTACCAGGAACGCCTCGCCGAGGCGCTGTCTCGGGTTGGGGTCGGGGTGAGCCCCTGCAAGCGGGGTCGCCTGCAGCACCCGGTCCGCCTGCTGCGGGGCGGCGTCGACGTCGTGCACCTGCATTCCGCCGCCGCACTGATCCGCGACGCGCGCCTCGCGGGCGCGTGCTCGCGCGCGCTGCGGGTGTTGGCCGCCCTCACGTGGCTGCGGCTTCGCGGCGTGACGGTCGTCTGGACAGCGCACGATCTCGAGGATCACGATCGGGCGCGACCGCGGCTCGAGTACGCGTTCACGTGGGTCCTGGCCCGGATCGCTTCCGGAATCCTCTGTCACGGCGAAGAGGCCAGCCGGCAGGTCACTAGACGCTTTCACCTGTCGGCTGCCCGGCACCCCCGGGCCATGCCGCTTCCGCCCTACGACGCGGGCGTCGTGATCCCTCGCGCCGAGGCCCGGCAACGACTGCTTCCGGGCGTCGCTCCGGACGATGTGGTCTTCCTCTTCCTCGGAAGCATCAAGGAATACCGGGGAGTCGACGATCTCGTCGCTGCGTTCACCCGCATCGCGCGGCCGGGTCTGCACCTCGTCGTCCGCGGTCCGGCCAAGGACCCGGAAGTCGCGCAGCGGCTCGAACGCGCCGCGAGCCAGCCGGGCATCGACATCGCCTTCGGCTTCGTGCCCGAGAGCGACATTTCCGCCTGGATGGCCGCCGCCGATGTCGTGACGGCACCCTACCGACGGATCCTGACCTCCGGCTCGGTCGCGCTTGCCGCCTCACACGAACGGCCCGTCGTCGCGCCGCGGATGGGTGCGATCCCGGAGACGGTCGGCGATGGAGGCGGCCTGCTGTACGACCCCGGCGATCCAGACGGCCTCGAGAGAGCCCTGCTCGACGCGATCGATGCGCGGGACGCACTCCCGGACATGGGCAAGCACGCGTTGCAACACATCGAGCGCTTCAGCTGGGACGACGCCGCCCGGGAGACGGCGGGCTGCTACCGCGCGTGGCGCGGGCGGTAGCGCAGGACCGCGAACGCGATACCCGAGAGCATCGCGAGGAGCACGATACGACCGCCTGCTCCCAGCGCCGGCACCGTCGCTGCTCCGACGACGTGCACGTAGAAGAAGGAGACGAAGCGGTCGAAGACCGTCTCCCCCGGCACGACCTCGTCTTCGAAGATGTCGAAGTTGGTGTGGCCCTTGCCGGCCAGCACGATGAGCTCGTGGGGAATTCCGGCGGCGACGGCGGCGTCCCGCAGCGCGAAGGCCCCGGAGACGGGAACCACCGTGTCCTGGTCTCCGTGGGACAGGATCATCGGGGCTTCGCCCGCCTCGACGGTGATGCTCGGATCGACGGATCCCGAGATGTTGTAGGTCGCCCGCACGGGCACAGGCAGAGTCGCGCCCCCGTCGTCCGCGATGTAGGCAGTCATCTCGGTGAGGACGCCGCCCGCCGAATAGCCCGCCAGCCCGATGCGCTGGGGGTCGATGTCGAGCGCCCCGGCGTTCGCTTCCAGCCACGTCATCGCCGCAACGGTGTCTTCGGTCGCTGCCGCAATGGGCCCCGCCAGGGTCGGGTCGCTCAAGGCGATCAGGGTCTCGAGGCCCGTGAAGTCCGGACCCACGACGGGGTCGTCGCCCACCAGTCGATAGTCGATGGATACGCAGGTCCAGCCACGGCGCGCCATCGCTTCGCAGATGGCGAGCATGAACGAGGAAAAGCGGCTGCCGCCGGTGAACGAACCTCCGTGAATGGCGACGAGGGCCGGCCGGTTGGGCGGGAGACCCGGGCCCGTCGGCTCGTAGAGCTCGAGACGAAGATTCATCGGGACGGGCGGCTCGCCGACGGGCTTGCTGGTGTAGATGACGCCGGTGGTGACCTGGAAGCCGAACTGCTCGTCCAGATAGAGGGCCTGGGCGTGGGCCGCCCCGGGCGCAGTCACGAGGAACACGGCGAGGCAAGCAGCAGCAACGAACCCGGTCCGCATGTCCCGCACCCTACGCGTCGACTTCTGCGGTGTCAACGAGACGCACGCTGTACCCTGGCCGCGTGCAGATCGACGCCCATCAGCACTTCTGGCAGCTCGCGCGCGGCGACTATGAATGGCTCACCCCCGACCTGGACGGGCTCTACCGCGACTTCCTGCCGGAAGATCTCGATCCCCACCGGCAGCAAACCGGCATCGACGCCACGGTCCTCGTCCAGGCCGCCGCCACCTTCGACGAGACCCGCTTCCTGCTCGAAATCGCGAGCGCCACGCCCTGGGTGGCCGGCGTCGTCGGCTGGGTGGACTTCGAAGCTCCGCGCGACGCGGTCGAAACCTGTCTGGACGAGATCGCGCGGCATCCCAAGGGCGTGGGTATCCGCCCGATGATCCAGGACCTGCCGGACCCCGCATGGGTCGCCGACGCGCGACGGACCCCGATCTTCGAGATGCTCGTCGAGCGCGACCTCCGTTTCGATGCTCTCGTCAGGCCCGCGCATCTTGGCCACCTGCTGGCTCGGCTCGAAGCACATCCCGAGCTGCGGACCGTGATCGACCACGGCGCGAAGCCCGAGATCGCCGCTGCCCGCATGCAGCCGTGGGCGCGGGACCTCGCCCGCATCGCCGACGAGACGAGCGCGGTCTGCAAGCTGTCGGGGCTGCCGAGCGAAGCCGGGGACGACCCCGGCGTCGACGCGCTACGGCCCTTCGTCGAGCATCTGATCGGCAGCTTCGGCGCCGAGCGGCTCTTGTGGGGAAGCGACTGGCCGGTCGTCGAGTCGGCGGGTGGCTATGCGGCGTGGCGGAAGACGAGTGAAGCCCTGCTCGCCCCACTCGGCGCCGCGGACCGCGAGCGCGTCTTCGGCGGCAACGCGCGCGGCTTCTACGGGCTCGATCCGGGCTAGACTCACGGCCTCTCACCGGAGGACGCCATGAGCGCAGCCGAGATCCTGCCCCAGCCCCACACCGACCTCGAGTCCATCCCCGCCGCCGTCGCGCGCCTGCGCGCCGCCTTCGACGCGGGGCGCACGCGCCCCCTGGCCTGGCGCAAGCAGCAGCTCGAGCAGCTCATCCAGATGCACGACGACCACAAACAGGAATTCATCGACGCCCTGCACGCGGACTTCGGCAAGCCGGCCTTCGAGGCGTTCGCGAGCGATGTGGGCCAGGGCAAGACCGAAGCCAAGACCGCGCTGAAGAACCTGAAGAAGTGGACCCGCCCGGAGCGCATCGGCGGCATCCCGCTGCTCGGCAAGGGACGCATCCTGCGCGAACCCCTCGGCGTCGCGCTGATCATCTCTCCCTGGAACTACCCCATGGGACTGCTGCTCTCACCCCTCGCCGGCGCGATCGCCGCGGGTAACGCCGTCGTCCTCAAGCCCTCGGAAGTCACGCCGCACACCTCGGCGGCGCTGGCCAAGCGCATCCCCCAGTACATGGATGCCGAGGCGATCACCCTGGTCGAGGGCGGTGTCGAGGAGACGACCTCGCTGCTCGAGCAGCGCTTCGATCACATCTTCTACACCGGCAACGGCCGGGTCGCGCAGGTCGTCCTGGAGGCCGCCGCCAAGCACCTGACGCCCGTCACCCTGGAGCTCGGTGGCAAGAGCCCGTGCATCGTCGACGAGGACGCCGACATCGACATCGCTGCCCGCCGCATCGCCTGGGGAAAGTTCGTCAATGCCGGCCAGACCTGCATCGCGCCCGACTACATCCTCGTGCACGAATCGAAAGAAGACGCACTCGTCGAGGCGCTCGAGCGCAGCGTCACCGAATTCTACGGGCAAGACCCCAAGACGACTCCCGACTACGCGCGCATCGTCAACCATCGCCATCACGAACGCCTGTCGACCCTGATGAAGGACGGCGTGCCGGCCTTCGGCGGCCAGCTCGACGCGGAGCAGAAGTACGTCGCCCCGACGGTGCTGCGCAACGTGTCACGCGATTCCGCGATCATGCAGGAGGAGATCTTCGGGCCCATCCTGCCGGTACTTTCCGTCAAGAGCATCGACGAGGCCGTGGACTTCGTGAACGGACGCGACAAGCCCCTGGCGCTGTACCTCTTTACGAAGAGCTCCGCCGTCGAGGACGACGTGCTGGCGCGCACCAGCTCCGGAGGCGCCTGCGTGAACGGCACCTTGCTCCACATCATGGACGCGCGGATGCCCTTCGGCGGCGTCGGCCCCAGCGGCATGGGCGCGTACCACGGACGTCACACCTTCGAGACCTTCAGCCACCGCAAGTCCGTGCTGACGCGTGGGACGCGCTTCGACCCGAAGATCATGTACCCGCCGTACAGCGAGCGCCTCGCCAAGCTGATGCAGCGCTTCATGTAACGGTGGCGAGGACCACCGGAGACGACGCCTGGCTCGCGCAGGTCGACGAGGAGATCCTCGATCCGGCGCTCCCCATCTGCGACGCCCACCATCATCTGTGGGGCCAGTCCACTGCGTATCTCCTGCCGGACCTGCTCGCCGATACCGACAGCGGCCACAACGTGGTGTCGACGGTCTTCGTCGAATGCGGAACCGCCTACCGCGAGATCGGGCCGGAGGACCAGCGCTTCGTCGGCGAGACCGAGTTCGTCGAGCCGATCGCCGCGGGAACGGCGAAGGATGCCACCCGCGTGGCCGCAGCCATCGTCGCTCGCGCGGACCTGTCTCTAGGCGACGGCGCGCGCGCCTGCCTCGAAGGGCACCGCGTCGCGAGCCCGACCCGCTTCGCGGGCATTCGCCACGTGACCGCCTGCGACCCGCTCGGGCAGGCCCATCGCTCGCACACCTCTCCGCCCCCGGGCCTGATGGCGGACGACGGCTTCCGGGCGGGCTTCGCGCTGCTCGGAGAGCTCGGCCTGTCCTTCGACGCCTGGCTCTACCACACCCAGATCGACGAGCTGACGGATCTCGCAGACGCCTTCCCCGACGTGCCGATCGTGCTCGATCACTTCGGTGGGCCACTTGGCGTCGGCGACTGGGCGAAGAAGCGAGACGAAGTCGCCGCGGACTGGCGCGCGGCGATCGAGCGTCTGTCGAGCCGTGAGAACGTCGTCGCCAAGCTGGGCGGACTCGCCATGCCGGTGAACGGCTTTGGATGGCACGAGCGCGAACGGCCTCCTGGCTCCGCCGAGCTGGCCGACGCGACCCGAGACTTCTACCTCCACACCATCGACTGCTTCGGACCGAAGCGCTGCATGTTCGAGAGCAACTTCCCGGTCGACCGGGTGTCCTGCTCCTACGCCGTGCTGTGGAACAGCTTCAAGCGCCTGGTCGCCGACTTCAGCCCCGACGACAAAGCGGCGCTCTTCCACGACACTGCGGCCCGCGTCTACGGTTTGGACTGAAGGAATGGACCTCGCCGAGATCGCCGATCGCATCGCCCTGCGCGAGCTGGTCGAGCGCTACGCGCAGATCCCGGACGACCGGAACTACGACCTCGTTGCAGACGTGTTCGCCGCCGACGCGACGCTCGTGGGCCCAGGCTTCGAGCTCACCGGGCACGGCGCGATCCGCGCGGCCATGCAGTCCATCGAGCAGTACAGCGCGACGCTTCACTGCGTCCACAATCACCTGGTCGAGATCGACGGAGACCGCGCCCGGGGTGAGACCTGGTGCATCGCCAACCACCTGCACGAAGTCGATGGACGGCCCCACAAGCTCGACTGGGGGATCCGCTATCAGGACCGCTACCGACGAGAGCCCGCAGGTTGGCGCATCAGCCGACGCGAGCTGCGGGTCGTCTTCGAGCAGGACGCTCCTCTTCAGGGGAGCTGACCCCCGAACTGGCCGTCGAGCTACGACTGGCTCGAGATCCCGAGCGCACTCGACTCGGAGTCTTCGGTCGAGAACGCGTCGGGCTCGACGGGGTCTGGAAAGTCCGAGAACGGAAACGGTACCCGCGACTCGTTGTAGGTGAGATAGCGGCCGACCCGGTAGTAGTAGGAGATGATCCGGTTGGCCAGATCGCGGATACGGGGACTGGGCGGACGCTCCGTCGCCAGGGTGCTGATCAGTTCGAACAGAACGATCACCGCGAGCAGCGTCTCGACCACACTCGCCACGACCACGAACAGGACGGTCAGCCCGATCCGAAGGCCCGTCTCTCCGCGCGGAACGAAGTCGTCGACGCCGGGCTCGACCGCTTCGTCGCTGGCTTCATCGCTGTCGTCGCGGACGGCTTCGTCGTCCCGCTCGTCATCGGGGGTCGGTTCCGTCCCCAAGCTCATGCGCAGTTCGGGTCCCATGGTGTCGCCTCCGGGCAAGCTCGATGCCCGTTTCCCGGGATCAGTGCAGGACCCGTGCCGGACACGATCGTGTCTGCGCCGTGCTGCGCTCTCCTGGTTCGCGGATCCGATCCCGCGCCGCAGCCTCGTGGGTGCACTGCAGCGTTTCGGCTGCCTTCCGCTAGTAGAAACCCAAGCGCTGCCCTGCACTTGGCTTCGTCTGTCCGAGATCTCTGTCCGAGTTTGTCCAGATAAAACCTTGACAGAAACAGAAATCCGGTCACCCTGGGCACCATGTCCCAGGCCATCCTCCTCACCGGCGCCACCGGCTATGTCGGGGGCCGTCTCCTGCGTGCGCTGGAGGGCTCGAGCGACTCGCTCCGGTGCCTGGCGAGGCGCCCGCGTGAGCTGCTCGGGCGGGTGCGGCCCGGGACCGAGGTCGTGGGAGGCGATGCCGTTTCCGGGGAAGGCCTACGCGAAGCACTGAGCGGCATCGACACCGCCTACTACCTCATTCATTCGATGGGAGAGGGAGACGACTTCGAGGAGCAGGACCGACGAGCGGCAACCAACTTCGCGGCAGCCGCTCGTGCGGCTGGGGTTTCCCGCATCGTCTACCTCGGTGGCCTCGCCGACGAGAGCCACGAACTGTCGGCTCACCTGAGAAGCCGGATCGAGGTGGGACGACTCTTGGGCGCGACGGGGGTTCCGGTCGTCGAGCTGCGCGCCTCGATCGTGATCGGCTCGGGCAGCCTCTCATTCGAGATGATCCGCGCCCTCGTCGAACGCCTGCCCGTGATGGTGATGCCGCGGTGGGTCTCGATGCTGGCCCAACCCATCGCCATCGATGACCTGCTCGCCTATCTGCTCGAAGCGAGAAGCATCGCTCCCTCGCTCGCGTCCGTCTACGAGATCGGAGGCGCCGACGCGATGTCCTATGGGGACGTAATGAGGGAATACGCGCACCAGCGCCGGCTGCGTCGGGTGATGATCCGGGTGCCGATCCTGACGCCGCGCCTCAGCAGTCTTTGGTTGGCGCTCGTGACGCCGCTCTACGCCCGTGTCGGGCGCAAGCTGATCGATAGCATCTGCCATCCGACGGTGGTGCGGATCGACGCGGCGGAGAAGGTCTTTCGCGTCCGCCCCCGTGGCGTGCGTCAGGCGATCGCGACGGCCCTTGCGAACGAGAAGACAGAGGTCGAGGCTTCGCGCGGGTCCGACAGCCGCTCGGCGATCGGTCGGCCGCGCCCCCTCGGGAGCCGCGTCGGGCGACAGCGGGTCGACTGCCGGGAGATCCACGTCCCGCTCCCGCCCGAGGATCTGTTCCGAGCGGTTCGACGCATCGGCGGCAAGACCGGCTGGTACGCCTACGACTCGCTCTGGCGGTTGCGCGGCGTCCTCGACCTGATGTTCGGCGGGCCCGGGCTGAAGCGGTCCAGGCGCGACCCGGATCAGCTCGTCGTGGGTGACGTGCTGGATTGCTGGAGCGTCGAGGCCATCGAGCCCGGACGCCTGCTGCGTCTGCGGGCCGAGATGCGGCTGCCGGGGCGCGCAACGCTCGCGTTCGAGGTCACGCCCGCGCCCGGAGGCTCGAGACTGCGGCAGACGGCGGTGTTCGACCCGCGCGGTCTGGCGGGGCTCGCCTACTGGTACGGCATCTACCCGCTGCATGCGCTGGTATTCGAGGGCATGCTGCGCGGGATCGCCAATGCCGCCCGAACGACGGCGGCCCGACCGCCGCTCGCTTCGCGCGAGAAGGCGGCCTGACGAGCATGCGCCTTTCCACTCGCCTCGCGCGCCTGACCCTGAATGACTGGCAGGGAGACCCGGTCGAACTGGGCTCGCTCTGGAAGCACCGCCCCGTCGTCCTGGTCTTCATCCGTCACTTCGGCTGACTGTTCTGCCGTGAGCAAGTCGCGCAGTTGCGCGATCGGGTAGACGAGATTCGGGCCGGGGGAGCCGAGCTCGTGATCGTGGGAAACGGAGCCGCGAACTTCGCGGCGGCGTTCCGCGAGGACTTCGGACTCGACGGACCGCTGCTCGTCGACCCGGACCTTCGCGCCTACCGGGCCGCTGGCCTGCGGCGGGGACGCGTCGAGCTGCTGTCACCACGCCTGCTCGGTGCCGGCCTGCGAGCGATCCGGGCCGGGTCCCGGCAAACGGCAGTGGAAGGAGACCCCTGGCAGCTCGGAGGTGTCTTCGTGGTCCGACCGGGCGGCGACCTCGCCTACCGCTTCGAGAGCCGGGACGCCGGAGACCATGCACCCATCGAGGAGATCCTGACGGCGCTGGATCCAGCCACGCCAGCGATCGATGAGAGCGCGTCGCGATCACCGCTGCTGGCGTTCGCCAGCCGCGCGATCTCCCGTGTGATCGATCCGCTGATCGTGCCGTCGTTCGATCGCAACGGCTTCCGACTCCACGCACTCGGCTTCGACCCGGACGACCTGCAGGTGGATCTCGCGGGGCGGCGTTGCCTCGTTACCGGAGCGAACTCGGGCATCGGGTACGAGACGGCGCTCGCACTCGCAGATCTCGGAGGCGAGGTCCTGCTGTTGTGCCGCGACCCCGAGCGCGGACGGGGCGCCGCCGAGAGCATCATCGCGTGCACGGGCAATCCGGCCGTCCGCGCGGAGACCGTGGACCTCTCCGACCTGGACTCGGTCTGCGCGCTCGCGAGTCGCCTGGGAGAGCAGGCGGTCGACATTCTCGTCCACAACGCCGGCGTGCTCCCCGCTGACCGCATCGAGACCGCCCAAGGGGTGGAGCTCTGCTTTGCGACACACGTTGCGGGGCCGCATCTCCTGACCCGCCTGCTGCGTTCGCGCCTCGAACGCTCTCGAGATGCGCACGTCATCTGGGTGTCGTCCGGCGGGATGTACACGCGGCGATTACAGGTGTCGGATCCGAACTGGATGTCGCGGCGCGGGGCCTATGACGGCGTGACGGCGTACGCCGAGACCAAGCGCGCCCAGGTGGTACTGGCGGAACTCTGGGCCGACGAGTTGGCTGACACGTCGGTCGTGGTGAACGCGATGCATCCGGGCTGGGCCGATACGCCGGCCGTACGCCAGTCGCTCCCCACCTTCCACCGCGTGGTCCGCGCGATCCTGCGAAGCCCTGCAGAAGGTGCAGACACCGTCGTCTGGATGGCAGCCGCGGAGACCGCGCGGCGCTGGTCCGGTCGCTTCCTGTTCGATCGCGCACCGAGAACCACACACCTGCTTCCAGGAACCCGGGAAACGAAATCGGAGAGAGCGTCCCTCTGGCGCCGTTGCGAGTCGTTGGCCGACGCGGCCGCGGCGAGGAAGCCGTGAGGCGGTCGGGGCCGTGGTCGGCGGAGGAGACGCACCGCTTCTTGCGCGACGCGCTCGTACCGGTCCGCGTCGCTTGCCACGGGGCGTCGGGGCATCCGGTGATCGCCTCACTCTGGTACCTCTCGCTAGACGGACACCTGTGGTGTGCGACTCAGCGAAGCGCGCGGGTCGTGCGCCTGCTGACAGACGAGCCTCGCTGCGGATTCGAGGTTTCCCTCGAACGCCCGCCCTATCGCGGCGTTCGAGGGGCCGCGACAGCCCGCCTCCATGAGGACCGCGGAGAGGAGATCCTTCGCGCACTCCTCGAACGCTATCTGGCAGGCTCGAACGTGGCGCTCGCCCGCGATCTTCTCGAGAAGGTCGACACCGAGACGGCGATCGAGCTGATCCCGAGCCGTCTCACTTCCTGGGACTTCCGCGGCCGCATGGAGCCGGCTGCTTGATGCGTCGCTAGATCGTCAGCGCGCCGAGTAGCCGCCGTCCACGCACAGGGTCTGCCCGGTAATGAACTTTGCTGCCGAGCTCGCCAGAAAGAGATAGGCGGGCGCGATGTCGTCGGGGGTTCCCCAACGCCCCATCGGGGTGCGGTCCATTTCGGGCCCCTCGAGCGCCTCGACGCCTTTCATGACCGCGGTCATGTTGCTCTCGATGAGCCCTGGCGCCACGGCGTTGACCCGTACGTTGTCCTTCGCCCAGGCGACCGCCATGTTCTTCGTCATCTGGACGATCGCCGCCTTGGCGGCGCCGTAGCCCGGCACCAGGGGCACCGCGACGAACGCCGACATGCTGGCGATGTTGAGCACGCTGCCGCCACCCTCGATGGCACTCCTCGAGACCCGGTCCTTGAGGCGCACCGCCAGCTGGAAGGCGCCGAAGAGGTTGATGCGCACGGCTTCCTCGAAGACCTCCGGGTTCCACTCGTTGCGGGCCACCAGGTTCGCACCGGCGTTGTTGACGAGTACATCGAGGGAATCGAGGGACGCGGCCAACGCGTCGAGCGCGGCGGGATCGCGCATGTCGACAGCGTGATAGCGGAAGTCGGCCAGGTCGTGGTCGTAGTCGCTGGCCCCGGCGCGGGTGCCGGTGATGTCGACGCGGGCACCGGCTTCCGCGAAGGCGCGTGCGATCCCGAGGCCGATGCCGTTCGACCCGCCGGTCACGAGCACCCGGGCACCGCGGAAGTCGAAGTCGACGTCGCTCATCCGCTTCGTTCCGCTGCCGCCGGCTGGTTCTCGACGAGGACGACTTCCGCGATCTTCTCGTCGTCGCGAACGAGGGCGAGGACCGCGTCTGCGATCTCTTCGGGACGCAGCAGGGTCACGCCGTCGTAGACCGGCTTCAGCCAATCCGCGATGGCGCCGCCGCCCGTCTCGAGGATCATCGGCGTGTCCACGAGGCCGGGGCAGACACAGTTGACGCGCACGCCGTGGCTTTCGTGCAGCGGCGCGCACGAGCGCGTGAAGTGCACGACCCCCGCCTTGGTCGCCGCGTAGACGGCCTGGGGCGGCAGCGGCACGAAGGCGCCCCCGGACGAGGTGTTGACGACGACACCGCCGCCGCTGCGCTTCATCGGCTCGAGCGCCAACTGGGTACCGAGAATCACGCCCGTGAGGTTCACGGCGACGATGGCCGCGCAACGTTCGGAGGGAACCGCGGGCCAGATGTCCGCGCCCTCCCCCATCCCGGCGTTGTTGTGCAGGATGTCGAGGCGGCCGAAGGCGGCCTCGGTGCGCGCGAACAGGTCACGCAGTGAACCGAGATCAGAAACGTCCGTCGGGACCGACAGGGCCTCGGCGCCTGCATGGACGACGGCCTCGGCGGTGTCGCCGACGTCCTTGCGATCCGCCAGCACGACGGCCCGCGCGCCCGCACGGGCGAGACCGACCGCGGTCGCGCGCCCGATGCCCGTCGCGCACCCGGTGACGACGGCAACTCGATCCCGGATCTCCATCTCCCGATGCTAGCCCGCGCTACGCTGGGCGAGCCATGCTCAGCGCCCCCATCCTTCCGCTTCCGGTCCGCCTCTACAACGGCGCCCGGCGCCTCGCGAACCAGGTCGGGCTACCGCTTCCCTCCCTCGAGCCCGACGTGCTGATCGAACGCGCCCGCAAGAACACCGGCCTGTCGGACCTCGGTCCCGACAGCTTCCGAGAGCCACTGCGCCGCCTGGTCGCGAGTCTCGAAGAAGACGCCGGTCTGCACGCACTCGGCCGTTCCATCGCCGCGACACAGCTGGTCTCGAACCTCGAGAACCGGATCCACCTGCACGATTGGATCGCGCGCGAGCCGAGCATCGTGCAGGGCGAAGTGTCGCGTCCGATCCTGATCGTGGGCATGGCGCGATCGGGTACGAGCATCCTGCACGAGCTGTTCGGGCAGGACCCGACGGTTCGGGTCCCCGCGTCGTGGGAAGTGCTGACCCCGACGCCTCCGCCCGAGCGGGAAAGCTACGACGCCGACCCGCGCATCGCGCGTTGCGACGACGCGCTCGCCCAGACCGAACGCCTGATCCCGGACTTCCGGAGCATGCACCGGATGGCGGCCCGTCTCCCCCAGGAAGACGTGGCCATCACCTCCCTCGAGTTCACCAGCATGATCTTCGAGGCCGCCTTCCGCCTGCCCAGCTACACGACCTGGTTTCATCACGAAGCAGACATGGCTCCGGCCTACCAGATCCACCGCAAATTCCTGCAGCTGTTGCAGTGGCGCTGCCCCGCGGAACGCTGGGTGCTGAAGACGCCGGCTCATCTCTGGTCCCTGGAGGCCTGTCTCGCCGAGTACCCGGACGCCTGCCTGGTCCAGACCCACCGCGACCCGTTGTCGGTGTTGTCTTCCCTGACGAGCCTCTGCACCACCTTGCGAGCACTCGCCAGCGAGACCGTCGACCCCCACGACATCGCGCGGGAATGGCAGGCGCTCAACGACACCGCCTACGACGCCTCGATCGACGCCCGGGAGAGCGGGCTGATCGATCCGTCGCGGGTGATCGACATCCACTTCGCCGAGTTCATGGCCGATCCGTTCGCGTCGATCCGCAAGATCTACGACAAGTTCGAAATGGAATTCACGCCCGGCGCCGAAGCCGGCATGCGCAGCTATCTCGAGACCCACACCACCGAGGAACACGGAAAGCACCGGCACCGCTTCGAAGACACGGGCCTGGTCGTCGGCGAGGCCCGCGAGCGGGTCAAGCGCTACCAGGAATACTTCGACGTGCCGTCCGAGATCACGGACTGAGCCCGTCTGCCAGCCCTGCTAGCCCTGCCAGTACTCCGACATCGGCGTCGATTCCAGGGCGCTCAAGTCGAGGAAGGCCGTCACGCTTTCCATCATGCGCTGCAAGCGCTTCTTGTACTCGTCCTCGTTCGAGCAGTCGTACCAGACATGCGGATCGCTGAGCGCCTCGAGCGGAAAGCTCTCCTCGACGATGCCGTCCCAGTCTGCGCCCTCGGTCGTGAGCCGCCGCACCACCGCGTTGCGGACGTACGCGAAGGTGGACTGGGTCTCGACCGCGACCTTGCGGTGCTCGTTGTTCCAGCGGTCGATGAACTCGTCGTAGCGGATGTCTGGCTTCTGCTTGATGCAGGTGACGAGATTCGCTCCGGGCGCTCGCTTCCCGACTGGGGGCTCGTGCAGCAGCGGGCGCGACTCGACGACGAGATAGCCCGCGAGGGTGTGGGCGTACTCGGCGAGCGCGGCCTCGCAGGGACCCCGGTCATCGGCGTTCTGCATCCAGAATGACACCATCGCGCAGATGGGCGGGTCCGAGCGGCGGATCGCGACGCCTTCTCCGTGCGCGACATGCTCGTCGTTGACGTTGACGGCGATCTGGCTCGCCCCGCCCGCCCGCAGTCCGGGCACGGCCTTCTCGACGAGGGAATCGCGAAGCGTCGCCCCGGACCCTTTCCCGGTGAGCAGGTAGACGAGCTTTTCCAAGGGGGCCTCCGCTTTCTCTCGAGTTCAGGGAGCCGGCGCGGCCGCCGGCTTCTCGCGCGCGGCTGTTTCAGGGGCGACATACGGTCGCACGCGCACGGTCTTGACCAGATCGCCCGCCTCGAAGCGGTGATTGATGAAGACGCCGTTGAAGAGCGCGGTCTCCCGCACGTCCCAGGCGTTGCCGGTGCGCTGGTTCAGGCGCTCGATGTCGTCCCCGGCGTTCGCCGTCGCGATGTGCAGGTTCGACTCGGTGACCGAGCGCTTCTCCTCCGGGGTCAGCGGGCGGAAGCTGCGCGTGGTCGCCAGGATGCGACCCCGGTACTGGTTGGCCTCCGACGCGAGGCTCATGCCGGTCATCCGCCAGGTGGCGTTCGCATAGGGGATGAAGGTCACAAGGGAGCTCACGAGACCGCCCCCCATCCGCGCATCGACGGTCATCCGCCAGGCATCGATGTGACCGATCTTGACCGCGCGCGAATCCTTGACGTCGATGGCCTGGGTCTGTCGGGTCTTCGTCGCCCAGGTCTCGGCAATCTCCTGCGGGTCGCCCGGGGGCGCGTCGGCACTCAGGAACACGACGGCGCGGCCCCGAGGCTCCTGGGCCCCGACCGCACTGTTGGTGTTCTGCGTGTACCAGCCGTCCGGGAAGCGCAGGTAGAAGTCGAGATCGGGGTGGATGAAGATGTCGCCGTCGAACACACCCGCCTGCGGCCGCTGACCCCAGGGCAGCCCGTCGATCTTCGCGAAGAGCGACTGCTGTGAGTTCTTGATCAGCGGGTCCCGCTTCCAACGGATCTCGCTGGCTCGAACGGCGTTGATCGCCGCACGCTCGTTCGAACCCGGGTGCGTGTCGAGCCAGCCGGGGTTGCGCGAGAAGCCGAGGCGGTAGCGCTCGGTCTGCGCCAGGTTGTCGAGGAAGGACGACATCCCGATCGGGTCATAGCCCGCGGCGGCGCACAGGATCTGCCCGCCCTTGTCGGCGTCCCGCTCCATGTCCCGCCCGTAGGCGGCCATCTTGCCGGCCTTGATCCAGGGCATGGCCAGGCCGCGCTTCGACAGCTGCTGCTGGGCGGCAGCATGGCGGTGGTTCACGTGGGTGATTTCGTGGCCGATCACGCACGCCAGCTCGTCCTCGTTGTTGGCGAGCGCGAGCAGACCACGGGAAATGAAGATGTAGCCACCCGGCAGCGCGAAGGCGTTCGGCTCTTCCTGGTCCACCACTGCGAAGTGGTACTGGAAGGACCGTCGCGGCAGACCGCGCAGGAGCTTCAGTCCGAGCTCCGTCACGTAGGCGTTGATCTTGGGATCGTCCAGGACGCCCATCTGCGCGGCGACGTCGGTGGAGGCCTCCTGGCCCACCCGCGCGTCGTCGTACTCGGTCATCAGGACCGTGCGCTTCTTCTTCTTGGACCCACTGCTCGCACAGCCGCCCAGGGCGAGGGCGAACCCGCACAACAGCGCGACGAAGATGGCGACCGATCTATTCATGCCAGCGTCACGGCAGCTCGGACAGCCAGGCCCCGTCGGACAGCCACTTCGCCTTCAGCTGTGCAAGGAGACCCGTGTCCTTGAGGGTTCTCAGGTAGTTCTCCACCAGGTTCATCAGCAGGGGTGCGTCCGGCGGCAAGGCGATGCCCAGCGGCTCGACGGTGAACGGTGTGCGAATCGCCATCAGCCGGGCCTCGGGATAGCGCCAGGTGGACAGGACGCAGATCTGGAAGTCGGCGACCAGGCCATCGACCTTGCCCTGGATGACCATCTGCACGGCGTCTTCGTAGTTCTCCGTCTCGACGAGTTCGGTCTCGGGCAACACCTCTTCGACGAAGCTCGCACTGGTCGAGCCGGCGAGCGCCGCGAACTTGCGGCCCGCCACGTTCAGGTCCGTCGGCTCCTGGGTCGAAGCAATCTCTTCGTCCCGGGTCAGCACCGACGTTCCGGAGATGAAGTACGGGCCGACGAACGCGACATGGGCGTTGCGCTGAGGGGTCATGGTCATTCCGGAGATCACCATGTCCACCTTGCCGTCGAGCAGCGTCTGCAGCAGCTGGGGGAACGGAGTTTCGACGAAGCTCACCTCGAGGCCCATGGCGTGCGCGAGGGCCGAGACGATGTCGATCTCGAGGCCGATGAACTCACCGGCCTTGTTCTTCATGTTGAGGGGCGGCAGGTCTGCGGAAACCGCGACGCGGAGTTCTCCGCGGTCGAGGATCTGGGCCAGGGGCCGGGACACAGGCACGCCCCGGGGCGTGCCATCGCCCTTCCCGGACAGACCGAGGGCTTGGCACCCGGTCAGAGCCAGGGCAGAGGCCAGGGCGAATGCCACGAGCGCAGCTGCCCCAGCGGGTCGGAGGAGACGAAGCAAGGTGTTCCCCTTTAGTCGAGTTGGAGCCGTCCCGGGTTCTAGCGCAGGCCTGCCACTACCGCCCCGAGCCTCGGGTCGCTAGGGCCGGACGATCTCGAAGGTCGGCTCGAAGCTGTCGAGCAGGGAGAAGAAGCCGAGCAGTGCAAGCCGGCTTCCGTCGACGTCGATCTCCCCCGCGAGAATCGCACCCTGCAGGGTCTTTTCCTGGGTCAGCACCGCGTCCCAGGTCGAGCGCGCCAACTTGACGGTGACGTCGGCGTCTTCTCGCGCGGGTGCTTCCTCGTGGTGCAGGACCGCGTTCTCCACCCACAGCACGTGGGTCTCGCCAATGTCCGTGAACTCGAAGTTCAGCACGACCTCCTCACCGTCGGCCTTCTCGCCGTTCATGCGGACGGCGAGCGCGTCGAAGAAGAGCCCGGTCGGCATCGCCGACACGATGTCGGTGGTTCCCGTCAGCCGGAACGGAAGCGCGACAGCGCCCTCCCGCAGCTCGAGCGCGCCCGTCAGATAGAAGTCCCGCCACGGGCCGGATTCCGCCTGATAGCCCAGCTGGTCGTAGGTGTCGGCGAGTAGCGCCCGCGCCCGGTCATTCTCGGGTTCGGCGAAGACCAGGTGGTTCAGCACCATGGCGACGAAGCGGTAGTCGCCGGCGTCGTAGGACGCCCGCGCCTTCTCGACGACGGCGTCGGCGCCCCCCATGAACTCGACGTATCGCCTGCCGGCCTCTTCCGGCGGCAGCGGATTCAGATTGGCGGGGTTGCCGTCGAACCAGCCGAAGTAGTGCTGGTAGACCGCCTTCGAGTTGTGGCTCAGGGTTCCGTAGTAGCCGCGGTTGCCGAAGCTCTTTGCGATCGAGTCGGGCAACCGGATCTCTTCGGCGATCTCGAGCGGCGTCTTGCCGTGGTTCGCGAGTCGCAGGGTCTGGTCGTGGATGTACTTGTACAGGTCGCGCTGCTTCTTCAGGTATGCGACTACGTCGGGGTTGCCCCAGGTCGGCCAGTGGTGGCTGGAGAAGAGGATCTCGGCATCGGGGAAGATGCGAAGGGCTTCCTGGATGTAGTTGCTCCAGCGCAGGGCGTCGCGAACCTTGGCCCCGCGCAGGGTGTACAGGTTGTGCTGGACGTGGGAGATATTCTCCGCGCCGCAGAGCGCCTTCCAGTCCGGCAGGTAGATCATCATCTCGGCCGGCGCTTCGGCGCCTGGCGTGTTCTGGAACACCAGCCGCACCCCGTCGATGGTCATCTCCACCGGCGTGGCATCGATGAACTGCGTCGGCGCGACCAGCCCGAAGGTGCCGGGCGTCGACGCCTTCCCCAGGCCCGAATCCACGTGTTCCCGGGGACCGCGGCCGAGCAGGAAGCCGAACATGTAGGCCGCGCGACGGGACATGGTGGTGCCCGCGAGCACGTTCTCGCTGACGGCCTCCACCACGAAGCCCTCGGGAGCGATGACCGGCACGCCCTCGGCGGTAGCCAGGTCCGGAAAGACCGCCCGCGCTCCACCGAAGTGGTCGATGTGACTGTGGGTGTAGATGAGCGCCGATATGGGCCGCTCGTCGAGATGCTCGGCCACGAGCCGCAACGCCGCGGCGCCCGTCTCGCGGGTCGTCATCGGGTCGATGATGATCCAACCCGTGTCCCCCCGGATCAGGGTCATGTTCGCGAGGTCGTAGCCGCGCACCTGATAGATGCCGTCGGTCACCTCGAACAGACCGTGGATCGAGTTGAGCTTTGCCTGTCGCCAGAGGCTCGGGTTGACGCTGTCCGGCGAGTCGCCGGTCTCGAACGCGAACTTGTCGAGGTTCCAGACCTCGACCCCGGACTCCGTCAGGATGACCGGGTCCTCGATGGCGGCGATGAAGCCCCGGCGCGCCAGCTCGAAGTCGGTCTCGTCCTCGAAGGGCAGCTCGGACAAGACGGCGGTGTTGGCGGCGATGGTGGCTGCGCTCGGTGCCGCATGACCGCTGCCGTCGTCGCCGCTCGGCGCGAGCCGGGCGGTGGGTGCGGGCTCACCGCAGGCAACGAAGCCGCTCGCCGCGGCGAAGGTCGCCGCAAACGCGAGGAACCGCGTGGGAACGCACCTGAACAGCGGGCGTCTCATGATGCTCCGGACGGACATCGGGGCGAGCTCAGTCGAGGCCGCCGTCCATGTCCTTGCCGTTCATGCCGGCGTTGAGGCGCGCACTCTTCACGAGCTCGCGCGCGATGGGTCCGATCTTCGTCGGATCGTCGACGGGCTCGATGGTCGGCCCACGGTGCCAACCCTCCGCCACGGCGAGCATCCGACCCGACGCCTCGAACACGCGACCGGTGACGTCGCGTGAGTCGGCGCTGGCCAGCCAGGTGACGATGGGCGCGATCCAGCGCGGGCTCCGCCGAGCCAGCTCCTCCTCGCTGAGCTCGCCGCCGGACCCGAGGTCCTCGGTCATGCGGGTGAGCGCGCCCGGGGCGACGGCGTTCACCGTGACGCCGTAGCGGCCGAGCTCGCGCGCCGCGATGATCGTGAAGCCCGCGATGCCCATCTTGGCGGCGCCGTAGTTCGTCTGCCCCGGATTCCCGTAGATGCCCGAGACCGACGAGGTGTTGATGATGCGCGCATCCACCGATTCTCCGGCCTTCGACCGCTCGCGCCAGTAGGCGGCGGCGTGCCGCGACGGTGCGAAGGTCCCCTTCAGATGGACCTGGATGACTGCGTCCCACTCTGCCTCGTCCATGTTGACGAGCATGCGGTCTCGCAGGATGCCCGCGTTGTTGACGACGGCATCGAGGCGGCCGAACTCGTCCACCGCCTGATCGATCATGCGCTTTGCGGCCGCGAAGTCGCTGACGTCGTCGGTGTTGGCGACGGCCTCTCCACCCGCCGCGCGGATCTCCGAAGCGACCTCTTCGGCCGGGCCGGCGTCGGCGCCCGCCCCGTCCCGCGCTCCACCGAGGTCGTTGACGACGACCTTCGCGCCGTGGGCGGCGAGCATGAGGGCGTGTTCACGGCCGATGCCGCGACCGGCTCCGGTCACGATGACGACACGGTCTTCGCAGAAGCTGCTCATGGGAAGTCCTCCGGCGATGGCCCGCCCGGGAAGTCGGGGGGGGGGGGGGGAGCCGATAGTCTAACCCTGAGCAGCCTTCTCACGAGGGGCCGGCGCACCGGCCGGCAGGACCCGGCCGAGGGCCGCATCGATGAAGAGCAGCGCCATACGGTCGGCCATTGCGGGGTCCGCGCCCGCGAGCCGCTGCTGCGCAGTCATCTGGGCGCTGGCGATCAGCATGCGTGCGCTGGTTTCAGGGTCGACGCTGGACGCGACGTCCCCTTCGGCCTGCCCGCGCAGGATCGTCCGGACGTGGTTGGCGACCAGCTGATCGGTGAACTCGATGTAGCGCGGCCACAGCTCCTCGCGCAGCGCGGTGCTCCAGTCGAGAGCGAGCCGGGCGTGATACGGGTGCGAGTCGAGTGACTCGTGGAAGGCGAGCCGGTGGTCGACCAGGATCTCGCGGCAGGGCTTCTCCTGCTGATGCACGCGCAGAGCGAGATCGAGATAGAAGCGTCCGACCTCCGCCAGGACCGCGTCCACCAGCGCTTCGCGGGTCTTGAAGTAGAGGAAGACGGTCGACACCGCGACGCCGGCGGCCTCGGCGATCTCCGCGTGACCGGCGCGACCGAAGCCGCGGCGCGCGAAGACTGCCATCGCCGTCTGGAGCAGCTGTGCCCTGCGCTCTTCGGGCGGCAAGCGCCTGCGCGGACCTGCGGAGAGTTGGGAATCGGCTGCCATCAGACGACCGCGAAGACCTCGTCGAAGCCCTTCCGCATGCACTCGACCAGCAGGCCCGGATCGGTGACCGCGGCCGGGTCGGCGTTGATGCCGACGGCGACCTCACCGTCGTAGCTGAAGCAGGTGACGTTGAGCGCGCCACCCGCGCAGGGACCGAAGCCGAAGGTGTGCTCGATCTTGGCACCGCTCATGTAGACCGGGAAGCGCGGCCCCGGCACGTTGCTCGTGGTGAAGTCCATCGCCTTCATCATCATGCCCGAGAAACGCGCCGCGCCGTCGCCGGGAAGCGCACCGATCACGGACGAGATCTCGTCCATCAGGGGCAGCGCCGGCTCCGACCGCTGTCCCGCGACCCGGCGGCGGATCTCCTGCATCCGCTCGATGGGGTCGAGGATGCCGACCGGGACGGGGAAGCGCACCGGCATGAACTGGTTGCCAGCGTCCTTCGCCTTGTCGCCCTCGCGAATGTTGATGGGCATGTTCATGCGGAGCTCTTCGACGGGCGCACCGCAGGCTTCGTGGTACAGGCGAAGCCCCGCGGCGACTCCACCCACGAAGGCGTCGTTGACGGTACCGCCTGCCGCCTTGCCGGCCCGCTTGAACTCGGCGAGAGGCAGGAAGATCACGTCGTAGCGCGACGACAGGGAGCGCCCCGTCATGATGGGGCTCATGGGCTCGGTGACCGGCGCCAGCAGTCGCGTGATCGACTGCACACCGTCTCGCGCCGTGCGGAGCGTCCCGACCGGGTCGCGGGCGAGGCCCGCGAGACTTCCGCCCACGAAGCCCGCCAGGCCGCGGACGCGCTCGACGTTCTTGTCCCAACGGTCGGCCAGTGCGCGGCGGGTGCGGTCGCTGTCGCTCAGGACTTCCGGCGCCGTCCGGGGTACGGGAGGCACCGAGAGCGGCGCCTCGTCCGCCGTCTCGCGGCTGCGTTCGATCATTCCCTCGGTCATGCGAACCAGTCCGACGCCGTCGCTGATGGCGTGGTGGAGCTTCATGACGACGCCCGCGCGGCCCCCGACCAGGCCCTCGTAGAGATGGAACTCCCAGAGTGGGCGGTCGCGATCGAAGGCCTGCATGCCCAGGGGTTGGGCGGCGTCGAGCAGCGCGCGCAGCGATCCATCGCCCGGGGCGCGGTGCCTTCGGATGTGGAACGCCACGTCGAAGTTGGGGTCGTCTTCCCAGGCCGGCGGCGCGATTCCGAAGGGATCGGAGACGACCCGCTGGCGCAGGCGCGGGATCGTGGCGGCGGCCTCTTCCAGCTTGCCCGAGAGGCGATCCCAGTCGGGACAGCGATCGAGGATCCAGAGCGAGATGATCGTCGAGCGCAGGGCGGGGTCGGACTCGATGTTCCACATGATCGCGTCTGAATCGCTCATGCGGTCGTTGAATCGGGTCCTGGAAGCACGGGGCGCTTGGCCTGCCATGGGAGAATCCTCTTGCTCGAAGCCGGCTGGAGCCGGGTCAGGGCCATTTCGATCTTTACTGATTGATCTATCATTAGAACTTAATGATAGATCTGTCAACAAGCGAACGAGCTCCGGCCTCCCTCTTGCCTCGCCCGTCCCTTCGGGGATACTTCGAGGTCCACCTGCGAGGAGACCCCCCGTGATCTACGAGAACATCCTGGACACGATCGGGAACACACCGGTCGTCAAGCTGAACAAGATCGCCCCCAACCACGTGGAGATGTACGCGAAGGTCGAGTCCTTCAACCCGATCGGGTCGGTCAAGGACCGTCTGGCCTTTGCGATCATCGACGATGCCGAGCGCCGCGGTGTGCTCAAGCCCGGCCAGACGGTCATCGAAGCGACGTCGGGCAACACGGGAATCGCGCTGGGCATGGTGTGTGCCGCCAAGGGCTACCCCTTCGTGGCGGTGATGGCCGAGAGCTTCTCGGTGGAGCGCCGACAGATCATGCGCGCGCTGGGCGCGAAGGTGATCCTGACACCGGCCGCGGAACGCGGAACCGGCATGGTCAAGAAGGCCGAAGAGCTGGCGAAGAAACACGGCTGGTTCCTCACCGAGCAGTTCGACAACCCGGCGAACCCCGCGTACCACCGCCAGACCACGGGCCCGGAGATCCTGAGCGACTTTGCGGGCAGACGGCTCGACTACTGGGTCAGCGGCTGGGGGACGGGCGGCACGATCACGGGCGCGGGCGAGGTCATCAAGCTGGCGCGACCGGAAGTGAAGATCGTTGCCACCGAGCCTGCCGGCGCATCGATGCTAGGCGGCAAGGAATGGCAGCCCCACAAGATCCAGGGTTGGACGCCGGACTTCCTGCCGGGCGTGTTGAACCAGAAGATCTACGACGAGCTGCGACCGGTGACCGACGAAGAGGCGAAGGATGTCGCGCTTCGACTCTCGCAGGAAGAAGGCATCTTCTGCGGGCTGTCTTCCGGGGCGACGACGGCCGCCGGGCTGCAGATCGCGAAGGACGCCGAGCCGGGCTCGGTGATCCTGGTGATGCTGCCCGACACCGGGGAGCGATACCTGACGAGCTACCTGTTCGAGGAGATCGAGACGGGCTCCGACGACGAGTGGTTGGAATCGCTCTAGGGCACGTCGGGATTCGGTAGGGCACCCGGGCAGGGGAAGGGCCGCTCCTCCCTGGGCGGCGCTGCTTTCCCTTTGCCGAGTCTTCGTCATGCCATACGTCGTCGCTGGCCCTTCCCCTGCCCGCGCGCTTCGGGGCTTGGGTGCGGCGAGTCTGGTAGTTTGGAACCCTGAGATTTTAGGAGAAGAAGAGATGCATGATCTGGTGATCCGGGGTGGGACGGTTGTCGACGGTTCCGGAGCGGCGGCGCGCACGGCGGATGTGGCGGTGGACGGCGATCGCGTGGTCGCCGTCGGCAACGACGTCGGTGCCGGTCGACGCGAGATCGATGCAACGGGTCTGCTGGTCACGCCCGGCTGGGTCGACATCCACACCCACTACGACGGCCAGGTCACCTGGGACACGCACCTCACGCCTTCGGGTTGGAACGGTGTCACCACCATCGTCATGGGCAACTGCGGCGTCGGCTTCGCACCGGTGAAGCCCGGCGAGCAGGCTTTCTTGATCCAGCTGATGGAAGGAGTGGAGGACATCCCGGGTACCGCTCTGTCCGAAGGCATCGACTGGTCCTGGGAGAGCTTCCCCGAGTACCTCGACGCAGTCGAGCGGATGCCCCGGGCCATCGACGTCGGCGCGCAGGTGCCCCACGGCGCCGTGCGTGCGTACGTGATGGGCGAGCGCGGCGCCAAGAACGAAAAGGCAACCAGCGAGGACATCTCGCAGATGGCGGCGCTCGTAAAGGAGGCGCTGCAGGCCGGCGCCCTCGGCTTCACGACTTCCCGCACGATCCTGCACCGCGCCAAGGACGGCGAGGTGGTTCCCGGCACGAACGCCGAAGACGAAGAAGTGCTCGGCATCGGCCGCATGCTGGGCGAGGTCGGCCACGGTGTGTTCGAGGTGGCGAGTGATCTGGCGCCCGAGGGCGACGAGCTCGCGTGGATGAGCAAGCTCGGCAAGGAAACGGGGCGCCCGGTCGCGTTCGCGTGCCTGCAGAACCCGGGCGATCCCGACCAGTGGCGCCGACTGCTCGCGGCCGTGGAAAAGGACGCCGCGGAGGGCGGGTGTCTCACGCCGCAAGTCGCCCAACGACCGGCGGGGCTGCTGCTGGGCTTCGAGAGCACCGTGCATCCCTTCTCGGCACACGCCGGCTACCAGGCCCTGGCACAGCTGCCGCGAAAGGAGCGACTCGCCAAGCTCGCCGACCCTGCGGTGCGAGCGCAGATCCTCGACAACCCGCCCGACTACTCGTCCATGCCCGGACCGGCGATGCTCATCATGCAGGGCTTCCACATGATGTATCCCCTCGGTGACCCGCCCGACTACGAGCCGGCCCCGGACAAGAGCGTCGCGGCCATCGCGGCACGCGAATGTCGCAAGCCCCTCGAAGTCGTGTACGACATCATGATCGGGAACGACGGCCGCGGTCTCGTGTACCTGCCGCTACTCGGCTACGCGAACGGCAGCCTCGACGCCATCCGCGAGATGATGATGCACCCGCGCTCGGTGTTCGGGTTGTCGGACGGCGGCGCCCACTGCGGGCTCATCGCGGACGCCAGCATGCCCACCTACCTGCTGACCCACTGGGTGCGAGACCGTTCGCGGGGCGAGCGGATCGAACTCGAGAAGATCGTGGCGGCCCAGACCCGGGAAACCGCGCGCTTCTACGGCATGGAAGACCGGGGCTTGCTCGAACCCGGGATGAAGGCCGACATCAACGTGATCGACTTCGACGCCCTGCACATCCACGCACCGGAGATGGTCTACGACCTGCCCGCAGAAGGGCGCCGGCTGATCCAGAAGGTGGACGGCTACCGCTACACGATCTGCAGCGGCGAGGTGATCTACGAGGACGGCGTGCCCACCGGCGCCCTACCGGGCAAGCTCGTGCGGGGCCCCCAGGCACAGCCGGCCGCCTGACTCTCGGCGCTATCGGGCTCAGGGACTCAGGGATTCGATTCGGATGGCCGGGGATTCAGATCGGCTGCGACGCCATCTTGCGCAACGCACTGGTCCCCGCGCTGTCGGGGACGAGCCGCATCGCGCTGTTTCGTAGCCGGCACAGCAGGCGATTCTCGAGCTGACCGATGCGACCGATGCGTCGCGACTGGTCTTGCACCCAGCGCACGCGACTCTCGCGTCGCGCGACCAGGGCGGGCAGGGCGTCGACGACCGGCATGCCGGAAGCCAGCAGCTCCACCAGCACCATCGAGTCCTCGAGCGCCATGGCCGCGCCCTGACCCATGTTGGGCGTCAACGCATGGGCGGCGTCCCCGATGAGGACGGCGCGACCGTCGAACCACGGCCCCGCCGGCAGCTCCTCGAGATCGTTGTGGATCAGCTGGTCGGGACTCTCGAGGGCGGCCAGGATCTGCGGAACCTGGCCGCCGAAGCCCGCGAAGCGCTCGCGAAAGCGGCCGAGCAGCCCCGGTCCCGAATCCGTCTGCCCGCGCGGCGCGTTCGCGACCGCAAAGCAGTAGACGTGTGCATCGTCGATCGCAACGATTCCGAAGCGCTGACCGAAGCCCCACATCTCCCGCATCTGCACGTCATCGACGGGGAAGTCCACCACGAGGCGCCAACACGTGTAGCCGGAATAGGTGAGAGGGACCTCACCGAACAGCAACTCGCGCACCCGCGAACGGATTCCATCGGCCCCGATCACCAGGTCGTAGCGTTCCTCGCGTCCGTCGCTGAGGCGCACCCGGGTGTGGTCCGCCCGCGAATCGATTGCGTCGACGGTGGTGCCGAGCGAGACCGGCACCTCACCTGTGCCCGCGAGCAGCACCTCGTGCAGCGCCGCCCGGTGGATCGCGATCGTGGGGCCGAGATCCGCTTCGAGCAGACCGAAGTCGCTGGTTCCGATCGGTCGGCCGAGATGATCGGTGATGGCACCCTGTCCGAGTCGGCGACCCCGGGCTGCCACGGCTTCGGCCAGACCGAGGCCGCGCATCACGCGCATGGCGTTCACGCCGAGCACGATCCCGGCGCCCACCGGCTGCCACTGGGGCGTGCGCTCGACGATCTCGCAGGCGATGCCGGCGCGGGCAAGTCCTGCCGCAGTGGCGAGCCCTGCGATACCACCCCCGACGATGAGAACGCGACCTTGCCGCATCCGCGTCAGCCCTCGGCTCGAACCTTCTTCACGACGGCGATCACCTCGTCGTGGATGGGACCGCAGGTGGCGACCACGCCGCGGTTCGCGTCCAGGGTGCGCCCGTGGCTGAAGTCGAGGGGATTGCCCTCGACATCGGTCACCCGACCACCCGCCTCTTCGACCACGAGCTTGCCCCCCGCGTGGTCCCAGATCTTCTCCCGGTAGTCGGCCCGGGTCGGCATGCGCAGATAGATCGAGGCGTCGCCCCGGGCGATCGCCGCGTACTTGCATTGGCTGTCGATGCGGAAGGGTTCCTGGGTGATGCCCAGGCCCGCGGCGATGCGTGCGGACTGGTCCTGGTTCGAGTGCCCGGACTCGACGGACTCGCAGAAGCGCGCTTCGGCGGGACGGGTCACGTCGGAGACACGAACGACGCTGCCGAGATCGCCTTCTTCCCACAGCGGAAAGCGCTGCGCACCTTCGCCCTTCACGGCAGCGAACAGTGCGCCGCGTCCGCCCGCGCCGTCGTCGAGGTTCGGACAGCCCAGGATGCCGACGACCACCTGCCCCTTCTCGATCAGGCCCAGGGCCACCGCGTATTGCTCGCCGCGCAGAAAGCCCTTGGTGCCGTCGATGGGGTCGAGGGTCCAGTAGCGAGCGCTACTGGCGTCCGCGCCGCCCCGGTCGATCCAGGACAGGACCTCGTCCGCATCGCCCGACCTCTCGCTCGCGACCTCTCGCACCACCGCGTCGAGCAGCGCCGCCTGGGCGCCCTGCCGCAACTCGTCCGAACCTTCTTCGCCCACCACCGGGTCGCCGGGCAGGGCACGCATCAGCTGCTCGCAGACGATCGCCTGGGATGCGAAGTCGGCCACCGTAACGGGGCTCTTGTCCTTCTTCTCCAGGGCCTCCGCGGTAGCGAGGCGGGCCTGGACCGATCGACACACCCGCGACGCGGCGCGAACCGCCGCGAGTCCGGCCGTCAACTCAGTTTGGTATGCCATCGGAGCTCCTTCGAGTTCGCGGGGTCAGGGGGCGCAGGGGCTGGGTGGGCAGAGTCAGCGCGCGCCGGGCGCGAAGATTCCCCGAGATCGCGCTTTCAGGCAAGCGAGACCCAGCAGCGCTCGGCGTCCGACTTGCGGATGGCGTCGAGCACCGCCTGGCAGGCAACGCCGTCGGCGAAGGTCGCGGGGACCGGGTCGGACGCGGGGGCCGCGCCGTGGATGCGCGCCGCCATCGCCTCGAACAGGCGCGTATACGGCGCGAGATCGATGCCCATGGAATGCAGCATGTCGTAGGTGGTGTGGAGCAGCTCGCCGGGAGGCGGCACCGGGGCCGGCAGCTTCAGGTCGTCGGGCACGTCGAGGGTCGTCGTTCCGCTGCGGTCGGCGAGGACGACGTCGTCGCCCTGGATCGTGACGGTGCCCCGCGTGCCCGAGATACGGCTGCAGAACGCGGGCGGTCCCCACGAACCCGCGGAGCTCTGCAGGATGCCGTCCACGCCGGTGGTCGTGCGGAAGTGCACGCTATAGCTGTCTTCTGCCGTCCAGTCGCGATCGGAGACCAGGGAAAGCGACGCGCTCAGTCCGTCGAAATCGCCCAGGGTGACGCGCACCTGGTCGATGACGTGACTCGCGTAGGCGCCGAGCCAACCCCCGCCCTCGCCGGCGGAGGTCCACCACGCGGGCACCTCACCAGCGGGGTCCGCCAGGGCCGGCATCTGCAGCAGGAACGTCGCCAGACGCGGCTCGCCGATGCGCCCCTCCCGAATCGCCCGCGCGGCCAGCGCTTGACCCGTCGCGTAGCGAAACTCACAGCCCAACATGTGCACGACGCCCGCCGCCTCCGCGGCTTCGTGCATGCGCCGCGCCTCACCGGCGTTCGCCGCGAAGGGCTTCTCGCACATCACGTGCTTGCCCGCGGCGATGGCCTCGAGGACGATCGCCTCGTGGGTGTGAGGCGGCGTCGCCACCGCGACCATGTCGACCCCGGGCAGGGCGAGCGCCTGGGAAAGGGACGTGAGTCCGTGCGGGACCCCGGCGTCCGCTGCCCGGGCAGACGTCTTCTCCGGATCCCTGCCCACCAGGGCCTCCACCGTGAAGCCCGCCGCGCGCAGGGCACGAAGGTGGGTGATGACGCCAAAGCCGGTACCAACGACCACGGCCCGAAGCGGATCGCTGCTCATGGGGTCTCCTGGAGTAGGGCCGCCCATTCTAGGGGCTCCCGAGGCCCCGCCAGCCCGGATTTCGACCCCGAGTAGAACATTTGATCTCTATATATCGGAAGTATGTACTTGATGAATGGCGGTCACGAGACAGTCGAGCATGGTGCGAAGGATACGTGCGCGGAGACATCTACACGCGAACACCATCGAGGGCTTCTTTTCGCTCCTCAAGCGCGGCGTCTACGGGACGTTCACCCGCACCGCTATATTGTGTCGCCGAGTTCGAGTCCGGTACAGCACGCGGAATTTTGTATGCCGCGTCGTGATAGAGGCGACACTGCCTAACGCAGGATGCGAATTAGTTCCTTCTTGATCTCGATTCTCATCCGGCTATCTCGCCTTTCTTGAAGCTGCTCGTACTCGAACTCGATCAAGCCGATTACGTCTTCGATTCGCTTCCTGCCCAACGCGTGATTGCACTCGAAGGACACCAGTCCGAGCCGTCGAAGACGCTCCGAGCCCTTTAGCCTCGGCCGGATGATCTTCTTGTAGTGCTTGGCATTCCAGGTGACGAAGACCGCTCCGTCTGCATCTCCGATGGCAGCCAAGACGTGGTCCGACTTCCCGCGCAACTCTGGCATCTCAGTTACTTCAGTCACTTGGTGACCACGAGATCTCAGAAACTCAGCCACCTTCCGTGGCACGTCCTCGTCTACGAGAAAGAGCATTCAGTCCACGTTCTCAGCCAGCCTGGTGTGTTCGCTCTTGCTCCCAGCGGATCGCTGCCTCGATGTCTTCTGTCGAAAGGCCCGGGTACTCAAACAGAATCTCTTCTGGGGAGCACCCGCTCGCGTGGAAATCGTAGATCGCTCGTGTAGTAACTCGAGTTCCCGCAAGCACGGGGGAATTGCGCATCACATCGCGAAAACGCACAACCTGTCCGAGCTGGTCGGGATTTCGCTGCCTCCGTTCTACGGCGCGAATCGTCTGGTTGCGAATCTCGTCAAGATCGATCTCCATAACTTCTTGCCCCGGATACTTCGTGGACACCAGATCCTGGGAATCAGGTTCCGCGAAGACAAGATCATCGCCCGCCAGGTAGAACCTCAGTGATGACCAAGGGGCTTCATAGTTGCTGTTCAGCCAGTGCGAAATCTCGCGGATGGATTGAAGTGAAAGCCTCTGTCGGATCGGTGCGATCGCTCGCAGCCCGACGAGGTCGCGGAAGGAGTAGACTCGTTTCGAGTCCACGCGGAATGAAGGACGGAAGAACCCTGTGGAGTCCCAATAGCGAAGCTGACGCTGGCTTAGTCCTGTCAGCGAGGAAACCTCTTCCTCGCTAAACGCACCGTGGGTCGACATTGCTTGACGCTCCTGACGTGATGGGCACGCAAAACCACACGCGCTATCGTCCTAGCGCCCTCGTCGGCATCGAATTCGTCCTCACAATGACCCTGCCCTGGCCGGCGGGGTCTTTGCGTGTCCGGACCTCTCCTAAGATCTGAGTGGCTCGTCTGTACTATCATTACAGCGTGTCAGGGTCGCCTGCACGCGACAAACTCAGCCCCAAGCCCGAGCGGCTCAAGATCGAGGTTGACCCCTCGGTTGACCCCGAGGACGCTCTTCAGAAGCTCCTCAACACGCCGCCGCCCGAGAAGGAAGAGCCGGAAGCGCAGCAAGACTCGGAAGAGCCCCAAGGGGACTAATTCTTTTTCCGTCCATTCAAGCCGTGTCGGCACAGCGCGACAATCGCGGCGCCCAACAACGCCACGGCTGCTAATGCGCGCCCCCAATCCCCGAAGACAAGCTGTACTGAGTCGAGAAGAACGGCCAAGGATTCCGCCATTGATTCAATCCTCCAACGAGGCCTTATCGTCGACTTGGCCAATGGAATTGAATTCCCTGGCGCAGCTACTTCCCGGCTCTCAACAAGTACATACTTCCGTCATATATAGAACACTTGTGCTATTCAGCCTGCCATGTCCGAAAGCCAGCACCCGGATGGATTGAGTCACGGCGAGCGGAAGCGGCGGGCCATCCTGCGGACGGCCCTCGATCTCGGGTCCGAGCAGGGCCTCGAGGGTCTCTCGATCGGGCGCCTCGCCGAAGCCACGGGCATGAGTCGCAGCGGTCTGTTCGCGCATTTCGGCTCGAAGGAGGGTCTGCAGCTGGCCGCCGTCGCCGCCGCGCAGGCGGACTTCGAGGCCCATGTCATGGCGCCGGCCCGCGACGCCCAGCCCGGCCTCGACCGCTTGCGCGCACTCCATCGCGCCTGGCTCGACTACGTCGACGGAACCGCCTTCCGGGGCGGCTGCTTCTTCTTCATGACGACCTCGGAATACGGCAGCCGACCGGGCGCCGTGCGCGATCGCCTGGCGGCGCTGGCGCTCGGCTGGATCCGCGAGCTGTTGCGCGAAGCCGAGACGGCGGGGCGCCAGGGCGAGCTGCGGGACGACGGCGACCCGAAGCAGATCGTCTTCCGGTTGCACGCCTTCGCCCAGGAGGCCAACTGGGCTCGCGAGCTCTTCGACGACGACGAGGCCTTCGGTCGCGCACGGCGCGCCGCAGGCGAACTCCTGGAATCCATCCGACGCGCCCCCGAGAACGAGGAGAGACAGAGGTCATGAACACCTCATACGAGAACCGGGCACACGAGAACCCGGCATCCGATCGTCTGCTCCGAGGGGCCCTGCGCGCCAACGCGGGCTTCTCGGGGATCTGCGGCATCACGGCACTCGCGGCCGCGGACAGCCTCGCGGCGAGCCTCGGCATCCAGGACCCAGCCATCCTGCCCGTTCAGGGTGTGAGCCTGGTCTGCTTCTCCGGCCTGCTGGTGTGGATCGCGACGCGCAAAGAGATCAAGCGGGGCATCGCCCTGGCCATCGTCGTCATGGACCTGCTGTGGGTCGCGACGACGGCCGTTCCGCTGCTGCTTTCCGGCTGGCTCACCGGCGGGGGCACGGCCGTGGTACTCGTGCTCGCGGCGATCGTCACGACCTTCGCTGGCCTGCAGTACGCCGGCGTGCGACAGCTCAAAGGACGACCGACAGAACAGCACGTCGCCTAGCCCTGGCACCCAGGCGCTATTCGCCCGTGAAGACGGGCTTGCGCTTCTCCTTGAAGGCGCGCGGTCCCTCCCGCGCGTCCTTTGAGGTCATCACGGCGACGGAGACCTCGTTCTCGATCTGGAGGCCCTCTTCCAGGCTCTTGCCGCTCGATCGGAGCACGCCTTCCTTGACCTTGCTCATGGCGAGCGGGCCGTTGGCGGCGATCAGCTCGGCGAGATCGAGGGCCTTCTGCATGAGTTCCGCGCGCGGCACGACATAGTTGACCAGGCCCATGTCGAGACATTCCTGTGCGCTGAAGGGCCGACCCACCATCAGCATCTCCATCATCTTCGCGTACGGGATCTGACGAGGCAGGCGGGTGATCGAGCCACCACCGGGAATCAGGCCGACCTTTACCTCGGGCGTTCCGAAGACCGCGTTGTCCGAAGCCACCCGCAGGTCGCAGGCGTTCATCATCTCCGTTCCGCCGCCCAGGGCGTTGCCGTTCACCGCCGCGATGATCGGCTTGTAGATGTCGTATCCGCGCAGGATGCCGTCCGTGAACTTGCCCGGGTTCGCCATCAGGGCGTGGTCCCATTCGTCCTCGGGCTGCCTTGCACCCGTCATCAGCGGCATCGTGAGCTTGAGGTCGCCGCCGGCGCAAAAGTCCTCGTCGCCGGCTCCCGTGAGGATCGCCACGCGGAGCGCCTTCGTGTCCGCGAACTCGTGCCAGGCGTCGCAGAGCTTGAGCAGCATCTGCGGACTGAGGGCGTTGCGCGCCTGCGGGCGGTTCATGGTGAGGATCATGACGCCGTCGGGGCGGCGGTCGACGAGGAGGTGGCTCTCTTCTGCTTCCGTCATCTTCGCGCGAATCCTCAGAACCAGTCGGGCTCGACGTGCACCTGGCCGGCGACCACCGCCATGCACTCGTCGAAGCTGCCCCAGGCGAGCGACTGTTCCTTGGCCCGCAGGGTATAGAAGTAGAGATCGTTCTCTTCGATGACGCCATTCCCCCCGTGGAGCTGGTGGGCCAGCATCGTCACCTCGGGCGCCGCCCGGGAGGCCGATGCCTTGGCGAGTGCCGCCTGGGCGTCGCTCGCCACGCCGCGGTCGATGGCGTCGAGGGTCTCGTACGCGAGCAGGCGGGTACTGGCGACGCGAATCGCCATGTTCGCAGCGTGATGGCGCACCGCCTGGAAGCTGCCGATGGCCACGCCGAACTGCTTGCGCACCTTCACGTACTCGACCGTCATGTCGAGAGCCTGCTGCAGGCCACCCACGATCTGCACTGCGCTCAGGCTGCGCCCCAATCGCACCAGCAGGGCCGACGCTTCGAGGCCCGCGACGCGCCTGGCGGGAACGCCCTCGTAGCGAACGTGACACAGGGGCGTCCGACCGATCGAACGCAGGGGTGTAGTCGTCACCTCGGGCGTGCGCGCATCGACGACGTAGAGCCCATCGAGAGCGGCGACCACGTGATGCGTGGCCGACTGGCCGTAGTCGACGAAGTGCTTCTCCCCGCGAAGCACGCCGTCCCTCACGGCCACGGACGGTGCGCCTTCGCTCCCGGCACCCTCCCAGACGGCCGGGACGGGCACGGCTTCCCCGGCCTGGATGGCGGCGAGCAGGTCGGAGACGTCCTCGCCGCATCTCTCGAGCACGTGCCCCACGGCGGCGACTTCCAGGATCGGGACGATGGCCGCTCGGCGCGCGATCTCCTCGACGACCAGACCGACGTCGACGAGCGAGCCGCCGGCGCCGCCGTTCTCTTCCGAAAAAAGCAGCCCCAACCATCCCTGGTCGACGATGCCCTTCCACAGGACGGCGTCGGAAGTGCCCGCCTTTTCCTGTTCACGAATCCGGTCGTAGGGAACTTCGCGCTCCAGATAGGAACGAACGGCTTCCTGCAACAGCAGCTGGGTTTCGGTGAGCTCGAGATCCATGGCGTCAGCCTCGTGCCAGACCGAGGCCCGCAGCCGCGACGATGTCGCGCTGGACCTCGTTGGTGCCGCCCCCGAAGCGGAAGATCGGCGACAGACGGAAGTTGAACTCCGCGCGTCCTTCGTAGGGCGCAGCGGCCCCCGAATCGACGCTCAAGCCGCCTTCGCGGCCCAGCAGGTCCATGGACACGTTCGCGATGCGAGTCCGCAGCTCGGTGCCGGAGATCTTGGCCATGGACGCTTCGGCGATGGGTGTGCCGCCGCGGGAGATGATCCAGGCGTTGCGAAGAGCCAACGCACGGTGCTCGCGGATGTCGAGCTCGAGCTCGGCGAGCCGGCGACGCGCAACCGGGTCCTCGAGCTTCTCCGGGCGGCGGTCGCGCAGGTGCGCGACCAGCTGATCGTAGAGCCGCGCCAGGGCGCCGACCGCAGCCAGGCCCACGCGCTCGTGGTTGAGGGCGTGCATGACGATCCCCCAGCCCTGGTTCACGCCGCCGACGACGTTCGCCGCGGGCACGCGCACGTCGTCGTAGAAGGTCTCGCAGGTGTGACCGCCGTACATGGTGTAGAGCGGGCGGATCGTCACACCCGGCGTGTCCGTGGGCACCACGATGATCGAGACGCCGGCGTGCTTGCGAGCGTCGGGGTCGGTGCGTACCGCCAGCCAGATGTGGGTCGAGACGTCGGCCAGCGAGGTCCAGATCTTCTGCCCGTTGATCACGTACTCGTCGCCGTCGAGCTCAGCCCGGGTGCGCAGGGACGCGAGGTCCGTGCCGGCATTCGGCTCGCTGTAGCCGATGGCGAAGCAGTACTCGCCCCGGTAGATGCCGGGAAGCCATTCGGCCTTCTGCGCGTCGCTGCCGAAGGCGACGATCGAGGGAGCGATGGAGGTGTAGGTCAGGTTGCCGTAGGGCATCCCGTAGTACTCCATCTCTTCGACGAAGATGTACTGGTAGAGCAGGTTGCGTCCCTCACCGCCGTTCTCGACGGGCCAGCACATCCGCATCCAGCCGCGCTCGTCGAGCTCGCGGTGGAAAGCACCGATGAGCGGGCCGCCGCTGCCGTAGGTCGCGGCGTACTCGGCCAGCAGCTCCGGGGTGCGGCGGTCCTGGATGAACGCGCGCAGCTCGCGCCGGAAGTCGGCGTACTCGGCATCCCATTCGAATTCCATGTCAGTTCGTCCTTCAAGCAGCAGGTGCGGGCACGAAGCAGATGCGCGCGAAATCGTCGGTCACCACCTCGATCTCCGCTCGTACCGGGAGATCGAGGCGAAGACCTTCGGGGTCCATTCCGCGCAGGGCTCCGACGATGCGCGGTCCTTCGTCCATTGCGACCACCAGCGTTGCGTACGGGATCTCCCGCGCCCAGGCGGCGTCCACCGGCCGGTGTGTGACCGTCCATGAGAACACCCGGCCGCGACCGCTCACGGGCACGAACGCGAGCGCGTCCGAGCCGCACTCGCGACACAGGTAGCGCGGCGGGTGATAGAAGTGGCTGCAGCCACTGCACTGCTGCAGGTGGAGCCGTCCCGTCGCCGCGTGCCGGTAGAAGTCGGCGTTGCGACCGTCCGGGTCCGGGATCAGCTTCTGCGGAAGCGGCGGTGCGGAACCTTCGCTCACGCCGATGCGTCCTGGCCCAGGATGGCGATGCTGCCGTCGCCGAAATCGCCCCAGCCCGTGACGAGCCCCAGGCGCGCGTCCGCCACCTGGGCGGCGCCGGCTTCGCCGCGAAGCTGGCGTGTGGCTTCGACGACGTGATTCATGCCCCACATGTGCCCCTGGGAAAGCAGGCCGCCGTGGGTATTGAGCGGACGCGGCCCGCCCAGACGGAGCGCGCCGTCCCGGACCAGGTCCGCGGCGCCGCCGGGCTCGCACAGCCCCAGCGCTTCGAGCTGCAGCAACACCACGTAGGTGAAGCAGTCGTACACCTGCAGGAAGTCCATGTCGCTCGCCTGGACGCCGGCCATCTCGAAGGCCCGCGGCGCCGCGTGGTGCAGACCCACCTTGAGCGGATCCTTGCGGTTGGTGATGTCGTCCGCCGGGTAGGGGTGCCCCTCGGCGCCACCCAACCAATAGACGGGTGGCCTCGCGAGGTCTCGCGCCCGCTCGGCGGAGGTCATCACGACGGCCGCCCCGCAGTCGGTTTCGAGGCAGCAATCGAACTTGCGCAGGGGCTCGGCGATGAACGGCGCGGCGAAGTAGTCGTCCAGCGTCAGCTTGCGACCGCGCATGAGCGCCTTGTCGTTCAGCTGTGCGTGCTCCCGGCAGGTGAGCGCGATCTCGGCCGCCGCTTCGTCGGGAATGCCATACAGCTTCTTGTAGCGGGTCAGGATGAACGAATAGAACTGCGCGGCGCTCATGGCGCCGTAGGGGAGGTAGTAGTCCATCGTCACGTTGCCGACGGAAGCGGGGTCCAGGCCATAGCGCGGTGGCTTCACGCCGGGACGCGGCCGAAATGCCGAGTAGCCGTTCCAGCCCACGACGACGAGCACGCAGCTTGCGACGCCGCTGGCGATGGCCATGGCGGCGGTCTGCAGCGAAGCCGTCGGGCTGGCCCCTCCCAGGTGCACGGTCGCCGCATAGCGAAGCTCTTCGACACCCAGGTTGGCGGCGATCTCCTCGGCGGACGTGTAGCCGGGCGGTGGCAGGATGCCGTCGATGTCGCTGCGCGCGAGGCCGGCGTCGGCGATCGCTTCGGTGGCCGCGCGCAACATCAGCTGCACCGGCGTCTCGTCGGCGGGCCGCATGAACGCGGTCTCACCGATGCCGACGATGGCGGCCTGGCCGGAAAGCGGATGCGGAGGCAAGTGGGGGGACTCCGGCAATTACGAAACGCTTCGTATCGTACCCTATACTCGGCGCTTCCGAAGGACCGTCGAACAAGTGCGCGAACAAGTGCGAGAACGAGCGCGCGAACGAGCCTGGAGATCGCCATGGGACCGCTGCACGGCACGCGCATCATCGAGATCGCCGGCATCGGGCCCGGCCCCTTCGCGGCGATGATCCTCGCGGACATGGGTGCGGACGTGATCCGCGTGGCGCGTCCCGGTGGCGGCATGTTCGCGTCCGGTCCGACCGACCTCTTGAACCGAGGCAAGCGCTGCATCTGCGTCGACCTCAAGCAGCCGGACGCCCTGAACGTGGTTCTTTCCCTGGTGAAGGAAGCCGACGGTCTCGTCGAAGGCTTTCGCCCGGGTGTCACAGAGAAGCTCGGCATCGGCCCGGACGCGTGCCTGGCTCTGAACCCGAGGCTCGTCTACGGCCGCATGACGGGCTGGGGCCAGGACGGTCCGCTCGCCCAGGAAGCCGGGCACGACATCAACTACATCTCGCTGACCGGCGCCCTGCACGCCATGGGCCGGGCGGGCGAGAAGCCGGCGATTCCCCTGAACCTCGTCGGCGACTTCGGGGGCGGCGGGCTGATGCTGGCCTTCGGCGTGGTCTGTGCGTTGCTCGAGGCGAAGAACAGCGGGCGCGGGCAGGTCGTCGACGCCGCCATGGTGGACGGCGCCGCCGTGCTGCTCGCCAGCATCTATGGCGCACAGCAGATGGGTTGGTGGAGCAACGAGCGCGGCACCAACCTGCTCGATTCCGGTGCACCCTTCTACGAGGTCTACGAGACCGCGGACGGCCGCTACGTCTCCATCGGATCCCTCGAGCCCCAGTTCTACGCCAGCCTGCTCGAGCGCCTGGCGTTGGCGCCCGTCGGGCCGGACGGCAAGCCGCGCCCGGGTCAAATGGACAGCACGCACTGGCCCGCCTTCAAGGACGAGCTGACTGCCATCTTCAAGACGAAGACCCGGGACGAGTGGTGCGCGGTGTTCGCGGGCAGCGACGCCTGCTTCGCGCCGGTGCTGTCCATGTCCGAGGCACACGAGCATCCCCACAACGCGGCGCGGGAGACCTTCGTGGACGTCAACGGCGCCCGCCAACCGCGCCCGGCACCGCGCTTCTCGCGCACCGAAGCCGAGATCGGTATCAGTCCCGCAAAGCTCGGCGAGCACACCGACGAGATCCTGGCCGAAGCCGGCTACGCGTCGGACGCGATCGCGGCCCTGCGCGAGGCAGGCGCCGTCTCGTAGTCGAGGGGTTCGGCCACGTCGCTCGACGTCGCTCGTCCGGGGTCCTCAGGCGTAGAGCCGCTTCGCCTCGTCGCGCAGCCAGTCCCGGTGGTCCGGGTGCGCGACCTGGATCATTTCCTGCGCGCGCTCGCGCACGCTCTTGCCGAGGAGCCGCGCGACGCCCTGGTCGGTGACGATGGTGTCGGCCAGCTCGCGCGGGATCGAGACGATCTGGCCCGCTTCGAACTGGGGAACGATGGTCGAGATCGTTCCGTCCTTCGCCGTCGAGGGGAGCACCGTACAAGCGCGGCCCCGCTTCGAAAGGAACGCGCCGAGATGGAAGGCGAGCTGGCCGCCGAGCCCCGAGTAGACCTTCGGCCCCATGGCGTACACGCCGATCTGACCGCTCAGGTCGACCATCAGGGCGCCGTTGAGAGTCAGCATCTGATCGTGCTGGGCGATGCGGATGGGATCGTTCGTGTATTCGTAGGACCGCAGCTGGAAGAAGGGGTTGCGTTCGATGTGGTCGAGGTCGTCGAGGCTGTTGCCGATGAAGCAGGCCACGAAGTGGCCGGGCTCGACCTCGCTGTAGCGGCCGTTGATGATGCCCTTGCGCGCAAGACCCACGCAGCCCGGCACCGTCAGCTCGGAGAAGAAGCCGAGGTCGTTGCAGTCGTCGAAGGCGCCGAGCAGGGGCAGGGCGCCCGTGTGCTTGCCGAGCCCCAGCTGCAGGGTGTCCCGGTCCCGGACAATCGTCTTGACGTTGGCCGCGATGGCCCGGTCGACGTCCGGAAAGCTCGCGGGATCCGGGTCGGGTATGCCGAGGCGCGGACGGTCTCCTTCGACGAAGGCATCGACCTGGGACACGTGAAGCCAGCTGTCGCCGCAGGTGCGGGGCATCACGTCGCTGATCTCGACGATGACGCGCTTGGCCCGCCGCGCGCTCGAAACGGCGTCCCACACGGAGTTCCCCACGCAGCACCAGCCCCGGGCGTCCGGTCGGGTGGCCAGGATGAGGAGATCGTCGATGGGGCGCGCCTCGTCGGGCCGGGTGTCTGCCGCCTTGTGCTCGCGGATCATCGAGAAGGGTTGAAAGTCGATCAGCCTCTCCGCCAGTGCCGCGCGGTTGTCCGGCGCCAGCGCGTACTGCACCTGTAGATCGAAGGCCTCGCGGGCGTCCTCCCGGAACCAGCCCATGTTGGGGATCACGACGCTGCGGATCTTCACGTCGCGCAGCTCGTTCTCGCGGGTGGCGAGCGCAGTCAGGATCGTCGGGGGCTGATGGGCGCTCGGCATCCACACCAGGTCTCCCGACTCGACGAGACCCGCCGCCGCATAGGGATCGACGAGTTTCCGTTCGAAGTCCGCCGCCGGGTCGATAGTCAAGTCCAGCTGCGCCATGGATCCTCCCTTTCGCTGCGTTCGTCGTGCCCGGTCCCGGGCGGTCCGGGATCGTACCCGACCGCCGCGCGGAAGCGCCGCCGCGGCTATCGTTCGGCGCGATGCGCCCCGCACACCATCGCGTCGTCTGGGGCGGGGCAGCCGTCCTCGCCGTACTCGCAGCCGTTGCCCAGCTGCCGATCGTCGATCGCAATTTCGTCTCCATGGACGAAGGGCACCTGGCCCTGACCGCAAGCCGCCTGCTGGACGGCGACCTGCTGTACCGCGACATCCACACCGGCATCTTCCCCGGCATCTATCTCGTCACCGCCGCCCTGTTCGACGTGTTCGGAACGGAGGTGCTCGTCACGCGCTGGGCCCAGCTCGTGGTGAACGCCGCGACGGTCGCACTGCTGTGGGGCATCGGCCTGCGCATCCTGCCCCCGCGCTGGGCGGTGTTGCCTGCCGTCGGGTTCGTGGCGCTGGTCTGGATCTCGTTCCCGGTGCTCACCATGTTCAACTACGCGGCCCTGTCTGGCGTGTTCGGACTGGCCGCCCTGCTGATGGCCCTGCGCTACCTCGACACAGGGGAAGGCCGCTTCGGCATGGCGGTGGGCCTGCTCGTCGGGCTCTGCCTGTTCACCAAGCAGAACTACGGGGGGCTCGCCGCGGTGGCCATCGCGCTGGGGCTCCTGCTCGCCCGGCCCGGCTCGGCACTGGCGGCACGCTCCGTCGTCGCGCTGTTTCGACCCATCGTGCTCGCGGGCTCGGCCTTCCTGGTCGTCGCCATCGGCTGGCTCGCACTCACCGGAACGCTCTTGGCGTGGATCGATCTGACCTTCCTCAGTCTCGTGGGACCGCAGCTGGCGAGCTTCGACAACCCGATACCGCCGATCCTTGGCGCTCATCCGCAAGGGGACGGCCGCTTCATCTACCTCTACATCCCGTCGAGCTTGTTCGACCTGCTATTGCGAGGCGATCGCTTCGCCGGTGTCGAACTCTCGCCGGGCGTCGTGTCTGCTTCGATCCGACTCGTGTACGGCCTTCCCATCGCGGCGCTGATCGCGGCGTCGGCCCGCTTGGCCTGGCAGCGGCCGTCCGAGGGAACAGCCGAACAACGTGCACAGCGAGGCAGTGCCGTCCTCGTGGTCACCTACGCCGTCGGCTTCTTCTTCGGGATCTTCCCCTCGGCGGTCTACTCCCACCTCGCCTACGTGATGGCGCCCGTTCTGCTGCTCTTTGCCTGGCTCGGCGCCTCGCTGGAAGCCGGTCTCGAAAATCGCGGGTTGGCCCGCGGCTGGTACGCCACCTCGTGTGCGGTGGCCCTGCTGGTGCTCAGCGCCTGCGCGACCCTCCCCGCCCACATCCGTCAGAGCTACGCGACGCCGTCGGGCCTGCCGCAGGTGGGCATCCAGGTCTCGCCCGGCCAGGCGGAGCTTCACGCGCAGGCACTCGGCTTCATCGGACAGTGTGCAGGGCCGAACGAGCCGATCTTTACCCTCCCCATCCTTCCCGTCCTCTACCTTGCGAGCGGACACCCCAACCCGGTGAAGTGGGACCTGCTCATTCCCGGCGCCATCGACGAAGCGGTCATCATCCAGGCACTCGCGCGAGACCGCGTGCGCTGCGTCGTTCGCCAACGCGACATGAACCCGGAGTTCCCGCCCCTCGAAGTGCTGTACCCGAGCTTGCATCGCTACATCGCCACCAACTACGCCAAGGGCCGCGCCCTGCGCGGCGCCGGGCAGGTCTGGTTCGGGCTGGTGCGCACGACGCCCTTCGAGGCGCCGGGCGGTTCTGCTCGATGACGGAAACCGGCTCGCCCCGCACCCGTGTCCTCGACACGGCCGCCCTCGTCGTCGCCACGGCGGCCGTGGTCGCCGTGGGATTCGTCCTGCTGCGCCGGGGCATCAATTTGTCCGACGAGGGCTTCCTGCTGCTCGAAGCCGTCGACATGCTGCAGGGGAAGATCCTGTACCGCGACATCGAGATGTTCATCGCGCCGGGCATCTGGTTCCTGGTCGCCGGGCTCTTCCAGCTCGTCGAGCCCAGCGTACTCGCCAGCCGGATCGTGGCGGCGGTCTCCTATTTCGCTCTCGCTGCGCTGATCTTTCGCATCGTCTGGACGCAGGTCGGAGGACGATCCGGAATTCGCTACGGGGCGGTCTGTCTCGCCCTCTATGCAGCTCTCACGGTGTGGTCCTTCCCGCACTGGACCTGGGCCTGGTACTCGCCCTGGTCCATTCTCTTCGCGCTGCTCGCGATGCAGTGCCTGCTGCGCTGGCGCCAGGACCGGCGTGCCCTGTGGCTGTTCACCGCCGGGGTCTGCGTCGGCGTCACCGCGCTCTTCAAGCAGAACTACGGCTTCTTCGCCCTGGCGAGTTGCGGCCTCGGCATCTTCTTCCTCCGACTCGAGGCGGGCGAGCGCGGGGGTACGCTGCTGCGCGAGACCCTGGTCGACGGCCTCCGCGTCGGCACCGGCGTGGCCGTCGCCATCCTCCCGCTGCTCGTGTACTTCGGCGCCCACGGCGCGCTCTACTCCATCTACGACCGCTTCTTCCTCTACCCCCTCGAGTTCACGACCGCGGCCAACATCCCCTATCTGCCCGCGACTGCGATCTTCGATCACGCACTCTTCGCTGACCGAGTCACTTCGACGAACTACCTCGCGCAGCTCGCGCTGAGCACACCAACCAACGTGGCGGGCCTGCCCGGCCCCGTCACCATCCACACCCTGCACGGCGTGCTCTACTGGGCGCCGCCAGTCGTGATGCTCGCAGGGGTGATCCTCGGGCTTCGACGCGACGAGAACGGTCTCCGCTTCGACGGTCCGCTGCTGCTGTCCACCGCCTTCTCCGGCTTCGTCTTCCTGGGTGTCTTCCCGCGCGCGGACTTCACGCATCTGGTCACCGTCTACCAGCCGCTCCTCATCACCGGGGCGCTCGTGTGGCATCGCGCCGCGACGCGCCTGCCCGAACCCAAGCCGATCTGGGCCTGGGTCCCCGTGGCGGCTGGCCTGGGCGTCGCGAGCCTCTACGCCTTGTCGGCCGGCGCCTGGCTCGTCTACCTGACGCAGTCGATGACCGAGCGCCTGCCGCAGCCGCGGGGCGGTGTCCTCGTCCACAAGATCACCGCCGTCGGCGTCAACCAGCTGGTCGAGGTCGTGCGAGCGCACACCGCGGAAGGCGAGCCCTTCTTCGGCATCCCCGACCTGGCGATGATCAACTTCCTCGCTGAACGGCCGGTGCCGGGGTCCCAGTACCAGACCTACGCGCACATGATCGCGCGCGACGAAGGCGCACTCACGACCCAGCAGCTCGATGCCGCCGGGGTTCGCTTTGCGATCGCGCGCTACGACAACGTCCTCTCGACCGAGCCGCGACTCGCCGAGTACGCGCCCATCCTGGACGACTACCTCGCGCGCCACTTCGAGGCGACCTGGATGATCCAGAACGATCAGTACCTGCTGCTCGAACGTCGCGACACGGCGGCCGAGCTCGTGTCGTCCCAGAGCCTGCTCGACGACTGCCGTTTCGCCGGAGGCACGGCTCCGGAAAGCTCGGTCCGAGAACATCTGCTCTTCGAAAGCCTGTTCCAGCCCCTCGCCCCGGACGCGGCGAGCCAGCACGCCGAGACACACTGCCGCGTGAAGGTCCCGCCGGACGCCGTCCTTGCGGTGCAGATCGGCTACAAGCGACCCATCGGCGTCGAACGCGGTGCGACCTTGACCGCCGAGGTGCTCGTTCTGCGCGACGGGCATGGGCCCGAGCCCCTGCTGCGCGAGACGATCCCCGTGCGCGGAATGCAGGTGGAGGGCGTGCGCGTCCCGAAGCCCCGGCGCGCGAATCTCTCTCACCTCGCCGGAGAGGAGGTCACCCTGGTGTTCCGCACGGAGCGGCGTGGCCGGGTGAAGCTCTCACCCTTCACCCTCGAGACCTACGGCATGTTCTGGCAGCGCCCGGTCTTCGAGACCCGACCCGACCCGGACGATCGCGTCAGCGAAGAGTGACGCCGTCAGCGAAGAGTGACGCCGTCAGCGCAGTGTGACGCCGTCAGCGCACTGTAATAGCAGCGTTCGAGATCACGACGGCATCGTCCCGTTCCGGGATGCGGGCCTCGATCAGGATCTTGTCGTCTTCCCGCCACCAGCGGGTCTGGTAGGTCTCCCCCGGCCAGGCCACACCGGCGAAGCGTGCCTGGTAGCGCGCGACCTTCGTCGGATCGCCGCCCAGGGCATCGTCGACCACGGCCTTGCACACGATCCCGTACGAACACAGGCCGTGGATGATGGGGCGATCGAAGCCGCCCATCTTGGCGAAGTCCGGGTCGATGTGGAGCGGATTCTTGTCGCCGTTCAGCCGGTAGAGGATGGCCTGCTGGGGCAGGGTGGTGGATTCGACGACGCCGTCGGGTGCGCGATCGGGTGCCACGTTCCCGGGCTTGGGCCCGGCGCCGCCGCCGAAGCCTCCCTCGCCGCGCAGGAAGAGGGACATGCGCACGGTGTAGAGGGGATCGCCGGCTTCATCCTGAGACTCGGTCTGAAAGACGAGCAGCGCGGCCTTGCCCTTGTCGTAGATGTCGACGATCGAAGACCTGCCGCTGAGAACGGCTTCGGGCGGCAGGGGCTTGTGGATCTCGACGTCCTGCTCGCCGTGGAGCATCAGCGCCGGGTTGAAGTCCAGCCCGGGCACACCGAAGAACGAGCTGCCCCCGCCGTTCGCGGTGGTGACGAAGCTCGGCAGCACCTTCAGGTTCTTCTCGTAGGTGTACTCGAGCTCGCTCGGATCGAGGGGCGGGTCGCCCGCGCCGACACCCAGCGCATAGAGGATGACGTCATCCTTGGCATAGCCTCCCTGGCCTTCCGGAAAGCGGTGAGCGAGCGCCTTGTCGCGGTCGATCGGCATGGGGGCCTCCTGTCGACGGACGGACGAGCGTATCACGGGCAAGAGCCCCTGCCAGACGGCCGGGAGTCTCCGATCAGTCGAGATCGGAGACGGGCAGATGCACCTTGAAGGTAGACCCCTCGCCTGGCTTCGACTGGACGGTGATGACCCCGCCATGCTGGGTGACGACCTGGTGGGCGATGCCGAGCCCGAGACCCGTGCCTTCGCCAACCGACTTCGTGGTGAAGAAGGGATCGAAGATGCGGTCGAGCACGTCGGGGCGCATGCCGCGCCCGTCGTCGCGAACACTCGCCACGGCCAACGAGCCGTCCATTCGCGTGGAGATCTCGATCAAGCCCTCGCCGTCCACTGCGTGGATGGCGTTCACGAGAAGGTTGAGGAAGACCTGCTCGATTTCCGGCGCGCAGCAGACGATGGGCGGAAGGTCCCCGAAGTCGAGGGCGATGCGGATCCCCGGGCCGAGCTGGGGTCCGACGAGCTTCAAGCAGTCCTGGATCAGGTCCGCGATGTACGCCGGCTCGCGTTCCCCGCTGCCCACGTGGGTGAAGTTCTTCATGCGTCGGACGATGTCCGTCGCGCGCTCGATCCCTTCGAGCGACTCGACGATGATCTCGCGACCCTCTTCGACGAGTACGGCGTTGTCGTCGTCGAGCTTCGCGTCTGCGCCCGTCGCGGTGACCTTCGCCCAATGGCCCTGCAACATGCGCAGGTTGGCACCGACGAAGGCCATCGGGTTGTTGATCTCATGCGCCAGACCCGCTGCCAGCTCTCCCACTGCCGCGAGCCTCGCGTTCACCATCGAGCTGCGACGCAGGTCCTCGAGCTCGCGCAGGTCCCGCAGCACCATGACCACGCCGACCTCGTTGTCCTGTCTCTCGCGCAGGACCGCGGCCGAGACGGCGACCGGGATGCGTTCGCCCCGGGCGTGACGCAACATGCGACGCATGTCGCCCGACCTGGACGCCGCGCCCGACTCGCTCTCCAGGAGCGACTCCATGCGCATCCCCGTCAAGTCCGCGAGCGGGTATCCGCTGAGGCGCACGAGCCCACGGTTCGCCCGCACGATGCTGCCGTCTCGCGAGACGACCGCCACGCTCTCGTCCAGGGTCTCCAGGATCTCGTTGCCGAAGTCGTGGGGACTGATCATCGACATGCCGTAATGGATGACGGTCCACGAGACGATCATCCCACCCAATGCGATCGATGCCGCGCCCATGCGGGGCACGTCGACGGATAGCCCCGGCAAGAGAATGTCGGTGAGGAACACGACCGCAGTCGGGAGCAGGATGCCGAGCCAGATCCACGGAATCTGGAGCGAGTCGGCGCTCGAGCGTCCATTCCGACAGCGGAAAACGATGAAGGAGGTCACGATCACGCCGACCGTGACCACGCTGTAGTTGATCTCGAGGATCTGCCCGGGGCTGCCGGACCAGCCCCAGCTTCGCGCCGTGAGCCCGACGACCCAGCCGTCGCTTCCCAACACGACTCCCGCCATGACCGCGGACCAGGCGGTCTGGAACCAGGCGTTGAAGGCCTGGAGCTTGCGATAGGGACGGAAAGTCGAGGGCTGCGACTGGTCGAGAGCGTGGAAGGCGAGGTGCGGAATCAGGGCACCGATGGGCAGCCAGCCGAGGGCGGCGAGCCGCATCCAGCGGAGCGCGTCCTCGGGGTTCGAGGACAGGCTCCCTCCCAGCTCGCCCCCCGACCACCAGGCCCCCAGCACGAGGATCGCGGCGAGCAGCTGAGACGTCCGGCGGTGAGGCGCCTGGGCGTACAGGAAGCCGGCGCTCGCGGCGCTGACCAGCGTCGCCGCCATCAGGAGAGTGGGATACCAGGGCACGTCGGGTCCTCGCGCAGAGCCTCCGCGCGTACTCCTCAATCGGTCGAATGAAGGCGGCCCTTGATATGCCCAGGGGCCTGCCGTTCCAGCGCTGCTGGAATTCCCCGCATGCCGTCCTAATCTCGCGGCGACATGGACGCGAAGGCCCCGACGCGCTGGTGGGTGCTCGTCAACGTGGTGCTCGTCAACGTGATCGTGACGGGCATGGCCTGGAACTACCTCATCATGTTCGTACCGGACGTGGTGGAAGATCTCGGCATCGCGGTATCGAGCTGGGGCGCCCTGTGGGCCGGGATTCCGCTCGGCGTCCTCCTCTTTTCCCTACCGGCGGGTGCGGCAGGGGATCGCTTCGGCGTCCGCGCCGCCTTGGGAACGGGGCTCTTGCTGGCTGCAGCGGCCCTGGCCGCGCGCATGCTCGTCGACGGGCCGGTCTCCATGTTCCTCTCGATGGTGGGCTTCGGACTGGCACTGGCTCTCGTCATGGCCGTCTTCCCGAAGGCCATCGCCCAGGTGTTCCCGGCTTCGGAGCTGGGAATGGCCAACGGCTTCGCCCAGGCCGGTGTCGGAATCGGCCTCGGGTCGGCGACCCTGCTGGCGCCGCTGTTGTCGGACGAGCTCGGCGGCTGGCGCGGACTGAGCGGCGGGCTCGCAGTGGCGAGCCTCGCGCTGGCGGCGCTGTGGTTCGCGAGCTTCCGCAATCCTCCGCCCCAGGCGAAGGGACCGGAAGGAAGTGAAGCCCCTGCAGCAGCGGGGCACGCGTCGATCCGCGACGTGCTCCGGGTCGCTCCGGTTCGTTGGATCGCGATCAGCTACGCGCTCTACATGGGCGGCTACCTCGGCGCGGTCGGTTACCTGCCCACCTATCTCACCACCAGCCAGGGCATCGCTCCCGAGACTGCCGGTGCGATGATGTCTCTCGGTCCCTGGTCCTTCACCCTCGGCAGCATGATCCTGCCCGCCCTCTCGGACCGACTCGGCCGTCGCATCGTCTACCTGCCCGGCATGATCCTGGGCGGCCTCGGCCTCTTCGCTGCGTCGCTCACCAGCGGTGTTCCCCTCGGCCTCTCCATCGCGATCCTCGGCTTCGGGACCGGAGTCGTCGGCCTGCTCTTCGTGATCCCGGTGGAACTGCCGGAGGTGGGACCCGAACGCGCCGCTTCGGCGGTGGGCGCCATCACAGCCGCCGGCTTCCTCGGCGGCTTCATCTCGCCGGTGATCGGGATGCCCATCGTCGAGGCCAACGCCGGCGTCGGCTTCGGTCTCTGGACGTTGTGCTTCGTGGCTTCGGCCCTGGTCATTTCGCGGGTGCCGCGGACCGGTCCAGGATCCAACGCGTGAGCGGCGCATAGACCTCTTCCGGGGCGCGCTCACCCACGAGCACGTCGAGATGCCCGTACCCTTCGAGGACGTGCAGGGTCACGTCGTCGCTGCCGCTCCGCGCCGCGGAATACACCCCGTCGAGAATCCAGTCCGGGCCCATGTTCGTTGCGCCGTAGTACAGGACGGGAGCCGCGAGCTCGCCCCAGCAGTCGTCGATCGCCGTGCTCGGGTCATCGGCCCGCCCTGCGATGCTCTGCCCCTCCAGGTTCTGGACAGCTGGCCAGTAGCGATCGTACCCGCCGAGCAGCTGTGCGAGCACCTCGACACGGGACACGCCGTGCAGCGCGTCCGCCAGGGCGCCGGGCCGCCAGGCGTCGTAGAGGATCTGTGACAACTGAGCGCCGACGTTCTCGAAGCCCGGCGCAGTCGCCGGGCCCTTCGGGTCGGACGCCGCCCCTTCCATGATCTGGCGTCGGTGCTCCCACCCGATACCCGCGGCGACGTCGGTCGAGAATCGGCCCGACCCCAGGAGTTTCTCGCGTTCCGCAGCCAGGTCGAAGTCCGACTCCCTCGCTCGCTTGAAGAAGCCGTCGAGCACCACCAGCCCCGCCACCCCGCTCGCGGCTTCAGTGCACGCGAAGCCGTAGGCCAGAGTTGCCCCTCGGCTGAAGCCCGCGACGAACACCCGGTCGTTGCCGCTTTCCCGGCGGGCCAGGGCGGCGACCGCGCGAGCGTCATCGACGAACGCGCCGAGGGTCCAGTCCTGCATGAAGGCGTGATCGCCGGGGGCAGCGGGCGCCGGCGGGACGAAGTGCGTCCGGTAGTCGAGCACCCAGGTCTCGACACCCTGCTCGGCCAGAACCGTCCAGAGATCGTGGCGCGCGTCGCGGACGACGGAGGTCCCGTTCATGTAGGTACCGGGCAGATAGACGAGCACGGCACGGGTGCGGCCGGGCACCCGATAGCGATGCGCCTGAACGCGGTCTGCCAGACTGCCGGGCGGACGAGTCGACGACCAACGTGTCTCGAGCACCTCCGAAGCCCGGGCGACAGCCTCTTCCTTCGCCACGCGCTCCCACTCGGCCCCGGCGGGCGCCGCGACGAGCAGGAAGAACACCCCCCAGGCACCGAACGACGGCATGACCATCCGAGAGAGTCGAAGCATCAGACGATGCGCGAGTCCTTGTTCCCCCAGTAGCGATCCCGCAGCAGCCGCTTGTAGAGCTTCCCGGTGGGCAGGCGCGGAAGCTCCTCTTCATAGTCGATGGACCGCGGCACCTTGAAGCGCGCGAGCCCATCGCGACAGAACGCGAGCAGCTCTTCGGCCAGCTCCTCGTCGGGCTCGACCCCGGGCATGGGCTGAACGACCGCCTTGACCTCTTCCCCGAAGTCTTCGTTGGGAACACCGAAGACCGCGACGTCCGCGACCTTCGGATGCGTGATCAGGTGGTCTTCGATTTCGCGCGGGTAGATGTTCACGCCGCCCGAGATGATCATGTACGCCTTGCGGTCCGTCAGGAAGAGGTAGCCGTCCTCGTCGATGTACCCGACGTCGCCGAGGGTGGTTCGTCCCTCGCCGAGCCGGCTCTCCTGGGTCTTCTCCGGGTCGTTGTGGTATTCGAAGCTGCCGCCGCCCGAGAAGCAGACGGTGCCTTCCTGTCCCGGCGGCAGGTCCTTGCCGTCCTCGTCGACGATGTGCAGCTGCGTCGCCATGGCGCGGCCGACCGAGCCCGGCTTGGCGAGCCAGTCTTCACTGTTGATGAAGGTGCTGCCGTTGCCCTCGGTGCCCGCGTAGTACTCGAGCAGGATGGGGCCCCACCAGTCGATCATCGCGCGCTTCACCGGAACGGGGCAGGGGGCCGCCGCGTGGATCGCGATGCGGTGCGAGGCGAGATCGTGAGCCCGCCGGTCCTCTTCGGGAAGTTTCAGCATGCGACTGAACATGGTCGGGACCCACTGGCTGTGGGTCACGCCGTACCTCTCGATGTGCGACAGGGCGTTGCGGGGTTCGAAGCGCTCCATCACGACGACGGTACCGCCCAGGGAAAGAGTGCCGGACGAGAACGCGAGCGGCGCGGCGTGGTAGAGGGGCGCCGGCGATAGATAGGTCATCTCCTGCTCGAAACCGAAGAGGACGCTCAACGCTGCCGCGGACTGGTTCTCGGACGGCGTCGTCTCGGGCAACGGGCCGAGCACGCCCTTCGGGCGGCCGGTCGTCCCGGACGAATAGAGCATCGTGGCGCCCATGGTCTCGTCCGGCAGCCGCTCTCCGGAGAACGCGTCGATCGCAGGCTCGTAGGCGTCGAAGCCGTGGGAGATTCCATCGACCATCAAGCGGGTGTGGATTTCGGGGGTCGCGTGCTCACCGGCCAGGTCCGCGACGATCGGCGCCTTCGCGGCGCTGGTCACGAGCGCGCGGGCGCCGCAGTCGTTCACGATGTAGGCCACCTCGGGAGCCGTCAGGAAGCTGTTGATGGCCGTGACATAGAGGCCCGAGCGAAGCGCCGCGAGGACCACTTCCATGAAGCGCGGCTGGTTCTCCATGAAGAGGGCGATGTGATCGCCCTTCCCGAGACCGGACTCGCGCAGCAGCCGCGCCAGGCGATTCGCCCGCGCGTTGATCTCCGCGAAGCTGACGACTTCACCCGACGAACCCATGATGATCGCGGGCTTGTCGGGGGTGGATTCCGCGTAGTCTCCGGGGTACATGCGCGCCTCCTTTCGCACCTATACTCGCGCAGATCCGCTGGATCGAGAAAGCACTCGATCACACCGCTGGATCGACTCAGGAGGAACGCGCCGCATGTCGCCCTCGATCCGACCGGCCCTCGCCCTACTGACCTTCGGGCTCGCCTGCGGCCTGGCCCTCGCTTGCGGGGCCCCGCCGGAGCCCGAGCCGCGGGTCGCCGACGAAGCTTCCGTCCGGCAGCTCGTCCAGGGCGAGGTGGTGGGCTACGTCGGCGACTACGACAACCACGCCTGGCGCGGCATTCCCTTCGCCAAGCCCCCCATCGGGGAACTGCGCTGGCATGCCCCCCGTCCGGCAGAAGCCTGGGACGGTCGCCTCTCGGCACTCGAGCAGGGGAACGCCTGTCCCCAGTTCGCCGGCCCCGGCGGCGGGCGGAACGGCGAGGAGGCGGGCACGCCCGTCGGCGACGAGGACTGCCTCAGTATCAACGTCTTCGCTCCCCGCTTCGCGGCTGGCGAGGTACCCAGCGGCGACGCACGTCTTCCCGTGCTCTTCTGGATCCACGGGGGCGGCAACACGATTGGCGACTCGCGTCTCTACGACGGTGGCAACCTGGCGAGCACCCACGACGTCGTGGTCGTGACCGTGCAGTACCGGCTGGGCGCGTTCGGATGGTTCACGCACCCGTCGCTCCGGCGGGAGGGCATGGACGTCCGGGACCAGTCTGGCAACTGGGGGACCCTCGACCTGATCCGAGGACTCGACTGGACGCGCGAGAACATCGCCGCCTTCGGTGGAGACCCGGACAACATCACGATCTTCGGCGAGTCTGCGGGCGGCACCGACGTCTTCTCGCTACTCGTCTCACCGGCGGCCCGCGGACGCTTCCAACGCGCCATCGTCCAGAGCGGCGGGCTCGGCACCAGCACCTGGGCGGAGGCGGAGAACCTGAAGGACGCCTCGGAGCCCGGGGACGAGTGGAGTTCGAGCGAGATCCTGCTTCGACTCTTCCAGGCAGATGGCGCGGTCGATCGATCGGCCGCCAAGCTGAAGCTCGCGTCCATGAGCGACGCGGAGACCGCCGCCTATCTGCGCGGCAAATCGGCGGACGAGGTGCTGTCCGCCTATGCGGGTGAGCGCATGGGCGGCATGTACTCGATCCCCATGCTCATCCGCGACGGCCACGTCATCCCCGTGGACGAGCCCAGGGACGTGTTCGCCCGGGCCGGCGGTACCGCCGACGTCCCGACCATCCTGGGAACGAACCGGGACGAGAACAAACTGTTCCTGCTCTTCGGCTCCCCTCACGTCGCCCGCGCCTTCGGGATCCCCCTGTGGCTGAAGGACGAAGCCGCCTACGACCTCGTCGCCGAGTACGAGGCCAATGCCTGGAAGGCCGCCGGCGTCGACGAACCTGCCGAAGCCATGGTCGGCGTACGCAAGACGCCGGTCTTCGCCTACCGCTTCGACTGGGACGAAGAGCCCACCCTGCTGTGGGCGGACTTCTCGAAGATGCTGGGCGCGGCGCACGCTCTGGAAATTCCGTTCGTCTTCGGCACCCTCGACCTGGGCCGCGGCAACCGCTTCCTATGGGACGAGGAACGCATCCCGGAACGAGACGCGCTTTCCGACGCGATGATGTCGTACTGGGCCAACTTCGCGTACACCGGAGACCCCGGGCAGGGCCGTGCGAACGAGCTCGGGAGCTGGGCGGCCTGGGACGCGTCGAGCGCCGATTCCGACCGCTTCTTGATCTTCGACACCCCTGCGGACGGTGGCATCCGTATGTCGTCGGACAAGGTCACGAACGCTGCACTCGTCGCGCAGCTGAAGCAGGACGAACGCTTCACGAACGAACGCGATCGCTGCGACATCTTCTTCCAGTTCATGAGCTGGCGGGAGGTGGTCAGCGAAGCCGAGTACGCGGCGGCCTGTCCCGACTACCCGATGGAAGACTATCCCTGGGACGAATGACCATCGCTGGGACGAATGACGGGCCCGGGGATGAGTGACGACCCGCTGATCGGCCACGAGATCGGTGAGCGCTACCGGATCGCGTCGCGCCTGGGCGTCGGGGGCATGGCGACGGCCTATCTCGCGGTCGACACCCGCGTCCAGCGCGAGGTGGTGATCAAGGTCCCGCACGCGGAGCTGCTCGCGCGACCGGGCTTTCGCGAGCGCTTCCAGCGCGAGATCCGAAGTCTCACCGAGCTGCAGCACCCCGGCATCGTGCCGCTCTACGACTGCGGTGAAGAGCCGGGCGGCGTTCCCTGGTGTGCGGTGCGGTATCTGGCCGGTGGCGATCTGGCCGACCGCCTGGAACGCGCCGGCGGCCGGATCCCGGCTGCGGAGATCGCAGGCTGGCTGCCGCGGGTGGCCGAGGCACTGGACTTCATCCACCAGGCGGGGGTCCTGCACCGCGACGTCACTCCGGTCAACATCCTCTTCGACCCGTCGGGCAACGTCTTCCTCTCGGACTTCGGCGTCGCCGCGATCCTGCGCGCTTCGGACGAGACCGGCGGCGAGACCGCGGACGACGGCCGTCTCACCGCAGAGGGGTCGTTCGTCGGCGCCGCCGTGTATGCGCCGCCCGAGGCGGTGTCGCGCGAGCTGACTCCGGCCTACGACCAGTACAGCCTCTCGCTGGTCCTCTACCACGCGCTGTGTGGCTACCTGCCGTACGCGCAGATCGAGCACCGCGCGCTGATGATCGCCAAGAACAGCGATCCCCCCGCGCCCCTGGACGAACGCGGCGTTCCGATCCCGCCCGCCGCGACCCACGCCGTGATGCGAGGCTTGTCGCGGGACCCGGCCGATCGCTTCCCGTCCTGCATCGCCCTGGCCGAGTCCTTCACCGGCGACGATGACGGCATCATCACCCAGGAAATCGCGCTCCCCAAGCTGACCCGCGACACCGCTTCCACGCGCATGCGATGGATCGGGCTCGGCGTCCTGGCCGCCGGCATCGGGCTCGCACTCACCTGGATGCTGCTCGAGCGACGACTTGCGTCCGAAGCCCCGTCGCCCGCAACCGATGAGATCGCCGCGACCGCCGCCGAAGCCGTCGTCCTGGCCGGAACCTTCCGGGCAGGTACGACCCCGGACGAGCTCGCCGACGCCCTGCGCCTGTGCAGTCGTCACGCCGCCGACTGCCCGGCCTCGCTGTACGACGACGAGACGCCGCACTCGGCGACCGTTGGCCCCTTCGTGCTCGACCGCAGCGAGGCGACCAACCGCGAGTTCGCGGCGTTCGTCGCGGCAACGGGCTACGTCACCACCGCCGAGACCCGCGGCACCAGCCGGGACGGCCCCTTCGAAGAACGTGGACTGCGATGGCAGCGGCCCGCGGGCCCGCGGTCCTCCCACAAGGACCTGCCCGGCCATCCCGTCGTCCACGTGAGTGCCGCCGATGCGGAGGCCTACTGCGCACACCAGGGCAAGCGGCTTCCCAGCGAGGACGAATGGGAGTTCGCGGCGCGTGGCGAAGAGAGCCGCATCTATCCCTGGGGCAACACCTGGGACCGGGACGCGGCGAGCTGGGCCTCCGGCGCTTCCACCCGGCTGCGCCCGGTGGGCAGCTTCCCCGAAGGGCCGTACGGGCACGTCGATCTGGCGGGGAACGTGTGGGAGTGGACCGGCACTCATACCACGGGGCGCACCGCGGGGCGCGCCCAGAGCGGCACTGCTGAGCGCGTCCTCAAGGGCGGCTCCTGGATGGAGACCAATCCGGCGAACCTGCGGGCTGCGGCGCGACTGGCGGCCGACCCGGCAGACCGCAGCAGCGACATCGGCTTTCGTTGCGCGCGCGACACCGCGCAGTAGCCTGGGGAGATCTCTTCCCACTCTGCCGAGAACGGGGACCACGATGATTGGACGCAGGCTCTCCATCGTCTTTGCGACGCTGCTGCTCGCAGGCCCGGGGGCTGCCGCCGACCCGCGAGAGCAAACGATCGGAGCGCTTCAGCAGATCGAGCACAGTGACGCGATCGGCGTCGAGGCCTGGATCGAGGGGACCGTGGCCGATCAGGTACGCGTCGGAGATCCCGTCGACTTCCGCTTCGACAGCAAGAGCGCCGTCTATCTCACGACGGTGTACGTGGACGCCGCCGGCGCCATGACCATCCTGCACAGCGGTGGCGAGAGCGATCGCCTGACGCCGGGGCAGGTGGTGAGCTACCCCGCGCCCGACTCGGGGAAGCGCATGGTCGCCCAGCCCCCGCTCGGTCGCGAGCAGGTGTTCGCGATCGCGACCCTCGAGCCGCTGCCCCAGGACATGTTCGCCGATCCCGACGGCAAGCGGATCGTCGTGTTCGAGCGCCCCGAGGAAGCACGCCATTTCGCCCGTCGGCTATCGGACTACCTGAGCATCCTCGACGAGGGCAGCGTGGACGTCACGTCGTTCTCTCACGAGATCGTTCCGGAAAGCACGCCCCAACGCTACGCACAGGCGCAGATCGTCGAGCACTTCACCACGCAGACGAGGTCATTGCGACGACGCAAGCTCGATCTCGACATCCAGTTCGAGTTCGGGTCCGAGAAGCTCACCCCCCAGGCGAAGCAGGACCTCGACGAGCTGGGCCGCGCCCTCGAGCACCCGGCCATGAAGACCCGACGCTTCGAACTCGCCGGGCACACCGACGACGTTGGCGCCGCGGGCTACAACATGGACCTCTCGAAGAAGCGCGCGCGCGCAGCCTACGAGTACCTGATGTCCCGCTACGACATCCCGCGCGAAGCCGTGCAGACCGCCGGCTACGGCGAGGAGCGACCCATCGTCGATGGCAGCAGCGAAGACGCCCGGCGAAGGAATCGCCGGGTCGTGATCGAACAGCTCCCCTGACACCACGCTCCGCCGAAACCCCGGCTTCGGCCTGCTAGCGGCCAAGAGCCGCCATGAGCCAGCGCCAGGCTGCCGCCGGGGTCGGAGACAAGCGGAAGAGCCGACCTCGCAGCCTGCGTCGGTCGCGGCGTGTCCTGGCATGGGGCGCCAGGCTCTCGAGGATCCGCCTTGCCGGCTGCCTCGCGCCGCTGCGCGCCATCACGCCTGCCAGACTGAAGTTCGCTTCGAAGTGGGTCGGCTCGATGCGGCGCGCCCGACGCAACAGCGCGAGTGCGTCCGGGCGCTTCGCGCGAGATCGGAAGTGGCCGGACCCTTCGAGCAACACGGACACGGCGTCCGGGCGACGGTCCCTTTCCAGCTCGAGATCCGAGAGAGAGCACCACACCGGCGCCTGGTCCGGGAAGCGTCCCGCGTAGCTGCGATGGACGCCGATCGCTTCGGCGACGAAGCCTCGCTTCGCGAGGTCCTCCGCAGCAAGACAGCCGTCCCGCCAGGCTTCCTCTCGCTGTCCTGCGCGGACGCGCAGGCCAGCCACTCGTCTCAGGAGATCGGTGTTCTCGGGCTCGACTTCACGGACGCGCTCGTAGAGCGCGATCGCCTTGGCGTGAGCGCCTCGCTTGGCGGCGCGCCGCGCGTCGGCCAGCAGCCGCGCCCGGTCGTACCCCTTGTCACCGCCAAACCAGGACATCGACTCCGGATTCCGATCAGGCCGCCGCCTTCTGCGCCTCGCGCCGGCGGTCGGCGTCTTCGAAGAGCACCTGCACGTCGCGGAGCGACGTCAAGAGCCGGCCGTAGAGCCGGATCTTCAGGCCCTCGAGGATCGAGAAGCCGATCAGGGCGAAGATCGAAGAGGTCAGCGCCAGCGCCAGCGCGCCGAGCTCGAGAGACGAGTCCGAGACCTGCATCGACAGGAACAGGATCAACATGCCGCCGGTGGTCCCGATGAAGCCGATCGGCGGAAGCAGGCTGCCGAACATGGTGATGAGCCGGATGTAGTTCACTTCGAACTCGTTCATCACGTACTGACGGCTGGCGTCGAAGACGAAGTCGCTCGGATGATGGTCCTCGTTCTCCTTCAGGGACTTGCGGAGAATGCGCATCATCAAGACCGCGAAGGGCTCCGTGCGACCACGCTTGGGCTCATCCCCCTGCCGCAGGACCGCCGGGTCTACGCGCCGGGTCGCTCCCCAGCCGCGCAGGGTGACGCGAATGGCCTTGTAGAACGGGACGATCGTGCACACCAGCGCCACGACCGTCAGGATCCACGCAACATTTTCTTCACTGAACAACGTCTCTACCCCCTAGCAGCGTGCGCGGCAGAAGGCCGCGCGCCCGCAGCAAGCCGGAATCTGCGATTCCGGCCGCTAGCCTTTCCACTTGCGGTCCCGCAGGACCTCGAGACCGTCGCCCAGGGTTCCCTGACGCCCGATCGGATACTCGATGAGAAGCGCTTCGCGGCCGCCGTAGCGGCGCTCGATGTCGTCGATGGTCTGCTGCACGCGGCGCGGGTAGCGCATCTGGATGAGCAGCTCGGCCTTGGCGAAGCGCAGACTCGCATCGACGCCGGCGAGCTCCGCGTGTCGGCTCTGCCACTCGCTGCGCAGCAGCGGGTCGAGGTACTCGCCCAGGTAGGCCGCCAGGAAGGCATCGAAGAGCGCGATGGATCGCGAATCACGCCGATCCACGAGCGTGCTCAGCGTCGCGTGAAAGTGGAGCAGATCGCGGTACGAGCGGTCGAGGTCGTGCTTGCGCTGCACCAGCGCCTCGCCACCCAGGGGCGCTTCGTTGCGCACGTTGTCGTCCATGTCGGTCGGCTCGCCCGCGCAGGCCAGCAACCCCGTCGCTCCCATCGCGATGGCGATGGCCGTTCCGAGCGTCAGAAAGCGTCGCGCCCTCATGATTCAGATCCCCCGTCGAGCGGCGCCGCGCTCGATCGTTTCTCGTGATACATCTTGCGCAGCAGCGTATGGGCGGGATGGTCACGCTGGGCGCGCAGCTCGTCGATCATCCCGTCCGCACTGCGAGTCGCGCGATAGAGCGGAAGGGCTCGCTTGCGCGATTCGACCTGTCGCTCGAGCTTCGCGAGCTGGTCGGTCACCTTGTGGATGCGTCGCGTGACTGCCGTACGCTCGGCCCGGGTGGGCTCGCGGCTTCCGCCGTCCGGGGCTGCCTTCGCCGGCGACGACGCGGACCCTCCGCGGCCGTTCATGTTGGCTCGCTGGCGTTCGAGGTCGCGCAGCTCGGACTCGAGCTTCGACTGTCGGGACTGGACGTCCGCGAGACTCTGCTCGAGGACGCCCTTGTCCTCGCTGTCCGCGAAGCCCATGTACATCAGCACCAGGTCGTCACCCAGGGCGCGCCGCATGGCGCCGAAGGACTTGGCGCCGGGCTCCTTGGCCTGGATCCACTTGTGTACCTCGCGCGAACGCACCACCGAGTCGGCGATGGGTCGAGCGAGGTTCATGTAGTCGTTCGCCTGACCCTTGCGTTCGAGCGCGTTGGTCAGCAGGGACCACGCGCGCCGATCGAAGGGGTACAGGTCGAGGGCCGCGATGTAGCGCTTGACCACGAGGTCGATCTCGGCGGCGGTCGGGTTGCTTTCCTGGTAGCTCATGTACGAATCGCCGAAGCCGCGAGCGGACTCGTAGGCGGCGAAATAGGCCGATTCGGGCACGAACTCGAGCGAGTCCGGTGTGGCGAACTGCTGGAAGAACGAGAGGTAGCGCGAGTACATCCGCGAAGCGCTCCGGACCAGCTCGTCCGACCGGTTCTTCTCTTTGAGACTGCGCGCCAGGTAGTAGTCTGCCGCATTGAGGTGTGTTTCCTGGATCTCTTCCCACAGACGGTGGACCGTCCGCACGTAGGAGTCGTAGCCGGTACTGCGGAAACCCGCGGCCTTCCAGCCGTCGTTCTCGCGCGCATCGAAGAGCGCGGCATAGACCTCGATGGCGCCTTCCATCTGGAAGGGCATCTCGATGTAGGGGTCCACACCGAGCCGCTGCTTCGCGGCATACACTTCGCCCATCTGTCGGAGCACGCGGATGTAGACCGCAGCGCGACCCTGCAGGGTTTCGGACCGGTCCAGCGCAGCCTCGTAGGCGCCGCTCGCCACGCTGATCGCCTTGACGGTCTCTTCCGTCAGACCCTTCGTCGCCAGCAGACCGCGCGCGCGCTCGTGGTAGCGGCCGGCATCGAAGAGGGCGAGGGTGAAGGTCAGGCTACCGCCGTCGGACTCCGACCCGGTGACGCGCTCGATGATGCGGTCGAGGTACTGGAGGGAAGACGCCTCGACCGGGATGACGTCGGGATGCGCGCCGACGCGTCCGTCGTGGAGCAGTCGAACGATCGCGACGAGCGGATCGAGCCCGCGGTTCAGCCCGCCTTCCTGGCTGCGGATGAGAATGAGCCGCGCCTGGTTCTCGAAGACGTAGGGCAGCGCGGAGACGAAGCCCGAGTTCGCCGACTGCGAAAGCGAGAGCGCCTCGAGAGTCTCGTACGCGCTCTCGAGCGGGACGACGACGTTGAGCCAGAGATCGAGGTTGTGCTTGACGAAGTCGCTCGGATGGCCCTTTTCGAGGGCTCGGTGGGCGTTGATGTAGTGGAACCAGTACGCGTTCTCGTGGCGACCTTCCTGTTCCTCGAAGGGCTCGATGGTATCGACGGCCTTGTCGAGATAGTCGACGTTGCGGTCCGCGAGATAGAGCAGGAAGTAGCCCACGGAGAGGCGGCGGATCCCGGGCTCGTCGAGACCCTGTCCGTCTTCGCGCAGGGATTCATAGGCCTCGTACAAGTACTCTTCGAGGGTCAGCCCGGCCTCTCGACCGTACTGGGCCAGGCGCTTCTTGAGCGTGGCCGAGTCCGCCGACGAGTACACGTACGCGTAGTCGATGTAGCCCTCCCAGCGAGAGGGGTCGGCCTCGGCGGCCGCCGCGTGCGGCAGTACCAGCACGGCTAGCGCGATCGCCAGCCCTTGGATGCGTCGAAGTGTGGTGTTCATTCCGGATCAGGCTCCCCGTCCAGTGCCTCTCGAGCTCGAGCTCACTCGAATCGTCTCAGCGTGAAACGCACGCGAGCGCGTACTCGAGTTCGACACAGCGATCCGCCAGGGGTCGGTTGGCGGATCGTTCGATCGTCATCAGGAAGGCGTTCAGATTCTTGGTCTCCACGAATCGGTAGGTCCCGGCCCGACTTACACATTCCGTCTGCGTCGTTACGGCAGCCACGAGCTTTCGCTTGAGGGCCTCTTCTTCCCGCTCGGACACGCAGGTCGCGAGCGACGCGAGCGGTACGCCGGCGAGTCCCTTGCCGGCGGTGTGGTCCGACCGGCTGCGGGTGGTCTCGTTCCGCTCGGTGCGTGCGCGTTCCGTTCGCCGCGGACCGGCCAGGCTGGCGGCTTGCGGCGCGCCCGGTGCGGCGGCGGCCAGCGCCATGGGCGGCGGAGCGTTCCGCGAACGCGACGGCTCGGCCACGGGGCGGCTGGTCCGGGCGCGCGTGGGCGCCTTGGCCTGCGCGGCGGGGACGGGCGCCGCGGACCCCGCAAACGAGACCTTGGCCATCGCGCGCTTCTCGCTCTCATTGCGCGGCGCCGCACGCCGGGTCCGCGTCGGAGCCGCCTCCGGCGCCGGAGCGGACAGGGCACGCGCTGCGATCGGGGGACCCAGGTCGGCCTTCGGTCGACGAGACGGGGCCTCGGCGCGAACCGCGGCGAAGCGTCGGGTAGAGCTGTCGGGCCGTTCCACCGCGAGCTTGGGCGCGTTCGTGAGGGGTGCGAGCTCCATCTTCGGCTTGGCGACCTCGCGCACCCGGTTGCCCCGGCGGACGGGCGGAGGCGGCGCGGGCTTCGGCGCCTGCATGGCGATCGCTTCCATCCGGGGCTTCACGGGCGGAGGCTTCGGCTTGGCGCGGGGCACCGGCTTCGGCTTGGGACGGACCCGCGGAACGGGCTTCGGCTTCACCTCCGCGATCTTCTGGACCGGCGGCGGCGGCTCGGGCTTCTTCTCCACGATCTTCTGCACCGGCGGCGGCGGCTCGGGCTCCGGCTCGACGGGGATGGGCTCGGGCTCGATCGCAATGGGCTCGGGCTCCGGCGTCTCTTCGGCCAGCTCCACGACGTCGGAGATCATCACGACCTCGAGATCCGTGTAGCCCTGGTCCTTCGACACGGTCACGAAGAGCGCGATGATCATGAACGCGGCCAGCAGCAGCGGCGGCAGCGTGCTGAGGTAGAAGTCACGACCCGCATCCACCAGCGCGCCGCCAATGGACAGAGACCGGTGCGCGACGAAGTGCGGCTCGGCTGCGAGCTCGACGTTGGCGGCCCCGAAACCGTATTGCTGGCGAATCCGCCAGCTCATCGCTCCTCCAACAGACGGGCGACGAGGGCGCGGCGGGGGCTCGGCCAGTACTCCTCGATCAGACCGGCGGCGTCGAGCAGGTCCTGGGATCTGGAGTCCTCGTGCGGTGCGAGCAGCGGCTTCTGCGACCCCTGGTCCTTGATGACGATCAGGCGCTCGCGCAGGTCGACCTTGTCGACGAGTACGCCTTCCTCTGCCTGGGCGCCGCCGCGGGTCCGCTTCAGCTCGAAGGGAGGTTCGAGGGTGCCGTCGTCGTACTGGGAAGGCGGATGTACACGCAGCTGCCAGAACTCGCCGGCCATGCCGGAGCTGAGTTCCTTGCTCGCCTCTTCGCCGATGCGAGGAATGGCCATCTCACCGATCTCCGGTGCGCCGGCCTTCTCCGCCGCGACCAGTGTCATCGCGATCAGCATGAGAAACGCGAGGTCGACGAACGAGAAGAGCCACGCCGGGGCTCCCCCACTCTCCACGTTGTTCTGTGACATGATCCCCAACGGGCGTCGCGCCAACCTGTCGCGGCGACGAGACTCCCTCCCCCCTTGTCATGTTCCGCTCTTCTGGATCAGCTCCGGATGTTCGTGAACCCCACGACGTCCGAGACCGGCGCCGCGTTCCCGATGCGATGACCGGGGATCGCGACGTCGAGCTCGGCCTCGCCTTCGCCGTGCAGCGCCAGGTAGTTGGCGACCACGGCTTCCGCGAGGGATTCCGGGTTGTTGCTGATTTCCGTCGCGTTCGTCTCGGCACTGCCGTCCGATCGGAACCAACCAATCTGCTGCTTCGCGGGATCGATCACCGGCTGACCGTTCGGGCTGTAGACCAGCATGAAGCTCGACGAGGTCGACGAGTTGTCGCCCTGCCAGATGCCCTTGCCGTTGCCGTTCGGGTCGTTGTCGATCTGACCGTTCGAGTCGAGCGCGCCGTCGGTGAAGACGTAGAGGCAGAGTTCCTTGCCGGTCTGCATCGCGTACTCGAGGCTCGCGCCCATGGACTGGCCGGCCTGGAAGTCCCGCTGCTCGCCCGTGGCCCGCGTGCCGTTGTGGTAGTCGTAGCCACCGAACTCCAGGGTTCCAGCGCCTGCATGGCCATCGATCACCAGCTTCATGACCGCGGCGGTCTTCTGGAAGCGCCCCGAGTCGAGCTCGTTCGCATCGAAGATCGGCGTGGGTCCGGTGGCGATGAAGGGATCCTGGCGCGGATCGAGGGCGGTCGGGTCTCCGTAGAGCGAGACGAGATCGCTGCTCTGCTCGTAGGCACAGCGCACGAGCTCGGTCACGACCATGTCCTCGGTCATCTCCATCTTGTCGACCTTGCGGTTGCTCAGGTTTTCGACCGCTGCCATGACGGCGTCGGCGCCCTCGGTGTCGAGCATCTGGACCAGGCGCCCGGTGTCGACGAGACCGGTGGCGTCCTGGGGACGGTCCACCTTCGTGGGGCGAATGGCCGGGTTGAACCACATGGGCGGATTGATGGAGTTGCCGCCGGAATCCGTCGGCTCGCTGCCCACCAGAGTGAGCAGACCGCCCGCAGACCCGGTCGCCGCGATGCCGTACATCGGGTTGTGCGGGTTGTTCTGCGTGTCGTTCAGCGAGCGCGCGCAGAACACGAGGCCGTTCGTTCCCAGACGGGTCGCGGCCGTCGTCTTGTCGAGCATGCCGAGCAGGAAGGGACTCTCGGCGTGGAAGGGCAGACCGAAGGTCGTGTCGATCATCAACGGGTCCTGCACCGGCGTCAGGGACGGCGGGAGGCCGCCCTGGCGCTCGTAGCCCGCCAGACTCAGGAAGTCCGTATGCCCGCCCGGGCCGCCCACGAGGACGTTGCCGCCCGTCATGTTCGCGCCACCTGCGAGATCGATGCAGAGGAACGGGATCCGACCGGCGCCGCCTGCGGTCAGCGCGCAGGTCATCGCCTGGGCCTGCGCGTTGCCGCTCTTGCTGAGCAGCCCGAACAGGCTCGGAGACGCCACCATGCCCATGCCGGCGAGGAAGCCCTGACCGAGGAACTGCCTTCGCGTCCGCGGTCGCGGGTGGTCCAGGTGATAGAACGGCTCGAGGCGCTCGGGCTCGTTCGGTCGGTCGTGTCGAGATCGGAAGAGCTTCATGGGGGCTACCTCTAGTGGACCATCACGCCGGCGCTCGCGAGCGCCGCCGTGCAGACACCCTTCACGATGTTGACCGTGCGGTTCGCATCGCAGGGCGTGAGATTGCAGGCCATCAGGTCGACGACGAGCTGATCGAGGTCCGCCTCGACCATCGCGAAGTCGGGCTGACTCGTGAGGGCCTGCGCGGGCGTGCCGTGGCGCAGCATGTCGCTGATCAGCGGCTCGGTGATCAGGTCGGTCTTCGCCGGCGTGCCAAAGGCGACCGAGGGGATGTCCGTCCATTCGAAGGAGGGATCGAAGAACCCGTCGCGCAAGCCGGTATCCGTCACCATCTCGTTGCAGTACTCGAAGGCGAGCTTCGAGATGCCGACCTGGTGTGAGGACACGAATGAACGGATGTCCTGGGTATTCGGCAGCTGCTGGGTCAGGTCGAGATAGACCGCGTTGACGGCAGGCGTCAGGGGATCGACGCCGGTCAGCGCCGCCATCGTCTCATTGATGCGACCGTAGTCCCGCATGCCGAGCACCGGCACCGGATCGAGAACCGCGGTGCTGACCACGAAGGTCGGCGTGTTCGGCGCCAGCGGGCTCTGGAACAGTCCCAGCTGCTCGAAGGCGATGGTGAAGCGATCGAGGTCGACACCCAGCTCCTTGCGGATGACCGAGCACTGACGCGACAGCTGCTGACCGTTCAGGAGCACCGTGTCGTTCACGTTGCTGAACGCCTGGCCGTCCACCGGGATCGTGTCGTTCACCTGGATGCGGATGTTGTCCACCGTCAGCCCGGCGGGGTTCGGCCCGCGGATCGTGGGCTGACAGAAGAGATAGCTGTAGTTGTCGAGCTCGGTGAAGGCGAAGTCGATCGAGGTGCCCGCCCCGGCCCACTGACTGATGTCGAAGGTCAGGGTGAGGCGCTTGCCGACGCCGGCGCCGTAGTTCTGGAAGATCTGAGAAGCCGACAGCGCGCGATCGTGGATCGCGAGGAAGCGCACCTGGCCGATCCACTCGTTGCCCGTGCCGGTGGTCTCGTTGCCGACCGCGAGCATGTTGTTGGGGTCCCAGTTCCACAACCGCGCCGTGGGCTGCTCGTCCTCGTCGTCCGTCCACACGCCGTCCACGTAGACGCGGCGGCCCTGGAAGCGGTCGTAGGTGACGACGACGTGCTGCAATGTGGCCTGCAGATCTTCGTCGACGTCGTAGGTGAGCATGCTCGGGTCGCCACGATTGTTGACGTCTTCGTGGACGCTGCGATTCCGGGCGACGTACTGGTACATACGCTGTCCGACGGTGAAGTTGGCGTTTCCGGTGCCGCGCGAATAGGTGACGATCCGCGCCGGGCCGCTCTCACCTTCCTGCGTCGTGTTCCCGGGCACCACCCAGGCCTCGACCGAGTACGCGCCACTGCCGCCGTTGGGGTTCGCGATCGCGTCGTAGAGCTTCCGGCTGGAAGCCTGGTCTGCCATCGCCACGCCGCCCTCGCCGATCTCGATGCCGTAGCTGCTCATCAGCTCGACTTCCGGCGAAAGGCTGAGATCCATCAGCGGATCGATCCCGCTGCTATCGAAGGCCGTCGAGCCGGTGAGTTCCTGGAAGTCCCAGCGCGCGATGATCCGGTCTTCGTAACGTTCGCCGCCCTCGTCCTCGGCGCAGGCGCCCGTGGCGAAGCAATCGCTGAAGTCCAGTGAGTCGCTCACCAGCAGGGCGACGTCGACACCCGCACCACCGCCCTGGACCCCGGCCTGCTCGAGCAGGGTGTCCCAGGCCTGTACCGCGGCGAGCATCTCGGCGCCGTTCGCCGCGCAACCACTCCAGCAGTAGTGGAAGTCGGTCGCGAGACGCCGGACCAGCCGCGACGAGTCCGGAAGGCTGAAGTTCACCTTCTGGTTGTCGACCACCGACGAATAGGCGACCGACGGATTCGAGTGCGCGATGTGCGGCGTACCGGGGCCGAAGCCCGCGTGGCAGCTATTGCAGTTCGCCGCGAGCAGCGGATACACCGTGCTCGTGAAGGCCGTCACCTGTTCGGTCTGCGAAAGACCGCCCAGGCCACTGCCACCACCACCCAGGACGACGTTGCCCTGTTCGGCGGGTCCGCTGCCACCGGAGTAGTCGCCACAGGCGACCGCGGAGGCGGCGAACATGATAAGGATGAGGAATCGGGGGCGAAGTCGGGTCATCTCAGTCGTCCATGCAGTACGCGGCGACCTTGGCGAAGACCGTCTTCATGCTGTAGCCGAAGTCTTCGAACGTCGTCGCGATACTCTCCACTTCGTTGCGTTCCGTTTCATTCGCGGGTTCCCGGAAGCAGACTTGCTCGAACACCTTCTGCACCTGGCAACGCGCGAAACCTCGGCTGTTCGCGACTTCCTCTCCCAGACTTCGAACACCGTATCCACCACCGGGAAGGGAAGCGTTCCAACCGAAGGTCGCGTTCTGGCCCTCCCGCCAGTAGTTGTCCCATCGGTTGTCGGTCGTGACGTAACCGAAGGGGAAATTGCTTCCGTTGATCAGGTTCTTGAGCTGGACCTGTCCACGGGTATGAACCATGCGCTCCTGGGTCTCGTCCCAGTTGAAGTAGGCATAGGCGCCCGACATCGGGTCCATGCCGCTGTGACAGCCACTGCACTGATTCAGGAAGATGTCGCTGTCGCCACCGGGGCTGCGGCTCACGTCCTGCCGGATCCGGTCCACCGGACGCGTGTTGTCCGACATCTGCTCCATGTCGACGCAGAGGTGGTTGATGGCCGTGAAGCGCCACATCGCGCGATTCGTGCCTGCGGAGAAGAAGGCTTCTGCCGCGGCGCGAGACGTGATGACGCCTGCCGACTCCGAGCTGTCGAGCATCGATCCCGGGAGCGAATCCTGGGACCACGGGACGAAGTCCGTGGTGTTGCTGAGGTCGACCCCCGTGCTCTCGAGCTGCTCGTAGTGCTGGTTGTCCGTCTGTGAGTACGCGGACGGCACCACGCCCTGACCGTTGTCGACGTTGCCACCGCGACCGATGTAGAGATAGTCGCCGGTGAGGACTTCCGTGAAAGGCCGGTCGTCCCGGATGATGCCGATGACCGTGGCCGTGTAATCGTTGAACGGCACGAACACGTCCATCGCCTCGTTGGTCCACGGGTTGACCCAGGTCTTGAGCGTCGTGTTGTAGAAGGCGGGATTCGTCATCGCGAGAATGGCCGCGTCCTCGGCGAAGCCGTCCTCGATCAGCTGGGCCATCGTGTTCAGGGTCGCCGCGTCGGGCGGCACGCCGACGAGACGATCGTGCATCCGCAACGCGTACTCGCGGAAGGTCAGGTCCTGCGCCACGGCCGGAGCCGCCAGCGAGACCAGCGCGATCAGCAGGATGAGAAGCCCACCCTGGCGCTGCAGTCCGCGGAGTACGTCCGGTCGGTCGTGAGTCGCGTTCGTCATTCTCTCAACCCTTTTGCGATGGCCCCCGCCCGGCCAGACCTCGCTCATGCGTCCCCTACGATCGGGATGCACCCTCGTCTTGTCGGTGACCTCAATCACGAACTTGTGGTGTATTCCCAGCGATTCTTGTTCCCTCCCCGCCTTTCGTCGAACGAGAAGTGCGCGCGCAGAACTCGCGCGAGGCGCGTACCGCAGAACGGGAATGGAGACTTGCCGGCGCGTGAGCAGACTGTCGAATCGACACGCACACGTGTCGATTTCCAGGCGGGATTCCGCGGCGCTACGCGTTCGCCTGCGCGATGCGTGCGGAATCAGGGCGAACCGTCGTTCGTTGCGTACGGAAGGACCCGAGTTGCCGGCGGCGGTGTCCCGTTCGGTTCAAAGATCACAATTTCCAGACCCGGTCGTCCGATACGCGACCCGTGGATGTGATCGCGCGCACCCCCCGGAAGCCGCGGGCCCGATTCGAGCGTCTCTTCGAACATCCCTTCGAGAGAGCCGCGCTCGTCACCTTGGTCTTCCTTCTTCTTCCCGTCCCTGGCCTGGCCGCGGCGGAAGCCGGACCCGTCGCGCATGCGATCGAACGGGACGGCGAATACCGGGTCCAGGCGCGCCTGCTGCGCGGCGACGCCCGGGTGGGCGTCCTCTTCGACCTGGCGCCGGGCTGGCACATCTACTGGCGCAGCTCCGGAGACACCGGGCTTCCGCCCGAGCTTCTCTGGGACGTCCCCGGCCGCGTCGTCGGCGAGCTGCAGTGGCCGGCCCCCGAGGCCTTCGAGGCTGGCGGATCGGAGCCTGGCGCCGCGAGCTACGGCTACCAGGAGCAGGTGCTCCTGGCGAGCGCACTCGAGCCCGGGGATCCCGCGGGCGCCGTCGCCGTCGCCGTCGATGTCCTCGTGTGTGAGTACGAATGCGTTCCCGCGACCTTCCGCCTCGAGCGAGCCGCGGGTGAGCCCGTCCCCGGTCTATCTTCGGAAGCCGAAGCCGCTTTGTTCGAAACGTATGCGGCCCGGATTCCCGACGATCCCCGGCGACACGGTCTCGAGCTCTCGGCCGCCTGGTCGCAGAGCGCGATGCGCCCCGGCGACGCGTTCACCGGTGCCCTCGCGGTGCGCTCGTGCACGAACGCCGCGCTGCCCTGCCGCACCTGGAAGCCCGTCCGCGACGACACCTTCTTCCCCGACGACATGGAGAGCGTCTCCCTGCGCCCGGGCGCCGTGCGCCGCGACGCCGCCGATCCCACGCTCTACTGGGTCGAGCTGCGCGGTAGCGCCGAGCCCGACGAACCGATCGACGCACACAGGCTCACGGGCATCGTCACGCTCGAGGACCCGGACGGCGCACGACGGCCCGTCGAGGTCGACGTTGCCTTCCCGACGGCAGAGGCCGGCGCCGAGATCATGGCCCTCGGTCGGCATTGGAGTCCGCCCGTCGCGCTGATCTCGGGCATCGGACTCTTCCAGGCGCTGCTGCTCGCGCTGCTCGGCGGCCTCGTCCTGAACCTGATGCCCTGCGTGCTGCCGGTCCTCGCCATCAAGATCTTCTCGATCTCGGAAATGGCGGACGCCGCCCACGAAGGCCGGGGCGAACCCATGCGTCACGGACTCGCATATACCGTCGGCGTCGTGGGATCAATGCTCGCGCTCGGCACCCTCGTGGTCGTGCTGCGAAGCGCCGGGCGCTCGGTGGGTTGGGGCTTCCAGTTCCAGGAACCGATCTACGTGGCGGGCATCTCCGCCGTACTCGTCGCGTTCGCGCTGAATCTGTTCGGCACCTTCGAGATCCGCGGCGGTGCGGGGCCTCTGACCGGACTCGGCCAGGAAGCCACGGGCGCACGCCGAAGCTTCTTCGAGGGCCTGCTGGCCGTCGCGCTGGCGACACCCTGCTCGGCTCCCTTCCTCGGCACCGCGGTCGGCTTCGCTTTCGCGAGCCCGCCCGCGGTCATCCTGGCGATCTTCGTCGCCATCGGGATCGGTCTCGCGGCGCCCTTCGCGCTGGTTGCCATGGTCCCGGCCTGGGCGCGCTTCGTTCCGCGATCGGGCGCCTGGATGCAGGTCGTCCGCTCGGGTCTCGGTTTCGCGCTGCTCGCGACGGTGCTGTGGCTGCTGTGGATCTTCGGTGGCTCGGCGGGCATCGATGGCGTGATCGGATTGGTCGCCTTCCTGTTGGGTCTGGCGTTCTCGCTCTGGTGCTTCGGTCTGCTGCAGCAGTCGGCGCACCCCCGTATGACGGTCGCCGCGGGCGCCGCGGTGCTGCTCGTGAGTGCAGCCGGTCTCAATGCGGTGAACGCGGGTGTCGCCGAGCGCAGCGAAGCCCCGACGGACGTCTCGCAGAAGGCCGTGGCCCCATCGGACTGGGAGACCTGGTCTCCCGAGGCCGTCGCCACGCACCTGCGCGACGGCCGACCCGTGTTCGTCCGCTTCACCGCCGACTGGTGCATCACCTGCAAGGTGAACGAACGGGTCGCGCTGGCGGACCCCGATGTAAGGACCGCCTTCGAAGATCAGGCGATCTCTCTGCTGGTGGGCGACTGGACCCAGCGTGACGATGCCATCCGCAGCGAGCTGTCGAGACATGGCCGCGCGGGCGTGCCCGTCTACCTCGTGTACGACCCCGCCCACCCGGACGACCCGACGCTGCTGCCGGAGCTGCTCACCCCGGACCTCGTGCTCGAATCCCTGGCTGGGCTGGACGCTCAGGCGACGAGAGCCCCGCTGTGAGCAAGGTCACCCACAAAGCCCTAAGCCGCCCGCACGCGCGGGACGATGAGTACCGAAGCTGCACGTCGGAGACGTGCCGCAGTCCGCAGGAGGCAATCGTGAAGAGAGTTCGAATCACCTCTCGCGTCGCATGGCTCGCGACGTTGATTCTGCTCGTGGGCGCACCCGCCCAAGCACTCGACGCGGGAGACCCCGCCTACGTCTTCGAGGCGCCGCTGCTCGCAGGCGAACGAGTCATCAGCCTTTCGGACTACGGCGGCAAGGTCGTCTACCTCGACTTCTGGGCATCCTGGTGCGACCCGTGCACGAAGGCGATCCCCGCCATCGAGCAGCTGCGGTCGGAGTTCCCTGCAAGCGACTTCCAGGTGCTGGCAGTCAACGTGGACAAGAGCGCCAAGAAGGCGACCCGCTTCCTCAAAAAGAACCCGATCGGATATCCGAGCGTGGCCGACCCGAAGGGCAAGCTGCCGCGACGCTTCGGTCTCGAGACGATGCCGACCTCCTATCTCATCGATCGCAACGGTGTCATCCGCTACGTCCACAAGGGGTTCCGCGCCGGCGACATGGACGAGATCCGAGCCGAGATCGCGAAGCTCGTGAACCAGAAATGAGAGTCGTCATGAAGCACCGCATCGGAAAATTCCTGGCGCTGGCCGGGCTCGTCGCCGCGACATCGCTCGCGAGCGCCGGTTGCATGACCGTCAAGCCCTGGGACCGCGAGATGCTGTCGCGCTCGGACATGGCGTTCGACGCAGACCCCCTCGAGACCTCGCGACGCAATCACATCTACTTCTCCAAGGAAGCGACACCTCCGGGTGGCGCGGGCGGCGGGGGCGGTTGCGGCTGCAACTGAGACGACAGAGATGAAGCACGATCCCAAGACTGATCCCAAGAGCAGGCTCTCCGCGTCCGACGCGCTCAACGCACTCACTGCGAGCGCCATGGCCCTTCCCGGGCTGGCGGGTATCGCGGATGTGGCGCGGGCCGACGGACCGGTAGAAATGACGACCATCGATCAGGAGTTCTCCTACTACAAGGAGGACAAGCTCCGCCCCAAGAAGACGGCCTTCGGCGGCGAGCGCGAGCGGATGGAGATCTACAGCTACCAGTTCCGGGCATCGACGCCCCTGACCGAGCGATCGGACCTCGACGTCGCGGGCACCGTCGAGAAGCTGAGCGGCGCCAGCCCCTGGTTCGTCCTGCCGGGCGACCCCTCCCGGGACAACCGTCCCGTGCAGGTCATGAGCGGTGCCACCATCGACGAGCAGCGCGGCGACCTCCTGGGCGCCGGAAACTACTACTTCGACCAGGGCAAGGTCACGGGATCCGCGGGCTTCTCCATCGAGAACGACTACTACGCGGTCAACTTCGGCGCCGGCGGAGAGCGCAGCTTCAACGAGAAGAACACGACCCTCTCGTTGGGCATCAATGCGTCCCTGGACTGGCTCGAGCCCACGGACTGCGAAGAATTCAACCGCGTCTGCAGCGAGAACAAGCAGAGCGTCAACGTGTACGCGGGCCTCAGCCAGATCCTGACGCGCCACTCGGCCATCCAGTCGACCTTCAGCTTCGGCTACGCGACGGGCTTTCTCTCCGACCCGTACAAGCTCGCCTTCATCGAGTCGAACGGCGCGACCGTCGCCGACAACCGCCCCGACGATCGCAAGCAGTTCACCTGGTTCACCCAGTACCGGCACCACGTGTCGGGTTTCAACGGCACCTTGCACTTCGACTACAAGCTCTACGTCGATGACTGGTCGATGAACTCCCACACCTTCGACATCGCCTGGTACCAGACCCTGCCCTGGGGCATCCAGATCACACCCAACTTCCGCTACTACTCCCAGAGCCAGGCCGACTTCTACGAGAACTTCTATCCGGACCTGCGCTCGGACGGTCTCGCTTCGAGCGACTATCGCCTGTCACCGTTCGGAGCCATTACCTACGGCCTCAAGGCAACGAAGACCCTCATCGACTGGCCGGGCGAAGTCGACTGGGAGTTCGCCTTGTCGTACGAGCGCTACGAAAGCTCGGCGGGCATGGCATTCCAGAGCGTCGACAACGAGAATCCGGGTCTGGTTTCGTTCCGGGTATTCGCCGGCCGGATCACCGTCAAGTTCTGAGGCCAGCGCATGCTGCGACACTTCCCGTTTCGCGCCATGGCAAGCCCCTGCGAGTTGCTGCTCCACGGCGAAGACGCCGATCAGGTCGAGGCCGCGGCCCGGGCCGCCACCGCGGAAGTCGTCCGGATCGAGCACAAGTACTCGCGCTACCGCGAGGACAGTGTGACCGCCGCCATCAACGCCGGTGCCGGTGACGGAAGCGGTGTCGCCGTCGACGACGAGACCGCCGCGCTACTCGACTACGCGGCGACGGCCTGGGCCCAGAGCGACGGTCTCTTCGACATCAGCTCCGGCGTATTGCGCGAGGTGTGGGACTTCCGCTCGGGTCGCGTCCCGAAGGCGCACGATGTCGCGCGGGTCCTCGAGCGCGTCGGCTGGCACCGCATCGGGTGGAAGGACGGGCGCATCCGCCTCGGGCCGGGAATGCAGATCGACTTCGGGGGCTACGGCAAGGAGTACGCCGCGGACCGGGCGGCGGCGTGTTGTCGGGCGCACGGCATCGATTCCGGACTCGTAGACCTGGGTGGCGACATCGCGATCGTGGGTCCGCACCCGGACGACACGCCGTGGCGCGTGGGCATCCGCGACCCCGAGCAGGTGTACGGCGCCGTAGCCAGGGTCGAGCTCGGTCGCGGCGGCCTGGCTACCAGTGGCGACTACCAGCGCTGCATGGTCGTCGACGGCCGCCGCTACGCACACATTCTCGACCCGAAGACCGGATGGCCCATCGCCGGCCTGCGAAGCGTGAGCGTCATCGCCAACAGTTGCCTGATTGCCGGCACGGCGGCGACCATCGCCATGTTGAAGGGCGACGACGGAGCCGCCTGGCTCGACGCGCTGGGGCTGCCGAACCTCCGCATCGACGCGAAGGGTCAGGTGAGCGGCACCCTGTCTCGTCGCTACGGCGACCCGCCGAGCTCGCGCAGTCCGGGGCTCTCGGCGATCTCGACCTCGCCGGGCAGCACCACGACCTGAGGCTCGAAACCCCGCTCGCGCAGACGCAGCGAGTCGGCCCCCGCGACGTCCAGCTTTCGGTATCCCGTCAGGTAGACGTCATATCGCGGCGGACCGCCGTAGCTCCATTCGCCGACCTGCGCGCGGAGGCCGTCGCGCTCGAAGCTCTCGGCCAGCAGGTCTGCATCCGCCCGGGACTCGCGCGTCGTGACGAGCACCGCGTAGGGCGCCTTGGGATTTCGCCGCAGCCCCTCGACGCGTGTGAGCTTCCGTTCGAGCGCCAGTCGCTGACGCATCGATTCAGCAATCACTTCTTCCCGGTTCTTCAGGATGCGCGCCTGCACGGCGAAGACCACATGGGTATCCACGGCGCTCTGGGAGCCCGACTTCACCAGGTTTCCGAGCACCGGCACGTCCATCAGGAAGGGAGTTCCCGACCGGGACTTCCGGGACCCCGCCTCCTCGCTCACACCGATGATCGCAAGCTCGCCGTCCGACAGGACCACGTTCGTCTCGATCCTGCGCGCGTCCAGAGTCGGCCCGACGGAATCTACGTTCCCGGCGACGGACGGGGCCACCCGGGAGATCTCGATGAACAGGTCGAGGGCGACCTTCCCCTCTTCGCCGACGTTGGCGGTGGCGCGCAGCTCGACGCCCACGTCGCGTCGCTCGACCCGCGAGCTCTGCTGGATGGCCGACAGGTTCTCCCCCGATTGGCCGACGACGATGGGTACGTTCTGTCCCGCGAAGATCCGCTGCTCCTCGCCGCTGGTCATCAGCAGGCGGGGCTCCATCAGCGCGCGCGTCCGCACCTCCCGGGCTTCCGCAGTGATGACGACCGTCTCGCGCGGCAGCAGCACGTCGACCACGTTGCCCTCGGCATCGGTGAAGGGGATCAAGAGGGGGTCGCGCGAAACCCGCCCGAAGAAGGTCAGATCGTCGCCGATCTCGCCCCGCAGCCCGCCGCCGCTCGGGTTCGAGGCGATGGTCATGACGCCGCCCGTGCCGTCGCTGTTGGGTTCGAGCACGGGCAAGAACCAATCGACACCGAGGCGCAGACGCGTGGGGTTCGAGACCTCGAAGGCAGTGACGTCCACCTGGATGCGCGGCTTGGGTCGGTCCAGGGACTCGATCAGCCCGAGGAGGTCCGCAAAGGTCTCGGGGTCGGCATCCACGATGATCGAGTTCGTGGGGCCGTCTGCGACGACGGCGAAGAGTTCACCAAGAACCGCCTCTCCGGCCTTCTGATCGCCCAAGGCGCGGCCTACCGCCAGCTGGATCAAGAGAGTCTGGAGCTCCTCGGCGTCGCGATGATAGATGGGGACCACCTGGATCTGCGTGTCGACACCCACCGGTTGATCGAGCTCGTGAAGGAAGACCCGCGCCCGTTCGAGCTGCGATTCCGATCCCATGATCAGCAGGGTGTTGCTGCGTTCGTCGGTCCAGATGCGCGGTTCCTTCTCGCGTCGGAACGCGGCTTCCGCCTCGCTCGCGGGTCGCAACGCTTCCTCGAGCATCTGCGCCGCCTGGGTGGCGCCCCGGTGCCGCACGGTGCGGACCCACAGCTCGTCTTGCCCGCCGGCGTCGAGAGCCTGGGCAAGCTCGATCATGCGCCGCACACGGCGCTCGGTACCGACCAGGATCAAGCCGTTCGTGGGCGGATACGGAACCACCAGGTCCTGGTCGCTCACGAGGTGCTGGATCCGACTGGCGACGTCTTCCACCCGCGCAACCTCGAGGGGCAGCAGGGTGGTCACCAGCTTGTTGCGGTCCTCTTGGATGCTGAGCGGACCCGCCCAGCGCGAGCCGTTCGCGGCGTCGGTGACCGCGAGCACCTTCATCGCGCCATCGTCGCCCTGCAGGATCGCGTAGCCCTGCATGATCAGCGTGGCCTCGAGCACCGCGAGCGCCTCTTCGCGCGAGATCGCCTTCCCGATGGTGATGGTGAAACGGCCGGGGAGAGCGGGGTCGACGATGATGGTCTCGCCCGTCGCGCGGGCAATGTCCTCGACGATGGTCTTGAGGGACGCGTTCTTGTAGTGGAGACGGATGCGACCGCCCTCGATCACGCGGGCGATGGCGAACGCAGGCGGAGCCCACAGAGTCAGGAGGACCGCCGGAGCCGACGAAGTCAGGAAAGAGACGAGGCCGACCAGCGCAGCCCGCTTCGCAATCCTCACCGAACCCCCTATCGCCGGGGGGCGGTGGTCACTATCTCCAGGGAGTAGCGAAGTCCCACACCTCGACGCGCACACCCGCGCGAACCTCGTGAATGTCGGGATCGACCTTGACGAAGCTGGAGCCGTCTTGCGGCAACGACGCTCCTCGCAGGTTGAACTCCGAATCACCCGGGTCCAGGTAACGGTAGCCGAGGTTGAGCTTCACGCGATCCGACACCGCGTAGGCGAAACCGGCATGAGCCTGCCAGGCGAAGTTGTAGTCGGTCGACTTCCCTTCGTTGTCCGCCTCGCTCGTCGTCACGTCGAGACCCGCGACGCCGATCCCGAGGCCGAAGTCGAAGGTGGTGCGGTCCAGGGCGTACTTCAGGGTGCGGAGGCGCCAGCGACCGAAGAGGCGGCTGGTGGTCCAGGAGATCGGCCGGTAGAGCCCGCTCAGGGGAACGTCCAGGTAGAAGTTGCCCATCACGGTCCAGACGTCGAGCTCGGTCGAGACCTTCGCGTTGCCGGGCACGATGGGGCGCGTGCGGAAGTCGTAACTTCGCAGGCCGACGGCTTCGACCTCACCCCGCACGTCCCAGTCGGGCACCCAGCGCGGCATCTCGACCGGGGCGATCTCGTCCATCGGGATGGCGATCCCGACCGCGCCCCCCAGCAGGGGAGACACATCGGTGTCGCTGCCGCCGATGTTGAAGGTGGGCGGGTTGAAGTTGATTTCCCCCTCCACCGTGGAGTCGGCGATCGAGTAGCCGAGGTCTGCCGACATATAGAGACGCCAGTCGGCGTGGGCCGGTGCCGCGAGGGCGAGGAGCAGGCCGGCTGCCAGGAGCCCGACGGGCCCCGGGCGTACGTCCATGCGCAGGCGTGCTGCCCGGCTGCGATTCATCAAGGTGCCGATCCCCATCTGGTCCCGTCCCACGGTCGGTGATTCTGCTTTCCGAACCTGTCTATCGAGCGGAAGCTGCCTGTTCTTAATGACGGCGATCACAAAAGCGCCGAAACGTGGGGCCGGGCACCCGGTTACGAGGCCCAGCTGCTGAAGGCAGCTTGAAGTGTACCGTCCGGACGGTATAGTCCCGATCTCATGGCAGAAGCGGCCTCCTCCTCGCCCACCTCGTCCTCTTCCCCGCCCACCTCCCCCCCGGCTCCGCCGAGCCGCCCGGACGGCGCCCGCGAGCGCCTCCTCGACGCCGCCGAACGCAGGCTGCTGGGAAGGGGCCAGGCGGGGCTGGTGCTAGCCGACGTCGCCCGGGATGCGGGCTGCAGCAAGGGCGGCCTGCTCTACCACTTCCCGTCGAAGCGAGCGCTCGTCGAGGGCATCCGCGAGCGCATGCTCGACAACTTCGACCGCGTACAGCGCGAGCTTGCAGAAGATGACCCGGACGGGACCGGCACCTGGAGCCGCGCGTATCTCGATTCGACGGTCACCCGGGGCGGCCAGCCGGCGGACGGGTCCGCCCAGCTGATGGCGGGACTGCTGGCACAGGTCGGGAGCGCACCGGAGCAGCTCGCGCCCCTGCAAGAACGCTTCGCGAGCTGGCATGGCCGACTCCAGGAGGACGGCCTCGACCCGGAGACCGCCGTGATCGTACGGCTCGCCGCCGACGGACTGTGGCTGTCGGCCATGCTGGGCCTACCCCGTCCGGACCCCGCGCTGATGACGCGCGTCGTAGAACGCTTGCGGAAGATGACGCGTCCCGGGACGAGTTCGTGAGCGGGCCGCCCCAGAGCTTCGAGCGCGAAGCAGCGCGGCTCGAGAAGCACTTCCGGGAAGCCCTCGAAGAGCTGCGCAGCCTCCGCCTTCGCCTTCGCCAGGCCGATACACCCCTGGTCGACCGCACCCGGGCCGAGCTGTCGGAGATCCGCGACGAGTGGGACGCCATCCACTATCGCTGGTGGATCGGGGTGCTCGCCGGCGGCATCGTCTTCCTGTTCGCCGCCTATGCGTTCTACATGAATCTCGGCTGGTACGCGGACAACCGCGCACTACCCGTCAGCTCGGACTGGCTGCTCGACCGCCTGCCCCTCGTCAACCTGGTCCCGATGCTCTCCTGGGGTTGGCTCGCCCTTCACGTGTACGCGATCGGCACCGCACTGCTCTACTACCCGCGCAAGCTCCCCTTCCTCTTCTTCCTGCTCGGCGTCTATCTGTGCGTGCGAACCCTCTACGTCTTCCTGTCGCCCATCGGCGCCCCGGAAGCGATCCTGCACATGGGCGAGTTCGACCTGCTCTTCCCGTTGGTGGCGGGGGTGTACACCTTCCAGAACGAGTTCATCTTCTCGGGCCACACCGCCATGCCCTTCCTGTTCGCGCTCTTCTTCGAGACGCGCGCGCAGAAGACCGTCATGCTCCTCGGGTCCCTGGCGATGGCCCTGTCCGTGCTGCTCACCCGCAACCACTACACGGTGGACGTCATCGGCGCGTACTTCATGGGCTATGCGATCTACGCCCTGAGCGAGTGGCTCTACTTCCACTTCCTGCGTCCGCTCTTCCTGCATCGCGCTTGAGCCCGGTTCGCAGTCGTCCCTTCCGATTGCCAGGCGCGCCGCTTTCGGGTTCACTCCTCGCTCCCGAAGGGCTGACGGAGGGACCTACCCCATGGAACGATTGCGGGACCAGCGCGTATTCGTCGTCGGCGCCTCGTCCGGCATCGGCCGTGCCATCGCCACGGCGGCCGCAGCAGCCGGGGCGCGCGTGGCCGTCGCCGCGCGTCGCAGCGATGCCCTCGAAGGTCTCGTGCGCGAGGGCGGCGCCGCACATGCCATCCCGATGGATGTTTGCGAGGGAGCTTCCTGCGAGGCGGGCGTCGCCCGGGCGAGCGAGGCCCTCGGCGGACTCGACGCCCTGGTCTATGCGGTGGGTGTCGCGTTCATGCACGAGGTGCGCGACGTCGATGGCACCCAGTGGCAGGACATCCTGACGGCAAACGTGATCGGCGCCGCGCTCGTGGCACGCGCCGCCATGCCCCAGCTGGAAGCGACCCGGGGGCGCGCCGTCTTCCTGTCGTCGATCTCGACGGACGACTTTCCGCCGCGTCGCGGCCTGGGCCCGTACATGGTGAGCAAGGCGGCGCTCAACAAGCTCGTCGAGGTTCTCCAGGTCGAGCACAAGCGCGTGCGCCTCACGCGGATCAGCGTCGGCGACACCATGCCGACAGACTTCGCGAACGACTGGGACATGAGCGCCGCAGGCGAGCTGGTGCGCGAATGGACGGAGCAGGGCTTGATGTTCGGCCGCGCCATGCAGCCGACGGCGGTCGCAAGTCACGTCGTGGACGTGCTCGCATCCGAGGAGAGCATTCCGGTCACCCGCATCGTACCGACCTACGCGGACTGAGGGCCGCGGACTGATCGCAGCGGACTGACCGCGGCTCAGCGACCCTCGTCGATGAAGAGCCGGACGGCCTCGAAGATGCGGTCGTCCACGTCGTCCTGGGTTTCGCCCGCCTGCTTGAGCGACGTCTTCGTCGCCTGCAGGGAATGGTCGCCGGTCTCGACGACGTGCAGGAAGCTCTCGGCCTGCATCGCGCTGCGGACCTCGGCCAGGGTTTCGAGAGGACACAGGCGATCGCGGGTGCCCTGCAGGAAGAGGACCCTCGTCGTCAGCGCCTTCAGCACGTCGTCGCGCAGCTTCGGGTTCTTGCCCGTGCCCTGCAGCGGGTAGCCGAAGCACACGAGACCGTCGACGCTCTCCTCGAGCGCGAGATGACACCCGACACGAGACCCCATGCTCTTGCCCGCCAGGAAGACGGGCCCCGCGTGGCCTTCTCGCGCGGCGTTCAGCGCGTCGCGGTGAGCCGAGATCAAGGTCGGCAGCCGGTCCGGCGCACGCCGCCCGGCCTGCACGTACGGGTAGTCGAAGAGGACGACGCGCCCGATCCCCTCGAGCCGCTCTTGCCAGCGCTGCATCCAGGGGTGGGAGGAGGGTGCGCCCGCGCCATGGGCGAAGACGATCAGGGGCTTCTGGCCCGGTGACGCGCTCAGCCGAGCGCTCCGGATGCCTTGATCTTCGCGATCTCGGCGGCGTCGTAGCCCAGGACCTCCGCCAGCACCCGCTCGTTGTGCTCGCCGACGGTGGGGGCCTTGCTCGGCGGAGGCAGCTCTTCTTCGAGGAACTTCACCGGGAAGGGCAGCATGTCGGCGCCGTGCTCTTCATGGGGCAGAAGCGGCAGCCGCGCCTTGAACTGCGGGTCCTCCGCGATCGTCTGGGGCGTGTTCACCGGCGCGATCGGCGTGTTCTTGTCGTTGCCGAATTCGAGCCATTCGGCACAGCTCTTCGTCTTGAAGATCTCGCGAAGCTCCTTCTGCAGCTCGCGGTTCCCGCGCGCGTGATCGGCGTACTTCGACCCGGGCCACTTGTCGAACAGGTCCATGCGTCCGATGCCCTCGCAGAAGTTCTTCCAGAAGGCCTGCTCGGACGCCATGAAGAGCACGTGCCCGTCGGACGACTCGTACATCTGGTAGCGAACGCCTTCCTTCATGCCGGCGGTCGCAACCGCCCGACGCGCGTACCCGTCGGACTTGTTGCCCGTGACCACATCTTCCGGGCGGGCATAGGCCATGTAGCTCTCGCTGCGATACCAGTCGAAGAAGGCGGCGGAATCGGACTGCGCCACCTCGATCATGCTGCCCTCACCGGTCTCCCGGGCGCGCACCACCGCCGCCAGCACGCCGAGCGCTCCGACGAGCGGGCCGGCGTTGATCCCGAGGCTGACGTGCTCGTCGATGAAGCAAAAGCCTTCCTCGTCGTAGGCGGGCTTCACCACACCCGCCCAGGTGTCGTACGCAATGCCGTGGGACGGCATGTCGCGGTACGGACCGGTCATGCCGTAGCCCGAGATGTTGCAGAACACGAGCTTTGGGTTGACGGCGCGCAGCTCCTCGTAGCCGAGGCCCAGCTTTGCCAGAGCCCCGGGCCGCATGGCCTCGATGACGACGTCCGCGCCCCGGACCAGGTCGAGATAGATGCCCACGCCTTCCGGCGTCTTGAGGTCGAGAGTCAGGCTCTTCTTCCCGCGGTTGACGTGATAGTGGAGCAACGAAACGCCTTCGATGATCGGCCACGTCATGTCGCGCACGTAGTCGCCCGCAGGGGACTCGACCTTGATGACCTCCGCGCCGAGGTCGGCGAAGGGCGTCGTGATGGCGGCGGGTCCGAGCAGTGAACTCTCGATGACCCGGAGGCCGGCCAGGGGGGCGTTGCGCTTCGTCATGCTCTCTGTGCCTCTCTCGATGCGGGCGAAAGAGGGAAACCCAGAAGGCGGGTCTTGTCGACTGCGGCGCAGCGGGCGGGTTACGATTCCCGTTCATCGTCTTCACACCCCACTACCTCCCCACCGCATCCTCCTGGAGACCCCATGCCCTTCGGACCCGAAACCACCACCGAGCAGGTGCTCGAGGGAATCGATCTCAGCGGCCGCCGCGCCCTCGTGACCGGAGCCTCCGGGGGCCTCGGAGCCGAGACGGCGCGGGCCCTCGCGTCCCGCGGCGCCCGGGTGACGATTGCCGCGCGCGATCTCGAGAAGGCCGAATCCGTCGCCGCGGGGATTCGCGCGAGCACCGCCACTCACACCGGAACGGGAGCGGTGGACGTGGCCGGGCCCCTCGAGCTGATGGATCCCGACAGCATTCGCGCATTCGCAAAGCAATGGCTCGCGGCGAACGATGTGCTCCACATCCTCGTCAACAACGCCGGCGTGATGTTCACGCCCCTCGAACGCAACGCCCGCGGTTGGGAGATGCAGTTCGCGACGAACCATCTCGGGCACTTCCTGCTCACCTGCCTGCTGGCCCCCGCGTTGCGCGCGGGTGCGCCGGCACGCATCGTCAACCTGAGTTCGGGCGGGCACCGTTTCGGAAACGTCGACTTCGCCGACCCGAACTACGAGGAGCGCCCCTACGACAAGTTCACGGCCTACGGCCAGTCGAAGACCGCGAACGTGCTCTTCTCCGTCGGGCTGACGAAGCGACTCGCTGCAGACGGCGTGACGGCGAACGCCGTGCACCCCGGCGTGATCATGACCGAGCTCGCGCGCTACATGGACGCCGATGACATGAAGAGCCTGCAGGAAGTCGCGCCGCCGGGGGGACTGTCGTTCAAGTCGGTGGAAGCGGGCGCGGCGACGAGCGTGTGGGCCGCGACCTCCCCGGACCTCGAGGGCCGGAGCGGGCTCTACCTGCAGGACTGCCAGGTCGCGAAGCGCACCGACGAAGCAACCGGAGATGTCGGCTACGCGTCCTACGCCGTCGCCCCCGACGCCGCCGAGCAGCTGTGGGCGCTTTCCGAACGACTCCTGGGGGAGAAGTTCGACCTCTAGCGGCGTGCGCGGCAGAAGGCCGCGCACGCGCAGCAAGCCGGGACCTGCGGTTCCGGCCGCTAACGGGACTCGTTTTCCAACGCCACGGGCAGGCGCAGCTCGGCCCGGCAGCCACGCCCGTCGTCGCGATCGCGCAGCGACAGATCCCCGGCGTGCCCCTCGGCGATCTGCCGACTGAGCGCGAGCCCGATACCCGACCCCTCTCGTTTCGTGGTGAAGAACGGGACGAACAGATTCGCGTTGTCGGCGACACCCGGGCCGTCGTCTTCCACCCAGACATGCAGTGCGTCTCCCTTGCGGTCCCAGCCGACGCGCACACCACCCTCACCACCCTCACCGCCCCCACCGACGTCACCGACTTCACCAGTTGGCCCAGCCTCGCCGGCCTCCAGGGTCCGGGCCTCGAACGACGCGTCGACAGCGTTTCCCACGAGATTGATGAGCAGCTGGTCGAGCTGATCGCCGTCTGCTCGTATGGCGATCTCGGGACCGGGCAGCACGACCACGGGCAGTCGCGTCTCCATGCTGGCGACCCGGCGCACCCAGGCAGCGACTTCGACCCGGGCGAGGCGGGGAGGTGGCAGCTTCGCGAGCCGGGCATAGGACGCCATGATGCGTCGGAGACCCTCCGAGCGGCCGGCGATCACCTCGAGGCCCGAACGCAGATCATCCTCCCAGTCAGCGGGCCGCGGGTCCCGGCGAAGCAGCTGCTCGAGACTTCCCGCCACGGAAGAGATCGGAGCCAGCGAGTTGTTGATCTCGTGTGACAGGACGCGCACCAGCCGCTTCCACGCGTCGTGCTCCTCTTCGCGCAGCGCCCGGCTGGCGTCCGACAGCACCAGCAGCTGGTGCGGGAACCCCCCCTGGCGGAACGAACTTCGCCGAAGCAGCCAACGGCCCGTCCCACTGGCGGGGCCGCCGAACGAGGTGAGCTCGACGGTCCGCAGGGACTCACCCTCGAGGCAGTGGTCGAGACCGAGCTCCGCCGCGCTGCTCCCCACCAGGCGCTCCGCCGGTCTGCCCAGCATGCGCTCGCCGTGATTGTTCACGACGCGCAGCCGCGCGTCCGCGTCGAAGGCGAAGATCCCCACCTCGACCTCGGCGAGCACCCTGCGCAGCAGGGCCGTGGCCTCGAGCGCTCCGAGCCGCTGCTCCTGCAGGGTCTCCGTCAGGGAGTTGATTTCGTGAAAAGCGAGTCCCAGGGCGTCACGTCCACCGTCCATGCGTCCGCGCACCGAAAAGTCGCCGTCGCGCACGGCGCCCAGCATGTTCGCGAGGGTCATCAGCGATCGTCGGACCCGCTGCCGCACCGCCATTGCGAAGCCGAGCCAGCTCGCGACCAGCAGCACACCAACGCCGAAGCGCAACGGCGGGTCCCAGTCGCCGGCGTAGACGAAGACCAGCGCCAGCACGACAGCGGGGAGCCCCCCGGTCAGCGCCAGCGCCAGGACACGACGTTCGTGGGACGGCGGCCGCCGCAGCGTCGCCATGCGTCACAGCCCGTGGGTCTTGAGGCGTCGATAGAGCGCGCTGCGACTCAGACCCAGCTGCCGCGCCGCCTCGCTGATGTTGCCTTCGTGTCTGCGCAGTGCACGTTCGATGAGGCGCCTCTCGGCTTCCATCAGGGTCATCGTCTCGTAGTCGACGCCCTGCCGACCCGTCCTGCCGTACAGACCCAGGTCCGACTCCCCGAGCCACTGCGTCGCAGCCATCAAGACCCCCCGCTCGACCGCGTGCTCGAGCTCGCGCACGTTGCCCGGCCAGGCATGATCGAGCATCGCCCGGGTGGCGCCGGCGTCGAAGCCCTCGCAGGTCTTCGCGTAACGCGCCGCGAAGCGCGACAGGAAGTGGGCGGCGAGCGCCGGGATGTCCTCTCGGCGTTCGCGCAGGGGAGGCAGACGGATCTCAATGGTATTCAGCCGGAAGAACAGATCCTCGCGGAAGCGCCCGTCCGACACGGCCTGCTGGACGTCCGCGTTGGTCGCTGCGATTACGCGCACGTCTACCCGCCGCGTGCGCGAGGACCCCACCCGTTCGAGCTCGCCGGTCTGCAGCACGCGCAACAGCTTCGCCTGCAGGGCGGCGGGCAGATTGGCGATCTCGTCGAGGAACAGGGTGCCGCGATCGGCCAGCTCGAAACGCCCGGTGCGATCGCTCCGGGCGTCGGTGAAAGCGCCCCGGACGTGGCCGAAGAGCTCGCTGTCGAAGAGCGTCTCGGACAGACCGCCCGCATTGACGGTAACGAGCGGGCGGTCTCGCCTGGAAGACCCCGCGTGCAGGCAGGCGGCCACCACATCCTTCCCGGTGCCGTGCTCTCCCGTGATCAGGACGCTGGCGTCCGACGCGGCGACCCGATCGACGGTCGCCAGCACCGACTGCATGGACGGCGCTTCGGCGATGAGGACGGGCTGGCCGGAACCCCGGAGCAGCGCATTCTCGTCCTCCAGACGCCGCGCCCGGCGCAGCGCGCGAGAAAGCTCGACCTGGGTAGCCAGACGTGCCAGCAGGCTGGCGTTGTCCCACGGCTTCTCCACGTAGTCCCGCGCCCCGAGACGCATGGCGCCCACCGCGCCCTCGACGCTTCCCCAGGCGGTCATGACGATCACCGGCAGGGTCGGATCGTGGCGACGAACCCGCTCCAGCAGCTCGAGGCCCTCGCGGCCGGACGTGGTGTCCCGGGCGTAGTTCATGTCCACGAGCACCACGTCGAAGTCGCGCTCTTCGAGCGCGCGCATCACACCTCCGGGAGTCGTCGCCGCCTCGATCGCATAGCCCTCGGCCTTGAGCAGCAGACGCAGGGCTTCGAGGACGTCGGTCTGATCGTCCGCGACGAGGACGCTCGGGGCGGGTGCCGTGGGACTCACCTTTGAAGCTTACCCCTCACCTGCTCCGCTTACCTGTCACCCGCTCCGCTTGCGTGTCACCCGCTCCGCAGCGCGACTGCCGGGTCCACCCGCGTGGCGCGCAGGGCGGGGAAGAAAGTCGCGAGCAGTGCCACCGTCGCCAGCAGCGCGGTGGTCCCGAGGAAGGTCAGCGGATCGCGTGTCTGCACACCGAAGAGCAGGCTCGAAAGCACCCAGCCGAGCGCAACCGCGATACAGAGGCCTGCCCCGGCTCCCATCGCTGTCGCTCGCAACCCCTGGCGCATCACCAGATGCAGCACGTCCCGGGGCCGCGCCCCGAGCGCCATCCGAACGCCGACCTCGTGGGTTCGCTGCGCAACCCCGTACGACACCACACCGTAGAGCCCGACGGACGAGAGCAACAGCGCGAACACCGCGAAGACGCCGAACATGATGCCCCAGAGGCGCGAGACCCAGATCAGCCGCAACAACACCTCGTCCATCGACAACATGGCGTAGACGGGCAGCGAGGGGTCGATGGCACTGAACTCCGCGCGCACCGCGGGCGCGACGGCCGCCGGATCGCCCCAGACCCGCAACGCGAAGCTGACGCGTTCCGGGACGCCGCGATCGAACGGGACGAAGACCTGCCAACGGGGCTGTCCCTCCACCCCGGCCACTTCGAACGGGCGCGACAAGTCACGCGTCACGCCGATCACCCGCAGCCACGGCTCGTCGCCGAAGCGAAGACGGCGCCCCAACGCCGACTCGCCCGGCCAGAAGCGCTGGGCCATGGACTCACTGACGACCGCCACCTCCCGCGCTGCTTCGACTTCGTCGGGTCGCGGCGCACGACCCTCGCGCAGCTCGATGCGGAAGGTGTCGAGGTAGCCGGCGGTCACCGGGAACCAGCCGGCGCTTGGGCGTTGGGCGCGCTCGACCGGCTGGCCCTCCACCTCGAAGCTGCGCATCGACAGCTCGTCCTGCGCAGGAAGATGGTTCGACGCACCGACGGCTTCGACACCCGGGATCGCTTCGATCCGCCGCAACGCCTCGCGTACGAAGCGCGTGCGACTGTCCGCATCCGGGTAGGCGACCGAGGTCAGGCTCACCGCCCAGGTCAGGACACCATCGCCGTCGTATCCCATGTCGGTGTCCGACATGGCGAGGTAGCTGCGGATGAGCAGCGTCGCACCGATGAGCAGGACGATCGCCATCGCGAGTTCGGCGGCGACGAGCCCCTGGGCGAGGCGACTGCTGCGGAAGCCGCGCGTCGCGCTGCGACCCCCCTCCTTGAGGACGCCCATCAGGTCGACCCGGGACGCGCGCAATGCGGGCGCGAGACCGAAGGCGAGCCCCGTCAGCATGCAGACGCCGAAGGCAAAGGCGAGCACCTGATAGTCGGTGCCCATGAACACCCAGTAGGGGGGCTCGACGGGCGCCACGGAAAGCAGCGCCGCCGTCACCGAAGGCGCCAACAGGACCCCGATGCCCCCGGACACGAGGGCGATGAGCAGACTCTCGGTGAGCAGCTGGCGGACGATTCGAGCCCGCGTCGCGCCGAGCGCGGTCCGGAGCGCGATCTCTCGCTGCCGAGACGCGGATTGAGCCAGGAGGATGTTGGCAGCGTTCGCGCACGCGATCAGCAGCACGAAGATCGCGGCGAAAAGCTGGATGGTGAGTCCGACCCGCACGCCCGCCGGGCTCAGTCGGTCGCGGTAGTCCCGAACCTTCGCCTCCCAGCCGGCGTTGTGGAGGGGATGCCGTGCTTCGAGCTCTCGCGAAACGCGGTCCATGTCGGCCTGCGCCTGGTCGAGGGTCATGCCGTCGCGAAGCCGCGCCGCCACCTCGAGCCGTCGCTCGCTGCGCATCGCGTCGTCGAGGGGCAGACCCAGCGGAACCCACGCCTTGGCCCATTCGGGAAAGCCGAAGCCCTCTCTCATCACGCCGACGACCTCTCGCGCGCGGCCGTCGACGAGAATGGTGCGCCCGAGGATCTCCTGATCTGCGGCGAAGCGGTCTTGCCAGAGCGCGTAGCCGAGGATCACGACATCGGTGCGCCCTTCGAGGTCCTCGTCCGCGCTGAAGACCCGGCCCAGGATTGGCGCTTCGTCGAAGAGCGGAAACAGCCCCGCCGAGACGCGGGCGCCGCGAACCCGCTCGGGACCGTCGTCTGCGCTGAGCCCGAAGTTCGTGCGCTCGAAGGCGCCGATCTCCTTGAAGGCGCGACTCTCCCGCACCCAGTCGCGGTAGTTCGGGCCGGAGACTCCGGCTTCTGCTTCCGGCAGTTCCCGCAGCACCTCGGCCACATAGACCAGCTCTTCCGGCTCGTTCCACGGAAGTGCACGGAAGACCCACGGGTTCACCGCCGAGAAGGTCGCCGTCGTCATCGCGATGCCCGTCGCGAGGCACAGCACCGCGATCGACGTCGATCGCTTGTTGCGCAGCAAGAAGCGGAACGCGAAACGAAGATCCTGAAGCAGCTCTTCCATACCCTTCACCCGTCTCCTAGAGCGCCATCTCGGCGGCGATCGCCTCGTCGGAGTCTTCGCTCACGATCCGGCCGTCGAAGAGGTGCACGGTTCGTTCGGCGTAGCGCGCAAAGCGCGGATCGTGGGTCACCATGCAGATGGTCGAGCCCGCGCGGTGCAGGTCGCGCAGCAGGTCCATCACGGCTTCGCCGTTCTTCGAATCGAGATTGCCCGTCGGCTCGTCGGCGAGCAGGATGTCCGGCTGGCCGGCCACTGCGCGCGCGACCGCGACTCGCTGTTGCTGGCCGCCCGAGAGCTGGGCAGGGTAGTGGCGCATCCTGTGCGCCATACCGACCTTCGCGAGTGCCTCCTCCACGCGCTGCTTGCGCTCCTGAGCGGGCATCTTTCGATAGGTGAGGGGCAGCTCGACGTTCTCGCGCACGTCCAGGTCCCCGATCAGGTTGAAGGACTGAAAGATGAAGCCGATCCGCCGATTGCGAACCGCTGCCCGTCGGTCGCCGTCGAGGTGGGTCACGAGCTCTTCGTCGAGGCGATACTCGCCGTCGCTGGCTTCGTCGAGCAGGCCGAGGATCGAGAGCAGGGTGCTCTTGCCGCAGCCCGAGGGCCCGGCGACCGCGAGGTACTCGCCCCGGCGGATCTGCAGGTGCACGTCCGACAGGGCGTGGGTCTCGATCTCGTCGGTGAAGAAGACCTTCTTCAAACCGGACAGCTCGATCACGTTCTCGCCATGCTTCTTCATGGATCGCTTCCCTCTATTTCGGCCGAGTCAGGCCGATTCAGTTCAGATCGATGCGGTCGAAGCTGTCCCAACGGGAGGTGTCCGACACGATCACGCGGTCGCCGGGCGCGAGTCCCCCTGTGATCTCCGCGGAGTCCGACCCCACGCGCCCGACACGGACGTTCACTCGAACCGCGGAAGACCCGCCGGGCTCGAGCTTGAAGAGCACCAGGTTCGAGTCGGCCTGGCTGAAGGCGGGACGCGAGACGAAGAGAACGTCCTCGACCCGCGCCGTCTCGATGCTGCCGTCCACGCTCAAATCGGGGCGCGCGCCACGCGGCAGGTCGTCGCCGAGCCGGACATGCACCTCGACGCTTCCGTTCTGTACCCGCGGATCGACCCGGAAGACGCGACCCTCCACCACTCCGTTGCGCGTGTCGATGCGACTCGGCTGCCCGATCGCCACGTCCCGGGCAAGGGTCTCCGGAATGCGCAGCACGGCCTTGAGGCCCCTCGGCTCGGCGACCTTGGCCAGGGTCTCGCCGGGCTGGACCCACTGCCCAATCTCGAGCTTCGTGTCCTGCAGGACGCCAGCCGCCCCGGCTCGCACGGTCATCGACCCCACCCGCTGACGGTGGAAGGCGGTGATCTCCTGCAGGCGCTCGACCTCTTCTTCCTGCAACGCGATCTTCTCCGCGCGGTTGAGCTCGACCAGGGAGAGCCGCGCCTGCTCCGCCCGGTAGACCGCCTCCATCTCCTCGACGCGGTCACGCTTCTCGCTGGCCTCGATGGCCGAGACGATCTTCTTCGCGACGAGACCTTCCGAGGCTTCCGCGTCGCGGACCGCGGCCTGATGGGCTGCGCGGGTGCGGGCCACCGACGACACCAGATCGAGGCGCCTTTCCTCGAGCCCCGTGCGCAGCTCGAGCAGCTCACCGCGTGCCGCTGTCAGCTGGCGTTGGGCATCGAGAGCTTCGAGCTCGACGTCGGGATTGCTGAGCTGCAGAATCACCGTGTCCGCTTCGACCGACGCCCCGGGATCGAGCAAGCGCTGCTCGACCCGGCCCGCGGTCAGCGCGGTGATCCACACGATCCGCTCGGGCACGAGGGTCCCCGGTCCCCTAACGACGACCTCGAAGGTGCCGCGCCCGGCCTCGGCGACGAGCAGCGCGCGGGCGTCGACCTCGGGTGCCGCCGGCTCGAAGCCGGTGACCCACACCGCCACGAGGACGGCGAGTGCCCCGGCGGCCACGAGGGCCGGTCCCCGTCTGCCGATCCGACCCAGGTCGCCGAGCCGCGAGCTGTTGGTACGCGGAAGATCCATACCCGGGACGTTCCAAGAAGCGTGCCACGCGCCTCACCGCGCAAGTCTCCGGAATCGAAGCGCTTCGCTCGCGCAGTCCGCCCGCTGCACTGTCCGGCCCTGGGACGCGGGTGTCCGGATCCGGACACCCCGCACGACTCACCAGGCCCGCCTCGGACCCGGGCACGGGGGTCAGTAGCGCGTGGCCCCGGGCGTGTGCGCGTAGGACAGGTAGGCGATGCGGCGGAAGCCGACGTCCATGTCGGGCGCCTCGGTGACGACGCTGCGGTCGCCGGCGAGTTCGAATTCCGGCAGAGTGGCGAGGTTCGCGCGCATGACGTCGTCCGGGGCCTCGACGAGCTCGACCTCGATCTCGTAGGGGGCGGGTTCTCCGCGATAGGGCGTGAACTCTCCGCGTTGCGCGCGCTCGACCGCCCGACGCGCCCCCTGCTGGATGGCCTCCCGCGCGCGCGCGGGCGGAATGATCTCGCCGGACTGTCGTCCGAGGGCGCGCTTCACCTCCACGCTCTCGACTCCGGGCACGCGCTTGCGGACTTCCTCGATCACCATCTGGTCGCCGGTGATGAGTCCGATGGGCGCGGCGACCTCGCCCGCACGGATCGCGAAGAGATCCGGCTCCCCGACGCGCTGACCCGCCAGCCGGACCGTCTTGAAACGACCGCCCGACACGGTGTGCGCCATGATCCCCGGCCAGGTCCCGGCGGCGGCGTGATGGCCGACCAGGAAGACCAGGTCGACGCTCTCGTCCAGGCCGGCCATGGTCGTCGGCCCCGGCCGGCCGGCACCGCGCACGACGCTGCAGCGAGCATCGACCTCGTCGGTCAACAGGACGCACAGGTCTTCGACCCCGTGGTTCTCCTCGACGACGACCTCGCTGGCACCTGCCTCGAAGGCGCCCTCGATGGCCGCGTTGGCGTCCAGGGTCATGAGTCGCCGGTTGCGATCGAAGTCGATGCCCTGGGACGCCACGTCCATCCAGCGGACCAGACCGGAGATCCCTTCCATGTCGACGCTCAGGAAGATCTTCATGGGCGCGAGTGTATCATGCGGCGATGGACCACTCGCGACGCACGGCTCTCGTGACGGGCGCATCTGCGGGCATCGGCACCGCGTTCGCCCACTTCCTGGCGCAGCAGGGGCAGCACGGAATGGATGTCGTTCTCGTGGCGCGACGCGAGGACCGGCTCGAGGCGGTCGCCAAGGATCTGCGCGCGCAGTACGGCGTCGAAGCCCATGTCCTGGCCGCGGACCTCGCCGACCCGGAAGCCCCACAGCGGTTGCACGCCGAGCTCGCAGCCCGGGGCATCGCCATCGACGTGCTCGTCAACAACGCGGGCTACGGACTCAAGCAAGGCTTCGCCGACGTCAGCTGGCAGGACCATGCGGCCTTCCTGCAGGTGATGGCCACCGCGCTCACGCAGCTGTGCCATCTCTTCGTTCCCGAGATGACTGCGCGCGGCTACGGACGCATCATCAACGTGGCGTCCGTGGCGGCCTTCACGCCGCAGGTCGCCGGCAATCTCTACGGGGGCGTGAAGCGCTACGTCGTCGACTTCTCGGAAGCGCTCGCCATGGAGCTCGACGGCACCGGCGTTCACGTCTGCGCACTCTGCCCGGGCTACACCCTCACCGAGTTCCACGACGTCATGAAGGTGCGCGAGTCCATCGACGCCCTGCCGGGCTTCATGGTCATGAGCGCCGACGTCGTAGTGAGGCAGGGTTGGGAGGCCGTCGAGAGAGGTCAGGTGGTGTGCATCAACGGCTGGCTCTACAGGCTCATCGTCGCCGTGCTCCGCTACACGCCCCGATTCCTGTTGCGCGCGCTGTCGAAACGCAGCGTACTCAGACCCCAGCGCGACCCGCCAGGGTCCAAGCGAAGCGATTGACGGCGTCACGGCAGCCCGGTGCCTGACTCCTCCGGCCTCGAGCGCAACCTGCGCTTGTACGCCTGGCATCAGGCGATCTCCCAGACGCTCTTCTGGGGACCGATCTTCTTCCTCTATTTCAGCGCGCGTTTTCCTGTCGATCAGGTGCTGCGGCTCGGCGCCATCTACTACGTGGCCGTGGTGCTCCTCGAGGTGCCGTCGGGCTGGTTCAGCGACCGCGTCAGCCGCGTCGCCACTCTCTGCATCGCGAACGCCGCGATGGCCTGCGCCCATCTGCTCTTCGTCCTCGGCGGCGACAGCTATGGGCTCTTCGTCCTGGCCCAGTTGATGCTCGCCCTCGGCTACGCGTTCCGTTCGGGGACGGATTCGAGCTTCCACTTCGACACCCTGGCCGGCCTCGACCGCAGTCCCGAGTTCGGGCCCCGGGAAGCATGGATCCACCGCAACAGCTACCTCGCCATCGCCGGCAGCGCGATCGTCGGTGGCGGGCTCGGCGCCCTCGACCTGCGACTCTCCTATGCGGCCCAGGCGCTCTTCTGCGTCATCGCGCTGGGAATCTCGTTGGCCATGCGCGAGCCCCCGCGTCACGCGGACGGCTATGCGCCATCCGGATTCGTCAGGCAGGTGGCGCAGTGCCTCTCCTACCTGCGCCAGCCCTTCCTCGCCTGGATCTTCGCGTACATGGTGCTCATGACGACCACCGCCCACGTCCCCTGGGAGTTCGCGCAGCCCTACGTGGCGGCGGTGTTCGGCGAGGCGCTGACTGCCGTCGAGCGCACGCCGCTCGCGACCGGGGTGCTTCACGCGGCCATCGCGTTCGTGGGCGCGCTGGCGGCGGGGCAGAGCATCCGCCTTCGCGACCGCCTCGGCCTTGCCGCGACCCTGCTCTCGGTCACGACCGTGCAGACCCTGCTGATCGTCGGCATGGCGTGCTTCGTTCACCCGGCAATCGCTCTGCTGCTGGTGCTTCGCAGCGTGCAACCCGCCACCAGTGAGGTCATCGTCAGCGCGGCCGTGGTTCCGCGGGTCCCGCAGGCGCAGCGCGCCACCTATCTGTCGCTCCACAGCTTCGGCGGCCGACTGGGCTTCGCGGCGGTGCTCTACGGCCTCAGCTTCATCGGCGACGCGCGGGCCGTCGGCGACGCGGCCAGCATCGACGCCATCCTGCAGGCGAGTGCCGTCATCTGCAGCGTGGGCTTGCTGGCCCTGCTGGCGACGGTACGCGCCGCTCGCGCGTGATCCCCGTACGCCCGGCGCGCAACGTTCAGGCGCGCGCTTCGAAGTCTGCCAGGCGGACCGGCTGACGCCGCGCCCCCCAGGTGCCGGGACTCACCTCGAACACGCCTGCGCATGCCGCACCGCAGCGCCTGCAGCCGCCGGAAGCGTCGAGCTGCCAGTCGGTCAGCACGTACCAGTCCCGTCCGATCAGCCGCTCGCCACAGGCGTGGCACCAGCTGCTGCCTCCTTCGGGGTCGTGCACGTTGCCCGTGAACACGTAACGGTGGCCATAGCTCCTGGCGATCGTGCGCGCTCGTTGCAGGGTGTGCTCGGGAGTCCTCTGCTTGTCCCGCATTCGGAAGTCCGGGTGGAACGCGGTGAAGTGCCACGGCACGTCGACGCCCAGCCGGTCGGCGACCCAACGGCTGGCGGCGTGGATCTCTTCGTCCGAATCGTTCTCTCCCGGGATCAGCAGGGTCGTGATCTCGACCCAGACCGCGGTCTCGTTCACGAGGTACTCGAGGCTCTCGAGCACGCGCCGCAGCTCCGCGCTGCAAAGCTTCTGGTAGAAGCTCTCGCTGAACGCCTTGAGGTCGACGTTCGCCGCGTCGATGTGACGGGCCATTTCCTGTAGCGGCTCGGGCTCGATGTAGCCGGCCGTGACCGCAACGGTCTTGATTCCCTGCTCGCGACACGCGATCGCGGTGTCGACGCAGTACTCGAGGAAGATCACCGGGTCGTTGTAGGTGAAGGCCACGCTGCGGCACTCGAGGGCGACGGCGGCCCGGGCGATGCGCTCGGGTGGCGCCTCGTCGGACAGGGTCTCGACCTCGCGCGACTTGCTGATGTCCCAATTCTGGCAGAAGCGGCAGGTGAGATTGCAACCGGCCGTACCGAAGGACAGCACCGGCGTCCCGGGCAGGAAGTGGTTGAGCGGCTTCTTCTCGATGGGGTCGACGCAATAACCACTCGAGCGGCCATAGGTCGTGAGGACGATTTCGTCCCCGCTCCGCGCGCGGACGAAACACAGCCCGCGCTGTCCCTCTTGCAGACGACAGCGGCGCGGACACACATCGCACTGGATCTGCCCGTCTGGCAGGCTCGTCCAGTAGCGAGCCGGAAAGCCATGGATTGCGGACGTTGCCATGGCGGAAGCTTGCCGCAGCCGCGCACGGGTCGCATAGAATCCCCTGGACTCGAAGAGAAGACCGGAGGGGGACGGACATGCAACGCCTGCAGGGAAGGGTCGCGCTCATCACCGGCGCCGCCCGCGGGACCGGCGCCGAGACGGCCCGGCTGTTCGCACAGGAGGGAGCGCAGGTGGTCCTGGCGGACGTCCTCGATGACCTGGGCGCCGACGTCGCCCGAGAGATCGGCAGCGCGGCTCGCTACGTCCACCTCGACGTGACACGCCCGGAAGACTGGGACGCGGCGATTCGACACACCCTCGACGCCTTCGGAGGACTGGACGTGCTCGTCAACAACGCGGCGGTGCTGGACGTCTCATCCATCGCCGAGACCCGCTACGAGGATCTCACGCGCATCATCCACGTGAACCAGATCGGTCCCTTTCTCGGGATCCAGGCGGCGCTCGAAGCGATGAAGGCGCGTGGCGGCGGGTCGATCGTCAACGTGGCATCCATCGACGCCATCGAGGGGAGCAACGGTGTCGCCGCCTACACCTCCAGCAAGTGGGGGTTGCGCGGTCTCACGAAGGCGGCCGCGGTCGAGCTGGGCCGCCACGGGATTCGCGTGAACAACGTGAACCCGGGCTTCGGCAGCCAGGAGATGGTGGAGCCCTTCTTCCACCGGGCGGCGGAACGTCTCAAGACCCTGAAGCAGCGGCTTCCGGATCGGCCGCAGCATCCCTTCGTCCGTCGGGGTGCGCTCGCGGATGCCGCACAGGCGATCTTGTACCTGGCCAGTGACGAGAGCAGCTACGTGAGCGGCATCGACCTGACCGTGGACGGAGCCTTCACGGCGGGCAAGATCGAGCCGGCGGCTCCGTTCTCCTGAGCTCTCACGTGGCCGACGAGACTCAGTTGCCGCCGATGCGCTGGAAGACGGCTTCGGGTGAATGGCCGGCACCGGCCGCGGAGTCGTCTGCAAAGCCCGACAAAGCCTGGACGATGCCGCTGCACACGGCGTCGGGCCCGTCGATCCCGCGCGTCTTCAGCTCCCCCGGCAGGACCTTCTGCAGAACGACCGTCATCTGGTCGCGCGTGATCGACTTCGCGTCGAGACCGGACTGCTTCAGCGCGAGCCGCACCGTCCCTCGCGCTTCGAGCTTGTCGAAGTCCGTCGCCTGTTCGAGCTTCCCTGCGACGAAGTCGAAAATCGTGTCCGCCATGGCATGAAACCCCCCCGAATGCATCGCGCATCGGCAGGTTGGGTGCAGGACTGGAGCCCGACGACGCACTCGTCTGCTGGGATTGGAACGCTTCCGCCTCACGCCGAATGCGGGATGCGAGGTGCGAGGTGCGTGGTGCGTGGTGCGAGCGGCAACGAGAGAGCGGACTAGAGGGCGCGCTGCTCGGCGAGGGCCTGCCCCAGACGCTTGAGCGCGGCCGAACAATCCTCCGGGTCGAGGTGCACCTCGACGAACGCGAGTGCACGGGGCTCGCGCCGCGCCCGCGCCAGGGCTTCCTCGAGCTCGCCTTCGGTTCGCACCTCGCAGCTCCAGTAGGCGCCGGCCTGCAGAGCCTCGCCACCGAACACCTCCGGCAGCGCGTGGTAGCGCCAGTTCTGGATGTCGTTGTAGGGGCCGTCGTGGATCACGCGTTCGACCGTGTAGCCGCGGTTGTTCATCAGGAAGATCACCGGGGCCACGCCTTCCCGAATCACCGTCGACAGCTCCTGGGCGGTCATCTGAAAGGCGCCGTCACCGACGAACACGATCGGCCGACGGGCCGGTTCGGCCAGCCCCACCCCGAGCGCCCCGGGAATGGTGAAGCCGATCGAGCAGTAGAAGGCCTGACAGATGAAGCCGACCTCTTCGTGCATGAGCAGCTCGCCGGCGCAGAGGAAGGAATCGCCCGCGTCGGCGAGCACGACACTGTCGTCGTCGAGGAAGTGATTCACGCGGTCGTAGAAGCGTTCGATCGTGACTGGGTCGCCTGCCTGCGGTTCGAAGCGCGCGTCGAGGGAGCGGCGTGCCGGTCGCGTCGGCCGCGGCCGCACGTTCATCTTCCCGTTCCGCACGAGAGTCTCGAGCAGCCCGCGAATGAAGTCTCCGAGAAAGACCTTGTCGAAGTAGTGGCGCTTGATCCGCACCCGGTCCGCGCCCGCCTGGATCAGCCGGCCGACATCGATGCGCGCCGTATAGACACCGAGGTTGATGTCACTCATCCACGCGCCCAGGCTGATCACGCAGTCGGAGTCTTCGACGGTACGCCTCACGTAGTCCTCGGACAGGGCACCCGAGTAGACGCCCACGTACTGGGGATGGGTCTCGGCGATCACCGACTTGTCCATCAAGGTGGTCGCCATGGGTAGTCCGGTAGTGCCGAGGAAGCGTTCCAGCTCATCGTGCAAGCCGAAGCGGTGCACCTCCACACCCCCCAGCACCACGGGCGCCTGGGCGGACTCGATCATGGCGACCGCCTCTTCCACGGCCTCCGCCAGCACCTCCGGGTCGCTCGGCGGGTTCAGGTCCAGGGACAGGGGCTCGGGCACACGGCAGGGCGCCGCCACCAGGTCTGCAGGCACCTCGATGAACACCGGGCGGCGGTGTCGCAGACAAGCGGTGATCGCGTCGTCGATCTCGTCGGGCGCCGCTTCCGCGCTGGACAGGCACACGGACACCTGGGTCACGTGCGCGTAGACGTCCACCTGGACCCCGTAGTCGCCCAGCGTGTGGTGCAGGAGTCGATCCTCGTCGCGATCGGAACGGTTGGGTCCGCCGCAGATGGCGATCACCGAGACCCTCTCCGCATAGGCGCCGGCGACGGCGTTCAGCAGGCTGAAGCCGCCGACCGCGTAGGTGACGCATACAGCGCCGACGCCGTTGAGACGCGCGTACGCGTCGGCCGCGTAGCCGGCGTTGAGCTCATTGCAGGTGCCGACGAACGCCACGGGACTGGCCACGATCTCGTCCATCAGCCCGAGTACGTAGTCGCCGGGAACACCGAACACATGGCGCACGCCGACTTCTCGCAGGCGCTCCACCAGGTACGCGCCGACGGTCGTGCTCCCCGTCGAAGCAGGGGTCACAGACAACTCAGCCTCGCGTCATGGACTCGGCGTCCATCATCAGGTGCTGGCTCAGGTCGCCGAACTGCTCGAGGACCATTTCCCGGCTCGCGAAGCGCCACGCGCCGTCGGCGTGCTCGAAGACGTCGCGATAGCGACCGGTGATGATCACCTGTAGCGGCAACTTCGGCGTCTGCTGCAGCACGCTGAAGCAGCTGCGGCTCGTAGCCCGGCCGGCAGCCGCGTCCACTTCGATGATCGGGTTCGTCACCACGTGCTTTGTCTTCGGGGTTCCGCAGTCTTCGTAGATGCGGGTCGTGGTCTCGTACAACTTCTGGACCGCTTTGCGACCGCGCGTGCGGTTGTCGGTCCCGGCAACGGTGATCTCTGCGTCGGCGAAGATCTCGGCCACCCCCGCGAAATCTCCCGCGTCGATGCGTTCCGCATAGAGGTAGAGGAGATTCTCGATCTCGCCGCGCGCACTGGCTGTATCTGCACTCATCGTCACACCCCTACCCGGATCGCCGGTATGATGGCACGGGCGCGAACGAGATTCCCATCGCGACCCAATCGCCGCGGAGAACACCATGACGCCCGACACCGTCTTTCTCGTCTGCAACAACGCCGTCCTTCCCGCCTGGCTCCTGCTCGCGGTGGCGCCCGGATGGCGCTTCACCACGCGAATCGTGCACGCGGCGTGGATCCCGCTCTTGCTCGCGGTCGTCTATGCGGGCGCGTTCCTGCTGAACACCGACGCCCCGGAAGGGGGTGGCTTCGGCAGCCTCGCGGGCGTCATGGCGCTCTTCACGAGTCCCTACGCGGTGCTCGCGGGCTGGGTCCACTACCTGGCCTTCGACCTCTTCGTGGGTGCCTGGGAGGTCCGCGACGCGCGCCGCAACGGGATCGCGCACTGGCTGGTCGTGCCGTGCCTGTTCTTCACCTTGATGCTGGGGCCGGTCGGGCTCGCGCTCTACCTCGTCCTGCGCGTGGTCCGCGGACACGGCCTCTCGCTCGTCGAGGCGGCGGACGAGGTGACCGCTTCCGCCTAGACCCCCTCGGTGAACATTTCGGAGACCGGGGCGGGGCTCAGTCTTCTTCCGGATCGTCCTCGTCCGGGCCGTCGGCCTCGGCGGCGCCGCTCGTCCGGATTCCCGACGCGACCCAGAACCCCAGTACCCACGCGACCATGGACAGGAACAGCTCGCGCGAAGTGTGAGGCTGATCGAGTAGCCACCAGCCGAACCCGAGGGAGGCGAGCCCTGCGAGAATGCCGAGCAGGCGCGGCTTCACCGCGTCCCTGCCGACGGGCTGGGCAAGGCTTCGAGCAGCACCGGTCGCACGATCCTCGTCCACAGCGCATAGCCTTCGGCGCTCATGTGCAGTCCGTCCGCGATGAACAGCTCCGGTCGCGGTCTGCCGTCGGCACCGAGCATGGGCGTCGCAACGTCGATGTACTCGACGTCGGGCGTCGCCCGCGCCCAGGCTTCGATGCCGGCATTGGCGAGGCTCATGACGGGCCAGCGATCCCAGCGCGCCAGTGACGGCTTGATGGCGAGGAAATACACCGGCGTGCCCGGATGCGCGGCGTGCACGAGAGTGACGAAACGCTCGAAGTCCGCCGTGACCGACTCCGGTGTCTTCGGGCTGCCCGCCGCCAGGTCGTTGTCTCCCGCATAGAGGACGACGGCGCTGGGCGCGTAAGGGTTCACGATCCGGTCGGCGTAGTGGTTCACGTGCGCGATCTGTGAACCCCCGAAGCCGCGGTTCAGCACCGCCATCGGCGCCATGTCCTCGGCGAGGCTCGACCACATCACGATGCTCGAGCTGCCCGTGAAGAGGATGCTGCCCGGTGCGGGCGGATTCGCCCGGTCCCCCTCCTCGAAGTCGACGATCGTCGACTCCCAGAATTCTGCCGATCTCATGGCCCGCATCACCCAGGCGCCCGCCGCCAGGCCAGCAACCAGCAGCAGCGCCACCCCGGCGCCAGCGATCTTCCACTTTCGGGAGAGTCGACTCATCCTCGTTAATCTACCATCTACCACCGATGGGAAGAACGACTCGGCCGGCCTTCTCCCGATGAACGACCACTCGCGCGAGCGGCTGTCCGCTGGCTTCGCGACCGCGACCGTCGCGGCCATCGCGCTGCTCGGGGTCGTCCAGTTCGCGAAGGACGGCTCCTTCTGGGTCGACGAGGCGTCCGTCGCGGCGAGTCTCGTTCAGCTGTCCCCGACCGAGCTGTTCGGACGCCTGCTCGGCGGACAGAGCTTCCCGCGCTGGCTGCTGCTCTCGATCCAGGCAACGACTGCAGTCTTCGGGTTCGAGACGATGGTGGCGCGTGCGCTTCCCCAGGTCTTCTTCCTGCTGGGAAGCGCAGTATGGGGACGACTGCTGTACCTGCGCTTCCGCGGCTCGCCGCTACTCGTCGCGATCGGCGGCCTGCTGCTGCTGATGCCGACGAGCTGGCCCGTGTACGGCGCAATGCTCAAGCCCTATAGCTTCGACGTCTTCCTCGCGGCGCTTCCCTTCCTGCTCGGCGACGTCTTCTACGAACGGGCCCTGGTTTCCCGGGAGGGGCCGGGGAAGGACGCCCGCCTCGCGCGGTCGAAGCTCTTCGCGCTGACGCTCCCCGTAGCGTTGTCGTATCCGTTCGGGTTGGCGCTGCTCGCCCGCGTCGGCGGCTGGTGGCTCAAGCGAGCGGCGACGGGGCGACCGCAGCTCGCTCTTCCCGGCGCGCTCGCGGGCATCTCCGGCCTGGCACTGTTCGCAGCCTGCCTCTGGTGGACCGACCTGCGGCACACGAGTGACATCGCGAGCTCGCTGCACCTGGTGTGGGGTCGCTGCGTGATCGGTCACCCGGAAGCCGACACCCTGGTGCTGCTCGACCGCTTCGGCGTCGGCTGGTGGCAAGGCGCCGTCGAGTTCGCACGCAGCGGCGGCGTGGGGGCTCCGGTGGCGATGGTGCTGCGGGTCGCCCTCGTTGCGGGTCTGCTCCGTGTCGCGTTCCGGATCCGGGACGTCCCCGACAGCCGCTGGGGCAGCCGGTCGCTCGGGTTCGCAGTCCTGATCCTCGGACTCCCCGTCGCGTCGTGGGTCATCGGGTACCCGATCTGCTCGGGCCGGCTGACCTTTTTTGCGCTCATCGCGATGGTGACGATCGCACTCGAAGGCCTGGCCTTCGGCGCCGCGCTGCTGGGCAGGTTGCCCGGGCACGCCCTGCTCGGGCACCGGATCGCCCTTGGGCTCGGGGTGCTGCTCCTCGCCGCCATCGCTCCGCCGAGCCTTCGCGACGCGGCGCGCGTCGCCGCGTCTCCTACTCCCACGGACCTTCGCCCACTGATCGAGATGACCCGCGAGCGCCCCGAGCTGCCGATCCTGACGAACCGCTGTACCCAGAAGCAGATCGATGCGCTTCCAGAAGGCATGCCCGCGCCCGTTCTGCGAATCGAGGAGGGCGGCGGCATCCAGGTCGCCGTGAGCGAGAGCCGCGAAGCCTGGTTGCTGATCATCCCGTCGCCCTATTGTTCAAAGAACATCCGCAAGCTTCGTCGCGTTTCCGAGCGCTTCGAGGCGTTCCACGACGACGGTGCCGACGCGCAGCTCATCCATGTTCGCGTGACGCAGCCCAGGCCGCGCACGCCCTGAGGCGGGCGAGCCAAGAGCAGATGACCCGGCGAAGAGTCAGTGAGCCGTGGGCGCCAGCGGCGCGTAGCCACCCCCCGGTAGCTCCTCGAACAAGGTCTCGATCAGGGGATGTCGGCAGGGCTGACCGGTGTCGTCCGTCAACAGGTTCTGCTCGGACACGTAGGCCTCGTAGGTGACCTCTTCGTTCTCGGCCAGCAGGTGGTAGTAGGGCTGGTCCCGGGCGGGTCGCACCTCCGCCGGAATCGACTCGTACCACTCCTCGGTGTTGCTGAAGGTCGGATCGACGTCGTAGACGACGCCTCGAAACGGATGGAAGCGATGTCTTACGACGTCGCCGATCGAGAACTTGGCCTTCCGGGACAACACGCGTTCAGTCCGCTTCGAAGCGCGCCGCGAGGTCCGCGCGAAGCGCCTCGAGGACCGACTCGGGCACATCCAGGGCGGCGGTGATCTGCGGCGGTCCGGGCCAGGCCGTGTCCGGGAAGCTCGTCCCCTGATAGGTCCGCTCGCTCTCGTAGCGAGGAAGTACGTGGAAGTGCACGTCGGGGTCGACCATCATCAGCATCAAGTAGTTGATCTTGTCGTTCTGAAAGGCCTCGCCGATCACCGTCTCGATACGAGCCGTCACCCGGTGGAGCTCGGCCGAGGCAGCCGGGCCGATCTCGCCGAAGCGCGACGCGTTCTCCTTGCACACGAGCACGAGGCTGCCGAGAGTGACCTGGGCCGGACGCAGCAGCACCAGCCAGTGGTCGTACTCGGCGAGCAGGCTGCTCGGGTAGCCGAACTTCTTCGCGGTGACGTTCATCCGGTCTGCGATCCTCCTGACCGGAAGCTTATCACCCGCCAGCCCGAGCTGGCTCAAGCGATCTTCGTGGGTCGGCCATCGGGCCAGGCGCGCAGATCGCCATCGCTGCACGATCTTGCGCACCTGACGCTCGAGCCAGGGCGCGCGGCGCTCGTCGACGAGCTTGCCCGACCGGTGGACCTGGACATGTTCGCCTTCGATCCGGTGCTCGTCGCCGCCGGGATACAGCACGCGGTAGGCGCGGTCTGCGTCGAGTACGTCCTCGACGTCCCGGATCTCGACAGGCATGCTCTTGCGCGCGGTCGCGACGATCTCACGAAGTCGGGACGACCGATCCAGGGCGTCGACCGTCGCCTGTCGAACGACGAGATGGATCTCAGGCGTGCGGGGAACGAGGTCGAGCACGGCACCCAGCCGATCCGGCCGGTCGCCGTCCTCGAAGGCGCCGCCGAGCCACGCGCAGCGATACGCCCGACATATCCCGGGCCGGGACGCGTGCACCGCACAGCCTCCCTCGGACTGCTGATGGAGACAGGGGCGCCCCCCCAACTTCGCGAGCGCGTCCACCCGCAGGACCGTGCAACACAGGGAACACGCGCCGCAGGACCGCGCAGGCTCGCCGACCGACCCGCCGCTCACTCGCTGCGAAGACCTTCGACCGGGTCGAAGCGGGCTCCCTGACGCGCCGGAACGAGGGTGGCGCCCAGCGACAGCACCATCGCCATCGCGACGATTCCGATCAGCTGCACCGGATCGTGGTCCGCGGGCAGGGTCGACAACTGGTAGATGCTCGCGGGCAGCGTATCGATGCCCGTCACGGCCTCGATGCTGGTTTGGATCCACTCCAGGCGCGCGGTGACCGCGAGCGCGGCCAGCACCCCGAGCGTGGTTCCGGACATGCCGATCAAGGCGCCCTCGATGGCGAAGATGCGTTCGATGGTCGCGTCTTCGGCGCCCATCGCCTTGAGGATCGCGATGTCCGACGACTTCTCCATGATCATCATCATCAAGGTCGCGACGATCATGAAGGCGGCCACGACCATGATCATGCCCAGCAGCAGGATCATCATCGAACGGTTGTCGCGCAGCGCCGCGAAGAAGACCGGGAAGTGGTCCTTCCAGTCTCGCGTGTAGTACGGCGAATCGAGCTTCGAGCGGACTTCGTCCGCGACACGCCGCGACGTGTAGAGGTCCCCCGTGCGGGCCTCGATGCCGTCGATGGCGCCCTCCGCGCGCACGAAGTCCTGGGCATCGGCCAGGTTGACGTAGGTGTACACCTCGCCGAACTGATGCAGGCGCGACTGGTAGATCCCCGCCACGCGGAACTTCTTGAGGCGCGGTGCGGGACCGAGGGGGGTCGGTGGCCCCCCCAGTGGGGAGATCAGGATCAGGTCCGTTCCCAGCTCGGCACCGAGCTTGTCCGCCAGCGGGCCTCCGATGATGATGGCGGGCACGCGACGTTCGCCGGAGGCCGGCGGGGTCGCGAGGAACGCAAGCGATCCGTTCTCGATGCGGCTGCTGATGTCCGTCACCGAATCTGCCGTCGCAGGGTCCACGCCGCGCAGACGCACGCCGAAGAGCTTGCCGGACTCGCTGCGAACCATGCCCTCGGCGTCGAGGAACGGCGAGGCTGCCTGCACGTCCGGTACGGCGCGCACCATCTCGAGGACCGGCTCGTATTCGAACATGCGACCGAGCCCGCTGTGCACCGTGAAGTGGGCAAGGTCTCCGACGATCTGTTCGCGCCAGGCGCGCTCGAAGCCGTTCATCACCGACAGCACCGTGACGATCAACCACACCCCGGCGGCGATGCCCCCGATGCAGAGCAGGGTCACGGCCGAGATGTAGACCTGACGGCGCTGGGCCACCAGATAGCGAATGGCGATGAACCACTCGGCGGAGCGGTGCATCTCCACCAGTCCGGCGGCCGCCAGGGGCAGCAGTCCCAGGACGACGAGCATCGCCATGCCCTGGAGCGCGGCGGTGCCGGCGACACTGACCCGGAAGTCGGGCTCCGGAAGCAGCGCGGCGAGCAGCGGTCCCACGGCCAGCACCGCCGCCAACAGCACCAACTGCGACTGGGCGAGACTGCGACCGCCTCCCGCTTGCGTGCGACGACGCAGCCGGCGTCTGACCCAGATCGCAAGCGCAATGAGGCCGACACCCAGCGGAGGCATCGACGCGGCGACCACCGCACCCGTCCCGCCCACGATGCAGGCGGCCCCCAGGCCCATGATGACCAGCGACACGGTGCCGAGCCGCGTGGACGAGAGCCACCGCAACGCCAGCCAGCAGACACCGATGCAAAGAGCGGTCGCCGCCGCAATGCCACCCACGAGCTGCAAGGCGCCCAACGCATCGATCGAGACGTCGTAGTCGCCACGCGCATCCAGTTGCAGGGTGCTCGTCACGGCGACCACGGCGGCGGCAAACAAGACGACCCAACGGGCACGCGGAGCCGTGCGCGCGAAGCGCTCGAGCACGACCACCGCCGAGCTGACGTAGAAGATCGCGAGCGCACCCAGGGCCAGCGCGATCGCCACGATCACCGTCAAGGTGAGGGTGGTCCCGACTCCCAGCACTGCGTCCCAGATGACTTGACCGATCTCCACGGGCGACTCGTTTCCTCGACTAGCGGGTGTTTCGGGGGTTCGTTCTTCGGGGCGGCCTGCCGAAACCCAGGAACAGACCCACCGCGGCCAGCAGGATCGCCGACGCCAGCGATACGACGGCTCCCCGCCGCAGGCTCGAGGGAGCGTACTCGAAGACGACGCGATGCCGACCCGGCGGCAAGCGCACCCCCCGGTGCAGCCCATTGGCCCGCAGGATTCTCGCCGGCTCGCCATCGACGAACGCGCGCCAGCCGGGATAGTAGCTGTCCGTCAGCACCAGCAGCCCATCGCCATCGCCTTCCGACTCGACCACCACCCGCTCGGCCTCGTAGGAGACGATCTGCGCGGGTTCGAGCGGGCCAGCAACCGACGCAAAGCCGGGATCTTCGTCGAGCAGGGCGGCGACACGGAAGTCGAAGTCACCGTCCCGGATGTGCCGAAAGGCGCGTTCGGGGTCGGCCAGCTGCCAGCCGCGTACCCGGTACGCTCGCGGGAGTGCATCGTCGTTGTGAACCACGACCGGCTTCGGGCCTTCGGCCTTCAGGATCCGCCTCACACCACTGAGATCCCAGAACGTCTCGTGGTCGTCGGGGTCCAGCGCGAAGAGTGTCGCGCCCCTGCCGTCGCGACCCGAGAGCACCTTCTCGAGACGCGGCCAGACGCCGGGCACCAGCGGCTCGTAGCAGGCAACCCGGTAGCCGCCGTTCGCGGGGGCGGTCGCCATGGTCGGCCGCAGCTTGTAGAGCTCGAGGCGCGCCGGCCCCAGCTCGTCGCGTTGCCCCTCGAAGAAGCCGTCGCGTAGCTGCACGCGACCGCCGGGGCTCGCGTAGTGATTCGAGAGCTCGACGGGGATCGCGCGCAGCGAGCCGTACTCACCCGTCGCCAGCGCGACGTCGACGAGCACCAGCGCGAACAGTGCGATCTCGGCGGCGCCTCGTACGACGGTCCGGGTCGGCGCGGCACGCAGCAGGGCGGCCACCAACCCCGCCGCGACAACCAGGCGCCAGCTGTCGGCGACGTGGCCCACGACCAGCAGGACGGCGAAGAGCCCCCCGGTCACGGCGGCGAGAGCGACCCACTCTCCGGTTCGCGCGCCGGTTCGCGCGCCGGTTTGCGCTCCGGCCCGCCTCACCGCGTCGAAGCCGCCGACCGCCAGCCCGATCACGCACAGGAAGAAGACCACCCGCAGCCGCTCGGGGGTGCGGAAGCTCCCGACGACGGGAAGCTCGGCAAATACGCGATAGAGGGGGGCGCCGATGCCCAGCAGGCCGCCAGACAGCAACAGGGTCACCACCGCAAACCCGACGAGCAGCCACGTGCGCGGCGACCGGCGGCCGAGCACGACGGCCAGACCCGCGAGCAGCAGGGTCGCCATGCCCAGGTAGCCGCCGGCGTTGCCGATGTGCAGCGTGATCAGCGACGGAGACGGATCGAAGGCGTTCCGCAACAGCGCCGCCGTGCCGTAGGGCGAGAGGATCGTCAGGTAGTGGACCTGCGCCGCCGTCATCTCGTCGGCGCGCATGCCCAGGGAAACCAGCTCGAGGGTGGGAAGCAGCTGCACCGCCGCGAGCCCACCTCCCACGAGGACCGCTGCCACGCAGACTCCCGCACGAACGACGACCTGCGACGCGGGCGTGCCCGCCCGCAGGCGTTCGACCGCCGTCGCCGACCCGAAGCACGCGACAGCGAGATAGCCGTAGACCGCGTACTGGGGAAAGCCCGCGAAGATCTGGAGCGCCGCGCCGATGGCGAGCCCGCACCACCAGCGCGCCGGGGGTCTCGCGTCCGGCGGGGCCGAGACCAGCTTGACCACACACAGGGTGAGCCACGGAACGAACAGCAGCGTCGAAACCGCGGGCGGCCACAGGACCTGCCCCATCACGCACGCGAAGACGTAGAGAAGCCCACCAATCGCCGCGGCGACGGCGCTGCTGCCCTGGGCGCGGAACATCCAGGTCGCGAGCCAGCCGGCGCCGACGCATTCCAGCGCCATCAAGGTCGAGATCGCGAGATGCGCGGGCAGGACCAGCGCGAGCCAGTTGCCCGGATAGAAGGCACCCACCTGCAACGTGGCGAGCAGCGGCACGCCACTGCACACGTGCGGGTTCCACAGGGGCAGCTCGAGGCCGCGCATCCGCGTCGCCGCCAACTCGGTCATCGGCAGGTAGTAGGCGATCAGATCGCCGAGGTAGACCATCTTCCACGCGTCCGCGCCCAGCTCGCCGGGCGGCGCGTTGAAGCGCAGGAAGAGCACGGACACCGCGAATGCGACGAGGGCGCCGATCGCAACCGTTGCCAGGATGACGCGCGCGTCGCGCGGGCTTGCGTGCCGGGTCACGCGCGCATCACTCGCGCCGGGAGACCTCGAGCGGCACGCTGCGCTCGCTTCCGTCTCCGGAAACAGCGCGAAGCTCGAGTCGTCCCGCACCCGCGAGCCGCGCAGCGTCGACGAGCCGCGCAGCGTCAAAATGGGCGTGGACGAAGTAGTCGCCCCAGCGCTCGCTCTCGAGCGGCTCGCCGTCGAGCCACAGCGCCAGGCTCTTGTACGGATGATCGATGTCGACCCCGACCGCCACGATCTCTACCCGTCCGTGCAGCGCGTCCGGTGCCGACGCATGGGTGCTCGCGGGGTGGATCGACGCGTCCCCGCGAGGGTCGACGAAGCCGAGCAGCGGCTCACCCGTGTCCTTCCAGGCCGAGTACAACGAACCGTCGTGGGCGTACAGCACGCGATAGCCCCGGGAATCGATGCTGAGGGGAAGCGACCAGCGGAAGCCCGAGAGCGCCCCCGTGGTGATGTGGGTGACGCCCCCGCCCGACGGCGCGTCCCGGAAGCCGTTGCGATGGATGTGCCCCGACAGCTCGTAGGCGACACCGTGCTTCGCGAACAAGCCCGCGTCGTCGGCCGGCGTGGGCTCGTCGAATTGCCAGGCGGGGTCATAGAAGAACGGCTCGTGGTTCAGGACCACGAGGCGACGACCTGCGGCTCGCGCCTGTGCGAGATCGGCGTCGAGCCAGTGCTGGACTTCGTCGCTCATCTCGTAGAAGGTCCACTCCTCCGAGGCGGCGGGATCGGTCACGTCGAACAGCGGCTTGTGGGTGTCGACGGCGACGAAGTGGAACGGCCCGCGGTCGAAGCTGTAGTGGGTGGGTCCGAAGGACCGCCGGTACATCGCCTTGCCGTAGCGGGGGTCACTGGGTGGGAAGTCGTCGTTGCCGGTCCCGGCGAGCTCGTTGTTCCCGATCGTCTCGTGGATCTCGAGGCCGGACGCGGCCACCACCTGCTGGTAGTAGTCGTACCAGCGCTCGATGGCTTCCGGCTCGCCGTCGTTTCCTTCGAGCACCATGTCGCCCGTGTTGATCACGAGCGCCGGAGACAGTGCCGCGATCTCGTCGAACGAACGGCGGATCGCTTCGGCCGGCGCGACGATCCCGGTGGCAGGATCGAGCGCAAGCTCCACGTAGTCGATCATCACCGTCTCGTCCCAGGCGTCGGTCACGTCCCGATGCCGGGAGACGACTGCGCGCAGGCCGGCGACGATCTCTTCGCGTTCGAGCTGGGGATAGGCGCGATCGAGCCCCCGCAGCAGGAACCAGCCGGCGACGACGCGGGGCACGTACCACGGCAGACTGCCCCCAGGCAGCAGGCCGGCCATGTCCTCGACGCGCTCGTAGACGTGCGCGTCGCTCAGATGCACGAAGAAGAAGTCGTCCGCGTCAGCCGCCGCGACGAGCCCGAAATCCCTGTCCGAGACCCTGTCGGAAGCCCCGTCTTCGTCCACGCGGGAAAACCACACGGGGCACTTGGCGTCCGCGGGACAGGTGAGGGTGACGAAGCCCTCCGCCCGAGCCGGAAGCACGTAGCGTCCGTCCGGGCCCGTCCGCACGACGTCCCGGCCATTCGAAACGGCGACACCGGACCGACCGGCTTCGCCGGGATCGCGCACACCGTCCGCGTCCGCGTCCTCGAACACCCGGCCCTGCCAGTCGGCGGGCTCGGCAAGGCAGGCGCCGAACGGCGCGAAGACGAACCCGAGCGACAGCAGAACGGCGGCGGATACGCGTCGGAACATGCGGCCGCGAGTCTACACGACCGGGCCTGCGGTAGGCTCGCCGTCTTCGTCCATGCAGATCGAAGCCATACGCGACCGGGCGCGCATCGAAGCGTTTCTTCGCCGCAACGCGGCGGCCCACGTCTACGCGCTCGCTGATCTCGACGAGCCGCACTGGCCGCAGACGCGTTGGTATGGTGCTTTTTCGTCGAACGCGGCGGGCGCGCGAGGCGCATCCGGCGAACTCGAGGCCCTGTGTCTGCTCCTGGACGGTCTCTCGATCCCCATCCTGTACGCCGTCTGTCCCGCCCGGCACGCGCCGACGCGGGCGCTGCTCGAGGCCATCGACGCCGAGCTTCCGGACCGCTTCTTCTACAACCTCGGCCCGGGTCTCGAGCCCGCTCTTTCGCACTGGCAACTCGCGCCCGAAGGTCGCTACTGGAAGATGGTCCTGCGAGGCAGCGACGAAGCCGCCCCGCCGATAGACGACGACGTCGCGGCGCTCGGTCCCGGTGACTACGAAGAGCTACGCGACTTCCTCGACAACGACGCCTATCGCGCGAACGAGACCGGCGGCCTCTTCTTCGAACCGGGGATGCTCGACACCGGGTGCTATCGGGGCATTCGCGCGGGCGGACGCCTCGTCGCCGTCGGCGGCGTGCACGTGCATTCCCGGCCGTTCGGTGTGGCCGGGATCGGCAACGTCGTCACGCGTCCGGACGCCCGCGGGCGGGGCCTGGCCGGGCGGGTATCCGCCGCGGTCGTCGCGGCCCTGCGCGCCGACACTCCGACCATCGGCCTGAACGTCCACGAGGCGAACGCCCAAGCCGAACGCTGCTATCGCAGGCTGGGCTTCGAACGCGTATGCCCCTACGAAGAGGGAGTCGCGGTGCGGCGCGCGCGCGCCAGCTGACACACCTCTACGATGCGCTCGACCATGGCGGCCGGGTTCAGCTCGGTCTCGATCAGCCGCCGCCCCGCGGCCCCCATGCGCTCGCACGCGTCGGGGTTTTCCATCAGCGCAACGATGGCGTTTCGGAAGGCCATGTGGTCGCCAGCGGCGAGGCGGAGGCCCGTCTCGCCGTCGTGCACGAGGTCGTACTCGGTGCCGTCCGCCTGGTGGACGACGATCGGCAGGGCATGCGCCATCGCTTCAGAGATCACCATGCCTCCGCGCCCGGGGACGACCAGGACATCGGCAGCGCGGTAGTAGCGCGCGACGGTTTCGGACGGCACGGCACCGACCAGGCGGACGTTCGCGAGCGGCTCACTGCGAACCCGGGCGCGCAGCGGCGCAAGCTCGGGACCCTCGCCGAGGATCACCGCCTCGACGTCCAGTCCGGCGACCGCGTCGAGCAGTACGCCGATGCGCTTGTTCGCGTCGAGCGCACCCACGGCGAGCACGCCGAAGCGATCCGGGAGACCGAGTGTTGCCCGGGCCTGCGCGCGGGTCTCTGCGAGGGACGCGGACGTCTCGAGCTGACGGTCGGTGTCGGACACGTTGACGGCCACGACGATGGCGTCGCGGTCCCGACCGAGCGCCACGAGGGCGTTCGCGCCGTAGCTCGAGTAACACAGGAAGGCGTCGGCACGTCCATGGACCCCGCGCTTGAGGACCTGGACCAGCAGGCGCCTGGCCCTGCTCCTCGCCGCTCCGGGATTCCTCCCCGGCAGACCCCCCAGGCCCCAGTGAACGAGGGCCCGGTCCACGCGCTGATCCCGGACCCGGGACGCCGTCAGGAATCCGAGGGGGTGGCTGTCCCCCTCGCTGAGGATTACGTCCGGGTCGAAGTCGCGGAGGGCGGCCGACAGCCCGCGGTGGACCGGCAGCGAGCGGGCGCCGACCCGGAGCCACCTCGTCGGGAGCCGGACGACGTCGAGGCCGCTGAGGTCGCTGGCGTTGCGCACCTTGCTGCCCGGGAGATCGTCGCCGATGAAGAGCCGCACCCTCAGATCGGACCGCGCGGCGAGGCGACGGAAGAGCGCGACCCGGTAGGGGGTGCAGACACGCTGGAGAATCGCCAGCGACAGCGAGCTCATGGGGTTCGCGCGACGGACCGAGCGAGCGCGGGCACGGCGCAAACCTGCTGGAAAGGCGCTGGGGGTGCAAGCGGCGGCGGTCGGGTCGGGATACAGTTTGAGGCCTTCGGGGTGGGGGGCCTCATGACACGCGGACTCCGGATCCGGCGCCTCGCGGCGCTGCTTGTCTCATCGCTGCTCCTGTTCGCGCCTTCTGCGGCGCTTGCCGAGCAACCGTTCTATGGCGGTTTCGACTGGTACGCGTCGGTGTACGGCATGCTCGGCGTCCCCAACGCGGACGCCAGCGGCCAGAAGCTGGGCGGCGGGGGCACCCTGTCGGCCGGCTTCCGCTTCAATCGCTGGTTCACCGCGGAGGTGGGCGGGGAGTACGCCCACCAGTTCGACTACGACCGCGGCAGCGGGCCCGTGACGTGCAACAACGGCAGTGGCGGCTCCGACTACTACTCGGCCTGGCAGGTCAGCACCGGCGGCCGGGTCTACCTGACCGAGTCTCTCGTCCAACCCTATCTGCTGGGCCACGTCGGCTTCATCCAGACCCGGGACCGGGGCGGAGGCAGATCCTGCAAGGGCAACGGGCTGATGACTCGGCTCGGGGGTGGGGTCGAGGTGTTCGTGAGCAATGGCGTCGCAGTGAGTCTGCTCGGCGCCTACGTGCTCCCGGTCACGGGTGGAGCCCGCGATCACGACTACGTGAGCATCGGCCTCGGGCTCACCTGGTACTGATCGGCTGCGCCGACGCACCAGCGCCCGGCCGCACCCGCTCGTTCCTTCTCCGGGCCCCGTCGAGCACGAGATCGACACTGCGGCGCAGCTCGGGCGCCAGGGATCCGTCGGGTGCCGCGCGCTCGAGCCACGAGCAGATCGTTCCCGAGACGGCGGCGTAGAGGATTTCCCCCAACTGACGCGCACTGAGATCGCGTCGCAGCTGACCGCCCTGCTGGCCCTCTTCGAGCAGTGCCAGCAGGGCTGCGGGCGACCCGGGCGCGGTCAACCGGGCGCGCTCCCAGGCCCGAGCGGCGAACGCCCGGTCGGCCTCGATGCGGGCGGCCAGGTCGACGCAGATCATGCGGAGGGCGGGTCGTACGCCCCGTTCCCCGATTTCCGCCGCGCGCTGGAGTGGCTCGCTCACGCAGGCGTGGGCCCAGTCACTGAGGACGGCGTCCTTCGTCGGGAAGTAGTTGAAGAACGTGGCCTCGCTGATCTCGGCCGCCTCTGCGATCTCCCGCACCTTCGTCGCCTCGAATCCGCGCTCCCGAAACAACGCGATCGCGTTCTCAATAATGTCGAGACGGATCCTCTGCTTCTTGGCCTCTCGAAGTCCCATGCAAGCCCCCCCCGGACGTGGGCTTCCTTAGCACAGCGGAATCATCTAACTCCAATTTTAGAGTTACTCCACTTTTCATCATTGGATGATTTTGGTGAACCGAGACGATCTGCGCGGTCAGGACGCTTGCGTTCGCGCTCACGACTCACCTGATGTAGAAGCACCGGACGGAGGCCCATCGCGTTGCCCACTCTCGAGTTCTTCTTCGACTGCTCCAGCCCCTGGACCTATCTCGCATTCCACGGCATCGAGGACCTCGCGGCCGACGCCGGCGCAGACCTGGTCTGGAAGCCGATCCTCGTCGGCGGGGTCTTCAACAGCATCAACTCCAGCGTCTACGAACAGCGAGCCAACCCGACCCCGGTGAAGCTCCGCTACTACGCCAAGGACCTGCGGGACTGGGCGATCCGCGCGGGCATCCACATCGGGTCGCCTCCGGTATTCCCCGTCAACAGCGTGAAGGCCATGCGCGGCTGCTTCGTGGCTCTCGATGCGGGCTTGCTGCCCGCCTACGCCCGCGCCGTGTTCGAGGCCTACTGGGGCGAGCTTCGCGACATCTCGCAACCCGACGTGCTGGGCCCCCTGGCGGCCGCCGCCGGACTCGATCCCGCCACGTTCTTCGAGGCGATCGAAGAGCCCACCACCAAGCAGCGCCTGCGCGACACCACCGACGAACTGATGGAGCGCGGCGGCTTCGGGTCCCCCACGATGTTCGTCGACCGGGACGACATGTACTTCGGCAACGATCGCCTCGTCCTGGTTCGCGACGCCCTGCTGCGGGCCGCAGAGTGAGCCTCACCCCCGTCGAGCGACTCATCGCCCGCTTCGGGCTCGAGCCCCTGGACCGCGACCTGTTCCTCGGCGACCCCGGTCCCGGGCGCGACCGACTCTTCGGCGGGCTCGTGGCCGCCCAGTCCTACGTGGCCGCCGCACTCACGCTCGACGGCCCCGACGCCGCGGACGATCGCCCCCTTCACAGCCTGCACGCGTACTTCCTGCGCCCGGGTCGCTACGAGGTGCCGATCCGCTTCGTCGTCCACCGCATCCGCGACGGTCGCAGCTTCACCACGCGTCGGGTCGTCGCCCATCAGGGCGGCGAGGCCATCTTCAATCTCGCGGCGAGCTTCGCGCGCGTCGAAGAGGGCGTCTCCCGCCAGGACGCCGCGCCTCCGTCGGCCGACCCCGAGACCCTGCCCGAACACCGCGGCGGATTCTGGCGCTCGAAGGAGCACTCGGCCCAGAACCCCATCGAAATGCGCAGCCCGGACGGTCTGCTGGGCGAAGACGACGAGCTCCCCGCCCAGCGGATCGTGTGGATGCGTCCGCGGGGCCCGGTTCCGGACGACTCGATGATCCACACCGCCCTGCTCGTCTACGCCAGCGACCGCAACCTGGTCAGCACCGCGGTGCGAGGGGTGGACGAGCCGCGCGAACAGTTCCGCCTCGCGAGCCTCGACCACGCGCTGTGGCTACACCGGCCCGTGCGCTTCGACGACTGGCTGCAGTTCGCGAGCGAGAGCCCGGTCGCCCACGCAGCGCGCGGCCTGATCTTCGGCTCGGTCTACCAGCGCGACGGGACGCGCATCGCGTCCGTCGCCCAGGAAGGCCTGGTGCGGCTGCGCCGGGACTGAGACCCGCCAGAACCCCGCTATTTCTTCTCGGGCTTCGGCGCGAAGCTGGGATCCGCCACTTCGAAGACGCCGTCCTCGAGACCGCTGCGCTCGGCCAGAGTGTGGTCGTGGCAGCGGGTCGCGGCGAAGACGTCGCTCAGCACCGGCTTCACGGCTTCGAGAGTCGCTGCGTTGGCGGTGAGGGTCAGGGTGTCTACCTCGCGACCCATGGACACCTCGTGGTCGGCCTTGCACTTGTTGATGGCGGTGAACGCCGCGACGGCGAGATCGAAGCTGGCGGGATTCGCGGGCTCCGGGATACCCGCGAAATCCGCGTCGCCCGGCCACGCCGCCTTGTGGATGCTCGGCGCGTCCTTCTCGTCGGCGAATACCCACGACCACACCTCTTCCGTGATGTAGGGCAGGGTCGGCGCGAACATCCTCAGCAACACGCCGAGGCCGAGACGCAGGCCCGCGATCGCCGAGCCGCTCGCGAGCAACTCGTCCTCGCCTTCGCACTCACCGTCGGCGAAGCGCCGGGCGCGCGGCTTGGCGAGCTCGAGGTAGGTGTCGGTGAAGTGCGTCCAGAAGAAGGTCTCGGTGTTCTGGAGCACATGCGCGTAGTTGAACGCTTCGAAGTCACGCGTCGCCTGGGTGACGTGCCTGCGCAGGGCGGCCGCAAAGGCGAGGTCGAGCTCGCTGGCGACGGGCGCCACGGGCCCTTGCTGTGCCAGCACGAACTTGCCGGCGTTGAACAGCTTCGTGACCAGCCGCTTGCCGATCTTGAAGACGCCCTCGTCGAAAGCGGTGTCCACGCCCAGACGCGCGCTCGCCGCCCAGTAGCGCGTCGAATCCGCGTTGTGCTTCTCGACGAGCGGCACCGGGGTCACCACGTTGCCCTTGCTCTTCGACATCTTCTTGCGGTCCGGGTCGAGCACCCAGCCCGAAACCATCACGTGCTTCCAGGGGACCTTGTCCTCGTGCAACATCGCCTTGGCGATGGTGTAGAACGCCCAGGTGCGGATGATCTCGTGGCTCTGGGGGCGGACGTCGGCGGGGAACAGTCTGTCGTGCCGCTCCGGGTCGAGCACCCAGTGCGAGCCGATCTGGGGCGTCAGCGAGCTGGTGAACCAGGTGTCGAAGATGTCCGCCTCGGCGGTGAAGCCGCCGGGCTGGTTGCGCTGGCTCTCGTCGTAGCCCTTCGGCAGGTCGACGGTGGGGTCGACGGGCAACTGGTCCGCGTCCGCGACGACGGGGTTCTCGTAGTCGCGCTCGCCGTCGGCGTCGAGGGGATACCACACGGGGATCGGCACGCCGAAGTAGCGCTGGCGGGACAGCGACCAGTCGAGCGAGAGGTTCTCGGTCCAGTCCCGGAAGCGCGCGTGCATGAAGGACGGGTGCCAGGCGATCTGCTCGCCCTTGGCGAGCAGCGCGTCCTTGGTGTCGAGCAGCCGCGCGAACCATTGTCGCGTGGGCAGGTATTCGAGGGGCGTGTCGCCCTGTTCGTAGAACTTGACCGGGTGCTCGATCGCTTCGAGATCCTTGCAGAGCGGCGCACCCTTGCCCGTCGCCGAGCCGGCCTCGTCCCGAAGCAGCTCGACGATGGCGTTCTGGGCCTGCTTGACCCGCTTGCCCTGGATTTCCGCGTAGTAGGCGTTCGCCTTGTCGGGCTGGAGGCTCTTGAAGCCCTCACTGCCCTCCGCGTCGAACTGCAGCGGCATCAGACGCCCGGCGCGGCCCAGCACCTGACGCATGGCCAGACCCTGATCGCGCCACCACAGCACGTCCGTCGCGTCGCCGAAGGTGCAGACCATCAGGATGCCGGTTCCCTTTTCGGGGTCGGCGAGCTCGCTCGGAAAGATCGGTACGGGTGCGAAGAAGAGGGGCGTCACGGCGTTCTTGCCGAAGAGGTGCTTGTAGCGCTCGTCTTCCGGGTGCGCGGTCACGCCGACGCACGCGGGCAACAACTCGGGACGCGTCGTCGCGATCACGAAGCTGTCGTCGCTGCCTTCCACGCCGAACTCCACGTGGTGATAGGCGCCGGGCAGACTGCGGTCCTCGACCTCGGCCTGGGCGACGGCTGTCTGGAAGTCGACGTCCCACATGGTGGGCGCGTAGCTGGTATAGACGCGCCCCTTTTCCCAGAGATCGCGGAAGGAGTGCTGCGCCAGCGTTCGCGCGCGATCTCCGATGGTGCGGTACTCCAGGCTCCAATCGACCGAGAGCCCGACCTTCTTCCACAGGTCGAGGAACGCCTCTTCGTCGACCTCGGTGAGGCTCTCGCACGCCTCGATGAAGTTCTTCCGCGAAATCAATCGCGCGGAACTCTTCCGGTCCTTCGCACTGGCGGGCTTCAGGACGAGTCCTTCCTCGTAGGGCGTGTCCGGGTCGCAGCGCACGTGATAGAAGTTCTGGACGCGCCGCTCCGTGGGAAGCCCGTTGTCGTCCCAGCCCATCGGGTAGAAGATGTTGAAGCCCTGCATGCGCTTGTAACGCACCATCACGTCGGGCTGCGTGTACGAGAAGACGTGCCCGATGTGGAGCGAGCCCGACACCGTGGGCGGCGGCGTGTCGACCACGAAGGTCTCTTCTCGCGGCCGGCTCGGGTCGTAGGCGTGCAGTCCGTCCTGCTCCCAGCGCGCATCCCAACGGTTCTGGGCATCCGTGGGATCGAAGTGCTTGGCGATCTGGTTCGGATCGATGGCAGACACCATCGGCCGGTCTTGACTCATGGCTCGCTCCGGATTGGCCGGCCTCACCGGTGCGGCTGCACAGGGGGCCTTTCGGGGCCGGTTAGAATAGGAACGGGCCTCTTCGAGGGCAAGTCCCTGATTTCACAAAGGAATTCCAGGAAACAGCGAATTCGGGCTCTCCGCACCCGTTGCTTGCGCCATGCGCGAAGGGCCTCTAACCTCCCGGCCCCTCGAAGGAATCCCAAATGGCAAAGAAGTCCCAGATCAACCGCGACAATCGACGCAAGCGCCTCATCAAGCGCCACGCCGAGAAGCGCGCCGAACTGCGCAAGCGCCTCAAGGACCCGAACGCGTCCTTCGAGGAAAAGCTCGAGGTCCAGGAGGCATTCTCGAAGCTGCCCCGGAACTCCTGCCCGACGCGGCTCAACCGGCGCTGCGAGATCTCCGGCCGCTCGAAGTCCTACTACCGCAAGTTCGGCATCTCGCGCATCGCGCTCCGAGAGCTCACGCTCCGCGGCCAGCTGCCCGGCATGCGAAAGTCGAGCTGGTAGGAGCATCTGATGAAGCCCGAAATCCACCCTGACTATCACTCGGTCATCTACATCGATTCGGCGACGGGCGATGAATGGACGAGCCGCTCGACCCAGACCTCCAAGGAGACCCGCGAGGTCGACGGGGTCGAGGTTCCGGTCATCAAGCTCGAGATCTCGTCCGCCAGCCATCCGTTCTGGACCGGCAAGCTGCGCGAGCTCGATACCGACGGCAAGATCGACCGCTTCCGCAAGCGCTACGGCTCGAAGAAGAAGTAGAGGAAATCAGAGATGGCACGCCGCTGCGCACTCACGGGCAAGGACACCCAGTTCGGACACAACGTGTCCCACTCGAACCGGAAGACGAATCGCCGCTTCGCGCCGAACATCCAGTCCGTTTCGCTGCATTCCGAAGCCCTCGGCCGGGACATCACCCTGCGCATTTCGACGCGGGCCCTGCGGACCGTCACCAAGAAGGGTGGCCTCGACCGCTTCCTGCTCGATACCGACGACCTGAAGCTGCCCGAAGTGGCCATGCGACTGAAGCGCAAGGTGCGCAAGCGCCTGAGCACGCCGCGCTCGAAGAGCGCCTGAGTCCAAGCCAAACAGGCAAGGAAATCAACGCCCGGACGCCTCGTCCGGGCGTTCTTCGTTTGGGGCTAGCCCCGATCCGTCATGCGGATCGGGGCGCAACTCCCAATGCGGGCGAGACGCCGGTGTTTCGAGGGCTCGTGCCGCGTTCCGAGACCGGCCGATTGGCGCCACTTCAGTGAGGTGGTCACGCACAGGCGAGAGGACACGCAGACGTCGTTCGTGAGGGTTCCACCGGGCTCTCCGGCACGCGGAAAGCTCGACCTTTGACGCATTGGGGCTAGGAGGCCGACCCAAGACTCCGTCTTGGGATCTCGGTTTCCGTCGCAAGCGGAGCCTGCGCTTCGCCAAGCTAGCTAGACTCGGACTGTCGAACTCGAGGAGGTAGGCCATGTCCTTCCAAGCAAAGGTCGTCCTGATCACCGGCGCCGGCAGCGGAATGGGCCGCCTGGCCGCGCAACGGCTCAGCGCCGCGGGCGCGACGGTGGCCGGCGCAGACGTCAACGAAGAAGGGCTGCGCGAGACGGGCCGGGAATGCGAGCGCTTTCGCGCCGTGGCCCTCGACGTCACCGACGCCCGGGCGGTGGAGACCGCAGTGGCGGACATCGAGAACGACCTCGGTCCCATCGACCGCGTCATGAACGCCGCAGCCATCATGCCGACCGGGCTGATCCTCGATCAGGACGCCGGCCTCATCAACCGCATCATGGACATCAACTACGGCGGCACGGTGAACGTCACCATGGCGACCCTGCCTGGCATGCTGGCGCGCGGGAAGGGCGACCTCGTGAACTTCGCGTCCATCGCCGGCTGGGTTCCCAGCATGCACTTCGGCGCCTACAACGCCTCGAAGTTCGCGGTCGTGGCCTTCACCGAGGTGCTCTATCACGAGAACCGGAACCGCGGGGTACGCTTCGCTTGCGTCTGCCCACCGCCGGTTGCGACCCCGCTGCTCGATCAGGCGAAGTCGAACCCCAAGATCCTGGAAGGGCTGCCGCCCATCGCCCCCGAGCAGGTTCTCGACACCATCGAGCGCAATCTGGACGCCGGCAAGCTGATGGTCTTCCCGGACCGCACGTCACGGCTCACCTATTCCCTGCGCCGCTTCGTGCCGGGCCTGACGTGGTGGGGATCGCACAAGGCGGAAGGCATCTGATGGCCTACGAGACCCTCGAGCTGAAGCTGGACGGCCCCGTCGCCTGGCTGACCCTGAACCGCCCCGAATCGCTCAACGCCCTCAACCCGCAGCTCGTCGACGAGCTGCGGGACTTCCTCGGGTCGCTGCCCCAGCGCAAGGACGTGCGGGTGGTGGTCTTGCGGAGCGCCGGACGCGCCTTCTGTGCCGGCCTCGACCTGAAGGACCACGGCGGCTCCGGTGATCGGACGGTGGAAGGCGGGCTCGAGGGACAGCGTCACATCAGCGAGCTCGCGATCCTGATGCGCCGCTGCCCGCAGCCGATCATCGCCTGCGTGCAGGGTGCCGCCGCCGGGGGCGGCTTCGCCCTGGCCCTGGCTTCGGACGTCCGCCTCGCAGGGGAGAGCGCGCGCATGAACGCGGCCTTCATCAAGCTCGGCCTGTCGGCCTGCGACGTGGGCGTCAGCTACTTCCTGCCGCGCATCGTGGGCGCATCCATCGCCTACGAGCTGATGTTGACGGGCCGCTTCATCGACGCGGAGCGCGCCCTCGCCACCGGGCTCGTGTCGGTGGTGGTCCCCGACGACCAGCTCGAAGCCGAAGCGCGCAAGCTGGCGGACGAGATGATCCGGACCTCACCGCTCGGCCTGAAGCTCACCAAGGAATGCCTCAACGCCAGCCTCGACGCCGGCAGTCTCGAGCAGGTCATCGCCATGGAAGACCGCAACCAGATCCTGTGCGCCCAGAGCACGGACCTGCGCGAGGGGATCCGCGCCTTCCTCGAGAAGCGCGCGCCGAAGTGGGCGCAGCGCGGGCTCTGAGTGAGATCGAGTGGGCAGCTGAGTAAGGGGCAATCGCCGCCCGAGGGCCCGAACGAGGAAGGCCGCTCTCTCCTCAGAGAGAACGGCCTTCCTCGAAACAGCACCCCACGTCGCTAGGCGGTAGCTGCCGCCGGCTCGTGCTCGTAGGCGCCGGCGCTCGTCTCCGTGAGCGTGTGGGCGTTCATTTCCTTCTTCAGCTGCTCGAGCTCACTGTGGGCAGACTGCATGCGAGCCTCGTCGCGGAACTCGCGCAAGCGACCTCGCAGGCCAGAGTCGTTGCCCAGCTCCTTGTCGATTTCGCCTTCCATCGTGAGGCGCGTGACGTACTCGCGCACCCCTTCGAGGGCGTCCAGCTCGGCGTCCGTCGAAAGGCCTTCGATGGCCACCTGCAGCCGCCGCCTGGCCTTGGCGTTCGCAAGCGTCGCGAGCATGCGACCCTTCTCGCGCACCAGCGAGCGGATCTCTTCGCGGTACTTGACGAGGTTGCCCTTCGCCTCCTCCGCTTCGGACCGCACCACCGAGAGCTCTTCTTCGGCCCGTTCGAGTTCTCCGAAGAGCTGCTGCTTCTGGGCGATCAAGGTGAGCGAGATCTCGTCCTGGTTCCGACGAACGGCGCGACGCGCGTCGTCGTGTAGCCGAGCGATCTCCGCCCTGCGGTCGCTGATCTCACCCTCGAGCTTCGCCCGCAGGTACAAGATGCCGGCGACGGCCGTCTTGAGCTCGCGGTACTGGCGCACGCGCTCGGCGATGGCCTGCTCGTAGACGACTTCGGGACTCTCGTGTTCACGCTCTCGCACCCAGCGCTGGAAGACGCCGGTCACGAGACTCCGCAATCTGGCGATGAAACCTTCCGGTCGATCCATGCTCATGATTCTCTCCTCGTTCTCTCTCGGTCTCAGTGACCGTTTCCAGTCTTGCCGTTTCCCCAGTCCTCGGACCGCAGGTCCAGCTCGCGAATCTTCTGCTGCAGGCTCTGACGGACCATTCCGATGGACTGAGCGGTGCGCGAGACGTTCCCGTCGTTCTCGCGCAACGCGCGCAGCAGGAAGTCCCGCTCGAAGCTCTCGATGGTGTGCCGCTTGGCGTCCCCGAACGTCATGCCGTCGGCTGTCGACACGCCCACCTCTTCCGAATGCGTCCCGCGGTCCTGCAGGTGCAGATCGCCGACTTCGATCGCCTCACCGGCGGCCAGCACAGCGGCCTGCTCGAGGACGTTGCGAAGCTCTCGGACGTTGCCCGGCCAGGCGTGCCGCGTCAGGGTCGCGAGCGCCTCGGGGCTGAGCGGCTTCGGCTCGCGCCCGAGCCGTTCCGCGACCTGGTCGAGGAAGCGATGGGCCAGGGCGGGGATGTCCTCGGTGCGATCGCGCAGGGGCGGCAACTCGACCTCGACGACCTTGAGTCGATAGTAGAGGTCTTCCCGGAACTCTTCGGACGCGACTTCCTTCTCGAGATCGCGGTGGGTCGCCGAGATCACGCGCACGTCCACGTCGATGCTCTGGGTGCTGCCCACCCGCTCGAGCTTCTTTTCCTGCAGGACGCGAAGCACCTTCGCCTGGGTCTCGAGGGGCATGTCGCCGATCTCGTCCAAGAAGATGGTTCCGCCGTCCGCCGCCTCGAAGCGGCCCAGGCGACGACTGTCGGCCCCGGTGAACGAACCCTTCTCGTGTCCGAACAGCTCGCTCTCCACCAGCTCGCGACTGATGGCCGCACAGTTCACCGTGATGAAGGGCCGGTTCTTGCGTGAGCTTCGGTTGTGGAGCGCCTGGGCGACGAGCTCCTTGCCCGTCCCGCTCTCGCCGCGGATCAGCACCGACAGGTCGGTCTCCGCCACCTTCTGGACCGTCTCGAACACCTTGCGCATGGCGGGCCCGGACCCGATCAACTTCTCGAAGCCCGTGTCGCGCTGGATCTGGTCGAGCAGCAGTCGGTGCTCGCGCTCGAGGCGATAGCGGTCGATCGAGCGCCGCACGATCACGCGGATCTCGTCGTTGTCGAAGGGCTTCGGGACGTAGTCCTCGGCACCGGCCTTCATCGCCTCGACGGCGATCTTTTCGTTGCCGTGGGCGGTGATCATGACCACGGCGGTCTCCGGTCGGATCTCCTTGACGCGCTTGAGCACGTCCATTCCGGTGGCCCCGTGCCCGAGCGCCAGGTCCGTCAGGACCAGGTCGTAGCTCTGCACGCCGAGCTGCTCGATGGCCGACTCGCCTTCCACCGCGAGATCCACCTCGTAGCCTTCGCGTGTCAGCAGACCCTTGAGGGCGATGCGAATTGCGTTCTCGTCTTCGACGACCAGGATCCGGGGCTTCATGCTCCACCTCCGTGGCTTCCGCGCTTCGGGATCGTGAGCACGAACTCCGTGCCCCGTCCGGGCTCGGACGTCAGCTCGATGGTTCCGCGGTGGGCCTCCACCAGCTTCTTGGTGATCGGGAGACCCAGTCCCGTGCCGCCGCTCTTCGACGTCACGAAGGGCGAGAAGATCCGCTCGCGCAGCTCTTCCGGGATGCCGACGCCGTTGTCCTGGATGCGGACCCAGACCTCGGTGCCAGCCAGGTTCTCGCCCATGGAAACCTCCAGCCGCGGCGAGTCGACGCGGGCCTCGGCGAGGGCATCCATGCCGTTGCCGAGCAGGTTGATGACGATCCGGCGCAACTTGTCGGCATCCCCGTCCACGAGCCCGTCGGTGTCGAACTGCTTGGCGATCTCGACCCGTTCGCGAGAGGCGCGGTCCCGGAAGGTCTCGATCGCGGACTCGAGCACATCGATCATCGAGACCTGCTCCAGCCGCATTTCTTCTTCCCGCGCGAAGCGCAGCAGGTGCGTGATGGAACGCTCGACGCGCTCGAGCTCTTCGACGGCGACCCGCGCGTACTCCGCGTTGTCTTCGGAGCTGGGCTCTTCGCTCATCTGCTGCACCAGACTCTTGGCCGCCGTGATGGGATTGCGGATCTCGTGCGCGATCGAAGCGGACAGCTGCTCGAGATCCCGCGAGTGCTCGCCCTCGAGCGAGCGGCGTTCTTGAGAGACGTTCCGGTGCACCTGCTTCTGCACCTCGTCCTCGACGATGCGCTCCTTCCAGGACGGACCGACCAGCTGGTCGAAGTAGCGCCGGGAAAGCTGGATGCCCCAAACGATCAGGAGGATGAAGCCCAGCCAGGTCAGGGGCGGGATCAGCATCAGGACGAGCACGATTCCGCCCTTCTTCGCGGCAGCGATGTAGAGCTCGGCCTTCCGGTCGGCGCGCTCGCGGGCCGATTCGACGCGGGCCTCGTAGCCGGGCTCTTCTTCCGCCGGTTCTTCGTGCTCCTCGGGAGGCAGGGTCTGCAGAGAAGACGGCGCGCGGCTCTCCTCGATCTCCTCGAGGAAGCTGCGATCGTCGAGCGCCGGGTCGTAGGGCATCTCGAGCCGACCGCTCGCACCGCGACGATGGCGACGCCGCCTGCGAGACGATCCGGGCGCGGGCGGCGCAGGCGGTCGGTCCGAACTTCCGGCCATCGGCTCAGCCTCCCAAGGGTTCGCGGCGAGGGTACCAAGCGCCGGTCTGGCGGCGTGGGCGGTCTGGATCGTGCGGCTCATACCGAGCCTTCCGCGTCTTTCGGAAAGCCCAGGACCATCTCGGTGCCGCTCTCGACGTTCGAGGCGACCTCGAGGGTACCGCCGTGGGCGTCGACGACCTTCTTCGACAATGCGAGCCCCAGGCCCGTCCCCTTGTCCTTCGTTGTGAAGAAGGGACTGAAGATCTTGTCGATCACGTCGGGATGGATGCCGGGCCCGTTGTCCGCAACGCGCACCCAGACCTGCGTGCCAGCGAGGTTCTCTCCGACCATGATCGTGAGGCGCGGCGCCCGGGTGTTCCCGGCCTCGAGCGCGTCGAGGGCATTGCCGACCAGGTTGACCAGGACCCGCCGCATGCGCTCTGCGTCGCCTCGCATGCGTCCGGGCGTGTCGAGCTGCAGGTCGAGCTCGACCTGTAGCAGTTCGATCCGATCGCTGAACTCGTCGAGGGTCGACTGGACCACATCGGCCATCGCGAAGCTCTCGAAGTGGATCTCCTCGTCGCGCGCGTAGCGCAGCAGATGGGAGATCGATCGCTCGACGCGGTCGAGCTCTTCGAGGGCGACGTTGGCGTACTGGATGTTGTCGGGGGCCACCGGGTCCTCGCCCATCTGCTGGACCAGGTTCTTGGCGGCGGTGACCGGGTTGCGGATCTCGTGGGCGATGGACGCGGACAGGTCTTCGAGGGATCGCTCGTGGCGGGTCGAGGCGTCGCGTCGCTCCTGGGTGACGCCCTGGGCGACGCTGCGCCCGACCTCGTCCTCGATCAGCCGTTGGCGCAGGCCCGGTGCGATCACCGCGGAGAAGTAGTGGATGGCGATGCCGATGCCCCAGGACGCCGCGACGATCAGCGTCGCGCGCAGGTTGTGTGACGACACCAGGATCAAGGCCAGCACCGACACGTACGCGATGAAGTGCGTCATGAACCCGATGCGGGCGTTCGCCCGGCGTCGGGCGTCCCGGTAGGCGCGTTCCTCGGGCGACAGCTGACGTCGGTTGCGACCGCGTGCTGCCGACCGGCGCGAAGCGGGCGGGACCGGCGGAACGGGAGCGGCCGGCTGAGCGGGCGGGGCCGGACGACGACGGCGACGGCGGCCCTCCCGGTCCTGGCGGCGGGCGCGATCGCGGTCGCGGCGCTGCTGCCGACGCGCTTCGCGCTCCCGATCCCGCTCTTGTCGGGTCTCCCGCTTCAAGGCCGCCTCCTCGCGCTCGAGTTGTCGCTTCTCCAGCGCCTCGCGCTGACGTGTGGCCTTGAGCAGCGCCTGCTCGGCCTTCAGAAGACCCTTGGCGGTCTTCTGACGGATCTTCCGTTCGGCCTTGGAAAGCTCTTCGTCCCAGCGATCCGCCATGAAGTGGCCTCCAGAGACCCGTGCTGTGCGACCCGTGCTGGCTTGCATGCCCCGGTGAAGAGCAAGCGGCGTGCCGATTCCGAGTTCCTTGATTTTCAAGGACTTACGAGACCCGTGCCGCTTCCGGACTGCAGGGGCAGCACTTCAGATGCAGTGAATTTACTGCACATCCACGCGCTGCACCCCCCACTCGTCCGGGCGCGGTAGACTCGCCGCCCAGCACTGGCCTGCACCGCGGGCCGACACTCACGCGCCCCTGGAGCCACCCATGTCCCTCACCATCCTGGGCGGGAACGTCTCGCCCTTCGTCCGCAAGGTCCGGGTCTTCTGCGCCGAGAAGGGCATCGCCTACGAGCTCGAGCCCATCAACCCCTTCGGAGCCCCCGAAGGCTTCCGGGACGTCAGCCCCCTGGGCAAGATCCCCGTGCTGCGCGACGGCGACCGGCACCTGCCGGACTCGTCGATCATCTGCGCCTACCTCGAGAAGCTGCACCCGAAGACCCCGTTGTATCCGGCGGACCCCTGGGAGCATGCGCGCGCGACCTGGCTCGAGGAATACGTCGACGGCGGGGTCGTCCCCAAGGCCGGACCGAACGTCTTCTTTCCGCTGGTGCTCGCACCGCTCATGCAGGGCAAGGAAGTCGACGACGCCGAGCCCATGCGCTTCGCGCGGGAAGAGATGCCGCCCTTCTACGAGTATCTCGAGGGCGAGCTCGGGGACGAGGAGTTCTTCGTAGGCGGCAAGCTGTCGATCGCGGACATCGCCGTGGCCAGCCCCTTCGTGAACCTCCGGCACGCCGGCGTCGCGCCGGAACGCGCGCGCTTCCCCAGGCTCCGGGCCTTCCTCGACCACATGCACGGACGTCCTTCGTTCAAGGCATGCATCGAAGAAGAGGCCCCCGTGTACGGCAAGCGCGCGGCACTCATCCAGGACTAGCCCCAGGACCAGAACAAGGGAGATTCGGTGGTAACCATCGGCATGAACTACGCGGTGCTCCCGGGCAAGGAGCAGATCTTCGAGGACGCATGCGCCAAGGTGGTCAAGACGATGGAAGGCATCGACGGCCACGATCAATCGCAGCTCTACAAGAGTCTCAGCTCGGAAGCCGCGGAGTACCTGATCGTGTCGCGTTGGCAGGACGAGACGGCCTTCCAGGCCTTCATCGGCTCGGACGCCTTCAAGAAGGTTACGAACTGGGGCAAGGAGAACATCCTCGCGGGTCGCCCGAGTCACACCACCTACAAGGAAGACTAGTCGCGTGAAGCGGACCGGCGCGGGCGCCCTGTCGTGGACCCTCTGCACGGCCCTCTGTCTGGGGGTCTCCTGCGCCTCGGCACCCCCGGAATCCCTGGGCGTGCGCGATGGACGACTGGCGCCGTGCCCGTCGTCGCCGAACTGCGTCTTCACCGATTCCGCGGACGAGTCCCACCGCACGCCGGCGTTTCGCCTGCGCATGCCCGCCGCCGAGGCCTGGCCGCTGGTGCAAGCGGCCGTGGCGGCTCTGCCGGGCACCGTCATCGTCTCTGCCAGCGACGACTACATCCACGCCGAATCGACCACTCCGCTGATGCGCTACGTCGACGATCTCGAAGTGCAGCTTCAGCCGGAACAGGAACGGATCGCCGTGCGGTCCGCTTCCCGGGTTGGCTGGTCGGACATGGGCACGAACCGCGAACGCGTCTGGGAACTTCGGCACGAGCTCGCCGCGAAGGGCGTCATCCGATAGCCAGCGACGCCCCACCTGACCCACCTGAAAGGATGACTTCGAATGGACGTCGGCGTATGCCTCCCGTACATGGAGACGGAACTCGACCGCGATCGCCTGCGCGCGTGGTGCCGGGTGCTCGACGACGGCCCCTTCGCCAGCCTGTCCTGCGGCGAGCGCATCACGGGACCCACGGTCGAGATGGCGACCGCCCTGGCCGCAGCCGCCGCCTGGACCGAGCGGGTGCGCATCGTGCCTTCCCTCTACGTGCTGCCGATGCATTCCGCCGTGAAGGCCGCCAAGGAGATCGCCACCCTCGACGTGATCTCGGGTGGGCGCGTCACCGTGACCGTCGGCGTGGGTGGACGTCCCGGTGACTACCAGGCCGTCGGCGCGCCCTTCGCCAAGCGGCATCAGCGCATGGACGACCAGGTGGCGGAGATGCGCCGGATCTGGAGCGGCGAGCCTCCCGCACCCGGGCTCGACCCGGTGGGACCGAAGCCCGTCCAGGCCGGTGGACCGAAGATCCACGCCGGCGTGATGGGCCCGAAGGCCACGCGTCGCGCCGCCGCGTGGGCCGACGGCGTGTATCTCTGGTCGGGAAACGGTGTCCGCGCGGAGATCGAGCACTTCATCCGGGGAGTGGACGAAGCCTGGGAGGACGCGGGACGCAGCGCGCCGCCGCGACGAGTGGCCGGCTTCTGGTGCTCGCTCGCGGACGACGGCCAGCAGCGACTGTCGTCCTACGTCTACGACTACATCAAGGTGCTCGGCGAGGATGCGGCGCGCGGAATGTCGAAGGGCGTGGACCGCAGCAGCCCCGACGCGGTGCGCGCGTCCCTCGACGCCATGGAAGCGCTGGGTTGCGACGAGTGCTTCCTCGTTCCCGCCACCGCCGACCTGGCCGAGGTGGAGCGCGCCGCGGAGCTACTCACCCGGCGCTGAGTCGCGGGCGCCGAAGCGGCTGGCGCTGGCTCGTGCGCCCTGCGATCCTCCCGCGCCCCGAAGCAGGACCCAGGGCTTCGATCCCGAACGAGGACAGGAGACGAACATGGCGCGCGTGTTGCGTGAAGGCGCATTCGAAGGCGAGACCCACATCGTGACGGGTGCCGGGCAGGGCATCGGCAATGCCGTAGCGACGGCGCTCGCCGAACACGGCGCACAGGTGGTTCTGGTGGATCTCGACCTGGGTCGCCTGGAAGAGGCGCAGGCCGAAATCGCCAAGGTCGCCAGCGTAAAGCCCCTGGTCGTCGCGGCCAATGTCACGAGCGAGGACGACGTCAAGAAGGCCGTCGCCAGCGCGCTCGAGGCCACCGGCGCCGTCAACGGGGTCGTGAACGTCGCCGGTATCACGAAGGATGCGCGCATCGCCAAGAAGTCGTTCGACGACTTCAAGGCCGTGATGGCCGTCCACGTCCACGGCACCTTCCTGTTCACCCGCGAGGTGGCAGCGCAGCACTGGCACCCGCTCTTCAAGGCCAACGGCAACGAGCCGCTCTCGGACGGCGCCAACCGCTTCATCATCAACTTCTCTTCGGTGAGCGCACGCAACGGCAACGTCGGGCAGATCGACTACACGGCCGCAAAGGGCGCCATCGAATCCATGACGAAGACGACGGCACGGGAATTCGCGGGCTACCGCGCGAGGGTGAACGCCATCGCGCCCGGCCCCGTCAACACGCCCATGCTCGCCGCGGTGCCCGAGGCGGGCATCCAGGCCATGGCGCGCTCGACCCTGACGGGCTTCGTCGCCGAACCGTCGCACATGGCCTCGATGATCTGCGTGCTCGCCGACCCGAAGATCAGCGGCTACGTGACCGGCGAGGTGATGCAGGTGAACGGCGGCCTGTACCTGGACTGACCGGCTCGCTCCCCGGGCCCCGGCTTCAGGCGAGACCGAAGTGCTCGAGAGCGCGCCGCGCCACCGGCTCTCCGTATTCCTGGACGAAGTGCCCGGCCTCGGGTAGCTCCATCGGCTCGGGACAGCCGCGGATGGTTTCGCGCAGCTGCTGCATGACCGGTCCGCCGAGGACGCCGTCTCGCAGGCCCACGGCCATGAAGCTCTGGCCCGTCCAGTCGTTGGACCAGAACTTCCGCGCGCGCAGGCCGTGCTCGATGCCCTCCATCCCCGGCTCGACGGGAACCCGCTGCGGAAAGCTCCGCACGCCGGCCTTGTAGCGGTTGTCGGGGAAAGGCGCGTCATAGGCCACCGCGTCGAGGGCGTTCGTCGCGCCCAACGCGTCGCTGCAGATCAACCCCGCCACGGGGATCTCCGGGACCATCGCCGCGAACGCCTTCCAGCCCGCGAAGCCGTCGGACAGGGGCTCGCCGACGGGAATCGCCGTGTTCATGACGAGCAGCCGGGTGAAGCGGCCCTGCATGTCCATGGGAAGCGTCAGACCGAGCAGCCCGCCCCAGTCCTGGCAGACGAGCGTGACGCCTCGCAGGTCGAGGCGCTCGACGAGACGCATCAGGCTGCCCCGGTGGAAGTCGAAGCCGTAGACCGAATCGTCTACGGGCTTGTCCGATCGCCCGAACCCGTAGAGATCCGGCGCCACCACACGGTGACCCGCGGCGGTGAACACCGGCAGCATCTTCCGATAGAGATAGCTCCAGGTGGGCTCGCCGTGGAGGCACAGGAAGACCGTCTCGGCCTTCGCCGGGCCCTCGTCGATGTACGCCATGCGCAGGGATTCGTAGCCGGCGAGGTCGTCGACGTAGTTCGGCTCGTACGGGAACGCCGGCAGCACCGAGAAGCGCTCGTCCGGGGTGCGCAGGGCTTCGATGGTCATGCGGTCTCCTTTGGCGGTTTCGCCGGGTTCATTCGCTCATCCAGCCGCTGGGTTCGTGGCGAGTGCGTGAGCGATCCGTGCAACCCGGGCGCCATGGACGACGCCGGTCTCGCGGTCACCGGGCATCAGGGGCGGGGGCTCCCCTGCTGCCGCCCCAGCTGAGTAGTCTGGCTGGGCCGCGGCGCCGACATAGAAGCCCAGCCGATTCAGGTGGTCCGCGTTGAGAGGGCTCTGGTCGAGGCCGACCCAGACCATGCCGTGCTGCATGGCGTTCATCATCAGGCCATTCAGCGCCGACAGCTTGTCACCGCTCGGCGTGCTCGAAACCGTGAAGCCCGCCGCGACCTTGCCGCTCCAGACCCTTCCGTACCAGCGCTGCAAGGTGGCATCGAGGAGCGCCTTCATCGGGCCCGACATGCTTCCCATGAAGGTGGGGCAGCCGAAGACGATGGCGTCCACGGCGTCGAGAGCTTCGAGCAGGGCCTCGTCCTCGAAGCGGCCTTCGACGATGCGCTTGCGGTCGACCTCGTGCAGCGTCGCCTCGATTCCCTCGACGGACGCGGCACCCTCACGAACGGCCTCCGCCAGGGTGCGGGTGGTTCCCGAGTCCGAATGAACCACCACGGCAAGCCGGGTCATCTCGAGCCTCCTCCTCGATCCGGCAGGTCAGCCACCGAAGCGGTCCCCGCCGTCTTCGAACCAGACGCGTTCCTCTTGAGTCCATTCCCGTCCGAGCGCGTCGTTGCGGTGCGGGAAGCGGCCGAAGCGCGCGATCACCGCGAGATGTCGGTCGGCAAACGAAGCGAAGCCGTCGAAGTGCCCCCGTACCGCCGCCGGCACACGGGTGGCGAGATCCCGGAAGAGCCGCAGGCAATGCTGCTGGACAGAGAGATCTTCGGCGTGCTCGAGCGGCAGGTAGCCGAAGACGGCGAGCGCCGGCTCGACGGCGCGATCCCCGCCGGCTTCGATCCAGGAAAGGGAGACCTCGAGCGCACGCGCGTCGTACGCGAAAGCCGACGGCTTGCCGCGATGCAGGTTTCTCGGAAACTGATCGAGGACCAGGATCAGCGCGACGCAGTGGCGGGGATCCGTTCGCCAGGAGTCGAGCTCACCCGCGAGGGCCTGGTCCGGCAGCGCCGAGAAGCGCCCGCAGATCCCCGCCGTCAGGACGTCGTCGGCACCGAACCAGCGCGGTACCCGCGCGGCGAGCTCGGCCGCGTCCTCGAGGGCGTCCCCGAACCAGAAGTCGAGGATCTCGTCGGGCGTCGGGACCCGGATCTCGTCAGGCCGGGCGATGCTCGGTCCCCTCGCCGTCGGTCACGAAGAGCATCCGCGTCGGAACTGCGGTGCGCGCCGTATGCCAGGTGCCGCGCTCGATCAACACGAAGGACCCCGGGGTCGCGAGCCGGACGGTTTCGGTCTCGCCGTCGGCACCTTCGAGGGTCATCTCGGCTGCACCCTCGAGCAGCAGCACGATCTCGTCACCGTTCGGGTGAACTTCCCACTGGTCCCAGGGTTCGTCGAAGGCGAACAAGGAAAGCAGCCGCCCCGCGCCAGCACCGATCTTGCCCGAGACCAGGTCGGGCCAGAAGCTGTCGGTGACCTCCATCGGCAGGGTGCGACCGTCTGTCCCCAGGCTGACGAAGGTCCTGGCGAGATCGAATGAACCCATGACCGGCAAGCATACGCCCGACCCCGCGATCGGGCACTCGCCACTTTCCCGTGTCGATTCAAGAACTTGCCCTGGCGGCCCCCACGGCGGGCAGCCGGCGCGTCGACCTTCCCGCCTGGCCGCTCAGCCCTTCAGGTCGGCGACCACGTCCGCCCACTGGCTCGGGTCCGGGGCGCGGTTGTGGGTGAGGCTGACGCCATCGGCGATCCCCGCGAGCCGCTCTTCGAGTCGGGCGGCAATGTCCCTTCTTTCCCCGACCACCGCGATGGTTTCGAGGACCTCGTCGGAGACGAGCGCGGTCATGTCGTCCCAACGTCCCTGCTTCGACAGGCGATTGAGCTCGAGGTGCAGATCGCCCCAGCCGTGACAGTCGAGGGTCGGTCGGTAGGCCGGTGTCGAACCGTAGAACGCCAGCTGCTTGCGGGCGGCGAGCTTCACCCTTTCGAACTCCTCCTCGCCTTCCGCGGTGACCGTGAGGGTCGCGCAGATGACGTCGAGATCGCCTCGCGAACGCCCGCTCTTCGCCAGCCCGGCTTCGAGGGCCGGGACCGTGTTCGCCAGCAGCGACGCCCTGCTGTTGAACGGATGCGCGAAGAATCCATCGGCCACCTCTCCCGCGACGGCCGTCATGCGCGGCCCGAAGCCGGCGGTATAGATGGGAGGCGGGCCAAACGGATTCGGTCCCGGATCGAAGGCGGGGATCATCAGGGTGTGGCGATAGAACTCGCCGCGGAAGTCGAGGGTCGATTCGCCTTCCCAGGCCGAGAAGATGGCCTGGATGGCGAGCACCATCTCGCGCATGCGCGCCGCGGGGTGCGACCACGGCATGCTGAAGCGCTTCTCGATGTGCGGCTTCACCTGGGACCCCAGCCCCAACAGGAAGCGACCGCCGCTGATGGCCTGCAACCCGTACGCGAGGTTCGCCAGGTTCATGGGGTTGCGGCCGAAGGCGATGGCGATGGCCGTCCCCAGACACATGCGGCTCGTATGCTCGGCCGCCAGCACCAGGGGCAGGAAGGGATCGTGCTTCGCCTCGAAGCTGAAGGCGCCGTCGTAGCCGATCTCTTCGAGACGCCGGAAGCCGTCTCGTGCGTCGCGCGGGTCTTCCAGGGGCGCGGTCGTGTAGACCTTCATGCGAGCCGCGAGGCACTCACGCCCAGATCCGTCACGCCCAGAACTCTCAAGCCAGACCTCTCAAGCCAGGTGCGCCCCGGCAGTCACCGGCAGCGCGACGCCGGTCAGCGTGTCTGCCCGGCACAGGTAGACGACCGCTTCACCGATGTGCGAGGGCTCGACGGAGAGCCCGAGCGGCGCGCGCTCGGCGGACACCTGGGTCCACAAGGCGTCCGCCTTCGCGTCGTCCTCGATGCCCGTGTGGTGCTTCAGCAGCCCCAGGGTCATGTCCGATCGAACGCCGTCGGGGCAGATGCAGTTGACCCGGACCCCGCTCTTCGCGACCTCGGCCGCCAGAGATTCCGTGAACCCCACGACTGCGAACTTGCTCGCCGAGTAGTGGGCCATGTTGGCGGCGCCCCGCAGACCGGTGATCGACGCCATGTTGACGATCGACCCCTGCTTCTGGGCGAGCAGGTGGGGAAGGGCGGCCTTGCAGGTCAGGAAGGTACCCGTCGCATTGACGCGTAGGACGCGCTCCCATTCCGCCAGGTCGAGGTCCACTACCGGGATGGTGCTCTGCACCCCCGCATTCGCGCACACGATGTGGAGTCCGCCGAGCTGAGAGACGGCCTTCTGCATCAGGGCTTCGCAGTCCGCCGCGCTCGTGACATCACAGCGGACGGCGACCGCGCGCCGGCCCGCCGCCTCGACGGCCTTGATGGTCTCCGTCGCCGCGCTGGCGACGCCGGGATCGTCGAGACGGTCGCCGATCACGACATCTGCCCCGGCCTCGGCGAGCGCCGCCGCGATACCGCGTCCGATGCCGCGGGCGCCACCGGTGACGACGGCGATCTTTCCCCGAATGTCCATTTCCTGTCCGCTCCCTTTCTCTCGCTCTCGCTCCCGGTATGCTCGTGCTCCGAGTCGCGGCACCGGATTCTCGCGAAGAGGGGCCAGGATGCAAAGCCAGTGCGGGTGAACATCGTTCCGTCTTCGAGACCGTCGGAAGCCGACCCGCGCCGGGTGGCTGCCGAGTTCAGCGCGCTGCTGGACCGCGGCTTCAAGCTGCGGCCGGCGGGCACCGCAAAACAGGACCCCGAACGCGCGCTGCGCCGCTACAAGCCGCGCTACGCCATCGACCTGTTCGATACCCGCTACTACCTCACGGACATCCGACAGAACCCGGACATCCGTTTCTTCGTCGCGTACGTGCGACTCGGCGAACGCAAGTCGCTCTACCCCCGCATCTTCTACAAGGACGTGTCCCTCGTCTGGCGGTCGGCGTCGCACTTCGTCCGTTCGGAAAACGAGAACTGGATCGGCAAGGGTGAGCTGCGGACGGAAGTCATAGACGGCGAGGAGTACGGGGTCTCCGCGGAGGAGACCACGGACCTGCCGCTCGAGATCCAGACCGCCCTCGAGATGCTCCTGCGCAACGCCCAGCGGATCCCGACGGATCACAAGGCGGTCGAGCTCATCCTGCGGCGGGGGGGCGACAACCGCATCGCCGCCTTTGCCGACTTCACGCGGCCCCGCGAGAACGCACGCTCGGACCCGGCCAACCTCGTCAACGGCGGTCGTACGATCGCGCGCTTCACCCGCCCGGGAGACCCGCGCTCGCTGGTCATCGAGCGGGGCTACGAGCCGGACTTCGAAGACGGCATCCTCGAGCACACGGTGTCCAAGAGCCGGCTCTACGGCGGCAAGCTCGAGCGCTTCCGGATCGTGTCCACGAACCGCGAGGTCCAGTACCTGTTCATGGCCGGGCCGAAGCAAGTCTGGATCATTCCGCCACAGGCGACGTCCCGTCTCATCACCTCCTACGGCGTGCGAGCCATCGACGTCATCACCGACGAGGACCTGTGCCTGCCGGGGTTCGAATACCACTTCCTCGACGAGACCGAGGACCCCCCGGAATGGGTGAGCCAGATTCCGCCCGGCTTCGTCGGCGAGCCGAGCCCCCTCGACCCGGACCGCTGCAACGCCTCGGCCTGGATCGACCGCATGCCGGTCGTGAAGCAGTTCCGGAAAGAGGTCTTGGGCCGTCCCCGGCCGAGGCGGTAGAATCCGCGCATGATGAAGTCACGACTCCTATCCACCAGCCTCTACCTCTCGATCACGGCGCTGATCCTCGCGTCGGCTGCCTCCGCGGCGGATGGCCCGGTCATCCCGCTGCCGGCCAAGGACGCCAAGGCCCTCGAGCTGCTCGGAAAGGGCGTCGTCGGCAAGGCGATCCCGGCCCCTCCCCTCGACGACCTCGTCTCCTGGTACATGGGGACGCCCGGGGGCGGCGACTGGACCTACAACGTCACCAAGGGCGACGTGGCGAACGCGCACGTCGAGTCGATCCGCCCGGCGCCCGACCGGGCCGGGAACAAGGCCTGGAGCCAGAAGATCGGCGACCTCTACTTGCAACACATGCTCGAGCTCAAGGACGGGAGCATCGGCAAGTCCGGAGAGGACGACCTCTCCATGTCCTACGGCTGCCACTTCCATCCCGGCATCGTGCTGCCTCCGGGACTCGCGGCCGGCAAGTCACTCCACGTGACGCAGAAGGCGCTGGCCTACAAGATCGGTCATCCCGACCACACGGCCTATACCGGCGACATGGACATCAAGTTCACCTACATCGGCGCCTACGAGGTCAACACTCCGGCCGGCACCTTCCCGGCCGCGCTCGTGCGCGCCGAGTTCGACATCAAGATCGGCCCCGCGAAGGTCAAGGACGTGCAGTACGCGTTCTACTCCAAGGGCGTTGGCAAGGTCGCCGAGATCGAAGCGCTGCGTGTTTCCGCGCTGCTGATCTACCACTCGGACGACAAGACCGCGAAGGTGCTCGCGAAGAAGCCCGTTCGCGCCAAGTAGGCCCCAGCCGAAGCCCCCCAGTCGAAGCCCCAGTCGGAGCCCTCAGCGGCGGCGCTTCAGGTGTCCGTGGCGCCGTTCGTGCTTCGGGGCATCGACGCTCACAGTCGCCTCCTGCTTGTCCGCCTTGGCTTCCTCCTCGCTCTTGCCGTCGTGGTGGAAGAACTCCGACACGGCTGATTCCACCTTCTTGACTTCTCCGGTCACCGCCGCCTTGACCTCGCCGGCCGTCGAAGCCTCGGCGGGAGCCTTCGCGGCATCGCCCGTCGCACTCGTCTCTGGGCGGCTGCCCCGCCAGAGACCCGGATCCCAGTCGAGCCACTTGTCCTTGACCTCCGAGTGGAGCTCGAAGACCGATCCCGCCTTCACGCGACCTCCCGGCGGGTCCGGGGTCGCGAAGGCCACGCCCCCCGACAGCAGGGCTTCGAGAGATTCGGCGTGGATGTGCAACCCAGTGAGACCGAGATTCGCGCTGATCCCACTCGCGTTCCAGAAGACGGAATTGGTCCGCACCAGGTGCGCGTAGCGGCTCTCGATGTTCAGCTCGACGCGCAGCCGACGCGAGTCGCGGGCAAGCACGCTCGAGACCACCTCGCCGACCGGAAGCTCTCGATAGCTGACCCGGTCCCCCACCTTGACGCCTCCCAGGTGCGGCGCCTCGACCACGACACGCAGCCCTCCGTACTTGTAGCGGTAGCTCTCGAGGGCGGCGCGGGAGGGATGCAGGAAGAACGAGTCCCCTCCCTTGACCTCCGGCGACGCGTCGCCCCTGGGTGAATCGAACGCGACACCTCCGGCGATGATGGCGGCGAGCGACGGGCTCTTCAACGAGATCTCGCCGAGGCTCGCCGAGACCTGCAGCCCGCCCGCGTTCCAGAAGCGGCTGTCCTGGCGCACGAGATGCTCGTTGTCCTTTTCGAAGTAGAGGTGGATCAAGAAGCCCCGACCGTCCTTTTCGCGTTCGAAGGCCTCGACCTTCCCGACCTCCTCCTCGAGGTAGTAGACCCGGGTGCCGACACTGATCGAGTAGAGCTCCTCCGCATGCAGGACGACACGCAGGCCACCTTGGGACAGGGGCGCGATGGGCGGGTTCACCATTCCCTTGAACTGCCTCTGCTCCTTGTCCTTGATGTCGCCCAGGCGCATGGCGAGATAGGCGCCGGAGAGCAGGGTCCCGAGCCCCGAGATCTGCCCCCCGCCGACGCGGGGATGCTCGATCCAGAAGAGGGCGCTCTCGGTGAGGTACGGCTTCGCATCCGGATCGATGGAGCAGTGGAGCTCGACACCGTTGCCCCCCTCGGCAACCTTGATCTTCTCGACCATCCCGACGTCGACCGAGCGGAACTTGATCTTGGTCTTGCCTTCTTCGAGCCACTCGGCGTCCGGATAGGTGATCACGATGTCGATGCCGCGATTCTCCCACGCGTTCCAGCCCATGTAGCCACCGACGAGAACGGCGATCACCGGGATCAGCCACACCAGGGATACGCCGCGGCCCTTCGCGACGACCACCTCGGGCAGCTCTTCCGGGTTTCCTGTACTCATGACTTCTCCTTGGGTCTTTCGAGCTGGGGTGCGTCGGGCTCAGGTTCGGGGTGCGGTGCTTCGGGCTGACCGGCCCCGTCCCAGATGAGACGGGGGTCGAAGCTCATGGCGGCCAACATCGTCAAGACGACGACGGCCGCGAACCAGGTCGCTCCTTCGCCGGCGCGGACGTTCGCGAGCGCGCCGAGCTGGATCAGCGCCACCGTGATCGACACGACGAAAACGTCCAACATCGACCAGTGCCCGACGATCTCGACGATACGGTACAGCCGCGTGCGGTCCGCCGGGCGCTGCCGACGGCGCAAATGGACCGACAACAGCAACAGCGTGAGCACCAACAGCTTGGTCCCGGGCACCATGATGCTGGCCACGAAGATGAGCCCGCCGACCGCCCACCAACCCGCCTGGAACATCGTGATGACGCCCGTGAAGATGGTGTCGGTCTGCGACTGGCCGAGATGGCTGACGACCATCACCGGGTACAGATTCGCCGGGATGTAGAACACGTAGGCGGCGATCAGGAAGCACCACGAACGGCGTAGGGAGTCGGCCTTGCGCAAACCCATCCGAGCGCCACAGCGGCTGCAGGACATCCCGGTCCCGGCCGGGAGGCTCGGCACCCGGTGCAGCTTCTCGCAGATCGCGCAGCGCGCGATCCCCTGGCTGGCCGCCCATGTCGTCACTGGAGCGCCTCGATGCGCGTCCACAGTGCCTCCGTTTCGAGTGCCCCACGTGCCGCCGTGAGCAGGCCGATCAAGCCGAAGAACGCATACGCGCCGGGGTCGAGGCTGACCTGCGCCATCATGGCGAGCTTGACGGCGGCCACGATCACCGCGAGCAGGTAGACCTCGAGCATGCTCCAGGTCGCCAGACGGCTCGAGGCCCTGGCCGCGAACACCATCCCCGGGACCTTCAGCCCCAGCAGCGTCGGCACGAGCGCCCAGATGTGGAGCATGATCTCGAAGAAGGGGGCGATGACCGTCGTCAGCAGGATGAGACCGGCGAGCGGGACGAAGCCTGCCTGCGCCAGATCGATCACACCGCTCAGGATGCGGTTGTGCTGTACCTGGCCTTCCAGCGACACGGTCATGAACGAGAGGGTGTTCGACAGGATCAGCAGCACGAGCGCGCCGATGGTGAACGCCAGCGTTCGTTCGAGCGAGTCCGCGTCGCTTCCGTAGAGCCGTTCCCCGCAACGCGAGCAGGCCGCTCGTTCGCCCCGCCCGAGCGGGAGGCCCCGGTGGAGCAGGTCGCAAGACTCGCATGCGATGAGCACGTCGACCTCCACGGCGAGGGGTGAAATCCCGGTTGCGACTCCGCCCGCAGAGATTAACCCAGCGACCGCTGTTGTAGGCGCCGATGGCCGTGATCTAGAGTCACTGCCCACACCGACCACCCGGAGAACCGACCCATGTCCCGATCGTTCCGCATCGTGCCCGTCTCGCTCCTCTCTCTCCTCTCTCTCGTCTTGGCTGCCGGCTGCACCAGCGTTCAGCAGCAGGAGATGTACGCCGGGTCGCTGCCTCGCCCCGAACAGATCATCGTGTTCGATTTTGCGGCAACGCCCCAGGACGTGGAGCTCGACTCGGGCCTGACCTCCAAGGCTCTCCGCGCCATGAAAAAGGAGACCGTCCCCGAAGAGCAGGCCAAGGCCGCCCGCAAGGTCTCGCACGAGGTCGCGAAGAAGCTGGTGAAGGAGATCTCGGACATGGGGCTTCCTGCGGTTCTGGCGAACGAGCCGGGGATCGAGGGCACCTCCGTCAACATGCTGGTTCGGGGGACCTTCGTCTCCATCGACGAGGGAGACCAGGACGAGCGCGTCGCCATCGGCCTGGGTGTGGGCCGGAGCAGCGTCATCATCGAGGTCGAGCTGGTGGACTGGTCGCCCGCCGGCGAGACGGTCGTCGATCGCTTCAAGGTCACGGCCAAGAGCGCTCGCAATCCCGGCGCGGCGGAGACCATGGGCGTCGGTGCCGTCGCCGGGCACCTGCTGCTCTCGACTGCCATAACGGCCGGGTCCCAGACCGCTTCCGAGACGTTCGGCGCCAGCATCGAAGCCGACAGCAGCCGCGCCGCTTCGAACTCCGCCAAGATGATGAAGAAGTTCTTCGTCCGACAGGGCTGGATCCAGGACTGATCCGAAGTCCGGACGGCCCACAGGCACGGAGGGCAGCCATCTCGAGTTCCACCGACACGCCGCGCGAGCCGCGGATCGTCCCGCTGAGTGACGCCGACGATCCGGCCTTCGGGGGCAAGGCCAGGGGCTTGGCGCGACTGCTCGCCATGGGTCTGCCCGTGCCGCCCGGGTTCGTGGTCGTCGACGCCAGCCCCGGGCGACTTCCGAAGGACCTGGCGGATCGCTACCGCAAGCTCGGCGCCGGACCCGTCGCCGTGCGCTCTTCCGCCCTGGGCGAGGACTCGGCCGAGGCGAGCTTCGCCGGCCAGTACGAGACCGTCCTCGACGTGGAAGGCGAGCCCGCCCTCGAGGCCGCCGTCGAGCGTTGCCTGGCCTCGCTCCACAGCGAACGGGCGTCGGCCTACGGCGCGGTCCGTGTCGACGCCGACTCGGACGCTCGGAACGCCGAAGGCCCTCGTATGTGCGTCGTGGTGCAGCGCATGGTCGACGCCCGTTCCGCCGGCGTCCTGTTCACCGTCGATCCCGCCACCGGACGACGCGCCCATGCCGTGGTCGACGCAGTCGAAGGACTCGGGGAGGCGCTCGTCAGCGGTCACGCGTCGCCGGACCACTACGTGCTCGACCGGGCGGGTCGCTGCGTCAGCGAGACTCTCGCGGGCGGCTCGCGCGTCCTCACCCGCGAAGACCAGATCGCGCTCGTCGAGGCGGCCCGAGCCGCCGCCGCTCGCGAGGGCCACCCGCTCGACCTCGAGTGGGCCATCGACCGCAACGAACGGATCTACTGGCTGCAAGCGCGTCCCATCACGAACCTGTGCGTCGACCCCACCGAGCTCGACACTCCGGTCGTGGCACCGAGCCACGTCTTCACGCGCTGCAACATCGGCGAGATGTTCCCCGGCGCCTGTACACCTCTTTCGTTCTCGTTCACGGCGCGCGGCATCGATGTCGGCATGCAGCGCATGCACCAGCGCATCGGCATTCGGCGGGACATCACCGACGAGTCCATCTTCGTCGCCATGTTCCACCGGAACCTCTTCTTGAACCTCACCACGATGGCCGCCACCGCGACCCAGGCATTCGGCTCGAGCGCCGACCAGATGGCGCTCTCGATCTGCGGCCGTCCCATCACCGAATTCGACATTCAGGCGCCCGCCCCGCCGTCGATCCCGCGCAGGCTCGTGAACGGGACTCGATACCTCGGATACCTGCTGGGGCAACGCCGGGCACGGCGCGACATGTCGAAGCTTCGGAGAGAGCTGAATGCTCTCTCCGAGGAAACGGCGGCCGCCGAGGAAGGCGATCCCGCGCTCCGCTGCCGCAGCTGCTGGGATGTGATCGACGCGCGCTTCGACGCCATCTACCACGCCATGGATCTCCATCTCATCTCGTCGGCCGGGTCCGGCGTGCTGTCCACAGTGCTGCTCTCGGTGGTCGCGAAGGGCGAGACACCCCGGGACGAGCACCACGCCGCCGTGGCGGCACTGTTGGCCGGCGCCGAGGGAGTGGAGAGTGCCGACATCGCCGCGGGAGCCGACCGGGTGCGAGACGCCATCGGCGCCCATCCACAAGGGCGCGACCGCTTCGGCAACGCCGAGGCCCACGCCGCCCACGCGTGGCTCGGGTCCGATGAGAGCGGCCCCGCCGGCGCGGCCTACGCCGAGTACCTCGAGCGACACGGGCACCGCACCGTCAAGGAGCTCGAGCTTCGCCAGCCCGAATGGCGCGAAGACCCGCGGCCCCTGATCCGGTCGCTTCAGGCGTCGGTCCGGGGACTGCAGGCGCGACGCGCCGCGCGGGCGCCCGTCACCGAGGTGCCGGCACCCGCCAGCCGTAGTGTTCGGATCCTGACGCGGATGGCTCGTCAGGCGGTGCGGTCCCGCGAAGAGACCAAGAGCGGCCTGGTCGACGTGACGACCCGCTTCAAGCGCGCCTACCGACTCCTGGGATCCCTCGCGGCAGCCGACGGGCTCTTGCCCGACGCCGACGCTGTCTTCTTCCTCACCCACACGGAGCTCGGGCACCTGGTGCGCGGCGACCGGCCCGACCTCGGCGAGCACGCCGCCGCGCGACGTGCCCTGCACGACCACCTCGACACCCTGAGCTTCCCGGACGTCTTCATGGGCGCCGCCGAGCCGGAAGCACCCGCGCCCGCCGACCCGAACGCCACCCGGGTGACGGGCGCGCCGGTGAGCCGTGGGCGGGTCGAGGGCAACGCGCGGATCGTGATGCGACTCGAGGACGCCGAAGCCCTGCAGGAAGGCGAGATCCTGATCGCCCGGGTCACCGACGTGGGCTGGACGCCGTACTTCAGTCTGGTCGCGGGCCTCGTGACCGACGTCGGAAGCGCCGTCTCGCACGGCGCGGTGGTCGCCCGCGAATACGGCCTGCCCGCGGTCGTCAACACCCGCAACGCCACGAGCGTGTTCCGGACCGGAGACCGCATACGCCTCGACGGCGACCACGGGATCGTTGAGAAAGTGGAGCGAGTGGAGCGAGTGGAGAGGGTGGAGAGGGTGGAGAACGAAGACGAGGTCTAGACCTCGCAGCCCGCCCGGTGCCCGTCGAGCACCGCCTTCTGGATGAGCCCGAGACCCGTGCAGTCGCCCACCGCGTACAGCTCGGGCACCCGACCGACGAGCGCGTCGTGGAGCTCGCGCGCCGGCTCGACTTCCCCGGCTAGGATCACGTGGTCGGCTTCCACCAGATACTCGCTGCCGGACGTCCTCCGCAAGACGACACCCTCCCGGCTGATCCGGTCCACGACGACACCCACGTTCAACGGGACGCCCAGCGCGTCGAGACGGTCCAGGTGCTCCGTCCGGCGTTTTCCGCCAACTTCCGGCGCCACCCGATCGCGGCTCTCGATCACGGATACCCGGCGCCCGCGACCGGCCAGGAACTCCGCCAGCTCGAGGGCGGCGAGGTCCGCGCCGACGATCGCCACGCGCCGGCCGAGCGGCATCCACACGGCACTTGCACGCCGCAGCAACCCGGGCGAGACGCGTCCCGCCCCCACGCGAGTGAGCAGGCCCGCGCCCAGGCGTTGCCAGGCCGGAAGCCTGGCCGCGCCTGCGTGCGGCTGCCCGGCGAGCAAGGCGCGCAGCATCGGGCCCGTCAGGACATGGGGAAGCTCGCTGCCGGGGAGCGACGGGACCACGACGCGCCCGCCCGTCGCGACGATCACGGCATCCGGAGCGCGGGCCACGATGTCGTCTGCGCTCAGCGCCCGGCCCGTATGGACCTCGAGCGTCGAACGGGCGGCGGCCCGTTCGACCTCGGCCAGCAGCCAGTCGAGGAAGGGCTCGTTTTCCGGATGTACGGTTGCCGCCATCACCAGCGCCCCGCCCAGCCGTGCGTCGCGTTCGAACAGCGACACCCGGTGGCCTCGCGCCGCAGCGACCCGCGCCGCCTCGAGACCGCCCGGTCCGCTGCCCACGACGAGGACCCGCTTCACCCGGTCTACCGTCGACGTCTCGCGCAGCTCTGCCTCGCGACCGGTCCGCGGGTTCACCGCACAGTCCATCGCGCCGCGCAGCTCCATGGCGTCGATGCAGTTCTGACACGAGATACACGCGCGCAGCTCGTGAGAGCGGCCGGTTCGCGCCTTCTCGGCGAGCTCCGCATCGGCGAGCAGGGGACGCGCCATGGCGACGAGATCTGCGCTGCCCTCGGCCAGCAGCTGTTCAGCCAGCGCCGGATCGTGGATGCGTCCGACGACGATGACCGGCACATCCACCGCGCGCTTCACCGCCGCCGCCGCCGCCGCGTTGAGGGCCGGCGGCGAGTCGGACCCGTTCACCATCTGACTCACGTAGCGATCGATCACACCGCCGCTCACGTGGAAGGCATCGACGCCCGCCTCCACGAGCGCCGGCGCGATCTGCGCCGTGTCGAAGCTCTCGCGCCCACCTGGCACGCGCTCGTAGCCCGAGATCCGCAAGGTCAGTGGGAAGTCGTCACCGGTCTCGCGCTTGATGGCGCGCACGACCTCGACGACGGCGCGAATGCGGCTCTCGGCCGTGCGCGGGCCGTACCCGTCCCGGCGCGCGTTGCGCCACGGCGTCAGGAACGAGCCCAGCAGCATGTAGCCATGGGCGGCGTGCAGCTCGATGCCGTCGTACCCGGCCCGACGCACGCGCCCGGCGGCCGCTCGGTAGAGATCGACGACCGCCCCGAAGTCTTCGACCGTCATGGCCCGGGAAGTGGTCCGGGTCAGGTACGCCTGGATGGCCGAAGGGCCGAGCGCCTCGACCCCGTTCAGCTCCGGCCCGAGTCCGTCGGGTCCGGGGTGCACGAGCTGGGGCTGCACGCAGGCGCCGTGTTCGTGGATGGCGTCCGTCAACGCGCGATGCGCGTCGATCACCGAATCGTCGTGGAAACGCAGGGAGTTCAGCACCTCCGGGTGCCGCGCGTCGATCGTCGACGCGCCCAGGGTCACGAGCCCGACACCGCCCTTCGCTCGCGCTTCGAAGTAGGCCCGAGTGCGTGGCGAAGGCAGGCCGTCCGGCGTCGCGTACAGGTTTTCCATGGGCGCCATGACGAGGCGATTTCGCAGCTGCATCGCACCGATTCGCACGGGCGAGAAGAGCCGCGGGAACGCTCCAGGGCCTCGCGACGCGCTCAACGCGGGATCAGCCCGCCGTCGATGTTGACCGTGGCCCCGGTCATGAAGCTCGACGCGTCGCTCGCGAGATAGAGCGCCAGGCCGACGAGCTCGTCGGGATGCGCTGCGCGCCCCAGCAACGCCGCGCGCGCCATGGCTGCCTGTGCCTCAGGAGAGTTGTTGCGGACCATGTCGGTATCGACGGTGCCGGGCGCGATGGCGTTGACCCGGATCTTCTTCGGCGCCAGCTCCGCAGCGAGAGAACGCGTATAGGCGAGCAAGCCCGCCTTGCCCGCAGCGTACATGTGCGTGAAGGCCGAGAACATGAACGCACCCACGCTCGAGACGTTGATGACGCTCGCGCGCCCGCTGGCTTCGAGGTGCGGCAGGGCGTACTGCGTCAGAAAGACCGGGCCGCGCAAGTTCACGTTCATGGACTTCTCCCAGGCTTCGGGCGTGACCTGGCCGAAGGGGAGCGCGAGAGCATTCGCCGCGTTGTTGACGAGAACGTCGATCTGACCGAAACGATCGACCGTGCCCGCGACCAGCGCCTCGAGCTCGGCCAGCTCGCTCATCTGCGTCGGGATGGCGACGGCCTCCCCGCCCTGTTTCTCGATGGCAGCGACGGTCTCGTCGCAAGCCTCACGCTTGCGGGACGCGATCACGACCCGGGCGCCGGCGAGCGCATAGCCCTCGGCGATGGCACGACCGATGCCGCGGCTACCGCCGGTGACGATGGCGACGCGACCGTCCAGGCGGAAGAGATCGTTCAGCTGCTGCGAGTCCAAGAAAGGTGCCTCCGTCCGTCCAGGGTCTGCGCCGCCCCGTCAGTCGGACGGCAGCGCTGCGAAATCGACGAAGATCGGCGAGCTCCAGGCCCGCGGCTCGTGCTCGGCGAGACAATCCCCGTCCCCCTCGCACAACCGCGCCCGGATGCAGCGCCCCTCCGAGTCGTATTCGCAGTTCGCGCCGGCCGCGTTGATCGCGGGCGCCGGCGCCTCGAAGGCCCGGGCGTAGTAGACCGCGTCCCGGCCCGCCGTGCGGAACTCACTGTCGACGAAGGTGCCGACGCAACCTTCACGGCTGCCGTCGCACTCGATGACCTGCCAGGGGTCGTCGATCAGGCTAGCCACGTCCTCGTCCGGAGAGGTCTGCGGCCGCACGCGGACCACCTCGATGCGAGTGATCTCTCGGCGCTCGTCCGACGGGTTGTAACAGACGCCCCGGCAAAGGTGCTCGATGGCCTCGGGGCCCAACGCATCGGTCGCGTAGTCGGGGCAGCCCGGGTCCTGCTCGAATGAGCCCACGGCGCGCACCTGGAAGATCGGCGCGTCCTGCATCTCGACCTCGCTTCCCATGGCAAGCGTGTTGCCGCGCGACCCCGGCGGGTTGATGAGGTCGAACCAGAGCAGGATGCGCGGGCCCGAAGTGCCGTAGACCTCTCGGCGCTGGACGGCTTCCCAGACCGAGTCGCGGTCGCGCCCCTCGGCGTGGGCGGCGACGAGTCCGCCTGTCAGGAAGAACGAACCCTGGCGCTCGAGCTCGATGAGCTGGAAGGCCCGCAGGTCCGTGTCCGAGGGGTCGAAGGGCACCGGGAATGCCGTCGCTGGTAGCGCGGGTGCCCGGGTCATCCGCTGCAGCACGCCGGGCGCATCGCGACGGCGGGTGTTCGATTCGGTCATCGACGAGCGGAACTGCTCCTTGTAGCCCGTCCCCGGGCGCGCCGTGTGGTTGTCACTCGACGCCATGAAGCCCATGCGGAAACGACGCGGATCGTTCGGATCGTCTTCGAAGTTGCCCAGGGCCAGGATGTACTGGGCGGATCCACCCGGTCGGTAGTTGAAGGAGGGCTCGGGACAATCGCGGCACTGGCCGGCATCGAGCCAGTCCGCCGGGCGCTCACCCTGCACCACGAGGTGGGCCTGACCGCCGGCTTCTGCCGCCAGCTGGCGCGTCTCGGCGGCGCGCTCATCGCAAGTGTCGGGGCCGTCGCCTTCCGCCAGGCAGCGCTCCCGGATGATCTCTCCGGCGCGGAAGCAGATGGGCTCGTAGTCGGCGGTCGGCTCGGGACAGCGCACGCTGCCGTCCGACTCGTGAACGACGGCACGCCAGGACCGGTACGGTTCCGAGTCGCCGTGACCCGAGTACACCTCCAGCAGGGTCTGGCGGTCGGGGTCGTGCATGTCCCCGGAAAGCTGCTTGTCCCAGGTCGAGCCCGTCGGCGTATAGAAGCCCCAGGTCGTACCGTGAGGGATCACGATCGAATCGAAGCTCCACTCGTCGAGCTTTCGGAACAGCTCGACCGGCGTCGGAGCGACCTCGATGCAGTCGCGGGGAAGATCCGGAGAGCTCACGCCTTCGGGACAGAAATCGAGTCCGCCCAACGAGTCGATGTAGGCCGCGAAGTCGCGCGCCCGGGGGCCGCCGAACAAAGCAAACAGACCGCGCCCGATCACCGGCGGCGGATTCAGCCGGATGCCCAGGGTGCGACCTCCCGCCGCGATCGGCCGCGTGGGGATCTCATCGTCCGCGAGGCCGCGGATCACGACGTTCTTGTGGCCGTAGTGGGTGTCGGGGGTTCCGCCGACCTGGGTCCATTCCCAGCCCAGGTACGCGACCGTGTCCGGGTTCGACGCGTCTCCCGCGCGCTCGTTGCAGGCACGGATCGATTCGATGGTCTCGTCCCAGGCGGCCGGCGAGATCGCTTCGGCATGATCGTTGATGGACCAGAAGTCGAGGGCCGAGCAGTAGCGTGCGAAGTCGCAGGCATCGGCGGGAGGATGCGCGCCCTCGCCACCGGCTGCGGGCAGGCTGGCCATGAAGGCGTCGAACGAGAAGGTGGTGTGGACGTGGAAGTCGCCGAACAGGACCTGCTTGGGTGAGGACACACCGACTTCGTCCGCCGCCTCGCGCACCGCCGCCTCGTTGTCGCGCTGGACCGACGCGGGGCGCGCGGCACCGCGGATCTCGCCAGGCCCGTCCGGCGATCCGAAGAAGCCGCGGCCGGCCATCCACACGACGGCGAGCGCGGCGAACACGATCACGAAGAGAACGATGAGTACGCGGCGCAGCATGGGGGATGCCTCGGGTGGGATGTGCAACGAACCTGGAACGGAGGATGCGCGTCGGCCGGACGGAACGGTAACAGAGGTCTCAGGGGCCGCAGATCGGACGCCGACCCGCGGCGCGCGCCTCGGCGGACATGCCCTTGGCGGCTTCCATGTGGGCCTCCAGGTTCGCGATGCGCGTCTCGTTCGAAGGGTGGGTCGAAGACCACTCGGGCGGCGCCGGCCCGCCCGAAGCAGCCGCCATGTTCCGCCACAACACGACGCTGGCTTCCGGGTCGAAGCCCGCGCGGGCCATCAGATCGAGACCGATGGTGTCGGCTTCGCTCTCGTGGGAACGGCTGAAGGGCAGGATCACGCCGTACTGCGCACCCATTCCGAAGCCGGCCATCACCATCTGCCCGGTCTCCGACCCCATGTCTGCAGAAGCGACCGCCACCGCGACCGCCGCCTGGGACATCTGGGCCAGCTGACCTTGAGACACGCGCTCGTTGCCGTGCCGCGCGAGCACGTGCCCCACCTCGTGACCGAGGACCGCCGCGAGTTGGTCCTGGGTCTTCGCGACCTGCAGGAGACCGGCGTAGACGCCGATCTTGCGACCGGGCAGCGCGAACGCGTTGACCTGGGGGCTCTGGAACACCCGCACCTCCCAGCCGCTCTGCTGCCCCGGCTCGAGTTGCGCGACGATTGCCGCTGCGACGCACTCGACATAGCGGTTGGCCACCGAGTCTCCGCTGATCGGCACCTCCTTCTTCTGTTGCTCGAAGCTGGCGGCGCCCATCTGATCGAGGTCGGCGTCGGAGTACAAGAGCAGCTGATTGCGCCCGGTGGGCGATGTCGCGCAAGCAACGAGCGACAGGAGCGGAAACAGGGCCACCAGGACGGTCAGGCAGCGGAAAAGACTCATAGGATTCTCCTTGGGGCGGGGGCTACAATCTAGCCTTCGGAGCGAGCTTGCGGTCGATGCGGATGGGTTCCCGATGAGCGTCATGGCAGGAGAAGGCCCGGTCACTTCTCGTCCGTCGGGCTGGATGGTGTCTCCAGCCTGGGACCTGGGGTTCATTGTCGCATCGCCGGTGGCGATCGTGCCGGCCCTGTGGCTGTTGGTGAATTCGACCATCACCCCCGAGCAGCTCGCGATTCCCGTCTTCGCCTTCGCAACCCTGGGCCACCACCTGCCCGGCTACATGCGCGCCTACGGGGACCGCGATCTCTTCCGGCGTTTCCGGCTGCGCTTCGTCGTGGTGCCGCCGCTGCTCTTCGGTGCCGTGCTCTTCCTCGTCCAGCCCTCGTTCTTCGGCGTGGCACTCGCACCCCCGTCGAGCCTGCAGCTGCTGCTCGTCGTGTGGGGCGCCTGGCACGGCTTGATGCAGATCTATGGCTTCATGCGGATCTACGACGCCAAGGAGGGGGGCGTCCAGCACGGGCGTTCCCAACGGCTCGACCTGGCGGTGTGCTTCGCGATCTTCGTGGCGGGCTTCCTCTACAGCGACGCACGCATGTTCGCGCTGATGGACCTGGTGATGTCCGCGGGACTGCCCGGCTTCGGGAGGGACCTGCTCGAGGGCACGCGCATGGCGGCCGGGGTCGCGATCGGCGGGCTCACCGTCGCGTACCTGTGGAACTGCGCCGCGCAGCAGCGGATCGGTCGCGTCGCCTGGCGCCTCAAGCTGGCACTCGCCGTCTCGACTGCCGGCATCTACACCTTCAGCGGCCTCGTGACGACCAACATCCTGCTGGGCGGAGCGGTTTTCGAGGTCTTCCACGCCGTCCAGTACGTGGCGATCGTGTGGTACTTCAACCGCCGCCTCGAGGCCCGCGCTGGTGCTGGCTTCGGGCCCCTGCGCTTCCTGTTCCAGGACCGCTGGACCTCCCTTGCCCTCTACCTCTTCTCGGTGGTGGCATTCGGTGCGCTCTTCCTGCTGATGGGCACGCCCCAGTACGGTCCGATCCGGGCCGGGACGGGTGCCACGAACACCGCTTATCTGGTCTTCTCCGCGTTCTTCGTGACTTCGAGCCTGCTCCACTATTACTACGACGGTTTCATCTGGAAGCTCCACGATCGCAACACCGGCGGCACGCTCGGCTTCTCCGGCGGCTTGTCGGACGTCTCGGTTCCGGCATTGCTGCATTTCGGCAAGTGGGGACTGCTCGCACTCGCGGTCGCCGCCGTCATCGGTCTCGAGACCACCACCCCCACGACGCGCGATCGACAGGAGCTGCACCTGGTGACCCTGGCGAGTCTCACGCCCGAGGTGCCCGAACTTCGACGCCAGCTCGTCTACCGGTCGCTCGCCGAGCAACACGTGGACGACGCCTTGGCGATGGCAGAGGAGAACATCGTCCTGCGGCCGCGCAGCCACGACATGCACGCCGATCTGGGTCGGGTGCATCTCGCGCGACAGGACCTGCCGGCAGCAGAGGCGGCGTATCGCGACGCCCTCGCGCTGCGCCCGGCCGAGAGCATCTACCGGGTGGATCTCGCGCGCGTCATCGCGCGTCAGGGCGCCGAACGCTTCGAGGAGGCGAGCGCGCTCTTCCGCGAGGCCATCGCCGCCAGGCCCGATGACACCGGGCTGGCCGTCGAGCTGGCGCTCGTCGAGCTTCGTCTCGGTCACCCGGCAGAAGCCGTGGCGTTGCTCGAGCCGAGCCTCGAGCGAGACCCGAGGGCGAGCGAGACCCGGGCGCTGCTGATCGAAGGGCTGATCGCCGAGGGCGCGACCCAACGCGCGCTCGAGATCGCCCGCGAGGGTGTCTCCCACGACTCTACCTCGGCGCTCGCCCAGCGGAGCCTGGCTGACGTACTGGCTGCCAGCAATCGCTGGTCTGCGGCGGCCGAAGCGTATTCCCGCGCCTTCGATCTCGATCCGTCCCTTGCCGGTATCGAGCACGACCTCGGCCAGGCCTGGTTCCGCGCAGGCCGCTACCACCCCGCCGCGAAGCACCTGCTGGCGGCGAGCCAGGCGGAGCGGGCGTCGGCAGACACCCACTTCATGCTCGGCGTCGCGCTCCTCGAAACGGACCGCGCGCCGTTTGCGAGGCTGGCCTTCCAGCACTTCGTCGCGCGCGCGCCAGACCCGGCAACGGGCTACCGAACCCTCGGCAACCGGCTCGCGAAGCGCGGGTACGCCGATGCGGCGGCCGAAGCCTGGCGCGAAGCCGTCCGCCTGGACCCCGACGACGCTGCGACGCGTGCCAAGCTGCTCCAGTCGGAGGCCGCGCCACACCCGCTCGCCGGACTGCTCTCGGAGGAGTAGATCCGATTCCATCGACACCATCAACCACGCAGCAAAGGGGACGAGCCATGAGAACCGATCATGTCACGACCGTTTGGATGGCGGTGGGCCTGCTCGTCTGGCTCGGCACGGGACCCGTCGAAGGCGGAATCTGTGGGGACAGCGACAATGACGGAGTCAGCATCTGTTCGGGAGCGGGGGACAACTGCGCGCTCCATCCGAACGGCCCGTTGCTGTCGACTGCTGGCTGCGACTCCCAGGAAGATGGCGACGCCGATGGCTACGGGAACCCCTGCGACACGGACGTCAACAACGACGGCGCGTCCGGGCTCGACGATGTGGGTCTCGTCTTCGACCAAGCGGTAATCGGCGGGACTGATCCGAACTACGACTTCAACTGCGACGGCGCGACCGGGCTCGACGACATGGGAATCGTGTTCGACGACGCGGTGGTCTCGGCCAGCCCCGGTCCTTCGGAACTCCTGTGCGCAGGCATCATCCCGTGCCCCTAGACTCCGGGGGTGCCGCACATCCACCAGCCAGGCGGAGAGGACCGACTCGTCGGGGACCGGTACGGGGAGAGCCGCTTCCTGCGCCGGCTGGTGTGGGCCTACGTCGCGATCTGGGGCCTCGCAGCGATCCGGCCCTTGGACCGCGAAACCTGGCTGCTCGAGAATGGGCTCGTGTTCGGGCTGGTCGGCGTGCTGGCCGCGACCCATCGGCGCTTCGCGTTCTCGAATCTGTCCCACGTGCTGTTCTTCGTCTTCCTGGTGCTGCACGCCGTTGGCTCTCACTACACCTACTCACTCGTGCCGATCGGCTTCAGCGTTCAGGAGATCTTCGATCTCGACCGCAATCACTACGACCGGCTCGTCCACTTCTGCTTCGGGCTGCTGCTCGCGTACCCGCTGCGCGAGTGGATGATCCGGGTCGTGCACCTGCACCGGGTCTTTGGCTACGTCGGCCCGTTGCTGGCCGTGCTCGCCTTGAGCTCGGTGTACGAGATCATCGAATCATGGGCAGCGCGCCTCGGGGATCCCGAGGTCGGCATCGCATATGTCGGCGCCCAGGGAGACGTCTGGGACGGCCAGAAGGACATGACCCTCGCGTTCGTCGGCTCTTCGCTCGCCATGGGGATCACCGCGCTGTGGCGTTGGCGCAGCGGTCGCGAGCCATACCTCGCGACGAGACCCCCGGGCTAGGAGCGTGCGCGGCAGAAGGCCGCGCACCCGCAGCAAGCCGAAACCCCGGTTTCGGCCGGCTAGCCCCAATGCGTCATTGGCTTGGGTAGAACCCTTCGGAACCAGCTTCGCGAGTGGATGCAGCTGGAACGCGGGAACCTCACTAGTGTGAGATCCTGTCGGCAGTCTCCGGATGCCGCGCGGGCCGCCCTGTCGCGGGCTCCCGGCCGCGCATTGGAATCGCGCCCTGACCCGCATCACGGATCAGGGCTAGCCCCAATGCGTCATTGGCTTGG
>JAJDAN010000035.1 GCA_029261855.1 Deltaproteobacteria bacterium
CGTCGGCGCAGGCGATCCCGAGTTTCAGACCGAAGGTCGAACCCCCATCGAGGGGGCTCGCGCTGCGATGGGCGAACTCTTCTCCTACTTCAAGGAGTTGGTCGCTCACAAGCAGGCCCATCCAGCGGACGACCTTGTCACGCTCTTCTCGACCTGCGAGGTCGATGGCGAGAAGTTGCCGTTCATCGACGTGCTCGCATGGTGCTTCCTGATAACCGTTGCGGGGAATGAAACGACCCGCAACGCGACGAGCGGCGGAATCCTCGCGTTCATCGAGCACCAGGACCAGCTGCGGCGCCTGCAGCGCGATCCCGATCGATGGCTGAAGCCGGGGGTCGAAGAGGTGCTGCGATGGACGAGCCCGATCATCCACTTCGCGCGCACCGCCGCAGTCGACTACAAGCTCCATGGCAAGCGGATCGCCAAAGGGGACCTGCTCGCGCTCTTCTACCCCTCCGCGAACCGGGACGAGGATATCTTCGACGAGCCCGACCGGTTCCGGATCGACCGCGAGCCGAACCGTCACGTGGCGTTTGGGGTTGGCGAACACTTCTGCCTGGGCTCTCACCTCGCCCGACTCGAACTGATGGTCGCCTATCGCCACCTGCTGCCTCGAATCGAGGAAATCAGGCTGAACGGACCGGTGGAGCGCTTGCGCTCGAGCCTCGTCGGTGGCGTAAAACACCTGCCGATCGAGTACACGATCAAGGAGTAGGCTGGAAGCGTTCGCTGCGTCGTGAACGTGGCTCCGCCCTCACTGCACGGAGCCGAGCACCCCGCGAGCGGCGAGTTCGTCGAGCCGCTCCTCCGAGAGGCCCAACTGGGCGAACACCTCGCGCGTGTGTTGACCCAGCTCTGGCGCCGGGCCTCGGACGGCAATGTCCGCATCGCGGATGTCGAACGGGGCCGAGATCGTTTCGATCGCTCCCGCCCGGGGGTGCTCGATCATGGAGAAGGCCCCTCCCTCGCGCAGCGATGGGTCCTCGACAACTTCCGGTAGCTCGGCGACCGGTGCCCAGATCAGGCCGGCGTCATCGAGCCTCCGCCCCCACTCCGCGAGATCCTCGCCGGCGAGGATCTCGCGGATTCGGGGGATGATCTCCGGCCCGTGCCCCAGCAGTCCAAGCAGGTTCTGGAAGCGTTCGTCCTCAGCCCACTCCGGATGACCGACCAGCTCGCAAAAGCGCGGCCAGAACGCCATCGCCATCGGCATGACGAGCAAGAGCCAGCGGTCATCCCGGGTCCGGTAGTAGTTCCAGAGGGGGTTGGGCGGTCGATCGGTGCTGTGGCGCTGTGGCTGGGCGCGGCTGTACAAGGTGGTCGTGACGTCGCCCGCGAGCGCCCAGATGCCGGTTCGTTGCAGTGTGACCTCGACGTACTGACCCTCACCCGTCTGGTCGCGCAGGCGAAGCGCGGCCAGCGTGGCGGCGAGCAAGTTGAGTGCGGTCGTGTGGTCGCCATAGCCCCCGCGACACAACGACGGCGCGTCTCCGTCTTCCCCCGAGACGGACATCGCGCCCGAGCGCGCCCAGAAGGCAGATTGGTCGAATCCCTGGCGTTCGGCATCGGGGCCCTCGAGTCCGAACCCGGAGAGCACGACGTACACGCTACGCGGCGCCAGCGCCTTCACGTGCTCGTCGGTGAGTTCGTAGCGCTCGAGACGAGGGCCAGTCAGATTGGTCAGGAAGATATCGACGTCGCGCGACAGCTCGTGGGCCAACTCTCGTCCTTCGGGCTGCTCGAGATCGAGAGAGACGCCTCGCTTGCCTCGGTTGTCGAATTCGTAGGTTGGGTGCACGAAGTCGGGCCCCATCAGCGCAGCAAAGAGGCAGCGATAGGCGTCTCCGCCGGGAGGCTCCACCTTGATCACGCTCGCACCCATGTCACTCATCAGCGCCGCGCAGCTGGGTGCAGCTAGCCAGCTTGCGACTTCGAGGACACGAAGCCCGTCTAGCGGTGCAGTCGCCATTGCGTCCCTCCTGGCGCACAGGCGCCGTTCGCCTAGTAGATCGACATCCCGCCGTCGGCTGGGAGAATGGCGCCAGTGACCATGCACGCCTCGTCAGAAAGCAGGAACAATGCGACGTTGGCGATGTCGACGGGCTCGCCGACACCGAAGGGATACCGGCTCCGGGTCCTCCCCACGATCGATTCCTCGCCGCCCTGGCCAAAGCGACCTCGAATTCGGTCGCTGAGCACGAAGCCCGGGCAAATCGCATTGGCGCGAATATTCTGCTGCGCGTATTGCGAGGCGAGCGAACGCGTGAGAGAAATCACTCCCCCCTTTGCGGCGGTGTAGACGTGCGTCGGCACGCCCTTGAGGGCGGCGAGTGAGGACATGTTCACGATCGCCCCGCCGCCGGCTTCGATCATTCGCGGCAGCGCATAACGGCACGCTAGAAAGGTGCCCTTGAGATCGAGAGAGATCGTGTGGTCCCAGACCGACATGTCGACCTCGGTCGCGGGTTGATCCTCCGCAATGGACCCGCCGGCACAATTGTGAAGGAGGTCGAGTCGGCCGAAACGCTCGACCGTTGCACCCACGGCGCGCTCGACCGACGCTTCGTCGGTCACGTCGGTCTCGACGAACACCGCGGATCCGCCCGCGTCCCGGACCAAGCGCTCCGTCGCCTGGCCCGGCCTCAGCGGACAGCTCGGCAATGGCGACCTGCGCGCCTTCCTCAGCGAATCGCATCGCTGCGGCGCGTCCGATCCCCGCTCCCGCCCCTGTGATCAGGGCAACCTTGTCCGCGAGTCTCTCCATCGGTCCCCCTCAGTGGCTTCGCTTCAGTGAGGAGCCGCCGCCCGACGAGATCGATCGCTCGCGGCCTCAGCAAGCAGAGCCCACTTTTGCATCGGGTCGTCGCGGCCTCTACCGGCTCTTGAAATCGGGCGTTCGGCGCTCCGAGTAGGCAGAGATCCCCTCGCGCGTGTCGTCGGTCTTCATCAGCCAATCTTGCTCGGACGCTTCCCGATCGGTCGCCGCCTTGACCCGGTCGGCGAGACCCTGACGGAGCGTTGCGCGCATGGATTGGACCGCGAGCGGGGCGGAGCTGGCGATCTCGGCGGCGAGTTCCAGCGCTTTGCTCCGCACCTCGTCCTGCTTCTCCACGAAGACATCGGCCAGCCCGAGTTCCACAGCCTCCTTCCCTTTCACGCGCCGGCCGGTGTAGAAGAGCTGCGCCGACACTTGTTGCCCAACGAGCCGCGGCAGCGTCTCTGTCAGCCCGAAACCGGCGTGGAAGCCGAGGCGCGTGAAGTTCGCGGCGAAGCGCGCCTCGGGACCGGCGACGCGGAAGTCCGCCGACAGCGCAAGGCCGAGCCCGCCCCCGACCGCAGCTCCCTGGATCGCGGCTACTACGGGTTTCCGGGTCCGGAACAGGCGAACTGCATGGTCATAGAGGTGACCCTTGTAGCGGTCGCTCTTTCCAAGGCCGCCGACCGAGAAATTTGCACCCGCCGAGAAGGATCTTCCGTTCGCGGCCAGAACGATTGCCCGGCAATCGGAGATTTCGTCGAGTGCCTCATAGGCGTCAGCCGTTTCGCCCACGAGCTCGAGCGTGAAGAAGTTGTGAGGTGGGTCGCAGAGCTCAACGATGGCCACGTTGCCATCGAGCTCGACGCGGATCTTCTCGAAGTGGTCGAACTCGGACATTCTGGGGTCTCCCACCCTTCTGGCTCCAATTTCGGACGATGCTACAACGTTGCCGATCTGAAACGCAAACTCCGTTTCATTCTGCGGCGACGCTGGCCTGAACGGCAGCGACTACAGTTCGACCTGGCCCCGGGGGCTCACCCTGCAGCGTTGCGATATCGACCACCGACTGGCAGGCAGTCCCACAACCTCCCGTCGCTCGGGCATCGATCGCGTGGCAGAACAGACCATCGATCGGTGTGTGAGGGATGCTCAACTGGGAACTCAGCAGAAGCGGCAAGCTCGACAGAGCGACTGCCCTCGGCCTGCATCGTGTGGGGTCACGTCTCCTGCGCCTCGGCAACGATGCGATCCAGTTCTCGTCGGAAGCTTGGTTCCATCGGCACATCGAAGGCGACGAGTGCAGGGCCCAAGAGGGCTGTGTTTCGAACGCCAACCGACCGGTAGAAGTCCTCCGGAATGAGGCCCTGCTCGTACTGGAGAAAGGTGTTCTCGAGGTTGGCCCGAACAGTCATCAGGACCATCACTGCACGGGCATGTTCTTCTGGACCGAGATCGTCTGGACTCATGCCCTCGGCCGATGAAATCTTGACCCAGATCCAGAAATTCTCCTCGGACATCACCATCGTCGCCAGTTCAACGAGAGCGTCGGCCCGACGCTGTAACATCTCAGCTGCAGCAAACTTGTTCTGCTGTTCGAGCGATCGAGCGTTCTGGCGTACCTGCACGGCAAGGTATGCGAGCGTCACCAGCACTGCGGTTGCGCCCAGCAGCTCTCCGACTGCCCCGATGGCATCCCAATTCATGATTTCCCCTGAATGACGACGAGAGTTCTCGAACCCAAGGAAAGCGAGCTACTCCTCGGGCTCCAACTAACCGACCATCTCGTATGCACTCCAATCCGGGGACGCCATCCTTTCCCGAAAGCGGTGGAAGGTCCAGGGCCAGACGGCCGGGATGCCGCGGTCGTCGAGATACCAGCTGTTGCAACCGGTGACCCAGACCGTGTTCGCGGCCGCCTTCACCCTCTCCTCTTCGAAAGCCTGCAGTGCCACCGCTTCCGCGCTGATCTCGGAGCACGCCCCCGATGCCACCTTCTCGACCAGCTGCAGGATGTAGCCGAGCTGTAGGTCCGCCACGTCGATCAGCGAGAAGTTGCCCACGGGCCCGTTGGGGCCGTTCAGCATGTAGAAATTCGGGAAGTCGGGGATCGTGACGGACAGATAGGCTGCCGGTCGATCGGCCCAGGCCTCCTCGAGTTGCACGCCGTCGCGCCCGATGACGTCCATCGGTCGCATGAAGCGGTCGACCCGGAAGCCCGTCGCGATCACCAACACGTCGAGCTCACGCAAACGGCCGTCGCTGGTACGCACGCCATTGGGCTCGATTCGCTCGATCGCTTCAGTCACGAGCTCCGCGTTCGGCTGCTGAAGCGCCTGATAGAAGCGATCCGACATGATGAGACGCTTGCATCCCGCCCGGTAGTTCGGTCGCAGCTTCTCACGCAGTTCGGGGTCGCTGACGCTGTCCTCCAGGTTCTGCCTGCAGAGGCTCTCGATCTGGTCCAGTAGTGGCGAACTCGAGTCCACGACCGCCGTGGCGAAGTTGTCGGCGAACATCGCCGCGATGCTGTCTCTGAGCTCCTTCATGCGCTCCGGATGCTTCCGGAATTCTTCCCGCTCGGCCTCCGTGTAGGCGGGATTGTCCTGGGGCATGATCCACTGCGGAGTGCGCTGAAACAGCGTGAAATGCTCCACCTGGTCGGCGAGGGCTCCAGTGATCTGGATCGCGGTCGAACCCGTACCGATGACACCGACCCGGCGACCGGCGAGGGGAACCGAATGGTCCCAGCGCGCGGTGTGAAAACACTCCCCCTCGAACTTGTCGAGCCCTTCGATGGGGGGCAGGTTCGGATGGTGGAGAACGCCCGTGGCGGCGATGACGAAGTCGACCTCGTCCGACGAGCCCTTCGAAGTCTCTAGCTGCCAGCGCCCGTCCTTGAACTCACACCGGGTGACTTCCTCCTCGAAGCGAATCCGCTCCTCCACTCCGTAATCATGCGCCACCTTTTCGAAGTAGGCCTGTATCTCGGCGCCGGGCGAGAAGCGGTGACTCCAGTTCGGGTTGGGTGCAAAGGCGTAGCTGTACAGATGAGAGGGAACGTCGCAGGCGACGCCGGCGTACCGGTTCTCTCGCCACGTGCCTCCCAGCCGGTCGGCCTTCTCATAGATCACGTAGTCGTCGTAGCCCGTTTCCTGGAGCTTGATCCCGCTGAGAATGCCGGACATCCCCGCTCCGATGATCGCGAAGCGCAGCGGCTTCTTCTGCTTTGCTGCGGGTCGGGTCGATACTGATTTCGGTGCCAATGTTCCGCTTCCTTCCTTCGACCATCGGTGGATCACCGGAGCACGAACAGGCCGGGACCAACGCTGCTGGAGCCGAGCTGGCGGGAGACTACGGCCCATCATATGCTGTAGTTAATCGGAAATCCAGATTCACGATCGGAACGGGTGAGAAGATGGTCGGCGAACTCGCTGAGGGAGACGAACGATGGGGCGAGGATGCCGATCCCCTCGCGGAGGATCTCCACCTGCGCGAGCGCTCCGGGCACGTCCTTCGCGATCGCAAGGGCGGGGTACCAGAGCGTCTCGGGCCGCTCGGTCGCGATCCCTCTCCACGCTTCCAGGTGCTCGTCGGCTGCCTCGCGCCCCGAGCGACGGATATCCCGGTTGTGCGCGTGAAGCAACGTTGCCCCGGCATCCAGACAGCGAAGCGCGTCCGCACGGATCTCCGCGGGATCCAGCGGCGCGTTGGGATTGCGCTCTTTGATGCTCATCCCATTGAGCGCAGCTTCGATGAGGGACGGCTCGGCGCAGCGCACGTTGGCTTCCTTTGCTTCCGATACGATAGTCGTCATTCGCATCGGAGCTCAGGGCCATGGGCTTGCTGGGCTGGCCTTCAGCAGCCCACGGCCGTTTCCGATCGTACCTCTTTCGCTCTTATTGACAATCGGGCGAGCTGGTGCAAGGGTGAGGGTTCCCCGCACGACGGGCGTGCTTGCCCCCGCGCGGGTGAGAGGAGGGTGCGCAAACGGCGTCGACGACTGACGGCGGGGCGGCGGGGGCTCTCGCAGGCCTGAGGGTCCTCGAGTGCACCGAGGGCATCGCCGGGCCCTGGTGTGGGAAGGCCTTCGCAGACCTCGGCGCCGAAGTGCTGAAGGTCGAGCCGCCCGGCGGCGATCGAAGTCGGCGCGCTGGCCCGTTCCCCGGCGACGTGCCGCATCTCGAAAAGAGCGGTCGCTTCCTCTATCTGAATGCGAACAAGCGAGGCACTACGCTAGACCTCGAGTCGGATCGCGGCGATCGCGTGCTTCGCGGGCTCATCCGCGAGGCCGACGTCCTGCTGCTCGATCTCGCACCGGCTCGTCTCGAGGAGCTCCAACTCGACTGGGAGCACCTGGGGTCGCTCAATTCGAAGCTCGTGCTCACATGCATCTCGCCCTTCGGACAGACGGGTCCCTATCGTGGATACCACGGCAGTGACCTCACGGCCTTCCACGCGGGTGGGCTCGGCCGCGAGACGCCCTACAACCAGGTGACCGACCTGGAGAACGAGCCGCCACTGCGGGGCGGGGGACATCAGGCCGACTTCGTGACGGGTTGGACTGCCGCTGCCTGCACCATGGCGGCCCTCTCGTGGCGGGACGTCAGCGGTCGGGGACAGAGCGTCGACGTCTCGGCGATGGAAGCCGTCGCGAACATGCTGCGTATCTCCCTGGCTGGGGTCTCCTACACGGGCGGGATCGTGATCCAGCGTCAGAAGAACGGCTTCTCGTGGATCCAGGCGTGCAAGGACGGGTACGTCTCGCTGTCACCTTTCGGTTTCGATCACTGGTGGCAGCGCTTCAAGAAGATGGCGGGCGATCCCGATTGGGTCGATCTCGAGATCTTCGACAACATTCTTTCGCGCCTTCAGAACTCGGACGCGGCGGAGTTGATGATCGACCAGTGGCTCGCTGATCGATCGAAGCACGAGGTGTACCGGCTGGCCCTCGAGCACGGGGTGCCAGGTTTTCCGGTGCACTCGATGACGGAGATGCTGGAGGCCGAGCAGCTGCGGGAACGCGGCTTCTTCATCGACGCGGACCATCCCGTGGCGGGCCGTTTCCATCAGCCCGGCGCGCCGTTCCGCATGTCACGCAGCCCCTTACGAATCCGACGTCCCGCGCCCCAGCTCGGTGAGCACGAAGGTGAGGGATTCTCGAGTCGGTCGGCTGACTCCGAGGAGGGTGGAGTCTCGAGTGCGAGCGGTACAGGCGACGGGGGCGCGGCATTGGATCCGCAGCGCCGCCCCCTCGAGGGGATCCGGGTGATCGACTTCGGCTGGATCCTCGCCGTTCCCCATGCCACCGCTTGGCTTGGGGCGCTGGGAGCCGAGGTGATCCGCGTCGAGTCGCAAGCCCGCCTCGATCTCACACGTGTGTTGCCGGGGACCGCAGCCGAGGGGGAGATCGGACTCAACCGTTCCGGCGGCTTCAACGGTATCTCCTACAGCAAGAAGAGTGTGACTCTGAACCTGGCGACACCTCGCGGGCGCGAGCTGGCCAAGGCGCTCGCCGAGCAGGCGGACATCGTGACCGAGAACTTCACGCCCGGCGTGATGAAGCGCCTCGGTCTCGACTACGAGTCGCTTCGTTCCGCGAAGCCGGATCTGATCATGCTCTCGGGTTCGCCCTTGGGGCAGACAGGCCCGCACCGTCATGCGACCGGGTGGGGACCCAACACCCAGTCTTTCGCAGGGCTTCCCTTCTTGACGGGCTACCAGGGCGGTCCGCCTGTCGGTCTCGGCGGATTCTATCCCGACTTCATGATCGGGGTGGCAATGGCGTTCTCCATGATGGCGGCGCTGCGTCAGCGCCGCCAAACGGGAGAGGGCCAGTACATCGAGTTTGCCATGGCCGAAACAGTGGCGTCGATGATTCCCGATGCACTCTTCGACTGCGCGTGGAATGGGCGCGAGCCCGAAAGGCAGGGAAATCGAGACGTCGGTATGGCGCCTCACGGTGTCTATCCTTCGCGCGGGGAAGATTCGTGGGTGGCGCTGGCGGTGCGTACCGACGAAGAGTGGCTCGCGCTGTGCAACGTGATGAGAGCGGACACCTGGGCTGAAGACGCGGAGCTCCGCGAGCTGGCCGGCAGACTTCGCCGTCAAGATGAGCTCGACGCGGGCATCGCCAAGTGGACCGGCGAGCGCACTCACTATCGGACGATGCACGATCTTCAGGCCGCGGGTGTTCCTGCGGCGCCGTGCCTCGATGCGATCGAGCTCACCCGGGATCCCCAGATGCTGGCGCGCGACTTCCTCGTGGAGATGAACCATCCCGAAGTGGGGCCGCGAACCGTGGCCGGCATTCCGGGCCGCTACAGCGCGATGCCCGGGTATCGGTACGGTCCCGCACCGTGCATCGGCCAGCACAGCCAGGAGATCCTGAGTGAGATCCTGGGTCTCTCGGCCGCGGAAGTGGATGCGCTCGCCGAGCGGGAGGTGGTGTACTGATGAGGGGCTTCGCAATGCCGGCACTGATGCCTCAGCCAGGGGGATGTTTCGGATGAAATCGAGTGCCTTGTCCCATCTCCGGATCTGTGATTTCACGGGTCAGCTTGCGGGGGCGGGTGCAACGAAGTGGCTGGCGGCTTTCGGTGCGGAGGTCATCCGGATCGAGGACCCGGTTCGCAAGGGGATGTGGGACATCCTGCGCGCGATGCCTCCGTTCGTGGACGAACGCCGCGGGTACGACTTCGGGGGTGGGTTCAACAACCACAACGTCGAGAAGCTCGGCATCACGCTGAATCTCCGGACCGAGAAGGGGCGGGAGCTCCTGGCCGAGATCGTGAAGCGCTCGGACCTGGTGTCGGAGAACTTTGCCTCGGGGGTAATGGACCGCCTCGGCTTCGGCTACGAGCGGCTGAAGGAGCTGCGTCCGGACGTGATCTACGTGTCGAACTGCGGCTTTGGTCATACGGGGCCGTATGCGGGCTACAAGACGTGGGGTCCAATCGTCCAGGCGGTGTCAGGTCTGACCTTCACCTCGGGTCTGCCGAACCAGCCACCCGCTGGCTGGGGCTATTCGTACATGGACCACACGGGAGCCTACTACCAGGCAATCGCTATCCTGCTTGCCCTCGTCCACCGTGCGCGCACGGGGGAGGGACAGTGGGTGGACCTCTCGTGCACCGAGGCGGGGCTCACGCTCCACGGAACGGCGCTGCTCGACTACACGGTCAACGATCGACCGATGCGACGGCCGGGTATGCCTCACAGCAACCGCAACCAGAGCCCCCGGATGGCGCCGCACGGCGTCTACGCCACCGCCGGTGAGGACTGCTGGATCGCGATTGCATGCCGCGACGATCGCGCGTGGCATGCCCTTGCCGGGCGAATCGACGAAGACTGGGCGCGCGATTCGCGTCTTGCGACCCGCGAAGGGCGTCTCGAACACGAGGACGAGCTCGACTGGCAGCTTGAAGCGTGGACGCGTACGCGCGACCGCTTCGCCCTGCAGGAAGAGCTTCAAAAGGCTGATGTTCCCGCCGTCGCCGTGCTGCTCCCGGAGGAACGGATCGACCAGAACCCGAACGTGGAAGCCTGGGGGCTCTTCCCCGAGGCGGTACACCAGAAGATGGGGACGGTTCGCGTCGACGGGCTGCCGGTCCACTTCTCGAAGACCGACTGGCACATCGAGCACGGTGGCCCGTGT
>JAJDAN010000036.1 GCA_029261855.1 Deltaproteobacteria bacterium
GGGTTCGCCGGGGTCGGGTCGTCGTTGGCGCGGAAGAAGATGCAGGGCAGGCCCGCCTCGCGGGCCGTGTTCGCGACCTGCCGGGTCTCGGCGTCGTCCCGGTAGGGCAGGGCATGCACGACGATGTCCGCACCCGCGAGCGGAGACGCCTCCCAGCGGCCCCGGGCGAAGGCGGAAAGCTCCGGGTAGGGGTGGGGATCGCCCGTGACGCCGCACGCGATCGCGAGCTGCAAGCGCGTCTGCGTGAGGTCGTGACCCGTGAAGTGGATCCGGATGGCTGCTCGGGGGCGCGGTGTCATGCGTCGTCAATCGGCAGGACTGGCGCCGGACAGAAGGGCCTCGAAGGCATCCTCGTCGAGGATCGCGACCCCGAGTGAAGCGGCCTTGTCGCGTTTGCTGCCGGCCTTCTCGCCCGCGAGCAGATAGTCGGTCTTCTTCGAAATCGAGCTCACCACCTTGCCGCCGGCGGACTCGATGCGCTGCCTGGCCTCGTCGCGCGGGACACTCAGGGTGCCGGTCAATACGAAAGTCTTGCCCGAAAGGACACCGTCCTGGGGTCGGGGTGCGGCCGCAGGCTCCCAGCGGACGCCGAGGGCGCGCAGGCGCTCGATCTCCTCCCGGTTGCGCGCGTCCCCGAAGAAGCGCACCACGCTCTCGGCAATCGTCGGTCCGACGCCGTCGACTCGACCCAAATCGTCCTCGCTCGCAGACAAGAGGGGCTCGAGTTCGCCGAAGTGGCTGGCGAGGATCTCGGCCAGGGTCTGTCCGACGTGCCGGATCCCGAGCGCGATCAGGAAACGTGCGAGGGTGGTGTTCCGCGCCTTCTCGAGGCTGGCGACGAGGTTCGCCGCGGACTTCTCGCCCATGCGCTCGAGCCCGGCCAGCTGCTCGGCCGTCAAGCCGAACAAGTCCGACAGGCGTCCCACGTGGCCTGCGCTCACGAGCTGGTCGATCAGCTTCCCGCCCAGGCCGTCGACGTCGAGGGCTCCGCGCGCCGACAGGTGGCGCAGGTTGTTCTTGAGCTGCGCCGGGCAGTCGATGTTCGGGCAGCGCGTGACGACTTCGCCGGCCAGCCGGACGGTCTCCGCATCGCACACCGGGCAAGCCGCGGGCAGGCGGTACGGTGCTGGCCGCGGGTCGTCATGCCCGTCGAGAACCACGCGCACCACCTGGGGAATCACGTCACCCGCGCGCTGGACCACCACCGTGTCACCCTCGCGCACGTCGCGTCGGTCGATCTCGTCCTGATTGTGGAGCGAAGCGTTCGAGACCGTGACCCCGCCTACCTGCACCGGCTCGAGCTTGGCGACCGGGGTGAGGGCGCCTGTGCGTCCGACCTGGGCATCGATGGCCTGGACCTTCGTCGTCGCCTGCTCGGGGGGGAACTTGAAGGCGATTGCCCAGCGAGGCGCGCGCGAGAGGGTTCCGATCTGCTCCTGCAGGGCGAGGTCGTTGACCTTGAACACCGTGCCGTCGATCTCGATCGGGAGCTTGCCTCGGGCCTGCTGCATCTCTTCGTGAAAGGCGATCGCCTCGTCGACCCCGCTGCAGACCCGGGATTCCCGCGAGACCCCGAAGCCCCAGGCGGCGAGGATCTCGAGCAGCTCGATCTGCTGGCGGGCGTCGTCCGGACGGCCCTCGACCAGCGCGTAGGCGCGGAACTCGAGGGAACGCAGCCGGCGCAGGTCGACGTCGTGCAGCATGCGAAGGGATCCCGCGGCCGCATTCCGGGGATTCGCGAAGGGCTCTTCTTCGGCCTCGACCCGCGCCTCGTTGAGGCGCGCGAACGCGGCCAGGGGCAGCACGACTTCGCCGCGGATCGATGCGAGGGCCGGCGCCGGTCGTCCGTTCGCGACGTCCAGGGCCAACGGGATCGAGAGCACGTGTTTGAGGTTCGAGGTGACGTCCTCGCCCGTCTGACCGTCGCCGCGGGTGAGACCGCGAACCAGCTGGCCCGCTTCGTAGACGAGTTCGACGGCGGCGCCGTCCATCTTCGGCTCCGCCGCGTAGGCCAGGCTGCCGTCGCCTTCCGTCCCGATCAAGCCCAGCACGCGCTGGTGGAACGCCCGCATCTCGCCCGCGTCCATCGCGTTGTCGAGGGACAACATGGGAGAGGTGTGCGGGACGGTCTCGAATCCCTCCGCGGGTGGCGCGCCGACCCGCAGGCTGGGCGAGTCGGGTCGGACTTCCCCGGGCAGCTCGGTCTCGAGCCTGCGCAGCTCGCCCATCAGCGCGTCGTACTCGGCGTCGCTGATCTCGGGCTGGTCGAGCGCGTGATAGAGCCGGTTGTGCCGGTTGAGCTCTTCGACGAGCGCGTCCATGCGCCGGCGCGCGGCCGAGAGGTCGGAAGGCTGCAATTCCGCGTCTCCGAAGGGAAAACCGCGTTAAAGCCGGACCCTCAAGAGGGCGATGAGAGGGTTCGACTTCGGGGGCGCGCGAGCATACCACGGCTCGCTTTGCGCCCGTCCGTGCGGAAGGGGACGAGCCAGCGTGACGCGAGAGGAGGCCACGAAGTCGACTGCAGCAGCACCCGCGGGGCACCTGCTCGCGCTGGCGACACAAACCGATCTGTTCGTCGCGCTCGATCGCGACGGCGAGATCGTGTGGGCCAATCCGCGCCTGGCCGAACTGCTCAACCGCGAAGGCCCCGAAGGCTGGGCCGGGCTCTACACCGAATGCCTGTTCGAAGATCGGGGCGAAGGGCTGCCGGATCGCGGGGGCGAAGCGGCCGTGCGCTGCGGTCTGCGAGCGCCGACCGGCGCGCGCGAAGTCGAGGTGGTGGCCGCGCGCCAGGACGCCGACCGGGGCGCGCCCTCGACCCTGTGGCTCATCCGCGACCTCCGCGAAACGGGACCCGACACCGAAGAGCTGCACCGACTCTGCGGCTCGCTCCAATCGGCCCGCCAGGAGATCGCCCGCCTGCGCGACGCCCTCTCCGCCGAGATCCACGAGCGCGAGCAGCTCCTCAGCGTCGTGAGTCACGAGCTTCGCACGCCGGTCACCGTCATCCGCGGCTACAACAACCTTCTGCTGTCCGAAGAGATGGGCCCCCTCGACGCGAACCAGCGCGACTTCCTCGAACAGAGCAATCGCAGCTGCGAGCGCCTCAATCGCTTCATCGGCGACCTTCTGACCGCCTGCGGCGAGGCGAGCGGCAACGTCGTCAACCTGCGGCGTGCGTCCCTCGAGAAGCTGCTCGTCGAGGTCATCGCCTATCTGCGACCGCTGCTCGACGAGCGCGACCTCTGCGTCGAGCTACGCCTCGACCCCGAAGCGATCTGGGCGCATTTCGATCCGGCGCGGATCGAACAGGTGGTCACGAACCTCTTGAGCAACGCCATCCGCTACTCGAAACCCGGGACCTCCGTGTGTGTCCACACCCGCTCCATCGCAGCGGCGAATCACCGCTTCGTCGAGCTGGCCGTGGTGGACACCGGGCCGGGTGTCGCCGTCGCCGACCAGCAGCGGATCTTCGAACCCTACGTGCGCGCGGCCGACGATCGCAGCGGGGGCGGGCTCGGCCTCGGGCTCGCCATCTGCAAGCGCATCGTCGACGCCCACGGTGGCAGCATCACGGTTTCCGACGAGCCCGGATGGGGCAGTCGCTTCGGATTCACCCTGGCCGCGGCCGATCCGGAGGAGAACTGATCCCATGGCTTCCAGAAACACCAGGGGACCTTCGGGAGACGCCGAGGATCGCGGACCGCGCCTGCTCGTGGTCGACGATGCGGAGGGCATCCGTACCTATCTCGCGAACCTGCTCGAGCTTCGCGGCTACCAGGTGGACACCGCGGGAGACGGCCGCAGCGCCATCGCGTTGATCGAGAGCGGCGCGGCCCCGGAGGTGGTGATCCTCGACGTGATGATGCCGGGGATCGACGGTCTCGAGACCCTGCGCCGCATCCGCGCCATCGATGCCGAGCTGCCGGTCGTGATGCTGTCCGTCGTCGGCAAGGCCTCGACCATCGTCGGCGCCATGCAGCTCGGCGCCGTCGACTACATCAACAAACCCTTCGAAGAGGAGGAGCTCGACGCGATCCTGTCGAAGTGGATCGAGCGCCGCAGTCTCGAACGGGAACGCACGCAGCTGCGCCAGGCCGTGGGTGACCCGGTGGCGGACGCTGTCTGGGAAAGCGATGCGATGCAGCGGATCCGGTCGCTGATCGAGCAGATCTCCGAGACCGACGTCACCGTGTTGATCCAGGGCGAGAGCGGTGTGGGCAAGGAGATCGTCGCGCGCGCCGTGCACGCGTGCTCGTCGCGAAAGGACGGTCCCTTCGTCAAGGTGAACTGTGCGGCGTTGCCGGAAGACCTGCTCGAGAGTGAGCTCTTCGGCTACGAGAAGGGCGCCTTCACCGGCGCGAACGGCCGCAAGCAGGGTCGTTTCGAGGTGGCGCACCGCGGGACCATCTTCCTGGACGAGATCGGCGAGATGAGCCCGGCCCTCCAGGCGAAGATGCTGCAGGTGCTCCAGGACAGCGTCTTTACGCGCCTGGGCGGGCACGACGAGATTCGCGTCGACGTGCAGGTGGTGAGCGCAACGAACCGACCGCTCGCCGAAATGGTCTCCCAGAACCAGTTTCGCGAGGATCTCTACTTCCGGCTCAACGTCGTGAGCATCCAGATCCCGCCCCTGCGCGAGCGACGGGAAGAGATCGGTGCTCTCGTCGAGACCTTCCTGCGGCGGTACAGCATCCAGTACGAGAAGCCCCAGCTCGAGCCTTCGGCGGAGCTGCTGGGTGCCTTCGATCGCTACGGCTTCCCGGGCAACGTCCGCGAGCTCGAGAACATGATCAAGCGCGTGGTGGTGCTCGAGAGCGAGGAGTCCATCCTCGAGGAGATCGTGCGGCGAGAGGCCGGTGACGCCCGCGGACGGACGGGGCTGCAGACCCTGCTCGAGGAGATCGAGGAGACCGCCGGCGATGTGCCCTTGCGCGAAGTGGGGCGCCGTGTGGCGCAGCAGGCGGAGCGGGAGGCCATCGAGCGCATGCTTCGGCACACTGGGTGGAATCGCAAGCAGGCAGCCAGGCTCCTGAGCGTGAGCTACAAGACCCTGCTCCAGAAGATCCGGGAGTGCGGCCTGGTCGCCGACTGAGGGAAGCTAGGGGGGGACCATGAGCGGCAGCCTGATTGCGGCCATCGTCGCGGGCGTCGTCCTGACGGCCGTGGCGTTCATGCACGCGATCGGCCCGGCCCTGATGCTTGCCGCGGTCACGCCCTTCGACGCGATTCCCTTCACGCTCTTCGGCGTCGCGGGCAACGTGATCACCTACATCCCGATCCTGATCTTCCTCCTGAAGATCAACCCGGGTCTCTGGGGACAGGTCTTCCTGGGGACGCGGGTGCAGCAGTGGATCGCCCTGTTCATCCTCGTGTTGCTCGTCTCGCATGCAATGGTGATCGTCGACAAGGGCATCGGTGAGATCTTCGAGTGGCTTCGAAAGGTCACGCTCTTCACCCTGATGGGCATCTTCGCCTGGTCGATGCGGAACCCGAAGCACCTCGTGCTCTTCGTGAAGGTCCTCGTCGTCTCGATGGCGGTCTTCGTGGTCTTCTCGGCTCTCGACTTCTACCTCGGGATCCAGCTGCTCCCGGTGAAGGCGGGGCGTCTCGAGATGGCAGCCCTCGACGTCGAGTACGAGCAGCACCTCGCCACCTTCTGGCGCTTCACCGGTCCCGGCTTCCCGGTGAACCGCTTCTCGAACTATCTCCTCGTTCCGATATTCGCCTCGATCGGGTGGCTGGCGTCCGCTCGCTCGTCGTCGCAGCGAAGCCTGGCACTCGTTTGCACGGGCCTGCTCGTGCTCGGCGAACTCCTCACCGTGACGCGTTCTGGCATCCTCGGGATGGTGGTCGGCATGCTGGTACTGCTGCCCATGGCGTTCCGGTTCCGCCCGGCGCAGGTAATCGGTCTCGTGCTCGTCGGGGGCGCGGTCGGAGCGGTCGTCTGGTACGGGCTCGGTGTGACCTCGGGTGGCGAGGTGATCGCCAAGCGCTTCGACTTCCAGCATCTCGTCTACAGCACGGGGGGGCGCCTGAGCCGGGTGATGGCCGCCCTG
>JAJDAN010000037.1 GCA_029261855.1 Deltaproteobacteria bacterium
TCAGTCGTCGAAGGTAAAGACCTGCCGTGCGACAGCACCGCCGCGCAGGTTCTCCACGGCATCGTTCACGCCCTCGAGCGGAGTCCGGTGGGAGATCAGCTCGTCGAGATGCAGCCGCCCCGAGAGGTAGAAGTCGACGAAACGCGGCATGTCGAGGCGGAACTGGTTCGAACCCATCGCCGAGCCCTGGAGCCGCTTCTCGGTCAGGAGGTCCAGGCCCGGAATCTCGATCTTCTCGCCCGGGGGCAGCATCCCGATGACCGTCAGCACGCCGCGCGAGCGCAGCATCGCCCATCCGTCTTCGGCCGTCTGCTTGAGACCGATCGCTTCGAAGGCGTAGTCGACACCGCCCCCTGTGATCTCGCGGACCTGCTCGACGGCGGTCCCGTCCGTGGCGTTCACTGTGTGCGTCGCGCCGAACTGCTTTGCGAGATCGAGCTTCGAGTCGATGCGATCGACTGCAACGATACGGTTGGCGCCCGCTAGCGCAGCGCCGTTGATGGCGCTGAGCCCCACGCCACCGCAGCCGATGACGGCGACGTCCGAGCCGGTCTCGACAGCGGCGGTGCGGATCGCCGCACCTGCACCCGTCGTGACGCCGCAGCCGATTACTGCCGCGCGATCGAGCGGCATGTCCTTTCGGATCTTCACCACGGCGTTTTCGTGAACCAGCATCTGCTCTGCGAAGCCGCCGAGGTTCGCGAACTGCGTGACCGGCTCCCCGTCCTTCGAGATTCTCGGTTCGTCCTCGGGACCACGCCGCGTTCCCGTTCCGCGGCAGAGCGAGAGGTGCCCGCCCAGACAGAAGTGGCACTTGCCGCAAAATACGTTGAGGCAGGTGATGACGTGATCGCCTGCCTCGACATACTGCACGTCGCTGCCGACCGCCTCGACGATGCCCGCGGACTCGTGCCCGAGCACGGCCGGCGACTTGAACGGGTAGATCCCGTCCACGAAGTGGAGATCGCTGTGGCAGAGGCCCGAGGCAACGGTCCGGATCAACACTTCGTTCCGCTGGGGCTTGCTGATCTGGATGTCCTCGATGACGAGGGGCTTGCCGGCTTCGTAGAGCAGGGCGGCCTTCATGGATTTCTCCCGACTTCCAAGGCGCAACGGGACTCTTCCCGGGCTGCCTCGGAACGCCTACGATCCTACAGCACAATTTCCGATATGACTTCCTGGGTCGGCGCGCACGTCTCTTCGACCGTCGGACTCTCCGGGCGCGGGCGCGCTTTCAGCAGCTCGATGATGGTTTCATGTTCTTGACTCGGCATCACACAGCTCTTCGCCGGACTCGGTCTGCGCTTGGTGGATAGGCTCAGGAACCGCCCTTCTCCTCCGCGTCTCGCGCGTCGAAGACCTCTCTCGCGATGGCCATGCCCTCCACGGAGGTCGGGAAACCGCCGTAGATCGCCAGGTGCATGATGACCTCGGAGATCTCCGTGCGCGTAAGTCCGTTGTCGAGGCCGCGTCCGATGTGGATCTTGAGCTCGTTGGGGCGGTACAGCACACAGAGCGCGGCGATGGTGATCAGGCTGCGCTCGCGAGTGGGGAGGCCGGGTCGTCCCCAGACGCCGTCGGGTAGTACGGTGTCGTGGATCAGGCATCCCCAGTCGTCTCGGATTTCCTCCGGTGCAGGCAGGGCTGTGGTGATCATGCGAGCGAACTCGAGCTTCTCCTTCTTGGTGGCCATGGCCGAAATCTCCTCTGCTTTGGCGTGGGAACGGGTCGAAGATGTCACAGACGTCCCTTGGTCAGACCTCGAAGCGGTAGGTGTCACCGGCGGACACGATCCTTCCGGCCGTGGGCTTTGCGAAGTGCGTGCCCAGTACCAGAACGGGTCCATTGCCGTAGCGCTTCATGAACTCGATGCGGCTCGCGTATGCGCGTTCGCCCTCGACATCCGCCGTGTCCTCCCAGTCGGGATGAGCGAAGCCCAGTGGGTGGTGGAAGAGGTCTCCGGTGATGATGGCGCTCTCTCCACATGATTCGATCTCGACGCTGACATGCCCGGGTGTGTGGCCCGGGGTGGGAATCAAGCGGACCTCTTCGCTGATCTCGTGGTTCGATTCGACCAGGTCCACCAGGTCGGCGTCCAGCAGCGGGACGATCGCCTGCTCCTGGGAGTTCGCGCCGAAGGGGTCTTCGACGTCCTTCCAATAGGCCCACTCATCGGCACCCATCAGATATCGCGCGTTCGGAAATGTCGGAACCCACTTCCCGTCCTGCAGAAAGGTGTTCCAGCCCACGTGATCGAAGTGCAGGTGTGTACACAGTACGCGGTCCACCGATTCGCGCGCAAAGCCGGCCTCGGAGAGGTGATCGAGGAATCGCGTCTCGAGCCCGGCCCAGCCGGGTAGCGCGATCTCCTTGCCGTTGCCCACGCAGGTGTCGACCACGATGCGCAGGTCTCCTGACTGCACCAGGAAGGTGTGGATGCTCAGCAGCATCCGCCCCTCTGAATCGATGAAGTGCGGTTGCAGCCAATCGAGCTCACCCGCAAGGGTTTCGAGTGAGGCCTTCGGATACAGCATGTTGGGCGGAACGGCAGTTACGATCTCGACGACACGCGTCACACTCACGTCGCCGATCTTCCACACTTGCTTCGCGCCTTCGGTCTCCATTTTGCCTCTCCTCGATTTCCGCGCTGTCGTCAGACCGTCGGAGTATAGTAGGTATGCGTATCCGATTGACAACAACTCCCTGTCGGTCCACGATCGGGAGCACTGGGCGCGCGAGCCAGTAAGGAAGGGACGTCGGATGAGCGGACGACTGGACGGCAAGGTCGCGATGATCACGGGCGCCGCGCGGGGTATGGGCGCCACCGAAGCGCGCCTGTTCGCGCGTGAGGGTGCGCGGCTCGTACTGGGAGACGTGCTCGACGAAGCGCTTGCCAAGCTTGCATCGGAACTCGAAGGAGCGGGCCACGAGGTCCTCGCGCAGCGTCGCGACGTGACCCAGGAGAGCGAGTGGGCCGCGTTCGTCGCAGCGGCAGAGGCGCGCTTCGGGCGTCTGGACGTGTTGGTGAACAATGCCGGGATCCTCGACATGGCCGGGATCGAAGAGACGTCAGGCGAGGCCTGGGATCGCGTCGTCGCCGTCAACCAGACCGGGGTGTGGCTCGGCATGAAGGCAGCTGTTCCCGCCATGCGGCGTGCCGGTGGTGGCTCGATCGTGAACAAGAGCTCGATCTTCGGAATCGTTGGCAGCGGAGGCTCCGCGGCCTATCACGCCACCAAGGGAGCGGTGCGGCTACTCACGAAAACCGCGGCGCTCCAGTACGCCCCCGAAGCCATCCGCGTCAATTCGGTGCATCCGGGCTACATCGACACACCGATGGTTCGCGAGGCGATGCCCGAAGTGGGCGAGATGTCTGACGAGCTCATTGCGATGCAAGTACCGCTCGGACGCATGGGGCTGCCCGAGGACATCGCTCGGGGCGTACTCTACCTCGCGAGCGACGAGTCGTCGTATGTGACGGGCGCCGAGCTCGTGATCGATGGTGGTGTCACCGCGCGTTGAGATCCGAGAGGGAGGACCGGATATGACGAAGGCCAATGCCGAGATGGGGCCGGGCGGGCAAGGCGATCGCCTGGTCCGCGTGGACATGAGCGCGCAGACAGTGACGATCGAGCCGTTTCCGCAGAAGTGGCGACAACTCGGCGGCCGGTCACTGGTGGCACGCGGGCTGCTCGAAGAGTGCGACCCGACTTGCGATCCGCTGGGCCCCGACAACCTCCTGATCTTTGCACCCGGTGTGCTCGCGGGCACGGCCGCCCCGACTTCCGGCCGACTCTCGATCGGAGGCAAGAGTCCGCTGACGGGGGGCAGCAAGGAGGCCAACACCGGTGGCAACCCCGGCCAGCATCTGATGAAGCTCGGCTATCGGGCCGTCTTCGTCACGGGGCAGCCTTCCGATGCCGAAGCCCGCTACGGACTGGAGATCGACGCGCAGGGCGTGCGCATCGTCCCGGCCGATGACCTCAAGGGGATGTGGAACTATCCCACGTGCGAGCAGCTTTCCAAGCGCTACGCGAAGACGGCGTCCTTCATTACCTGTGGACCCGCCGGTGAGCTACGGCTCGGGGGCGCCTCGGTCGCTACGACCGACCAGGACAACCGCTACCCCACGCGGCACGCGGCACGCGGTGGCTTGGGGGCGGTGATGGGAAGCAAGGGTCTCAAGTTCGCCGCCGTGTCTCCGGGGCGGGCGCGTGCGCGTCAGGCCGCGGACAAGAAGGACTTCGGAGCGCTGGTCAAGGGATTCAGCAAGCGATATCTCGACGGTCCGCAGCCCATGGCCAAGGGAACCGCCCAGTCCGTCGGCATGGCAAATGCGCTTCACACCTTCCCCACGCGCAACCGCACTTCGGGCCAGTTCGAGCACGCAGACAAGCTCGATGGCCGCCACATCATCGAGGCCTTCGAGACGCGGGGCGGCGGCATGCACAACTGCTTGACCGGCTGCATCGTTCAATGCAGCAACGTGGTGCACGATGCCGCGGGCGACTACGTCACCTCGGCGCTGGAGTTCGAGTCGATCACCATGCTCGGCGCCAACTGCGGCATAGGCGATCTGGACGATGTAGCCCGGCTCGACCGCCTGTGTGACGACGTCGGTCTCGACACCATCGAGACCGGCGCCGCGATTGCAATCTACATGGACGCGGGCAAGATGGAGTATGGCGACGCAAAGGGGGCCAAGGGTCTGCTGCAGGAGATCGCCGACGGCACGCCGCTCGGACGGATGATCGGTGACGGCGCAGTGACGACGGGCCGCGAGACGGGCCACCCGCGCATTCCCACCTTCAGAGGCCAATCGATCCCGGCCTGGGATCCCCGGACACTCAAGGCCACGGGGGTCACCTATGCAACGAGCGCGCAGGGCGCCGACCACACGGCCGGCCTGGTAGTCAAGCCCGGCCAGCCCGAGGAAAAGTGGGCGAAGGCCTCCCAGAAGTCTCAGATCATCAACGCCATCACTGACGCCTCCGGCTTCTGCATGTTCATCAGCCCCACGGTCGACGACGTTCGCAAATTCTTCTCGGCGTACTTCGGCGAGGAG
>JAJDAN010000038.1 GCA_029261855.1 Deltaproteobacteria bacterium
GCGCGGGCAGGCCGGGGTCCACCCGCAGCACCCGCTCGCCGTCGCCCAGGGCGGCGTCGGCGCGGTACTCCTGAACTTTGACGAAGGCCCGCTTCGAAACCAGGGGCCCCATGAAGACGCCCTCCTCGAGGGGCATACCGACCTTCACGCCGCGCAGCACGCGCGCCAGGTGTTCGCTGAAGGCATCGATGAGCGAAGCGTGCACGAACAGTCGGCTCGCGCACGAACAGCGTTGGCCCGTGGTGGCACAGATGGAGACGGCGGTCTCCGCTACGGCGAGATCGAGGTCTGCGTCGTCGAGCACGACGATGGCGTTCTTGCCGCCCATCTCGAGTGCCAACAGCTTGCCGGGCTGGTCGACCGTGGCGGCGCGCAGCGCGCGCCCGGCCGCGTACGAGCCGGTGAAGAGCACGCCGTCGACCTCGCCATGGGTCGCCAGGGCCTTGCCGGTGGCCGCGCCGCCCTGCACGACCGAGAAGACGCTCTCCGGTATGCCGGCCTCGCGCAGACGCGCGCCCAGCCAGGCCCCGACGGCAGGCGACAGCTCGCTGGGCTTGAAGACGACGGTGTTGCCCGTGGCGAGCGCCGGCACGATATGGCCGTTCGGGAGATGCGCGGGGAAGTTGAAGGGGCCGAGCACCGCCAGCACGCCGCGCGGGTGAAAGGTCGCGCGCGCGCCGGAGCCGACTTCCAGGGTCTGCACCATCTGCATGCCGTCGCCGAGCGTGACGTCGACCTTCGCGGGGACGAGCCTCGCTTCGCCGCGGGCGTCCCAGATGGCCTTGCCCATTTCGCGCGCGATCAGCAGGGCAAGCTCGTCCTGCCGAGCAGCGACGAGATCGCGGAAGTGCTCGAGCAGGACCGCGCGCGCCTCGAAGCCAAGGGCGCGCCAACCGGGGAAGGCGGCCCGGGCGCGACCGACGGCGTCGCTCACCGCCGTCGCGTCCGAGACAGTGAAGTGGCCGATCACGTCGCTCGGGTCGGCGGGCGAGACGCTGTCGATGTACGAGTCGTCTGCTTCGAAGTCGTCGACGTTCGTGCGGGTGGTTGAGGGCATGGCGGGGCTCGTCAGGGAAGAGGCGTCACGTTCACGCGGTCGCCCGCGGCCACCCCCAGGGCTTCCCGGTATTCCTTGGGGACGCGCGGCCGGCTGTCGTCGTCGAGTGCGAGCACAGTGGCCCGGAAGCCAGCAGGTCCTTCGGCGGATACGAGCGCCAGCGCGGCGCCGCTGAGGGATTCCGCCAACGCCGGCTCCTTGCCGGGCAGCACCAGCTCCCGGCGTTCGGCCACCGAAGAGATCGCGTCGCGCGCGGCGCCGTAATAGGGGCCGCCGTCGAAGGGATCGACCTGGTTGAGATAGTGGAAGCCCACCTTCTCGAGGATGCGGACGGCGGCCTGGGCGGTCTGGTTGGCCTTGCCGATGACGTCCTGCACGCGCTTCGGGAAGAGGGTCGCGTAGACCGGGTCGCGCGGGAAGAGATCCGCGATGAACTGCTTGTTGCGGGCCGATAGATGGTCGGCTTCGCGGTAGGCGAGTCCGGTGAAGTGGGCGCCGAAGGCTTCCCACAGCAGGTTCTCGCCCGACTCTTCGAAGGGCGAGAGCATCTCGGCGATGACCTCACGCTCGAAGCGGTCCGGGTGCACGGACATGTACGCGAAGCGTACGACCGAAAGCGCCTTGCCGCACTTTTCCGGGTGTCTGCGGTAGCCGGGGTCGAGGATCAGTCCGCCGATCTCCGTCGGACCGTCGTCGGTGGACCGCAACCGCAGCTTCGTGTGGGCGAAGTGCTTGCCGAGTTCGTCGCTGTGTCGCTCTTCCGTGGAAAGCTCGAACCAGAAGTAGGGACTGCCCGGGATGCCGTGCTTCGCGAGGATCATCGACGTGCCGACGCAGCGGCCCGCCTCGGTGTCTTCCAGCACGAAGACGTAGATGCCGCGGCCCTGGGTACCGCGTTCGAAGCTGCGCACAGAGTCCGCGATACGCGCTTCGAGGAAAGCGCGATCGCTCGGCAGGTTCATCGAGTCGAGCTGTTCGGCCAGGGCGACGAGGTCGTCCAGGTCGCTCGACGCGATGGGGCGCAGGATCAACACGGCAGGTCGCACTCCTCCGCCACCCGGCGCATGGCCTTCTCGAGCATCGAGAAGCAGGCCTCGAGCTCTTCGTCGGTGGTGTTCACGGGCGGCAGCATGCGGATCTTGCTGGGGTTCGAGCCCGCACTCAGCAGGATGACACCTTCTTCGAAGGCCGCGTGCAGGACGGTCGAGACGATCTCGGGCGAGCCGTCCCAGGGCACGAACGCCTGCATGGCGCCGATTCCCGAACGGGGCCCGATGGCCTTGGGCATGCGCTTTTCGAGAGACTCGAAGCGCTTCTCGATGCGACGTCCCAGCACTGCGACGCGACCTTCGAGGCCGAGATAGCCCTCTTCGTCCATGCGTTCGATGATGCGCTGGCCGAGAGCCATGCCGACGGTGCTGCCCGCGTAGGTGCCCGACACGAGCCCGGGCTTCGGGTTGTAGCTCTTGGTGCAGAGCATGGCGCTGCCCTGCAGGATCTTGCCGACGGTCACCACGTCGACCCAGGCCTCGAGGTCGAAGGTGCGGAAGGCGAAGAGCTCGCCGGTGCGGGCGAAGGTCTGCACCTCGTCCACCCACACGGCCACGCCGTTGTTGCGGCAGTGCTCCATCAGGGCGGTGAAGAATTCGCGCGGCGCAGTCTTGAAGCCGCCCTCCCCTTGCACGAGCTCGAAACACATGCCGGCGATCTGGTCCGGATAGCGGTGCAGATGTTCTTCGAGCACGGCGACGCTGTGCTCGATGGAGTCCTCGCGGTCCGGGTCGAAGAACGGTACCTGCAGCACGTTGCCACGCAGGGGCAGGCCCTCGCGGAAGCCGGGGCGATCGCTCATCTCGGCGGTCGCCAGGGTGCGTCCGTGGAAGGCGTTCTCGAACACCACGATGCGGTCCGCCGGCGCGTGCTTCTGGAAGATCACCTTGAGGGCGTTCTCGTTGGCCATGGCACCGGAAAGCGACAGCCACGCGTGCTTGAGGTTGGTGCCGGCGTGCTTGAGCAGGGCGCGCGTGAGCCCCAGGTATTCGGGGCCGGGCAGCAGGTGTCCCTGGAAGGCGACGTCGCTGGCCGCGGCGGCGACCGCAGTCTCGAGCAGGTCGTCGTCGCCGTGGCCGAAGCCGTACATGCCGATGCCGCTGATGAAGTCGAGCTTGCGGGTGCCGTCGGCCAGGAAGACCCGCGCACCATGACCGCGACCGCTCGAGATCATGGGGACCATCAGCGGCCGACCGCGTTGGCGGCCGATCCGGCGGATCGCCTTCTCGTAGCTCTCCGGCCCGAGCTCACGCTGGGCCAGCTCGCTGCGGACAGCTTCCACCAGGGCCTTGGCGGCCTCGCGGACGGCGTCGGATTCGATGATGGGCTTCAGGGACGAGGTCTTCTTCCTGGGCATTTCAGGGCCTCGCTTCGGGCCAGAGCGGTGCGGCCACGGCTCCCCGCCTGGGGATGGACCGCCCGCTTGGGGCTGTCCGGTCTATCGGCCAGGTCGGTCCCCGGCTTGTGGCCAAACCACGAAAACCCTGTAAAACCGGGGGATCGGGGGTCATTTCTGCACTCCTCTGAGGGGGCCGTCGGACGGTTCGCCCCGCTGTTCTCCCCCTGGCGCTTGCGGCCCCGGGGGACAGAGCGATGGTCCACCCGGAACCTCGCCGGGGGCAGCGGCTCCTCATTGGGGCGAGCCCGTTCAGCCGACCCTGTTCAGGCGACTCTGAACGGCGATCAGTTCCCTGCTCCCCCGTCCCCGCCGGGCTCTTGTCCATCCAGCCATCCACCTGAGGCAACCGTTGGCGAAAAGAAAGAAGCGCTCCCCCAACCCGGCACGCGGGGATGTTGCACGTCGGGTTCGGGACGCGGGTCTCGAGCGGATGGGCAACGCTCGCGCGCGCTTCGATCTGGCCCGGGCGACGCGGAAGCGCTCGAAGGCGAACCAGCGCGCCATGGAGCTGCAGGTCCCGTATTTGGCCTTGGTTCACACCCCCCGCGAGCCGATGACGGGGGACCTCATGGGCTCCCGCTTCAAGGTCGCGACCTACAACGTCCACCGCTGGACCGGTATCAACGGCCGGCGGGCGCCCGACCCCGCGCGAGCGGGCTTCGTGATTTCCGAGCTCGACGCCGACGTGATCGCCCTGCAGGAAGTGCTGCGGCCCGACGGTGTCGAGTGCCCGCTGTCGGCCATCGCCGATGCCCTGGGCATGCACCTCAGCTTCGCGGTCACGCGGCAGCATCGTCGCGGGCAGCTGGGCAACGCGATCCTGTCGCGTTTCCCGATGACGTCGATTTCGGTGATCGACATCTCGTTCTCGAAGATCGAGCGGCGGGGAGCGCTGGCCGTCCAGTTCAACGGCGCCGCCGGTCACCTGGGCGTCGTGGCGACGCACCTCTCACTCGTCGATCGCACGCGGCAGCGTCAGGTGAAGTCTCTGCTGCGACACCCGCAGCTCCAGGCCGGGCCCGCCGTGCTGCTCGGCGACATGAATGCCTGGCGCCGCTGCAAGGCGACCCAGGAGCTGAACGACCTGCTCGAGCGCCACAACAACCGCGACTGGCCGGCGAGCTTCCCGGCAGCGGCGCCGGTGCTGGCTCTCGACCGGGTGTATACGCACCGCGCGAAGCTGCTGGCCGTCGAATGCCACGACACGCCGGCGTCCCGCCGCGCTTCCGATCATCTGCCCGTGGTCGCGCACATCGAGCTTCCGGCGACGTCCGATCTCGCAGAAGAGCCGCGCAGCGGTCTCTAGCCCCAATCCGTCATTGTCGTGGCAGAGCGCGCGATCCGAGCCCCGGATTGGCGTCGCGCGCTGATCCGCATGACGGATCAGCGCTAGCCCGGGGGCTTCGCGTGGGCTGCGCGATCGATCCGCGACTCGTGGCAGTAGGTGCAGGTTCCGACGACCCGGCCCGCCTCGTAGTAGGTCGGCGGCGTCTGCATCCGCACCTCGGCGATCGCTCGTTCGATGTCAGTCACGAGTCGGGGTGCGCCCTCGTCGATGCGGGGGTGGCTCGATCGGGTTCCAGCCTTCTTGAGCTGCCCGGCGACGATCCGCATGCGTCGCAGGATCGTGAGGACCTGATCGCGTTCGTCCGTGCCAGGCCCGCCTTCCGCCGAGAGCAGCGCGTCGAGGGCGACGACGTCCTTGGCGAGCTCGCCCATCCTCGTCTGGATCTCGCCTTTGGTGATGTAGTGGAAGTCCGGTGGATACTGGGCGACGCGCATGCGCCCCATCGTGTCGCCGCCGCAAGCGAGTGACAGCGCGGCGACGGATACGATCGCCGGCAGCAGCTGTCGACGCACTAGAGGTACATCCCCGCGCCTTCGCCGGGCTTCACCGGCGGCGTACTCTCCTGGGTGCGCCCGGCCAGCACTTCCTGGTAGGTGGCGCCGCCGAACATCTGCTTCAGACGATCGTCCCAGAGGTCGGCGGTCTTGGCGACGGTCTCGACGGCGAAGCGCAGCTCTTCTTCCCGGAACTGCTCGCCCAGGAGCACCTCGTCGAACCAGATCGATCGGTGCTCCGTGTCGAGTGCAAAGCGTCCGAACATCAGCCCGAAGTTCAGCCGCGCCAGGAAGAGCCCCAGCTCGGGCGCGACGTTGACGCCCACGTTCGTGATGGCAAAGACGCGAATCACGACCTGCCCGTCCAGGGTCGCGCGCGGCGACACCATGACGTGGACATCGTCGACGGGCAGGACGTAGTCCCCGTCGTCGTCCTGATCGGCGGCGCGGTCGAGCAGGCCTTTCACAACGGCTTCGACCCGCGTGCGCGCAATGGCGAGCCGCTCCTTCGCCTCATGCTCGGCCCGGTGGTTGCCGTGGCCGATGTCCAGGGGTGCGTCGGGTTTCGTCTCGAAGACCTCCGCCACGACCTCTTGCAACAGCGTGACCGCGGCGGCGGCGTCCGGGACCGCCTTGGCCCAGGGCTTCGTCGGGTCCGCGGGATCGTCGGACCGGAAGCCGCGCTCGTCGAGCTTGGCGCGCACCTCTGCGGGCAGCTCTGCCACGCTGCGCGGGCGCCCCGGTACCCGGACCTCGAGTCCTCCGGATGCGGCGCGCGTCACTTCGACGACGTGCAGGGGTTGCATGGAGGGATAGGCGGCGACGAAGTCGAAGTCGTCGAGGCCTTCGACTTCGCTGGTCAGGAATATCCTTGCGGCGTCGGCTCTGGTCATGCCGAGAGCATACTCCGCGCGCCCTAGATCACGATGTGGCGCCATGCTCCATTCCGGAAGCGGAGCACGAGCGCCGACGCGAGCATCAGCACGTGGACGACCCCCGCCCCCCAGGTCCAGGTGAGGCCTGCGTCCAAAACGACGCCCACCCAATAGGCGAACGGCACGAAGACGCCCCAGGCCAGCACGAGCCGGACGAGAAAGGGCCAGCGTGTGTCTCCGGCACCGCGCAGCGCCCCGTCGGCGACGATTCCGAACGCGTCGAAGAACTGGAACAGCGCGCCCACCATCATCAGGGGGCGACCGAGGCGGATGACTTCCGGGTCGTCCGTGAAGATGCCGACGAGCAGGTCCGGCACCGACGAGAACAGGATCGCGATGACTCCGGCCAGCAGCGCCGCGAGCTTCAGGCCGGTGCGGAAGGCGCGCTCGGCATGCTGCGGCTGGTCGGCACCGATGTACTGACCGACCAGGGTCGAGACCGCAATGGAAAGACCGATGGCTTGCATGAACGAGATCGAGAGCAGCGCCACGAAGATCTGGCTGGCGGCCATCGAGGCGTCGCCCATGCGCGCCACCAGGGTCGTGAAGGCGGAGAACGAGATCATCTCCAGCCACCACTGACCGCCGATGGGCGCCCCCGTGCGGATCAGGCGCCGGACGTTCGTCGGGATGAACGCGGCCGCATCGGTGGCGAAGCGGCGGCGGACCGCGGGCCGCAGGAACATCCAGGCCATGGTGATGCCGTAGGTCCACTCGGCGATGGCCGTGGCGGCGCCGGCCCCGGTCACGCCCAACGCCGGCATCCCGAGTTCGCCGAAGATCAGTCCGTAGTCGAGCACGACGTTGACGCCGTTTGCCACCAGCGTCGCGTAGAGCGGCGTGCGCGTGTCGCCGACGCCGCGGAAGAACGAACCGAACGCCGTGGCGCACAGCATGCCGACCATGCCGAGGCAACGCGTGGACACGTAGCTCGCTGCCAGCGGTTGCATGGCTTCCGACGGCCCCAGCAGTCGAATGCCGGTCTCGGCGCCGAAATAGAGGATCGCGCTGGCGAGCGCGCCCAACGGAACCACCGCATACAGCCCCTGCCACGCCCAGGACCCGCACTCGCGCAGATACCCGGCGCCTTCGCGTTGCGCGACGAAGGTCTGCACACCGCTCGTCGTTCCCACGAAGAAGCACACGAAGGTCCAGAGCCAGATGCCGCCGAAGCCGACAGCGCCAAGCTCCGTCGCGCCCAGTGTGCCGACCATGGCGGAGTCGACGATGCCCATGGCGGTCACGGAGATCTGCGTCAGGATGACCGGGTAGGCGAGGACCAGCACTTCGGAGGCACCACCCGGCAGCTTCGGGAAACGCGGGGCGGGCGTCGGGCTCCTCACCTTCTCCGCCTTCGCGCCCGGAGATGCGGACGCCGGGACGGGCGGCGTGGGTTGGCTGGTACTGCTCATGAGAGGACCCGATCGGGGTGGGATCAGGCCGGTGCCCTCACGGGCGTGAGGTCAGCCACGCGCAAGGGCTCCCGATGCGCCATTCTTAACACGCCCTCCCGGTGGTATCAATCGAGTCTCAATGGCGTCCGGGGCCAGTCCGGGGCGAGAGGAATGCGAGATGCGAGGCCGGCGAACATTCCGCGCGCTGACCGTCGTGCTGACCGCGCTGGTACTCGCGTCCGCGGGTTGCAGCACCTGGCGCGGCGCGCGCCTCTATCAGAGCGGAACCGAGGCCCTCGAAGCCGGCCAGGTCGAGCGTGCGCTCGCGGATCTGGGCGAGGCCGCACGGCTGGTGCCGGATGCGTCCGAGATCCAGAACCACCTGGGGCTCGCGCAGCTGGCCGCGGGCGACCCGACTGGCGCACTACAGTCCTTCGAACGTGCAGTCGCGCTCGATTGCGACAACGAGGCCGCGGGACGGAACCGGGCCCGGCTCGAGGCGCGCCTGAAACAGCGCGCCGTCGACCACGTTTCGCGCCCGCGCGAATGATTTGGTGGCCCCGGCCCGGTCCGATACTTTTCCGCCATGGCGCACGAAGTCGAACGTGAAGCGCTTGCGCGGTATCTCGAGAAGCACAATCTCAAGCACACCAAGCAACGCGACCTGATCCTCGAGACCTTCCTCGAAGCCAAGGGACACGTGACGAGCGACCAGCTCTATCAGACCGTTCGCAGCGACAATCCCAACATCGGGTACACGACCGTCTATCGCACCATGAAGCTCTTGTGCGAAGCCGGCCTGGCCGAAGAGCACCACTTCGACGACGGCGTCACACGTTACGAGATCGAGCACGAGCATCACGACCATCTCGTGTGCACACGCTGCGGCAAGATCATCGAGTTCGAGTGCCGTTCGATCGAGAGCACCCAGAATCGCATCGCGGACGACCACGGCTTCCTGGTCCTGCGACACCGGCACGAGCTGTACGGCCACTGCCGCGAGTGCCGCGAGGATTGAGCTTCCGTCGGTGCGCAGTCTGGGCGTTGTTGGCGGCGCTCGTCGGGTTCGGGTGCTCGACTTCCCGTGAAGCCGGGGAAGAGGCGAGGGACGCAGACGCGAAGCCCGCCGACACGAGGCCCGACATTGCGCTGGTCGTCGTCGTGGCGGTCGACCAGCTGCGCCCGGACCGCCTGTCGGAGGAGCTGCCCGGAGGCTTTGGGCGCCTGATCAAGGAGGGGCGCGCCTTCGTCGACGCCGCCCTCGACCACGCGTTCACCGAGACCTGCCCCGGGCACGCGGTGATCCTGACCGGTCGCCATCCGGCGCGGATCGGAATCCCGGCCAATGGCTACATCGACCCTGTGAGCCTGGAGCGGTACTACTGCGTCGAGGACCGCGCGCCGGATGCGGCCCTGGTCGGGCTGCGTTCCGACTCGTCTCAAGCCCAGGCACAAGGGCCGTCGGATGGCCGCTCGCCGCGGGTCATGCGCGCGAGTGCTCTCGGCGACTGGATGAAGTCGCGGCGGCCGGGCACGAAGGTCTTCAGTGTCTCGGGCAAGGACCGTGCGGCCATCACCATGGGCGGGCTGCATCCCGACGCCGCCTACTGGCTCGCACGCGGTCCGGCGCCCAGCTGGGTCACCAGCGGCTACTACCAGGAACGCCTGCCGGCGTGGGTCGATGCCTGGGATCCGGTCACCATCCTGGCCGGCCTTCCGGACGACTGGACCTACCTGCCCGAAGTCGAACAGGCCGCCGCCCAGGGTCTTCGCATCGACGACTATCCGCACGAAAGCCCGATGCTGTCGCGTACCCAGCCGCATCCCTTGATGCGCGATCCGGACGTGGCCGACCAGTTGGCGCGCGCGCGCCATCCTGCCGACCGTCTCTACACCACGCCCTTCGCCGACCGCGTGACCCTGGCCTTTGCGAAGAGCCTGATCGAGAACGAGGGCCTGGGCACCGGCGAGGGTCCGGACCTGCTTGCCGTGGGTCTGTCCGCAACCGACCTCGTGGGTCACCTGTACGGCCCCGAGAGCTGGGAATCCCAGGACGCCCTGGCGCGTCTCGACCGCATGCTCGGCGACTTCCTGGACTTCCTCGAGAAGCGCTTCGGCAAGGACCGCGTCGTCGTTGCGCTGACGGCGGACCACGGCGTGCTTCCCATCCCCGAGTGGATCCAGGAATCCGGGCGCAGCCAGTGTCCGGTGAAGGGGGGACGCGTCGATGCGGACGCCATCACCGCCGAGCTCGAGCTGCTGCTCGATTCAAGGTTCTCTCCGGGCGAGGTCCACCATGGTGTGAGCTGGTTCGCTTCGGTGGGGTCGCGCATGACCCTCAACCGCAAGCTCACCCGCGGCGACCCTGCGCTCGAGTCCCAGGTGATTTCCGTGAGCAAGGCCTTCATCGAGTCGAACCCGGGCATCGCGCGTGTCTGGACCCGGGACGAAGTCCTCGCAGGTGAAGGCCCCGAGCCCCTGGCGACCTACTTCTTGAACTCCTGGGTACCGGAGACGGGTGGCGACCTCGCGCTCCAGGCACACGAGGACTGCCTGCTCGGGGGCAGTCGCGTGCCGACCAGCCACGGGTCGCCCTACGCCTACGACCGCAAGCTGCCGCTCATCTTCATGGGCCCGGGGATCGAGGCCGGGAAGGTGTACGGCACGCCCGCGTCGTCACTGGACATCGGACCAACCCTGGCCGACTACCTGGGCGTGACGGCGCCCCTGGGTCTCGACGGCAAGATCCTGAAGCTCCGAGAACGCTACTAGGAGCGTGCGCGGCAGAGGGCCGCGCACCCGCAGCAAGCCGGGACCTGCGGTTCCGGCCGCTAGCGGCTGGTGACGTGGGGGGCGAGGGTCGCGGATACCCACACGGGCGCCTCCTCCCGCGCGATCACAGCGTCGAGCTCGCTGCGAGCGTCGATGAAGCCCGGCCCGTCGCCGGCCATGGCGAAGATGGCACTGGCGTAGCCCGCGCAGGCCGCGGCGCTTCGCGTCCGCACCGCGACTCCTCGCATGCCGCGCGTGGGTCGGCCGCTGCGCGGGTCGAAGGGGGCTTCGATCGTGTCACCTGCGGGCGTCGTGACGGGGGAGCCCGGTACGACGACAGCGAGCGCGCCCTCGGCCAGGGTGACGACGGCGATCCCGACATCGATGCGCCAGGGGTGCTCGACGTTGCCGCCGAAGAACGCGTGCTCGTGGGTCGTGCTCACGCGCGCGGCGGCCAGTCCGAGCTCTCGCAACCGGGTGGTCGCGGCGTCGACCATGGCGCCACGCGCAACACCGCCGAGGTCGATCTCCGTGCGGCGATTGAGCCGCCGGGCCTGCAAGCCGTCGTCGTCGCGGATCTCGATGTCTTCCCAGTCGACCCGGCGAAGGGCCATATCGATCTCGAAGTCGCGGGGCTGGTGGGGCGTGCCGCCTTCGTGAAGTCCCCAGCTTCGCCGCAACGCCGGCCACGTGTAGTCGTAGGCGCCGTCGCTGTCTTCGGCGATGTGCGCGGCGAGGGCGAGGGCCGCGTGGGTCTCGGGCGCGATCTCGACCCACAGGCGCGGCGGCACCTTGCCGATCAGATCGATCTCGCTGCCGGCGCGCCCGGCGAGCAGCTTGCTGGCGACGGCCTCCGCCGCGCGAAAGCCTTCGTTGCTGGCGGTGCGCGCCAGGCTGCCGTCGGGATGACGGACGATGATCCGAACGCTCACGCCATACAGATCGCGGGTCGCTTCGTGGGCGACGGGCGTGGGCGGCCCGGTCGCGCACGCGAGCAGATGCAGGGAAGCCAGGAGGCACGCGAACCCGAACGTCCGCGAGCGGGCGGGCATCAGTCCGCTGCGTCCTCGAACACCGGCAGCACGTCCATCAGCTCGGCCAGGGTCTTCGCGGCTTCGTCCTTGCCGGAAAGCGACGGCGCAGCGATCGGCCAGGAAATGGCGAGCTGCGGATCGTTCCAGGCGATCGAGAGCTCGTCTTCGGGGTGATAGAGGTCCGTGCACTTGTACTCGAACTGCGCCGCTTCGCTGGTGACGAGGAAGCCGTGGGCGAAGCCCGGCGGAACGTAGAGCTGGCGGAAACTCGCCGACGACAGCGTGATGGCTAGGTGCTTTCCGAAATGAGGCGATCCACGTCGCACGTCGACCGCGACGTCGAACACCTCGCCTTCGACTACGCGCACCAGCTTGCCCTGGGGATGTCGCAGCTGCAGGTGGAGTCCGCGCAGGATGCCCTGCTTCGAACGCGAATGGTTGTCCTGCACGAAGACCGCGTCGATGCCGCCTTCGGCGTACTTGCTGGCGTGGTAGGTCTCGAGGAAGAAGCCGCGCTCGTCGCCGTGAACGTCGGGGTCGATGATGACGACGCCGGGCAGATCGGTCTCCGTGAACTTCAACGCCGGGGCTCCTCCGATGCCAGTCGCAGCAGGTATTGCCCGTACTCGTTCTTGGCCATGACCTCCCCGATCTCGCGCAGCTGGTCCCGTCCGAAGTAGCCCTTGCGGTACGCGATCTCTTCGAGACACGCGACCTTCAGACCCTGCCGGTCCTGGATGGCCTGGATGAAGTTGGCGGCCTGCAGCAGGGACTCGTGGGTGCCGGTGTCGAGCCAGGCAACGCCGCGGCCGAGCAGCTCGACGTGAAGCTGCCCGCGCTTCAGGTATTCCATGTTGAGATCGGTGATCTCGAGCTCGCCTCGCGGCGACGGCTGCAGGCCCCGGGCGATCTCGACCACCTGCTCGTCGTAGAAGTACAGGCCGGTGACCGCGTAGTGGGACTTGGGCTTCGACGGCTTCTCTTCGATGGCGATCGCGCGCCCCTCGGCGTCGAAGTCCACGACGCCGTAGCGTTCGGGATCGACCACGTAGTAGCCGAACACGGTGGCGCCCCGGTCGCGCTGGGTGGCTCGCTCGAGCGACTCGGGGAAGCCGTGGCCGTAGAAGATGTTGTCACCCAGGGCGAGCGCGACGGGCTGGCCGTCGATGAAGTCTTCGCCGATCAGGAACGCCTGGGCGATTCCGTCGGGCGATTCCTGGACCTTGTACTGCAGGTCGAGCCCGAGGGTCTTGCCGTCCCCCAGCACCCGCTGGAAAGCGGCCTGGTCTTCGGGCGTCGTGATCACGAGGATGTCACGGATACCCGCGAGCATCAGGCTCGAAAGCGGGTAGTAGATCATCGGCTTGTCGTAGACCGGGAGGAGCTGCTTGCTGACGCCGTGGGTGATCGGGTACAGGCGGGTGCCCGACCCACCGGCGAGGACGATCCCCTTCATGGCTCGACGTTCCTCCGTGCGCCCGCGGGTGACGCGGAGGTCATTCAATAGCCCGGATCCGACGCTTTCTCTCGTGAGCGGCCAGCGGCCGGAATCGCGGCTTCTGGTTTGCCGCGGATGCTCCTAGCTCACTCAGTCCAGGAAACGCCCGATCGGCTCTCCGCGGAAGTTCCCCGTCAGCTTGACGGTTCCCGATCGCAGCATGTGGAGGACCGTGGCGACGATCTCGGCTTCGTCGTCGGTGATCTCACCCACGGTGCGGACGAGATCGAGAAGCGTGAGCTGGACTGCCGGCGCAGCCTGGGTCCAGCCCTCGGGCCCGTTGGTTGCCGCTGCGGTCTTGACCTGTCTCGGAAGTCCCATGGCGCCTCCGGTGAGGGCGTCTTCGCGCCCTTCCCTCTCTTGTAAGCATATTTCGCGCCAGGGACGCGTTCGGTAACGCAGATCACAGAACCCCTGCTGTCCCGGTCACTTAGGCGCCGGCCCGGGGGAACCTGAGGTTGCGGGTGCCGCCCGGAGTGACGGATTCCGAACGCGAGTGACGAAATCCGGCAGTCACGCCTGCCGATTCTCGCGTCAGCTCTCGTGTCGAAAGCCCAGGGCTTCGGCGACGTGGACCGGGAGCACGTGTGGTTCACCCGCCAGGTCGGCGAGGGTCCGGGACACGCGCAGTACCCGACGAGCCGCGCGCGCCGACAGGTGCAGTGAATCCACTGCCCTGCCGAGGAGGCTGCGCGCCTGGGTCGTCGCTCCGGCCACCGCATCGAGGGAGCGGTCCGGTAGCTCGGCGTTCGCGGTCACGCCGCGCCGGTGCTGGACGGCGCGGGCGGCCACGACCCGGGCCCGCACCGAGCGGCTGTCAGGGCCCTCCGCTGGACGATCCAGGTCCTTCCATTCCACCGCGGGAACGCCGACGTGCAGGTCGATGCGGTCGAGCAGGGGACCGGATACGCGCCGCTGGTACTTGGCGATGGTCGTCTCGTCGCAGCGGCAATCGCGCTTGTGGCTGCGGTACCAGCCGCAGGGGCAGGGATTGCAGGCCGCGATCAGCATGAAGTGGGCGGGAAACACGCAGTTGTGACGCGCCCGGGCGATGCGGACCACCGGATCTTCGAGCACCTGGCGCAGGGACTCGAGGGCGCGTCGGTCGAATTCCGGCAGCTCGTCGAGGAACAGCACGCCACGGTGCGCCAGCGAAACCTCGCCCGGGCGCGGGGGGTTGCCGCCGCCCATCAGGCCCGCCGGACTGGCGGTGTGGTGCGGCGCCCGAAAGGGTCGCCTTCGCACGAAGGGGCGGCGCTGGTCGAGGAGCCCGGCGGCGCTGTGGATGCGCGTGGCCTCGAGCGCTTCCTCGAACGCCAGCGGCGGCAACAGCCCGGGAAGTCGCCGGGCGAGCATCGTCTTGCCGGACCCGGGCGGTCCCGACAGCAGCACCCCGTGACCGCCCGCCGCCGCGATCTCGAGCGCGCGCTTCCCGCTTTCCTGACCGCGGATCTCTCGGAGACAGGGGCCGTCGGGATCGTTCCCCTCGTCCGCGCCGTTCCAGCCGTCCGCGTCGCGATCGAAGATTCGCGGCGCCTCGGTTGCCGCTAGCTTCTGAGTTCCTGTGATGTCGCCGAGAACGTCCCGCAAGCTCGACGCCCCGCACACCTCGATGCCAGGGGCGAGAGCGGCTTCGCGCGCATTCGCGAGCGGCACGACGACCCGCCTGCAGCCGGCGTCGCGACAGGCGAGTACCAGGGACAACGCCCCGCGCACGCCGCGAAGTCGGCCGTCGAGGGCCAGCTCGCCGATGAGTGCCAGCCCTGGCAGGCCTTCGTTGGGAACTTCGGCACAGGCGGCGAGGATCCCGATGGCGATGGGGAGGTCGAGGGCGGCCCCGCTCTTGCGCAGCTCGGCGGGCGCAAGGTTGACGGTCACCCGTCGGTCCGGGAAGCGCAGTCCGACCGCGCCGACTGCCGCGCGTACTCGTGCGGCGCTCTCGCGCACGGCCGCTTCCGGCAACCCGACGATGTCGACCCGCGGCAGCAGCGAACTGATGCGGACCTCGATCTCGACAGGGGCGCCGTCGACTCCCGTGAGTGCGGCGCTCGTGATCCGCGACAAAGGGCGGACTCCCCGGGACCGGGGTGTTTCAAGCGGTGGGAGGCAGGCCGCCGGGGCCGGGGTAGAGAAGACAGGGCCCCGGGGCGGGGCCCTGTCGTCCACCTTCGAAAAGCCCCGCGAGGAGCGGGCCTCTCACCCCCGGAAGTGGCTGTGACCCACCGTATGTGTCACTTCGATGCGAAAATTCTTGCGCAGTTGGACGTCGGGACGCCCGTTCGGGCCCCTCGCGGCGCTCAACTCCGTCTCGTGCGTTCGATACTTCAGGTACTCGTCGCAGGTCTGTTGGGGGTGCTGGCGGTCTCGGTCGTCGGCTGCGAGTCGGCGCCGGAGGCAGACGAGGCGCCCCACGGGGATTCTGCATCCTCTCAGGATGCCCCCAACCCTCCGCGGGACCCCGCGGCCTTCTCCGGGGCGCTGGCCTTCGAGCACCTCCGCGAGCTCGCCGCGATCGGACCGCGTCAGTCCGGTACCCGCGGCGCCGCGCGCGCGCGTCGGGTTCTCGAGCGCGAGCTGACCGCCGCTGGAGCGAAGGTCGAAGAGCTGCAGGTGCGCGTGCCGGTGCCGGGGGCGGCAGGAGCCGAGCCTGCCTTCGAGGAAGCGGTACATCTGGTCGCCGTCCTGCCCGGCGAGTCGTCCGACCGCTTCCTGCTCGCGGCGGCCTATGACACGCGCGATATCCCCGGCAAGGACTTCGCGGGTGCCAACGCCAGTGCTTCGGGTCCGGCTCTGCTGGTCGAGCTGACCCGGGCGCTGCTGCACCGCTCGCGTCCGTACACGATCGTGGTCGTGATGCTCGACGCGGACCGGCTGCCCGCGCTCCACCCGGGTGTGGGCTTCCCCGGCGCCCGGGCGTTCGCCGCCCACCTGCGCGAGGGGAGTGCTGGCTTCGACGACATCCGGCTTGCGGTCGTCTTCCAGCAGGTCGGAGACCTCGACCTTTCGATCGCACGCGACCTGCGTTCTCACCACGTCTACCGCGAGTTCTTCTGGGAAGCGGCCGGCGTGCTGGGGCAGGGAGCCTACTTCGCGCCGGACGCAGGGGTCGAGTCTGTCGAGGGAAGCCACCTCGAGCTGATCGAAGCTGGTCTGCCCCGGACCGTTCTCATCGCGGACCCACGCTATGGCGGGCCCGACATGCCCGGGCGCTACGCCGCCAGCGAGCAGGATACGGCGCTGCGCTGTTCGCCACACAGCCTCGAGGTGGTGGGCAGCGTCACCCTCGAGGCCCTCGACCGGATCGCGACGCGATTGGCTCGAATCGACCGCTTCCGTGCGTCGCCTCTCGAAGACCCCCACGCCGTTCGCCCGGGTGACCAGCCGGATTGACCGTTCCGGTCGCGGCCGATTCGCGCCCCGTCACGCGGGTGCGTTCGCCTATACTCCCGCCTCGCTTCTGGGGGAGCCCTTGAGATCCGTCACGAAAATCCTGCTCGCAACGGCGCTGTTGCTGTCGAGCTCACCCGCACTCTCGGCCACGGTCGTTCCCGAACGCGAGTCCGCACCGGTCGATATCGAGATCAATTCGCCGCAGCCGGGCGAGACCGTCAAGAACCGCGTCCACATGGCGCCCATTCGCGGGGCGGCGCGTTCCGGCAGCGGTGAGCCCGTAGACTTCGACGTCCTGATCGCGATCGACGTCTCGCATTCCACCCGCTACCCGAGCGGCATCGACGTGGACGGCGACGAAGAGATCGGCTTCAACCCCCAGGAAGAACTGGTGGCGCCCGGCACCTACCCGGAGGATCTCGTCTGCTCCGACGCCGACGACACGATCCTCGCCGCGGAGATCCAGGCAGCCCGTTACCTCGTCCAGGTGTTGAGCGCAGGTCGCACGCGCGTCGGGATCGTCGCGTTCTCCGGTGACGTCGATCCGAGCACCGGTGGCCAGGTGAGCAAGGACCAGAAGGACGCCTGGGTGGTGGTTCCGCTCACCAACGACTTCGATAGCGTGTACCGCGCGCTCGACGAGATCCAGCGCACGGGGCCCCACGGTGCGACGAACTATGCGGCCGCCGTGCAGCTTTCGGTGGTCGAGCTGGCGGGGCTTCCCGGCGCGAAGAGCGCACCGCGTCCCGGCGCGAAGCGCGTCGTGCTGTTCCTCACCGACGGCGTCCCGACCTTTCCGTTCGGCAAGGGCATCGTCGCGGACCCCGAGGACACCGAGGTCGCGATCAACGCGGCGCGCCTCGCCCGCAAGGCGGGCATCACCGTCAACACCTATGCGTTGGGACGCCACGCCCTGGCGAAGCCCGTGGCCGTCATGGAGATGGCGCGCCTGACCATCGGCACCTACACGCCCGTGCGGAATCCCGGCGACATCGTCTCGTTCCTGCAGGGCGTCTCGTTCGCGAACATCGACGACGTCGTCATCACGAATCTGACCACGAGCGAGATCTCCTACGACGTCCAGCTCGCGCCCGACGGGACCTTTTCGGCCTTCGTTCCGGTTCGCGAGGGCGGCAACAAGCTGCAAGTGACAGCGCTCGCGTCCGACGGCGGTGAGCACAGCGTCGAGGTCGACCTCAGCTTCGAGAAGAGCGGCCTGTCCGAGCGAGAGCTGGCTCTCGAGCTGGAACGGATCAAGAAGCGCAACAAAGAGCTCCTGAAGCTGATCGAGCGCAAGCGGATCCAGTCGTTCCGCGACCGTCAGCAGAAGAAGGTCGTGATCGAGGCCGAGCAGGAGCCGGAGTAGCCGCCTGCGCGGGGTTTGTTGCCAGGGTTCGGGGCGAGGGGGTGGACTGCTTCCTCCCTGGCGCCTTTGTTGTTCCCTTGCCGGCTCCTCGAACCGCCAATCGTCGGCGCAGTTCCATCCCCTCGCCCCGAACCAAGGGGCTGCGTGGGGAACGCGTTGTCGTGCTCATTCCCCCTCCGCCCAGAGATCGTGGGTAGGGCGTTCGTCTCGAACGTTTGCCTGGGGAAAGAGCAGCGGCGGGGCCCGGTGGGGCCGCAGCGGAAGTCAAACGCAGCCGCGTATCCCACCGCAGACCAGCCACGCCGGTCGGTGATGTCGAAACGGACCCAGACAAGCAACTGATGTCAGCGAGTCATTCCGCAGTGGCCCCACCGGGTCCCGCCGCGGACTTCCAACGAAAAGGAAGCTCGGTCAGAGCTCGATCAGGGCCGGGTCCGAGATCTCTCTGCGCACCAGGCGGCCGGATTCGTAGATCGACACGACGTCGATCTCGCCGTCGCCGTTCACGTCCTCGTCCTTGCGCGAGATCACCGCGCGGCCGGTGGCCGTGTCGAAGAGCTCGACGACGGTGATGGACCCCTCTCCGCGCGTGTCCCGTTCGATGCGCGCGATCACCTCCGCACCGTCCACCACGATGTAGCTGGTCCAGGTGTCCATGCGACCGTCGGTGTTCTGGTCTTCTTCGGCGCTCACGCGCAGTCGCTGCTCGTAGAGGATGAGCCGATCGATGGCGCCGTCGTTGTTCGAGTCGTGGCGTTCTTCGGCGAGGGAGTCGCCGTCGTAGCGATAGAATGCATCGCGCACGCCGTCGTCGTCGCGGTCGACCTCGCGCGAGGTCATGCGCCCCTTCGCATAACGTTCCCAGACGTCGGGGTTGCCGTCGTCGTTGCTGTCGAGCACTCGCGCGACGACCTCACCCCACTCGTAGTCGCTCCACGCGTCGATCACGCCGTCGTAGTTGCGATCCTCTTCGCGGCGAATCTGCAGCTTGCTCTCGGGGTCGATGTACCGGGTCAGCTCGGGCACGCCGTCGCCGTCGGCGTCCACGGTCAGCTTGACGACCTTGAGGCGCTTGCGGTTGCCCCAGGTGCCCGACGGGACCGACGTTTGCTCGCGTTCGAAGATCGCCGGGGGCAGCTGTCGTTCTTCGGGCACCTCCGGCGCCCGCCGGGTGTCGGATCCCTGCAGGCTCGCTGTCGAGGCCTCCTGGGCGCTGCGCGTCCGGTCCGCGAGCGCGTTCTGGATCTTCGTCTGCTCGTCGATCAAGGCCTTCAGCCGGGCCTCGCTCTCGCGCAGGGCCTCGTCGGCGGCTTCTGCCGAGGTCTTCGGGGGCGAGGTCCTCGTCGAAGGGGGCTCGCTTGCCGGCTCTTCGGACCGGGATTCGAGGGCCCGGAGCAGCTCGAGGCCCTCCATGTCGAGCAGGCTCGGATCGACTTCCGGATCGTCCCCGAGCGCCGCGCCCGGCGCGAGCGCCAGGAGCAGCGTTGCCGCCCAGGCAGCAAGCCGAATTCTGCTGTGGAATCGCATGGATGAAGGAATCCTTGGGGCGCGGCAGTCGGCCGCCGAGTTTACGGGTTTCGCTCGGTTTTGACACCGGAGGTCGCTCAACGCATCGCGCCATCGAGTCGGATCTCGTCCACTTTACGAGATTTACCCGAAACCGGACTCCGGGTCGGAACGACCCAACCGACGGGGGATTCGCGGCTCTCGCGGGTCCTCGACGATCGGCCGGGGGGGCTCTAACCTTGACGCACTGCAGCGAACTCCTTCCGGTCCAGACCTTCGCTCGCAGCGCCGAGTCCGAAACCCCCCGATTCAACCCTCCGGTGCAAGTCGCCGACAGCAGTAAGAACGAATCGCAGTGAGGGAGGTTCCGTGGGCCTCACCCTGATCCGAAAGAGCAGTGGTCGTCCGCCCAAACGCAATCCGCGCGTCGCGCTGGTGCTGGCCGGTGGCGCGGTGTCGGGTGGCGCGTTCAAGGTCGGAGGCCTGAAGGCGCTCGATGACTACTTCGTGGGACGCGGCGTCGACGACTTCGACATGTACGTGGGCCTGTCGGCCGGCTCGATCCTCGCCATCCCGCTCGCGGCGGGCATCGATCCCGATGAGATGGTGCGGGTGCTCGAAGGCTCCAGTGAGCGCTTCGACCAGCTGCGGCCGATCGACTTCTACTACCCGAACGTCAGCGAGTTCATCAGTCGTCCCGCCAAGTTCGCCTACGACCTGGCCACCTACCTGCCCGGCGTGACCGCCGACTTCCTGCGCGGTCTGCCGACCCTGTCGGACGACATTGGCGAACACGCTCGCAAATTCCTCAGAGAGCCCAACTACACCAGTCTCGAAGGGCTCGCGATGCGGATCATCGAGCACACCTCGCCGAAACGCGAGCTGCCCGCCCTCAGCAACCACGTGCCGTCCGGGCTCTTCGACAACAAGCCCCTGGAACGCTGGATGCGCCGCGGGCTCGAGAAGATGGGCATGCCCAACGACTTCCGGGCCTTCAATCGGCGGCGCAAGCGCCAGCTCTTCGTGAGCGCGTGCAACCTCGATACCGCCGAACGGGTGATCTTCGGCGCTGACGAGAACGCAGAGGTCACGATCTCCCAGGCCATGCAGGCGTCGACGGCCCTGCCCGGGTTCTTCCGTCCGGCCCGGATCAACGGCGTCGACTACGTGGACGGCGGCGTCCGCAATACCGCGAACATCGACGTGGCCATCGAGAAGGGCGCCGACCTGATCGTCTGTTACAACCCCTTCCGCCCGTTCTTCAATGAAGCGGCCGACGCGTCGATGGACGAAGAAGGCAGCCGCTACTTCGCGAACGGGCGCTACCTGTCCGACCGTGGTCTCAAGGTCGTGATCAACCAGGTGATGCGGACCTTGCTGCATTCCCGGCTGAAGCTGGCGATGCAGCGCTATCTGGCGGACGACCGCTTCCAGGGTGACATCGTGCTGCTCGAGCCTCGCGAGGCCGAAGCCGAGTTCTTCGCCCTGAACCCGCTCGCCTTCTGGAAGCGCGCCGACGCCGTCGAGCACGGCTTCACGTCCGTCCGGCAGACGATCGAGCAGAACTTCGAGCCCCTGCGCGACGTGTTCGCCCACTACGGCCTCGAAATGAGCCGCGAGGCGGCGGCCGAGAAGGCCGACCAGGCCCATCTCGAGCGAGGCTGGCGCCGGGACGAAGCCGAAGAAGACCGGCCCGGGCTTCGGCTGGTCGGGGTCTGAGAGCGCCATCTCCAATCCTCTCCCCGCGGGCGGTGCCCTGGGTCCGGGACCGTCTGCTCCGCCGCGCAGGTCCTTCGTCCCGCCTGCCCGACAAGCGCCCTGGGTCTGCCGCCTGGGAATCTGCGCGCCAAGCCGGAACCCGCGATTCCGGCCGCTAGGCCGGTAAGTGCCCGCTTTACTTGGCAATTCCCCTTGCGCGGACCCCTGAGGTCCGCTAGCTTCCCGGACCTTCTCCGCGCTCTGTAGAGAGCCATCCGTGTGCACGCTGATCGTCGTCGTTCGTAGTCGCGCCTCTGGAAGACCTCACGGAAGCGCTGACGGAAGCCTTCCCGAAAGCTCTCGAGCGCCCTTGCTCGTCGCGGCGAATCGGGACGAGTTCTACGACCGAGCCGCTGAAGGGCCGGCGATTCGAAATGTAAACGGGCGGCGAATCCTTGCGCCGCTGGACCTGCGAGCCGGAGGAACCTGGCTGGGGCTCAATGAGGAATCGGTGTTCGCGGCGGTCACGAATCTTCGCAACGAGTCACCGGACCCCCAGAGACGTTCTCGAGGATGGATCGTGATGGATGCGCTGCAAGAGCCGACGGCGGCTCTGGCGGCGGACATGCTGAAGGCCCTGCCGGAGGAGATCTACAACCCGTTCCAGTGTCTGGTCGCCGACGGCGAACGGGCCTTTCACCTGGTCTACCGCGGCACCCCCCGACTGGTGGAGCTCGATCCGGGTGTCCATGTCATCGGGAACGTCGACCCGAGTGAGGAGCCGGCGCCGAAGGTCGAAAGGATCCGCGCCCGGGTGGCCGGGGTCGAGAAGCTGGAAGCGGAACAGGCCATGGAAGAGCTAGCCCGCGTCTGCGCCGAACACGGGACGGGCGGCGGAGGAGTCAGCGACACCTGCGTACACGTCGACAAGGCGCCCGACGCGGGATACGGCACGAGAAGCTCGATCCTGCTCGCGCTTCCGAACCACGACAACGGAGAAGACGGGCGGCTGCTGGTAGCGAACAGCGCGCCCTGCACCACGGAATACGAAGATCAAACCGCTCTCCTGGTCCAGCTGCGGACCGGAGGGACAGTCATGGGGAACCCCACTTGAGAAGAATCGGAAGCAATATCCGCAAGAAGCACTCGGACGAGCGCTCGCATCGCCTCACCAAGAACATCATTGCGTACTCCGAGTCCGAAGCTCCGAAGAACGACTATCCGCGGAAGATCGTGTCGCCGCCCCGCCCCTCCGATTGCTGCACGGACGCCAACCGCGTCAGCGTCGGGAGCGTGCGCGAGGTCGAGGGCTTCAAGTTCTGTTACAAGATCTGCCAGGAATGCGGGCACGCCGTGAAGTACTTCTTCCCGGCGACCGAATCGACGAGCGAAGCCGTCAAGGAGTACCGCTCTCGGCAGAAGTACCTGGTGCAGTAGCAACGGCACCCCGGAATTTCGAGAGGCGGTCCCCGGCCAGTGGGGGTCGCCTCTCGTCTATTTCGGGTTCGCGAGGCGGGACGATGGACATCGCTGAGGCCGAGCAGTGGCTCGACGGTCTCATCAATCGCGAACGGCAGCCCCGGGTGTCGTACGCACGCTTCGGCCTGGACGCGATCGAGGCACTGCTCGCGCGTATGGGGAATCCCGAGCGCAGCCTGTCGGCGATCCATCTGGCGGGGTCCAAGGGCAAGGGGTCGACCGCGCTCCTGGTGGAGGCCGTGCTGCTCGAGCTGGGTGAGTCCGTCGGCACCTACACCTCTCCCCACCTCGAACGCTGGACCGAGCGCTTCCGGCTCGACGGTCGCGACGTCGCGGACGAAGTGATGGCGAGCGTCGTGAACGAGATCCGGCCGCACGTGGACGCCATGCGGGTTGCGGACTCGCGCCTGTGGCCGTCCTTCTTCGACGCGACCACCGCGGCGGCGTTCCGCATCTTCGAGCGCGCCGACGTCGACCGCGCGGTGCTCGAGGTCGGGCTCGGCGGTCGCCTGGATTCCACCAACGTGGTCCAGCCCGCGGCGACTGCGGTGACCAGCATCGAGTACGAGCACACCGACAAGCTCGGCGACACCCTGGCGAAGATCGCCGGCGAGAAGGCCGGCATCCTGAAGCCGGGGGTGCCCTGCGTGATGGGGCGACTTCCGTCGGAAGCCGCCAAGGTCGTCGAGGAACGGGCCGCCAACCTGGGCGCCCGTCTGGACCGCATCGATCACGAGTTCTCGGTCACGGCATCGCCGTCGGGTTCCGACGCTCAGTCGATCCGCATCGGGTTCGACGACGGCTTCTCGTTCCGCACGCAGCTCGCGGCCCAGGGCGCACATCAAGCGGACAATGCCGGCCTGGCTGTTGCCCTGGTGCGGGCGCTCGGGGTTCACGACGACGACGCCATCGAGGCGGCCGCGCGTCGGGCGCTTTCGCGGGTGCGCCTCCCCGGCCGCATCGAGGTGGTCGAGCGGGATCCCTGGGTGATCGTCGACGGAGCCCATACCCGCGAGTCCATCCGGGGCCTCATCGCCTGGCTTGCGCCGTTGCGCGTCGCCCGCCGTCGCTTCGTGTTGTCGGTAGCACTCGACAAAGCCCTGGACCCGATCCTGGATCTGGTCCTGCCGCTCGCCGACGAGATCGTCCTGACCCGTGCGGAGCCGGTCCGCGCACTCGATCCCCAGGAAGTGGCGCGGCGGATTCGCGCGCGGGACGACCGTGTGGAGCTGCGCGTCGAGGAAGATCCGGACGTCGCGGTGCGGTCCGCCCGGGAGGGGCTCGCGGCCGACGAGCTGCTGTGCGTCACCGGGTCGGTGTATCTGGCGGGGATCGCGCGCCGCGTGCTGGTGCCGCGGTGACTGCAGGTCCCGTGTCCGGCGAGGCGGACCCCGAACTTCCGGCCTCCACCGCCGCGCTCGAGGAAGCCTATCGGGCCCAGGTCTACAAGGACCTTCCCCGCAACTACATCGCGCATCTCTGTCACGGTCTGCTCGGGCAGACCGGCTTCCGGCTGCTGAACGCGCCGACCTTCCTGCCCGCCTACCTGTTCGCGCTGACGGGCGGCGAGTGGGCGATCGGCGTCGCGCGATCGCTGCAGGCCTTCGGGATGTTCCTGTCGCCGGTCTACGGCGCGACGTCCATCGAGCATCGCAAGCGGGTGCTCCCCGTCGGCTTCCTGGTCGGCGGCAGCATGCGTCTCGCGGTGCTGGGCATCGCGCTCGCGGGGTTCTTCCTGTCGGAAGAGTGGGCGGTGCGGGCCATCTGGCTGCTGCTGGTCTTCTTCGGCTTCTTCATGGGCATGCAGGGCGTGATCTTCTCGTTCTTGATGTCCAAGGTGATCCCCGTCGAGCGCCGCGGCTTCCTGCTCGGGCTTCGCAATTGCCTCGGCGGGCTCACGGCTTCGGCGGTCGCGTACCTGGGTGGCCGCTACCTCGTCGAACCTAATCTGCTCGGCAACGGCTATGCGACGACCTTCCTGTTGTCGTTCGTGCTGACCAGCTTGGGCCTGCTGATGTTGCTCGGTGTGCGAGAACCCGAGCCGCCTGCCGTGCGCGAGAACAAGGGCGTCGGCGACCGGCTTCGCGAGCTGCCGGCGTTGCTGCGGGCCGACCGCGGGTTCACCCTCTACTTCATGGGCAGGGCGCTCGCGACCATGGGGCGCATGGCCGTGCCGTTCTACTTCGTCTACGCGGACCGCGCCCTGGGCGATCAGACCGCCGAGAATCTGGCGATCCTGACGCCGTGCTTCCTGCTCGCCAACAGCACCATCAATCTGCCCTGGGGTTGGATGGCGGACCGCACCGGCTTCCGCCTGGTGTTCCTGTCGTCGATCGCGCTGTGGGTCGCGTCGGCCGGCTTGTTGATGGTGAGCACGGAGATCGTCGGATTCGGGTTCGCGTTCTTCGGCATCGGCGCGGGTCTCGGCGGCTTCATGATGTCCGCCCAGAACATGGTGCTCGAGTTCGGGCAGCGCGAAGACCTGCCTCTGCGCATCGCCGTCGCGAATTCGTCGTCCGAGCTGGTCGGCGCGATCGGCCCGCTGCTGGGGGCGGCGATCCTTTTGGCGTTCCCGCACGAGGTGCTCTTCTGCACCGCGATCGCCTTCCAGGTGGTGGCCGCGTTGCTGATCGCGTTCTACGTCGACGAGCCCCGGGGCCGACCCGCGCGGCTGAGCGAGACCGATCCCGGCTAGCTCGAGCGGGCGCAATCGAATCGGGAGCCGCCAACCCGACGCCCTGAAGTGACGCCCCGCAGGCGCGTCGGTTTTCGGCGGAAGTGATCGAAGCGAGCTCAGTGCCCTCGGGGCGGCCCCCAGCGGGGAGATGCCGCCCAATCGTGGCAGATCGGTGTTGGTCTCCTGGGGAAATTCGATGGAAGGAGCTCGCGTCTCTCTGGTAGGATCCCGGCCCCACGCGGAACCCGAGCGAGCGCGCGCCGACTTTCGAGCGCGACCCAGGTGGCAGCCGCACGATCCCAGCCACATTCGAAGCCCATGCCGAGGAGGTTCCGATGCCTTCCCACCGATCGATCCAGAGCTTCGCTCTCGCGGCGTTCGCCGCGATGGCGATTGGATGTCAGTACGACACGCCGAATCGTGAACTGCATGTCAGCGACCACGACCGGTTCACCCCGAGCGGCCGGATCTCGTACGAGATCTATCCGGGGATCGAGACCAGGCGCAAGGGGACCCTGCTCGATCTCGTGACTGAGCCGTCGAAGGAGGAGAAGGCGGAACAACCGGTGACCGCCCGCAGCACCGGGGTAAAGGGCACGATCTCGATCGAGGGCGAGGTCGCCGCCGTCGATGGCCGGGACCACCGGCAACTCGCGGCGGGCGATCAGGTCGAGATGGGTGGCGTCGTCATTCCCGGGCCTGCGCGCATCTCCGTGAAGGCGGAGAACCTGCGCGGCTATGTCGCGGCCCGCGGCGGAGTCCGCATCTTCGACGTCCTCAGCGTCGAGGGGATCACCGGAATCGCCGTCGACAAGACCGAGGTGCGGCTCCGGGGGGGCGGTGTAGGCACGAAGGACCACGAGGTCGACACCGGCCTGCTGGTGGGACTGCGAACGACGCTGCGGCCGATCGCACTCTTCGACGTCTACTACCAATTGACCTTCAACATCCACAGCTTCACCGAGCACCCCATCGAAGACGCCCAGGTCGGCCTCGAGCTGAACCTCACCCGGAACGTCTCCGTCTTCGGTGGCTATCGCTGGTGGAGCTACGAGGAGCATCACTCCGCGGCGTCGGACATCGATCTCAGGCTTCGCGGGCCGACCGCGGGACTGAGTCTGAAGTTCTGACGCATCAGGGCCGGTCGGCCTTCAGTCTTCGTAGGACGCGCGCACGGCCTGCAAGATCTCGTGCGGGTTGAGGTCGCGGGGCTTCGGGGGTTCCGGAGGCCGATTGCGATCCAGGGCCTTCACACCCGCCCGCAGGCTCTGGATCGACTTCCGCAGCCTGCGTTCGTTGCGGTCGAGGTTCGACTCGTAGCTTCGGGCCCGCCACAGCTTGCGCAGAGTCTTGCCCAGGGCGACCTGCTCGTCGGCGAGAGTCTTCAGGCGCTTCGCGAGTCGCTTGCGTTCCGGGGCCTTCGACGCTTCCGGCTCCCGGCGCCAATCCAGATAGTCGAGCCCGGCGGCGGCCTTTCGGACGGCGTGCAGCGAGGCGTCCGCCGCATAGGCGAGCTCGTGCCGGGTCTGCTCGCGTTCGCCGAACTTCTCTCGCGCTCGTTCGATGCGCTCGCAGATGCGCGCGAGCTTCCGCTCGCTCGAAGTGAGCGCGTCCCGCTGGCTCAGGGCAACGAAGGTCGCGTCGTCGATGTCGTCGAAGAACAGGCACTGGATCGCCGAGCCGTTGATGACCCGGAAGCCCGCGTCGTGGACGTCGCCGAGTTCGCGGTAGATGCGCGCGACCTCCCCGCTGGCGTCTCCGAACACGGCGCGCGAGAAGGCGCGGTCGAAGTTCTTGTCAGAGTTCCGGACAGAGATCTTGTCAGAGTCCCGGTCCGGGTCGCGGTCCGCGAGACCGTCCGCCCAACCCCCCGCCCACGACTCCTGCGCGCCCATCGCGTACCCGAACCAACTGTTGCCCTGCAGGTTGTAGTGGCCGTAGTCGCCCCAGTCGGTGTTGATCAGGCCTGTGGCACCGTGCCGTCGCCCGGCCGCGCCCCACAGCGCGATGTTGCGGTTGCTGACGTCGATCCGCGGGAAGAGGCAGTTCCAGCTCGACGTTCCGGGGCACACGGCGAACTCGATGTCGTTCTCGGCGAAGACCTTCACGCGGTCGAAGTCGATGAACTCGGCTTCGTACCACCAGTCCAGCAGCAGCAGTTCGCGGTCGATCTCGGGGATGCGGTGCGGGTGCGCGTGGACGACGTCTCCCCAGATCATCGTGCGCTTGCCGTTGCGTGCGGCGAGATCCTGCAGACGACTCACGTGTTCGAGGTAGACACCCCCGGCGCCGAGCTCTTCTTCCCGCGCCCGCGACTTCCCCTTGCAGAGGTCCCACGGCTCGTCGCAGTTCGCGTTGACCCAGGGCGACCGGAAGTTCGGCAGGTACTCGTCGTAGAGGTCCGCGAGCAGCTCGTAGCTGCCGGGCTCCGCGGGCGACACGGTCCAACCCTTGCCGCTCTCGTCGAGGTGCGCGTAGTCCGGGTGCTTCAGGACGTGCGACATGTGCCCGAGCGACTGCAGGCAGGGGATCAGCTCGACACAGTTGTCGGCCCCGTAGGCGTCGAGCTCACGCATCGTCTCGGCATCGAGCGGGGAGTCGTCGGCGCCGATCTTCGGGTGTCGGCGGAAGCGAAAGGTGTGTTCGGTGTAGAGCATGAGGGCGTTGAGCTTGAGTCGCGCGCACAGGTCGATGATCGTTCGGACGGTCTCCGGGGTCGGCACCTTGCCTCGCGACACGTCGAGCATCACACCGCGCAGGGCGAAGCCAGGATCGTCCTCGATCTCGCAGCAGGCGACGCGTCCGCGCCGGTCCACGAGCTGGCGGAGGGTCTCCACTCCCCAACGCAGACCCGCCGGGGTCTGGGCCTCGATGGCGATGCGATCGGGCGAAACCTGCAGGCGATACGCTTCGGGGCTGGTTCCGATGGGCTGGTCCGTTTGCAGGGAAACATGGGGCCCCGGAGCGCTGGCCTCCCGGTGGCTCTCGATGCAGAGCGCGGCGCCCACCGCGGCGGCTGCTTCGCGCAAGACGCGTGCGCTCGTCAGGTCGCGGGTGTCGGCGCGGGGGCCGAGGACGATGGGGATTTCATCGGACTTGCGGGCGAGTGAGAAGTGACCGGGTTGCTCGAGGACCGAGCGGGGAGTCGGCAGGACCGGGGGCAGGGGCATGGCGGGAGTCTAGAGGTCCCGCCGGAGCGCGCGCTTGCGTTCGCGAGCGTCGGGCGCCTGAAACGAAGAAGCGCCCGGAGCAGCTCCTCGCACAAAGTGCGAAGGGAGGGGTAGCCGCCCCGGGCGCAGAGATCGAGTCTCTTTCTTCTCCCCGCCAGGTCTTGCGAACGTCTATCAAAGCAATCGCTGTGCCAGACATCCGCCCCGAAGTGACGTCCGGCTAAGTGGCTGGAATGTCGTGGTCTTCCTCACACGCGTTCCCGAGAGGCGGCAAGCGTCCCGCAGGACACCGGCAGGCGGTGACGCAAATTGTGGTCCGACGACGGCGAGCGCCGGATCGAGTTGCGTGTTGGCAGCGCGCGCGAGGACCTATTGGCAGCGCTCGCGAGGACCTATGCGTTCGCGTCGAGTAGCTCGGCCAGGGCGCGCACGTGATCGGGGGTCGTGCCGCAGCAGCCGCCGATCATCCTGGCCCCGGCGTCGAGCCACGTCTTCGCGTGCGCGGCAAAGACCCGCGGCGTGCCGTCGCCCCGGTGGAAGCTGCCGTCGGGAAGGGGTGCGCCCAGGTTCGCGTAGACGCAGAAGGAGAGCCCCGAAGCGGACAGGAGGGAAAGGCAGGCGTCGGCGGCGGCGGCCGGCACACAGTTCACGCCCACTGCCGCGGGCCCGCTGCCCGCGACCGCTTCGATCGCCGACGCCAGGGTTTCACCCGAGAGCAGGCACGCATCCGCGTCGACCACGAAGCTGACCCAGAAGGGCAGACCCGTGTCAGCGGAAGCCCGCGCGGCGACTCGCGCCTCGCGGACGCAGTTCATCGTCTCCACGGCGATCCCATCTACGCCCGCTGCCGCCAGGTTGTCGATGTGCTCCCGGTGCTCGCGCTCGAGCGCGCGTTCTTCGGGCACGAGGTCCGGCCGGTAGCAGTCTTCGAGAGGCGGCGCAGAGCCCGCGACGAGGACGTTGGGTGCAGCAGCTCGTGCAAGCTGGACGGCGGTCGCCGTCAGGCGCGCTGCGTCCGCGCCGGATCGTCCGGCGCGCTCGAGGGTGCGGCGCTGGGTACGGAAGCTGGCGGCCGTGAGCACCTCGGCACCAGCATCCGCGTAGTCCCGGTGGATGCGTTCGATTTCGCGAGGCGCTTCTTCCAGGGCATGTGTGGACCAGAGGGGCAGCGCGAGCGTCACCCCGCGGCGTTCGAGCTCTGTGCCCAGGGCACCGTCCAACAAGACCGGCGGACCCGAAGTCATGCGTGCGGCGAAACTGGCTCCGAGGACCGCCATCGTCTCTATACTCCGCCTTCATGCCCGGGCCGTCCAGGATTCTGACTCACGGGGAGAGACTGCGCCTGGCACCGGTGCGGATCGGCGCGCGCGCCTTCGTCGGTGCCGGACCGCTTCCGGATGCGGGCGCGGCTGTCGTTCACTTCGCCGCGGACGAACTCGCGAGCGGCGAGCGACGCGTCGGCCCCCTGCACGTGTTTCTCGTGCGCCACGAGCAGAACCACTCGGCGACCCTCGAGATCGAGATCGAGAACCCGGGCGACGCGCCGGTGTTCGTCGAGAGCGTCGCGCTCGGCTTCCGGATGACCGGCCACGACGAGGACGACATCCGTTTCCTGCGCAACGGCTGGCAGTCCTGGTCGCTGACCGCCACCAAACGACTCGACGAGGCGGGTGAGCCCGACTTCCCCTCCGGTCCGTGGCTGCGAGGCATGCATCACGTGGTGAACGAGCAGCCCGGGGACCGTGCGGGTTGGCACGAGTCGGCGACGGTCAGCGTCGCCGGCACGGGCAGCGGCGGACCCGTGTGCCTGGCCGGTGTACTCGAGACCGGGCGCAACTTCGGGGTCGTGTACCTGCGCAAGGAAGCCGGCGCCGTGGCGGTCGAGGTCGAGCAGCGCGTCGAGACGCCTCTCGCGCCGGGAGAACGGCGTCGTCTCGAGGCGGTGCGGGTGGCGCTCGGTGACGAGCCCAATCGCCTGCTCGAGTCGTTCGGTGAGCTGTGGGGCCGCACTGCGGGCGCGCGCACGACGAGTCCCTTCCAGGTGGGTTGGTGCAGCTGGTACCACTTCTTCCACGACGTGACCGAAGACGATCTGCTTCGCAATCTGGAAGCGCTCGCGAAGTCCCGGGACGAGATCCCCGTCGAGGTCGTCCAGCTCGACGACGGCTACCAGCGCGCGATCGGTGACTGGACCGAGACGAACGACAAGTTCCCGCGCGGCCTCGCGCCCATCGCCAAGGAGATCCGCGCCGCGGGCTTCACCGCAGGACTGTGGACGGCGCCGCTGTGCGTCGTGGCCGAGAGCCGCGTCTACGAGACGCATCCCGAATGGCTGCTGCGCGAGGGCGATCGCTTCTTCCGCGGACTCGCGCACGACAAGTGGAGTGAGTCGTTCTGGGTGCATGCCCTCGATGCCACCCGCGAGCCCGTCATCGCTCACCTCGAGGCCACCTTCCGCGCCCTGACCGAGATGGGCTTCAGCTATCACAAGATCGATTTCCTCCACGCCGGGGCCATGCTCGCGGAGGCCCACGACTCTCGCGTGACCCGCGCCGAGCGACTCAAGCGCGCGCTTCAGGCGATCCGTCGCGGAATCGGCGAGGACTCCTTCCTGCTCGGCTGCGGCTCGCCCCTCGGTCCCGCCGTCGGCGTCGTGGACGCCATGCGCATCGGCCCGGACGTCGCGCCGCACTGGGATACCGCTCCGGACCCGATCCCCGGGCTCGAGCCCGTCGTGCCGTCGACCCGCACCGCCATCCAGAGCATCGTGCACCGGGCGTGGATGCACCGGCGTCTGTGGGTCAACGATCCGGACTGCCTGATGGCCCGGCGCGAGCAGACGCAGCTCTCTCCGGACGAGGCGCGCTGTCTGGCGGACGCGATCGCACTGACCGGCGGCATGGTTCTGGTGTCCGACGACGTCCCGCTGCTCGACGAGGCCAGCCGCACGCTCATCCGGCGCTGCGCAGAGGACGCGCGCCGAGTCGACGCGGCGGATACCCGTGGCGTCGCGCGCGTGGCCGACCTGCTCGCGGACGACGCGCCCGGGGTCGTGTTCACCGCGCGCGGTGTGGACGTCGCGCTTGCCGTGCTCAATACCCGAGACGAGGAGCGCGTCCTTCGTGTGGACGCGGGCCGTCTCGGCGTGCAAGAACGAGAGGTCGGCGAGCTGAACGCCCCGACACCGCCGCACGCGAGCAGCACGCACGTGCTCGCCGGCGCGCGGACGCTGGCCGTCTTCTGCGACTTCGACGGCACCTTCCTCGTGCAGGACGTCGGCTCGACCCTGGCGAAGGCGCACATCCCGGAACGCCGCGAGCAGCTGTGGGATAGGTACGAGTCGGGTGAGCTCAGCGCCTGGGACTACACGCACGAGCTGCTCGACGGCTTCGAGCTGCCCGAAGCCACGCTCGACGCGTTCCTCGATACCGTCGCGCTCGACCCGGGCAGTCGCGCGCTGGTGGCCTGGTGCGCCGATCAGGGCGTCGCCTTCGAGGTGCTCTCGGACGGCTTTGATCGCAATCTCGAAGCCCTGCAGCAGCGCAACGACATCCGCTTCGCCTATCGCGCGAACCATCTCGAGTACGTCGCCGGGCGCTGGAGCATCGCGCCGGGCCACCCGAGCTCGGTGTGCGGCTGCGGGACGGGAACCTGCAAGGGCACGATCATCGGCGCCTATCGCGCAGCGCACCCCAACGCGCTCTGCGTGCACATCGGGAACGGCCGCGTGTCGGACCTTTGCGGCGCTCGGGCCGCGGATCTGAGCTTCGCGCGCAGGGGCGAGAAGGACACCCTGGGTCCTGCACTCGAGGAATGCGGCGAGGCCTTCGGCTACTTCGAGACGCTGCACGACGTCGTCGCGTGTCTGGAGGCGCTTCGCAGCGGGAAGCCCCTCGTCCTGCCCTGAGCTAAGCTCGCGCGCCGTACGACAGGATCCCCCCCGTGAGCGCTGACCCCCCCTCCGACACCTCCGCTGCAGAACGCCTCCCGGCCGCGTCTCATACCGCGGCACGGCTGCAGGACAAGACGGTTGCCATCGTCGGCGCCGGTCTTGCGGGTCTGCGCGCCGCGTGGGCTCTGCGCGTGGCGGGAGCACGTGTGGTCGTCGTCGAGGCGGGCGACGCCGTCGGCGGCAAGGCGGTGCTCGCGTCTCGGGACGGCTTCAGCACCGATCGGTCGCTGCAGGTTCTGGGTTTCGAGGACTCGCATCTGCTGAGATGGGCGAGCGAGGTGGACCTCGAATCGAGCTTGCTCCCGCTGCGTCCTGTCGCGACGGCCCAGCTGCACCGGGGCCGCGTCGTCGACTGCGATGCGCGCAGCCTGGCGGAGATCGCGCGCACGCCTGGAGTCCGCTGGCGCGACCGCGCGAGACTGCTCCGCCTGCCCCGATTGATGAACCGCTACGCCCCGCTGCTCGATCCGCTCCGCCCAGAGCGCGCGGCGGCCCTCGACTTTCGCAGCGTGTCCGACTTTTCCCGGCTCTACCTCGGAAAGTCGATGCGCGACCGCTTCGTCGCACCGCGTATCGCGGCCGAGACCCTCGGTGACGAGTCCGAGCTGTCGCGCGTCGCGTTCCTGCTGCAGTGGCACCAGAGCCGCTGGGGCCAGGCGCGGCTGGGCGTCGCGGCCGCCGGTCTGGGAAGCCTGGCCGAGGCGACAGCACTCGCCGTCGACGTGCGGACGGGGCTGCGCGCGCAACAGGTCAAGGAGCTGCCCGGCGGCCGGCTCGCGCTGGAATGCAGCGGTCCGCGCGACAGCGGCCGGGACGAGAGCTTCGAGGTGGACGCGCTGGTGATGGCGACGGCCGCGAGGGAAGCCGGTCGTATCTGCGCTTCACTCGTGACGCCTGCCGAGCGAGACTTCTTCGCCGGTGTGCGCTTCGGTCCGCGGATCACCCTGAGCGTCGCGAGCGATCGTCCGCTCACGGGGCTTCCCCAGCTCGTGCGCATCCCGCACGCCGAGGGTCGGACGATCGAAGTGATGCTGGTCGAGCCGGGTCTCGCGGGCGGCCGGGCGCCCGAAGGGACCGGGCTCGTGACCCTGTCCGCCACCCAACGCTTTGCCGAGCAGCACGCGAACGAAGACGACGAGCGCGTCGAGGGGCAATTGCTCTCGAGCCTCGAAGCGATCCTGCCGCGACTCGCGTCGACACGGCGCTTCACCTGTCTGCAGCGCGACCCGCTCGGCGTCCCGCGTTTCGAAGTCGGGGCCTACAACGCTCTGGCGCGCTTCCAGGACGTCCAGAAGGACCGGCGATTCCTGGGTCGTCGCCTCTACTTCGCGGGCGACTATCTGGGCGGCCCGCGTTTCGAAGACGCGGTCGCATCGGGCTCCCGCGCGGCCGCAACGGCGATCTCTGACCTGGCGCGCTGAGGGCTCTGACCTGGCCCGCTGAAGCGCGGGTCAGGATCCGACGATGGCGGTGGTGACGCCGTCGCCGCCGTGATCCGGGTCTCCGCCCTGGATGTCGCTGACGAATGGGGATGCGGCCAGCTCTTCCCGCACCACCTGTCGCAGTGCGCCGGTTCCGATGCCGTGGATGAATTCGACGGCAGCGCGTTCGTCCGCCAGCGCGCGATCGAGTGCCTCGGTGACCCGTTCGCGCGCCGCTTCGGCGCGCAGGCCGCGCAGGTCGCAGTGCAGGGTTCCGCCGCCGGAGGGTGCGGTTTCGCGATGCGCCTTCTCGAGCACGACGCGCCCGTGCTCGGGGGGCGGCCCCGCGGCAGCGTCGACCGCGCCGATCTGGTCCACGGGCACGACCAGGGTGGCGCTGCCGCTCCTCACCCGGACGCGCCCGCGCCGGTCCGGCAGGGATTCCAGCGCGCCGGGGGCTCCTCCCGGTAGCACGACACGATCCCCGACCCTCGCGTGCCTCCAGTCGAAGCGCTCGGCCGCAGGCGTGATGCGTGCGCGCACGCCGTGTTCCTCCTCGGCTTCGCGCGCGTCGGCTTCGAGTGCGAGCAGACGCTCTCGCGCCGCCGCCGCGTCCTGGGCCGAGCCGCCGCGTTGGACCTGGCGAATGATCGCCGCGACCTCGGCGTGGGCCTCCTTGAAGGAACGATCGAGGTCGTCGCGCATCTCGATGAAGAGCCTGTCCCGGCGTTCCTGCAGGCGTTCGAGCTTCTCGCGGTACTCGTCGCGCAAGGTCTCGCTTTCGGCACGGGCGCTGGCGACCTCGCGTTGCTCGGCTTCGAGAGCCGCGCGACTCGACGACAGCTCCGAGAGCATGCGGTCCAGGCGTCGGTCCTCGCGGTCGAGCAGTGCGTTCGCGCGTTCGAGCACGCTGCCGGGCATGCCCATGCGAGCGGCCACCGCCGTCGCCGAGGAGGCACCCGGTGCGCCCATGTGCAAACGGTAGGTGGGGGCGAGGGTGTCCGGGTCGAAGTCGACACTGGCGTTGCAGAAGCGTCCGTCGACGCTCGCCATTTCCTTGAGCAGGTTGTAGTGGGTCGTCGCGATCACGCGTGTGCCCGCGTCGGCCAGGGTCTCGAGGATGGCCTGGCCGAGTGCCGCGCCCTCGCCCGGGTCGGTGCCGACGCCGACTTCGTCGAGCAGTGCCAGGCTGTTTTCGCCGGCGTCCTGGACGATGCTCGACAGGTTCATCATGTGGGCCGAGAAGGTCGACAAGCTCTCGCGCATGTCCTGACCGTCGCCGATGTCTGCAAGCACGGCGTCGACCAGGGCCACGCGCGACCCTGGGTCCGCGGGGACGTGCAGGCCCGCGCGGACCATCAACGCCGCGAGGCCCAGGGACTTGAGGGCGACGGTCTTCCCGCCGGCGTTGGGCCCGGACACGACCAACACGTGCCAGCTCGTGCCGAGGGAAAGGTCGTTCGGGACCGCTTCGTCGGGATCGAGCAGTGGATGTCGCAGCTGGGGCAGCTCGAAGACGCCGTCCTCGGCGACAACAGGCTCGCTGCCCCGCATCTCCTGGGACAGGCGGCCCCGGGCGAACGCCAGGTCGATGAGGCCGAGCATCTCGAGGTCCACCCGCAGCACGTCCGCTGCTTCGGAGACCTGGACACTGAGCTCGCGCAGCACGCGTTCGATCTCGCGCACCACGGTGAGCTCGGCCTGCTTGAGGCGGTTGTTCAGGTCGACGACCGCCTCGGGCTCGATGAAGAGCGTCGTGCCCGAGCGCGATGCGTCGTGCACGATGCCGCGCACCGAACCGCGCGCGTCCGCCCGGACGGGCAGTACGTAGCGATCGTTACGGACCGTGTAGAAGTCGTCGGACAGACTCGGCGTGACCTTTGGGTCCTGCAGATAGCGGGCGAGTCGGCGCTGCAGGTCGCCCGCGAGCTGCTGGGCGTCGCGCCTCGCCGCAGCGAGCTCGCGCGACGCTTCGTCTCGGACCTCTCCGGCGGAATCGATGGCGTGGTCGATTTCCCGCTCGAGTGACCGATGATCGGAAATCACGTCCGCGAGCTCTGCAAGCTGGGGGCTGTTCTCCGCGCGGTCTGCGAGGAAGCGGGACGTCTCGCGCAGCGCCACCAGGCTGGTGTGCACGTCGCGCAGCTCGGCGGTCGTCATCACGCCGCCCTTGCCGGCGCGTCGGAAGCCGGCGGTCAGGTCGGAGACGCCCCCGATCGGCGGGATCTGGTCGCTGTCGAGCAGGGCCCGGGCCTCGCTGGTCTCGGCCAGACGCACCTTCACTTCGCGCAGGCTCGAGGCGAACTCTGCACGCGGGTCCCCGGTCTTCGCCTGCGGGGTGCGGCAGAGCGCGAGCAGCCGCGCCGCCAGCTCGGGCCATTCGAGACGCTCGAGCGTGTTCTCCGTCACCCGAAAGCTCATGCGGGCGGAGACTAGCCGCGGTCTGCGACCTTTGCGTCGTCGCCGGTCTCCCCAGGACACTTCGCCCGGGGTCAGGCCCTGGCTGACGGCGCCCGCCGGAATCCGCTCGAGTCGCCGCCGACCGTCGTGTTGCCAGTGGCTTGCCGGCTGCGGATACGGCTGCAATCGGGCTTCAGGTCGCCCCCCGGGCGATCCGAAACAGGAATCCATGGCCACCGATTCCTCGGCTGAGTCTCCGACCGAAGCGATCCTGGATGCTGCCCGGAATCTCGACGAGCAGAGCGTTCCGGACGTGCTGCAGCTGATGCACCGCGAAGATGCCGAGGCCCACGCGGCGGTCGGCCGGGTGTTGCCGGAGATCGCCGCGGCGGTCGACGTACTCGTGTGCTCCCTGCGCGGAGGCGGGCGCTGGTTCAACGTCGGTGCCGGCACGAGTGGGCGCATGGGCGTGCTCGACGCGGCGGAGATCCCTCCGACCTTCGGGATGCCCAAGCAGACCGTGCAGGCCATCATCGCCGGCGGCGAGCGGGCGTTGCGCGACGCAGTCGAGGGAGCCGAGGACAACGTCGACGCGGCCCGCTTCGAGCTGAACGAACGCGGGCTGGCCATGGGCGACGTGGTCGTGGCGTTGTCCGCGAGCGGCAGGACGCCGTATTCCCTGGGTGCCTTCGAGGCGGCGCACGCAGTGGGTGCGCGTCGCATCGCGATCACCTGCGCCCGGGGCTCCGCTCTGGCCGAGGCCGCCGAGATCGCGATCGTTCCCGAGGTGGGGCCCGAGGTCATCGCCGGATCGACCCGCTTGAAGGGTGGACTGGCGCAGAAGATGGTCCTGCACCTGCTGTCGACGACGGTGATGGTCCAGCTGGGGCGGGTGAAGGGAAACCTGATGACGAACATCGCCCCGGTGAACGAGAAACTGCGCGAGCGCGCGGTTCGCATCGTGGTGCAGCTCGCCAGCGTCGATCCCGTGCAGGCGCGAGCATTGCTCGACGCCAACGACGACAACGTGGCGGCGGCGGTCCACGCCGCCCACAGTTCCGACAACCGTTGAGCTGACTCGGGCCGGGGGCGTGCGCGGCAGCAAGCCCGAGGCTCCGATTCCGGCCGCTAGATCGCGCGCATTCCGGTGATGTGCTCGCCCAGGATCAGCATGTGGACGTCGTGGGTGCCCTCGTAGGTGCGCACCGTCTCGAGGTTCACCATGTGCCGCATGGCCGTGTAGTCGTCGACGATACCGTTGGCGCCGAGCAGGTCCCGGGCTTCTCGCGCGATCTGCAGCGCGATGTCCACGTTGTTGCGCTTCGCCATGGAGACCATCGTGTGGTCGTAGCGACCGGCGTCCTTGAGGCGTCCCAGCTGGAGCGCCAGCAGCTGGGCCTTGGTGATCTCGGTCAGCATGAAGACGAGCTTCTGCTGGGTGAGCTGCTTGGACGCCAGCGGTCCGCCCTGGACGATGCGCTCCTTCGAGTACTCGAGCGCCTCGTCGTAGCAGCCCATGGCTGCGCCGATGGCACCCCAGGAGATGCCGTAGCGCGCCTGGGTCAGGCAGCCGAGAGGGCCTCGCAGCCCCTCGACCCCGGCGAGACGGTTCTCGTCGGGGATCTCGACGTCTTGGAGAAAGAGCTCCGACGTCACGGACGCCCGCAGCGAGAACTTGCCCTTGATGTCGCGCGCCTCGAAGCCCGGCCGGTCGGTCTCCACCACGAACCCGCGCACCTGGCCCTCTTCGTCCTTGGCCCAGATGATGGCGAGCTGCGCCAGCGTACCGTTCGTGATCCAGCGCTTGGTGCCGTTGAGCACCCAGCCGTCGCCTTTGCGGACGGCCCGGGTCGCCATGCCCGTGACGAAGCTTCCGAAGTCGGGCTCGGTCAGACCGAAGCAGCCGATGGTCTCACCCGCCGCCATGCCGGGGAGCCAGCGTTCTCGCTGGGCCTCGCTGCCGTAGGTGTGGATGGGATACATGCACAGGGATCCCTGCACGGAGGCGAAGGAGCGCAGACCCGAATCCCCGCGCTCGAGCTCCTGCATCATCAGCCCGTACGCGACGTTGTTCATGCCGGCGCAGCCGTAGCCTTCGAGATTGGCGCCGAACATCCCGAGCTCGGCGATCTGGGGCACGAGCTCCATGGGGAAGGAGCCGTCCTTGCGGACGTGCTCCTGAAGGCGCGGCAGGAATTCCTTCGAGACCCAATCGCGGACGGAGTCGCGAACGACACGCTCCTCTTCGCTGAACTGGGTGTCGTCGAGGCGCATGAAGTCGACGCCGGTGTAGTCGGCCACGGGAATCTCCGCGTTGAGGGGCGGGCCAGGGTAGCGAACGTAGGAAGGGCCCGGCGGGCGATGCCCGCCGGGCCCTTCCTTGGAGCTTCGTACTTGGAGCTTCGTACTCGAAACTTGCGGGCCCGGCGGGTCTTACCGCCGGGCCGGATCACGCTGAGAGACCGGCGTCTGGAAGCGACGCCTGGAGGATTCTCAGGCAGACGCCTGAGCCTCGGCCTTCTCCGCGGAGGGGGACGTGGTCTTTGCCGTCTTGGAGGCCTTTGCCTTCTCCAAGGCGTTCACCTTGCGGGTCAGCGTGGCGACCTTGCGCTCGAGGCGCTTGACCTCGGAACTGGAGGCCAGCGGAATCATTCCGAGCACGTTCTCGACGTTGCTCTCGATCTGCTTCTGGGTCTCTTCGCGGAAGGACACCAGGCGCTTGCCGATCGGGCTCCGCTCGAAGCGCTTGACCCGCTTCTCGGTTTCCTTCTCGAAGCGCTTGCGGCGCTTCTCGAGGTTCTTCTGCAGCTTGTCGAACTCGCCGCCAACGTTGCTCCAGGCTTCCTTGACCTGGTCGATTCCTTCGTCGATGAAGCTTGCTTGAGCCATCGATTTTCTCCTGTTCTGGTTCTCCTCCCGTGCGCGGGACGCGTCGGGAGTGCATTCGGGGGACTTGCGTCTCCAACGCAGTGCGTTGGACGGGCGGCATAGTAACACGGCGCGTCATGATGTCAATGCTTAGACTCGCCTTGGCCAGTTAGATGGCCGAATGACGCTCGGGCGCGTCAGAAAATACCGCCCGCGGGGGATGCGTTGCGTCAATACCACAGCGTCCGGGACGCCACCCGCTGAGATCGTGTAGAAGTCCTCCTCGGCCGGTGGAGGGGGCACGGATGTCGGGACTGCACGGATCCGGGACGGGGACGCGGGTCGTGATCGTGGGGGGCGGCTTCGGGGGGCTGTCGGCAGCCAGGGCGCTGCGCCGTGAGGGCGTCGAGGTCAGCCTGGTCGACCGCCGGAACTTCCACCTCTTCCAGCCGCTGCTCTACCAGGTGGCGACCGGCGCCCTGTCTCCGGCGAACATCGCGACGCCCTTTCGCTGGGCGCTGCGCCGGCATCGCAACATCGATGTCGTGCTCGGGGAGGTGACCGGCTTCGACGTGGCGGGGCGGCGGGTGCTGGTCGGCGAAGAAGCGCTCACCTACGACCACCTGATCGTCGCGGCGGGTGCCACTCACAGCTACTTCGGCAAGGACTGGCAGGACCTCGCCCCGGGCCTCAAGACCATCGAGGACGCAACCGAGATTCGCAGCCGCGTCCTGCTGGCGTTCGAGCGAGCGGACCGCGAGACCGACCCCGAGAAGCAGGCCGCACTGCTGACCTTCGTGATCGTGGGCGCGGGCCCGACCGGCGTCGAGCTCGCCGGGGCACTGAGCGAGATCTCGCAGCACACACTCAAGAACGACTTCCGTCACATCCGCCCCGAGAACGCCAAGGTCATTCTGGTGGACGCCGTCGATCGCGTCGTTGCCTCGTACCCTCCCGAGCTCTCGGAAAGCGCCGCCCGCTCGCTCCGGGACCTCGGTGTCGACATCCTGGTCGAGACGCGGGTCACCGAGATCGAGCCGGGCCAGGTGACCCTCGATACCCGGGGCGAGTCGCGCACGCTCCCCTGCGCGACGGTGCTGTGGGCCGCCGGCGTGCAGGCGTCGCCGCTGGGTTCGCTGCTGGCCGACCAGACACAGACGACCATCGATCGGGCCGGGCGGCTCCCCGTCGAGCCGGATCTCACCCTTGCCGGCTTCCCCGAGATCTCCGTGATCGGCGATCTCGCGAGCTTCTCCCACGGCGTCGAGCGTCCGCTTCCGGGCGTCGCGCCCGTCGCGATGCAGCAGGGGCAGTACGCGGCCCGACGGATCGAGAGCATCGCGGCCGGAAAGCCGCCTCCGCCCGTCTTCCGCTATCGCAACCGCGGAACCCTGGCGACCATCGGACGCGCCCGGGCCATCGCGGACTTCGGTCGCTTCCGCAGCACGGGCTTCCCGGCCTGGCTGATCTGGCTGTTCGTCCACGTCATGGAGCTGACCCAGGCCGAGAGCCGCATCCTGGTTCTCACCCAGTGGGCGTGGAGCTATCTGACCTACAACCGGTCCGCCCGCTTGATCACGAACGGCGCGCCGCGGCGGGACTGAGCGGCTTCAGTCTGCCGCGTGCCCTTCGGGAGCCTCGAGGACCAGGACTTCGTCGTTCGGCTCGGGCGCAGAGCCTGCCGCCGCGACGAACTCATCGTCGCGGATGAAGCCCAACACCTGACCGGCTGTCGCGGATCCCTGTTCCGGCGAGTCCTGGCCCGGGGCCTGCGCGTCGCGCAGGACCAGCCGTCCGCCGCCGGGTAGCGCGAGGCCGATGCCCGCTCGCAGCAGCACGATCAGGTCGAGCGCCGCGCCCGGATCGATGGCGATGTGCCCGCCGCGCAGGATCGCGAGCGCCGTGGCGATGTGCTCTGCATGGTGGGCGGGAGAATCGGCACGACCTTCGACCTGCGCCTCGTAGAGCGTCGGATAGGGCGAGCGTCGCGTGACGGCCAGCTGGACGACGAGAGCGAGAGACACGCCGAGCGCCGCCGGAACCAGCAGCGCGTAGCCCCCGGTCATCTCCGTGACCATCAGCAGGGTTGCGATCGGCGTGCGCGCGGCGCCGGCGAAGACCGCGGCCATTCCCACGATCACGAGTCCGGCGGGAGGAAGCGAGAGGGTCGCGGCGACGGCGCCGCCCAGCATGGCGCCCACGTAGAGACCGGGCGCGAACACGCCGCCCGAGCCGCCGCTGCCCACGGTCAGCGAGAAGGCGATGGTCTTCGCGACCACCAGCAGCGCCAACAGCCGCAGCGGCAGCTGACCGTCGATCGCGTCCTGGATCCAGCCGTAGCCACCCCCCAGCACCTGGGGCAGGACCAACGCGAGCAGGCCCACCGCCAGGCCCCCGAGTCCCGGCCGGAGCCAGACCGGGCCCGGCAGGCGTCCGAAGACCGCGCGCGTGGCGTAGAAGCACCAGGGAAGTCCTGCTGCCACGAGACCCGCGAGCAGGCCCAGCAGCCCGTAGCTGGCATAGCTCCAGGTGCTGTCCAGGCCGAGGTCCGAAGGCACGCTGAAGATGGGTTCCCAGCCGGAGACGACACCCGTCGCCGTGTAGGCGACGACCGAGGCGAGCAGGGTGTGGATCAGGGCCCGGGCCTCGAAGTCGTTGCCCCGGTAGAGCACCTCGACGGCGAAGATCGCGGCGCCGACGGGCGACCGGAAGATCGCCGACAGACCCGCTGCCATGCCCACCAACAGCAGGATGCGCCGTTCGTCTTCCGAGCGGCCGCGCCACCCTGCGTACAGGGACGCCAGGCCGGCACTGATCAGCGCCGCCGGTCCCTCGCGCCCGGCAGCACCTCCCGACCCGATGGTGATCGCGGACGCCAGCGTCTTGATCGGGACCACCCGCGCCCGCAGCGGCTCGCCTGCGTGGAAGCTCCGGACCGCGGCGTCGGTGCCGTGGCCTTCCGCTTCGGGGGCGAAGGTGAAGACGAGCCATCCGGACAGCAGCCCACCCACGGTCGTCGCGACCGGCACCAGCCACAAGCCGAAGGGGCCGACCCGCTGGACGGATGTGCCGCCCTCGGAGGGAAGTCCCGGCGGGTGAACGCCGGCGATTCCTTCGAGTAGCGCGCTCTCTGCAAACCCGAGCATCGCGGTGAACACCCAGGCACCGGCGGCACCGAGCAGCCCCAACAGCAGCGCGTCGGAAAGCAGGTACGCCTGTGAGCCGAGGATTCGCGAGATACCCACGCGCCCGAAGTTCACTCCGAGTCCCCCGCTCGGGCCCGTGCGCGTCTGCGCAGGTGGCGGAACGCCCAGAGGCTCGCACCCACCGCGATCACGATGCCGAAGGCCGCGATTTCGTACTGGCGCGCGTTCCCCAGAAAGGCCTCGGCGGCGTTGCCGACCGCATAGCCTGCGGCGCCGAACGCGACGGACCAGAGCGCTGCTCCCACGGCATTGAGGACCACGAAGCGCCCGGTCGTGATCCCCGCGCCCATTCCGATCACGAAGGGCGTGACCGTCCGTAGCCCGTAGAGGAAGCGGAAGCCCAGGATGAGTAGCGTGTCGTAGCGGGCAAGGAGGCTCTCGACGCGGTCGACACGTTGCTTCCAGGCAGGTCTGCGCGCGAGCACGGCGGGGCCGTGGCGCCTTCCCAGGTAGAAGAAGAGCTGATCACAAAGGAGCGTGCCGGCGAAGGCGGCGCCGATCACGCCGCGCTCGTCGAGGTAGCCCTGGTGTGCGGCGACGCCGCCGAGCACCAGCACGGTCTCTCCTTCGAGAAAAGTGCCGAAGAAGATGACCCAGTAGCCGTGCGTCTGGATCAGGGTCTCGAGCGTCACCTACCAGCGTGCGACGGCGCTGGCCCAGCTGAAGCCCGCACCAAAGGCGGTCATGCTCACCAGCTTGCCGGGGGTCAGCATGCCGTTGGCCTGGGTCTCGTGCAGCAGCATGGGGATCGCTGCCGCCGAGCAGTTGCCGTAGCTCATGATGTTGTTGAAGAGCTTGTCTTCGGGGATCTCGAGCTTGCCAGCGACGAACTCGTTGATGCGGAGGTTGGCCTGGTGGAACAAGAAGAGATCGACGTCCTCGATCTTCAGGCTCGCGGCGTCCAGGGTCTCGAGCAGCACTTCGGGCATGCGGGTGACCGCGTGCTTGAACACGAAGCGGCCTTCCATGTGCGGAAAGACGCGCCCGTCGTCGATCATCTCGTGGGTGAGCCGCGACGGCGAGATGCCCGAGCCCGGCGCTTCGACCCACAGCCGCTTGGCATGCTCGCCCTGGGAATGGATGCGCACCTCGAGGATGCCGGGTGCGTCGCCTTCTTCCTCGCTGGCCTCGAGCACGACCGCCCCCGAGCCGTCGCCGAAGATCACCGTGACGTCCCGGCCCCGGGTGCTGATGTCGAGTCCCGTCGAATGCACCTCGCACCCGACGACCAACATCTTGCGGTGGGTTCCCGCACGAATCAGGGCGTCGGCCAGCTGCAGCATGTAGAGGAAGCCGCTGCACTGGGCGCGGACATCCATACAAGGCGTGTCTTCGAGTCCCAGCTTGTGCTGCAGGAAGAAGGAGGTTCCGGGGAAGTCGGCCTGGGAAGACAGCGTGCCGAGCAGGATGCAGTCGATGTCGTTCGGCTCGAGTCCCGCCGCGTCGAGTGCCTGGCGGCAGGCGCGCTCGGCGAGGTCCGCGGGCTGCTGGTCCGGCCCGATCCAGCGGCGTTCCAGGATGCCGGTGCGCTGCTGGATCCACTCGTCGCTGGTATCCATCCACTGCGCGAGGTCGTCGTTGGTGACGACCCGGTCGGGGACGTACATCCCGGTTCCCGTGATCTTCGTCCGCACCTGGCTTCCCCCCTCGTCCAGTCGTCCGACGGTTCGCGCGCTGCCTGTTGCCTATCGCCGATCGCTCGTCGCTTTGCCTAGGAGATCGCGGCGAGATCTTCGGCGTGCCGCGCGACTCCCGCCAGTTCATCCCGGCTCCAGAGCAGCTCTTCCGACTTCTTTAGCAGGTCTCCGAGCCCGGCGCGGGTCACGGCCGACACGGCCACTCCCCCGAGGCGTTCGGCCACAGCCTGGGCTTCGCCTGGCGGCAGGCGGTCCGCCTTGTTGAACACCAGAAGCTCCGGAGCGCCCGCCAGGCCGAGGTCGTCGAGGATCTTCCGCACCGCCGTCATACGGCGTTCGAGATCCGGGGACGACACGTCGACCACGTGCAGCAGCAGGCTGGCGTCGTCCAGTTCTTCGAGGGTCGCCTGGAAGGCGGCCATCAGTTCCTGGGGCAGGTCGCGAATGAACCCGACCGTGTCGGTGATGATCACCTCGCGTTCGCGCGGGAAGCGCAGCCGGCGCGATACCGGGTCGAGAGTGGCGAACATCTTGTCTTCGACGTGGACGTCGCTCTCGGTGAGCGCGCGCAACAACGTGCTCTTGCCGGCGTTCGTGTAGCCGACGATCGACAGCACCGGCACGTCCCGCCGTTCGCGCCTGCGCCGGCGGTTCTTCCGCTGCCCGCCCAGCTTTTCGAGCTCTTTCTCGAGGCGCGCGGCGCGGTCGCGGACACGCCGGCGGTCGGTCTCGAGCTTCGACTCACCGGGGCCGCGTCCGCCGATGCCACCCTCGAGACGGGACAGCGACAGGTCCGCTCGTTGTGCGAGGCGCGGCATCCGGTACTTGAGCTGTGCCAGCTCGACCTGCAGCTTGCCGTCCCGGCTGGTGGCGCGTTGGGCGAAGATGTCGAGGATGAGCTGGGTCCGGTCGATGACCCGCAGCTCCATGCGTTCCGAAAGGTTGCGCGCCTGGGTGGGCGTGAGGTCCTGGTCGAAGACCACGAGGTCCACGTCGCTCTGGAACGAGCGGATCATCAGATCCTGCAGCTTGCCGCTGCCGATCACCGTCTTGGGGTCGACCTTCGGTCGTTGCTGGGTGACGACGTCGACGAGGTCGACGTCGGCAGACCGTGCCAGCTCGGTGAGTTCTTCGACGTGGGCCTCGAACTCGTCGCGAGAACGGCCCGCCGTCACCGAGACCAGGATGGCGCGCTCGCCGTCGCCTACTTCCTGGGCGCCGATGCTGCGCGCCAGGTCGTTCTCGAGGTCGCGGATGAAGCCGGGGAAATCGACGTCGAGCTGCGCGGGGTGAGCTGGCGTGAGCTGTTGCACGCCCCGGTCGAACCCCGCCCCGGCATCGGCTTCGCTGCCGTCGTCGGGCTTGAGGGCTGCCGTGTGGGCAAGGCCCGGAAGTCCGTCTTCGCCGACCGCGATGGTGACCATCGCGTCGAGGCGCAGCAGCAAGAGGTCCGTCAGGTCGTCCCGGGTGAGGCCCTCGCCGTGAAGATGGGTGTGGATGCAGCGCAGACCGCGCAGGCGGCCGCGGCCGGCGCGCAAGCGGCCCCAGTCGGGCATCTCGATCGACCCGGCGTCGCCCACCATGACATGCGTGACGTCACCGCGGCGGTCGACCAGGACCCCGACCTCGCGGCGGATGTCGCGACTGATCTCGGTGAGCTGGCGCGCGAAGTCGTTGCTGACGAAGCGGTCCGAGGGCAGGCGTCGCTTGTTCAGACGCTCGATGGCTCGGACCTGACTGGCCTTGAGACCTTGGGTATTGCCGAAGGTGTGGATGGACGGCTCCTCGGGGGCGCTGGCAGCGTAGGGTATGAATGGGAGAGGGGTGTGGCAACTCGGCGACACCCCCGGTGCGCTCCGGGCGCGGGGTTCGGGCCCCGGGGGAACGCCCTGGGCTCATCGGCGGGGTAACTTCCCGCCCCTCCACGGGGTCATACGCGGTCACGATCCGCTGGATGCCGGCCGAAACAAGGAAGCAGATGGGCAACTCTCCCTCGAAGCTGGCGGTGGTGGTCCTGGCCGCGGGCCAGGGCACGCGAATGAAGTCGCGGCGCGCCAAGGTCCTGCACGAGCTGTGTGGGCGCCCGATGCTCGAGCACGTCCTGTGCGCCGCCGAGTCCCTCGATCCCGAGCGGCTGGTGGTGGTGGTCGGGCGCGACGCCGAGGAGGTGCAGGAACGCTTCTCGGGCCGCTGCGAGTTCGTGCTGCAGGCCGAGCAGAAGGGCACGGGTCACGCGGTGCTGCAGGCCGAGCCGAAGCTCGCGGACTTCGACGGGGACGTCCTCGTGCTGTACGCCGACGTCCCCCTGCTTCGCAGCGAGAGCCTCCAGGCCATGCGCGCGGAGAAGCAACGAGACGGCGCGGACCTGCTGATCCTGACCGCCGAGGCGCCCACGATCCCCGGGCGCATCCTGCGTGATTCGGTTGGCCGGGTCGAACGGGTCGTCGAGATGCAGGACGCGACGAAGGAAGAGCTGGCGATCGCCGAGCGCAACACGGGCGTCTACCTGCTCGATGCGCAGCTGCTGCGCAGCTGTCTGGCAAGACTCGAAGCCTCGAACGCCCAGGGGGAGCTCTACCTCACCGACGTCGTGCAGCTCGCCGTGGGCGACGGCAAGAAGGTGTCCGCAAGCCTGCTCGACGACGCCGACGAGTGCCTCGGGATCAACACCCGGGAAGAGCTCGCGGACGCCGTGGCGGTGCTGCGAGGGCGGATCAACCGCCGCTGGATGGAAGAAGGCGTCACGATCGTCGATCCCGCGTGCACCTACATCGACATGGACGTCGAGATCGGCCGCGACACCCTGATCGAGCCGGGCTGCCAGATCACCGGCGCGACCCGGATCGGAGAGGGTTGCCGCATCAAGGCCTATACGACCATCGAATCGAGCCAGCTGATGGACGACGTGGAGATCGGGCCGAACGCGCATCTGCGTCCCAACGTCGAGCTCGGCAAGGGCGTGAAGATCGGCAACTTCGTCGAGGTGAAGAACTCGGTGATCGGGGCGGGAACCAAGGCTGCGCACCTGACCTACATCGGCGATGCCGACGTGGGAGCCGGCGTGAACTTCGGCTGCGGCAGCGTGGTCGTGAACTACGACGGCATCTCGAAGAATCGGACGACCATCGGCGACGACGTCTTCATCGGCTGCAACGTGAATCTGCTCTCGCCCATCGTCGTGCAGGACCACTCGTTCCTGGCGGCGGGGTCGACCTTGAACCGAGAGGTGCCCCAGCACGCGCTGGCGGTGGCACGGGCCAAGCAGCGGAACGTCGAGGGCTGGATGAAGCGCCGGCAGGCCCAGAAGGAAGCTGCACAGAGAAAGAAAGAAGAAGCCCGCAAGGACGGCAGCGACGAGTAGATCTCGCAGCCGATGGAACGCCCGGCCGCCGAGCGGTAGCCAAGCAGTCGGGGGCCGACCAGGAGACAGAGCGCATGTGCGGAATCGTTGGGACCATCGGAAAGCGGTATGCGGCGCAGGAGGTGCTCATCGACGGGCTGCGGCGCCTCGAGTATCGGGGCTATGACTCGTCGGGGATCGCCATCTCCACGACCCGAGGCGGTGAAGCGGCGCCCGTCGAGATCCGTCGCGCCGTCGGCAAGCTCTCGAACCTCGAGGAAAGACTTCGCGACGCGCCGCTCGAGGGTCACATCGGGATCGGTCACACGCGTTGGGCCACCCACGGCAAGCCTTCCGAGATCAACGCGCATCCCCACCGGGCGGGCTCGGTGGTCATCGTCCACAACGGCATCATCGAGAACTACCGCGAGCTTCGCGACGAGTTGCTCGCGGCGGATTGCGACATCCAGTCCGAGACCGACACCGAGCTGATCGCTCACATGATCGACCTCGACATGAAGGCTGGCGCGGACCTGCTGACCGCCGTGCGCAATTCCTGTCGTCGGGTCGTCGGCTCGTACGCGTTCGGCGCCATGTGCGGGGACGATCCGACCCACCTCGTCGCGGCGAAGAACGGCGGCAGCCCGATCATCCTCGGCATGTCCGAAGGCCAGGCGTTCATCGGCAGCGACATTCCGGCGATCCTTCCCTACACGCGGCAGATGATCTTCATGGCCGACGGCGACTTCGCGGTGCTCACCGAAGAGAGCATCCAGGTCGTCGACATCGATGGCCGGCCCGTGGACCGCGAGTACAAGACGGTGAACTTCGACCCGGTCTCCGCAGAGAAGGGCGGCTACGACCGCTTCATGCAGAAGGAGATCTTCGAACAGCCCCGCGCCATCACCGACACCATCGGCACGCGCATCAACGAAGTCGATCTCACCATCGACCTCGACGGCATCGAGTTCACCCGGGACCAGGTCGAGAAGATGTCGCGCATCGCACTGGTTGCCTGCGGTACGGCGTCCTACGCCTGCATGCTGGGCAAGTACATGATCGAGCAGCTCGCGGGGATCCCCTGCGAGGTGGACCTCGCCAGCGAGTTCCGGTACCGCAGCCCGATCCTCGACCCCAACTGCCTGGTGGTGCCGGTCTCCCAGTCCGGCGAGACGGCGGACACCCTGGCCGCGCTGCGAGAAGGCCGGGAGCAGGGGGCGCGGGTGCTCGCCATCACGAACAGTCGGGAATCGTCGATCGCCCGCGAGAGCGACGACGTCCTCTACACCCACGCCGGCCCCGAGATCGGCGTAGCGTCCACCAAGTGCTTCATGGCCCAGCTGGTGGCCCTGTACCTGCTGGCGCTCAAGCTGGCCGCAGTTCGCGGACGCCTGGGCGAAGACGAGCTGCGCCAGCGCATCCAGGACCTGCAGCGCCTGCCGCGGCTGGTCGAGCAGACCCTCGATCTCGACGAGCGGATCCAGGAGGTCGCCCACAAGTACTTCCGTGCGACGGACTTCCTCTTCCTGGGGCGGGGCATCATGTTCCCCATCGCCCTGGAAGGCGCGCTCAAGCTCAAGGAGATCTCGTACATCCACGCCGAGGCCTACGCGGCGGGCGAGCTCAAGCACGGGCCGATTGCGCTGATCGACGAGAACATGCCCGTGCTCGTGATCGCGAACAAAGGGCCGCTCTACGACAAGGTCGTCTCGAACCTCGAGCAGGTGCGGGCGCGGGACGGTCAGGTGATCGCGCTGGCCACCGTCGGCGACACCGAGATCGAGAGCAAGGCGAACGACGTGATCTACATCGAAGATCTCGGGGAGTTCCTGACCCCGGCCCTGGCGGTGGTTCCCCTGCAGCTGCTCGCCTACCACGTGGCCACGCGCAAGGGCACCGACGTCGACCAGCCGCGGAACCTCGCCAAGAGCGTCACTGTCGAGTAGGCGCTACCCCTCCTTCGTGACGGAGACGCAAGAGGGCTCCTCCTCGGGCTCCAACTCGGGCTCCAACTGGGAGATGCCCGCCTACGGGCTGCTGCTGGCCTGGTTCGCCGTCCGCATCGCATACCTGGCCTTCGAGCTGCATCCCTACGTCCCGCCCGACGAGGCGACGCACGTCGGTCGGGTGCTCGCCTACGCGAAGGTCTTCGGGGTGCCGGACAACGGGCCCGGGACCTTCGAGCTGGGCCTGCTCGATCACCGTCCCTGGCTCTACTACTGGGCCATGGCCCGGGCGCTCTCCCTGAACGTGTTCGGACTGCAGGATCTCGTATTCCTGCGGCTGGTGAACGGGCTGCTCGGGCTGGCGACGGCGGCGGTGGGCATCCTCTGGGTGCGCGACTGGTGCACCAGTCCCTGGGCGCGGGTCCTGTTCGCCGCGTTGATCACGAACACGCTGATGTTCTCCGGCTTGTTTGCGAGCGTCAGCTACGACAACGCCGCGAACCTGCTGGCAGCGACGGCGGTCTTCGGGCTCACGCGTTTCCGCGCCCATCCGAGTGCTTCCGGCCTGTTCGCCCTGGTGGCTGTGCTGCTGGCGGGCTGCCTCACCAAGCGGACCCTTCTGCCCTTCGCGCTCGGGGTGGGCCTGCTCGTGGTGGTGCGAGACTGGCGCCGAGTGCCCGCGCTGCTGGTGCAGGTCGCGTCGCAACGGCAGGCGCTCGGGTGGCTGGTCGTCGTCCTCGTCCTGGCTGGATTCAGCGCGGGTCTCTACGGGGGGAACCTCGTTCGCTTCGGGAAGCTGACGCCGGGCTTCGAGCAGGTGGTCGGCGAGCAAAACGCCATGTCGAATCGGATCTATGCGCGCGGCCGCATCCTGGACCGCTTTCGCGACGGCGAGATTTCCCTCGACGAAGCCCGCGCGCAAGCCCGCAACATCCAGCACCCGGGCGATCGCAACGCGACCCTCTTCCTGCTGAGGCGTGCGCAGGTTCCCGTCGAGTCGCTCGAAGGTCCGTTCACGTATCTCGGCGTCTGGGGCCGCGGCATGCTGCGCAGCAGCGTCGGATACCTCGGGCATCGTCAGGCACTGCAGTCCGGCGTGGGACTCGTCGGCTACGGGGTCGTGCTCGCTGTGGCGCTGCTGCTCTTCGCATGGCGCTGGCGTCCGGGTGACGCGAGCGGCGTTCCGGCGGACGCCGCGTTCCTGGCCCTCGGCTACGCGTTCGTCCTGGTCGCGTTCGTCCACTATCCGGCCTATCAGAGCTCGCGCTACATCGAGCTGGCCCTGCAGGGGCGCTACCTCTTCCCGGTAGTGCTGCCGGTCTACGGTCTCGTCGCGTGGACGCTCGCCGAGCGGACGCCCCGGCAGCTGCAGCCGTGGATCGTCACGGTCGTGTCGGCGGGGTATCTGTACGGCGACCTGCCATGGTTCGTCCGCCAGATCGACGCCCGTTGGGTCATGCCCGGCTGAGCGGGATCGCGTACTCTCGCACTCCCCCCTTTCCCACCCCAGCGTCTTCCGGAGAGAGCCCCCTTGCTCGCCGATTCGATCCTCGAGGGTCTCAACCCCGAGCAGCGCCGCGCCGTCGAAACCACCGAAGGGCCGCTGCTCGTGCTGGCAGGCGCCGGCAGTGGCAAGACCCGTGTGCTCACCAGCCGCATCGCCTACCTGATCGGGGCCTGCGGGATTCCCGCCGAGTCGATCCTGGGCGTCACCTTCACCAACAAGGCCGCGGGCGAGATGCGCGAGCGGGTGGAGAAGCTACTGGGGCCCTCGGCGGGTGGCTTGTGGTTGTCCACCTTCCATTCCATGTGCGTGCGGATCCTGCGTCGCGACATCGGCGCCCTCGAGCGAGCGCGTGGCTTCGTCATCTACGACGACGCGGACAGCCTCGGCATCTGCAAGCAGGTGCTGAAGCGCCATCGCCTCGACCCCCGGCAGTACGACCCGAAGAAGCTGCGCTGGCGAATCGATGAATGGAAGAACCAGGGGCTGCTGCCCGCGGCGGCGGCCGCCCAGGCGTCGGACATCGACGACGAGCTCAGCGCCGAGCTCTACGGCACCTACCAGCGGCTGCTCTTCGACGCGAACGCCCTCGACTTCGGTGACCTGCTGCTCCAGACCGTCGAGCTGTTCAAGCGCGCTCCCCAGGTGCTTGCCCACTATCAACGTCGCTGGCAGTACATCCTCGTCGACGAGTACCAGGACACGAACCGGGTCCAGTACGACCTCGTTCGTCTGCTGGGCGATGCCCACGGAAATCTCTGCGTGGTGGGAGACCCGGACCAGTCGGTGTACGCGTGGCGCGGCGCGGACATCCGCAACATCCTGGATTTCGAGAAGGACTATCCGCGCGCGAAGTCGATCAAGCTCGAACGCAACTACCGCTCGACCCAGCCGATCCTGTCCGGGGCCACGGCCGTCGTCCAGAACAACCTCGGGCGCAAGAAGAAGAACATGTTCACCGAGCGGGAGGGTGGCGACCTCATCCACTTCTTCGAGGCCCAGGACGAACGCGAAGAGGCGAGCTTCGTCATCGGGCACATCCTGCACGGCACGCGCAACGAGGACAAGTCGCTCGGCGACTACGCGATCCTCTACCGCACGAATTCCCAGTCGCGCGCCTTCGAAGAAGAGCTGCTGAAGTACGACCTGCCGTACACGGTGGTGGGCGGGGTTCGCTTCTACGAACGCGCCGAGATCAAGGACATCCTCTGCTACTTGCGGCTGCTGGTGAACCCCGACGACGCCCAGGCCCTCGCGCGCATCGTCAACAAGCCGGCGCGTGGCATCGGCAAGACGACCCTCGACCGCGCCTACGAGCTGTCGGCGGAACGCGAGATCTCGCTGCGCGCGGCCCTCGCGGCCTTCGCCAGCGAGGGCGCCGCCAAGCGGACCGCCAACAAGATCCGTGAATTCCTCGACATGATGAACGACCTCGAACGCTTCGCCGAGCGGCCGGTGGACGAGGCCATCAGCGAGACGCTCGAGCGCAGCGGCTACATGAAGGCGCTGGTCAGCGAAGACAACCCGGACGCGGAGGTGCGCATCGACAACCTGCGCGAGCTGGTCTCGAGCGCCGAGGACTTCCACTCGGTGAACGCCGAGGTCCAGGACGAGGACCGCACCGAGCTCGAGCTCTACCTCGACCAGGTGGCGCTGATCTCGGATCTCGACAACTACGAGCACAAGCCCCAGAGCGTGTCGCTCATGACCGCCCATTCCGCCAAAGGCCTCGAGTATGCGACGGTCTTCCTGGTGGGGATGGAGGAAGGGGTCTTCCCGCATGCGTCGTCGTCGTACGACGAAGAGCGGCTCGAGGAAGAGCGGCGCCTCTGTTACGTCGGGATGACCCGGGCCATGGAGAAGCTGTTCATGACCTGCGCGCGTGAGCGGAGGCGCTTCGGGAGCCACAGCTACCAGTCGCCGTCCCGCTTCCTGCGCGAGGTGCCCGAGGAGCTGATGCAAGTGCAGAGCTCGGCGGCGCGGGGCCGCAGCCCGCGACGAGAACGCCCGGTGCGACGTTCGCGCGAGGACAGGCTCGACCGGACCTATACGCAGGAAAGCTACGATGAGGGCGACGGCGTGCGACCCGGCATGCGCGTGCGCCATTCCGTCTTCGGCGTGGGATCCATCGAGGCCGTGGTGGGGGATGGTCTCAACCAGAAGCTGAAGATCAAGTTCGACCGGGCGGGGATCAAGACCGTGATGGTCCGCTATGCGAACCTCGAGCCCGCGTGATCCACCTTCGAGTGCTGGAGCCCGTCAGCTGGAGACCACGAAGATGAAGCGAATCCGGATCCTGAGCGGGCTGGTCTGTGCCGCGGCCCTGCTGTCTCTCGGCTCGACCTGCGTGGTCGTCGAGGAAGGCGACCCCGAAGAGCCCGCCTATCGCAACGAGAGCGCCGAAGAGCAGACAATGGACGACCAGATGGAAGAGGTGGACGAACAGATCAACCGCTGAGGCGGTAGATCTTCGCCGCGATCGTGGGAGAGTCGACGTCCGGGAAGGTGCGGACGCGGTAGTTCGCGAGCGCCTTCACTGGATGTCCCGGGTTGCCGGGGCGCTGCGGCTCGCCGGCGAGCACCGTCGCTCCACGGACAGCGGCCGCGCGACGAAAGCGCTGCATGACCCCGCGCAGGCTCGCTTCGTAGAGGACGTCGCTCGCGAGCAGCAGGTCCCAGTCGTCCGGCACCCGCGCGGCGGCGCGGAAAACGCCGGGCTCCAGGCCGTTCAGTGTCGCATTCGCGACGGCGACATCGCGGGCCGCCGGATCGACGTCCACGGCGACGACTTCGCGCGCGCCCGACATCGCCGCGGCGATGCCGGCGACCCCGGAGCCGCAACCGAAATCCACGACCCGGCGTCCCCGGGCCTCTGCGGGATGATCGAGCAGGAAGCGCGCCAGGGCCTGCCCGCTTCCCCAGCAGAATGCCCAGTACGGCGGCGAATCGCCTTCGTGCAGTTCATGACATCCTGCTTCCAGGTCCACCTCCTCGGCGATCAACCACAGCGCGATCTCCGGGCACAGTGGTGGTTGCTGCAGCGAGAGGGAGTGGCCGAAGGGGCGCGGAAGATGGGCCTGCCGGGACATCGCAGCGAGCGTATCATCCTGCGCCAATGGCCGACCCCCACGCGACCGACTCCGACGATTCCCTGCCCCGCGCGCCGATCCAGCGCATTACGAAGCCGCTCTCGGACTTCCTGCACGTCGAAGCGGCGGGTGGCGTGGTTCTCGTCGTCACGAGCGCGCTCGCGCTCGTCCTCGCCAACAGCGATCTGAGCGACGCCTATCTGGCGCTCTGGAAGACGAAGTTCAGTATCGGCTTCGAGCCGATGACCCATTCCCTGAAACACTGGATCAGCGACGCGCTGATGGTGATCTTCTTCTTCGTCATCGGCCTCGAGGTCAAGCGCGAGATCGTCGTCGGCGAGCTTCGCGACCGCCGCAAGGCCGTGCTTCCCATCGTGGCCGCGGTTGGCGGGATGGTCGTCCCGGCGGGCATCTATCTCTTGTTGCAGTGGGGCGAGCCCGGCCAGCACGGCTGGGGCATCCCGATGGCGACCGACATTGCCTTCGTGGTGGGCTGCATGGCGGTGCTGGGCTCGCGGGTACCGCCGGGTCTCCGCGTGCTGTTGTTGTCCCTGGCCATCGCCGACGACATCGGTGCGATCCTGGTGATCGCGGTGGGCTACACGGAGACGATCCACTGGGTTCCCCTCGGCCTCGCGTTCGCAGGGCTCGCTGTCACCTATTCGATGATGCGACTCGGTGTTCGCAGTATCGGCCTGTACGCGGTCGTCGGCGTCGGCGTGTGGCTGGGCTTCCATGAGTCTGGCGTCCACGCGACGATCGCGGGCGTGATCCTCGGCGTGATGACGCCGCCGGATCGCTGGGTGAGCCAGGGGCGACTGCAGCAGGTGTTCGGGCAGGCGCACGAGTTCTTGCACGGGGACTGGAGCCTGGCGAGTCAGCGCCGGGCCTTGCTCCAGCGCATGCAGACCGCCGCACGCGAGGCTCTCTCGCCCCTCGAACGGCTCGAGTACGCACTGCACCCCTGGATGAGCTTCGCGATCGTCCCGCTCTTCGCGCTCGCCAACGCGGGCGTGCCCTTCGAGCTGGGAGACATCGGCGAGCCGGTGGCCGTGGCCACCGGTCTCGGCCTGGTTCTCGGCAAGCCGCTCGGAATCTTCCTGGCCAGCTTCATCGCCGTGAAGCTCGGATGGGCGCAGCTGCCTCAGGGTGTCACCTGGGGCGTCCTGATCGGCGGCGGCTTCCTGGCCGGCATCGGGTTCACGATGGCGCTGTTCATCGCGGGGCTCGCGCTCGACGGCGACATGCTCGACTACGCGAAGGTCGGGACCCTGGCCGGCTCGATCGTGGCGGGTTGTGCGGGCATGGGGCTGCTCTACTGGCTGCTTCCCGCGGCGGCAGCGTCGCCGCCGGCCGCAGCCACGGCGGCTCCTCCGGAATAGTCGACGAAGATCGGGGAGGACCAGGCGCGTTCCTCCACGGGACCGAGGCAGTCTTCGTCCTCCGGCACGCTCGCGCATGCGATCGGGTCCGCGTCGATCGCGAGGCTGGGCGCCTCGATGGCGCGCACGTAGTAGACCGCATCGCGTTGGCCGGCGGCGAAGTCGGGGTCCGTGAACGTGACCCGGCAGCCGGCGGCGTCGGGCTCGCAGGGGATCACCCGCCAGGGATCTTCGACGAGGGCTTCGATGGCCTCGTCGTCGCGCGTCTGCGGACGGATGCGGACCACCTCGATGCGGGTGATCAGCCGCCGTTCGTCCGAGGGGTTGTAACATTCGCCCTTGCACAGCCGCGCGAGTGCCTCGGGTGTCAGGGCTGCCTCCGCGAAGTCGGGGCAACCGGGTAGCTGCTCGAGGGATCCGACGGCGCGCACGCGGAAGACCGGGTTGCGGGACATCTGCGCGGCGGATCCCATCGGGTACTCGCCACCCCGGGTGCCCGGCGGATTGAGCAGGTCGAACCACAGCAGGATGCGCGGACCGCTGGTGCCGTAGACCTCCTTGCGCTTGAGGGCGTCCCAAACAGCGCCGCGATCGCGGCCCTGCGCGTGGGCCGCGACCAGACCGCCCGTCAGGAAGTAGGACGCCTGTCGCTCGGTCTCGAGCGCTCCGAAGAAGGCGTTCGGGTCGACCTCGATCTCGGCGACCGAGTAGGCGAGGGGGTCGCTGGACCCGAACTCACCGCCGAGGATGCTCGACTGGAAGCTCCCGAAGCGCATCTCGGTGGTGTCGCGCCGGTCGAATTCCTTGTAGCCGGTGCCGGGCCGCGCCGAGTGATTGTCGCTCGACGCCATCATCCCGAAGCGGAAGCGCAGGGGATCGCCGTTCGCGTCCGTGCGTCCCAGGGCCAGGATGTACTGCGCGGCGCCGCGGGGCCGGTAGTTGAAGGCCGGCAGGAAGCAGTCGCGGCACTGACCGGCGTCTCCCCATTCGGCAGGAGTCTCTCCTGCCACCGTGTGGTGCCCCAGGATGTCGTTCTTCGCGTAGTTCTGTCGGGCCTCGGCTGCGCGCGCCGCGCACTCTTCTGCGGACTCGCCGGCGCCTGCGCAGCGCTCGGCGATGATCTCGCCGGCACGCCAACACGAGGGCAGGTAGCTCGGTGTGGGTTCGGGGCAGCGCACGCTGCCATCGGGCTCGAAGATCACCTCGCGGTAGCTCTCGAACTCTTCCGAGTTGCCGTGTCCCGAGTACACCTCGATCATGGTCTGGCGCTCGGGGTCGTGCATCTGCGGCGTGAGCTGCTTGTCCCACTTCGAGCCCATGGGCGTGTAGTAGCCCCAAGTCGTGCCGTGGGGGATCACGATGGACTCGTGACCCCAGTCATCGAGCTTGGCGAAGAGCAGGTCCGGGGTGGAAGCGGCCTCGAAACAGTCGTCGGGAAGATCGCGCACCGGGACACCTTCGGCGCACAGCTTGCGGTCGAGCATCTCGTCGAAGTACTTGACCAGCTCGACGCCAGTGCCGCCCATGGCGAGAGGCAGGATGCCGAGCTCGAAGGCGCTGGGGCCGCCGTCCAGACGAGCGCGGCGGGGCAGCCCGGCGGAAATGGGGCGCGTGGGAATGTGGGCGTCGTCGAGGTCGCGCAGGACCACGTTCTTGTGGCCCCAGTGGTTTTCCGGCGTGGTGCCGACCTGGGTCCATTCCCAACCGAGGAATGCATGCACGTCGGCGTTCTCGACGTCGCCGGCGACCTCGTTGCAGGACCGGATGGCCTCGACGGTTTCATCCCACCGTCGCGTGGTCAGCGCCAGTGCGTGGTCGTTGATGGACCAGAAGTCGAGCTCGGAACAGAAACGCGCGTAGTCGCAGGCGTCGGACACGGGCCGCGCGCCGTCTCCTCCGGAGAGTGGCAGGCTCATCATGAACGCGTCTGTCGAGAAGCTCGAATGCACGTGCAGGTCGCCGAACAGGATCTGGTGGGCGCCGTCGCCGCCGGCGTTTCGCGCCGCGTCGGTCTGCGCGGCGCTGCGGGACGAGAGGACACCGGCAGGAATCGTCGCCGCGGTCGGCTCGCCGCCGTCCTGCGCCTCCCCAAGCACCCCGCTCCCGAGGAAGCGCAGCAGTGCAAGGAAGAGGACGACGACGATGGCCAGCAGTACGAGGATTCGCTTGAGCATGGCGGCTCCTTTGCCTCCTTCGGCGTCTAGGGTCCGGGCGAGTCTTCGGGCTCGCTGTCCGGTTCCGGCGGACCCTTGAGCTCGACGGTATTCCCGTCGGGATCGAGCAGGTAGATGGAAGGCCCGTTGCCCTGAGCGCCGTAGCGACGTCCGACCTCGCCGGCCTCGATGCCGTGAGACAGGAGGTGAGCGCGGATCGCGTCGGCGTCGAAGCTCGCGATCTGGAGGGCGAAGTGATCCATGTTGCGGCCGCCGGCGCCGGCGGCTGGTGCCGCGCCTCCGCCCGCGCGACCCAGGGGCGAGTCGACGGGAACGAGGTCGATCAGGGATGCCCCCGCGCGGAGCTGGACGAGACCGATGCCGTCGATGCGACGCTCTTCCGCGCAACCGAGGGCGTCCCGGTAGAAGGCGAGCGCGCGTTCGAGATCCGCGACCCGGATGACGACGTGGTCGAGGCCCTGGATGTCGACGGGGCTGTCGACGGGATCGTCGCTCGAGGTGTCCTTGGCCGTCATACGTCCCGGGGTCCCACCTGCCGCTGCGGTCAACAGTCGAGGAGCACCCGAAGGTACCGATCGATCGCCGCATCTGCCGCGAAGCCTTCCGCCCGATCTCGGAGCGGCTCGGGGGCGGGCGGGTGGGCGAGCCCCCGCAATATCGCGTGCGCCAGGGCGTCGGGGTCGCCGACGGGCACGAGGTCGCCGTAGCGGCCATCGGCCAGGATCTCGCGCGGTCCGCTCGGACAGTCCGTGCTGACGACGGGGCAGCCGCAGGCGAGCGCTTCGATCAACGCCCCGGGGAGACCTTCCCAGACCGAGGAAAGCACGAAGACCCGTGCGCGCGACATGAAGGCGTAGGGGTTCGCCACGTAGCCGGGCAGCGACACCCGTTCCCGGAGGCCGAGTCTTTCGATTGCGGAGGTCAGACGCTTTCGCTCGTCGCCCTCGCCCAGGATGACGAGCCGCAGGCCCGGGTTCGTCGCGCCGATCTTCGCGAACGCCTCGAGCAGGGTCGTGAAGCCCTTCTGCCGGACGAGCCTTCCCGTCGCCAGGACGACGGGTTCGCCTCCGTCGAGCCAGGCATGGTTCGCGGGCTCCGCGGCCAGACGGCGGATGCGTTCGAGGTCGATCGGGTTGTAGAGCGTGTCGATCCGTTTGCGATCGATACCCGTCGCGGCCGCGAGATCGTCGGAGACGCCGTCGGACACCGACGTGATCGCGTCGGCCCGCGGATACATTCGCGCCACGAGCGGTGCGACCCCGCGCCAGCGGCCCGCGCGCTTGCGTGAAATCTGCTCGGACAGATGCGTGCGTTCGCTGACGACGACGCGCGTGCGCGACTGGGACAGCTCCCGCGCCCACAACGCGGCCAGGTTCGAATGTGTCTTGCCGGAAAGCAGCGCGTCGGGCCGAGCACTCGTGAGATAGTTTGCGAGCGCGCCGACACAGCGGTACGCGGGCGGGTCGGAAAGAGAGAGCAGGACCGGTCGCAACAGCTCCCGCCAGGGCCCCGGATGGACCCCCGCCAGACGGCGCCGGGACGCGGCTCGGCTTTCCTGTGCGAGGGGGATGATCTTGACGGCGGGATCGACACGCTCGAGATGGGGTCCGTCGGCACGGCAGAGCACGAGGTCGACGTGGCAGCCGCGCGCGCTGAAGCCGTTCGCGAGGTCGACATAGGTTCGCGCGACACCTCCCGCAACGAGGGAGGGCAGGAACATCGCCACGTGCCGGCCAGTCACACTTTCGGTTCTGTCGCTCATCGTCGAGCGGGGAGCCTACCCGAGCGACACGGGTGCGAGCGAGACCCGACGGACCCGCTAGCCCAGAAAGGACAGCGCGATGCACCCGGCGAGAGTCGCCAGCCAGCCGCAATAGGCCCAGCGCAGGGGTGCGACGCGGCTCGGCAGACGTTCGAGGGGCCAGGCAAACCCGAGTCCAGCAAAGATCGACAGCGGAACGATGGCGCAGAGCACGTAGAAGGCCTTGGCCTGGGCGTAGAAGGGCAGCTGGAAGGTGATCGCCAGCAGCGCGAAGGAGGCGACTCCGGCGAAGACGACGAGCAGGCAGCCCGCGAGTCGCAGACCGAGGTCCGATTCGGTGAGGCAGAAACGGACTGCCCGCAATGCGCCGGCCAGCAAGAGCAGGCTCGCCGGGAACGCCAGCCAGTAGCCCGCCGTCATGTAGTCGTAGCGCCAGGCGTCGTGGCGCGTGGCGACCTGCACCATCCCCGCGACCAGCCCGTCTCCCCAGAAAGTGGAATAGACGCCGTCCCAGAACGACGCGTAGCCCGCGAAGAACGGGTAGGACAAGGCCTGACCGAAGCTCGTGTAGTAGGTCGAAGTATGGAAGCCAGGCTGCTCCCACCAGGCGATCTGTCCGGGCAGATTCCAGTTGCCGACGACGGGGCTCCCGAACAGTCGCCAGCTGCGCCAGTAGAACCAGCCGCCGATGGCCGCGACCCCCGCCAGTACCGCAGCCGTTGTCCCGAGCGCCCGAGTCGGTCGCCAGCGGTCGACGAGCCACAGCTTGACGGCCAGGAAGAACCCGATGACGGGCACCGCCAGCAGCGCCGTGAACTTGGTGAGGATCGCGAGCCCGAGCAACACGGAGAGGGACGCCATGCGGCGAAGGGAGCCGGTGGGGGCGACGAGCAGCGCACACGCCACGCACAGGGCGGCGCTGACCAGGGCGGCGTGAACCGGCTCGTTGGAGACGTACGCGCTCATGGTGAGGCTCATGGGCAAGAGCGCGGCGAAGCCCACCGCCAGGCTGGTGCGAAGGGGGTCGCCCGCGAAGAGGCGGCGCGCGGTGAGCCACACGGCGAAGACGTTGACGAGCCCCGCAACGAAGCCGGGCAGTCGGTAGACCCAGCGCGCCGCTTCGTCCGCGGGTGCCACCCCGGTGAGCGAGCCCAGGCCGGCGATCAGCGCGTGTGCCAGGGGCGGGTGGTACATCGACCACCCGTCCGTGGCGAGGGGCAGCGCGCCGCGCTCGAGCAGGAACTGGATGTAGGCGAGGTGCCCTGGGATGTCGAAGCCCATGAGCAGGGGCAGGCGGCTGGTCTTCGTGACGTAGACGGCGGTCCAGAAGAGGATCGCGGCAGCTACGGTGGCTTCGGGCGCACGGCGGCGGAGACGCTCCGGCAGGCTGCGCCCCAGGGCGAAGGAGGCCGCAACACCCAGCGCGAAGAGCAGGCCCAGGACGCCGGCCCGCGCGACGAGTGCGCTGCCCGTCGATGGCAGCTCGAAGGACTGGGGGGCCGGACGCGTGTCGCTTGCGCGCATGGTCTCGACCCAACGCGCCTCGGGGTCGAGCGCGCGCCAGCTCGCGTCGCTCGAGACGATCGTCTCACCCTCGTCGCCCGGTTCGGTCGCGACGATCCGTAGCTGCAGGAGCGCGGGGCCCCGAGGGTTCGCGACGCGCACGCGGATCTCGTTCGCGCCTGCGCGCAGTGCGTTGGTGACCTCACCCGTTTGGGTCCGCTTCCAGTTGGCGTCGCGCCCCGTCTGCCACAACCGGGTCTCGTTGACGCGAAGCTCGCCTTCGCCGACGGCGCGGATCTCGAACTCAGCCCGCGACGGCACCTCCTCGAGCTCGAAGGCCTTGACGAAGGTGTAGGCGGGCACGTTCGTCAGGTCGACGCGGATCCCATCGCTGTCCACGGGGTGGTAGGGGGTGATCCAGTCGCCGCCACCGTTCGTCAGGAACGGCACGTCCGTTTCGAAGAAGACCGCTCGGGTGATCCACCCCGCTGCCAGCGCCAGCGCCAGTAGCGCGAGGCCCAGCTGCCAGCGGGTAATCCAGGCCGTCGAGTCGGGCTTCACGAACGCTCCGGGAAGTTCGTCAGACGATCAGCGCAGATAGCGCTGACGAATGCGGTACAGCTCGAACAGGGACCGGAAGAAGTCTCCCGGTCTCACCTTCGATCCGGCGACGTCACGCCATTCACGCAGGGGGATCTCCCGGATCGCGTGCCTCGGGTCCGGCCCCTCCCCGCGTCGATGCGCCTGGATCATGCGCGCGACGATCTCTACGTCGAAGATCCAGTTGGCCTCGAAGCGCTCGCGGAAGAGCGCGCGTGACCCGGCGGATGCGCGGAACAGCTTCGCGCCGCACTGGGTGTCGTAGACGGGCAGGCCGAGTGTGGCCGAGATGGCGGTCGCGCTGACCCGTCCGAGATAGTGGCGGGCGGCCCTTCGCTCGATGGTGCGACCCAGCAACCTGACGCGACTGCCGAAGAGCACTTCGAGTGCCGGGTGGTCGTCGAGAACGCGGGCGAAGCGCGGGACCTCGTCGAGAGGTGTCGCGAGGTCGGCGTCCCAGAAGCCGGCGTAGTGCGCACCGCGCTCGAAGGCCTCGAGCATGCCTCGTCGCACGGCCTCGGCCTTGCCCTGGTTGGTCGCCTGGGCGAGGACCGAGAGGGAAGCATGGTCCGCGGCGAGCTTCTCGAGCAGCTCGCCGGTGCGATCGCTGCTGCCATCGTCCACGAAGAGCAGCTGGACGTCGTCGTGGCGCCGGACGAAATCGACGATGCTGTCCTGCGGAAGCCGGTGCGCTTCGTTGTAGCAGGGGACGACGATGCAGGTCTTCACGGGCACAGTCTAGTCGGCTGTCCGGCTTCGTCGCATGAGCAGGACGAGCCAGACGAGCATTCCCGACGCAGCCAGCAGCGACGTCGCGTTGGCGATGCTTCTTGCAGGGGTGTTGCCGAAGTGCGCGGTGACGCGATGGTCGCCGGGTGGGAGATCCACGCGCAGGCGTCCGAGGCGATCCGGAGACCCCGAGATCGGGACCGGCTTCCCGTCGACCTCGAGACGCCAACCGGGGAAGTCGTAGCTGTTGAGTGTGAGCAGCCGCGTCGCCGGTCCTTCCACCCGGACGTCGAGGCTGATGCGGCGGCTCGATCGGGAAGCGTCTTGGACCGCGATTCCCGCGGCGGGCTCGGCGGGAGGCGGCAGGACCCGTGGCGGATTCGCCAGGAATGCATCGAGATCGACACCCGCTGGGAGGAAGTCGAACAGGCCGTGGCGCGACCTGGCGACCTCACGAGGGTTGGCGAGCACCTCGTCGCGAACGTCGTGCATGGCCCGGGGCTGGAACCAGCTCCACGATGTCGCGATCGCACACGCGCACAGCACCCCGGCCGCGATGTCGGCGGCGCGGCCCTGCTTGCCGAGGGCCTGGACCGCGTAACCGGCGGCAAACGAAAATCCAAAGGTCGCGAGCGAGAGGAAGCGCCAGGGAAACTGCAGAAACGCGAGCGGAGGCAGCGCGTCCCAGACGGGCCGCGAGGCGGCCAGGGTCATGGCCAGCGCCGCGACGCCGGAAGCCAGCAGCCACGCCGTCGCAGATCCGGCGGGTCCGACTTCAGCGCGTCGTGCTCGAATCCCCAGCACCCCGGCGGCAGCCGCGGCCGCCATCAGCTGGACGGGGCCGACGAACAACGACATGCCGTCGGCGCTCCGGAACGGGCCGTAGGACCAGCTGCTGCCCAGGGCGAAGAGCTCCGTGAAACGGAGGTAGTTGTTTTCGAAGCGTGCCCAGGGCTGCAGGCTGGTGAGGGTCTCGGCATGAATGTGCCCGAGCTCGAGCAGAGCGGGCGCGACGAACCACGCGGCGAGTGCCACCGCGAAGCCATGACCCAGCAAGACGTCGCGCAGGGCCCGGGTGCGATGCGGTGGCCTCACGTCGCGCAGCCACCACAGCAGCCAGGCCGCGTAGGGGACGGCGATCATGAGCGCCGTGATGTCGTGGGTGAGGAGCAGCGCCGCCCAGGCGAGCGCGCAGGCGAGCGGCCACAGGCCGCCGCCACGAAGCGTGCGCTCGCCGGTCCAGAAGACGAGCGGAATCCATGCGAGGGCCCACGTCTCCGCGAAGGCGCCACGTACGAAGATGTCGAGCGCCTGGTAGGGCGCGAGGGTGTAGACCACCGCCGCGGCGATCCCGCCGTTCGTTCCGAAGAACGAGCGGGCCAGGCCGTACATGCCGAGTGCCGACACGAGGAGCGCGAGCCACAGCGCGCCCTTGACGGCAACCAGGAAGCCGGCGCCCAGCGCGCGGAGGCCCGCGGCGATGTGGGTGGGGAGGGGTGGGTAGAAGTTGAACAGCGGGTAGCCGTAGCCCGCGCCCATGTGCGGGACCCAGCGGCAGGGGATCTGCGCGTCGGCGAAGCAGGCTTCGAGCTCGACCAGACGATGCAGGTTCAACAGTCCGTCGTGAGAATCGTAGTAGCCGGGTCGGGCGAGCGAGCTGCCGGCAAGCAGGGCCACCGCCACGACGACCACCAGGCCGAGAACCTGTCGCCGCACGCTAGTTGCGGCCCTTGGCGTCGAGTGCCCGCGTCAGCGCCCACACGCAGGCGGCGAGTGCCACGAGATCCAGTCCGACGAGGACGAGCACCGCGACCGGGCTCCCCGTGAAGCCCGCCCAGCCCTGCCAGACGTCGGCGAGCCACGAATCGTAAGGGCCACCGCTCACGAGCAGTCCCGACATCACGACGACTGGGCTGCGCGCCGCGACGAACAGGAAGTCCGCCTGGTCCGGACCGTTCACCGGATAGCCGGCGAGGGTCGGGACCGAGCCCCAGCGCACGACCGTCGAGACGACCTGCACGCCGAAGCCCACGACACCGAGCCCGACCGCCACGAGCCAGCGCGAGCGTCCATGCAACCACAGTCCGAGCGGGGCGAGCAGCAGTGGGACCAGTACGAACAGGTACCGGGGGCCGGGCGCCGACCAGAGTCCGCTCCAACCGTCGAAGCGCGCATAGAAGACCAGCCAGGTCGCGGTCATGCCCAACAATGCCAAGGCCATGGATCGCTCGCGGCGCCACAGCGCCGCCAGTCCGAGCGGCGCGATCAACAGCAGCGGGGAGTAGACGAAGACGCTCGAGCCCGGGCTCAGCAGCAACCCCGCCAGGCCGCGCAGTATCGGGTGTCCGAAGCGGCTCTGCTGCTCGACCATCGGCGACCCGAGCCACGAGCCCCAGCGTGCCTCGTTGATTCCGAGGTGCAGCGCGATGGCCACTGCGAGCGGCAGGAGGATCGCGCCGAGCACGCGCGTCTGGTGGGGCACCGAAGCCCGCAGGTCTCCGCGTCGCTGCAGCGCCCACAGCAGGTAGCCGGCGAGGACCGGCGCCGCGAGCGCAGCCGGGACCCGGACCAGCAAGGTCAGCGATGCGAGCGCGCTGCCCGCCGCCAGCGCTCCGAGAGAGGCTCCGTGCGCATACCGACGGAACAGCAACAACGCCCCGAGCAGGGTCACGGCCTCGGTGCCGTGACGCAGGAAGTAGGTGGACATCACCAGGGTGTGGGTCGAGGCGGCCAACAAGGCGGCAACCCCGGCGGCACTGCGTTCGGGTACACCCAGATCGCGCTCGAACTGATAGAACAGGCCGATCAGGCCGGCGGCCATCAGCGGGCCGAGCATCCCCACCAGAGTCGCCTCGAGCTCGCCGCCGAAGCGGTAGGGTCCGCGTTGCCTGGGTGGGCCGGACATCGCCTGGACCGCCCGCGCTGGGAGCAGTTCGCGCAGGGGTGTGGCCAGGGCGTAGAGGGGCAGTGCCAGCGCGGACTGGCCCGGCGCGAAGTAGCTGTAGCGGCGACCGTCGACACCGACTTCGGTGTGGCGCAGCGGCGGCACGACGAGATCGCCGCGCTCGTAGAGAGAGCGCGTCATCTCGAAGACGGCCAGCTCGTCGCTGCCCTTGAAGTGGCCGTGATGGAAGAGCAGGAAGAAGAGGAAGCTCGCGCAGCCGAGCAGCAGTGCGATCCGGCGCTCGTTCATGCCGGTACGATACCCTCACGCCCGTGCCCGAGCGATCGGAACGCATCATCCTGGCGCTCTGTCTCGTCGCGGCGGCGGGCCATGCAGCCCTGTACCTCGGGCTGTCGCTCGAACGCATCTCCTATCCGTTCGAGCTCGAGTGGATGGAGAGCGGATCCCTCGAGCATGTCATGCGCGTGCTCCGCGGTCAGTCGCTCTACGTGGCGGCGTCCGTCGAGTTCGTTCCGTTCCCCTATCCGCCCGTGTACTACTACGTGTCCGCCGGGCTGGCGGGGCTGTTGGGCCCGGGCTTCCTGGCCCTGCGCGCGGTCTCCTTGTTGGCTTCCCTGGGCTCCGCCGCGGTCATCTTTCGCTTCGTCGCGCGAGACAGTGGCCGCCCGGTCTACGGCTTCATCGCGGCGGGGATCTTCCTCGGGACCTGGCGGGCGTCGGGGCTCTATTTCGACGTCGCGCGCCTCGATTCGCTCTTCACCTTCCTGCTGCTGGCAGCGGTCTTCGCTCTGCGCTTCCAGCGCGGTCGTCGAGGTCTCGCCGTCGCGGCCATCCTCGCTGTCCTCGCCGTGCTCACGAAGCAGACCGGGGCCGCGGTGTTCGGGCTGCTTGCGCTCTGGTGCATCTGGACCGACTGGCGGGCCCATGGGCGCGACTGGGCGACGCTTCGGGACTGGGACCGGCTCTGGTACTTCGTGTTGCCCCTGGCGGGCGGCATCGGGCTCGCGACGGCGCTGCTCGAAACCCTGGACGGTGATTTCGTCCGCTACATCGTCGCCGTACAACCGGGACACGACGTCAAGTGGGGCATGATCGGTTGGTTCTTCTGGCACGACCTGCTGGTCATCCTGCCCCTGCCGTCGCTGGTGGTGGCTGCCTGGCTGGGGTTGCTCGCTCCGTCCGGCGAAGCACGCAGTCGCGAAGAGGAGAGCAACCGCGTCTTCTACCTGGCCGCGCTCGTGGGCGTCTTGATCGCCTGCCTGGTGCCGCGAATCAAGGTCGGAGGCGCCGCCAACAATCTCATCCTCGTGCACGCCTGGCTGGTCGCCATGTTCGGGGTGGGTGTGGTTCGGCTGGATGCCTGGCTCGGCCAGGGGAGTCCGCGGCTTCGGGCGCGGCTTCCGGTCATCGTCGCCGTGTGTGCGTTGGTGCAGCTGCTCGTGCTCGTGCGTCTCCCCACCGGCTACGTGCCGAGCGAAGCCGACCTGCGGGCGGGCCGCGCCCTTGCGGCCCGCGTTGCCGAGATCGAGGGAGAGGTCCTGATGCCCGTCCAGGGTCATGTCGCGGGGGACGCCGGCAAACGCGTCTACGCGCACCAGATGCCGGTCCTCGACTACTCGAGGAGCGGTCTCTCCGACGTCGACGATCTGCTCGCCTCCTACGAGACCGCGATCCGGGAGCGACGCTTCGCCGTCGTCATCGACAGCAACACCGCCTTCCTTCGCCGCTATCTGTCGGACGGACTGCTCGAAGAGCACTACCGCATGCAGGGTTGGTTGTTCCAGGACCCGAGAATTCTCACGCCAGTCTCCGGTGCCCAGATCCGCGTCGGAACGCTGTGGGTCCCGCGGGACTGAGAGCGCGCCGCGGGCCGCTCATCGCGACCGCGAACGCAGGTAGCGGAGGGTCTGCCAGGCGGTGCCCGGACGCAGGCCCAGGACATCGCGCAGCGCCCGGTACAACAGGTGCAGCTTCACGATCCGCTTGTGCCGCGAAACACGCGCCGTCTCGTGCCAGCCGAGCTCGGCTGCGCGTTCCCCGACCTGGTCGAAGAGCCGGAACTCTTCGTCGAAGCGCAGCCGGTTGCGGGACTGGAGGGTGGTCGCGCTCTGTTCGTGTCGTCGGTACGCGTAGGCGACCTCATCGGACCCGACGAGGTGCTCGCCCTCCATCAAGAGCTGGATGCTGAGCGCGAGGTCCTGGACCTGGGCCCACGACTCGTCGAAACGGCGGGCGCCCAGTCGTTGCCTGCGGAAACAGAGGGTCGGACACATGATGAAGTTGCCGCGCATCAGCGCGGTGGCCCCGCTCTCGCCTTCGAGTCGGGTGACGCCGCGCCCGGACGGGGCGAGGAAACCCTTCACCGTGTCCGCCAGGGAGAACACGTCTTCGCCCCGGGAGCCGATGATGCGGGCGCCGCAGTAGAGCGCCACCGCATCCGGGTGATCCGCGGCCACGCGTCGAAGGCTCGCGACGTAGCCGGGGAGCAGCCGATCGTCGCCGTGCAGGAGCGTCACGAGATCCGTGTCTGCGAGCTCGAGGCAACGGTTCCAGTTCGCCACCATGCCGAGATTCGCCGGGTTGCGTAGGTAGCGGATGCGGGGGTCTCTGAAGGATGCAACCAGGGCTTCCGCCGTCTCGCTTCCGGACCCGCTGTCCCCGGAATCGTCGACGACCCACAAGCGCCAGTCCGGGTCCGACTGCGCGACGACGCTGGCGACCGCCTCCCGCAGATAATCGAGGCCGTCGTAGAAGGGGATGGCGATGCCATAGCTGTTGCTGCCGAGCGTCGTGTCAGCCGTCATGCCAGGCCGTCCTGGCGGGTCATCGCGCCGGGGCGCCTGCCCAGCAGGAAGACGCCGAGTCCGATGACGCCCCACAGCAGGGCTGCAGCCAGCACGGACAACGAGAGCGCGAGGGCGGCTTCGGGTCGCATGCCCACGGCACCGAAGAGCGATACGTACAGCAGCTCACGCACGCCGGTTCCGCCGATGGTCACGGGCAGCAGCGAGACGAGGGTCACGAAGGGGACGATCACCGCAAACCAGTACCAGGGCACGAGGGCGTCGAGCGGTACGGCCAGCATCACCAACGCGACGACGGGCAGCCCCTGGTTCAGGAGACTCCAGCCGAACGCGCGGACCACGACACCGGGCTGGTCGGCCAGGCCCGCGACCGCATCGAGCCCGCGTTCCCCAGCCTCGGCGACCCGGGGTGAAAGCAGGGACAGCCGTCGCGAGATCGCCACCAGCATGCGATTCACCGGCGGCAGCAATACCGCGACTGCGAAGAAGACGAAGGCGCCGCCCGCCAGCACCAACCCCACCACCAGGGCCCGGTCCCCTTCGATGGAGGGGACTGCCGGTGCGACGGCCAGCGCCACGGACCCGAGCGCCGCCAGGCTGAGGACGCGTTCGAGGACGATGACGCCCAGGACGCGCCCACCTGCGCCGGTGTCGCGTCGCGCATCCCAGAAGCGATACACGTCTCCGAGCATGGCGCCGGGCAGGACCAGGTTGAAGAAGCTGGCCACGAGATAGGCGCGGAAGAGGGTCCCGAGGTCGACGTCGAGTCCAGCTCCGAGCAGCAGCCCGCGGAAGCGCAGCGCGCCGATGCCGAGACTGATTCCCAAGAGCAGCCAGGCGCCTCCGAACCAGGCCAGCGACTCGAGCGGGGGACCCTGCCAGGCATCGAGCAGCAGGGACGCGATGTCCGTATCGCTCGATGAAAGAGCCAGCCGGAATGCGAGCGCGAGCCCGAGGGCGGCGACTCCGAAGCGGAGCGCCAGCACGACGGCACGCCGGGTCACCGGGACTCCAGGCGCGTCATTCCGCCGGCTTCGGAGGCTTCGGGGGCTGCGCGGGCCGAGAGGGTCGAGGGGACGCGGGCTCGAGGCGTCGGTGCAGGATATCCCGCGGAACGTTCTGCAGGTCGTAGCTGAGGAAGGCGAGGACGAGCTGGACCCCGACGATGACCGGCAGGGCGGCGACCATGACCGTTCCGCTCGTCGCCGGAACGTTCGCGCGGTAGCCCGCGATCCACTGGGTCGCCCCGAACCAGGTCCCGAAGCCGAGGAACATCCCGCCCGCCAGGATTTCGATCGAGGCGATATTGAAGTTCCGCAGGTAGTAGCTGTAGAAGATCCGCTTCACCGTGTTCACCACGTGCTTGCCTGTGAACTCTGCCAGCACCCGGCGAACGACGAGGTTGCTCGACTCGTCGGAATAGATGGCGGGCATCGGGACTTCGCAGACGACTGCGCGCAGGATGCCGAGACGGAAGAGCATGTCCGACTCGAAGAACCAGCCCTTGGAGATCTTCGCGAAGGGCAGGCGCCGCGCGACGGCTGCGTGGATCGCCGTGAAGCCGTTGGTCGGATCGAAGACGTTCCAGTAGCCGCTCGAGAGCTTGCTGGCGAACGAGAGCAGCGAGTTTCCGAGCACCCGGATCAGGGGCATGGAATCGAGGCCGTCGAGCTCGAAGAAACGGTTGCCCTTGACGTAGTCGGCTTCACCGTCCTGGATGGGTCGCGCCAGGCGCGGGATCCAGGCGGGATCCATCTGTCCGTCGCCATCGAGCTTGACGACGATCGCGGCGCCGGCGTCGAGGGCGGCCGCGTAGCCGGTCAGGGTTGCGGCGCCGACGCCCTGGTTCTTCGCGTGACGCAGCACCTTGACGCGCGGGTCGCGGCACTCGGCTTCGACATGGTCGCCCGTTCCTTCCGGGCAGGCGTCGTCCACGACGAAGATGGCCGGGCATTCCGGTCCGATGCCGGACAGAACGTCCAGGATGCGCGTCTTCACGCGATAGCACGGGATGACGACGGCAATCATGCGCGATCCGCCGCGCAGCCTACCACAGCGGCGCGTTCCGTTCGTCCTGCAAGACTTTCGTGTCGCTTCACGGGCGCTCCGTCTGGGCGTTCGGCATGCGTCCCCACACCTGGTAATCGGCGTTCTGGTGGATCTTCTGGAAGCCGGTCTCGCCGATGAGCGCGATCAGCTCGGGCCAGCGCAGGGCGCCCCGCGACAAGGCGACCACGCGCAGGTCGTCCTCGAGGATGGCACTGCGCAGGAGCGCCAGGGATCTCGGACCGCCCGTCCGTCCCGAAACCAGACGCAGCAGCCGCATGCGGCGTTCGAGCTCGGCTTCCCCCAGCACCGGCGCCAGCACCGGCAGGTACTCGACGCGAACGACCACCGCTGCCGGGTGCTGGTGGAAGGTCGGGATCCACGGCGCGACGCGCACCGGTGCGAGCACGAGGTCTTGCGGACCGGTCGCTGCCACGATCGCGCGCGCGGCATCGAACTCGCTCTCGGGCACCTTCCAGCGGGGCGGCCCGAGCTGCACGAGATTCGAGGGAGACAGCGCGAAGGACTTCGGGTTCAGCGCGACGAGCGCGCCGAAAACGAGAGTGGGCGCGACGGCCGCCATCGCCCAGGCGGTGCGGCCGTGCCGGCCCTCGAGTCCCGCGCTGAACACGATCGCGGTCAGTGCCGGCAGCGGCAGCAGCCAGAGCACGCGCCAGTAGGTGGCGGCGCTCGTCAGCTGGGCGGCGATCGCATCGGCAAAGAAGGGGTTCCAGAAAAGCACGGCAGCGCCGGCCGTGAACGCGCACAGACGGCTCGCGGTCCGGGTCTGCGCGAAGCCCCAGGCGCCGATCGCCACGAAGAGCGCGAACGCGCCGGCCGGGCCGGAACCGAAGACCGCATCGACGGCCTGGCCGGCGAGCGCGCCGCTCGACAAGCTCATCTCCGGGCTCGGGATCACGGCGTCGCGGAAGGCCGCCACGGTGTCTGCGCGCATCGACAAGGCCGCCGCGACGACATAGCTCGACGCGGCGAGTCCTGTCGCGAGGCGCTTCAGCGCGTCGCCCGGCCGCGCCGATGTCACGCTCGCCATCAGCGCGGTGCCGGCGACGACGGGCGCGAGCCAGAGCGCCGAGGCGCTGATCCCCACTGCCGCGATCTGGGCGGCGGCGAGCATCAGCCACGCACGCGCGCCCCCGCGTCGCCCGAAGTCGAGTGCGTAGGCGAGCACGGCGGGCAGGGCGAGTGTCAGCAGCAGGCCCTTGCCCTGGTGCAGTCGCAGCAGTCCGAAGTTCGCCCAGCCGTGACTCGCGCTTGCGGCGAAGAGCAGGAAGGCAATGCAGATCGCCGTCGCGACGGGCCACGCCTTCGGGGTCAGCGGGCGCATGCGACGGGCGTAGACGAAGGGCAGGAAGAACCCGGCGAGCGCCGGTAGCCAGAGGTGCGCGACGTCCAGGACGGGCCGACCCGTGAGACGCGCGATCCCGCCCTGCAACAGCTCGAGGGAATGCAAGCGGTAGATCGGGAGGACGAGTGGCGCATCCGCGACCCGGTGCAGGGTGTCGGACGCCAGCAACGGTGCCCGGGGATCGTCGGCAGCCGAGACGGCGACGTTCAGGTAGAAGGAGTCGTCCGCGTCCGGCCTCTGGGCGAACAGCGCCACGGAGACGCATACGAGCGCCAGAACCACGAGTGCGCTCGTGGTCGCCGGTCCGTCCGTCCGCGCGGTCGCGGCTGGCGTCCCGGGTCGGGCGAACGCGAGGATTTCGCGCAGGCAGCAGAACGCGACCGTGACCCCGGCGAGTGACCAGACGGCGGTGAGAGGCAGGTCGAGGGCGAGTCCCAGAGCGCACAGGCCAGCGCCTGCGATCACGAGCCCACGCGATCCGACGGTCTCCGTTGCCTGGGTCGTTCCCTCCGGTGCCGACTCGAGTGGGGCCGGTGGCGCGCATCCTTCGACGGGCGTGCGGTCCACCGCGCGCCGACGCGCCGCCACGAGACCGCATGCGAGGGCAGCGGTCCCGGCCGCGACTGCCATCGCTCCCAGCGCGTCGAGCCCCCATCCCAGCGCGACCGCCAGGTGCGCGCACAAAGTCCACAACGCGAAGGCGAGCACTCCGCCGTCGAAGACGCGATCGATGACCCGTACGAGCGAGGCGCTCATCGCAGGAACAGATCCTGGGCGACGCTCCTCCAGCCGTAGGAGAAACGTGCGTAGCGCCCCGCCCAGGCTTCGCGCTGGACCGCGCCGAGTCGCTCGAGCAGCCGCGGGGACAGGTCCCGCCGTGCACGTGCATGGGCGAGCTTCTCGTCGATGGCGCCGAGCAGCTGGGGGTCCGCATCCGCGAGCCGGGAGCGCGCGGCTTCGAAGAAGTCGATCGCGTACCCGAGAGCGTCCGTGTCGATCTGCTCGCGAGCCTTCGCGAGCTGATCGCGCAGGCCGAGCCGACGAATTCCGATCTGGTTGTCGCCGTGCACGCGATACCGGATGAGCGGGCGCTCGACGAGTGATATCCGCGCCCTCGCGGCGATGACGAACGCGGTGAAGGCATCGTGGCAGCTGCGCAGGTCCGGGAAGGGGAGCGCGTCGTCCCGGAAGTGGGCGCGAAACGCCATCGTCGTGCCGGCAGCGACGACATGGCGCAGGAAGACGGAGGCCGCGAGCCCGGCACGGACCCGGGCGCGCTCGCCCGCGTCGAAGCCGAGAGCCTGCCAGAGAGTCGTGCCGTGGGGCGAGAGGGTCGCGTCGACGACCTCGCCGTCGGAGAAGACGGCTCCCGTTTCGGGTTCGCGGGCGAGGACGCCCGTGAGCGTCTCGATCTTCTCGGGCAGCCAGACGTCGTCCTGGTCGGCGAGCAGGATGACGTCTCCGGTGCAGGCGGCGATCGCGCGTTCGAAGTTGCGCGTGATCCCCAGGCGTCGCTCGTTCTGTTGCGGTCGCACTGCGAAGCCTGCGCGGCCGGCGAACTGCTCGACACGTGCGAAGGTGGTATCCGTGGAGGCGTCGTCGACGACGACCAGCTCGTCGGGGGGCCGGCTCTGCTGGGCGATGCTCTCGAGCTGTTCTTCGATGAAGCGTTCTCCCTGGCAGCTCGCCATGGCGACCGAGACCTTCACGGGCCGACCCCTTCGATCGCTCGAGCTGCCTTCTCTTCGGTCCGCTCCCCGGCTTTCTCGCCCGCCTTCTCGCCGGCCTTCGCTCCAACGACGAGCACCTCTTCGCCGACGGAGCGCCCGAGACGGATGAGTGCGAGCTCGAGCATCCAGAAGGCGATGCTCTCGATCCACGACGCCGGAGACACGCCGCGGACGCGCGCACCGGGGAGTTTCCCGTTGCGCTCGATCAGGGCGCTCGCCTGCCACACGAAGTGCGCACTGCTGCCCGGCGTCGAGACCTGGTGGATCCCGAATCCGGCGTCGCGGGTGGCTCGTTCGAGGGTCGCCGTATCGAACAGGTGCAGGTGCCGGGGCGGGTCCCAATGCAACCAGCTGGCACCAAAGGCGCGGGCCCCCAGGCTGCGGGTGTTCGGCGTTACGCACACGAGCAGGCCTCCCGGCGCCAGCAACTCGTGGCAGCGCCGAAGCGTCGCGACCGGGTCGGGGACGTGCTCGATGACGTGGGACAGTGTGATCGCGTCGAAGCTCCCCGGCGCGAGGGAGTCGTCGTCGAGGCTCGGCGCGACCGCAACGTCTGGCCCCAGGCGGTTCTCCGCCCCGGTGCGCGCGGCCGCGTCGGGCTCGACCCCCGCGACCTCCCACCCGAAGTCGCGCATCCGCTCGAGGAAGGCGCCCGAGCCGCAGCCGACGTCGAGCAGTCTTCCCCTGCGCGCGACGGGCAACCACATGACGGCGTGCTCTGCGATCTCGCGCAGGGGTGGAACCAGGGCGAGGGCCCGTGCGAGCAGGCGTTCGATGGTGTCGGTGGCCGGCGGCTCCGGGTAGCCCATGCGCACCGCGGGAATGCCTCGGATGACCGCGCGTTCCAGGAGAGACGCGTCCGTGGGGTCGTCGTCTTCGTGGGTGTAGTAGCGGTCGTACAGCGCCCCGATTGCTTCGCGCGGTGGCATCGGGTCGAGCCAAACGAGGGAGCAGGACTCGCAGGTGAGCAGGCTCCACGGGACACCACCGGGGCCCGTGGCCGCAGCGTCGAAGAGACGATCCTCGAGTCCTTCGTAGAGGGTCGCGCCCGGGCGTCCGCAGAGTGCGCACGCGTTGGCGACTTCCGCGGCTTCGGTCACCTGCGGAGTATCGCCGAACCCCCTCCGGGAAGCGAGCGAGCTTTCTCCCGCCTCGGCCGTTGTCTTGCGCACGAGTTGCGTATCAGTTGCCGGCCGGGACGCGGTATCCTGCGGCCCTCCATGTCGCCGATCGTCTGCCGTCGCGCCCCCCCTCCGTTCGTCGCGGTGCATGTCCTGATGGGGCTCCTCGTTGTGAGCGCGGCACTGTCCGGCTGCTCTTCCGGGCGGGACGCCGGACGGCCGGACGTCCTGCTCATCACCATCGACACGCTCCGCGCGGACTTCGTTCACAGCTACGGCTTCGCGGTCGAGACGACGCCCCGGATCGACGGCCTCGCGCAGCGGGGGGTCTTGTTCGAGATGGCCATCGCGGCATCGACCGCGACCGCGCCGTCTCACGCGTCCATCATGACCTCACGCTACGTCCGGGAGCACACGGTCGGATCCCTGAACGGCGCGACGCGCCTCGAAGGCATCGAGACCCTGGCTGACTCGTTCCGGGAAGCGGGCTACGACACCGCCGCGTTCGTGAGCAACGTCGTCCTGAAGGCGCGCAGCGGACTCGATCGCGGCTTCGACCACTACGACGACGAGCTCCCCGAGTCCGAGGCGAACCGCCTGATGTACTTCGAGCGCGTCGGCGCCGACACCGTCGCCCGCGCGCGCGCCTGGCTCGAGAAGCCCCGCGAGACGCCCTTCTTCGTGTGGGTCCACCTGCAGGACCCCCACGGCCCCTACACCCCCGGCGAACCGTGGTCGGAGCTGGCTCCCGAAGTGCCCCTGCGGACGGACCGCGCGTTGCCGGTGCTGAGCGTCAACCGTGGCCGGGGCGGCATTCCCCACTACCAGGCGCTTCCAGGGGTCCGCAGGGGGCCGCGTTACGCCGGGCTGTACGCCGGTGAAGTGGCGCGGACGGACGCCCAGGTCGGCGAGCTGGTGGACGCGGCCGAGCGGGCAACCACGAGCGGGCTGGTGATCGCGCTGACCGCCGACCATGGGGAGAGCCTCGACGAGGACGGCTTCTTCTTCCAGCACGGCCACACGGCTTCGCCCGAGCAGGCGCAGGTCCCCCTCGTGATCGTGGCGCCGCAGCTTCCCACCCGCCGTATCGCCGGCGTCGTCAGTCACGTGGATCTTGCGCCGACCCTGCTCGAGCTGGCGAGCCTCGATCCCCTTCCCCACCAGAGCGGGATCTCCCTGGTGCCGTTCATGCGCGAGGGCCGGCCGCTTCCGCCGCGGGCCGTCCTCAGCGATGTCGGTCACGAGATCGGCGCGTACGACGCCGAGGGATACTGGACCATCAAGGTCTTCGGGGAAGGACTGGACTGGCAGCGCTACCAGCGGGACGGCCGCGGCTTCCGCAAGGTCGACGAGCCGAAGCTGCCGTCGGACATCGACCGCTATCTCGCGCGCGAAGTGGAGCCCGTCCCCGCACGCGCCATGAGCGACCAGGACCTCGAGCGCCTTCGCGCCCTCGGCTACCTGCCGCCGGACCCCAACTAGCCGTGTATCGAGGTCTCAAGGTGATCGCGATGGCGCCGGTCCTGGACGAAGAGGCCAAGATCGGGGAGGTCGTGCGACGCACGCCGCGCGACATCGTCGACGACCTGCTCGTGATCGACGACGGCTCGACCGACCGCTCGGCCGACGTCGCCCGGGAAGGAGGCGCGCGAGTGCTCGCCATGGGGCGCGTGGCCGGCGTGGGAGCCGCCTTGCGCGCCGGGTACGCCGAGGCCCTGCGCGGTGGCTACGACGTCGCCGTCGTGATGGCGGGCAACAACAAGGACGCCCCCGAAGAGATCACGCGCTTGCTCGACCCCATCGCCGACGGCCGCGCAGACTTCGTTCAGGGGTCGCGTTTCCTCGAACGGGGCGCCGACTTCGGCGAGATGCCCCTCTACCGGCGGATCGCGACGCGCGTTCACCCGTTGCTCTTCTCCCTGGTGACGGGGCGGCGCGTCACCGAGTCGACCAACGGCTTTCGTGCGGTGCACCGTCGCGTGCTCGAGGACGCGCGCCTCGATCTCGACCAGAGCTGGCTCGATGAGTATGAGCTCGAGCCCTATCTCTACATCCGCGCCATCCAGCTGGGCTATCGCACGGTGGAAGCGCCGGTTTCGAAGGTTTACCCTCCGAAGAGCATCGGACAGACGAAGATGCGTCCGTTCATCGGCTGGTGGTCGATCCTGAAGCCATTGCTGCTGCTGGGTCTGCGGCTCAAACGCTAGTCCGAGAAAATTCCGAGAGAGGTCGAACTACCTGATGGTCCGTATCGCAGTCATCGGTGCGGGGCACTGGGGCCCGAACCTGATCGCCAACTTCCACGACCATCGCCGCAGCGAGGTCACGTGGGTCGTTGATCTCGATCGGGATCGCCGCGAGGCCGTCACCCTGCGCTTTCCGGACATCCGCGTCTCGGACGATGCCGCGGCCGTGATCGCGGACCCGGCTGTCGACGCCGTCGTCGTCGCGACACCCACGGGTACCCACTTCGCCCTGGCCAGCGCAGCCCTCGAAGCGGGCAAGCACGTGCTCGTCGAGAAACCGATGGCGGCGAACGTCGCCGACGCGGAAGCGCTCTGCGAGATCGCCGAAGCAGCCGGCCGCACCCTCATGGTGGGCCACATCTTCATCTACAACGGTGCGTCCCAGCAGGCCAAGGGCTATCTGAGCGACGACGAGCTCGGCCGCATCTACTACGTGTCGATGACGCGGACGAACCTCGGGCCCATTCGCGTGGACGTGAACGCCGCCTGGGACCTGGCGTCCCACGACATCGCCCTGGCCAGCTACTGGCTAGACGCCGAGCCGGTGAGTGTTTCGGCGACCGGGCGGGACTGGATCAACCCCGGGGTCGAGGACGCGGTCTTCGCGACGCTGCGCTACCCGGGCGATGTCCTCGTGCACCTCCACGCGTCCTGGTTACACCCGAGCAAGACTCGCGACATCATCGTCGTCGGAGAGAAGCGAATGCTGAGCTTCGACGACATGAGCCTCACCGAGCCGTTGCGGATCTACGACAAGCAGGTCTCGCCGGCGCGCACTTCGTCTTCGTTCGTCGACTCGTTGGCGACCTTTCGCATGATGGTCCGCGAGGGCGACATCCGGATCCCGAAGGTGCCGCCGAGCCAGCCTCTGCGGAACGAATGCGACCACTTCCTGGATTGCATCGAGAGCGGCGCGACCCCCATCACGGATGGGCGGGAGGGGCTCGCCGTCGTGCGGGTGCTCGAGGCCATCAACCAGTCGATGCGAGAGGGCGGACGCGAGGTACGCATCGCCACCCGAGGCGGTTGATGAAGATCCCGCTCGTCGATCTCGCGTGGCAGCACGACCAGATCGCCGACGAGGTGCGTGCCGGGCTCGATCGCGTCGTCGCCGAGGGCGCCTTCATCCTCGGCCCGGAGGTGGCGTCCTTCGAGCAGGAATTCGCGCGGGCCTCTGGCGTCGCGCACTGCGTCGGCGTCGGCAGCGGGACGGACGCCCTCGAGCTCTGCCTGCGCGCCGCGGGCGTCTCCGTCGGCGACGAGGTCGTCGTACCGGCGAACACCTTCATCGCGTCGGCGCTCGCCGTCGTGCGCGCGGGCGCACGTCCGGTGTTCGTCGACGCGGACCCGGACACACACTTGATCGATGTCCAGGCCGCCCTCGACCGCGTCGGTCCGGCGACGCGCGCGATCCTGCCCGTGGATCTGTTCGGCCAGATCGCGCCCATCGAGCAGCTCGCAGACGGTCTCGGTGGACCTGCCGGGACAGCGGCTGGGCCGATCATCGTCGAGGACGCCGCGCAGTCCCAGGGCGCGCGGCGACATGGGCGGCATTCCGGTTCGTTCGGCTCGATCGCGGGCACGAGCTTCTACCCGGGCAAGAACCTGGGCGCCTGGGGCGACGCCGGTGCGGTCATGACCGACGATGCCGAGCTGGCCGGGCGGGTGCGTCGGCTGCGGCAGTACGGCAGCGAGACGAAGTACGAGCACCCGGAGCTGGGTTTCAACTCGCGGCTCGACAGTGTCCAGGCCGTGGTGCTGCGCGCGAAGCTCGCGCGCCTCGACGCGTGGAACCAGCTGCGTCGTGAGGCTGCCGCGCGCTACGACGTCCTGCTCGCGGACCTGCCCGACGTCGTGCGCCCCGAGACCTTGCCCGGCAACGAGCACGTCTGGCACCTGTACACCGTGCGTGTGCCGGAACGCGACCGCGTGCTCGCGGCTCTCCACGCGGCGGGCGTCGGTGCCGGAGTCCACTATCCGGTGCCGATCCATCTGCAGGGCGCGTTCGCGGGTCACGGGCACCGCGCCGGCGATTTCCCCGTGGCCGAGGCGGCTGCCCAGCAACTGATTTCGCTGCCGATCTACCCCGGCATCGAGCCGGCCCAGCAGGAACGGGTGGTGTCGGTGCTCGCAGACGCGCGCGCGGCGGCCTGAACCGGGGGATGCGGCCGGCCGTCGTCGCGCTGTTGCTGGGACTCGCGTTGGCTCTCGCGCTGCTGCTGCGCGCCCTCGGCTTCGAGTGGGTCTTCGTCGACGACGCGACCCTGGTGTTCGCGCCGGGCGACGCCCAATACCACGCGCGCCGAGCCCTGTACGGCTTCGTCAACTTTCCCGAGGTGCTGTTCTTCGACCCGTACATCAACTTTCCGGGCGGCGCGGCGATTTCATGGCCGCCGGGTTTCGACTTCACGCTGTCCGCATTCGGGCGCCTGTGGGTCGACGAGCCGGCGGCGTTCCTCGCCATGGCCGCCTGGGCGCCCCCGGTCCTGGGAGCGCTCGCGCTGCTGCCGGCCTTCGCGGTCGCGCGTCGCATCGCTGGCGCGGGTGTCGGACTCGGCGCCGCGGCGTTGATGGCTTCGCTGCCCATGAGTGTCAGCTACAGCCGCGTGGGACAACTCGACCATCACTGTGCGGTGGCCTTGATCGGCGCCGTGCTGCTGTGGGTACTGGTCCGAACGATCGACAGCGATCGCGTTTCGTGGCTCTCGTTTGCAGTCCTCGCGCTGGGCCGCATCGCGATGCTGCTGACCTGGCATGGCAGCCTGCTCTACCTGGCGGCCGTAGAGGGAGTGCTGTGGGTGGCGGCGGCAGTGACGGGCCGACGCGATCTCTACGCGGTGCAGGCCGGCAGCGCCCTCGTCGCCGTCGCCGTGGTGGCGCCGCTGGTCTGGCTCTTCCCCGAGCCCCTCGGCGGGGCCTGGTCGGCCATCGCGCTCTCGCGCCTGCACGTCACCGCGATGTGTGCCGTGGCGGCGGTGTCGGGCGGACTCTGGTGGCTCGAAGGTCGGGGCAGTACGCGTTCTGCCTCGGCACGCCTCGTGTGGACGCTCGTCCTGGGTCTGGGGGTGATCGCGGTGCTGGGACTGTTGCCCGCGACCCGTTCGGGGATCGAGCCGGCGTTGCGTTTCGTGACCCTGCAGGACGGCGTGGGCCATCGCACTGGAGAACAGCTGCCGTTGTTCTCCTTCCTCGGTCGCGCGAGCGGTCGTCCGGTCTGGGAAGTCTGGGGACTGCTCGGGTACGCGCTTCCGGTGTTGCCGTTCGCGACGGTGTGGGCGGCGGCCCGGGAACGGCGGCCGGCCGCATGGGTGGTCGCGGCCTGGTGTGCCTGGTTCGGAACCCTCGCGCTCGTGCAGCGCCGCTACGGCAACGACCTCGGTCCGGCGGCAGCCGTCGGCTTCGCCCTCGTGATTGCCGCCGTCGCGCACCGAGGCGGGTCGATCGCCGCGTCGCGCACGGGTGCGGGTGTACCGGTCTCCGCAATCGCCGTGGTGCTCGGTCTACTGCTGCTGTCGCCGCCCGTCTTCGGAGAGTGGCTTCCGCGCCTCGCGCGCAGCGCCCAGGCAATGGGGAAGGAGCCGCCCCTGGTCGACCCCGCACTGCGGACCCCCGCTGGCTCGCTGACGCGTTTCCTCGAGCAGGTGCGGCAGCTTACGCCCGAGACGTCAGGCTATTTCGACGCCCGAATCGCGCCCGAGTACGGCGTGGTTTCCCACGCCAACTTCGGCCACGCCGTCCAGAACATCGCCCGACGGCCGACTCCGACCGACCCCTTCTGGGCCTTCATCGGCGTCGACAACTGGGACGCCGCGTTCGGTCTGCTCAGCGCGAAGTCCGAGAAGGAGGCACTCGACCTGGCCCGGCAGCTGCGCGCCCGGTACGTGATCACCCACGCGAGCGCCGACCCGGGTGGCTTCGAGGCGTGGTTGCACCATCACGACGGGCTGCAGAAGGGCCCCCGCCCCGCCGCACGACACTTCCGACTGGTCACCGAGGGACCGAAGGGCGGCGCGCACATCGCCCAGGTGCTGGAGGTGCGAGACGACGAGAGCGCCGGTTCGCGCCGCACGCCCGGACTCGACGATCTGCCCTACAAGCTGTTCGAAGTCGTCGAGGGCGCCGTCATCCAGGTGCGCGCGGAGAGGGGTGAGACGGTCGACGTCGAGCTGCGACTGGAGACGCCCAGCGGTCGCGAGGTCGTCTGGAAGGGGCACGCGAACGCGGCGTCGGATGGCTTCGCCCGGCTGCGCGTTCCCTATTCGACTTCGGCGACTTCGGCGAGTTCCACTCCTTCCCAGTCGGTACGCGCGCTCGCGCCCTACCGCGTCACCGTCGGATCCCGGAGCGTCGCGGTCCCGGTCGACGAGGACGACATCCAGCAGGGGCGAGCCGTGGTCGCGACGTTCTGAGATCAGCGCAGGAAGCGCACCTCGAAGCGGCCGCCGAAGGCGAGCTGGTGCGGGCGCGCAAAGCGGATGCTGTAGAAGACGGTCTCGCCTTCGCGGTCCGTGTGCGCGCGAATCTCGACGTCGTCGGCGGGTAGGGCGTGGGCGGCTTCGAGGAGCTTCGGTCCCAACCCGAACAGGTCGTAGCGGGGTGCGAACACCAGGTAGTGGTGTGAGGCGTCGCCGCGATGGGTCCACGCGCGACCCCGGGCGAGCTGATTGGGAAGCGCCCAGATGGGCTCTTCGAGCCGGTTCTCTCGCGTGAGGAACTGGAGCGTTTCGTGGAAGCCCCAGTCGAGCGAGACGGCTGTCGCACCGGGGTCGGCCGTCAGCTCTTCGGCAAAGGCGTCGAGCGCGTTCGAATAGCGACCCCGGCCGCCGGTGTCTGCAATGAGCGTGCGTGTCTCGCGCACGACGTAGAGATTCGCGACGACGATCGCGATGGCGATCGCCGCGGCGAGGCCTCGCAGCACTCCCGTTCGTCGACCGAGATCGACCAGCAGCAGGGCGAGCAGCAGGTGCGTGAAGGGCATGAGGTTGAGCATGTGGTGCGCGCGGACCGCACCGGGCAGTGCCAGCATCGCCGCGCCCAGCACCGCGACGGTGACACCCAGGAAGACGAGGCCTGCTCGGCTCGACGTGCGCGCCGGCGTCCTGGGGTCGTCCGCGAGAGCGCCCTCGAACCCTCGGAAGCGGGCCCCGACAGCGGAGCCAACGAGCGCGACGACGATGCCGAAGCCCAGCAGCCCGCCCGGCGCCGAGCCGTCGAAGATCCGCTCGAACACGCCCCCCACGTCGATCACGCGGAAGTAGTATGAGCCATCGAGCGTGCTCCACAGGACGCTGGCGCGGTACGCGAGATCTCCGCGATCCGCGATTCCCGATTCGACGGTGAGCAGGTCGATGGCGGACAAGAGCATCGGGAGCGAGCCGAGCACGAGGCAGCCCGCCGCGGCCAGCACGGTGCCCGGCCGTTCGCGCATCTCGGCGACCGAGGCGCGACCCCGGGCCGCGAGCAGCCCCAGAGCCGCGGCCGCGCCGATGATCACGAAGTCGGCCCGGGCATAGACGCCGAGACCCATGGCGAGGGCGCCGGCGGCCACGACCCAGCCGCGCCGGGTCTGCCAGCCAGCGGTCAGCAGGTAGAGACCCGCGCAGCGGCAGAGCAACAGGGTCGTATACGGACCCCATTCGCAGGCACCGAAGAAGACGAAGCTGGGGTCGAAGGCGACGAAGATCGCGCCGAGCAGTGCCGTCGGCAGTCCGAACACCCGCCGGGCCCAGAGTGTGGCCAGCAGCAAGGCGAGCAGCGCGGTGCCGAGGGTGGCCAGGCGCAGGGTGTGGAGATCCGGCCCGAACAGCGCGAAGGGCGGGATCAGCAGCTGCGGCTTGAGCGCCCCCAGGTAGGCGGCGTTGCGCAGCGGGAAGCGCCGGCCAAAGAGGAAGGTCGAGCGTTCGCTCGGGGGATGGGTCGTCTGGCGCTCTGGCTCGAGGAAGTCCCGGGCCTGCTGGCCGAGGAAGGCTTCGTCGTAGTTGAGACCGGGCTCGCCTTCGGGAGGCACGAGCACCAGGACGACGATCGCAGAGAGTACGAGCCAGGCGGCAATGACGATCGCCGTCTCAGAGCGGAACATCCGCGGCAGGGTACAACGCCCTGAGACCGAGTCGACTTCTGTATCTTCCACGCCCGTCGTTTCGCCGAAGCACCGGAAGCGAGAACCCAGCCCGAGAGAAGGGGAAGACAGCGCCCTTGAGTCCGCGCAAGGCCACGAAGCCCTCGCCGGGAATCCTGTTCGCCGGTTTCGTCGTGGCCGCGTTCGTCATCTACGCGCCCGCCCTGAACGGCACCTTCATCTCGGACGACGAGCACTACGTCCAGCGCAACGTATTCGTCCACCACCCCCTGGACAACTGGGTGGCGATCGTCGACCCCACCAGCGTGCTGGCGGAGATCGTCGAGAACTACGCGCCCGTGCACGTACTGCTGCACGCGTTGGAATGGCAGCTCTTCGGGCCCGAGACCTTCGGCTACCACGCCGTCAACGTGACGCTGCATGCCCTCACGGCGTTGCTGCTGGTGCTGCTCCTTCGCCGCAGCGGCGTTTCCGGAGCCGCTTCGGCTCTGGGCGGGGCCTTCTTTCTCGCCCACGCCGGGAACGTCGAGGCGGTGGCGTGGATCAACCAGCTCAAGACCTCGTCGGCCATGGTTCTGTGTCTGGCCGCGCTGCTGCTGCATCCACGCCGACCCGCGCTGGGCGCCTTGCTGTTCGCTCTTGCGCTGATGGCCAAGCCCACCGCCGCGGTCGCGCTCTTCGTCGCTGCCGCCTTCGGCTGGGCACGCACCCGTCACGACCCCGCAGAGGGTGTCGAAGCAGTCGAAGCAGAAAGCCCCTGGCGCTGGGGCTGGCTCGGCGTGTGGGCGGGCATCCTCGTCCTGTTCGCGGTCGCCGAGTTCGCGGCCTTCTCACAGACCGCCGGCCAGGCGCCGGCACTCTACGCGGACCTGGCGGACCGCGTCCGCAGCATGTTCGCCATCGCTCTTCGCTATCTGGCGATGGCGGGGAGCACCTGGGGGCTCTCGACCTTCCACGAACCCGAGCCCGCGGGCCCGTTCGATCCGTGGTGGTTGATGTCGCTTCCGGTCTTCGCCGCGCTCGGATGGCGGACCTTCGTGTGCCTCCGCGAGCGACGCGAAGAGGCGGCCTGGTGGATCTTCGCGATCGTCTCGTTCGGTCCCGTGAGCGGGCTGATCCCCCTGCCCTTCCCGATCGCCGACCGCTACCTGTACTTCATGCTGCCGGGCCTGATCGGTGGATGTCTGTTGGCCGGCCCTGCGTTGCTGGCGAGGTTTTCACCGTCTCCCAGGTTCTGGCGCGGGGTTCGCGTGGCATCGGCGGTCGTCATCGTGCTGTTCGCCGTTCGCAGCTTCGATCGGGCCCGGGTCTGGCAGACGCCGTTTACCGCCATGGCCGACTCGATCGCCCACTATCCGGACGGGGTCGCTGCCAAGACCCAGCGCGCCACGCTGGCGGCGCAGTCGGGGGACGCGGGCGCGGCCGTCGCGCTGCTCGAGGAAGCCCACGCGCGAGGCTACAACCGACTCGATCACCTGCTGATGCCGGGCTACGGCCCGATCCAGAGCGATCCGGCGTTCGTGCGCCTGAAGAAGCAGTGGGCCCGGGAATGGATCGAGCGGCTGTCGCGGAACGAGTCGCCGTCCCAGCATGAGCTACAGCTCGTCGCCCAGGCACAGCTGGTGTTGGAGGACCTGCCCGCCGCACGGGACACGATCCAGAGAGCCATCGCCGTTGGCGGCCCGATCACGGCGAACCTCGAGGCCGACCTCGCCGAAGTCGAGCGCGCCATCCGCTTCTCGCGGCTTCGCTAGCCCGTCTGGCGTTTCCGCAGCTGGGCACGGACTTTGTTGCGCAGGAGGGTCTGCCGCTTCGCGTCCAGGAGACCCGGGGGCAGGCCGTCGATCGCGACGATCGCGGCGCTCAGGGCGCGCGTGTGAGCGGGACTCGCGTCGTTCTTTCGAAGTAGCTCGTTGATCGACGAGGCGACCCCGCGTTCGAAGCCGGCTGCCGCCGCGGCGCGAGCACGCAGCACGAGGTCGTTGCCGGAGCCACCCGTCGCCAGGATGCCGTCCAGCAGCTGCAGTGCCACGAGCGCGTTCTCCTTTCCGCCCTCTGCCAGCCGCCAGCGTGCGCGCAGGCGACCGGCCTCCGCAAACGCCGGGTCGTGAGCGTGAACCGCGGCGAGGCTGGCATCCCGTTCGCGCAGGGCGGTCCAGTCCGATGCGTTCGCGAGCTGCCAGGCTTCGAGCAAGAGCCGGGCATACGGGATGGGTTCTACGTCGAACGCGTCGTCGACATTGCCGGTAGGCGAGAAGCCGAGCAGTGCGATCTGGGCTTCGCCGTTGCGCGGGTCGTCCGCCAGCGCCCGGCGGTAGGCGCTCGCCGCCGCCTGCGCGTCGCCCCGACGTTGGGCCATCAGCCCGAGCGCGACGTTTCGTTCGACCGGATCGCTGGCGGCTTCGGCGAGTCGCCTGGCGCGTCCGGTGTGCCCGCTCGCGAGCGCACGCCGGATCAGGTACGCGCGGTCCCAAGCCAAGGCGTCGCGCACCAGGGGGTCGAGAGGTGCGAACAGCGGGTCGGGATCCAGCCGCCCGACGCTGCGGACGACCCGGGGCGATCGCATCTGGAGCAGGTTGCGATCGTCGGTGCTCACGGGTGCGCCCGCTGCGAAGACACGGGCGGCTTCCTCGTCGAGCATCATGTGAACCACGATGTCCGCGCCGCCGTAGATTCCGAACTCGGCCGCCTCGTCGGGCGCGAGGCGGATTGCTTCGGACGCCAGGCGCTCGGGCTCGAAGGGTGCGGCGGAGGCGGAGAAGAGCAGACCTCCGGGTGCCGGCTGATACACGCGGACGTAGGGGAAGACGTCCTGCAAGGTCGCGACGAGAGTCCGCAGCAGGTCCTCGTCGATGAAGCCCAGACCCATCCACTGCACGAACACGCCGTCCTCGGCGAGGTGGTTCTTGACCAACTCGAAGAATTCCCGCGTGTAGAGATGCGAAGCGGAACCCGTCCAGGGATGGGACGGCTGCGAGACGATGGTGTCGTAGCGTTCGTCGGTGAGCAGCAGAGCGCTGCGTGCGTCATTGACGATCAGCTCCAGCCGTGGGTCGGCGAGCGGGTCTTCGCGTCGCTCGCTCGCGATGACCTCGTTGGCGCGAATCACCAGCGGCTCGATCTCGACGACGTCGATCTTCTCGAACAAAGGCGGAACGGCCTCGACGACGAGTCCTCCCCCGAGACCGATCACGAGCATGGACTTCGCTTCCGGGCGTCCCCAGCTCGCCAGCTGCGCGAGCCAGAGGCCGATGACGTAGCGCCCGACCCGTACCCCCGGTCCATTGATGACGGCTTCCGGCAGGCCGTTCGAGCTGAGCGCGAAGCCGTTCGGGGCGCGCTGCACCATGACGGTGGCCCCACGACCCACGCCGAAGTACACGATGGGCGCCTGCCTCACGCGTGTCGACAGGGCGCCGGTGCGAAGCAACTGCCAGGGCGGCTCCGGGCGCACTCCCGCGATCGCGACGCAGACGGCGACGGCGGCGACTGCGGCTGCCGTGGACCTCGGCCGCGCCCGCAAGGCGGTCGCGGCCGCCAGGGCCGCATTGGTCGAGACGGCGATGACGATCGTCCATGTGAAGCCGACGGCGGGGATCAGGAAGAAGCCCGCGCCGACCGCTCCCGCGATCGCGCCGACCGTATTCCACGCGTAGACCCGGGCACTGGCGGGCCCCGCTTCTTCCCGCGAGCGCGCGAGCACGCGCACGGCGAGCGGGAAGGTGGCGCCGATGCACAGCGCACCCGGCAGCAGGATCGCCGCGCTGATCCCGGCGTCGAGCAGGAGGCGCGCGTCGCCGCGCACGGCGCTCGACGCGACCCAGCCCGGTGTCGAATCGATGGCGACGTAGGCGGCGAGGGAGAGCAGTCCCGTTCCGATCTGCACCCAGGCGAACGCAGTCGTCGCGGTGCGCCGGTCCGCGACAAGGCGCCCGGAAGCCAGGGCCGATCCGAGTGCGATGCCCAACAGGAAGGTCGCAAGCATGGTGGCGAACGCGTACACGCTGCCGCCGAGGACGTGACCGAGCAGTCGGGTCCAGAAGACCTCGTAGGTGAACGACACGGCGCCCGAGATCGCGATCAGAGGGAGGATCCAGCGGTTCGGCGCGCGCGGGTCGGGAGTCGCCCGTTGCACGGGTGTCGGCTCCACGGCGGGAGCGCGCAGCGCGAGCGCGGCGGCGGCCGCGAAGACCAGGCCGTTCGCACACACCGCGACCCAGATCGTCAGCGACAGGCCGAGCGCGGGAAGCAGGACGAAGCCCGTGAGGACGGTGCCGACGACGGCCCCTGCCGTGTTGGTGGCATAGAGCTGCGCGACGCGGCTTCCGATCTCTTCCTCGCGGCGGACGGCGTGGCGCGCCAGGAGCGGCAGGGTCGCCCCCATCAGGGAGGTGGGTACCAGGAGGATCACGAACGAGCAGACGAGGTAGAAGAGCGCGGTCAGCAGCCCGCCCTCGTCCGCCGGTGCGTTCTGCGCGCCGAAGATCGCGATGTAGAGCGAGGTCGCCGCGCCCACGCCCAGGGGCACCGCGAGCGCGGTCAGACCGATGGCGAGCTCGAGCAGTCCGTACACCCAGATCGGTCGCTGGATGCGTGGGGCGATGCGGCCGATCACCGCCGCGCCCAGGGCGAGCCCGCCCATGTATGCGGCCAGCACACTTGCGACGGCGAGCTCGGAGGTGCCGAAGACGAACGCGAACTGACGCGTCCAGGCGGTCTGGTAGATCAGCGCCGCGAGGCCGGAAAGGAAGAAGCAGAGGAGGAGGAGCCCGAAGTACCTGCCCGGCCGGGCAGGTGAGGCGTCAGGAGGCACCGGCGCCGCGTCTCCCCTCGAGGGCTTGTCTGGCGTGGTCGGCTTCGGGGAAGGTGGTGCTGATCGAGAGCGCCTTTTCCAGGGCCTTCGTCGCTTCTTCGTCCCGGTCGAGGGCCTGGAGCGCCATTCCCATGACGAAGTACACGCTCGGGTTTCCCTGGTCGCTCTCGAGCGTCTGCTCGAGGGTGGCGACCGCTTCGGCGTCTCGTCCGCTCATGTGATAGAGGCGACCCAGCAGCAAACGCCGCTCGTCGCTCAGTGCGCCGGCATGTGCGGCGGCTTCGGTCGCGGCCAGGGCCTCGGTGAGCTCTCCCTTGCGCAGATGCAGCGCGACCAGCAGCTCGAGTGCTCCGCGCAGACGGGGTTGCAGCTCGAACGCCGCGCGCGCGTCCTCGAGCGTGTTCTCCTCCCGTCCCATGTCGGCGTTCGTCCGGGCCCGCAGCAGACGGATCGGTGCGGGAGTCTCGTCCTTCATGAGGCCGACGACGCGGTCGAGTCGCGCGAGTGCCAGCTCCCCGAGGCCATCCTCCAGGTCGAGACGGGTGAGCTGGACGAGGATCTCCCAGTTTCGCGGCTCGCGACGCGACAGCAGATCGAGTTCGCGTTTCGCGAGCTTGCGCGCTTCGGCGTCGCTTCCCTCGCGTCGCAGATACTCGAGCACCGCATCCGCTGATTCGATGCGTCTCGCGATCAGCTCTTTCAGCAATTGGCGGCCGCGTTCGACGTGGCCGAGCTCGTAGCGGCAGCGCGCCATCAAGAGCTGGTCCTTCGGCATCAACCCTGCGCGTTCCTCGAGGGCAGTCAGGCTCTGGAGTGCGGCCGGCCAGTCGCCGCTCTCGGTGAGCAGCTCCGCCCGCATGCGATGCGCTTCGATGAAGAAGACCGGCTGCGCCTCGATCGCTCGATCCAGCGCCGCCTGTGCGGCTTCCCGGTTGCCGAGCGCTCGCTCGGCGCGCGCGAGCAGGAGCAAGGCGTCGGGATCCGCGTGGAGCTCGGTCGTCGCTCGTAGGCTCGCGACGGCCTTGCGCATGCGTCCGCTGCGGATGTCGAGCTGAGCCCGGCCGAGAATCGTCCGAGGGTGGTCGCGGTGCTCCTTCTCGAGGGCCTGGATGGTCCGCTCGGCGTCCTCGATCCGGCGGGCCGCGATCTGCGTACTCGCCACCGCGCTCTTCAGCACCGCGGGATCGATACCCTCGGCCGCCTTCTTGTCGAGATAGGCGAGCGCCTCGTCGAGCTTCCACTGGGACACCAGGAAACGCGCGTACTCGATGTGCGCCTTCGGATCGTCCGGCCTGGCGGCGACGAGCTCGGCCCAGGTTTCCTGGGGATCCTTGCGCAGGCGGGCGCGCGTCTCGGCCAGCTCACGCCACGAGCTGTAGTCCCGGGGTTCGCTCTCTACCAGGATCTCGAGGGCGTGCTCCTGCAGCTCCCAGTTTCGGACCGATCGGGCAAAGGTGAGCGCACGCGCGGCTCCGTGCTGCAGGTCGCGAACGCTGCCCTTCTGGCGCGCGTTCTCGAGTGCGATCTTGAACTGCATGGCCGCCTGCGGGTTGTTCCCTTCCCACGCAGCCATGATCCGGGCTTCTTCGATCTGGGCGTTCCAAGGGCTGTCGCCGCCCTTCTTGATGTATCGCTCGAGTGAGGCGAGGGCGCTCTGATACACCGAGTCCTCGACCGGCTCGCCGGTCACCTGCCCTTCTCGGATCATCGCTTGCAGCGCATAGCCGAGCTGGAAGTCGGCCCGGGGATCGTCCGGCGCCACTTCCATGGCCTTGCGTGCCGCGAGAACCGCCGCACGCGTTCGCCCGCGGACCAGGGCGAGATTCGAACGCCCGATGTAACCGAGGGCGTTCTCCGGATCCCGGTGGATGACGCCCTCGATCAGGGCCTCGGCCTGGTCCGTGTCGTGACTCTCGAGCATCGACGCCAGGTTCAGCGCCGCCACGCTGTTCGTGGGGTCGAGGTCGTACGCCTCCTGCATGTGGATCAGCGCCGCCGGCGTATTCCCCGCCTTCAGCTCGAGGACCGCCAACTCGTTGTTGGCCTCGACGTTCTGCGGGTCGAAGCGCAGGGCACTCTGGAACTCGAGCTTTGCCTCGACGCTGCGACCCTCGGCCAGGTGGGCGCGGCCCACGGACAAGTGGTCGAGCGCGCGGTCCTCACTGGAGGAGCAGGCAACGGCGAGGACCAGGATGCCGATCGTCGCGGCAACCCGGACCGGGAGGAGGGATCCCGTTTCCATGGTCGTGGCTCAGTTGCTCTCGAGGCGGGCCAGCTCTGCCCGGGCCTGCTGCAGCTCGGGAAAGGACTCGTCCTCGAGCGCCTTGGCGAGATTGACGCGGGCGGACGCGGCGTCGCCGGCCTGGCTCTGAGCCATGGCCAGGCGGTACCGCACCGACGGCGAATCGGGGTCGGCTTCGAGCGATGCTTCGAAGGACTCGACCGCCTCCGTCGCGTCGCCGCGCTTCAGCTGTACGAAGCCGAGGGTGTCGAGGGTCTCGGCCCGGCGATCGAGCTGGACGGCGCGCTTCGCGAGGCGCATGGCTTGATCGAGGTCCCGATCGTTCTCTGCGAGATGCCAGGCGAGATCGTTGACGGCCGCGACGTGCCCGGGCGCCAGGCTCACGACCTTCCGGAGCCGATCGATGGCGTCGTCCGCGCTTCCCATGCGCAGCGAGACACTGGCGGCGCGATAGGCGTAGTCGGCGTTCTCGCCGTCTGTCGCGGCGGCGCGGTCATAGAGGGCGAGCGCTTCTTCGAGACGCCCTGCCTGCTCGGCGTAGACCGCCTTGACCTCGAGTGCGGGACCGAAATCCGGGCTGGCGGCGAGCGCCTTCTCGACGGCAGCCTGTGCTTCGGCGTCGCGGCCGGTTCGCGCGAGCAGACGTGCGCGGATGTCGAGGAGTCGCGGGTTGGTCGGATGCTTTGCCAGGGCCTTGTCGACCCGGGTGAGTGCTTCGTCCTGTCGGCCGAGGCTGATGAGATCGAGGGTGAGCGACGTCAGCGCCATCGCGTTCGCCTCGTCCTCGAGGTCGAGGTCGCTCTTCTCGATGACGGCGACGGCCGCTTCGACGCCGTCCTTCTTGCGGACGACCGCCGCATTCTCGACGGCCACCACGTTCCGCATTTCTTCCCGCGTGTTCAGATTGCGCAGGATGCTCTCCGCCTTCTGCCACTGCTCGAGTTCGGCGGCGGAGCGGACGGCGATGACGTGTGCGTCCTCGCTGGTGAAGGGGCGCTTGCCAATGTGCCTCTCGGCGAACTGCAGCGCCGCGGGATAGCGGCCCAGCGAGTAGTAGATGCGCGCCATGGCGAGCGCAGCGTCCGTGGCCTCGGCATCGACGCGTGTGGCCTCGCGGTACTCCGCGAGAGCCCGCTGCAGATCACCGAGCTGCAACGCGGCCTGCCCCGCGACGTAGCGAGCGCCGGCGTTGTTCGGCCACAGGCGCAAACCCGACTCGAGGAAGCCCAGCGCGGCTTCGGGCTCGCCTTCGGCGAGCTTGACGCTACCCCGAATGAGGGCCCGATAACTCGGTTCTTCCATGGTGCCGGCGATCTCTTCGGCGCGCGCGTAGTCGCCCTCGGAGATCAGCATGTCCGCGAGTGCGAAGCGAAGTGCCGGCGGCTCCTTGTGAGACTTCTCGAGGGCCTTCTCGAGGGCCAGTCGCCCTTCCTTCAGGTTGCCTTCGCTGCGGTAGAAGGCCGAGAGCAGTTGCCAGGCCTGGCTCGTGTCGAAGAGCTCGGCGGTCTCCTTGTAGACCGCCTCGGCCTCGGTCTTCTTGCCCGACTCGGCGAGAACGCTGCCGAGCTTCGCGCGGAGCGCGATGTCCTCGGGCGATCGTTCGACCGCCTTGCGCCACATGTCGATGGACTTCTCGGGTTGGCCGATCGCACGGAAGTAGTCGGAGGCGTATTGCTGGACCATGGCATGCGTCGGGTAGGCGTCGACGCACTCGAGGATGGTTGCGGTGGCTTTCTCCGGATTCTCGCGACTCGCGTAGAAGCGTCCGAGCACCGCACAGGCACGCGCAGCCGTGTCGTCGTCGCCCGCTGCTTCGGCGGCTTGCTTGAGGCTGACCTGTACGGCTTCGGCTTCGTCGAAGCGCTCGAGATCGATCAGGGCGGCGACCCGCAGGGTCGACCCCATGAAGTCATCGGGTCGCAGCTCGGCGATCCGGTTCGCGTCGACCAACGCGTCTTCCGGCGCGCCTGCCGAGATGTTCGCGCGGGCTCGGGTGTACAGCGCGGCAACGCGGTCGGGGTCGGCGGAAAGGACCTGATCGGTCGCGCGGATCGCTTCTTCGTACGACTCCGTCGACAGCAGCGTGCTGGCCAGGAGGAGCCCTGCCTGGATGTTGAAGTCACCGGATTGGGCCGCCTTCTGCAGAGGCCAGACGGCCAGGCTCGGCCGGCCGGTCTGAACGAGGGCGACCCCGAGGCGATAGTTGGCTTCCGGGTGGTCGGCTTCGGCGGTCAAGAAGACTCGCAGCGGGGCGATCGATTCCTCGAACTGTCCGGCGGTCTGCAGAGCGCGGATCTCGGCGAGTCGGGAGTCCCGGTCGTATTGGCACGCGGTCGAGCCGGCAAGCAGGAGCGCGGCTGCGAGGATCATCGCCGTCGAGCGCAGGGGGCGGGGGTGCAAACGGTGCATCGGGCGGGAAGTCCTCCAGAAATCGAACGACGGAGCTTAGGGGGCGGCGTTCTGCCTTCCAACAAATTCCGTTTTGCGTGCGCCACCGGCCTTCGGTGTCCACGTGAGTGCCCCGGCCGGTGATAAGGTGAGGTCTCCAGCACACCCCGGAGGTCGTCGCACCCGAGAATGAAGGTGACTTCCCCCGCGGGTGGCGCAACCAGACCCAGGACGCGCCTGCCCCTCGGGGAGACTCCGAAGAGACTGGTTCAACTTGAGAGGCCGCTGCTCGTGCGCTGGTTCACGTGCGGTTCGAGTGGCCGGGGTGCTCTACGGGAACGGGACCGAGATTTGGGAACGCGTTCGCTGAGAGTCGAGACGCTACACTAACCGGCCGATTCGGCAGCCGAATCCGGCAGCGACGCGAACGACAGGGCGAGGATGACCGAGGCGGGCAGCGACACGCGGGGTTGGCTCTTTGGCTCGGGCGTCGACCTGGTGCTGGGCTGCGGCGTCGGCTCGATGGCCCTCATGCTGGCTCAGGGCATCTTCGGACAGGACGCCCTGGCCGCCGTCATTCCGGGCGCCCTGGTCATTCTGGTCTTCGCCCTCCCCCACTACGGTGCGACCCTGATCCGGGTCTACGAAGACCCGGCCGATCGCGGCAAGTATCGGGTGTTCTCGGTCTGGGCCACGCTGGCGGTGGCCAGCGCCTTCGTCGCCAGTCTGTCGAGTTCCTTGTTCGGGTCGCTGCTGCTCACCCTCTATCTGACCTGGAGCCCCTGGCACTACACGGGCCAGAATTACGGCATCGCGTTGATGCTGGCCCGGCGACGCGGCGTCGCCGTGACGCCCGTGGTCAAGCGCGTCGTCTATACGTCGTTCGCCGCATCCTTCGCCCTGACGGTGTTTGCGATCCACAGTGGCCAACCCGAAGGAAGCTATGCGCCGGTCTCCTACGGCGGCACGGTCTTCGAGCTGCTGCCCATCGGGATTCCCCATGCGTGGGTCGGACCGTCGATCGTCGTGTTGGGGGCGGTCTATCTCGTCACCACCGCGTTGTCGGCGGTCTGGCTGGTCCGGTCGGCGGGGCTGCGCGCGGCTGCACCTGCGCTCGTCCTGATGGCGACCCAGGCACTGTGGTTCTCGATCCCGGTGCCCCTCCGTCACTGGGAGCTCGCGGGGCCCGACAGTGTTTTCCGGCATGTCTACACGCCCTATGGCTTTCTCTGGATCGCCGGATGTCATGCGCTGCAATACCTGTGGATCACCACCTACTACGCCGCGCAGTCGGAAACCGTCGCGACGGCATTGAAGGCGGAGTCGGGAGCCGGGGCCCAGGTCGAGTCGCGGGGGCGAGCCTGGCGACGACGCGTGCGCTTCCTCGGCAAGGCAGCGCTCATGGGCTATGCGATCTGGATCGTGCCCGCGCTGTTGTTCGCGCCCGGGCTGCTCGGCCGATTGCCGTACGAATCCGGTCTCGCGGTGATGGTCGCTGCCATGGTCAACCTCCATCACTTCGTCCTGGACGGCGCGATCTGGAAGCTGAGAGACGGGCGCGTTGCGAGGATCCTCCTCCGCAGCGCGCCGCCCGTCGATTCCACCGGCAGGCCGGAAGCGCTGGACGCGCCCACTCGTGTCCCGTGGCTGCGGCGGGGCCTGCAGGGCCTCGGAGCCCTCGCGCTCGCGTACGGGGTCTTGATGTTCTGGGTGGACGACTTCGGTTTCGCGTCGGCGATGTCCCGCGGGGATACGGTGCGGGCGGAGCGTGCCCTCGACCGGCTCGCGCTTCTGGGGCGCGACGGCCCCGGCCGCCGCACGGAGCTGGGCCGCCGGCTGGCACGGGACGGGGATCCCGCGGCGGCGCGAGGTCAGCTGTTGCGCAGCGTCGAGCTCGCGCCGACGGCTCGCGGATACCAATCGCTCGGCTTGCTCCACGAGCAGGCCCGCGAGTGGCAGGACGCCGCGACCGCCTATGATTCGGCGCTGGCGCTCGCGCCGGACGACGTCGCCATCTTGTCCCGTGCCGGCCGAGCCTGGCTCGAGACGGGTCGCATCGACCGAGCCGTGCCACTGCTCGAGCGAGCGGTGGCACTGGCGCCGAACGACAACCGCATCAGATGGGATCTCGGGCGCGCGCGCCGGGAGGCCGATGTGACATCCCAGGCGCAGAAGCCAGAGCGCTGAAAACCAGGTATTGACCGGACACTGGACACCAAGCGCTGGGATCCAGGCACCGAGACGCGTCGAAAGGACGGACACGCCACCTTGCTCCGCAAGATCATCGACTCTTCCTGGTTCTATTTTGCACTCGCGGGCCTCCTGATCGTCGCCGCCGTCTACTCACAGCTGCGCTTCGAGCCGCTGGAGAGGCCCGTCGGAGACGCCGCAGACATCCGAGCGATGCCCGAGCGCGAGCAGCTCAACGTCGTGTTCGTCGTGATCGACATGCTGCGCGCCGATCGTCTCAGCGCCTACGGCAATCCGCGTCCGACGAGTCCCGTGCTCGACGCGATGGCCGCGAATGGCGTGCAGTTCATGAACGTCGAGGCTCAGTCGAGTTGGACCAAGGCCTCGATGGCGTCCATGTGGACCGGAATGTATCCCGAGCGAACCGGGGTACAGCGCTTCTTCCACGCGATGCCCCAGGAGGCGACGCTGCCGGCGGAGATCCTGAAGGACGCCGGCTACAGGACCGCGGGCATCTGGCGCAACGGTTGGGTGGCCAACAACTTCGGGTTCGGGCAGGGCTTCGACCTCTACATCCGGCCGCGTCAGGTTCGTCCAGAACACAAGGTGACGCGCTCGTCGCCAGGCGTGCGCAACCTCCCCGGCACCGACATGGACGCGACGCTGTCGGCAATCGAGTTCATGACCGGGGCCAAGGACGATCCGTTCTTTCTGTACGTCCACTACATGGACGTCCACCAGTACCTCTACACCGACCTGTCGCCCGACTTCGGGACCAGCTTCTCGGACTTCTACGACAGCTCGATCTACTGGAGCGACTACAACATCGGGCGCCTCATGAAGGCCCTGCGTGACCTGGGGATCGCCGAGAAGACCCTGGTGGTCGTCATTTCGGACCACGGCGAGGCCTTCTTCGAGCACGGCATCGAGGGCCACGCCCGCAACCTCTACCGCGAGGTGCTCGACACGCCCTGGATCATGGCGCTTCCGTTCCGGCTCGATCCGGGTGTCGTGGTGGACCAGCGCGTCGCCAATGTCGACGTGTGGCCGACCCTGCTCGACATGCTCGGCCTGCCGCCGCTTCCGGGCGCCGAGGGCGTGTCGGCGCTGCCCTTGATCCTCGATGCCGCCGAGGGACGTTCCGACGGCACGGCCGAGAGCGACCGGGCGGTATTCGCCCAGCTCGATCGCAGCTGGGGCCGCGTGGACGCCGAACCCGTCCCCACGCTCTCGATGGTGAAGGGGGCGCATCGCATCAACTACCTGACGAACAACCCCGACCGGGTCGAGGTGTTCGATCGCGTCGAGGACCCCAAGGAAACGAAGAACATCGCGAGCGATCGGCCCGAGCTGGTGAGCGAGCTGAAGAGCGAGATCGATGCATTCTTCGGACGCCCCAAGACCGCCTGGTCGTCGGCGCCTGAGGTCGAGCTCGACGAGATGCACATCAACCAGCTACGCGCGTTGGGATACGTGATCGAGACGCCGGGCGATCGACCGCAGCACGGAGATCGCCCGGGCAAGGCGATCCCGAAGCCGCCGGTTGCCAAGGGCGAGTCTGCAGAGGAAGTACCGGCCCCGGCCGTCCAGGTGCCTGCGACGAACTGATCGTCTCTCGGCTCAGCCCTGGAAGCTGGTCTCCAGCCGGGACCGACGCTCGTGTCGTTCGATGGCGAGCTCGATCATGCGGTCGAGCAGGGCGGGGTAGGGCAGTCCCGACGCGGCCCACATGAGCGGGAACATCGAGCTGTCGGTGAACCCGGGCAGGCTGTTCAGCTCGTTGACGTAGAGCGCGCCCGTATCGCGTTCGAGGAAGAAGTCGACGCGGGCGATGCCTTCGCCTTCCAGCGCCTGGAAGGCTTCGATCGCCATGCTGCGGATTCGCTTGCTGACGTCTTCCGGGATGCGCGCCGGGATCTGCAGCTCGGTGCTCTCGTCGAGGTACTTCGATTCGTAGTCGTAGAATTCATGACTCGAAACGATCTCGCCGGGGATGGACGCTTCCGGGCAGTCGTTACCCAACACGGCGACCTCGATCTCGCGGGCGTCGATGGCCTTCTCGATGACGATCTTGGTGTCGTAGCGGGCGGCTTCGCCGATGGCTTCGAGCAGTGAGTCGAGGTCGCTCGCCTTGGAGATGCCCACCGACGATCCGGAATTCGCGGGCTTGACGAAGAGCGGAAGCCCCAGCGCTTCGATGGCCGCCTCGGCGGCGGCGCGTCTTCCTTCCGCGATGTCCGCGCCGCGCAGGACGACGTCCGGCACCACGGGCAGGCCAGCCGCTGCCAGCAGGCGTTTGGCAATGTCCTTGTCCATCTGCACCGCGGACGACAGCACCCCGGACCCGACGTAGGGGATCTCGGCCAGCTCGAGCAAGCCCTGGAGGGATCCGTCTTCGCCGCCGTGGCCGTGGATGATGGGGAAGATCACGTCGAGGGGCTGCGGGGCGTCTCCGGTGTCGGACCCGCCACTCGGCGAGACCCCGAGCGGAACCGCGGTGAGGTTGGCTCCGGGCACCGCCGGCAAGCGCACCTCGTTGCCGGAGACCGCCTTTTCGGGGAGCAGCTCGGGGCCGGCGCCGATGCGCCAGCGGCCCGCAGGGTCGACTGCGATGAGGGTGACGTCGTACTTGTCCGGGTCGAGCGCGTGGAAGATGGAGGTCGCCGAGCTCAGGGACACCTGGTGCTCGACGGAGCGCCCGCCAAAGAGAAGCCCTACGCGCAGTCTGGCCATGTCGTCCCCCCGGAATGCCCAACTATACCGTGCGGTACCCGTCGGACGCTTCGGGTTCCCTCTCGCCGTTCTGAAGGGTACCCTCGCGGCCATGTCGCCCCCCGGTTCTACGCCCGTCTCCGTGTCCGTCTCGACGCCCACCTCCCAGCGGGAGGGATCGGCCGAGCTGCGACCGGTGTCTGCGGCCCTCCTCGCGAAGCAGGATGCCCTCGTCGAACGCCTGCGGTCGACGAAGCGGCTGCTGGTCGCGTTCTCGGGGGGTGTGGACTCGAGCTACCTGGCGTGGGCCGCCCGCGAGGCTCTCGGAGACGATGCACTGGCCGTGACCGCGGTGTCGCCGTCGTACCCGCAGAGTCACCGCCGCATGGCGGAGCAGATCGTCGCCGACTTCGACATCGCCCATCGCTTCGTCGAGACGCGCGAGATGGAAAGCGAAGCCTACCGCGCCAACGCCCCCGACCGTTGCTACCACTGCAAGAGCGAGCTCTTCATGCGCCTCGACGGGATCCTCGACGAGCTCGACTTCCAGGCGATCGCCTACGGGATCAACACCGACGACACCGGCGACTTCCGCCCGGGTCACCGCGCCGCCGACGAGCACCAAGTCTTGTCTCCCTTCCTCGACGTCGCGCTCTCGAAGCAGGAGATCCGCGACCTGTCGCGCGCCGTCGGTCTTCCCACCGCGGACCTGCCGGCTTCGGCCTGTCTCTCGTCGAGGCTTCCCTACGGCACGGAAGTGACCCCCGAGCGTCTGGCACAGGTCGAAGAGGGAGAAGAGCGACTGCGGGCGCTGGGCTTCCGTCAGGTTCGGCTACGTCACCACGGGAATCTCGCGCGCGTCGAGATCGCGCCGGAAGAGATGGGCCGCGCTCTGGACCCGGAGATGGCTGCCGAGATCACGCGCGTCATCAAACCGTTGGGCTTCCGCTGGGTATCCCTCGACCTCGAGGGCTATCGCATGGGGTCGCTCAACGAAGTGCTCTTCGTCCGAAATAGCGACTGAATCTTTCGTGGCGCCTTCCGTCTTCGACGTTCGCGGCGATCCGCGCGCAATGGGTCTGGCCCAGGGCACGCTGTGCCGCGATGACATCCGCAAGGCGTTGGTCGACGCCGGGATCGCGCGTCGGGGACGTCTGCCTGCGAGTCTGCGGCCGCTGATCGCCGGGCCCGTGCTCGGTCGCGGCATGGGGCTCTCGATCGTCCGTCACTACCCCCACCTGAGCGAGCGCATCCAGGGTCTCGCGCGCGGCGCCGGTCAGTCCATCGAGTCGCTCATGGACCTGTTTCTCCAGGGAGTCGGCCCGGCCGGCCAGCCGGGGCTCTGCGCTTCGGCACCGGCCGCAGCCCGGGCTGGTGAGGGGTCCTTCCTGTTGCGCTCGATCGGCGACGCAGACTGGGTGGTGCGTCGCAGCCGCCCCGAGGTGGGCTTCGCATCCGTGGAGCTGACCGTGCCGTGGATGGCGCCTGCGGTCGCCGGTGTGAACGAATCCGGTGTGGCAGCCACGCTTGCGCCCATCGAGGCCGCCAGTCCCCTGGCGAACGCGCCCCCGGCATTGCTGCTGGTACAGGAGTGCCTGCAGCGTTTCCACGACGTCGCCGGCTGTATCGACTGGTGCTCCAAGCGGCCGGTTTCGGGGGTCGCGGCCATTCTGGTTGCGGACGCGAGCGGGAACGCCGCGGTCATCGGGATCGACGGAGACACGCGGCAGGTCGTCGAGGCGTCCGACGGCGTGCGGGTCGGGGGCGGTCGGCCCGAGGGCCATCTCGAACTGCTGAAGGACGTCGAATCCGCGTCGTCGCCGGGAGACGTCGCCTCATTGCCCGAGGGCACCCGTGTCGTCGTGGTGCCGGGCGAGCGCGCACTGCGGCTCCTCGGCGAGGACGGCGCGGCGGCCCAGGTCTTCAGCGTCGACTGACTTCTTCGATGTCGAGGGGTGGACGGTCCAGGAAACGCTCGGCGATCTCCTGGATCACGACGTCGGGTCGCTCGGCCTCGACGACGCGCGGGTCGACGTCGCGTTCCCAGACGTAGACGATTCGCGAGAAGCTCTCGGACAAGAAGGGCACCAGGGCATCCGCGAAGGAGTCGCGGAACATCACCGCGCTGGGGAGTGAGCCGTCGCCCGTGCCGAGACCGAAGGGGAGCTGGCGCCGCATGCGATCGTCCAGGGCGGCCCGGCGCTTGGCGGGTACCTCGGCCCGGGGCGCCTTGACGACCAGGTCGAGGGATTCTTCCGGGTAGGCGCGACTCAGCCCGACGATCCTCGCGAGCCCGAGACCCGGCCGAGTGCGTGTGAAGCCGCGGATCGGGACCGGCGGCTGCGGTACCAGCGATGCGTCGATCTGGGCCAGACGTATCAGAATCGCGCGGTACGCCGCATAGGCGCCCCGGTCGTTCCAGTGTGTGTCGGTCTTGTGATAAGCGCGTCCCTCGCGGGCGGCCGCCCGCAGGGCCGGTCGCAGGTCGAGGAAGGGGACGGTCGAGGCCTCCCGGAGCCGATCGACGAGCTGGTCGAGCTGGGATTCCTCCGAGACTCGCGGCAACGACGCCGGCATGTAGTCGGCGTAGATCCGATGCTTGTTGGGTACGAGTACGAGCAGGTAGGCGATGTCCCTCTCGGCGAGCCACGCCCGTCGCGCTTCGAGCACACGTAGCCAGCGCTCGAGCGCGTCGGCGTCCAATCGCGCCGTGCCGCGGTACTGCGCGACGGCATTCTCGTCGCCGAGGAAGAGCCAGCCGTCGCGCCCCACGATGAGCTTGTCCGACGGCGAGCTGCCGAACAGCTCGATGTGGATCCACGCCCAGGCGCGGATCGCGTCGTCACGCAGGCCGATGCGATCGTCGTAGTAGGCCTCGAGCGCCGTCGGGAGACGCGCGATCCCGGTCGGGGAAAGCTCGGGCGTCGGGAACGGAGCCAGGCTCCGCTGTTCGGTCAGCGAAAGCGAATCGTCGGGGAGCGCGAGGCTCAGCAACAGTGGCAGCCACAACAAGGCCAGGAAGGCCACGGTCGTGATCCGGGAGTCGCGGGCGGGCGGAGTCGCTTCGGAGGCCGTCAAGTCAGAACCGGAAGTAGATGAAGGGGTTGTGGGTGCCGGCCGCCAGCGCCATCGCGCAGGCCACGAGCAGCGCCTGGACCGCCACGAAGCGCGCTGCGGCGAGCGCCGGTGAGAGGGAGCTCTCGCCCCGGTCGTGATGCTCGCGACCGAGGCTGGCACGGATCACGGGCATCCAGGGCACCGAGCCGAGGATGGCGACGACGAGCACCCCCACCGTCTTGGGATCGAGGAAGAGCGACAACGGGTGCAGCGACTGCGGATCGCCGCCCGGGACGAAGAGAGCCTGCCAGTAGGACAGCGCCTGGGGCAGGTCGTCCGCACGGAAGACCACCCAGGCGAGGAACACGGCCAGCAGCGTGTAGGCACGCGCAACCGGAACGGGGGCACGTTCGAGCTGCGCGCCGAGGCCGAGGCGTTCGATCACCATGAGGCCGCCGTGCAACAGGCCCCAGACGAGGAAGGTCCAGCTGGCCCCGTGCCACAGGCCGCACAGGACGAACACGAGCAACAGGTTCGAGTAGGTTCGAAGTGCACCGCGCCGACTGCCGCCGAGCGGGATGAAGAGGTAGTCGCGAAACCACGTGGACAGCGTGATGTGCCAGCGTCGCCAGAACTCGCGAACCGACCGGGACGTGTAGGGGTGCCGGAAGTTCTCGGGGAAGTCGAAGCCGAACACGCGTCCCAGGCCGATCGCCATGTCGGTGTAGCCCGAGAAGTCGAAGTAGATCTGCAGCCCGTACGCCACGGCCCCCAGCCAGGCGACGGCCGCCGACAGCTCGGACGCGGGCAACGCGAAGATGCGATCGACGGGCACTGCCAGGCTGTTCGCGATGAGGACCTTCTTCGCGAGTCCCACGACGAAGCGCCGAACGCCCGACGCCACCTGGTCCGCGTTCGCGCTCCGCTCGCGCAGCTGGGCGGCGAGCTGACGATATCGGACGATGGGCCCCGCGATGAGCTGCGGGAAGAGCGAGATGTAGAGCGCCACCCGGAGCGGGTTGCGATCGACGGGCGCGTCCCGTCGGTAGACGTCCACCACGTAGGTGATCGCCTGAAAGGTGAAGAAGGAGATTCCGATCGGAAGGTGTACGGGCGCCAGCTCGACCGCCGGAACTCCCATCGCTGTGAGGGCGAAGTTCAGGTTGTCGACGGCGAAGTTCGCGTACTTGAAGGCGCCGAGCAGCAAGAGGTTCGTCGCGACGCCGAGCGTGAGGGCGCGACGGCGGCCCGCCGCCGTCTTCGCGCCGTCGATCCCGCGACCGAATCCGTAGTTGACGGCGACGGAGGCGAGGAGCACTGCGACGTAGCCCGTCTCACCCCAGGCGTAGAAGAAGAGACTGGCTGCGAGCAGCAGTGCGTTGCGGGCGGGAACCCCGAAGCCCGCCCGAGCCAGCAGGAAATAGGCGCTGAGCACCAGGGGCAAGAACCCGAACAGGAAGACGGTAGAGCTGAAGATCATGTCCGGCGGACCCAGCCGCGACGACCGTCGCGAAGGATGAGGAAGAGCGCGCTCACCCCGAAGAAGTGGTACGCGAGGTCACGGCTTCTCAGCAACCACGCTGGCCAGTGCGGCTTGCCCTGGAAGTCCCAGGCGCCGTCCAGCGCAAGACTGCCGGTGAGCCAGGCGTCGAGGCCGTAGACGTAGACGGTGGCGAGGACGAGCGCGGGCAGCGCGAAGCGAGCCCCCGCCACCAGCCACAGGGGCAGCGCCCAGGCGAGATACTGCCAGGCCCAGAAGTTCGTGAGCCCGTGGAAGACCACGAAGCTGGCCCCAACGCTCCCGGCGACGGCGAGGGCGCCGCGGGCGTCTCGACGGGACCAGGCGACGAACGCGATCGCCGTGACGCAGATCCAGGTGTTCGCCAGGTAGACCTGCCGCACCGTCCAGGTGAAGGCAGGCCGCAGCATCTCCGGCAGCGCGGTCGGGTCCGGATAGAAGAGCTGCGGCCCCCACACCTTGAGTCCGGCGGGTGTCTGGATCTGCAGGCCGGGGTAGAGGAAGACAGAATCGATCACCGCCATGGCGTCATGCGCCATGGCCGGGAGATAACTCGCGATACCGACGCCAAATGCTCCGGCGCCAAAGCGGATGCGGTCGCGCCAGGAGGGCAGGGCGAAGGCGAGCGCGGGCACTGCGAGAACCGCGGGAAACTTGATCCAGAGGCCCAGGCCCAGGACGGCGCCCGCGAGTGCCGGCCGGTCCCGCACTACGAGGATCACCGCTCCCAGCAGGAAGAACGCCAGGGCCGAGTCCGTGTTGCCGTGATAGGACGAGAAGACGATGGCGAGGGGAAGCAGCCAGTAGGCCGCACAGTAGAGAAAGCGCCGCGGGTCGTCCCGCAGCAGCAGTGTGATGAGCACACCGGTACCCAGGTCCAGCAGGGCGAACGGCGCGCGCAGGAAGACCGCAAAGGGGATACCGGTCTTGGCGGCTACCACGTAGAGGCGGGAGAAGATCTCCCCCATCAACGGGGGGTGGTTGAAGATGTGCTCGCCGCCGTGGTAGTAGGCGATCAGGCCCTTCTGGTTGATCTCCCAGGCGTGGACTGCCCAGATGTCGACGTCGAAGGTGCCCGTCGTTCCCAGCACGAACCAGCCGCGCGCAGCGGCGCCCAACGCCAGGGCGACCCACAGCCATGGGCCGGGCGCGAGCAGGAATGCGGGGAGACGGTGATTAGCGGCGCCGCCGTCCGCGCCCACGTCCGCGTCCCTTGCGGTCGCCGTCGCGGCGAGGAGAGTGACTGGGCTCGTGGTCGGGCGGCGTCGCTTCGAGTTCGCTCTCGTCCACCGTCGTCTCGGGCCGGTGCTCCTTGAGATAGGCGGCGCATACGGCGGCCAGGTCGCGACGTCCCTCGATGCTGTCCGCCATCTTCTCGATCACCGGGATCAGCCGGTCGATGCCGAACTCCTGCTCGCTCTTGGGAACGGCTCGCATCTCGTGCTCGACCTTCACCTGGAGGCGTTCGCGGATGCGCCCGAGCATGATCGTTTCCGTGGGCGGCTTGCGCTCGAGGACCTTGATCTTGTTGATGGTCTGCATGTACCGGAAGTTGCCGATGTCGAGGCCGGACACCAGGGAAATGGCGATGCCCGCCTTGCCCGCTCGTCCCGTTCGACCCGTCCGGTGGACGTAGACCTCGGGTGAGTCCGGCGCCGAGTAGCTGATGACGTGGCTCAAGTCGCTGATGTCGATGCCTCGGGCGGCGACGTCCGTGGCGACGAGGAAGCGCAGCTTGCCGGCCTTGATCTTGTTCATCGCCTTTTCCCGCGCGACCTGGGTCAGGTCGCCGGAGATCTGGTCGGCGTCGAAGCCGCGCTTCTGCAGGTAGGCGGTCACGAAGCGGACATCGCCCTTGGTGTTGCAGAAGATGATGGCGCTCTCCGGGTCTTCGAACTCGATGATCCGAGCCAGCAACGCTTCCTTCTCAGCGGCCGGGACGACGTAGTAGAAGTGCTCGATCTGCTGTGGTGAGTTCTGGTCTGCGTCGAGTGCGACGTAGGTCTCGTCGTGCAGGAAGAAGCGCGCCAGGGAGCGCACCTTCTCGGGAATGGTCGCCGAGAAGAGATGGGAGTCGCGATCCGCCGGCAGGTAGCCGCCGATCTCGCGCATGTCGGGCCAGAATCCGAGAGACAGCATCTCGTCGGCTTCGTCGAGCACCAGCACCTTGACGCCGGACAGGTCCATGCGCCCGTTGCCCAGGTGGTCGAGAATGCGCCCGGGCGTTCCGACGATCACGTGCACGCCGTTCTCGAGGGCTTCGAGCTGAGGCCCGTAACCGACGCCGCCGTAGACCGCGAGCACCTTGACGCCCCGGTGCTTGCCGAGGATGGTGATTTCCTTGGCGACCTGGTTGGCCAGCTCACGGGTGGGCAGCATCACGAGGGCCTGGATGGCCTTGCTGTCCACGTCCATTCGCTCGGCGATGGGGATTCCGAAGGCGCCGGTCTTGCCGCTGCCGGTCTGTGCCTGGATGATGAGGTCGCCACCCTCGCGCATGAGGGGGATGGCCTTTGCCTGAACGGGCATCGGCGTCGACCACCCGAGCTCCTTCAGCGAGGTCTGGATATCGTCGGGTAGGTCGGAGAAAAGTTCAGTGAGTTCAGTCATGTAGGCGCGCGAGGGTACGTGTCGGCCGGGTCTGGCGCAAACACGCGGGCGGCCGAGCAGCCCGCGGGCGCTCTGGTAGCCTCTGCGCCCCATGTCCCGCATCAGCCGCCAGGAAGTCGACCAGATCGCGCAGCTCGCGCGGCTCTCGCTCAGCGATGACGAGGCGGCCGCGATGGAGCGCGACCTCGAGCGCATCCTCGAGTACGTGGCGGCGCTCGAGACCCTGGACACCGAGGGCGTCGAGCCGACCGCGCACGCGCTTCAGCTCGCGACCCCGGTACGACCGGACGAGGCGTGCGAGCCGATGGACCCCGAGCTGGCGCTGTCGAACGCGCCGGAAGCGGCCGGGACCGCGTTCGTGGTTCCCAAGGTCATCGACGAGGAAGGTCGATGAGCGACATCCGCGAAGCCCTGGGGAGCCTTGCGGCCGCGCGCGCGGCGCTGGACGCCGGGTCGCTGTCGGCCGCAGACCTGGTCGAGGCGGCGTTGACCCGCGCCCAGGACCATGCGGCGCTTCAGGCCGTGGTCGGGGTGCGTCCCCGGCACGCCCGGGACGAAGCGCGCGCATCGGACGAGCGACGCGCGAAGGGCGAGCGGCGTTCGCTGGTCGACGGCATCCCCATGCTGCTCAAGGACAACATGGTGGTGGCGGGCGAGGCGACGACCTGTGGCTCGCGCATCCTCGAGGGCTTCGTTTCGCCCTACTCGGCGGGAGTGGTCGAGCGACTGCAGTCCGCGGGAGCCATCGTCCTCGGTCGCACCAACATGGACGAGTTCGCGATGGGCTCGTCGACGGAAAGCTCCTGCTTCGGTGCGGCGCGCAACCCCTGGGATCCGTCTCGCACCTGCGGTGGCTCGTCGGGCGGGTCGGCAGCGGCGGTCGCGGCCGGCATCGTGCCTGCGGCACTCGGGAGCGACACCGGAGGCTCCATCCGTCAGCCCGCCGGCTTCTGCGGGGTCACCGGCTTCAAGCCCACCTACGGTCGGGTGTCGCGCTGGGGACTCGTCGCCTATGCGTCGAGCCTCGATCAAATTGGTCCCTTTACCCGCAGCGCTGCAGATGCCGCGGCGCTGCTCTCGGTGATCGCCGGGCACGACCCGCGCGACTCGACCTCGTTGCCGGTTCCGGTGCCGGACTACGCAGCCGCGCTGACCGGCGACGTTTCCGGTCTCACGATCGGGATGCCGCGTGAGTGCTTCGTCGAAGAAGGTGTCGAGCCGGGTGTGCTCGAGAGCGTGCGCGAAGGCGTGCGCGAGCTCGAGGCTGCGGGCGCCAAGGTCGTGGAGGTGTCGTTGCCCCACAGCCGCTACGCGATCGCCACCTACTACCTGATCGCCACCGCCGAGGCCTCGAGCAACCTCGCTCGCTTCGACGGGGTCCGCTACGGCCACCGGGCGGAAGGCGCGACCGACATCGACGACCTCTATCGCCGCTCGCGTTCCGAAGGCTTCGGGGCGGAGGTGAAGCGACGCATCCTGCTCGGCACCTACGTGCTGTCGGCGGGCTACTACGACGCGTACTACAAGCGGGCCCAACAGGCGCGAACCCTGCTGCGACGCGACTTCGACGAGGCGTTCGCGAAGTGCGACGTCCTCGTCACGCCGACGAGTCCGGAGCTTGCCTTCCCGCTGGGCGAGAAGAACGACGATCCGGTTCGGATGTACCTGTCCGACATCTATACCGTCACCGCGAACCTGGTCGGCGTGCCGGGCCTCTCGGTTCCCTGCAGTCCTGCGGCCGGCATGCCCGTGGGGCTACAGTTGCTGGGTCGCAGCCTGGAAGAATCGACCCTGCTGCGGGTCGCGGACGCCTTCCAGCGCCGCACCGACCATCACGAGAAGAGACCCCCGGAACCCGTATGAGTCCGGCCCGCGATTTCGAATGGCAAGACCGCTATGAGGCGGTGATCGGCCTCGAGGTGCACACGCATCTCGCCACCGAATCGAAGCTCTTCAGTCCGGCCCCCGTTCGCTATGGCGATGCACCGAACCACGCCGTGCATCCCATCGACCTCGCGCTTCCCGGCGTACTGCCGATGCTGAACGACCGGGTCATCGATCTGGCGATCCGTTTCGGCCTGGCGGTCCGGGGCGAGGTCAATCCGCGCTCGATCTTCGCGCGCAAGAACTACTTCTATCCCGATCTGCCGAAGGGCTACCAGATCTCGCAATTCGAAGATCCCGTGATCATCGGTGGCAGCGTGCAGATCGCTCTCGAGGGCAGCGAGCCCCGGACCATTCACCTGACGCGTGCGCACCTGGAAGAGGACGCGGGCAAGTCCATCCACGACCCGGCGCTGGCCGGCTCGGACGCCTCGTTGGTGGACCTGAACCGCGCGGGCGTGCCCCTGCTCGAGATCGTGTCCGAGCCCGAGATGCACAGCTCGGAAGAGGCAGGCGCCTACCTGCGCGCCCTGCGGTCCATCCTCCGCTACATCGGCGTGTCTCATGGCGACATGGAAAAGGGGCAGTTCCGCTGTGACGCCAACGTGTCCCTGCGTCGCATCGGAACCCAGCAGCTCGGCACCCGCACCGAATGCAAGAACGTCAACTCGTTCGCCAACGTCGAAGCCGCCATCGACGCCGAGTGCGTGCGTCAGGCCGAGGTGCTCGACGACGGCGGCGACGTGGTCCAGGCCACCATGGCATTCGATCCCGCGACGGGTCGAACCCGGGTGCTACGGCTCAAGGAAAATTCGGACGACTACCGCTACTTCCCGGACCCGGACCTCGTTCCCCTCGTGATCGCCGCGGAGCGGATCGAGGCGGTGCGCCGGAAGATGCCCGAGCTGCCCGACGAGAAGCACGCTCGCTTCCAGGCCGACTTCGCGCTGTCGGCCCACGACGCGGGGATCCTCACCGGTAGCCGCGAGCTCGGCGACTTCTTCGAGGCGGTGGTCGTCGCCTGTGAGGCGATGGGGACGGACGCCGCGACGCGTGCCAAGGCGGTTTCGAACTGGGTCCTGCGCGACCTCCTCCGCATCCTGAAGGAGCGTGACCTCGAGCTCGAGGACGCGCCCATCGAGCCCCAGGCCCTGGCGTCCCTGATCTGCCTGGTCGACGCCGGCCGTCTCACCGTCAAGAGCGCCCAGCAGATCTTTCCGGACCTGGTCTGCGAGGGCGGCGACCCGGTGCAGATGATGACCGCCCAGGGACTCGAGGCGGTCTCGGACAGTGGAGTCATCGAGGACGCGGTCGCCCGGGTGATCGAAGCCAACCCGGACGCGGTTGCGAGCTTCCGCGAAGGCGATCAGAAGTCCATCAACTTCCTGATGGGCCAGGTCATGAAGCGGACCCAGGGCAAAGCGAACCCCGGGCAGGTGCGAGAGCTTCTGATCCAGAAGCTGTCCTGACCCGCCGCCGATGAAGCTGCTGCTTCGCGGTGGAGTCGGCGTGGTTCTGGCGATCGCGCTGGTCACCGTTGCCGTGCTCGGAATCGAGCTGTTGCGTGCGCGGCTGGCAGACAGCGACGCCCTGCGAGAGAGCCTGATCGGCGCCGCGGCTTCCCAGCTCGACGCCCGCCTCGAGCCCGGGCCGGTCGAAGTCCAGTTCTGGCCCGCTGCACTACGTCTGGCGTCGCCGGTGCTCGAGCTCGCGGACAGCTCGCGAGTCATCCTGCCCGAGACGACGGTCGCGCTTGCGTCCGGGTCGCTGTTCCGGGGGCCGGCGAGGGTTACGGGCGCGTCGATGTCCGGCCCGGTGACGTTGCAGCGGGGACGACTCGAGCTGTCCGGGCTCCTCGACGCCCGGCTCGCTCCAGGCGAGTCCGCCACGGGTTGGACCCTCGACGCGGACGTTGTTCTCGAGTCGGGTGGAAGGCTGGAGCTCCGAGGGCAGCTGGACCCGGGCGGGCGATTCGTCGGCGAGGTCCGGCTCGACGCGGTGAACGCGGCGCCTTTCGCGACGTTGCTCTCGAGCGACGCTGCCGAGCACCCGGCGCTTCGCGGTGCGTTCGACGGTCGGCTCGCCTTCGCGGGGAGCGATCTTCCCGCGACACTGCGGATCGAGTCGCCGGACGCCGATCTCGCGTTGCCGCCGCTGTCCCTCTCCGGACCGGTCGCCCTCGTCGCCGAGCTGCCGGCGGTGGCGGCCGCGGGTGCAGACGGGCGCCGCGGCTTTGCGGTCGACGCGTCCCGGGCGCGTGTCGACTACGTTGTCGGGGCGCTTGGGGACGGCGGCTTCACCAAGGCGTCCGGAACGGGAGCGAGCGTAGTGGGAAAGATCGTGCGCGAGCCGGACGGGCGCCTTCGGCTCGAGGACGTGGCGCTCCGGATCCGGGACTTCCAGGCCGAACGGAGACCCGACCGTGCGAGATGACGCCGACTGGTTCACCCTGCTCTGGACCGAAGACGGCCCGGTGCTCCTCGACCAGCGACTGCTGCCGGGCGAAGAGACCTACCTCACCCTGCACAGCGTCGAGGAAATGGCGCGCGCCATCGAGGACCTGGTGATTCGTGGGGCACCCGCGATCGCGTGCGCGGCGGCGCTCGGCATCGCCCTCGCGGCCCGGCGCAGTGAAGCGACGGACGTCGCGGGCGTCGTCGCCGACATCGAGCGGGCCTGCGAGCGACTGGCGGTGACGCGTCCGACTGCCGTCAATCTGTTCTGGGCCATCGAGCGCATGCGCTCATGCATGCGTCGGGCAGTCCCCACGGCGACCGCCGAGTCCCTGCGCCAGACGATCGTCGACGAGGCGCTTCGGGTTCTCGAGGAAGACGTGGTCACCAACCGCACCCTCGGTCGCGCGGGTGTCGACATCGTGCCGCAAGGCGCGCGCATCCTGACCCACTGCAACGCCGGCGCGCTCGCCACCGCGGGCCACGGCACGGCCCTGGGTGTCGTGCGGTCGGCAGTCGAGGCCGGGCGCGCCGTTCGGGTGCTCGCGGACGAGACCCGTCCGTTCCTGCAGGGCTCGCGCCTGACGGCCTGGGAGCTGGCCCGAGACGGTATCCCGGTTTCGGTCCTGACCGACAGCATGGCGGGCCACCTGATGAGCCGGGGCGAGGTGGACCTGGTCCTCGTCGGCGCCGACCGCGTCGCGGCCAACGGTGACGTAGCCAACAAGATCGGAACCTATCCGCTGGCGGTGCTCGCCCGCGAGCACGGCATTCCCTTCTACGTGGCGGCACCACTCTCGACCGTGGACCTCTCGACGCCGGACGGCGCCGCGATACCCATCGAGGAGCGCCGCTCGGAGGAGGTCACCGAGCTCGCCGGCACACGCCTGGCGCCGCTGGGCGTCGAAGCCTGGCACCCGGCCTTCGACGTGACCCCGGCGCGGCTTGTGACCGGGATCATCACCGAACGGGGGATCGCCCGCGCGCCCTACGCCGAGAGCCTCGCGGCCCTCTGCGCAGAAGCTTCCGCTTCCTGACCCCTCCAGGTCGGATCCCGACCGCGGGGATCGGGGCCCACTCAAGTGGGAGCGTCCGCTGTGTCGATACGGCTGGCGGAGGAGTCCACCAATGGTCGCAACGATCCTGTGTGCCGACGTCGACCGTCAGCTCTTCAAGATCCTGGAGAAGGCGCTGCGCGACGAGGGTTACAGGGCCGTTGCTGCGCACGACGGCGACCAGGCGCTGGCGGCGATGTCCGAAGAGCACCCGGCCATGGTCCTGCTCGATCTGACCTTGCCGAAGCGGGACGGCTTCCAGGTGCTCGAGGCCATCCGCGGCATGGAGGGAGACCTCGCTGAGACGCCGGTGGTCCTCACGAGTGCCAGTCGCGTCAACCCCCAGTACGAGGAGCGAGCGTACTCGCTCGGCTGCCAGGCGCTGATCACCAAGCCGGTGGCTCTCGACGACCTCCTTTCCCTCGTCCGCGAGCACGTGAAGGCGTCGCCTCCGTCGAACGAGCGTGCGACCCGGGAGGGGACCCGCGTCGAGGGCGACCTGTCCGAGATCGACTTCGCGCACCTGCTGCACCACCTGCACGGGCTGCGGGCCACCGGTGTGTTGATGGTCAACAGCGGCAAGAAGAAGAAGGCCATTCAGCTGACCGACGGCTATCCCGTCGCCGTGAAGTCGAACCTGGTGGGCGAGTGCCTCGGCAACTATCTCGTGAGCACGGGGAAGCTTCCGGAAGACGCCGTCGCCGAGTCCCTCGCGCGCATGAAGAAGGGTGAAGGCCTGCAGGGACAGATCCTCGTGGCCATGGACGTGATTACCGAAGACGAGATCGCGTCCGCCCTGCGCGAGCAGGCCGAGAGCAAGTTGTACGAAATGTTCGGGTGGCGCCGCGGCGCCTTCAAGCTGGAGATCGGCAGTCGTCTGAAGCGCGGCAATACCCTCGCGCTCGAGACGAGTCCGGCGAACGTCATTCTCGAGGGACTTCGCAACTGGACGCCGCTGTCCCAGGTGGAGGACTTCTTCGCGTGCAACGGGCACCGGCCGGTGGGCCGGGCCCAGAGCCCGTTCTATCGCTTCCAGGACGTGAACCTCGATGCCGAGGAGCAGACTCTCGTGCAGGGGCTCGACGGTTCACAGACTCTCGCGGCCATCTGTGGCGACGACGAGCATCGGCGGCGGACCTTCCAGGCCCTGGCGGCGGTAGAGCTACTCGAGCTCGGCGGAGAGCCGCACGCCGCGACGGAAAGCGCGGGCCACACGCAGGCGGAAACCGAAGCACCGGCGGCGCCGCGCGCCGCGGCACGCCCGCGATCCGAGGACAAGCTTCGCAAGGAACTCGCGGCGCTGGCCGAGCGTCTGCGTGGCCGCAACTTCTTCGAGATGCTCGAGGTGAAGGAAGACGCTGCGCCGCACACGATCGAATCTGCCTACGAACGGCTCGCGCGCAACGCGCACCCCGACCGCTTCAGCAAGGCGAGTGAAACCGTCAGGCAGATGGCGTCGGAGGTCTTCGAGATGGTCTCCGAAGCGCACGCCACTCTGCTCGATCCGCAACGACGCCTCGACTACATGGCGGCGCGGCGGCGTGGTCTGCGCGTGGACGCCGAGACCGGTGAGCCCAGCGTGCGCGCCGAGGTCGAGTTCCAGCAGGGCGAAGTCATGCTGCGTCAGCGCGACTACGAGCGCGCCCTGGGGCACTTCGCGCGGGCCCGGGAAGGGGCTCCGCGAGACGGCGAGTACCTGGCCCACTACGCCTGGTGCTTCTATCTCTGCAACCCGGACAACGCGACGGTGGTCCAGGAGGCCCTCGCCCACATGAAGCGGGCGGTCAAGCTGGCGCGCGATCAGGAGAAGCCCTACCTGTTTCTCGGGCGCCTCTGCAAGGTGGTAGGCGACGGCAAGGGCGCGGAAGCGATGTTCACCCGGGCCGTTCAGATCAAGCCTGACTGCGTGGAGGCAATGCGCGAGCTACGGCTCATCAACATGCGCAAGGACAAGGGCCGGGGCCTCATCGGTCGGCTGCTCAGGCGATAGCCCGGACGCCGGTCTGGCCCAGGCGCTCCACGCGAGTGGACCAATCAACACGAGGAAGCAGGCGTGGCCGAAGGCGTGACGGGTGAGAAGATCTGGCTGGACGGCGGTCTCGTCGACTGGGAAGACGCGAACGTCCACATCCTGACCCATACGCTGCACTACGGGTTGGGCGTCTTCGAGGGCATCCGCTGCTACAAGGGCGACGACGGTCGCTCGGCCATCTTCCAGCTGCACGCGCACGTGCGGCGCCTGTTCGCGTCGGCGCACATCAACATGCTCGAGATCCCGTACAGCGAGGACCAGGTTCGTCAGGCGATCCTCGAGATCCTGCCGGCCAATCACCTCGACGAGGGCTACATCCGACCGCTCGTGTTCATCGGGTCTGGCGCCATGGGACTCAACCCCGGCAAGAACCCGATCCGGGTCGCCGTCATGGGCTGGGCCTGGGGCGCCTATCTCGGTGACGAGGGCGTGCAGAATGGGATCCGCGCCAAGATCTCGACCTTCGCTCGTCATCACGTGAACGCGAAGATGACCAAGGGCAAGACCTGCGGCGACTATGTGAACTCGATCCTCGCCAAGCGGGAAGCCCTGCTCGACGGCTACGACGAAGCGATCATGCTCGACACCAGCGGGCTCGTGTCCGAAGCCACGGGCGAGAACCTCTTCCTGGTGCGCGGGGACCGGCTCTACACGCCGCCGCTGCCGACGGTGCTCGACGGCATTACGCGCAACGCCATCGTGCAGATCGCGCGAGACAAGGGCATCGAGGTCATGGAGGCCCAGCTCACCCGCGACGAGCTCTACATCGCAGACGAGATCTTCCTGACAGGAACGGCCGCGGAGGTCACCCCCGTTCGCGAGGTGGACCACCGGACGATCGGCAGCGGCACCCGCGGTCCGATCACGAAGCTGCTGCAGACTGCGTTCTTCGACGTCGTCAACGGTCGCGACAGCAAGTACGAGCGCTGGCTGTCGTACCTGTAGACATGCCGGACGGGAAGCAAGCGAAGTTCGGCATCGGTCAGCTGGTGCACCACGTGCGTTTCGATTATCGCGGTGTGATCGTCGACGTCGACGCGAGCTACCAGGGCACCGAGGAGTGGTACCACGAGATCGCTCGCTCGCGTCCGCCCCGGGACCGTCCCTGGTACCACGTGCTCGTCCATGAGGCCGACCACAGCACCTACGTGGCCGAGCGACATCTCGAACCCGACGAGAGTCGGCTCCCCATCGAGCACCCGCTGCTCGGGTCGCACTTCGACATCTTCGAAGACGGCCTCTACCGCCGGGACCGCCCGCTCAACTGACACCTGTGGCTAACATCCGGGTGTGAGCCGTCCCGGGACCTTGCTTCTCGCTGCGTGTCTCGCAGGCGCTTGGCTGGCCTGCCTGGGCCCCAATGCGGACGTGGTGGAGTGGCGGTCCAGCATGAACCAGGCGCTGACGGCCATCGCGCTCTCAGACCCTGTATCCGCTGGCCCGCTGCTCGAGAAGTCGCGTCTCGCTGCCGAGCGCATCCCAGAGCCGCTGAAGTTCGAGGCTCTCGCGATGACGGCGGAGGCACGCGCCGCGCTGGCGGCGGAACTCGAAGAGCCCGTCGAACGAGAACAGCTGCTTCGGGAATCGCTTGCGATTCGCGAGGGTGCGGGTCTCTCGCCGCTGCCGGCGCTGTTTCCGCTCTGCGACGTCCTGATCGAGCTGGGCCGCTTCGACGAGGCGCGTCAGACGCACGAACGCATCCTCGCCGACGTGAAGCCGAAGGCGCGGCCGCATGACCGCAGGCTCCACTACGCCTACGTCGTAATGGCCGAGGCCTATCGCGAGCGGGGCATGCTCGAGGAATCGCTTCCCTTCTACGAGCAGGCGAGCGTCGCCAGGATGTACTCGGAGGGGAGCGGTCGCTTCGACGTTGCGCCGGCCCTCGATGGCTGGGCGCAGGCACTGGAGGGACTCGGTCGTGACGACGATGCGCTTGCCGTGCGCGACCAGGTCGACTGGATCGTGACGGGTCGCACCTACACGGATGACGTCATCGTGAAGGTGTACGGCGCCGCGCGGTTCACGACACCGCTTCGCTGGAAGCGCAGCCAGATGCCCCTCGATGTCTTCATCGAGGATCCGCCGCCGGATTGGCAGGGCGACCCGGAAGCGCTCATCGCCACGGCGCGTGAGGCGGTGCTCGCGTGGGCCGACGTGGTCGAGCCGGGCGTTCCGTCGTTCGAGTTCACGACCTCACGGCTGTTCTCGGACCTCGAGATCGGCTGGGTGCAGGACCGGGGGGAGGGCTGGGTCGGACATGCCAACGCCGGGAAGTTCAAGCTGGCGCACACGCCCCTGCGGAACGTCGAGATCCGGGTGCTGACCTCCGCAGCGGGCGGCAACCAGCCGGCGCTGGCGTGGATCCGCCGGGTCGTGCTGCATGAGGTAGGGCACGCCGTCGGGCTGTTCGGGCACAGCTCCTACTCGCGAGACCTCATGTACCCCGTTCTCGGCGAAGACAACCCCGAGATCTCGGAGCGGGATCGGGACACCCTGCGCGAGGTCTACGACATGGAGATCCAAGGGCGCTTGTGGTGAGGCGCTCATGCCGGTGAAGCCTCGAAGCTGCACAAACCGCAGCAAGATCAACGCATTGACGATGTGATACATCGTGTGCCACGGTGTCTTCCGCGCCCATGGAGGACCTGACGCATGGAAGAACGACAACGACGGCGGGACCGCAAGGAGCGCGTCCTGCACACGCGGATCTCGGAGCAGCTTTCCGATGACATCCGGCGGCTGGCCGAGGACCTGCGGGTCCCCACCTCGAACCTGGTCCGGAACGTCCTCGAAGAGGTCTTCACGGTGGTCGAGAACGTGTCCGAGGACGTGGGCGAGCTGTTCGAGGACGTGCTCGAGGAAGCCGACGCCACGCGAGACCGGATCCGCCGCCGGCGGCGCCACCAGAGCCGCCACCATCGTCATCGCAAGCGCGAGGGTCGCGAGGCTCGAGAAGGTCGTGGCGCGGGCAGCTGGGCCGACGTGGCCGAGGCGGAGATCCGCAAGGACGAACAGTCCGAGAGGCCGGCTCCGCCCCCCGAGCCGCCGAGCCCGCCCCGGGAGCGCCCGGTGTTTCCGGACGTGATCGGGTGGCAGCCCCTGGTGCTCAACCAGGCGCAGAACTGTGCAGACTGCAGCAAGCCGCTCCCGCGGGGCACCCGGGCGTTCGTGGGCCTCACCGAGACGGGACTGTCCCGAAACACCCTCTGCAGGGATTGTCTACAAGACCGCTGAAGCTGGACCCGCCGGTCTGCCGATAGCCGATGCATGGAGAACATGTTGTCGGTGTTTCGGGAATACGGCCGCCTCGAGCGCATGCGCGAGGACCAGGGCCTGTCGGTCGAGCAGCTCGAGCGCTGGACCCACCTGAAGCGCATCCTCGCCGGCCACTTCCGGCCGGGCATCAAGCGCGAGTACGCCGACAAGCAATCGTCGCTGCGGCTTCCGTCACAGCTGCGCGTCAGCTTCGACTCGTACGGCGAGCTGCGCGAATGCCTGATGACCAACATCTCGCGCGGTGGTGTCTTCGTCGCCACGCCGAACCCGCTTCCCATCGGGACGCCGTTCAGTCTGCGGATCCATGTCGAGGAAACCGGTGAGACGCATCTGCTCTCGGGCGAGGTGGCGACGGTGAACACCGGCGTCGACATGCGCAGCGAGGACCGCGGCATGGGTATCCGCTTCACGAAGCTCGAAGACGGCCAGGAGGCCATCGTGCAGCGCCTCTACGGCAGGGCGCTCGACCAGGTCATCAGTCGGCTGGAGAGCTGACGCCTGCGTCCGCTTCCGGCTGCGCGTCCTTGCGAAAGCGCGAGACGAAGCGCCAGACCTCCTCCGAAGCATCGATCACCTTCGTATCCGGGCCGACGATGCGTTGCCGGCGACCGGCGTCTCCACCCGGCCAACCGTGTCCCGCCCCGGTGAGCTTCCACAGCTCGACGTCCGCTCCGCTCTCGCACTGCGACCAGCGCAGGTGCCTTGCGGTGTGACCGGTCGCCTCCTCGCGCCTTTCCTCGACGAGTTTCGGCGTGTCCGGGCAGGCGTTCAGGACGATCCAGCGCTGTAGCTCGGGCTCGACGGCATTGTGCATCACGCGCGACCGCGTGAACGGGAAGGGCGGACCCAGACCTCCTTCGTAGAGAGCGCGCGGATCGTCGACGCTGTGCACGTGCAACACGGGCATCGGGTGCTTGCCCTCGAACGACTCGAGCACCATGGCCGCGCCCACGGGCGCGATGGCGGCCACCAGGTCCGGGGCCTCGGCGGCCACGCGGTAGCTCATCATCGCGCCGTTCGAATGCCCGGTGGCGTAGACCCGCGATCGGTCGATGGCGAGGGTCGCAGCGATCTCGGCCACGAGCGCGCGGGCGAAGGCCACGTCGTCCACTTCTTCGCGCGCGGCGAAGCCGCAACAGGTGCCCGCGTTCCAGGTGAGCAGACGACGCCCCAGTCGGCCGCTGCCGTCCGGGTACGCGACCACGAAGCCCTCGCGGTCGGCGACGGCGTCGAACCCAGCCTGTTCCCGGTAACCCTCGGCCTGGCCGCCGCCGCCGTGGAAGGCGATCAGCAGCGGCAGGACCTCGCCGTCCGCGGCCTGCGGCGGCACGTGCAGGAAGTAGCTGCGCGAGCGGTCTCCGACCTTCATCTCGAGGTCGTGAGTGCCGGGCCCGAGAGTGCGGCCTTTCGCATGGCCCGCACCGATCGGTCCGGCGACGACGAGCCCGACGAAGAGTGCCGTCGCGATGCACCGCGCTCTGCTCATCTTTCCTCCTTACCTGCCGGTGGAAATCGGAATGCTACGTTGCCGAACCGTTCCCGTCGTCTACTCCGAAAGGTCGAACCCCCATCCCATGCCCGGGTTTCGCACGCCGCGATGATTCGCGAGTCCCTTCCGCTGCCCGAACGGGGTGTCGAGCTCGGCCTGGTGGATTTCGGGGGCGCCGGGCCGCTCGCCATCGTGTCCCACGCCAACGGCTTCTGCGCGTCTCTCTACGAGCCGGTCGCGGCGCGGCTGCGCGACCGCTATCGCGTGTTCGCGTTCGATTCCCGGGGCCACGGCGATTCGAGCGTGCCGCCGCCCCCCGCAGCCTACGAGTGGAACGAGTTCGTCGCGGACTGGATCGCCGCTGCAGAGGCCCTGTGCGACCGCCAGGGCGTCGATCGCGTCGAGCTCGGGATCGGACACTCGTTCGGCGGGACCTGTCTGCTGGCGGCCGCCGCCCGGCGACCCGGTCGCTTCGGCGCTCTCGCGCTCCTCGACCCCGTCGTGATTCCGCCGCCGGGAGAGCGAAGCGGTGCATTCCATGGCGAGGGCAGTCACCCGATGGCGGTGGCGGCGCGCAAGCGCAACGCCGTGTTTCCCTCGCGCGACGCGATCCGCTCGAGCTGGGCCCGGCGCGGCGTGTTCGGGGACTGGCGGCCCGAGGTTCTCGAGACATACCTGCGCGAAGGCTTCCGGGACCGCGAGGACGGCCAGGTCGAGCTCAAGTGCGATCCCGAGGTGGAAGCCAGTGTGTTCGAGCTGGGAACCGACTTCGACCTCTTCCAGGAGATTCCGGCGCTGGAGACGCCGGCCCTGTGGATCCACGCGGGCCAGGGGAACTTTCCGCTCGGGCTGATCGAGCGCGCGGCCGGGCAGAGCGACGAGATCACCCTCGAGAGCCTGGAGCTCGACCACCTGATGGCCATGACCGCCCCCGACGCCGTCGCCGATCTCGTGCTCGCCTGGACGGCGTCCAGGCGGGATGGCCGGCGCGAGGCGGGGCGTGAGGTTCGCGAGACCCGAACGACCAAGCAGGAGATCGCATGACCGCGAGCATCCACGACCTGGGAACGCCGGCGCTACTGGTCGACGTCGACGCCCTCGACGCCAATCTCGACGTCTTCAGCGAGGCACTGCCCGGTCCCCGCCTGCGGCCTCACGTCAAGGCCCACAAGTGTACGGCGCTCGCGCGACGGCAGGCCGAGCGCGGTCACGAAGGGTTCACCTGCGCGACGGTTCGCGAGATGATCGGCATGGCAGAAGCCGGCCTGGGTGCGGACCTGCTGCTCGCCAACGAAGTGGTCGACCCGGTGCGCCTACGCAGCCTGGCGGCGCTCGACGCCCGTGTGACGGTGGCCGTCGATTCCGCGGAGACGATCCGCGCGGCGGCGGACGCGGGCATTCGCGAGGTACTGGTCGACGTCAACGTGGGTCTCCCGCGCTGTGGTTGTCCCGTCGATCGCGCCGGACCCCTCGCCGATCTCGCGCGCAAGAGCGGGCTCGTCGTGCGCGGTGTCATGGGTTATGAGGGACACGTGGTCGGCAACGACGACCGGGCCGCGCGCGAAGCGGGTTGCGAGGCGAGCATGCAGCTGCTGTTGCAGGCCCACGAGCAGGTCGGCGGCGACCTGGTGTCAGCGGGGGGTACCGGCACCTACGACTGCAATCGCTGGGCGACGGAGATCCAGGCCGGATCGTATGCGCTCATGGACACGGCCTACACGAAGCTCGGGTTGCCCCTGGGTCAGGCGCTCTTCCTGTGGTGCACGGTCATCTCGGTTTCCGAGAAGTTCGCAGTCGCCGACGGCGGCCTGAAGTCTCTCGGCATGGACCACGGGAATCCGCACCTTCCGGACGGCGGGAAGCTGTGGTTCTGCTCGGACGAGCACATCACCTTCGCTGGCGATCCGTCGAAGCCGCCGGTGCGGGTAGGAGATCGCCTGCGGGTGGTCCCCGCCCACGTCGATCCGACGATCGCGTACCACGATCGCCTGCACCTGGTGTCCGGCGAGAACGTCGTCGACATCTGGGACGTCGACCTGCGCGGCTGGTAGTGACAGAGCGTCGAAGTCGTCCGGCTTCGTCGTGCCTCGTACTGCTAGAGTGGCGCCGTGAGAATCGTCCAGGTGTTCATCGCGCTCGCGATCATCGGCGGCCTCTTCTGGGCGGGTGTGCAGGCGCGCGGGCATCTCGGGCTCGAGCTGTCGACCGAATCCGTCGCGACCGTGGTGGCCGGGCTCGGATGGCGCGCCTGGCTGGTCTACCTCGCGATCGTGATCTTCCGGACCTTCCTCGGCCTGCCGTCCATGATCGTCCTGCTCGCGGGCGGCGTGGCGTTCGGACCGATCGTCGGCGCGCTGCTCGGGGCTTCCGGGATCATCATCTCGGCGTTCCTGTGGTACGTCAGCGCGCGCTGGCTGGGTCGCGACTTCATCCGCGACTGGCTGGGGACGCGCGCGGCGGACTTCCAGCGCCGAGCCGAGGCGGCGGGGCCGTTCGTGGTCGGCATCTCCACCGCACATCCAGCCGGTCCGCTCACGCCGTTCCACCTGGGATCGGGGCTCGCGGCGCTCCCGTTCGCCCCTTTTGCGGTCGCGGTGATCGTGGGCTCTCCGATTCGAGCCTTCGCGCTCGCGTTCTTCGGGTCGGCGTTGCTCGAATTCGGGACGCCGCGCTTCTACGTGGCGACCGTCATCGTCCTCGTTCTCGGTCTGCTGCCCCTCGCGCATCGGGGCATCCGGGAGCGGATCTTCGGAGCCTTCCGGCCCATGCCGCTGCCGGACCCGGCCCCGCCTCCGCGGGACGAAGGGTCGAGTTCCCCGACTCGCCCCGAGGAGGGCTGAGCCCGATGCTGTCGCGGACCTTCGCACCTGCTTGCGGGATGCTGGCCGCGTTGTTCGCAGCGGGGACCGTGCTCGCCGAGACTCCCGATCTTCTCGGAGAGAGTCCCGAGTACCTGCTGGTGGAAGCCCGCCAGCTGGTCCCGGAAGAGCCGGCCTTCGAGGTGAGGCTCTACGTGAGCAACCCCGGGAGCGAGCCCGTGCATTTCGAGCTGCCGGCGTCGTTGTCCGCCGAGCTGGTCGACGAGACGCGGATCGACCCGGTCGTGCTGGTTCGGGTGGCCGACGACGGTTCTCTGGCGGAATCCCCCGCCACGGCCGAGGCGGTGGAACTCGCGCCGGGTCGCTTCGTCCAGCAGCGCTACCGCGGCATGCTGCCGGTGCAGGCGCACGGCGTCGTCAGCCTGCGCGTCACGGCGCCGCCGGCGGGCACCATCCTCTTCTCGGTGAAGGCGGCGGAGCTGAACCGGGTGGGGCCGTTCTCCTGGGGCGACGGTCCGGACGGCGGCGACGACGATCTGCTCGGCCGCATCCTGTCCGGGCTGAAGACATACGAGCCGATCTACTTCATCGCCGGTGGAGATCTCGACCCGGTGACGGCCAAGTTCCAGCTCAGCGCCCAGTACCGCATCCTGCTCGCACCGGGAGAGCCGTCGCAGCCGAAGGGCTTCTGGGGCAAGGCGTGGCACCACGCGCACGACGTGTACGTGGGTTACACGCAGACCTCCGTCTGGGAGCTCGATTCGCCGTCGGCGCCGTTCCGGGACAGCAGCTTCCGGCCCGCGGTCTACTACCTGGGCGAAGACCTGTTCTCCGATGCGGCCCTGCCCTGGGACCGCTTCGGCCTGCAGTTGGGCTTCGAGCACGAGTCGAACGGCGAGCGCGGCAGCGATTCGCGTTCCATGAACATCGCCTTCGTGCGGCCGATCTTCACGTTCGACCTCGGGGCCCGCAATCACTTCACGATCGCGCCGAAGATCTACGCGTATCTCGAGAAGGACGAGAACAAGGACATCGACCACTACCGTGGCTACGTGGACCTGTTGCTCAAGGTGGGGCGCGTCGACGGTCTCGAGGTGACGGCCACCCTGCGGAAGGGGACGAAGAAGGCCTACGGGTCCGCGCAGGTGGACGCGACCTTTCCGGTGGGTCTCGTGACCCGCTACTTCGGCGCATTCTTTCACGCGCAGTTCTTCTACGGCTACGGCGAGACGCTGCTCAACTACGACAAGAACGCCAAGACGCAGCTGCGTGGGGGCATCCTGATCGTCCCGTACGGCGCGCTCTATCCCTGACCTCGTCGGGTGGCGCGTCAGCGGAGCGTGCGCGAGCGCTCGGTCCAGATCCCCGACGGCCCCTTGAAGACGAGGGTGCGTTGGGACGTGACGATGGTTGCGATGCTCGAGAGCGCGCGCACCGACTCGATGGTCTCGTTCAGCCGCAGCTCCGTCGCGAAGAAGCCGCCGTGCTCACCGCTGATGCCGAGGGCGCGGCGATCGGTGACCACCACCGCCGTGGCCGGGCCGACGCGCGTGGTCACCACCCGCTCCCGGGGCCCGATGCTCTGCTCCGCCCAATTGCCCGTGCCGAAGAAGGCGAGGGCGCGTTCGCCGGTGACGACCAGCACGAGGGTTTGGGAGATCCACGCGCTCTGCTGGGGTATCTCGCTCAGGCGATACCGCTCGCTGCGCCAGGACGACGACTGGGGGGTCGCGCCGAGTAGCCGGTGGTTCGTCCCGACCACGGCGACACGTCCGCGAGACTCGGTGAAGAGGACCTCTTCTTCCAGCTCGAGTCGTTCGCTGAGCTGGCCGCTGCCGACGAGATCGAAGGCGACCAGCTCGCGCCCGATGACCTCGACGGCGATGGTGTCCTCGAGTACGACTTCACCGGGATCGACGCTCTGAGCGACCGCGACTTCCCGGTGGAGCCCGGTGCCGAAGAGCACAAGCAGTCCGGCCAATGCTGCGAGCCGACCGGGTCGCGTCACTCGCGGACCGGCAGCTCGATGCGCGGCTCTTCGGGATGCGCCCGATAGAGGATCGCCGTGTGTCCCACGAGTCCGCACAGCTCAGCGCCGCTGCGTTCGGCCAGGGATCTCGACAGGCCCTTCTTGTCGTCGGGTTCGTGGAGCCGGACCTTCACGAGCTCGTGGTCCGCCAGGGCCGCCGTCAGGGCGTCGAGTAGGGACGGACTGATTCCAGCCGCACCGACATGGACGACGGGCTTGAGGCTGTGGGCGAGCTTGCGCAGGTGCTTGCGCTGGAAGCCCTGCAGGGCACTCGAGGGGGTCGGGGATTCGTCGGGTTTGGGGGGCGGCATGGCGGCAGCGTAGCAAGTGAGCCCCGGGGGCTGGCCCCAATGCGTCATTGGCTTGGCTACGAGCGCGCGGGGTTCCGGGCAGAAGGCTCAACGCCCGGCTCCGACCTGCCGATATGCACGGCGCCATGGCCGAAACGAAGACTGTGCCGCTGCTGGGACGCATCGCCGTCCAGATGAAGCTGATTGATCAGAAGCAGCTCGCCCAAGCCCTCGGGGCGGACGCGGGTGGGAAGCAGCTGGGCGCCGTGCTGCTCGAGATGGGTCTGATCAACGACCGCCAGCTCGAGAAGCTGCTGGCCGTCCAGCGCGATCTCGTCGCCAAGCACCGCGCCAAGCTGGCGGCGTCTCCCGAAGGCGCCAAGCCCGCTGCCGCCAAGCCGGTTGCCGCGAAGCCCGCAGCTCGCCCCGCGTCAGCATCGCCCGAGCCCGAGGCCGCCGACTCGTTCTCCGCACCGCCCCTGGATCTGGACGCGCCTGCCGCGAACCCGGCCGCACAGCCCGCGGCCGAAGCGGCTGCGCCGGCGCGGCCCGCTTCCGGGCCTGCCCCGGAGATGCGCCTCGCAGACCCGGTCGAGGTGCCGGCGTACGACGGTCCTTCCCTCGAGCTCTCGGTCTGCGAGCCGAGTCAGCCACATCTCCAGCGCCTGGCGCAGCTGCTCCAGGACGCCGTGCAGTCCGGCGCCAGCGACATCCACATCCACGCCGGCGCGACGCCCAAGCAGCGCCTGGCGGGAACCCTGCACGAGATGAGCCCGACGCCCCTGGCGGCGGAGGAGGCCGAAGCGTTCGTGATGTCGTCCCTGGACGCCGCACAGCGTGCCGAGCTCTCGCATCTGGGCGAGCTCGACTACTGCCTCGAGCTTCCTGGCGTCGGACGCTTCCGCGCGAACGCCTATCGCCAGCAGCGCGGCTTCGACGTGGTCTACCGGTCCATCGATCCGGAGCCGCCGACCCTCGAGAAGCTGGGGTTGCCCGAGGACCTCAAGCGCTTCACCGAGTACCACCAGGGCATGGTGCTGATCACGGGGCCCGCGGGCTGTGGCAAGTCCGCGACCCTGGCCGCGCTCGTGAACCTGATCAACGAGACGCGCGAGGAACACATCCTCACCATCGAGGACCCGATCGAGGTGGTCCACCAGTCGAAGCGCTGCCTCGTCAACCAGCGCCACGCGGGCAAGCACACGGGCAGCTTCGCGCGCGCCCTGCGCGGCGCTCTGCGTGAAGATCCGGACATCATCGTCATCGGCGAGCTGCGCGATCTCGAGACGATTTCCCTCGCGATGACGGCGGCGGAGACCGGGCACTTCGTCCTCGCGACCCTGCACACCAACAACGCGGTCCGCACCATCAACCGAATGATCGGCGCCTTCCCGTCGGCCGAGCAGGGCCAGGTCCGGACGATGCTGTCGGAATCCCTTCGCGCCGTCATCTCCCAACGGTTGGTGCCCCGGAGCGACGGCGCGGGCCGGGTGCCGGCGCTCGAGATCCTCGTCCTCAACCGCGCCATCTCCAACCTGGTTCGGGAAGAGAAGACGGTCCAGATCAAGTCCGCCATCCAGACGGGCAAGTCCCAGGGCATGTTCCTGCTGGAGCAGTCGCTCAACGACCTGGTGCGAACCGGCGTCGTCGAGAAGGAAGTCGCAGCTCGCTTCGCAGAGGACAAGAAGATCATTACCGGCGCCTAGGCGCCCGAACCCGGGTACAGGGCAGACTCCGTGGCACGAATCGACACGCTCCTCACCTATCTCAAGGACAACGACTGTTCGGACCTGCACCTGGCGGCGGGGCTCGAGCCGCGTGTTCGCCGGAAGGGATCCCTGGCCGTGATCCCGGGTCAGAGCGTGCTGTCCGACGAAGACCTGCGGAGCATGCTCGAAGAGATCGCGCTCGCGAAGCACTGGGAAGAGTACTGCCTCACCAACGACCTCGACTTCGCCTACGGGCTCGAGGGCGTGGCGCGTTTCCGCGCCAACTACTTCGTGCAGCAGCACGGCGCGGGCGCCGTTTTCCGCATCATTCCCGAAGACATCATCACGATGGAGCAGCTGCGGCTGGCGAGCGCCATCGAGACCCTGGCGCACCTCGAACAGGGCCTCGTGCTGGTCACCGGCCCCACCGGATCGGGTAAGTCGACCACCCTGGCGGCGATCGTCGACAAGATCAACAAGACCTACCCGAAGCACATCGTCACCATCGAGGATCCCGTCGAGTTCGTGCATCAGCACCAGTCGGCGACCTTTTCCCATCGGGAGGTGGGTCTGCACACGCTGTCGTTCGGGAACGCGCTGCGCTCGGCGATCCGGCAGGACGCCGACGTGATTCTCGTCGGCGAGATGCGCGAACGCGAGACGATCCAGCTCGCGATCACCGCGGCAGAGATGGGCATGCTGGTGTTCGGCACCCTGCACACCAACAACGCCGCCAAGACCATCGATCGCATCATCGACGCCTTCCCGGCGGACGAGCAGAACATGATCCGCCTGAGTCTGTCCGAGTCGCTCGCCGGCATCGTCTCGCAGCTGCTGCTCAAGACCGCGGATGGCAAGGGACGTGCCGCCGCAAACGAGATCCTGCTGAAGACCCCGGGCCTGCCCAACGTCATCCGCGAAGCGAACAACCAGATGCTCTACTCGATCATCCAGTCCGGCAAGAAGGAAGGCATGCAGTCCATGGACGACGTGCTCTTCCAGTACGCCAAGGACGGCGTCGTCACGCCCCGCGATGCGTACATGAAGGCGACGGACAAGCAGCGCTTCGAGCCCCTCCTGAAGGACTGAGATCCGTTCCGCGCGCCGGACTTGACCCGGGGCCGGGGCGCGCGAGACTCCCGCCGTGCCGCGCCTCCTTCTGGTCATCCCCTTCATCCTCCTGTTCGCCAGTGTCCTCGTCGGCGGCCACTGGTATCTCGTCCAGCGTCTCGTGTTCGACGCGGCGCTGCCGCCGGCGACCGAACGCGTGCTGATGTGGGCGATCGTCGCCTGTGCGGTCACCCTGATCCTGCAGCCCATCGGAGAACGGACCCTGCGGCCGCCGCTCGCGCGTGTGATCGCGTGGCCCGCGAGCCTGTGGATGGGGCTCTTCTTCTATCTGTTCCTGCTCGTGGCGTTCACCGACGCGCTGCTGTTCTTCGGGGCCCTCTTCGGCCCGGAAACGGTCTACGCGGCGGATTCCGCGACGCCAGGCGCCAGCAATCTCGGTGGCCTGCGAGCGGCCGCGGTGCTCGCCGTGGCGCTGGTCTTCGTCGCTCTCGGGATGCGCGGTTGGCGCCGCGGACCGAAGCTCCAGCAGCTAGACGTCTTCCTGCCGCGCTGGCCCGCGGCGCTCGACGGCTTCCGCATCGCACAGATCTCGGACATCCACATCGGCCCGCTGCTCGATCGTCGCTTCGCGCGCGAGCTGACGGAACGGGTCAACGCGCTCGATGCGGATCTCATCGCCGTGACCGGCGACCTCGTGGACGGCAGCCTTTCGAAACTGCGCGACGAGGTCGAGCCCTTCGGCGCGCTGCGCGCGCGCCAGGGCGTCTTCTTCGTGACCGGAAACCACGACCACTACTCCGGTGCGAACGACTGGTCGGGTCGCATGCAGGAGCTGGGCATGCGGGTGCTGCGCAACCAGCGCGTGACCCTCGAGCAGGACGGCAGCCGTTTCGAGCTGGCCGGCGTCGACGACCACCGGTCGGGCTACGAGACCTTCGGCGGCGAAGACCTGGATGCGGCCCTCGCCGGTCTTCCGCTGGCAGACGCGCCGGACCGCGCGGTGATCCTGCTGGCCCACGACCCCACGACCTTCAAGAAGGCCAGCCGCATGGGTGTCGACCTGCAGCTTTCGGGTCATACCCACGGCGGTCAGATCTGGCCCTTCGGCTACTTCGTGAGGCTCGCCGTTCCCTTCGTCGCGGGTCTCTATCGCCGCGGTGACGCCCAGGTCTACGTCAGCTGCGGAACGGGCTTCTGGGGGCCGCCCATGCGCCTCGGCGCCCCGGCAGAGATCACCGAGATCCGGATTCGTTCCGGCGAGCAACCCGACACCGCCCCAACCCCACAATCAACCCCGGCAGGAGAGAGCAGATGATCGAGTGGAGTGAGCAGCACCTGATGATTCGCGACGCGGTTCGCCGCTTCGTCGAGGCGGAGATCGTTCCGAATCTCGAAGAGCTCGAGCACGGGGACATGCCTCCCTACGATCTGCTGCGCAAGCTGTTCGCCACCTTCGGGATGGACGAGATGGCGCGCTCCCGCTTCGAACGCGAGATCGCCCGCGAGAAGGCCGGGGAAGCCAAGGCCCCCAAGACGAGCTCCAGCGAAGAGGAAGAGCTGGTGCCCCGCGGCCGGGTCGGCGCCAAGGGCGACGCCGCCGCCATGACGATGATCCCGATCATCGAGCTGTGCCGTTACTGCCCCGGCATGGTCACGGCCATGGGCGTCAGCATGGGATTGACCGGGGGCGCCGTCATGTCGAAGGGCACCCTCGCGCAGAAGGAACGCTGGGGCCTCGACCTGCTGACCCTCGACAAGATCGGCGCCTGGGCGATCACCGAGCCCGGCTCCGGGTCCGACGCCTTCGGCGGCATGAAGAGCAGCGCTCGCCGCAAGGAAGGCGGCGGCTACATCCTGAACGGCAACAAGACCTTCATCACCAACGGGCCCCACGCGGACACCATCATCTTCATCTGCAAGCTCGAAGAAGAAGGCGTCCCGATGCGCGAGCGCAAGATCCTGAACTTCGTGCTCGACCGCGGCATGAAGGGTTTGGTGCAGAGCAAGGCCATGCGGAAGATGGGCCTGCATTCGTCGCCCACCGGCGAGCTCTTCCTTTCGGACGTCGAGGTCGAAACGGACCGGCTGCTGGGCGAGTCGGAAGAGCAGCCTTCCCGGGCCGGCGCCAAGGAGACCTTCTCGACGGAACGCTCCGGGGTCGCGGCCATGGCCCTCGGCATCGTCGAACGCTGCCTCGAGCTGTCGGTGAAGTACGCGAAGGAACGCGTGCAGTTCGAGCGGCCCATCGGAGAATTCCAGCTCGTGCAGCTGAAGCTCGCCAAGATGGAGGTCGCGCGCACGAACATCCAGAACCTGGTGTTCCGCCACATAGAGCTGGTGGACTGCGGCCGGCGTCCGACCCTGGCCGAATCGTCCGCGATGAAGCTCTATTCGGCACAGGCCGCCATGGAGGTCGCCCTCGAGGCGGTGCAGATCTACGGCGGCAACGGCTACATGTCCGAGTACCAGGTCGAGCAGCTGTGTCGCGACGCGAAGGTGCTGCAGATCTACGCGGGCACCGACGAGATCCAGGTCTCGTCTATCGCACGCGATCTGCTGGCTGGCTGAAGCGCTCATGGGTGGCACCCGCACGATCCGCGTGCAGGTCGATGGCCAAGGCCTGCACGAGATCACGCGGGAGGTGTGCGCGGTGGCCGCGCAGGCGCTGGCGGAGTCCGGCGCCGACGATGGCCTCTGCACCGTCTTCATTCCGCACACGTCGGCCAGCCTGACCATCCAGGAAAACGCGGACCCCTCGGCCCGGCGGGATCTCGAACGCTGGCTGGCGCGGCTCGTGCCCGAGGGCGACTCGCTCTACACCCACACCGCCGAAGGCCCCGACGACATGCCCGCCCACATCAAGGCCGCTCTCACGGCGACGTCCCTGTCGGTGCCGATCGCAGGCGGACGCCTCGTGCTCGGCACCTGGCAGGGCATCTTCCTGTGGGAGCACCGCAGCGCCCGAGGGCAGCGGAACGTCGTGGTGCACGTGGGGGGGTGATTCGGGCGTTCCGTCCTGCGCGGACGCTTCCCGTGCCTGCGGATGTGCAGGCGACGTGCGGCTTGTGCTTCAAGATCGCGCGGAATCGACCCGATATAGCCGCGCATGGACGAACGGCTGCGCGCCGTCCGGCGGAGACGCCGGCGCGAGCGACGTCTCATACGAAAGGCCTGGAATCTGCTGCCCCTGGCGGCGGTGATCCTGGCCTGGCTGCTGTCTGCCGGCGTCGTGAAGCTGATGGAGGTGCCGAAGCCGACGGCTCCTGAAGCGCGCCGTGCGGCGCCGCCGGCGAACGCTCACGCGCCCTCCGCAGAGCGTTCCCTGCTGCGCCCGGACGTCCGCCCGGAGTTTCCGGCGATGCTGTCCACCAGCATCCTGGACCACGAGATCAGCGGGCCGCCGGAAGACAACCGGACGCAGAAGAGCGGGCTGCCACAGGAGCCGCTGCCCGGTCTTCCGATTCCCCTCGAGCCGCTTCCGCTGGAGCCCATCGACGCGCTGCCCGACGAGCCGACGCAGCTCGCGCCCGTCCCCGAGCCCGGCTCCGCCGTTCTCGTAGGAGGAGGTCTCGCGTGGCTCGCCGCGCGCCGCCGCCGCGGGCCGTCTAGTCGACCATCGTCCTAGGGCGACCTACTCGACGGAGAGAAGCTCGACCTCGAAGGTCAGCACCGCGCCCGGCGGGATCGCGCCCGGCACGCCGCCGTCGCCGTACGCGATGGCCGCGGGGCATACCAGCTTCGCCTTGCCGCCGGACTTCATCATGGGCAGGGCCTCGTTCCAGCACTTGATGACCTGGCCGATCACGAACTCGGCAGGCTGACCGCGTTCCACCGACGAATCGAAGACCGTGCCGTCCCGCAACGAGCCCGTGTAGTGGACGGACACCTTGGATCCATCGACCGGACTCTTGCCGCTACCGGCGGAGACTTCCGTGTAGATCAGTCCCGAGCTCGTCTGTTTGGCGCCAGACGCCTTCGCCTGGGCCTTGATGTACGCCTCGGCCTTGGGGGCTTCTGCGAGGAGCGCTGCCTTCGCGCGCTCTTCCTGCAGCATCGTCAGCTTCGGGCCGTACACCGCCGGGTCGAGCTGCATGGCGTTGCCCGCCGTCTGGTCGCGCAGGCCGCGAGCGATGATCTGGACCTCTTCGTCCGTCAGATAGAGCGGCTGCAAGCGCTGCGCGAAGTCCACCCCGATCAGGTAGATCGCCTTGTCGGTGTCCGATTCGATCTTCACCTCGGCCAGGGCCGGCGCGGCGAACGCAACGAGCGCTGCCAGCGCGAGCAGGATCGGGAGATGGCTTGCGAGACGGAGCATGATCTTCCTTTCTTTCGCTTTCGCGGATTCGCGCTCTCGCCAGTCGCCGAAGAGTGCGTTCGAAGAGGGGTGGGTCTGAAATGGGCCGGGAGCATAGCAGGACGGCTACCCTCGACCCGTCATGTCCGATGCCAAATCCGACGCCAAACCCAATGCGAACGACGAGCACTTCTTCCGCGAGCTGGGCGCCTTCGGCCCCGTGTTCCTGCAGGCCCTCGAAGGCTTCGAGTGGGCGCAGCGGCGCCTGCATCCTCCGGTGATCGGGCAGCTCCAGACGGCGCTGCGCCCGATGATCCCGAGGCTCGAGGAAGCAAGACGCCGTTTTCAGGCAGTGACGCCGCCGGCGGGGCTCGAGGGTCTGGCGACGGACCTCGTGACAGCGGTCTCCCCCCTCGAGCAAGCCCTGCAGCTCTTTGCCGGGAGTGGGGCGGCGGCAGGCGCCGAGCAGATGCAGGGCATCGCGCGGGTGCTCGGGGCCATGCGGGCCCACTGTCGCGCCCAGGAGGCGCTCTTCCCCCTGCGCGTGGCGTTGCCCCCGGTCAGTCGCTTCTTCGTCGAAGCGCCGTTCCGGGCCGATCTCGATGCGCTCGATCCGCCTCCGCCCGAAGGCGTACCCGTCGGGCTGTTGCAGGGGAAGTCCCAGGACGACGGCCGCGGCGGCTTTTCGCTCTTCGTACCCGGAAGCTACGACGGCAGCGAAGCCTGGCCCCTGGTCGTCGCGCTCCACGGCGGCAGCGGCGACGGCCGGGACTTCGTCTGGACCTGGCTGCGCGAGGCCCGGGGCAGGCGCTTCCTGCTGCTCGCGCCGACGTCGCGCGGTCCGACCTGGTCGCTGATGGGCGCCGACGTCGATGCCCCCGCCTTGCGCGCGATGGTGACGGCGGTGACCGAACGCTTCGCCGTCGACAGCGATCGCATCCTGCTCACGGGTCTCTCGGACGGGGCCACGTACAGCTTGCTCTGTGGTCTCCAGGAAGACATGCCCTTCACCGCGCTGGCGCCTCTTTCGGGCGTGCTGCATCCGATGAACTTCGCCAACGGAAACATGGAACGCGCGAAGGGACGCCGCATCCGTCTGGTGCACGGCGCCCTCGACTGGATGTTTCCCGTCGACATCGCGCGCGTCGCCGCCGCCGAGCTCGACAAGGCGGGTGCGGATCTCTCCTACCACGAGATCGACGACCTCTCGCACACCTACGCGCGCGAGGAAAACGACCGCATCCTCAGCTGGTTCGACCCGACCCTCGCGTTGCCTTCTTCTTCGTCGTCTTCTTCGACCTGACTTTCTTGCTGGCGCCCTTTACGGCGCCCTCCTTGGCGCCGCGGTTGGTCGCGAGCAGCGGTTTCAGGTAGTGGCCGGTGAACGAGCCCTTCGTGCGCGCCACCTGTTCGGGGGTGCCCTGGGCGATGATCTCGCCGCCTTTCGGGCCGCCTTCGGGACCGAGGTCGATGATCCAGTCGGCGGTCTTGATGACGTCGAGATTGTGCTCGATGACCACGACCGTATTGCCGGTGTCCACCAGCTTCTGCAGCACGCCGAGCAGCTTGCGGACATCGTCGAAGTGCAGCCCGGTGGTGGGCTCGTCGAGGATGTACAAGGTGCGTCCGGTGGCGCGCTTCGACAGCTCGCGCGCGAGCTTGATGCGCTGGGCCTCGCCGCCCGACAGGGTCGGCGACGGCTGGCCCAGGTGCAGGTAGTCGAGGCCGACCTCTTCGAGCAGTCGCAGGGGCCCGGCCACCTTGGGATGCGCCTCGAACAGCTCGAGGGCTTCGCGCACCGTGAGGTCGAGCACGTCGGCGATGGAGTTGCCCTTGTACTTCACGCCCAGGGTCGCGTCGTTGAAGCGCTTGCCGACGCACTGTTCACACTGCACGTATACATCCGCGAGAAAGTGCATCTCGATCTTGCGGACGCCGTCTCCCTCGCAGGCCTCGCAACGACCGCCCTTCACGTTGAATGAGAAGCGACCGGGCTTGTAGCCGTTGACCCGGGCCTCGGGCAAGCCGGCAAAGAAGCCACGAACTTCGTCGAACACCTTGATGTAGGTGGCCGGGTTGCTGCGCGGGGTGCGCCCGATGGGCCGCTGGTCGATGTCGATCACCTTGTCGAGCTGATCGAGGCCGTGCACGGCGCGGTGCCGACCCACCCGGCGCGTCGTGTTGTGCAGCTTCCGGGAAAGGGCGGGGTAGAGGATGTCGTTGACCAGGGTGGACTTGCCCGCCCCGGAAACGCCGGTGACGGCGGTAAGGACACCGAGCGGGAACTCGACGTCGACGTCGGCGAGGTTGTTCTCGCGCGCGCCGGCGATCTTCACGCTACCCGTCGCCTGTCGGCGCGTTTCGGGCACGTCGATCGCCATGCGGCCGGACAGATAGCCGCCGGTCAGCGACTTGGTGTTCTTCTCGAGGCTCTTCGGGGTTCCCTGATGGACGATCGAGCCGCCCTTCACGCCGGCACCCGGGCCGAAGTCGATCACCCAGTCCGCTTCGCGCACGGTCTCCTCGTCGTGCTCGACGACGACGATGGTGTTTCCGATGTCGCGCATGCGCACGAGGGTGTCGAGCAGGCGTCGGTTGTCGCGCTGATGCAGGCCGATGGACGGCTCGTCGAGGATGTAGATGACCCCGGTGAGGTCGGAGCCGACCTGGCTCGCGAGCCGGATGCGCTGGGATTCGCCGCCCGACAGGGTGGGGCCGGCGCGGTCCAGGGACAGGTAGCCGAGGCCCACTGCGCGCAGGAACTCGAGGCGCGAGCGCACCTCCTTCAGGACCTCGGTCGCGATCTGCTTGTCTGCTCCGTCGAGCGCGAGCGCCTGGAAGAACTCGCTGGCGCCGGCGACGGTCATCTTCGAGAGGTCGACGATCGTCTCGCCGCCGACGCGGACGGACGCGCTCTCCGAGCGCATGCGCGAGCCGCCGCAGGTCGTGCACGCCGTGTTGGCGAGGAACTGGCCGTACCACTTTTTGGCGCGCTCGCTCGAGGTCTCCTTGAAGCGCCGCATCAGCCGGGGGAGCGCACCTTCCCAGCGCACGTGCATGCTGCCGGTGCCGGACTTGCCCTTCCAGGTGACCTTGAAGCGCTTCTCTCCCGCGCCGTAGAGCAGCAACTGGCGCTTCGACTTCGGGAGCTTCTCGAAAGCCGTGTCGAAGTCGATCTTCAGGCTCTTCAGGATCTGCGCGCGGAAGCCGTGTCCCCAGTTGTCCTGCTTGGCCATGTCGGGGCCCCAGGGCTTGACGGCGCCCTGCTCGAGACTGAGGGCTTCGTCGGGAACCACCAGTTCGGGGTCGATGGCGAAGTTCTGCCCGAGCCCGTTGCAGTCCGCGCACATGCCCTGGGGACTGTTGAACGAGAAGGCCTGGGGGGTGAGCTCGGGAAAGGAGATGCTGCAGTAGTTGCAGGCGGCCCTTTCCGAGTAGGTCTGCTCGGTCTCCTTGCCGTCATTCGGAGTTTCCACCACGAGCAGGGCGCCGCCGCCGATTCGCAGAGCCGTCTCGACGGAATCGGTGATCCGCGAAGTCAGCCCCTTCTTGACGACGACGCGGTCGATCACCGCCTCGACGGTGTGCTTGCGTCGCTTGTCGAGGGCCTCGATGTCCTCGCTGAGGATGGTCTCCCCGTCGACCCGCAGCCGCGTGTAGCCGCTGCGGCGGGCGTCGGCGAGCAGCTCTTTGTGTTCACCCTTGCGGTTGACCAGCAGCGACGCGAGCAGCACCAGCCGCGTGCCTGCGGGCTTCGCGAGCAGCTCGCTGGCGATCTGCTGGGCGGTCTGGCTCTGGACGGGTCGGTCGCACTGGTGACAGTGTTGAACGCCGATGCGCGCCCACAACACGCGCAGGTAGTCGGAGATCTCGGTGATCGTTCCCACCGTCGAGCGCGGGTTCGAACCGGTGGTCTTCTGCTCGATGGAGATCGTCGGGGACAGGCCGCGAATGGTGTCGTAGCGAGGCTTGTCCATCTGGCCGAGGAACTGACGCGCGTAGGCGGACAGCGATTCGACGTAGCGTCGTTGCCCTTCGGCGTAGAGCGTGTCGAAGGCGAGGGACGACTTGCCGGACCCCGAGACCCCGGTCATCACGACCAGCTGCTTCTTCGGGATCTTGACGTCGACGGACTTGAGGTTGTGCTCGCGAGCACCCTTGATGTGGATGTGGTCGAGCTCAACGGCGCGGGAGGCTTTCGAGGACCTGGAGGGCGGCATCAGGGGGCTCAAGATAGAGCAGGGTCCGGCGGCAGTCTTCGCCCGGTTTACGCCCCTGCTGACACCCTGGTGTCACGATCGACTCGTTTCATGCTCATGATTCAGGCGCTCACGACTCAGGGCTCGTTCCGAGGCCGGGCCGGTCGGTGGAGGAAGACGTCGAGGTAGTAGCCGGTGCCCGGCCGCGTGGCTTCGCGGAAGCGGAACTCCCGCGCGAAGCGGTACTCCCGCGCGAAGATCTCGTGGCCTGCGATCTCGCGGTCGAAGGCCTGGGCGCCCAGGATGCGGAGGCGCCCCGGCAGCTCGTCGATGGGGGCCAGGTTCCACAGCACGATGACCGTTGGGCGGCGCGCCAGCACATAGTCGGCAACGCCTTCCCGCTTCCCGTACTCGCCGGGGAGTCGGGCGATCGTGGCGTCCGAAAGGCCCCACAAGTCGAGGGTCGGCAGGCGGCTGAAGAACGGAATGGCGCCGGCGTCTCCGACGGCGAGCCAGGCGTCCGGGGGCTGGCTATCGCCGAGCCAACGGCCGAGGGCGATGTGGGCCTTCTCGAGGCCTTCCCGGTAGGGCTCGCGGGTCTGCACGAGCTCGAGGGACGAATAGCCGGCGACGAGCACGGCCACGGCGATCAGCGCCCGTCGGGATTTCCCGGGGAGCCAGTGCCGCGCGCTCTCGTCGGCGAGTACGAACAGCGGCGGCAGTGCCGGAGCCAGGAATCGGAACGTGCCCATGAACTCGCTGCCCGACCAGACGTCGAACGCCACCCGGAACGCCACCGCGGTCCACAGGGTCGAGAGCCACACCCGGCCGGTCGCGGTCCGGTCGTGCCGGATGGCCCACAGGCCCGCGACCGCCAGGGCGACCACTGCCCAGAGGTCGACGGGTGGCAGCCAGCCGCTGCCGGAGAAGAGGGCGCCGAGATCCGAGAGCCCGGCGTGGATGCGCGGCGCGACGGCGCCGGTGGCCTTGGCGGTGAAGGTGTTGGGGAAGGCCGCGCCGTAGAACCACAGCCGCCAGGCGAAGTGCAGTGCGACCGGGGGCAGGGCCGTTGCGGCGAACCCGACCGGGAAGCGCGCAGCCGCGCGGCCGCGAAGCAGCATGACCCACCCGGGCAGTACCACCAGCAGCGGCAACGCTTCGGGCCGGGTCAGCACGCAGGCTGCCGTCAGCCCGCCGGCCAGGATGCCCGTCCTCCGTCCCGTCCTCCTTCCCGTCCCCCGTCCCGGCGGCCGGACACAGGCGCGCGCCGTCTCGAGCAGCAGCGCCATGAAGAGCGCCGTCTCCATGCCGTCGGCACAGTTCACCACGAAGACCGGGTTGACGGCCAGCAGCGCGGCGAACGGCCGTGTTCGCGGACTGCCGTCCGGACCGGGGAAGTCGAAGACCCGCCAGATGACGAAGAGGCCGAGTCCGAGACCGACGAAGTCGATGGCGCGCAGGGCGAAGTCGTCCGGCAGCACCGCGAAGGGAACCGCCGTGACGATCATCCAGAGAAAGCTGGTGTAGCCCTCGACGGTTTCGCCCGGATTGAAGACCGGCCCGAGTCCGTCCGCCAGATTGCGTGCATAGCGGAACGTGATGAACGCGTCGTCGAGCCAGTAGCCCAGCCAGAGCAGCCACAGGAAGGCGAAGAGCGCGATGGCGCCGGCCCGGAACATCCGATCGGGCTCGTGCGTCAGGCGGGCCAGCATGCGTGCATCTTACCGCGGCCCGCGCCGCTGACGGGGTCGAACGGGATCAGACGGTTCGTCGCCGCGCGGCTCCGTTATGATCCTCCGTCCATGGACGTGGAAACGGAAGCGGAAGAGACCCGATGGAAGTCCTGACCCGGCTGTGGGAGGCGCCGTGGTTCTCGCAGCTGGTGGAGCTCGGCGGTCTGCTCGTCGCCGCCACCATCGCCTATGGCATCGCGCGCGTCTGGATCGTCTCGACGATCCGCCGCCTCGTGCGGCGCACGCAGACGAACTGGGACGACGCGCTCGTCAACAACGACGTCTTCGTGCGCCTCGCCCACCTCGCGCCGGCCCTGGTCGTCATCTACGGCCTCGAGTTCGTCTCGCTGAACGAGACCCTCGAACAGCTCGTGAAGCGGGTGGCGGTGGGTGTGATGGTCGTGGTGGCGGGAATGTCCGTCGCGTCCTTCCTGAACGCACTCGAAGACATCTACAGCAGCAAGCCAGAGAACCGGCAGCGGCCCATCCGGGGCTACGTGCAGGTACTCAAGATCGTCCTGTTCGTGTTGGCGGCGGTCTCGATCGTCTCGATCCTGCTCGACAAGTCGCCGTTGATCTTCGTGAGCGGCATCGGCGCCATGTCCGCGGTGCTGCTGCTGATCTTCAAGGACACGATCCTGTCCCTGGTGGCGAGCGTGCAGCTCACCAGCAACGACATGGTGCACGTGGGTGACTGGATCGAGATGCCGAAGTACGGCGCCGACGGCGACGTCATCGACGTCGCGCTCCACACGGTGACGATCCAGAACTGGGACAAGACCATCACCACGGTCCCGACCTACGCACTGATCGCCGATTCCTTCAAGAACTGGCGCGGCATGTCGAAGGCGGGCGGCCGGCGCATCAAGCGGTCGCTCTACATCGACAAGTCGACCATCCGCTTCCTCGAGCCCGAAGAGATCGAGCGCTTCCGGAGCTGGGCGTTGCTGCGCGAGCACATCGCCAGCAAGACCCGCGAGCTGGACAGCTACAACGCGGACGCGGGTCGCGATCCCCAGGTTCGCGGCAACATCCGGCGCCTGACCAATGTCGGTACCCTGCGGGCGTACATCCTGGCGTACCTGAAGGCCCATCCGAAGATCCACCCGGGCATGACGCTGATGGTGCGACAGCTGCAGCCGGGCCCGGACGGGCTGCCCATGGAGATCTACTGCTTCACGAACGACACGGACTGGGCCGTCTACGAAGGGATCCAGGCGGACCTGTTCGATCACATTCTTGCCACGCTTCCCGAGTTCGGCCTGCGGGTGTTCCAGAACCCGACGGGCGCCGATCTCGACCGGATCGTGGGCGAACGCGGAGGATCGGATGCCTGATTGCGCCGGGCGGGTAGCCGTCATCACGGGTGCCAGCCGCGGGCTGGGCGCGGCCCTCGCCGAAGACTACGCGAAGCGCGGCCTGCGGCTCGCACTGTGCTCCCGCAGCGCGCCAGCCTTGCCGGCGAGCGACGCGGTGATGGCCGAGCAGGTGGACGTCAGCGACGAGAAGGCCGTGGAGGCCTTCACCCGAGCGGTCGAGGAACGCTTCGGAACCATCGACCTGTGGATCAACAATGCCGGGGTGCTCGGTCCTCTCAAGCCCATGCGCGACATCCGTCTGGACGAGTTCCGCGAGCATCTGGAAATCAACCTCACGGGCCAGTTCCTGTGCACCCGGGCGTACATCCAGCATCTGCGCCGGCGTTCGGACCCGAAGGTCGGCGGCGTACTCATCAACATCTCGTCCGGCGCCGCCCGTCACGGGCACGCGGGCATGGCCGCCTACTGTGCGGGCAAGGCCGGCCTCGACCGCCTGGCCGAGTGCGCGCAGCTCGAAGAGGAAGAAACGGGCCTGCGGGTCTATGCGGTCGCGCCAGGCGTGATCGACACCGAGATGCAGACCGTCATCCGCGCGACCTCGCCCGACGACTTTCCGGCCGTCGATCGCTTCATCGAGATGAAGCAGGAGAACACCTTCAACACGCCCGCCTTCGTTGCGGAGCACCTGCTCGCCATCGCCTTCGACCCGGCGGCGCGTCCGGATGAGGTGTGCATGTGGCTCCCCGACGAGGTCCCGCACTAGCGTGAAGGTCTTCCTCACCGGCGCGAGCGGACTGGTGGGGACCCGCTTGCGCGACGAGCTACTGGCCCGCGGCCACGAGGTCGTCGCGCTCTCGCGTCGGGAACGCAGCCCCACCGGCAGCGGCCCCTTTCGCTGGGTCCAGGGCGACCCCTGCGAGCCCGGGGCTTGGACCCAGGAGGCCGCGGCCGCCGACGCGGTGGTCCACCTGGCCGGCGCGTCCGTGGCATCGGGACGCTGGACCGAGGCGCGGAAGCGCGAGCTCGTCCGCAGCCGCATCGATTCGACCCGCGCCCTGGTGAGTGCCTTCCGCGACGCGCCGCACCGACCCCGGGTCTTCGTGTGTGCTTCGGCGACGGGCTACTACGGGCCAAGGGGAGAAGAAGAACTCGCGGAGGACGCGCCCCCCGGCGACGATTTCCTCGCGGATCTCTGCGTGAAGTGGGAGGTCGAGGCGCGGCGGGTGGCGGCGCTCGAGATGCGGGTCGTGTGTCTCCGCTTCGGGGTGATCCTGAGCACGGAGGGGGGTGCCCTCGCGACCATGCTCCCGATCTTCCGACTCGGTCTCGGCGGTCCGCTGGGACCGGGCGCGAGCTGGTTCCCGTGGTTGTCCGTCGAGGACGCCGCGGGGATCGCGGCCTTTGCGGTCGAGAACGAGATCGCCGGTCCGGTGAATGCCGTGGCGCCCGAGGCCGCGCGCATGCGCGATTTCGCCGGAACCCTGGGGCGCGTCCTGCGCCGCCCGGCGCTGCTGCCCGTCCCGCTCTTCGCGCTCCAGCTCGCTCTCGGCGAAATGGGAGGCTCTCTCGTCCCCGGACAACGGGTCGTCCCCCGGGCCCTCGCCGACGCCGGCTACGACTTTCGTCAGCCGACACTCGAGAGTGCCCTGCTGAGCTGCCTGTCCCGCTGACATCCTCCGCGATCCGGCGCGCGTCAGGTAGAATCGGCGGGCATGACGCTTCACGCCAAGCTGACGAAGGGGATCCGGAGCGGCCCGCGCGGGCCGAAGGTCGCCGCCTTCTTCGACCTCGATCAGACGCTGCTCGCCGGCTTCTCGGCGACCGCGTTCTTCCGGGAACGGCTGGTGTCCGGCAGGATGTCGCCGCGCGAGCTCGGCGAGTCGGCGCTCGGTGCGTTGAGCTTCGGCCTGGGGCGAACCGGCTTCTCGGGCTTCATGGCGGCGGCCACCAGCGCCTACCGCGGCACTGCCGAAACCGTGCTGCAGGAGATCGGCGAAGAGGTCTTCCACAGGGACCTGGTCAGCCAGATCTATCCCGAAGCCCGCGCGCTGGTGCGAGCCCATCAGGAGATGGGGCACACGGTCGCCGTCGTTACCTCGGCCACCCGCTATCAGGCCAAGCCGTTTGCGCTCGAGCTGGGGATCGAGCACGTGCTGTGTACCGAGCTCGAGGTGAGGGACGGCGTCTTCACCGGCCGCGTCATTCATCCCACCTGCTACGGCGAGGGCAAGGCCCAGCGCGGGAGTCAGCTCGCCGCGGAGTACGATGTCGATCTCGAGGCCAGCTACTTCTACACGGACAGTGACGAGGACCTGCCGCTGCTCGAGATCGTCGGGCATCCGCGTCCGCTCAATCCCAATGCCCGGCTTGCGCAGATCGCCCGCGAGCGGTCCTGGAAGGTCCGGCGCTTCCACAGCCGCGGAACGCCGGGCATCGGCGATCTCGTGCGCACCGTGTGCGCCTACGGCAGCGTCATTCCGTCTGCGGCGGTGGGCCTGGCGACCGGCTTGCTCACCGGGTCGCGGCGGGAAGGCATCAACGTGCTGGGAGCCATGTGGGGCGATCTCGCGATCTCCCTGGCCGGCGTCGACCTGCGCGTCCGCGGCGAGGAACACCTGTGGAGCCGGCGCCCGGCGGTCTTCATCTTCAACCACCAGAGCGGGCTCGACGCCATGGTCGCCATCAAGCTGCTGCGCCGGGACATGACCGGCGTCGCCAAGAAGGAGATCCAGCAGAATCCGATCTTCGGCCCCATCTTCACCCTCGGTGGGGTCGCGTTCATCGACCGGTCGAACACGCAGAAGGCCATCGAAGCCCTGAAGCCCGCCACCGAAGCCCTGCGCAAGGGCTTGTCTCTCGCAGTCTTTCCGGAGGGCACCCGATCCGAATCGACCCGCGTGGGCCCGTTCAAGAAGGGCGCGTTCCACATCGCCATGCAGTCCGGCGTCCCCATCGTGCCCGTGGTTCTCAAGAACACCATCGACGCCTTGCCGAGGAACGCCATCGTCCTGCGTCCCGCGACGGTGGAGGTCGAGGTGCTTCCCCCTATCGAGACCAGCGCCTGGACGCGCGAGGGGCTCGAGGACGAGATCAAGGCCATCCGAGACCGCTACGTCGAGATCCTGCAGCACGCCTGACGGGTGCTGGAGCGAGGGGAGTGAGATGAGCGGAGCCAGCCCGGAGCGGTCGCGTCTGAGCAAGATCCTCCGCGTCATCGGCTATGGCGTCGTGGCGCTGGTCGTAATCGGCGCACTGGCCTACGCGACCCGCAGCAATCCGCTGGGACCGATCGCCGGCCGCGCCCTGAGCGGCGAGCTGGTCTCCGCGCCGGTGGACGACTGGTCGTTCAGCGACGAGAGCATGCTGATCGCCGTGGAGTCCCGGCCGGCCGCGCCGCATTCGGTCACGACCGTCTGCTTCAGCCACGACGGTGCGCTCTACGTGCCCGCCCAGAACGGCAGCGCGAAGAGCTGGACCCACTACGCGACGTCGGATCCCCGGGTGCGGCTGCTGATCGACGGCAAGATCTACCCGGCGCTCGCGACGCGCGTGACCGACACGGCGCTGGTCGAAGACCTGACCCGGGCGGCGGCCGCGAAGTACAGCTTCATCGCCGACGCCGACGAGATGCCCGACGACGTCTGGGTGTTTCGGATGGAATCCGCAGGGCCCGACATCGCGTCGGGCCCCGAGGACTGACCAGGCGCCTGCGGTTCGAGTCAGGCGCCTGCGGCTCGAGTCAGGCGCCTGCGGCTTGGGCCTTGCCCATGCTGGGTCGCGAGGTCGCGGCCGCGAGCCACTTCTGGACCCGGGGATAGGCGGAGATGTCGAGCCCCACCAATCCCGCCATCGACAGCACCGACACGACGTTGAGGTCGGCGATGCTGAACGCGCCGCCCAGCAGATGCTCCCGGTTCTCGAGGTGCGCTTCGAGCACCTTGAGCGGCCGCGCGATGTCGCGCTCGCCGGCGTCGGCCAGCTTCGGGTTGCGCTTGTCCTCGGGCAGCATGATGCGGTGGATCAGGATCGCCAGCAGGTGCGGCTCGAACTCGGTGATGCCCCAGAAGCTCCACTGGATGGCTCGCGCCTGGTCGGCTTCGGACGCGGGCCACAGGTCGCCCCCGTACTTGCGCCCCAGATAGAGGTTGATGGCCATCGATTCCCACAGCACGAGATCGCCGTCGACCAGGGTGGGGACGCGACCGTTGGGATTCAGTGCCAGGTACTCGGGCTTCTTGCTGTCGCCCATGAAGTTCGTCTTCACGAGTTCCCAGTCGGCGCCCACCTCTTCGAGGCACCAGATGGAACGAAGGGCGCGGGAGTTCGTCGCGCCGTAGAGCTTGAGGGTCATTCCGTTCTCCGAGTGGATGCGTGGACGACCGGGCGGTGCCCGGTCCGGGCCTATTGCATGTAGGCCCCTTGGATGTCACCCGGGTGGTGCGGGTGACATCCGGAAAGCATGGGCCGGCGCGTCGGGCCACGGCGTCGACACGCGAATCCGCAGGCCGTCGCCGTCGGCCGCCACACGGGCCTCCTCGCCGGTGCCCAGGCAGCTGACGGCGATCCCTTCGGGCACCTGCAGAGGCCCGAGCCAGAACTCGCCGCCGGCGGGTGTCCCCAGCAGGATCGCGTACAGGTTGCCGCGCGCCGTCGTGAACCGGACGGGGATGCCGTCGCGGGTCTCCGCTTCGGCGCGGACCCAAGGGCGGGTGCCGACGATGGCCTCCCGGTTCGACGCGAGCCACTCGCCCAGGTGTTCGAGGCGCCGCACCTGAGGTTCGGGGATGCCGGCGTCCACGCCGCGGGGTCCCACGTTGAGCAGTAGGTTGCCGTTCTTCGAGACGGTGTCGATGAAGCTGCGCAGCAGCTCGTCCGCGTCTTCGTAGTCGTCTTCGCCGTGGTTGCGGTTGTACCCGAAGGACGGGCTCATACCCCGGGTCGCTTCCCACTTGCCCGGCGTGATCTCCTTGAAGCTCGTGTATTCCGGGGTGCGGAAGTCGGAATGCGCGGGCTTGGGAGGGATCAGCCCGGCAGGCTCCTCCCCCTTCGCGGCGGCCTTGCGAAGCGACCGCCTCATCAACCAATCGACGGTCTTCTGCACGATCGGCCGGGACAGCAGTCGCATCGGGAGATTCCGATGCATCCAACGGTCGTTCACCACGCCCTCGGGTACGGCGCGGTAGTAGTCCTGCATCAAGCGCACCATCGTCTCGAGATCCGTCGGCCAGGAAATGTCGTTCCACAGGATGCTCGGCTGGTAGCGCTCGATCAGCTCGCGAACCTGGGCTTCCGCGTAGCGCGGGTAGTCGCCTCCCGGAGCCGATCCAATGAACTCGCCGAGGGTGCGGACGGGCTGCGGATTCCACGACCAGTCGATGCCACCTGAATAGTAGACGCCGAAGCGCAGGCCCTCTGCGCGGACGGCGGCGGCGAGCTCGCCCACCACGTCTCGCTTGCTGGTCCAACCCGGCCGGTTGGGGTTGTCGACCTCGCTCGGCCACAGGCAATAGCCGTCGTGGTGCTTCGTCACGAGCACCACGTAACCCGCTCCGGCTCGTCGGAAGAGCTGCGCCCACTCGTCCGGTCGCCATTGCTCGAGCCCGTGATCGAAGGGCGCGCGAAAGTCCTCGTAGGGCTGATCGCCGTAGTTCTCGGCGTGGAACGCGGCAGACGGGCTCTCGGGGACGCGGATCGCGTTGTCGTACCACTCGGTGTACGGAGTCATCACGACGCCCTGGTCGTAGTGCTTCGAAAAGGCGTCGGAGATGTGGTCGAGCTTCGCGGCGAAGCCGGGGATCGAGAACAGACCCCAATGGATGAAGATGCCGAGCTTGCTGTCGTGGAACCAGTCGGGCACGGCGTGACTGCGGAGGACGTCGAGCTCTTTCACGATCGGTCGCTTCCTTTTCGGGGCCGGGGCCTGCTCTTGTTCGGGACCGGGGCCTACTCGCCTTGCGACAGCCTCTGCCGCCAGACCGGACCGTCGGGCCAGGCGAACTGCGCCAGGCTCTCGGCCTTCATCTCGGTGCCGAAGCCCGGCGCCGTCGGCATGCGGTAGCGGCCTTTCTCGACGCGCACGGGCGTCACGAAGTGGTCGTGCAGGTGGTCGGCGAACTCGATCAAGCGGCCGTCGAGGCTGCCGCTGACGCACACGAAGTCGAAGGCCGAGAAGTGCTGCACGTGCTCGCAGAGACCGACGCCGCCGGCGTGGGGACAGACCGGGACACCGAAGTGGGCAGCGAGCAAGAGCACCGCGATCACCTCGTTGACGCCGCCGAGGCGGCAGCCATCGATCTGCAGGTAGTCGATCGCCCCGGCCTGGAGCAGCTGCTTGAAGATGACGCGGTTCTGGCAGTGTTCGCCGGTGGCGACGCCGATGGGGCGCACGGCGCTGGCGATGCGCGCGTGCCCAAGAATGTCGTCCGGGCTGGTCGGCTCTTCGATGAAGAGCGGGTCGAAGGCCGCGAGCTCGCGCATTGCGTCGATGGCTTCGTCCACGTCCCAGACCTGGTTGGCGTCCAGCATCAGCACGCGGTCGGGTCCGATTTCCTCGCGTACGATGCGGCAGCGCCGCAGGTCGTCTTCGAGATCGGCGCCGACCTTGACCTTGAAGTGATTCCAGCCCCCGGCGATGGCGGCGCGGCAGCGCGCGCGGATGGTGTCTTCGTCGTAGCCGATCCAGCCTGCGGACGTGAGGTATGCCGGGTAGCCGTCGCGTTCGAGGGCCGCGCGGCGGGCGGCCCGTCCATCCGCCTGCTTCTCGAGCAGGGCGAGGGCGGCCTCGGGCGTGAGTGCGTCGCGCATGTGCCGGAAGTCGACGCAGCGCACGATCTCCTGCGGGGTCATGTCGCTGAGGTATTGCCAGAGCGGCTTCCCGGCCCGGCGCGCGAGCAGGTCCCAGACGGCGTTCACCACGGCGGCGAGGGCCAGGTGCACGACGCCTTTCTCCGGGCCGAGCCAGCGCAACTGGCTGTCTCCGGCGAGGGATCGCCAGAAGCCGCCGAGGTCGGCCTCGATCTCGTCGAGGTCGCGCCCCACCACCAGCGGTCGGTACGCCTCGATGGCCCGGACACAGATCTCCGTGCCGCGACCGATGGTGAAGGTCATGCCGTGACCCGTGAGGTCGTCGTCGCAGCGCAGGATCGCGAAGGCCGCCGAGTAGTCCGGGTCCGGGTTCATGGCGTCGGAGCCGTCGCCGAAGTCCGACGTGGGGAAGCGCACGTCGTGGACGGACAGATCGCGGATGCGCAGGCTCATGCATTCTCTCCGGTTCGGCTCAGCTCAGGGGATCTCGACGTCGTCTTCGCCGCGCCGCAGCGCGTCGCGCACGTCGGGATGGGCGATGTTCGCGAGGGCTTCGGCTCGTTCGTCCACGCTGAGCCCGCGCAGGTCGGCGACCCCGTACTCGGTGACGACCAGGTCGAGCTGATGGCGGGGCGTCGTCACGACCGAACCGCGCGGCAGACGAGTCTGGATGCGCGAGATGACCCGATCGCCCAGGCGCACGGTCGCGGGCAGGCACACGAGCGACCGGTCGTCGCTCTCGAGGGAGGCGCCGCTCACGAAGTCCTCGTGTCCACCGATACCCGAATGCTGTCGGCCCTCGATGGTATCGGCGACGACCTGCCCGAAGAGGTCGACGGAAAGCGCACCGTTGATGGCGATCATGTTGCGGTTGCGCTGGATCACCGACGGGTCGTTCACGATGTCCACGGGCAGGAAGCGCACGTCCTCGTTCTCGTGGAGCCAGTCGTGCAGCGCCTTCGTTCCGAGGGCGAAGGTGCAGATCGAATGTCCGTCGTAGATGCCCTTGCTGCGGTTCGAGACCTTCCCGGCCTGGTGCAGCCGCATCAGCCCCGTCGTGAACATCTCGCTGTGGATCCCGTAGTCGTCTCCCTCGCCCTGGGCCAGCAGGCTCGCGACGGCGTTGGGCACGCCCCCTATTCCGGTCTGCAGGGTTGCGCCTTGGGGGACGAGCTTCTGGACGTGGCCCGCGATCGCGATCTCGACTTCCGTCGGCGGCGGGTCGTCGAGAGTGGGCGGCGGGCGATCGCCTTCGACGAGAACGTCGATCTCGTCCGGGCCGAGGGAATGATCGGACCCCGGTGGCAGGCCGAAGGTGCGCGGCAACCCGGCGTTGACCTCGGCGATCAACACGCGATTCGGGTCCCGACCGCACGTACGCAGGGCTGCGACGGTTGCGCCGGCGTGTAGCGAAAGGCTGTAGCGCCCGTCGGGTCCGGCCGGCGCGACCGCCGTCGTCATCACCCGGGGAGCGAGCTGCTCGGCGATCGTCGCGAAACGCCGGAAGTCACCCGGGATGAAACGGACGTCGTGTCCGGCCGCCCGGAGCGCGCGTTCCGCGGGGCCGAAGAAGCCCGAGAGCAGGCGCACGCCCTTCTTGGCGAAGACGGGATAGAGGTCGAGCAGCAATGCACCGAAGATCTGGAGATCTTCGAAGTCGTCGCGGTCCGACAGCGCGTGCAGGAAGCTGGCGGGCTGGCCCGGGCCGAGGGGGATCGCGAGCGAGTCGACCGGCCGCAGCATCGCCGCGGCGCCCCGGGGAGTGGTCTCTTTCATGGGGCGGGAGTCTAGCGGCCCGCCGGTCGCGGTCAGCCGCGTCGGCGTCCGTACAACACGAGTCCCAGCAACCCGATGGCGACGAGCAGCGCAGTGTGAGGTTCGGGGATAGGATTCACAGTTCGTCGACCACTTCGAAGACCCCGATGCTCCCGGCTGTGTCCCCAGCGCTTTCGCCGCTCAGACGAGGACTCTGATTCGCACGCCGGATTCATCGGTCGTTCGCGATCGAAACCGAAGGACCGGCAAGCGACGTGCAGAGCGCCTGCAGCTTCCCGAAAGCGCCGGTGGCTTCGGGTAAGCGCCGGCGGCTTCGGGTAAGCGCCGGCGGCTTCGGGAAAGCGCCGGCAGCTTCAAGTGCTCAGCGACAGGGGCGGTCGAGCCGCGCGAGCACGTCGCACACCGGAGGCAGGCGCGGCGGTTGCGCGCCGACTGCCGGTTGCTGGCTCGCTTGCTGGAAGAGCGCGCGTCTCGCCGAGACCGGGTCGGCGCCCGCACCGAGCAGGATCGCGAGCGAGCCCGTGACGTGCGCCGCCGCGAAGCTCGTGCCACTTCCGAACGCAAAGGCATCGCCGGGGACCGTGGACAGGATCTCGACGCCGGGCGCGGACAGCTCGGCGGAGGGGCCGCGATTGCTGCGGTCGAAGAGACGTCCTTCGCGATCTTCCGCGCCGACTCCGATGACCGCCGGATAGGCGGCGGGGTAGCGCGGGTCGCTGGTGCCTTCGTTGCCCGCCGCGGCGACGACCAGCACCCCCAGCTCGTCGAGCCGTTCGGTTCCGCGCGCGAGCAGGGGATTGTCCGGTCCGACGATCGACAGGTTCACGATGGCGGCCTGCTGTTCCCAGGCGACGTCGAGCCCTCGCAAAACGATGAACAGCGGACAGGTGTCGTTCGCGGTTGCACCCATCGGCGTGCACACGGGGACGGCCACGAGCTCGACGTCGGGGGCCAGGCCGGCGATGCCGAAGCCATTGCCTTCGATGGCGTACACCAGGCCGGTGACGAGGGTGCCGTGGGCGCCGGGCGTGCCGGCGCTCGGCCCGCCGTCCACGGGTGCCATCTCGATGGGGCCGAGATCGCGGTGGCTCGTCTGCGGTGCGGAATCCAGGATGGCGACGCGCACACCGGCACCCTTCGAGACGGACCGGGCGCGCTCCACGCCGGACTGTTGCAGACCCCACTGCAGCGGGCGGTAGGGGTCGGGGCGCATCACGCCGGCGTCGGCCAGCGGCACGATCTCGTCGGCGGCGGTGCGGTAGACGTGATTCGGAACCAGTGCTGCCGTATCCGGTGCGACGGGCACCAGCTCTTCCGGTCGCGCGCCCTTCGGGCCGGTGATGCGGGCCACCGTCGCGCACAGCACGGGGCTCCAGTACGACTCTGCGACCCGCGCCTGGGCGCCGAGCTCGAATTCCCTGGACGTCCCCTTCGGCAGCGCGAGGATCGCCTCGCCCGAGACCTGGCCGGCGGGGGCGTCGCCCGTCGCGCTCGGCAAGCTGATGATCTGGCCCCCGCGGTCGGCGATGGCCGCCTGCGCCGGCCGAGCGGGAGCGATTCCCGGCTCGGAGGTCTGCGCGAGCTGCGCGAAGGATCTCCCAGTCTCGAACGGCGCGCAGGCGCCAGCGTCCGCTCCCTCCGCTTCGTCCGCGACGCCGGGAGCGTCCGCGACGTCGCGAGAGAGAGGAACCGCATGCGCCACGTCCGGCACCCACTGCCCGAAGCCGAGGAAAACGGCCACGAGAACGAGTCGAACCCAGGCGGGCCCCGCGTCAGGGACGGAGCGGCTTTTCTGCAAAGGTTGCGACACCGTCACGATCCTCGGTCAACAGCTTCTTCGCGGCGGTGAGGTCCACGTCCGCGCCCAGTTCCAGTCGGTATACCCCGAGCTGGCTGGGACCGCTCGTTACGCGAGCTCCCAGGGCGCGTAGTGTCTGGTTGATCTGCGAGGCGTTCGCGTCCTCGCGGAAGACGACCTCGAGGGTCGCGTGACCCTTCGTCGCCCCCTCCTGTGCAGACGTGGACGCGCTGGCCGTCTCGTATACCGGCTCGGGCTCCCCGCCTCGTCTCAGGACACCGGGGCCCACGAGCGCGCCCACCGCCAGCGCCAGCAGCAGGCTCGCCGCCAGGGCGACGCGCTTCCCGGACGAGGCGCCGGCGACGCGTCGCCAACCCATGGCCTGGGGCTCGTCGGGCGCGTCGCTGCGCTGGCGCAGCGGAAGCTGCGACACGCTGGCTCCCTTCGCTCCCTTCGCCCTTTCGCCGTCTTCGGTGCCGCCCTCGCGGCGCAGGACATCCGGCGGTGCGGCTTCCATGCGCGCCAGCACCTGTGCGTAGATGCGTTCCGGGTCGGGCGCTTCGCCCGACTCGGCCAGGTCCGACCCCTGCAACCCGAGCGACCCCTGCAGCATGGCGATCTCGTCGCGGCAGTCGCTGCAGCCCGCTGCGTGCGCCTCGACGGCGCCGCGCTGGGTCTCGTCGAGCCCGTCGGGATACCAGGGGATGAAGCCGAGCACGTCGGCGGGACACTGTGTCTGGGGAGGTGTTCGATGGGTGCTCATGCCGTGAGACCTGAGAAGGCGCTGGATGCGGTGGACCGAAGTCTCGCCCGCGCGCGCGATACGCGGGTCTTGACGGTGTTCTCGGAAACGCCGAGGTGTTCGGCGATTTCCGTGTAGCTCCAGCCTTCGAGGACGGACAGCTGCAGCACCTGCCGCTGGCTTTCCGGCAGCTTCTCGATGGCGTCGAGCGCTTCCTTGAGTGCTTGCCGGGAAGCGAGGTTCTCGCTCGGATCGTCTTCGCCCGCGAACTGGTGAAGCCTCTCGACGTTGGTCGGGATCACCCGCGAGATGCGCTTGCTGCTGCGGTGACGGATGGCGCTCAGTGCCTTGAAGTGCGCGATGCCGAAGATCCAGGTCGACACCTGGGAGTCGCCGCGAAACGCGTCGGCCGCTCGCCAGATCTCGAAGAAGACGTCGGCGACGACTTCCTCGGCGAGGGAATCGTCGTTGAGCCTGCGCCGGACGAGCCCGAAGACCCGACGGTAGTAGCGGTCGAACAGGGTCCGGTGCGCGGCCACGTCCTGGTGCTGTGAGATGCGTTCGATGAGTTGCTGGTCTTCAGTGACCGTGTCACTCACGGGTGCGATGCCTTCCCTGGGATGGAGGTGTGCTGCGAGGTTGCCTTACAGGGTGTGTCGCCGTTCGCCCGGACCCGGTGCCGGCGAATCGCGCGATCACCGCTGGTTTCCCCGCGGGCCACCTGCCGCGGGATCTGGGGCCGGCTGACGACGGCTCACGGCCGCGCGCCGGGCGGGAGGCCGGGCACCGGCTCGGATTCGATGAAGGCCGGTCCTCCGGCAGAGCAACCCATGGGCTCGTCGCACAGACTGGGCGAGGGCGGTCCCGCGGAGCTCGGGGGCGGCACCGGCGGGGGGCCGGCCGCGGTCAGGGTCGACGACACCTGCGCGGGGACCAGTCGCGCGGCGGGGCTGCCCGCGATGTCGAAGCTCGAAGGCCGTGCGGCGTCCACCAAACCGCGCGGGCGGGCGCACTCGCCCGGCGGCGCCAGGGTGTCCCGCGTGTCCGTCGACGGCTTGTCGGAGGGCGCGTCGTCTGCGAAGGCCACCGCCGTCACGGAGGCGGACAGCAGGACGACAGCGGCGAGAAGGACGAAGAGGGTCGGGAGGAATCGCTGCATGGGGGTCTCGTTTCAGGGTCAGGGGCCGATGCGGCCCTTCAGGTGCAATCCCACCACGTGGCGGTGGTACTTGAAGACCTTCGCGGTGGAATCGTTGTCGTCGTAGCGCCAGGCGAAGATCAGGCTGAGCTTGTCGCCGAGTGCTCGCTCGAGGGAAGCGCCGACGTTCCACTCCCGCTCGCGTTTGTTGGTCCCGGAAAGTGCGTACTCGGTTCCATCCGTCGGGGTCTGATTCGGGTAGGTGGAGGGATGGCGATAGGGCCGGTACTTGAAGCCGACCTCGAAGTCGAAGAGCACCTGCCAGGGCAGGGTGGCGCCCGTTCCCACGACGAACGCGTGCTGCTGGAAGCTGTACTCGAGGCCGCGCGAGTCGTACCAGGAATAGGCGTAGCCGCCTCGCGCTGCGAGACCGGTGAGGCCGAGGGTGTCGGGCAGGGGCAGGGCGTGCAGGAAGCCCGCGGAGACCTCCCAGCCGTCGCGGTTGCGCGCGCTCGCTTCGTTCAGCCCGGGCGGACCGCAGGCGCTGACGTTGCCCGGGCACGAGTCGCCGGGCGTTCCGTCCCCGTCCGGGACGTCGAAGGTGTCGAACAGGAAGTCGTCCCGGGTGTAGCCGAGGTCGAGGCGCGTCTGTCCCCAGTCGCCGAAACCCTCGAACAGCGACGCCTCGAAGACGTGCTCGGACAGATACTGGTTGTCGTCCACCCACGCGAAGCCGTACTCGTAGCGGCCGCGCAGGACGGCGTCCTCGGTGAGGACCCGGTCGAGCCACACCGAGACCGTCGGATACTGGGTGTCGAATTCGTGGATCTTGGCCTGGCGGGTGCCGTAGTAGCCGCCCATCAACCCCAGGGTCCAGTCTTCGTCGCGGTACAGGGTGCTGCCGGCGGACAGGGTCCAGACCCCGCGCCAGTCGGCCTTGTCGCTGATCTCGTCGGGCAGGTCGACTCCCGAACCCTTGAGGACGACGTTGGTGTCGTATTCGGCGCCGATGCTGCCTTCGAGCCACCACTGCATGCCCGGGTCTTCGAGTCGGTCGAGGGCGCGTCCGGCCTCTTCGGCCCAGGCGCTGCCGGGCCACTCGTCCGCCACGCGCTCGAGGGCGGTATGGGCGCGTTTGCGATCCACGTCCGCCAGGGCCAGGCCCTGGTAGAACGACGAGACCGGCTCGGCGTAGCCGGGATCCATGGCGCGCGCGCGCTCGAGGGCGGCGACGCCCGCCTCCCGGTCCGCGGCCTCGAGCAGCAGCAGGCCGCGGTAGAGCTGGACGTTGGCCCGGTCGGGGTCCCGGGCTTCGGCGCGGTCGAGGGCCTCGCGGGCGCCGTCGAGGTCTTCGAGGTGATAGCGGGCGATGGCGAGCGAGACGTCGACTCCGGGCAGCGAGGGGTCCACGGCGCGGGCGGCTTCGATGGCCGCCGTCGCCTCCTCGTAGTGCTGGAGCCGGATCAGGCATTGGCCCGCGACGAGGCTTGCCTCGGCGTCCCGTGGGTCGTCTGCACGTGCGCTCTCGAGGTCCGGCAGCGCGGCCGGGCAACGACCCTCGCGTGCCAGCGCCATTCCACGCTCGCGCGGTCCGGTAGCTGACGCGGCGGCCACCGAGAGCAGCAGCGACGCGCACAACACGCCGCACATCGCCCGGCCCAGGACCCTGCTCGACAGCCCGACTGGCAGCCCGACTGACAGCCTGAGCCCCGGGGCTAGCCGCTGGCTTCTGGCTGTCGCCCTCTCTCTCGAGAAGTGGGGCACCCGGCACTCTCCATGCTTCTGCCCCCCCGAGCGGTTTCGCGTCTGCGGCCGAAGAGGGCGATCCCCGCCAACCCGGTCGCGCAGAGCAGCAGCGTAGTCGGTTCCGGGACTTCCGTGTAGCTGAGCGCGACGGCGAGCCCCAGGGGAGCCAGCACCTGGGACGCGTCGCTGATCGCGAGGGGCCCGCCCACCACGTAACGCACCAGGATCTCGGTCGATTCGCCCTCTGCGAGGTCCGGCAGGACGATCGCGCCGTAGAGGATGTCGGGCCCGGACGGGGGCACGTAGCGCAACAGATCGAGCAGATCCCCGTCGAGCCCGATCTGGGGATTGCCCGGGTACGTGTTCAGCGGATCGAGGACGGTGAACAGCAGGACGGGCGCCGCGAGGGCGCCCGCGCTGACGTTCTCGATGGTCCAGGTGGAGTCGACGATGGCGGGGTCGCTGGGCGTTGCGGTCGCCGGCAGCTGATGGATCGTCGTGATCGCCTGGGAGCTCACCCGCACGGAGGCTCCGGACGACGGGCCGCCCGCCCCGATGAAGAGGTCCGAGGGCGTCGCCTCGAGGGAGGGTGCGATCCCGCTGGCCGCGACATCGGCCGGGTCGAAGCCCTGGCCCTGGTCGGCCTGGAAGTAGAGCGGCGTGACGTCGTCGATGGTGAGCGCCGCGGCCGGCAGGGGACTGACGAGGAGCAGCCCGAAGAGGAAACCCTTCGCCAGGGACGACTGTTCGCTGGACGGAATTCGGCACGACATCAGGGGGAACGTGGTGTCGAGACGGCCAAAAGTTGCAAGAAAAGGTCGTTCTCCGATCGCGTACGCCCGAACCGCCGATCGGCTTCTCGCGCCGTGCTAGCTCGTCACTGCGGTCCCCTTGCGTCGATCCACGCTGCGGCACGCGGCGACCAGCGCAGGAACGAAGAGATCGGCGCGGGCCACGCAGGCGCTGTGGTCGCCGTCCACCTCGAATAGCTCGGCGCCTGGGATCGATGCGGCCAGCCTGCGCTGGCGGTCGGGCGGCACCAGCTCGTCGCGGGTGGTCACGATCACCGCGGTGGGCACGTCCACGCTGCCGATCCAGTCGTGGGACGAGAAGCCGCTGAGTGCGTGGCTGGCCTGGATGACCGACGCCGGATCGTGGCCGGCGAACTCGTGAAACACGCGATCGCGCAGCTGGGGGTGCTCGATCCGCGACAGCATCCGCTGCAGCAGGCGTTGACGCGCGGCGGAAGGCGCCAGCCGCGCCATGCCCGCCACCGCGGGTAGAGCCATGCGCGCCGCGCGAGCGATGTTGCGGGCCATGAAATGACGCGCGGTCGCGCACAGCACGAGGCCGGCGATCTGCTGCGGGTGACGCCGCCAGGCGAGGGACGCAATCGGTCCGCCCATCGAGTAGCCGACGGCGATGAAGCGCTCGATGCCGCGAGCACGCGCGACCGCGACCGCGTCGTCCGCGCATTGCTCCAGGCGGAAGCGTCGGGTCCGGAGCCCCGCGCCGTGACCGCGGTGGTCGAGGCTGAGGACGCGGAAGTGCTGGGACAGCGGCCGGAAGCAGGGGCCCCAGTTCAGACGCGCGGTCGCACCGAGGCCGTGCAGCAGCACCACCGCCGCTGCGCCCGGCGGGCCCGGGATGTCCCGCACCGTCGTCGTCCCGTGCCGACCGACCTGGACCACGTGGTCGATGGACTCGATGGCTGCCGTCGTCATGGCCACAGCATCGAACGCTCTGGGCGCCCGTGCCAGGGGATTGGTGCCAGCCGTGCGGCCGAAGTGGATCTTGCCGGACCCGCGCCCGCTCGGGACCCTGATCTCTCCCGCGCCCCTGGAGGATCGACCCCGATGTCCGACAAGCGAAGCGTCCACCGCGTCTGTCCCTTCTGCGAAGCCACCTGTGGGCTCACCGTCGAGGTCGACGACGACGCCATCGTCGGCGTGCGCGGCGACCGCGACGACCCCTTCTCGAAGGGCTTCATCTGCCCGAAGGCGTACGGGCTGAAGGGGCTCTACCACGACCCCGATCGCCTGCGCCGTCCCGTGCGTCGCACGGCCGACGGTTTCGAGGAGATCAGCTGGGAAGAGGCCTACGACGAGGTGGCTTCGCGCCTGATCGCGATCCGCGACGAGCACGGGCCCGACGCCATCGGCACCTACACGGGCAACCCCATCGTTCACGATCTCGGCGCCGTGCTGTACCGGCCAGTGCTGCAGCGCGCCCTGGGGAGCCGCAGTCTGTTCAATTCGGCCGCCATCGATACGCTGCCGAAGATCGTCCAGACCGGCCTGATGTTCGGACGCAGCTTCCCGCTGGCGGTGCCGATCCCGGACATCGATCGCAGCGACTACCTGCTCGTGATCGGTGCGAACCCCGCCGTGTCCCACGGCAGCCTGATGACGATGCCCGACGCTCCCGGCCGCCTGAAGGCGGTGACCGAGCGCGGCGGCAAGCTGGTGGTTGTCGACCCCCGCCGCAGCGAAACGGCGCAGATCGCGAGCGAGCACCATTTCATCCGACCCGGCAGCGACGCCGCCTTCCTGCTGGCCATCGTCCACACGCTCTTCGAAGAAGACCGCGTGACCCTCGGTGCAGCCGAAGACCTCGTCGAGGGCCTCGACGACGTGCAGGAGGTCGCGCGCGAGTTCTCGCCCGAGTCCGTTGCCGAGCACTGCGGCATCGAGGCCGCGGAGATCCGTCGCATCGCGCGCGAGCTTTCCGACGCAGAGTCGGCGGCGTGCTACGGCCGCCTCGGCACCTGCGTGCAGGAATTCGGGACCCTCGCGAGCTGGGCCTGCGAGCTGGTCAACATCCTGACCGGCAATCTCGACCGTCCCGGCGGTGTGATGTTCACCCGGCCCGCGGCTCCCATCGACGCCGCCTTCGACGGCCGCTTCGCCATGGGTCGCTGGCACAGCCGTGTGAGCGGCCGGCCGGAAGTCGAAGGCCTGATCCCGTCGTCCACCATGGCGGAAGAGATCCTCACCGAGGGGCCGGGCCAGGTCCGGGCGATGATCTTGATGATGACGAACGCCGCGCGCAGCGCCGCGAACTCCGAGAGGATCGAAGAGGCCTTCTCACGCCTGGACTTCCTGGTCGCCATCGACTTCTACATCAACGAGACCACGCGGCACGCGGACATCATCCTGCCGACACCTTCGCCGGCAGAGCTCTCGGGCTACGAAGTGCCCTTCTACCTGCTCTCGGTGCGGAACATCGCCAAGTGGTCGTCCGCGGCGATGCCACCGCCGGACGACGCGCAGGAGGCCTGGCAGGTGTTCTCGCGCATCGGCTCCCGACTGATGGGGCTCGACGCGCTCGACCCACAGGCGGTGGACGACCTGGTATTGCGCCAGTTCGCGACCGCGGCTCTCGCCGACGGCGCCTGGCCGGAGCTCAGCGTGGACGAAGTCTTCGATAAGGTCGAGGGCGACATCGGACCGGACCGCATCCTCGACATGCTTCTCCGCATCGGCCCCTACGGCGACGGCTTCGGCCGCAAGCCCGACGGACTGAATCTGCGAAAGGTGCGCGAGGCGCCCCACGGCATCGACCTCGGTCCCCTCCAGCCGAGGCTCGACGACGTGATCGGCACCGAGAGTGGTCGCATTGCGCTAGCGCCCCCGACCATGGTCGACGATGTCCCTCGCCTGCAAGCGCGCATGGCCCGTCCCCGGGAAGACGTGGTCCTCATCGGTCGCCGGGACATGCGCTCGACGAACTCGTTCACCCACAATCTGCCGGCGCTGATGAAGGGACGCGAGCGCTGCGTCCTGCAGGTTTCGCCCGCGGATGCCGAGCGACTGGGTCTCGTCCCGGGCGGCGCCGCCCGGGTGACGAGCCGGGTCGGCAAGCTGGTCGCCCCGGTCGTCGTCACCGACGATCTGATGCCCGGAGTCGTCAGCCTGCCCCACGGCTGGGGGCACGCGGCGTCCGGCACGCGGCTCGAGGTGGCCAACGGCCGACCCGGTGTGAACGCGAACCTGCTGACCGACAACGAGGCCTACGACGTGGCGAGCGGGACCGCAGTGCTGTTCGGGACGCCGGTGAGCGTCGAGCCCGCCTGACGCACACTCGCCGGGGCGACTACAGGTCTGCGACCAGCTTGTCGTAGAAGCCCACGTAGTCGTGCTTCTCGTCGCTCTCGAGAATGCCGATGGCCGAACGCGGGTGCTGATTGAGCTGACCCGTGATGTTGTAGGGCACCAGTGCTCCCCACTCGTGCTTCTCACGCAGGCCGACCATGTGGTCCTGCAGCAGCTGGTAGACGGGCCTCACCCGGTAGGCGGGATTGCGAAGGAAGCCGATCAACAGCTCCATCGGGCAGTTTCCCGCGCCCCGGCCCATGCCCATGGCGGTAGCGTCGATGCGGTTCGCGCCGTGCACGATGGCCTCGATGGTGTTCGCGAAGGCCAGCTGCTGGTTGTTGTGGGCGTGGATGCCGATCTCCTTGCCCGTCCCTTCGAGCGCCTTCTTGTAGCGGTCGACGAGGCGTCCCACCTGCTCGCCGTAGAGCGAGCCGAAGCTGTCGACGACGCACACCGTGCTGCAGGGTGCGTCGCGAAGCACTTCGAGGGCCTGGTCGATCTCGGCATCCTGGACGATGGAGATCGCCATGATGTTGCACGCGGTCTCGTAGCCCTTGTCGTGGGCGTCCTGGATCATCTCGAGGGCCGCGGGCATCTGGTGCACGTAGGTGGCCACGCGGATGACGTCGAGGACGCTGTCCTTCTTGGGCAGGATGTCCGTCTTGTAATCGGTCTTGCCCACGTCGGCCATGGCCGAGAGCTTGAGCGAGCTGGGGTTGTCATCGACGATGCGTCGCAGGTCGTCTTCGTCGCAGAACTTCCAGTCCCCGCACTTGTCCTTGGCGAACAGCTTCTTCGAGCCCTTGTAGCCGACCTCCATGTAGTCGATGCCGGCCTCGACGCAGGTGTCGTACACGCTGCGGACGAAGCCGTCGTCGAAGAGGTGGTCGTTGATCAGTCCACCATCGCGGACGGTGCAGTCGAGCACCTTCAGTTCGGGGCGGTAGGTGATCCACGGTGCGGTCATTTCAGGGCTCCAAACGGGGTTTTGAGATATGAAGAGCGGGCCAGTCTAGACCGATCGGACGGGCTTGTCTCGCGGTTTGGCGCCGGGCACCGGGTCTGGCGGGCCGTCAAGCCGAAGGCAGGTCTGTGCCCGTCAGGCGGACGCTCTCCTGCCACAGCCCGGCGGCGAGCGCCGGATCCGGCTGCTTGAGGGGCCGGTCGCGACGCTTCAGGGACCGCCAGTAGCCGCCGGTGGAATCGGCGAGGGCGGGGTCCGTCGAGATCAGCAGGCAGGTGCGCGCCGCGCGCGCCGCGCTCGGGAACAGGTATCGGATCATCGGCTTCGCGACCGTGTAGAGCAGGCCCGGGTTGTTGGCGGCGATGTTCGAGGCCACCGGGCCCGGGTCGACGGCGTTGGCGGTCACGCCACTGCCCTGGATCCGGCGCGCGAGCTCGAGGGTGAAATGGACGATGGCGAGCTTCGACCGCGCATAGGCCTGGCTCACCGAGTAGTCCCGCTCGAGCTGCAGGTTGTCGAGCTCGAGCTTCCCGATCTTGTAGGTGTCCGACGAGACGTTGACGACGCGAGCGGGCGCGGACTGCTGCAGGCGCTCGAAGAGCCGCAGGGTCAGCTGGAACATCGCGAGATAGTTGACCGCGAAGGTCTGCTCGAGACCCTCTGCGTTGACCTGGCGGTGCAGGTTCACGAGGCCCGCGTTGTTGACGAGCAGGTGCAGGGGGCGCCCGCTTTCCAGGTAGTCGTCGGCGGCACGGTCCACGTCCGAGCGGTTCATCAGGTCGCAGAGCAGGATGTCCGGCTTGCGGCCCGTGCGCGCGGCGATCTCGGCCTGGACCCGCTCACACTTCTGCGGGTTGCGGCCCAGCAGCACCAGCTCGGCGCCTGCGTCCGCCAGGGAATCGGCCACCGCGCGACCGTGTCCATCCGTCGCGCCGGTCACGAGGCACACGCGCCCGGTCATGTCGTGAGTCGAGGTCGTCATCTCGTTCGCTGCCTTCCTTCGAGGGGCGTCCGGCAGGCCACCTTCGGGGCCCGAAGTCGATCCCTTGTTTCGTCCGGTGAGCGACGTATACCAGAGGCGAGACTGCGCCAGCGAGTCCGTTTGGTCCAGGTTTCTTCTTCGCCTTCTCGTCACTTTCTCGTCACCTTCTCGCCTCGGCGACCGGATCGATCCCATGCAGCCCCTCCTCAGACGAACGGACCACTGGAGCCTCGGACTCGCCGGTGTCGCGGTCGTCGCATTGGGTGTGCGACTCGCGCTGGCCCTGTCCCAATCCGACTTCGCACACTGGCCGGACGGTGAGTACTACCTCAGCATCGCGAAGAACCTGCTGCGCTACGGCGAGTACCGGAACGACGCCGGCCCCTTTCCACTCGCCCCGTTGCAGGCGGATGTCGGACCCACCTCGTTCTGGCTTCCGGGCTACCCGTTCCTGCTGGCAGGAGTGTTCTCGGTCTTCGGTGTGAGCGCGAAGGCGCTCTTCGTGTCGCAGGCGGTGTTGGGAACCGGGACCGTGGTGCTGACGGGTCTACTGGGACGTCGTCTCGGGGGCGGGCTCCTGGGCTCGATCGCCGCGGCGCTGGTGGCGATCAGTCCTCTTCAGCTCGCGCAGGTCACGCGAGTGGCCAGCGAGACCCTTGCTGCCTTCTTGTTCGTCCTGATCGTCTGGCTGTCGAGTCGAACCCTGGATCGGATACGCGATGGTTCGCCGGTCTCGCTGGACCTCGTCTTGCTGGGAGCCGCCATCGGACTCGGCGTTCTGACGCGATCCGCGTTCGTCCTCACGTCAGCACTCGCGTTCGGAGTCCTGGCCGTTGTCGCCCTTCGCCACGCGTCTACGCGTTCGGCGATCCGCGCGCTCGCGCTGGCGGGCAGCGTCGTGTGTCTCGTCGTGGCTCCCTGGCTCGCTCGCAACTGGGTGTTGTGGGACGAGGTCGTCTACCAGACCAAATCCGGCGTCAATCTCGCGATCGGCTTCAACGACCTCGCCGACGGTGGGTACCAGACGAGCGCGCTCCCGGATCTCGAGCAGGCGGGTCCAGACGAGCTCGTTCGGGATCGCACACTCTCGGCAGAAGCGAGGTCCTGGATCGTCGCCAACCCCGTATCGGCATCGGGACTGGCGATGAAGAAGCTCGCGATGTTCTGGAGCCCCTTCCATGACCGCCATCCGCTCTCGACTGCGGCGGGGTTGATCACATTCGCCTGGGCCGGCCCGCTGTTGATCGCTTCTATCGTGGGGATCATCCCGATCGTCCGGTTGCGGCGTGCCGAATGGCTGCCGGCCCTGGTGCTGACTGTGGGATATGCGTCGACGCACGTCGCTGCCTTCTATGCGAACCGCTTCCGCGTGCCCGTGGAGCCGGTGCTCGCCCTGCTCGCGAGTTCCGCCCTCGTCGCCGGCTTGCGCCACTGGAGGCGGGCATGAGCGCGATGCGATCCCATGCGCTCTTGAAACGCTCGTCGATCGCCATCGCCAGCGGAGCCTTCTCGCTGCTACTTCTGCTTCTGGGCTTCGAAGGGGTCGAGTCGTATCGGTACGAGCAGTGGCGGTCGGAGTTCACGGGGTCGGCCGGTTGGTACGGGCGTCTCACCGTACCGTCGAGCAACCCCGTTCTGATGTGGGAGTACCGACCGAACGGAGAGTTCGTCGATCCGTCGTCGAGGATCTCCGTTCGCACCAACAGCGCGGGCTTCCGGGATCGCGAGTTCAGCGAGAGCGACGAGGGCTCGCGTCGGATCGCCTTCATCGGGGACTCGGTCACCCTCGGCTATCGCACGCCGGAGGCTGCCGCCTTCGTCCGTCGTTTCGAGGCGCTTGCGAAGGATGCCGGCATGCCCGTTCGTGCCCTGAACTTCGGGATCGACGGCTACAACACGGTCCAGATCGCTGAACTCCTGCGCACGCGTGTGCTCGACTTTCATCCCGAAGAGGTCGTCTACGTACTCTGCCTCAACGATTTCGACTTCGCGGACTCCTCGGGTCAGAAGATCCGTTACTTCCGTAGACCCGACAGCTTCACGCTGGCCCTGCTTCGCAAAGTTGCCCGCAAGCTGTCCGGGCTCGACTTCCACGAGTACCACTTCCGGCAGAACCAGGATCGGGTCTATCGGGAGATCGAGGACATGCACACGCTGCTGACCGCGCGCGGCATCGCCTTCCGCGTCGCGGTGCTGCCGGTCTTCTTTCTGGAGAGCGAGAGTTTCGCAGACTATTCCCTGACCCTGGTTCATGATGAGATCATCGCCGCGCTCGACGCGCGAGGGGTCGAGTCCGTGGATCTGCTGACCCGCTTCCAGGCCGCACGCGTTGCTCCCCGAGACGTCGCCCGCGATGTCTGGCATCCGCTGCCGGCCGGTCACGACGTCATCGCGCACGCGATGCTGAACTTCGTCGCAGGTCAGTAGCAGGCCAAACCGAGCGGGCCGCGCACGGATCCCTTGCTGTCCGTCGGACCCCGACGTAGCCTCCGAGACCTTCCCTCCCGAATCCTTCCCTCCTCAATCCTTCCCGGCCGGCGCACGACGCCCGGGCTCTCGAGGTATCGCGGCATGGATGAACTGATGACTCCCGGTATGGAAGCGCGGCTCGAACGCTACGGGGACACCTTCGTCCAGCTGTCGATGAGCTACGGCCCCAAGCTGCTGCTCGCCATCGTGACCCTGTTCGTGGGTCTCTGGATGATCCGCCTGGTGCACAAGGGCGTCGATCGCGGCATGGACCGGGCGAAGGTCGAGCCCACCCTGCAGCGCTTCCTGCTCAGCCTGACCAGCGTGATCCTGAAGGGTCTTCTCTTCGTCAGCGTCATCACCATGATCGGCGTCGAGACGACCTCGGTCATCGCGATGCTCGGCGCCGCCGGACTCGCCATCGGCCTGGCACTCCAGGGCAGCCTCGGCAACTTCGCCGGTGGTGTGTTGATCCTGTTCTTCAAGCCCTTCAAGGTCGGGGACGTCATCGAAGCCCAGGGCCATCTCGGCCGGGTTCACGAGATCCAGATCTTCAACACGATCCTCAAGACCCTCGACAACCAACGGGTCGTGATCCCGAACGGCTTGCTTTCGAACGACTGCATCAAGAACGTCTTCGCCGAGCCGACCCGGCGCGTGGACCTGACCTTCGGCGTCAGCTACGAGGACGATGTCGCCAAGGTGCGGCGCGTGCTCGAAGAGGTCGTTGCAGCAGACCAGCGGATCCTCTCGGACCCGGTCCACGACATCTTCATGTCCGCCCACGCGGACAGCTCGATCAACTTCCTGGTGCGCGTGTGGGTCGATACGAACGACTACTGGCCCGTCTACTTCGGCACCATCGAGGCCGTCAAGCTGGCCTTCGACCGCGAGGACATCACCATTCCGTTCCCGCAGCGGGACGTGCACTTCTTCCCCGCTCAGGCCTGAGCTTCGGGCAAGCGTGACGCGGACCCGTTTCAGTCCTCGCGCGAGATGCCGTAGTGGTCGCGGTAGGCGGCGAAGTCGCGGTCGAGCTGGTCCCGGGTGAGGCCGAAGTCCGTCGGCCCGTAGCGGTGCGCGCCGCGCTTGTCCTTGGGGTTCTGGCGCAAGAAGGCCTCCATGGCAGAAACCGTCTCGTCGCAGAGCGGGTCCCCGAGGAAGTCGAAGATGCGCCGGATCTCCTTCATGGGGTCGGCCATCAGATCGGCGTAGTGGACGTCGATGAAGCTGTCGCCGGAAAGGTCGCGTCGCGCCTGCATCGCGTCGGTCACGCCCCTTAGCTGCTTGGTGTGGAACTGTCTCCCGATATCCAGGAGATCGACGTCTTCGCTGAAGAGTCGACGGCCGTGGGCCATCATGCTGCAGAAGGACGGCACGACCCGGGCCGGGTCACGGTGGGTGACGATCACCTTGGCGCCCGGAAAGACGTCGAGCAGGGCCGGCAGGTTCTCGAGGTGATGGGGGGTCTTGCCGAGATAGGTGCCCGGGCGCTGCCAGAGCAACAGCTGCACCAGCCCGCGGAAGTAGCGGTACATCGGGCGCTGATCGACTTCGTGCAGCCACGCGCTGTAGCGCGGCACGGGCAGGGTGGCGTCGACGGTGGGGCTCATGAAGCTGCCGTCCTGCAGCAGCACGTCCTCCTCGTAGCCGTCGGCCTCGACCGGGTGGATGGCGAAGAACTCCGGCGCCATGTAGCGGAGAGCGCGTTCCGCGAGCCGCGCGCGTCCGACGCGAGGGTCCGGTGCGCCGGCCGCGACGCTGCGTCCGCGCAAGGGAGCGGGAGTGAGCCCTTCCCAGGAAAGCAGGGGGCGCAGCCGCGGCTCGCAGCCGAGCAGGCGGTGCAGCAGGGTCGTCCCCGTCCGCGCGAGTCCGGCGATGAAGACCGGCGACTCGACGGGCATCGCCGGGATCTCCGGATGGTCCTTCGAAAGCTGCGTGAGCTCGAGGCGGGTGACGAGGGCGCCCACGAGGGTTCCGCGGATGACCGCCCTGCCGAAGGGGTGCAGCTGGGCCTCGTCCTCGACGGCGCCGAGCAGTCGCGCGAGTGCGTCCCGGGTGGTCGTCGTCTCGAAGTCGGGGCCCAGATCATCGAGCCCGGATTGGCGCTTCGCCGCACGAACGAGGGACTCGGCGGTCAGCTCGGGCTTCGCGATCCCGAGACCCTGTACGCCTCCCCAGATCGCATTCAACGCCCGGATCGGCATCCGGTTCGGGGGGACGCGAAACGCTCGCGGTTCACCCAAGCTCGGACACCTTCACGACGCGACAGCGCGGCTCCGGGTGCTCGTCGGCGCGGATCCACCGGAAGCACATGGTGCCCTGTGCGTGTCCGGCGGTCTCGATCCAGTTCGCGTGGCCGGGGTCGCGGTGTGCGACGACGATACGAACGGAACCGTCGGACTCGTAGGTCGCGGTGTGTTTGTTGATCGTCACCCGGTAGTAGCGGTAGTCGAGGGATTCCATCCAGTGGTTGTCGAGTTGGAAGTTCCACGAGCGACACGCGGGGGGCGTCACTTCGATGACGAGCGCCTCTTCGGGACCGAGCTGCCAGTAGCTGTGGTAGTAGCAGATGTTCGGGTCGCCCCCGGCGCCCATGGACACGGAGTCGTCGAAGCGCGGAAGTGCGTTGCTATGCGCCTGGAAGCCCTTTGCCCAACTGGCGAAGAGATTCACACAGCCGATGACGAGTCCCGCGGCCTGGCCGAGACCCCGGTCGACGAGTTCGGGGGTCACGGGCGCCGGCCGCTTCTCGCCACCGATGCGTTCGATGCGGAGATCGGCGGGCGTCTCGCTTTCGCGGTCGAGGTAGGTCTGGCGAACGATCAGTTGGGTGGTCTCGGGAACCATGCGCAGCCAGTTTCCGGGTTTCTCTTCGCACGACAGGATGATCTCGAAGGACCCGTCGTCGGCGATCTCGATGTCCTCCGCGTCGAGGTGGCCGCTCTGGCTGGAATCGCCGGTGCTCGCGACGCCGGCGGTCTGGGTCGCGAAGTCGAGATAGTGGATCGAGTTCCGCTGGCCGACGATGCGGTACTCGTAGGCGCCGCTGAGCTGGGCGTTCTGGTAGTAGTTGTCGGGGTTGTCGGCGCCGATCTTCGCCGTTTCGTGGATCGGTCGGTGGAGTTCCGGGGCGGCGGGGTCGGCGTACTCGAGGAAGGCTTCCAGCCCCGCGCGGGTCAGGCGACTGAGATAGCGGAAGCCTTCGGCGCGATTGAGTCCGTCGTCGGGTGCGCCCTCGGCGAGAATGGTCTGGCCCGCGGCCTTGAGCGTGTCGCAGAATTCGTCCCAGGACTTGCCGCTGTGGATGCGTTCGGCGGGGCTTTCTTCGCTCATCGATCTTCCTTTCGTTCGTTTTCCGCGGCCTCTTTCAGTCCGAGCCCGCAGTCGAGAAAGCCGCGCTGCATGCTCCTGCCGAACAGGCCCAGCACCAGGGGTCGTAGCCAACCGGTGAAGCAATCCTCGGTCATGTAGTGCGTGCGGTGCTCGTCGATGGGGGTCAACACCTGGACGCGTTCGGCGTACAGCAGGAATCGCGCCCCCATCTTCATGTCCCAGCCCAGGGTATGCGGGGCGTTGCGCGTGACGGTTTCGACGCGATGCATCAGGCGCTCGCCCATTCCCCGGAAGGTCAGCAGACGGACGTGCAGGTGCACCGGGTCTCCGATCTCGAGGCTCGACTCTACCCGCGGCGTGAAGGGGTTCCACTGCGCGTAGCCCGGCAGGTCCGTCAGGATCTTCCAGACGCGATCGATCGGGGCGTCGATGTCGACTTCGGCGCGGACGCACTTCGCGTTCGGGAGGGTGGGCATCGGTGGAGGCTATCACCAGGCTTGGAGACGCACACGGGCTAGACTCGCGCGCGAGCGATGCCGCGCACTCTTCTCGTAAGCGTTCTGCTCCCGGTCTTCATCTGGGGGAGCCTCGGGCTGTGGGGCCTCGCGCTCCACGCCCTGCTGGGGGCGCGACGCGGGCCCCTGCCGCTCACTCCGGCGCTGGTGTTCCGCGCCATGGCCTGCGGACCGCTCGCGTTCTTCCTGAACTGGCGGAAGATTGCCCGCAGCGACGCGACCCGCGCCCGCAAGCACGGCAGCGAGTAGTCGAAGCGGCGCGCCGGGAGGCGAAGGCGTCGATCAGCTCTCGAGCGCCCGCGCGAAGCCGTCGGGGTCTTCCGGGCTCAGCACCAACGGGCGTCCGGATCGACGCTCGACCACCACCCAGGGGCCCAGGTTGGTGACGTAGACGTCGAGGCGCCCGGCGCGCGGATTCCACAGCCAGCCGAAGGTGCCCCACAGCCCGCCCGCCCCGATTCGAACCGTTTGACCGTACGCGGCGCGGAAGCCCGCGAGGTCCAGGATGCGCGCGGACGCGACGTCATGTCGCGGGATCGCCCGGCTCCGCATCGGCCAGATGATGCTGAGCTCGGCAGCTGTCACCTGGTAGCGGCTCGGCCGGAAGTAGACCCATATGCTGGCGTAGAGCAGGACGATGAACACGCCCGTCACGAGCAGGACGGTGCTGGTCGGCGACGGCGCGAAGAGGCCCAGCCCGAGGAACACCACGGGAAGGCACAGCAGCACGACCGTCAGCCCCAGGATCAGCGGGCTCATGCGCGCGATGGGGAAGACCTGCATCCCCGGTAGACTACCGCCTGTGTCGCCCGCCGCGTACAAGCGCGTGGCGGATCGCAGCGAGTCGGCCAGGGAGAAGCGGGTGGGGCATCGCGTCATCCAGTGGAGCACCGGCAATGTCGGCTTCCACAGCCTCCGTCACATCGTCCGCCATCCGGACCTCGAGCTCGTCGGCGTGCACGCGCACAGCCGCGACAAGGTCGGGCGGGATGCGGCGTCCCTCTGTGGGCTGCCGGGTGAGACGGGGGTCGTCGCGACCGACGACGTCGACGCACTGCTGGCTCTGGACGCCGACGTGGTGGTGTACACGACGAAGGGCGAGACGCGTCCCCACGAAGTCGTGCCCGAGCTCGAGCGCATCCTGCGCGCCGGGAAGAACGTCGTGTCCACGGCGATGATCTTCCTCATCTACCCCCCTCATGCGGATCCGAAGCTGCGCGAGCCGCTGGAGAAGGCCTGCCACGAGGGCGGCACGACCCTGTACGTGAACGGGATCGATCCCGGCTTCTCGGGCGACGCGCTGCCGCTCACCGCGCTGCAGCTCGCCGATCGGGTCGACGAGCTGCGCGTGCAGGAGCTCGTCGACTACTCGACCTACCAGGACCCCGAGTTCACCGGCGTGAGCTTCGGCTTCGGGCGAGGCGCCGACTACACGCCGCCGCTCGCGCGTCCTGGCGTCCTGCGCTTCAGCTGGGGGGGCATGGTCGCCATGCTCGCCGACGCCCTGGGCGTGCAGCTCGACGAGGTGCGCGAGAGCTTCGAACGCAGCTACGCGAGCGAACCCTTCGTGACCCCCATGATGCGCGTCCCGGCCGGCGGCTGCGATGCCGTGCGCTTCCAGCTCGAGGGCATGGTCGGCGGCCGCCCCTTGATCGTCACCGAGCACGTCAACCGACTGCGCGACGAGGCCGCGCCGGACTGGCCGAGGCCACCGGCGGGCCGTCCCGGTGTGCACCGATGCATCGTGACGGGCAGTCCCGGAGTCCAGCTCGAGTGCTTCGTGACCGGCGAAGACGGCGATCACAACACGGGCGGCGTGCAGGCGACGGCCATGCGCGTCATCAATTCGATCCCCGCGGTCTGCGCCCATGCGCCCGGGCTGGTCAGCACCCTGGATCTCCCCACCATGCCCTCGCGCAACCTGCGGCGGGGCTGACATCCGTCCGGGTGCCGTGCAGATTGCGGGCGTCCACGACGTCGACGAAGCCGAGCTGCTGATCGACTGCGGCGTAGATTTCGTCGGCTTGCCGATGGTCCTCGCGCATCATGCCGAGGACTGCAGCCGGGACGAGGCCGCGCGCATCGTCGAGGCGCTGAACGGCCGGGCAGAGAGCGTGCTGATCACCTACCTCGACGAACCCGCCGCCATCCTGGCGCTGGTGTCGAGCGTGGGCTTCGGCTGGGTGCAGCTGCACGGCGACATCCCCGCGGCCCAGGTGGCGGAGCTGCGCCGGCGGGCTCCCGCACTGGGTCTCGCCAAGAGCCTGGTCGTGCGTGGGGACGACCTCGCGTCTCTCGCAAGCGCCGTCGACGCGTACGCGCCCCACGTCGACGCTTTCTTGACCGACAGCTTCGACCCGGAGACCGGGGCCGAGGGCGCCACCGGTCGAACCCACGACTGGTCGATCAGCAGCGCCTTGGCGGCGCGGTCGCCGCGTCCGCTCGTGCTCGCCGGAGGCCTCACGCCAGACAACGTCCGGGAGGCGATCCAGAACGTCCGACCCGCTGCCGTCGACGCACACACCGGTGTCGAAGGGCCGGACGGGCGCAAGGACGCCGAACGAGTCCGGCGGTTCGTCGAAGAGGCACGTGCTGCCTTCTCGGAGACGAGGAAGGCTGAGCCGGCGAAGCCCTGACGCTCGCGCGCCGTCCCAGGGTCAGGCCCCGATCGCTTCGCCTTCGAGGGTGATGCGGTGCATGAGTCGCTGCTTGCCCGCGTAGTCGTTGAGCGCGTAGTGCCACGTCGCGCGGTTGTCCCAGAAAGCGATCGAGCCCGGCTCCCAGTGGAAGCGGTACGTGAACTCCGGACGACTCGCATGCTCGTAGAGGGTGCGGAGCAGTGGCGCGGATTCGGCGGTCGTCCAGCCCTCGAAGCGCAGGGTGAAGCCGGGGTTGACGTAGAGCGCCTTGCGCCCGGAAAGCGGGTGCGTGATGCCGACCGGGTGCACGGCGTCCTGGGTTGCCTGCTCGGCGTTGCCGATGCGGCCGCCGAGGTCCGCGACTGCCTTGTAGGCGGACGCAGCGCCGAAGACGTGTCGGCTCGAGTGGACCGCGCGCAGACCGGACAAGGTTTGCTTCAGGCCGTCGGACAGGGCGTCCCAGGCCGCACTCATGCTCGCGAACAATGTGTCGCCGCCAGACTCCGGTACCTCGCGGGCATACAGGATCGAACCGAGGGCGGGGATCTGGTCGTAGGAATGGTCCGTGTGCCAGCCGCCACCGATGTTCACCGTCTGATCGGGTTCCTTGCGGACCTCCGCGATCTGCGGGTAGCCGTCGACGGCCTGGAAGAAGCGATTGATGTTGATCTCGCCCCAGCGTTCGGCGAAGCGGATGTGCGCTTCCGGCGTCAGGTCCTGGTCGCGGAAGAAGATCACGCCGTACTGACCGAACGCGTTCTTCAGGTCCTTGAGCGTGGAGTCCGGGATCGGCTCGGACAGGTCCACGCCGCGGACCTCTGCGGCGAAGTGCCCACCGAGCTGTCGGACCTGGACGCTGCTCTTGGTCTCGTCACGCTTGTCACTCTTGGCCACCGGGGAGCCTCCGATCGGCTGATTCCGTAGCCGGAAAGCGTAGGCGCCTACTTCCCGTCCGGCGAGGCTGCGAGGCCGCTGCCGAGGGCGCCCTCGTCCTGGAGCGCGTTCAGCTGGTCGAGATCGTGGCTGCTGACGATCCGCAGGCTGGGGTCGTCCAGCATTCCGTTCAGGGTCCGGTACTGGGCCATCACCGCGCGGCGGTCCTCACCGAGCAGGAGATCGGTGACGAGTCGCGGGCGGTACGCGAGCTGGCGGATCCCATCCATGTGCCAGGCGACGTCGCCGATGAACAGCCACGCGGGACCGTCGGCCATCTGCACGTAGACGAGCTGGCTGCCCGGGGTGTGGCCCGACGCGGGCAGGACGGCCATTCCGGGCGCAATGGCGTGTGCGCCGGTGTACGCCACCGGCTCCAGCGCCTTCATCAGTGCCGGCGAGAGGAGCTCGGGGGTCGCGGGGTTCTGGTACTGGGCCATCGGGACGAAGGTCCGGCTCGCCATGGCCGCGGGATCGTCGACCTCGGCGAGCCCCTGGATGTGGTCCAGGTGCTCGTGGGTGATGACCACGACGCGCGCATCGGGTAGGGCGCGCGTCAGCGCATCGAAGCTGGCGGCGTCGTATTCGGCTTCACCGCGTGCTGCCATCTGCTCGAACACATCGGGGCCGAAGCCCGCGTCGATGAGCGCATAGCTGCCGTCGGGATACACCACCTGGTACGCACCGTGGACCATCGTGTGGGGCGAGAAGTCGAAGCCGGAAAACAGGGCCGCCCGCGGCATCGTCGCTTCCGCAACCTTCACGTGGTTGACGCGTACCGGCAGGTCTCCCGGGAGCGCGAGCGCGGCGCGTGCCAGAGCGGCCCGATCGATCGCGTAGTCGGACCGCTCGGGGACCGATGAGGGCCCCAGTAGGTAGAACGCTCCGCCGGCCAGGATGGCCAATAGGACCGCCAGTGCGAGCGCGATGGCGCGTAGGATCTTCATCGTTTGCCGGGCTTGTCGGTCCGGTAGTCACCGAACTGCGAATCGCGCTTGTCGAGCGCCTTGGTGACGCCCTCGGCGAACGACTTCAGGTATTCGCGTGTCGAACGCGTGTGGAAGCCCAGGGTCTGGATCTCGGTTCCGGCGCGCAGCGCGGCGCGCATGCCCATGATCTCCATCGCGCGGTGGACGCTGCGCTTGTTCAACTGCTGCAGGTCGCTGGGAATCTTCGCGACGCGCTCGGCCATGGCCAGGACGCCCGCCTCGAGCTCTGCCTCCGGGAAGCAGCGATTCGCGAAGCCCATCCGGACGGCTTCCTCTCCCGAGATCGCGTCGCCGGTGAGCATCAGCTCCATGGCATTCCGCATGCCCACCATCCAGGGATGGAACTGCATGTCCGGCGGGCTCATCAAGCGGACGGGCGGATAACCGATCTGCGCGTCGTCCGCGACGTAGACGAGGTCGCAGGACGTGGCGAGTTCGCTGCCGCCCGCGAGGCAGTACCCGTGCACCTGGGCGATCACCGGCTTCTGCAGGTCCCAGACGTGGAACCAACCCTCGGTCACGTGTCGCGACCAGTTCCCGTCGCCGCCGGACGTGTGATACGGCTGCCCCTTCGAGTTGTCCGCGCCCAGGTCGTAGCCCGCGGAGAAGCACTTGCCGGCGCCGCGCAGGATCGTGAGGCGCACCGCATCGTCACGGTCGGCATCCTCGAGGGCCGAGAAGATCGCGCCGCGAAGCTCGTTGTTGAGCGCGTTTCGCTTGTCGGGGCGGTTCAGGGTGAGGCGGCGGACGTGGGGCGCGGGATCGTCGACGAGCAGTACTTCGCTCATGTCAGGTGGCACTCCTTCGAGGAGGACGGAGGAAGCTCGAGCAGACGCTCAGCGCGGGACGAGCTTGACGGGGACCGACCCCGTGCCGTCGCGGCTGGCTGCGATCAAGGTCTCCGCCCAGCCGTATTTGGCGGCCATCAACGCGTGGATGCGGTCACGGGTCTCGGGGTCGCGCACGGGCTCGGCAACGTAGCTCGCCGTCTTGCCGTCCCGGGTGACTCGGACTTCCGGGTTCGCTTCGATGCGAACGAACCACCCGGACGTGGGCATGCCCGACCGCAACCAGGCATGCTCGTCGGCGTCGACGACCCACAGGCGGGTTTCCTGAGCCTGCCCACCGGCGTCGAGGGTCTCGAGCGTGACGATCTCGCCGCCCGCCTCGGAGACGCCAAAGATGAGCGCGATCAGGAAGGCTGCAGCTCCGACCAGCCCGCCGAGAAGGATCGCTACCCATCGCATGCGCGGAGAGTAGGGCAGCTTGGGGTCTTGCGTCGCGAGCGGACTACGCCCGGCGCACTCGCGAGCGCGCTACGAGCAGCCCCACCGCGAACAGCATGGCTGCCGTCGGCTCGGGGATCGGCACGCCGGATTCGGAGATGACCCAGCCGTTCTCCGGTCCGAACTTCCCGCGATACGACCACTCGGAGAGATCGAGGTCACCCGTCACGGTGAAGTGGGCAAAGATCTCGCCACCCATGGTGGCGTCCACGGCAGGATCGAGCTCGACGCACACCATGCCGGCGTTGGATCCAGGGCCCGTGACGCAGCCGCTGTTGTTGACGTTCGACGGGGAGAAGAGGTCGCCATCCGTCGCCGCAGTCCAGATGATCTCATCGAGGGTGACCACGGACATGCTCGTGAAGGCCTTGAAGGCGATGTTCGTGAGGTATTGGTGATCGGAACTCGATCCCGCGTACCCGGCGAAGTCCATCGACCACACCACGTCGAAGGTGCCCGTGCCCGCGTCGATGGGCCCGCTGATGGAAAGCTGGCCGCTCGTGCCGTGCAGGCTCGGATCGTCGGCTCCGCCGAAGCTCATGGTGAGCGCGCTAGCGCTGGAAGCGAAGGACGGAATTGCGAGGGCGGTAGCGAGGACTGCGAGCCAGATGCGGGGGGCCATGGTGTTTCTCCGAATGCCGAGATCGTGATGATGTCAGCGAACTGACGCTATCACGATTCCAAGCATGAAATCTAGGGGTTTTCACTACACACCCAAATGTTCATGCCAAGCCTACCCCCGAGGGGGCCCTGCTTCTCGCAGGGCGGTGGCCTCCAGGAAGGCCTCCCGGGACGACCGGAAGGCGTCGCGTGCCGCCCGGTAGCTCTGTCGTTCGAGCTCGATCTCGCCGCCGACCAGGGCGCGCTTGCCTTCGCGCACGGCGGTCCGGTAGCCGGGCGCCTCGACGCTCGGCTCGAGGGCGATCTCCCGGGCCTGTAGTGCGGCGACGCGCGCCTCGTCCGCGAGCCGCGGCCAGGCGGCCTGCAGTTCCCGGGTCACCGCTGCGGCCGCAACCGATACCGCGCCAGCAGCGTGAATGCGCGCGAGCTGGGCGTCGGCGAGACCACAGCCGCCGAGACGCTCGTCCGGATCGGACAGGCCGGGCAGCAGCTCTTCCAGCTCCCCCCAGCCGCCGAGCCCTGCTTCCGCCGCGCCGTCGGCGCGCAGCTTCGCAACCGCCTCCCGGGACGCGCGGGCCCGGGTGTCGGCGGTCGCCTGTAGATAGCCTTCGCTGAGCGCGGCGCAGGCGCGCTCGTAGTGGGGCTGCGCGTCGCGCAGGTAGGTGACGGCCGCCTGGTAGCCATGCACATCGCCCTGCGAGTCGGCGGCGTCGAAGTTCTGACGGCCGTCGTCCAGGTAGACGTCGGCGCGTTCTATCCGACGTTCGACCCCGTCGAGTAGCTCGGGAGCCGGTGCGGGGCGCATGCCGCCGAGCGACCGGATGATCGCCTTCGCCGCGTCTGCGACGCGCAGCGTCTCTTCGAGGACGGCGGTCGCCTGTTCGCGTTCCCGGCCCGCCTCCACGCGCGGCTGCACGACGCCGAAGTAGATCCCCAGCACGGCGACGAGCGCCGCCAGGCCGGCACCCCCCGCAATCACCCACTTCATGGGAATGTGATCTGCTTTCGGGTGGCGTCGGTAGTCGTCGAGTGCCTCGCGCAGGGCGTCGCGCATTTCACGTGCGTCGGCGTAGCGGTCCTCGGCCCGCAGCCGGCACGCCTTGCGCAGGATGCGTTTCAGGCTGCGCGGCAGCGGGGGCTCGTCGGGGAACACCAGCTTGAACTCGGCATTGCGTTGCTGGTCCAGGCCGCCGATGTAGATCAGGACGTCCATCCCGCTGGTCGAGTCGACGCTGTCGACGTGGTCGTAGACCACGTTGCCCGTCAACGCCTCGTAGAGGGTGAGCCCCACGGAGAATAGGTCGCTGCGGGTGTCGACGGGCCGACCGCGGGCTTGCTCCGGCGACATGTAGAGCGCGGTTCCGACGGCGGTGCCCGTTCGCGTCTTGCTGCGTTCGGTCTCGACGCGGGCGATGCCCAGGTCCGACAGTCTGGATCGTCCGTCCCGGCCGATCAGGACGTTGGCCGGCTTGATGTCCCGGTGGACGATGCGCTGGTCGTGCAGATGCGCCAGCCCGTCGAGCACCTCGATGGTGACTCGGCACGCGTCCTCGACGGAGAGCGGCCCGCGCGCCAGGCGCTGGCGCAGGGTCTCGCCCTCGACGTAGGTCATCGTGTAGTAGAAGTTGCCGTGCTGTTCGTCCTTCCCGAAGTCGAAGATCGTGACGATGTTCGGGTGGTCGATGCCGGCGAGCAGTCGGGCTTCCGCCTCGAAGCGGCGGAACTCCTCGCCCGCGGCGGCTTCGGGCATCAGCATCTTGAGGGCCAGTCGCCGGCCCGCGAACTTGGGGTCGACGACTTCGAACACCCACGCGAATGCACCCTCATCGATGTAGCGGGTGATCCGGTAGGGGCCGATCTGTGAGAGCGACCTGACGTCCATGGCTACTGGAGTGTCAGCCACAGCACGCAGATCGCAAACAGGGCCGCGACGATGGCCACGACCGCAGCCGCACGTCGTCGTCGTTGGTGCTTCGATGCCTCGCTTTGAAGGGCGGAGAGATCCTCTGCGAAGCCGGGCGCTCGTGGCCCGGTCCGCTCGTCCGAGGCCGGTTCTTGCGGGTCGAGCTTCGGCGCGCTTCGGTCCACTTCCGTGGTCGCGCCGCCGGGAACCGCCGTGATCATCACCGTCGCGTTGTCGCGACCACCGGCGGCGTTCGCTGCTTCCACGAGCATCGAGGCGGCGTCGCTCGGTCCCTCCCGCAAGAGGATCGCGCGGATTTCGTCCTCCGGGACCTGCCCCGACAACCCGTCGGAGCAGAGCAGGAAGCGATCGCCGGGCAAGACCTCGACGCGCGTGACTTCCGGGACGGTCTCGCTGCGGAAGCCGACGCATCGCACCAGCTCGTTCCGGCGCGGGTGGCTTTCGGCCGCGGCCGGGTCGAGGACGCCGCGCTGGATCATGGCGGCGACCACCGTGTGATCCTCGGTCAGGCGTCGCAGCACGCCGTCCCGCAGCAGGTAGGCGCGGCTGTCGCCCACGTGTGCCACCCACGCCTCGTCGCTGGGGGTGAGCAGCAGGAGCACGGCCGTCGTGCCCATCCCCGACAGTTCCGGGTCTGCCCCGGCTGCGTGGTGAACGCGCTCGTTCGCTGCTTCGAGGGCTTCGCGCAGCAGCAGATCGGGGGCTTCACTCGAGCGCCGGAAGACCTCGCCCACGCTCTCGACGCACAGGCGACTCGCGGTTGCACCGCCCTGGTGGCCGCCCATGCCGTCGGCGACCACCAACAGCCGATGACCCGACGGACGTTCGAATTCGGCCAGGAAGTCTTCGTTCGCCTCGCGCAGCAGGCCGACGTCGGTGAACGCCGCTGTCATCGGGGTGCCGGTCGGTACCCCGTCCCGAGCCTCGTGCCCGGGGCTCATCGCTCGTACACGAGATCGATATCGCCGATCCGGATCCGATCTCCCGGTTCGAGAGGGCAGCTCCGCACGTTGGTTCCGTTGACGAAGGTGCCGTTGCTCGAGCCCACGTCCTTGATCTCTACGTGTCGACCGCGGCACTGAAGCTGCGCGTGATAGCGGGAAACCGCGGCCGAAGGCACGACGATGTCGTTGTCCGGAAGTGCGCCAATGCTGAGCTGCGGCTTCGCCAGGGTCACCGACTCGCCCTTGCGGGCGCCTTCGAGGAAGATGAGACGCCCCGCCGTGGACGGACGCCGCGCGTAGAGCGCGCCGGCTCCCGCAACGACGACGAGCAGCAGCAGCACGAGCCAGATGGCCTGCCCGCCGCCTCGCTTCGGGTAGACGACGCTCTGTGTGTCCGCCTGGTTGCCGATCCGGATCTCGATGCTGTGGTGGCCACCGTCGAGAGCTGCCGGGTAGCGGACCACGTAGCTGTGGAGCATCTGACGCCAGATCTCGTCGAAGTACGAGGCGACGAGCTCGGGTGACTGCGCGAAGAAGGCCTCGGCGGACGTCCCGCGCGAGAGCTTCAGCAACGACTTGAGGCTGCCGCCGCCGAAGCGGTCGAAGCCGATGGTGAAGACCGGAATGCGCGACTCGTCGCCGCCGCCCTCTGCAAGGTCGACCACCTCGTCGAGGGTGGCGCGACTTCCGTCGTCCTTACCGTCCGAAAAGAGCACGACGAAGCTGCGGTGCGGCAGGTCCTTTCCCCGGCGGATCATGTCCACGGCCTTGAAGGCGCCGTCGAAGAGCACGGTGGTCAGCGACTGTCGATCCACTTCGAGCTCGCGGACCCGTTGCCGCGCCTCGCCCTTTGTGGTCTTGAACGAAGCGACGACCTCGACCTTGTCCGAGAAGGCGAGTACCGCGAGCCGGTCGTGCGGGCCCATTCGATCGATGTATGCGAGTACGGCGCCCTTGGCCCGTTCGAAGGGCTCGCCCTTCATGGTGCGGCTGACGTCGAGGGCGATGGAAATGGTGGCGCCCCGTCCCGCGTCGTGAAGGCGGCCGATCACGATGCCGCCGGCGGAGATGAGGTCGCCGTTGTCCCGCACCTGGACGTCGCTGGCGGCGAGGTCTTCGACGGGCTCGCCGTAGCGGGTCTCCGCGCGCAGGTACAGCTCGACGTCGTCCTCCCCGTCTGGAGAAGGCACGACCTCGTCCAGATGCAGGCGCTCGACGAGAGCGGCCGAAGCGGCGTGGGCGGGGGAAGCGCCCGCGAACGAGACGAGCGCAAGAACGGCGAGAAGTCCGGGCGAAGCCCTCACGATCCCTCGACGGACCGGAACCGGAAGGTGGTGCGCCCGAGCCGGACCGTGTCGCCGTCGGACATCTCGGCCCCGTCGACTTCGCGCTCGTTGACGTAGGTGCGGTTCTTGTCGCTGAGTGGGACGATCGCGAAGACGCCCTCCTGATGGACGATCATCGCGTGGTCGCGAGAGATCCACTTGCTGGAAAGAACGATCTCGCTCGAGTCCGATCGCCCGAGTCGGTTCTCTCCGTCGAAGAGCCCGAAGACCTCGCCTTTGAGCTCCCCGTCGATGGCAACGAGGACGCCGACCACCTCGTCCTTCTTGTAGGCCGCGGTCTGGTGGTACTGGGTGGGTGCATCCGCGGAAGCAGGCGCGTCGTCGCGCCCGGGCGGGACATGGACGGCGGCGGCCCCGATCGCGGGGGTCGGCTGCGAATACGGTCGGACCGGAGGTGCATCCATGCGGTTCTCCGGGGCCGTCACGGCGCGCGCACCCGCAGCCGGCGTCTCGAAGGCGTCGCGCTGTTCCTTGGGAAGCTGGATCGTCGGCTCCGACCGGGAGCGGGCCGGGCCCGGGTAGTGGCGCCGGCTGCTCTTGCGGCCGGTGATGCGATCGATCAGGTCCCTGAAGCTCAAAGCGGCTCTCCCTCGCCCCCGGCTTCTGGATTCCGGTCCCCCGAGGATTGCATGGGCGCGACCCCCTGCCAATCACGCCGCGGCGCCCGGAAATCCAGTGGGGATCCGATGTCTTGTCGGTCTGCGGGCAGGTCCTGGGGGGTGTCGGCCGGGAGCATGCCCGGGTGGGTGCCCGAGGCAGGCGTTTTGGGTCCGCTCGCCACGTTCCCGGGTCCCGGAGGCGTCAGGTCGTCGGCCGGGCCCTGGGGCGTCGTCAGGTACAGGCCGATCGAGGCGATCAGCAGCCCGACCATCGCGATGGCCGTCGCGATCCAGGGAGTGCTGCTCGCGAACGGCCCCTCCTCGTAGAGCAGGACGACAGCCTCGGTCAGCTCGATCACGTCGCCCGGGGCGAGGACGTGGGGCTTGCCGCCGAGCGCCGCGCCGTTCACCCGCAACCCGTTCGTGCTGCCGAGGTCCTGGACGACGTTGCGGTCGCCCAACGGGCGCACCACGGCGTGATGCCGCGAGACGTTCGCGTAGTCGACGATCCAGTCACAGGTCGGATCGCGTCCGATTCGCACAGGCTTCGACCCGAGGTTGCGCGTCGCCGTGCGACGGCGCTCCTCGAAACGCACGAGCCGCGCCGCGGGTCGTCGGTGGCGCGCTCGCGCCCTTCGTCGCTTCGGGATCACCACTCACTTTCCGTTCTGCGGGATCTCCGGGGGGACGGGGATTCGCGACACCGTATCGAAGCTGACGGGCGCCGACAGGGGGCCGACGATGCGCGCGCGGCTACCGCTCTTGTAGACGTCGACGATCTCGATCCGGCCGATCACGGTCTCGCCGTTGATCAGCTCACCTTGCATGCCCTCCTGTACGCCCTCGGGCACACCGGCCTCGATCATCACTGCCGACGGCTCGCCGCCAGACTCCTCGATGTCGAGCACCTCGGAGCGGATCCAGCGCGGGGCCGGGGTCGGCGTGTCTGCCGGGAGGTCGGGAACCACCGCCTGGTCGGGCTCACCGATGGCATCGAGCTCTTCCAGGTCCGGCTCGGGTTCATCGTCGTCCGCCGGCATCTTCGCCATGGGGATCTGGGGACGAGGCTGGGGACGGGTCTGGGGCACAGCGTCGGGCGCGCGGTCGGTCGGGACAGCCGGCTTCGCCGGCCGAGTGGGCGCCCCGGCTGCTTCCTGGCTGACCTGTGCAAAGACGTCGTAGTCGAAGCGGTCCTTGCTGCCGGCCGAGACGACGTGCAGGTAGTAGGTCGTGGGCTCGACGGTGTGCCGCAGGCGGCGCTGGGTTCGCACACGCCCGGTCCGCGCAGGTAGCGCGTCGCCCTCGGGCGTCTCGAGCCGCATCTCGCAGTCCGGCAGTGCACTTCCCACTGGCGCGTAGAGATCGACCTTGAGAACCCCGTCCTCCTCGACGTGGAGCTCGTACCAGCGCTCGCAGCGACCCGCGGCGCAGTGCAGCTGGCCGGTCTTCCAGCTCCCGAGGGGGAGCGGTTCGGCGGCAGACTTGCGCGAGCCGCTTTCGGCTGGGGTTCCGGTCAGGGTTTCACACGAGACACACAACGCGAGCGCGACCCCGCACAAGGCGAGCACGAGCGGCCCGGGACCCTGCCCGGCTGGGCGCAGCTGTCGCATCACGTCCTCGAGCCGCGAAACGCTCGCGACGCAACCGGGGGTTCCAATCCTGCAGCGGACGCCGCAGGAACGCGATCTACATGAAGTCGCGGTCTAGGACCGTCTTCCGCCCGTCGTTCCGGGCGTTCTCGATCGCCTGGCTGCAGAGGGCTCGAATCTTGTCGGAGAGGACTTCCAACACGGCTGTGGAGGTCTTCATGTCTCCGTTGGCCTTGATGTAGTTCTTGACCTTGGAAGCAACCACGAGAACTTCGTTGTCGGACATCTCGACTCAGGCCCCTTCTGGATTGGGAGGATGCGGTGAGAATGCACTGATGGTCGCCGAAACGCAACGTACGGACTATCACAGGCGCCATGCTCCCGACGAAGATCGCGATTCGGAACGTGTCCCCGTGGGACGGCGTGTCGCCCCAGCGCACGGATCGTCCCCACACGATCCTGATCGAAAAGGGGCGCATCCAGGCCCTGGTTCCGATGAGCGAGGAGGGATCACTTGCATCAGATGCGAGGGTGTTTCACCTCGATGAGTCTGGGCCGGGAGCCTCGACCGTCTTGCCGGGCCTCATCGATGCCCACGTGCACATTACCCTCGACCCTTCGGTCTTCTCCCCTGACCAGCAGCTGGCGCTGACCCGCGAGAAGGTCTGGGCGGGCATGCAGCAGCGGGCGCTGGCGATGGTGCAGGCGGGCATCACGACCGCCCGCGACCTCGGCGCCGGCGAGTGGATGGAGCTCGCTCTGCGCGACCGGATCGCCGCGGGCGAGCTTCCGGGACCCCGCCTGCTGTGTGTCGGCCAGCCGGTCACCACGCCCGCGGGCCACTGTCACTTCTGGGGCGGTGAAGCCCGTGGTGCCGACGCCGTGCGTTCGGTGATCGAGCGCCAGGTCGGCCACGGAGTGGACTGGATCAAGGTGATGGCGACGGGTGGTGTCTTCACCAAGGGCACGGACGTGAAGAAGCCCCAGTACGACGAGGCCGAGCTGCGCCAGATCGTCGGAATCGCGTCCGACCACGACCGCTTCGTGGCGGCGCATTGTCACGGGATCGCCGGGATCGAGAACGCATTCGCAGCGGGTATCCGGACGGTCGAGCATTGCTCCTTCGCAGGAGGCGACGGCTTCGGCTCCGACTTCGACGCGGACTTCGTGCCGAATATGGTGCGCGACGATGTCTGGGTGTCCCCCACGGTCAACGCGGGCTGGGGGAGGCGCGTCGAGAAGGACGGCAAGCCGACTCCGTTCTGGGAACGCATGACGACTTGCCTGCGCGCCATGCGCGAGCACGGCGTGCAGTTCGTGGCCTCGACGGACGCCGGCATCCCGGGTGTCCAGCACCATCAGTTGCCCGAGGCGCTGGCGGTGTTCGCGAAGTACGCGGAACTGTCGCCGGTCGATGCCCTGCGGACGGCGACCTCCGAGGCAGCCGCCGCCCTCGGCATCGCGGACGAGACAGGAGCGTTGCGCCCGGGTCTGGCCGCGGACCTGGTGGTGGTCGAGGGTGACCCCACGAAGGATCTCGCGGCGCTGCTACGCCCGAAGCTGGTGCTGGCGCGCGGGCGCGTAGTCTACGAGGCAGACTGGGACCGCGCCTCGAGATAGGCGCGGGTATGGGGCAGCAGCGGGCGGTGACCGAGCTCGACCACCGTGAGCCACTCCGTGTGGACGACCTCCCGGCCGTCTGCGACCGGGCGCGCGCCGGGCGGGGCCTGCCACTCGAAGAAGTGGGCGTGATCGCGCTTGCCCTCGAAGTCCACGACGTAGACGCCCGCCGCGACGAGGTCTTCCGCGCGCGTGTGTAGGCCGACCTCTTCCCGTAGCTCGCGGGCGGCGGCGTCGACCGGGTGTTCGCCGCGGTGGATCGCACCGGCGGGCACGGATTCGCCGGCGCGGTACGAGTTGCGGACGACGAGCAGCTCATCGGGCTCCGTTCCCCGCCATACGGCGACGAACGCGCCATGTGCCTCCGGGCGCCTCAGCCACCACCACACCCGCAGGACGCGATAGGCGACCCGGAGCCCGATGCGCCACAGTGCGTTCGCGAGGCCCGTCAAGTAGAGGAAGCTAATGGAAGTCGCCCGCTACGCCCCGTCGACGACTGGTCGCGCGCATCCGGGGACCTTGCTGGCGGCACTCCTGTGTTGGCTGGATGCGCGTTCGCGAGGTGCTCGGATCCTGTTGCGCCTCGAAGATCTGGACCGGGAGCGTTGCCGGCCGGAGTACGCGACTGCCATGCAGGACGATCTGGCCTGGCTGGGCCTCGACTTCGATGGCGTTTCACTTCAGAGCGAGGCGGCCACAGCCCACGAAGCGGCGCTGGCAACCCTGGCGGAGCATGGGCTGCTCTATCCCTGTCGCTGCTCTCGCAGCGACCTTCGTGCGCGCGGCGAGCCCTCGCCGGACGGTGGCTTCCGCTATCCGAATACCTGCCGCGATCGCGACCTGGCCAGCGTTGGGCCCGACGACACCTTGCGCGTGCGCATCGACGCGGGTGTCGTGGGGGTGCGCGACGAGGGCGGCGCGGATCTGTCCCAGGACGTGAGCGCCGCGTTCGGCGATCCCATCGTTCGCCGTCGAGATGGCGGCATCTCCTATCACCTGGCGAACGTGGTCGACGATGCGCGCGCGGGCGTCACCCGCGTCGTCCGCGGTCGCGACCTGGCGACCACGACCGCCACCCAGGTGGCGCTGCGTCGCTGCCTCGGGGCGGGCGCGGACCCCGTCTACCACCACCATCTGATACTGCTCGAGCGCCAGGGCGAGAAGCTCGCGAAGCTGCATGGCTCGGTGTCCGCGCAGGAGCTGCGCGCCGCATACGAGGGCCCCGCGCTCTGCGGTGTTCTCGCACATGCCGCGGGGCTCCAGTCCACCCCGGTACCGGTTCGCCCCGAAGGCCTCATCGCCGACTTCGATTGGCGTCGGGTAGGCGTCGAGGATCGCCTGCTGGCGTGGAACGGGTCGCTACTGGATCTCGATTAGCTCGACCTCGAAGTACAGGGTCGAGTTGGCGGGGATCTTGGGCGGCCGGCCGGCCGCGCCGTATGCGATTCCCGGCGGGCACGTCAGCTTGGCCTTGCCGCCCACCTTCATCATCTGCAGGCCTTCGGTCCAGCACGGGATGACGCGATTGAGGGGGAAGACGGCGGGCTGACCCCGCTGCACGCTGCTGTCGAAGACTCGGCCGTCCTCGAAGGTGCCGTGGTAGTGGACCTTGACCCGCGACGTGGCGCTGGGAGATGCGCCGGTGCCCTCGGTGATCTGCTCGATCACGAGCCCACTGGCGGCTTCCGTCTTGCCCGCGCTCTCGGCACTCGAATCGTCGGCTGCGCCGGTTTCCTGGGAGCATCCCAGAGCGAGCAGAAGGACCGTGCTGGCCAGGGCGATGGCCCAACCTGTTCGGCGATGGACGGACGCGGCGGATCGATACGGCATGGGATCTCCTGAATACGGGGGGCTCGCAGGGTCGCGCAGGATCTAGCCGGGCACCACCTCCATCAGCGACGCCTCGCCGGGCACGCCGATGCGCAGCGGGAAGCCGTAGAAGCCGGTACCGCGGTGTACGTAGAGACGGCTCTTGCCGCGCGCGAAGAGCCCGTGGTCGGGCCAGCGGCTGCGAGTGAGCACCGTCCAGTCGAGGCCCAGGGAGACCAGTCCGACCTGACCGCCGTGGGTGTGCCCGGACAAGGTCAGGTCCACGTCTCCGTGCGGAACGTGACGGAAGGTGAGCGGGTCGTGGAGCAGCAGCAGTCGCACGTGTTCTTCGCGGCGGGGGATGCGGGCCAGCAGCTCTTCGATGTGCTCCTTCCGCTCGCGTCCCCGGTAGTCGGCGCCGATCAGCTGAAGCTTTCCGATGGGCGTGTCGAGTAGACGCTCCTCGTCCATCAGCAGCTCGATCCCGTTGACAGACAGGGCGTGGCGGACCTCGTCCGGGTCTTCGTGGTCGTGGTTCCCGAAGATCGCGTAGCAGCGGCCGGCGTAGCTGCGCAGCGGCTCGAATGCCTGTGCGAGGGCACCTGGAGAGCCCCGTCCCTCCATCGTGAGGAAGTCGCCGGTGAGGAGCACCAGGTCCGGGCGCCGCGCCAGCAGGGATTCGATGGTGCGCTGCAGCTGGCGCACCGATTGCCAGGGGCCAAGGTGGGGATCGGTGATCTGCACCACGCGCAGGGTCTCGTGGGGCAGCGGCCGCGGCTCGCGGCGGCGGTGACGTTCCACGGGCACCCGGGCCAGCTCCTCGGGGCCGGCCTCGCCCAGTCGCACCCGGACGGTCTCGGGGACGAGCCGCAGGGACGTGGCGACCGAGCCGATGCACAGCGCCAGCGGTGCGAGCTCGAGCCAGGACAATGCGTTCAGCGCGAGCGACCACTCCAGCGCGCCGAACAGCAGCCGCAGCGGCAGCAACGCCAGCAGCCAGATGCCACCCAGGGCGCCCGCTGCGATGAACGCCTGGCCCGGCACCGACACACCCCAACGGAACAGGGGGCCGCGCAGCTTCGCGTGCACCAGGTGCGCGAGCTGCACGGCTGTCGCCAGCATGAGCGCGACGAAGACGGCGGAGACCCAGGCCGCCCCCGCCTCGCCGACTCGTTCCGACACGCGCCATTCCAGCGCGATCGCGCCCGGAAGACTCATCGCCAGCAGGACCGCGCTGAAGATGCCGTAGGTGCGGCCGCGCTCCCGCCAGGCGTAGAGCGGGAGGCCCACGGCGGTGAGCCCGGCGAGGGTGTGGAACAGCCAGCTGAGATCGGGCATCGATGGGCCTGAGAGGGGGCGCGGTGGAGTCGGGTCCGCAGCGGTCGCGGAAGGGCGCCGAGCATAGCGCCCGGCTTGGAAGGCGAGGACGACACCCTGCTGCGTTTGGGGCTGCGGTTCGCGGCCGTTAACCTGCCAGGGGACCCGCTCGAGTAGGGACGCCGATGACGACATCATGGACGAGACGAGATTTTCTGCGCGAGTCGCTGCTGCGGGGAGGTGCCGCGGTCGGACTGGGCGCGAGCCTGGGCGTTGCCGCCTCGGCGGGCGCCGCTTCCGGAGTCGCCCCGCAGATCGCGCGGCGCGTGACCCTGGGACGGACGGGGATCGTGGTCCCGGACATCAGCTTCGGCAGCTTCAGTCTCGAGAGCGATGAGCGCCTGGTCGACTACGCGCTCGACCGGGGCGTCACGCATTTCGACACGGCCGAGAGCTACACGAAGGGGCGCGCCGAAGAGGTGCTCGGTCGCGCCCTGCGCGGCAAGCGCGATCAGGTGACGCTGACGTCGAAGTTCTGGGCCGAGCCCGACGACAGCGCCGCGCACCAGATGGAGGTGCTCGAAGAGAGTCTCCGGCGTTTGCAGACCGACTACGTCGACATCTATCTGAATCACGCGGTGAACGACATCGCGCGGTTGCAGAGCGAGGAATGGCAGACCTTCGCCGAACGCGCGAAGACCCAGGGGAAGATCCGCGCCATCGGCATGTCCGGCCACTCGAGTCGCCTGACCGAGTGCCTCGACTACGCACTCGACGAGAAGCTCGTGGATGTCGTCCTGGTCGCGTACAACTTTTCCCAGGAGCCGAGCTTCCGCGAGAAGGCCATGCGCTATTTCAAGGACGCCGTCGCCAGCTTCGACCTCATCACCGCCCAGGCACAGCTTCCGGAGACCCTCGCCCGTGCACATGCCCAGGGCGTCGGCGTGATGGTCATGAAGACGCTGAAGGGCGCGCGACGGAACGACATGCGGCCCTACGAGGGGCCGGGTCGAACCTTCGCGCAGTCCGCCTTCCGCTGGGTGCTGTCGAACCCGAACGTCGATGGCCTGGTGGTCACCATGACCAGCCCCGAGATGGTCGACGAGTATGTCGAGGCGTCTGGCGCCGGTCCGCCGGACAAGGAAGATCTCGCGCTGCTGTCACGCTACGAGCAGCTCGGCGCCGGTCGCACCTGCCAGATCGGCTGCGCAGACTGCGTGCCAGCCTGTCCGCTGCAGGTGCCGGTCCCCGACATCATGCGCATGCGGATGTACGACCGGGACTACGGACTGCCGGCGGTGGCCGCCACCGAGTACGCGGGCCTGGCCACGAATGCCGCGGCCTGCCTCAGCTGCGACGGGACGCCCTGCGCGACCGCCTGCCCCCACGGCGTCCCGATCCCGGAATGGAACAGGGACACACACCGGCGCCTGGGTCGCGACTAGCCCGAGAGTAGGTCCACTTCGCGGACCGATTCTTCGTGCTCCGCTTCCCAGGCAGGTGCCGTCACACAGACCTGCTTGAGCTGTCCCCGGTAGTGGAAGCGCTTCCCGGGCGGGACGATGATCACGTCCGTCGCCGCGACGGGGAACACTTCGTCCTCGATGATCCACTCGCCCGAGCCTTCGATCACGTAGAAGACGAACGCGCTCTTGTGGTGCCGGAACTCTTCGGAATGCCCGACGGCCGTCTCCTGGTAGACCACGGCCGCGTGCTCGTGGTCGTCCTTCCCGTTGTAGATCCACATGTCGACGTCGTGCTTCGACGTGTGGAAGGCGTCGTCTCTCCGGAAGATCATGTCGTCCCGCCTCGGGGCGCCCGGGGCTAGTAGCGGTAGGTGTCGGGCTTGTAGGGGCCTTCCACGTCCACCCCGATGTAGTCCGCTTGTTCCTCGGTCAGGGTGCTGAGGTGCGCGTCCAGGTGGTCGAGGTGCAGGCGCGCCACTTCTTCGTCGAGCTTCTTGGGAAGCACGTACACCTTGTTTGCGTATGTGTTCGCATTCTGGTGCAGCTCGAGCTGGGCGAGCACCTGGTTGGTGAACGAGGCCGACATCACGAAGCTCGGGTGGCCCGTCGCGCAGCCCAGGTTCAGCAGACGGCCTTCGGCGAGCACCATCACGCTGTGACCGTCCGGGAAGCGCCACTCGTCGTACTGGGGCTTGATATTGATGCGTTCGATGCCCTTGACCTTCTTGAGGCCGGCCATGTCGATCTCGTTGTCGAAGTGACCGATGTTGCCGACGATCGCCTTGTCCTTCATCTGCGCCATGCGCTCGGCGGTGATGATGTTGAAGTTGCCCGTCGTGGTAACGAAGATGTCGGCCTGGCCGACGATTTCGTCGAGGGTGCGGACCTGGTAGCCCTCCATGGCCGCTTGCAGCGCACAGATCGGATCGATCTCGACGATGACCACACGCGCGCCCTGGCCCTTCATGGCCTGGGCGCAGCCCTTGCCCACGTCGCCGTAACCGCACACGACGACCATCTTGCCGCCGATCAGCACGTCCGACGCGCGCATGATGCCGTCGGGCAGCGAGTGCCGACAACCGTAGACGTTGTCGAACTTGCTCTTCGTGACCGAGTCGTTGACGTTGATGGCCGGGAACAGCAGCTCGCCGCGCTCGGCGAGCTGGTTCAGGCGCAGCACGCCCGTGGTCGTCTCCTCGGAGACGCCGCGCATCCCCTCGGCGATGTCGGTGAACTGGGTCGGATGCTCCTTCTGCAGCTTCGCGAGCAGCTCGAGCACCACGGCCCATTCTTCGGAGTCGTTCTCCGTGGCCTCGGGCACCTTGCCTGCCTGCTCGAACTCGCGTCCCTTGTGGATCAGCATCGTGGCGTCACCGCCGTCGTCGACGATCAGATCCGGGCCGCTTCCGTCGGGCCACACGATCGCCTCGTTGGTGCACCACCAGTACTCCTCGAGGGTCTCACCCTTCCAGGCGAAGACGGCGATGCCCTTGGGATCCTCGGTTGTCCCGTCCCGGCCGACGGCAATGGCGGCGGCGGCGTGGTCCTGGGTCGAGAAGATGTTGCAGGAAACCCAGCGCACGTCGGCGCCGAGCTCGACGAGGGTCTCGATCAGGACACCCGTCTGGATGGTCATGTGGAGACTGCCCATGACCTTCGCGCCCTGGAGCGGCTTGGTGCTGCCGTAGCGCTCGCGGAGGGCCATCAGGCCGGGCATCTCCTGCTCGGCGAGCCGCAGCTCCTTGCGACCGAAGTCGGCCAGGTTGATGTCGGCGACCTTGAAGGCGGGGCGAGTACTCATGACGCTCTCCAGATGCGGTAGATCGGGGTGGGTAGGATCGGAACGAAGACGGGTCTATCCGTTCATGCGGATGCAGGGATATACCGCTCATCCCAAGTAGTGTCAAACGGCCCCGCGGGGCTTTCCGGGACCGGGCTGACCAGGCGAGCGGAACGGGACAGACGGATTGCGGGGAGAGGCCCGGCGGGTGCTGGCCCGGGCCGCGCACGCTCCTCGGCAACCGGTTTCGGACGGCTAGCGGAGCGCGAGCACGATGGCGGCGAGTCCGGCTACGGCGGCGGTGCCTGCCAGGAAGGTCAGAAGCGAGAGCCGGCGCGCGAGACCGCGTAGTCGGCCATCGATGCGCCCCTGGCGTTCCTGCAGGTCGGTCAGCATGTCGCGAAGCTCCATCAGGCGCGACAGCTGCTCTTCGACCTGCCAGACCTCCGAGATGTGATCGTCGAGCTGGCGGAGGCGGTCGCCGATCTGCTCCTCGGACGTTTCGATGCGCGACGCGATGGAGTCGAGGCGCGCGATGAGTCGGTCGTCCCCGGTGGCGCGGTCGAGCACCGAGCGTCCGCGACCCAGCCGAATGCGTTGCCAGAACGACGTCTTCTGGCTCTCGTGCCGAACGGGGCTGACCGGAACGACGGCGCTGGATTCGGCCGCAGAAGCGGCTGTAGAAGCGGCTGCCGGGTCAGAAAGCGGAGCCGTCCCAAGTGCTGCCTCGGGGCCAGGCGCTGTCTCGGAGGCAGGCGCCTCCTCGGGGACAGCGGCTGCGCCGGCTTCCGGCGCGCCGGCGTTCTGCTCTCCGGTTGCGCCCGTGTTCGGGTCTTCGGGGTCGGCAGTGCGAGATTCGGTCGGAAGTGTGGGGGCGGACATTGGGACGGAGTCTAGCGCCTGACGCCACGCCCGCGCCGCGCAGTGCAACGGATCCCGCTGCTAGACTGCCGCGCCCCATGGAACGCCTCATCGACCTCGAAGGCTGTCTCAACTTCCGGGACCTCGGGGGCTACCCGACCGCCGATGGGCGCAGCCTGAGATGGCGTCGCGTCTTTCGCAGCGACGGGCTGCATCATCTGACGGCCGGCGACGTGGCGACCTTGCGGGACGAGCTCGAGATCACGGATCTCATCGACCTGCGCTCGTCGGCCGAGCTGCGCCTGGACGGGCGGGGTCGCCTCGAAGCCGAGCCCATGGCGTTCCATCACCTACCGCTCTTCGACGGGGAGCGACCGTCCAGCTTCGATCCGAAGATGCAGGCGGCCATGGACCAGATGAGCCTGGCCGACCGCTACTTCAGTCTCGCCGAGATGGCGAAGGAGCCGATCGCGCGCGTGGTCCGCGTCCTCGCGGACTCGCGTGGCGGGTCCGTGTACCACTGCGCCGCTGGCAAGGACCGTACCGGCGTGATCTCGGCGATCCTGCTGTCGGCGGTGGGTGTCGCCGACGAGCTGATCGTCGCCGACTACGCGCTCACCCAGCAGAACCTGGACGCGATCATCGCGCGCCTGAACGCGAGCGAAGGCTACAAGGACATGTTCGAGGCCTTGCCGCCGGACACGCTGCACGCGGAGCCCGAGACGATGGTGTCGCTGCTCGCCAAGTTCGTAGAGCGCTACGGCGCGGTGACCGGTTATCTCGAGTCCGCGGGCGTCGGCGAAGATGTCGTGGAGAGGCTGCGCGCGAACGTGCTGGAGTGAGCCACTAGCCGTCGACAGGCTCCGTCTTCCTACCCGTCGACAGGCTCCGCCTTCTTACCCGTCGACAGGCTCCAGCAGGGTCGCGACCTCTCGGGTCGAGAGGTCGTAGCGGAGCCCGCAGAACTGGCAGCAGACCTCTTGCCCGGATCCGCTCTCGATGATCTCGCCGATTTCGTCCGGGCCGAGAAGCTGCAGGGTGCGGAGGGCGCGGTCTCGCGTGCAGGGGCAGTAGAAGACGGGTGTCGAGCGGTGCCGCGTGCCGCCGCCGAAGCCGGCCAACAGCAGGTCGGCGAGGCCATCGGCGTCGACACCGTCCTGCAGGAGTGCCGTCGTGTTGGGAAGACCGACGACGTTCTTCTCCATGCGCGCGATTGCGTCCTCGCTGGCCCCGGGCAACGTCTGGACCAGGAAGCCACCGGCGGCGGATACCCGCCCGTCCGAGCCGAGGGCCACCCCCAGCCCCACGGCGGACGGCGTCTGCTCGCTCTCGGTCAGGTACAGGGTGATGTCCTTGGCGATCTCTCCGGAAACCAGGGGCACGGTGCCCGTGTAGGGCTCGCGCCAGCTGGGTCGGCTCCGCACGACGGCCAGCAGGCCCATCCCGATGGCTTTGGCGACATCGGGATGGCCGTCCCGCAGGGGCAGGTCGACCTGGGGATTCGACGCCGTGCCGCGGACGCGACCGGTGCTGTCACAGATGGCCACCATCATGCCGAGCGGGCCATCGCCCCGGAACTGCAGCTGAACCGATTCGCCGTCCTTCTGGCCGGTGCCGAGCAGGACGGCGCCGACCAGGACACGGCCGAGAGCGGACAGGGCAGTGGGGGCGAGGGGACGGCGTTCTGCCGCTTCCGCAACGACGTTGCGGGCGACGACAGTGCGCACAGAGAGGCTGCCGTCGGCAGAGACGGTGCGAACGAGCTCGTCGTCGCGGTACTCGGTTGCGGGGGTCGACATCGTGCGGGAGTCTAGCTCCGGGGGGTGACGGGTGACGAAGGGCCAGCGGTTCCGCTTCGTACATGCCGCCGATCTCCACCTGGACACGCCCTTCGAAGGGCTCCGGGAGGTGGCACCCGACGTGGCTCGCGCGCTGCGCGAGGCGTCTCTCGACGCCTTCGACGCGCTCGTCGACCTGTGTCTCGACCGCGCCGCCGCCTTCCTGCTCATCGCGGGAGACGTCTACGACGGGGCCGAGCGCGGGTTGCGCGCCCAGCTGCGTTTCCGCCAGGGGCTCGAACGGCTCGCCGAAGCGGGCGTTCAGGTGCTGGTGGTTCACGGCAATCACGATCCCAGCGAAGAAGGCTGGTCTGCACTCCGCGAATGGCCCGAAGGGACGCGCGTGTTCGGTTCCGAGCGTGTCGAGTCCGTCGCGATCGAACGGGACGGCGAGCGTCTCGCGACGGTTCACGGCATCAGCTACGGACGACGCGACGTCACCGAGAACCTGTCCCTGGCGTTTCCGCGTGGTCGAGGGTCCGGTCCGTCGAACACGGTCGCCGACCCTGCATCGACGGCCGGACTGCGGATCGGGCTGCTGCACTGCAACGCGGGCGGCAATTCGGAACACGCCCCCTACGCGGCGTGCAGTGTCGGCGATCTCGCCGGCGCCAACATCGACTACTGGGCGCTGGGGCACGTGCATGCGCGGCGCACCCTCAGCGAGGCGCCCTGGATCGTCTATCCAGGAAATCTCCAGGGACGCAGCCCCCGCCCCAGCGAGCAGGGACCGAAGGGGGCGGTAGTCGTCGAGGTAGAGGCCGGGCCCGGGACCTCCCGGGTCGTGGACGTCTCGTTCGAGGCGCTCGATCGCGTGCGCTTCCTGTCGCTGGAAGTCGACGTCTCCGGCAGCGTCGACCTGGCGGAGGTCGAGCGCTCCCTGCAGACCCGGGCGGACGACCTGCGCGCCGAGCATCCCGGAAGGGGCCTCGTCCTCAGCGCTCGGCTCACCGGCTGCAGCGACGTGCAACGCGACCTCGCGCGACCGGAAAGCCCAGCCGAGCTGCTCGAGTCCCTGCGCGACGGTCGCCGGAACGACTCGCCCTTCGTGTGGTGGGGATCGCTGGCGTCGGAGGTGAGTCGCCCGATCGATCGCGAGGGGCTGCGGGCGCGGGACGACTTCTGTGCCGAAATCCTGAACCTTGCGGACGAACTCGCTGCGACACCCGAAGCGCTGCAACGTTTCCGGCGCGACGCATTCGCCGATCTGTCCGAGACCTTGGGGAACGTCCCGCTGCCCGCACTGGACGACGGCCCCGCTGCGACGCTGCGCCTGCTGCGGAGCGCGGAGCAGGAAGCGCTCGAACGGGTCGGCGCGGACGCGCCTTCTGTCGGTGGCGGCCTCGGTCGTGCGCCGGACCTGCCCGGAGCCGACTCGTGAGGATCCGCGGCTGGCACGTCGACGGCTTCGGGATCCATCGCGACTGGTCGGTCGACGAGCTGTCGCAAGGGCTCAACGTCTTCTATGGCCCGAACGAAGCGGGCAAGTCGACCTTGCTCGCTTTCCTGCGCGGCGTGCTCTTCGGCTATCCCGACGGACGATCGAGCGAGGCCAAGTACCTGCCGAAGGGAGGTGGCGTCCACGGCGGAAGGGTGTTGCTGCGCGGCGCGTCCGGGGACGTCGTCGTCGAGCGCTTTGCGGGTCGCGGGCAGAAGGTGTCCGTCACCCTCGAAGACGGTCGCGCCGGTGACGTGGCGGCGCTGGCCGAACGTCTCGGCCACGCGGACGCGCGGCTGTTCCGCACGGTCTTCGCGTTCGGGCTGCCCGAGCTGCAGAAGCTCGGCTCCCTGGGCGAAGCCGGCATCCAGGACCACATCCTCGCGGCGGGCGTCACCGGCGGCGGGCGATCCGCCCGGGAGGCCGTGCAGGAGCTGCGCGAATCGGCGCGCGACCTGTTCGACGGACCGAAGGGCCGCAAGAAGAACGATCGCGCGCGCGTGCTGGTTCGCGAGATCGCCGAGCTGAACAGCGAGCTCTTCGTGCGCCAGGAAGCGGCAGAGCGCTACCCGGACCTGTGCGACGTCGAGCAGGCCCTGGCGGCCCGCATGCTCGGGCTCGAGGCGGAAGCCGATGCCGAGCGAGCCGTCGGCCGGCGTGCGCGCCGGCTCGTCGAGCTGTGGAGTGAGGTCTGGAGCCCGTTGGCCGAAGCCCGGGAGCAGGCGGCGAAGCTCGCCCCGTCGGTTCCGGAAGCGTTGCCGGTGGACGCTCGCGAACGACTCGAAGCTTCACTGCAGCAAGTGCAGCGGGACGAGGAGCGACTCGAGGTGCTGCGCGCCGAGCGGGCGGCGGTGGCCGAGCAGCTGTCGGAGCTGCGGCTCGACGAAGCGGCGCGGGCGGTCGCGCTCCGGGTCGACGGGTTGCAGGACCGGTTGGCGCTGCACCGCAACCAGTGTGCGCGTCTGGATGAGCTGGACGTGCAGGTCGCGGCCTGCGCGGACCGCCTGGAAGCCGCGCTGGCGCGGCTCTTTCCGGGGGCTCCCGGCGACGAGGCCGAGACGCGTCTGCTTGCGGTGCAGTCCTCCGCGCTGCGCCGCGAAGAGCTGCGGGAATGGAAGACCCGCGTCGACGAGGTGGTGGCCCATGTCCGCGACGCCGAGGCCGTGGTGCGATCCCTGGCCGAGCAGCGCGAGGAGCCACTGGCACGGGTACGCGCCCTCGACGAGGCGCTGGCCGGCGAGGCCGCCATCGACCGGGACGGCATAGCCCGGCGCGTGGAAGCCGTGCGCTCTCTTCGTTCGCTGTCGCCGAAGCTGCGCGAGCGCGAGGCCGACGTGGCACTTCGCACCGGGGCGCTGGCCGCCCACGCGAGCGGGCAGGGGTTGCTGCCGGGCGCGGGTGTCCCGATCGTGCTGGCGGTGGTGCTCACCATCGTGGCCGGGGTCGCCGGTGTGCTGGCCCAACGGACGGAGCTGGCTGCGATCGCCGGTATCCTCTGCGGCGCCCTGGCCGTCGTGTCAGTCGGCTTCGGTGTGTTCCGCACGCGCCGGCTTCGCCGCGCGTCCGAGGCCGATCGGGAGGCGCTCGAGCAAGCGGCACTCGCCGCCGGCAGCCGCGTCGAAGACGTGCGCACCGAGGCGGCGCCTCAGCTCGCGGTGCTCGGGCTGGATCTCTGGGACGAGGAAGGCTTGTCCCGGGTCGAGAGTCGCCTCGAGGACGAGCGCGCCCAGGCCGAAGCGATCGGCCGCAAGCGCGACGAGCTTCGCGAAGCGCGCAGCCAGCTCTCGCGTCTCGAGGGACAGCAGACCGCAGAGCTCGATCGCGTCCGGCGCGCGCAGCAGCGAAGGGACGCAATCGATGCCGACTTCGCCGGCTGGAAGGCGCAGGTCGCGCTGCCCGCCGCCCTCGGCGTCGAGGCCGCGGCGGAGTTCCTGGAAGAGGCGCGGCGTGGTCGCGACGCACTCGACGAACGAGACCGCCTGACCGCCGAGCGCCAGCGCGTGACGGCCGAGATCGCGACCTGGCGGGCAGACGTCGACCTGGTGCTGGCGGAGGCCCGCGTGTCTGCTTCCGTGTCGGAGATGCCAACTGGTGAAGGCGGCGACGCCGAAGCCGGGCGGGTCGCGGCTCTCGCCGCGTTGGCCGCGCGTTGTCGCGCGGATCGCGCCGCCCGGGAGGGGCGTGAGCCTCTGGAGCGCCGGGCCACGGACCTGCGAGATCGCTTCGCGATGGTGGAGGGCGAGCTGCTGGTGTCCCGGGGCGCCCTCGACGCGCTGCTGCGCGAAGCGGGGTCCGCGGATGTCGCGGAGCTGCAGCGAGCGATCGGCGTCGCAGACGAGGCGAAGGCTCTCGAGCGTCGGGCCGCAAGCGGCGAGGACGAGCTACGGCGTCGCCTCGCCGCCGTCGGCGAGGCCGAAGCCGATGCCCTGCGCGAAGAACTCCCGGCCGGCGCGGTCGACGCCTGGCACGAACGCGCGGCCGAGGCCGAGGCGCGGGTGGCGCGAATCCGGGCCGAGCGCGACGGGGTGCTGCGCGAGCACCAGGATCGCGCGCGCGATCGCGAACGCCTGGAAGAATCGACGGACGTCATGGATCTCGAGCTGCGCAAGAGCGCGCTCGAGGAAGAACTGAGGGGCGTACTCGAAGAATGGCGCCGGCTGCGACTCGCGGCGGAGCTTCTCGAAGAAGCGCTGCGACGCTTCGAAGAAGCCCACCAGCCGGGAGTCCTGCGCGACGCTTCGACGCTCTTCGCGCAGGTGACGGGCGGGCGCTATCCGCGCATCGTGCAGAGCGATAGCGACGGCTTTGCGGTGGTGGCTGCGGACGGCACCCACCGGGGCCCGGGCGAGCTGAGTCAAGGGACCACCGAGCAGCTGTACCTGTGCATCCGTCTCGGGTTGGTGGCCGAGCTGGCGCGCAACGACCGGGCCCTCCCGGTCGTGATGGACGACGTGCTCGTCAACTTCGACGACGACCGCGCTCGGGCCATGGCCGGGGTGCTCGCGGTCTTCGCGAGCGAGCATCAGCTTCTCTTCTTCACGTGCAGCTCGCGCACCCGCGATCTGCTGGCGGCGGCCGCGCCCGATGCGGCCGTGCGCGCGATCGGGTCGACGGTCTAGCCCGGGCCCCGTCACGCGATCGTCGAGCCGTTCTTGGCCGAGCTTCGTCCGAGTGGTGGTGTTATGTCAAACCCCGTGGGGTTTCGGGACTTCGAGCCAGGCACGATTCACGAGGCACTCACACCGCACGTGTTGATAGAATCGCCGTGTGGCGAACACGTGCGCCGCCCATTCATCACACGTTCCCGGGATGGCAGTCTTGGCCACGGAACTCTCCCGTGGTTCCCGTGGCCGCATCGCCGTCGCCGCGACTCTCCTGCTGTTCGGTGTGGTGGCGAGTGGATGCGTTCAGCAGCCCGGGGTGGATGAGACCCCCCGCCCCCTGACTCCAAGCGCGCTGGAAGCCCGACGCCTGACAGAGATGTCGCTCGATCTCTGGGAGGCCCGCACGGTTCGACTCCAGCGCATCTCTCAGCGCCTTCGTGTCGCGGGCCGTGACGTCTGTGTGGGCGCGGTTGCCCCGGTTCTCAGAGCTGCGGTCCAGGACATCAGCGCGCTACCCGACGCGCTCGGAGACGTCGCGCGCGACCGCTACGGCACCGATGAGGGGCTCGTCGTCCTCGAGTCGTTCGAAGCGGCGCCCGAGGGAACCGACGGGCTTCGATCTGGTGACATCATCGTTGCACTCGGGGGACGAGCCACCGACGCGATCCCCGATCTCAATCGCTCGCTGGGCTCGCCCGTTCGAATCGATCTGCGGCGCGGTGGGGAACCTCTGACGATCGAGATGGACCTCGCGCAGGGCTGTCGATTCCCAGCGCTCCTGATGCGCCAGGACTACGTCAACGCTTTTGCGGACGGAGAGGCCACTCGAGCGACCACGGCACTGATGCGCGAGTTCAAGGATGACACCCTCCTTGCCATGATCATCGGGCACGAGATGGCTCACAACCTGCTCGGTGACGTTCGGGCCCGGAAGGGTATCTCGGGACCTCGGCGCGAATCCCGCGCGGACCATGTCGGGATCTATCTGGCTGTCCTGGGTGGCTTCGAGGTCCCGGAGAGCTTCGACCTCTACATCCAGCTTCAGAGCGACCTGGACTTGATCGAGAAGCGCAACCGCAGTCATCCGGCGACCGTGACCCGAGCCGCCCGCTATCGCAAGACAGTCCAGCAGATCCAGGAAAAGCGGGAGGCCGGGGAGCCTCTGCTGCCGGAGCCCGAATGACCCGATCCTATCTGTCGAAGGCTCAGTCCGAACGGACGCTCGGTCTGGCCATGTTCCCGGCGATCGCGGTCGCATGGATCCTGTGGGGGTGCGCGTCACCGAGCGCGCTCGACGCGCCCGTCGTCTCTTCAGAGGAACGAGAAGCCGCCGTCGAGGCCATGACATCGGACATTCTGAAGAGCCGCGTCGAGTACAGGAAGCGGATGCTCGACATCGAATATCGCCTGGCCAAGCTGGTTGCGTCGCGATGCGGCGAAATGCGTCGTCCGCACCCAGGCGTCCTGCTCACGACTCTCGAGGGCTTCGGTGCAAAGGACGCAGGCGGGCTCGCTCTGGACCGGCTCGAGGACTCTCCCGAGCCCTTGACGATCGTATACGTCGTACCCGGTGGCTCGTTCGATCGCGGGGGCTTGCGCAAGGGCGACCAGATCCTCGCGATCGACGATGTTTCAGTGAGCTCTCCGGAGGACGTCTCGAAGCTGATGCTCTCTAGTGCGGATAGGCGATCCGCTCGGGTCAAGATCCGGCGAACTGGCTTTCCTGCGTTCGAGGCGTGGGTACCGCTCGTGTCGACCTGTCCGATTCGACTGCTGTTGACAGCAGATGCGCTGATCCTATCGTGGCAGACAGAACGGCTCGTCTTGTCGATACCGATCGGCCTCGTTCGTCATGTCTCGGATGACGCGACTCTGGCCGTCGTCATCGCACACCAGTTTGCGCACACGCTCTTCGACCAGCCCACAGACGACGCCCTCACTGCCGAGATGCGCGCCGACCGGATCGGATTGAAGATGGCAGCCGCAGCGGGGTACGAGATCGGTGGCGCGGTGGACTACTGGGAGGCCGTCGCGATGGAGTACCCGAGTCTGATCGGAGAAGCACCGTCCCAGTGGCGACCGCTAGCGTGGAGCCAGGACGACGGTTGGATCCAGATCTCGAGGTCACACCCGGAGATTGCCCGCCGATTGCAAGCGATCCGCTCGATCGTGAATGGCGAAAGTCCGGAGACCCAAGCGCGTACGAAAGCCCCAGAGCTCTAGCCCGAACTACTCATGAGCGCCCTACTGCGAACGCCGAAAGCACCGAATCTCCACGACCTTCTCCTTCCAGCCGTCCTCGACGTACTGCCAGTACGCCTCCGGCGGCTTCCAGTCCGAGGGCCGCGGATCTTCGGCACTTTCCGCGTTCTCGCGACGGGCTTCATGAATAATCCGGGCTAGACGGAGCGAGCGTCTCCTCGACCGGCCGGCTGACGGTTCACGCCAGAAGCACGCGCTGCCCGGGCCACCGGCCAGTTCACCGCGGTCCGGGACAGCTGAGTCAGGGAACCACCGAGCAGCTGTACCTGTCCATCCGCCTGGGGCGGGTGCCCGAGCTGGCGCGCAACGACCGGGCCCCGGGCCGCCGCCGCCCCCGCTGCCGCCGTGCGCGGGATCGGGTCGGCCTCTCAGGGTTCGCCCTCGACGATCTCGACCGGGCAGCCGACCTCCACGCGGTCATAGACTTCGATGACGTCGGTGTTTCGCATGCGGATGCAGCCGTGGGACCCGGGGACGCCGAGGGGCAGGGCGTCGGGGCAGCCGTGGATGTAGATGTAGCGCGCTTGGGTGTCGACGGATCCGCCCTGATTGCGGCCGGGCTCGCAGCCACCCAGCCACAGGATGCGCGTCAGGATCCAGTCCCGTTCCGGCTCGGCGTCGTAGCACGCGGCCGTACAGATCTCGCCGGTGGCTACGCGGCCCGCGAAGACCGCGCCCGCCTCGGCGTCGTCGCCGATCTTCTGCTCGATCCGGTGTCTTCCCCGCGGCGTGCACTCGCTGCCGTCCCGCTCGCCGGCTCCGTTCTTCGCGGTGGACACCGGATAGCTTCGCAGCAGGCTGCCGCCCTCGTGGAGCTCGAGGCATTGGGTCGCGAGATCGATTCGGATGCTGCGCTCCGCCATCTGCGAGCGGAGTGTACAGTTGGGCGGACGTGTCTCGCTTCAGCTGGAAGGACCGTGCGAAGAGCTTCGGCTACGCGGCCAGCGGCCTGCGGGTCATGCTGCGGACGCAGCACAACGCCTGGATCCACGTGTCGTTCAGCGTGCTCGCCGTGGGGCTCGGCTTCGCCCTCGGCATTTCCGTCCTCGAGTGGTGCGCGATCGCAGGTGTGATCGCTCTGGTGTGGATCGCCGAAGCCCTCAATACTGCGCTCGAGGCGCTCGCCGACGCGCTGATGCCGGAGCGCCACCCGAAGATCGCCGTGGCCAAGGACGCCGCCGCGGGCGCCGTGCTCGTGGCCGCGGTCGCGGCCGTGGTGGTGGGCGGTCTCGTCTTCGGTCCGCGGCTGCTGGCGGGACTGTTCGGGTGACGGTCGGGATCGCGTTCGAGAAGTACCACGGCCTCGGCAACGACTACCTGGTGGTCGACGACCGACCCGGCCTCGCGTTCGGCCCCGAGGTGGTCCGCAGGATCTGTGATCGCAGTCTCGGCGTGGGCAGCGACGGCGTCCTGTTGTGCAAGCGCGACGAACGCGGCAGCTCGGGCAGCTTCGGGCTGCGCATCCTGAACCCCGACGGGTCTGAGGCCGAGAAGAGCGGCAACGGCCTGCGGATCGTCGCGCGCTATCTGTTCGATCGCGGCGAGGTTGGCGACGCGCCCTTCCCGGTGCAGACGCCCGGGGGCGAGGTCGTCTGCCGGGTCCTCGACGCGGGACGCGCGGTGCGGGTCGAGATGGGGCAGGTGAGCTTCGGCGAGCTGCGCGAGACGCTCACGGTCGACGGCGAAACCCTCACCTTCAGCTCGGCGTCGATCGGCAACCCTCACTGCGTGGTGTTACGCGACACCCTGAAGGAAGAGGACATCCTGCGCTTCGGCCCCCTGCTCGAGAACGCGCCGCGTTTTCCGAATCGCACGAACGTCCAGTTCGCGCAGGTGCTCGACCGCAGTCGCCTCGCGATCGAGATCTGGGAGCGCGGCGCCGGCCACACCCTGGCGTCGGGATCGAGCAGCTGCGCGGCGGCAGCCGTCGCCCATCGCCTGGGGCTGTGCGACGCCGCCGTCACCGTCGTGATGCGCGGCGGCGAGCTGGCCGTCGAGATCGGCCCGGACGACTCGGTCGTGCAGCAGGGGCCGGTGGTGCACGTGGCCTCGGGGGTGTTCCACGAAGAGGCCCTGGTTTCCCCCTGAATGGCCCCGCGCGTGCGCGAGTCGCGCGGACGCTTCAGCGCGTCCAGCAATCTCGGGGCAGCGCGACGAGATCTCGCGTCAGCCGTTCGGCGAGCAGCGCGTGGCCTGCGGCATTCGGGTGCGGGTCGACGGCGCTGACCCACAGCGATCTCGGCGTGCGTCCTTCGAACGCGGGGAAGGGCTCGGTGACGGTCAGGCCGCGGGCCCGGGCGGCCTCCGCGACGCGCGTGTACAGCGGCAGGAAGGGGTGTTCGTCGTCGAGGGTCGAGAGCTGGGTGTGCAGCAGCAGGTGGGCGCAGACGCCGGCCTTCGCCGCGAGCGCCGCGTAGCGGTCGAGGCCACGCTCGATTCGCGCCCAGGCCGCCGGGTTCTCGAGGTAGTTGCGGCGCAGCTCTCGCGGGTAGCGCGCTTCTGCCGGCGCGCTCAGGCCTTCCAGGGTGAAGAGCTGCCACGTGACGAATTCGATCAGCTTCGAGGGTTGTCCGGCTGCCCAGGAGAGCCAGGCGCGGCTGCGCTCGTCTTCGGCGGCCAGCTCGTAGTGTCGCCCCTCGATGTCGTTCAGGGTCAGCCCGTAGACGTAGAGATCGGGGTCGTAGGCGTCGATGGCCGTCTCGAGTCGGCGCAGCACGGCTGCGATATTCGCACCGGAGAGGCCCGCGTTGATGACTTCGTACTCGGCCTCGGGCCGGGCGGCCGCAAGCTCTTGGGCGAGGCGGCTCGCGTACGCGTCCTCCTCCTCGACCCCTGCACCGAAGGTGAACGAGTCTCCGGTCATGACGATCCGCACCACGCCGGGCGCCGGCGTGGCGTCGCGTGGCGGGCCGCGAAAGCCGTGCTCGTCGGTGCGGACCAGCACGCCCTTGTGCACGCCCCGAATGTTCCGGCGGCCTGTCTCGGCGCCGGTCAGCTCGCGGAGGGGACCCTCGGCTCGTTCGAGTGCGGCGCGGGCCTCCCGCACTTCGCTCCGGTTGTGCGCGGTCGCCCAACGAACCGCCAGCTCACCCACCGCGAACACGAGCAGCAGGCTCGAGGTCACCAGGGCAAGGCGTACGCCAAAGCGACGGATCACGAGGGTCGGCTGCGCTCGTAGCGCCGGGTCGTGAACGCGTACTCGTTGCGATCGTCGGCGGGGTGGTACGTCTCGGCTTCGAGCACCCAGGCGCCGTCGTGCTCGTCGAAGGCCGGGAAGAACGCGTCTCCCTCGACCTGGGCGTGCACGGTGGTCAGGTAGAGGGTGTCGGCTCGCTCGAGCGCCAGGGCGTAGACGGCTTCCCCGCCGAACGCGAAGGCCTCGTCGTCGCCGCGCTGTTCGGCGAGGGCGAGGGCCGCGTCGAAGTCGCGAGCCACGAGCACGTCGTCGTGTTGCGAGCGGAAGTCCGGGTTCCGGGTCAGGACGATGGACGTGCGGCCGGGCAGGGGACGGCGGATGGTGTCCCAGGTCTTGCGACCCATGATCAGGCAGTGCCCCATGGTGAGCGCGCGCACCGCCTTCTGGTCGTCCCGGACGCGCCAGGGGATCTCGGGCCCGGAGCCGATCACCCGGTTCTCGGACATCGCCGCAACGATGGACAGCTTCATCGCAGTGGTGTCCGCAGTAGGGCGCTCATGAATCATCCGGGCTAGACGGCGATCGGCGCCTTGATGCCCTTGTGCGGGTCGTAGCCCTCGAGCTTCACGTGGTCGGCTCGGAACGCGAACAGGGACTTCACCGAGGGATCCAGGCGCAGCGTGGGGAGCTCGCGGGGTTCGCGCGCGAGCTGACGTCGCACCTGTTCGAAGTGGTTCTGATAGACGTGCGCGTCCCCGAGCGAGATCACCAGCTCGCCGGCCGCCAGGCCCGTCACCTGGGCGACCATGCGCGTGAGCAGGGCGTAGGACGCGATGTTGAACGGCAGGCCCAGGAACAGGTCGCAGCTGCGCTGGTAGACGCCGCAAGAAAGCTCGCCGTCCGCGACGTAGAACTGGAAGAGCAGGTGGCAGGGCGGTAGCGCCATCTGCGGCAGCTCCGCCGGGTTCCACGCGGATACGAGCAGGCGCCGCGAGTCCGGGTCGTCCTGGATCTTCTGGATGACGTCTGCCAGCTGGTCGATGGACCCGGCCGTGCCCGCTTCCAGTCCGCTGGGGTCGGCCGGCAGCGGCCAGCTGCGCCACTGCTTGCCGTAGACCGGCCCGAGGTCGCCGTCCTCGTCGGCCCACTCGTCCCAGATCGTGACGCCGTTCTCCTGCAGATAGCGGACGTTGGTCTCACCGGAGATGAACCACAGCAGCTCGTGCACGATCGACTTGAAGTGCACGCGCTTGGTGGTGAGGAGCGGGAAGCGGTGTCGCAGATCGAAGCGCACCTGCTCGCCGAACAGGCTGACGGTGCCGGTGCCCGTGCGGTCGCCCTTGACCTTGCCGTGCTCGAGCACGCGTTCGAGGAGGTCGAGATACTGTCTCATCGTGGGTCGCCCCCGATGCTAACGCATCACCCGAACAGGTTCCGAACGATCTCGATGCCGCCGACCCAGGTTCCGATCACGCTGCCGAGGGTGGTGAGGATGAAGACCAGGAAGATCTTCAGCAAGCGGTTCTGCCACCACGCCGAGACCCGGGACATGTCGGTGCCGACGGTCTGGAACTCCGTCACCTTGGGCGGTTGCACATAGGCTTGAACGAAGGCCGCCACGTAGCCGGCGCCGATCAAGGGTGTGAGGGACGTGAAGGGTGCGGCGAAGAAGGCCGCCAGGATGGTCGCCGGGTGGGCCAGGGCGAGGACGCCCCCGATGCCACTCGGGATGGCGTTGGCGACGAACCAGAACCAGGCATTCTCGCCCGCGGCGACGCTTCCCTGGGTGACTCCGATCCAGGCGATCGAGCCGAGGATCAGGGCGGGGATCGCCCAGCCGACCCACTTCCAGACGGGCGATACGGGAGGCACCACGTTGATGGCGTCGAGGTCGACGACCTGATTCGCGGCGATGGCTGCGAGCATGCCCTTGACGTGGCCTGCGCCGACGACCGCCACGATGTGCTCGCCCTCGGCTTCGAGGATCTTCTGGGCGAGGTACGCGTCGCGCTCGTCGATCAGGACGCGCTTGAGCGCGGGCATGTGCTCGCCCAGCTCCGCCATCAGCTCGGACAGCACGTCCTGCTGGCGGATCCTTCGCAGCTCCTCTTCGGAAAGCTCGGGGCTGTCGAAGGCGCTGGCGACGAAGGTCGAGGCCAGCATCATTTTTCGCCACAGGGACAGGGAGTTCCACGACCGCCTCAGGGTGACGCGGATGTCGCGGTCGCAGAGCGCGATGGGGATGTCGAGCTGTTCTGCCGTGCGGCCCGCCTCGAGCAGTTCGCTGCCCGGGGTCACACCCAGCTGTTGACCCAGGCGTTTCTGATACGAGGCGAGGATCAGGTTCGCCATCAGGGTGGCGAGGTGCCGTTCGCGGATGATCTGGCGCAGGTCGAGGTCTTCCCAGCGTTGCTCCTGGGACAGCGCGTCGTAGCGCTGGGCGTCCAGTTCGAGGCAGACACAGTCGGGCTTCTCGCCCTCGATCACCTGCCGTACGAGGTCGACGGACTCGCGGGAGATGTGCGCGGTGCCGACGATGGTGAAGCGACGCCCTCCCACCTCCACGCGATGGACGTCTCTCTGGGAGAAGGCTTCGGGATCTTCGGATGCTTCGGAGTCGCCGGGCTCGGTCATGGGCGGCACAGGGTGACCTGCCCGGGTGCCCCGGGCAAGCTTCGGGCGTCCTATCCTCGCGCGATGCTGCGCGGCTCGCGGGTGCGATGGATCGTCTGGGCGTCCTGTTGCCTGTGGCTTGCCGCCTGCGTGCCGTCCGCGGTGAGCGCCGAGGCCGAGTCGGCCGTCGAGGCGCCCGTGGTGGGGTTGCGGACTGCGGCGGCAGGGGTGGGCCAGGCGAGCGCCGTCTACGCTTCGCGAGCCGACACCCGCAGGCCCGGCGAGACGCGCTTTCGGGGACTCAGCCTGACGCGCGCCGGCATCGCGGGGCTCGGCGTCGGCGTCTATGGGCTCGGAGTCTGGCTGCGACGTCGCGGCCTGCGCGACGACTGGTTCGGTCTGCGCCAGGCCACCCTCGCGTTGCTCGCCGTGGCGGCTTTCGCCGGTTACTACAACTTCCTCCAGCTCCACCATCCCGGCGGCTTCAAGGGCGCGGACGTCTTCCACTATTACATGGGCTCGAAGTACTTCGACGAGCTCGGCTACTTCGACCTGTATCCCTGCGCCCTGGCCGCTCTCGTCGCCGACGGACTGCAGGACATCGAAGGGCTCCCGGAAGTCCGCAACCAGCGGACCCTGCGCATGCAGTCGGACGCCGAGACCCGCGCCGACATGCAGCGCTGCCCGGGTCGCTTCGACGCTGGGCGCTGGGACGCCTTTCGCAGCGACGTGGCCTTCTTCCGACCGCGCATCCAGGGCGGCAGCTGGACGCATCTGTTCGAGGACCATGGCTACAACCCGACGCCGGTCTGGAGCTTCGTCGGCGGTCTCGTGTCCGGACGCGTGCCCGCGACGGCGGATTCGCTGCCGGTCCTGATCCGGATCGACCGCGTTCTCATCGTCCTGATGGGAGCGTTGATCGCGTGGGTGTTCGGCTTCGAGGCGGCCGCGCTCGCGGCCATCGTGTGGGGTACCAGCCCGCTGTGGTCCTACAACTGGACGGGAGATGCCTTCCTGCGACATCTCTGGCTCTTTTCCAGCGTGGCCGGCTTGTGTCTGCTCGAACGTGGGCGCCACTTCGCTTCCGGGCTCTGGCTGTCGCTGGCAGCGTTGTTGCGGATCTTCCCGGGCATCTTCGCGTTCGGGTATCTCGTTCACGCGGTCCGGCGCTTCCGTTCGGACGGAGTCCCGCGTCCGACCCGGCGCTTCGTCGCCGGCCTCGCCCTGGGCGGAGTCGTGCTGCTCGCCGCAGGCGCCTTCGCGACCTCCCACGGTGTTGGCGCCTATGTGGAATTCCGCTCGAAGATGTCCGGCGTGGTCGCGCAGCCGGGAGTCAACAAGGTGGGTCTGTCGGCGTTGGCCACGGAGATCGTCTACCGCGCGACGACACTGGAAGTCACGACACCCGACGGGCGCGTGCTGAAGGTTCCCGAACCCGCCCCGGTCACCGTCATCGCGGTGCGCGTCCTGCAGGCGGCAGTCGTGATCGTCGGGCTACTCGCGTTCTGGCGCGCCGCTTCTCGGGTCGAGGGCTTCGAGGCTGCGGCACTGGGCTTCGCGCTGATTCCGTTGCTGACGAGCCCGACGAACTACTACTACCCGTTCGTGATCGCCGCGGCGATGTTGTCGGCGAGGCGCGCCTGGGTGGGCGTCGCGCTCGCGACGACGCTGATCGGCTGGATCTGCGCGGACCAGATCTGGTTCCTGGACCCGGTGCGCTACATCGCCTTCGACGTCATCGCCGTGGCCTTCGCGCTGACCGTCCTGCTCGGGATGGGCTTCAGCCGGCGACCCGGTCCGGCGAGCGCTGGGGAGATCGCCGCCGCGCCTGGAATCGCCACCACAGCCTGATTCCGAGCAGGCTCGCGAGGATCGCGGCATAGATCAGCGGCTCGCGGGTGTCGGCCTTCACCAGCCACAGGAAGTGCACCACCGCGCCGATGCCTGCGAGATAGACGAGCCGGTGCAAAGGCTTCCAACGCCGCCCCAGACGCCGTGCGGCGGCGCGCGTCGACGTCGCGGCGAGAGCGCCCAGGATCAAGAAGGTGGCGAAGCCGACGGTGATGTAGGGCCGCTCGGAGATGTCCTCGCCCAGGGATCCGAGCTCGAAGCCGAGGTCGAGCCCGAGGTAGGTCGAGAAGTGCAGGCACGCGTAGAAGAACGCGAACAGCCCCAAGGTGCGCCGTTCGAGGGTGAGGTTGCGCCAGCCCGTGAGGCGACGAAGCGGGGTCACGAGCAGGCTCCCCATCAAGAAGCGGATCGCCCAGGCGCCGGTCTCGTGGGTAATCTTCTCGACCGGATTCGCACCCAGTCCGTCTGTGAACGCTGCGTGTACCAGCCAGACCGCGGGCAGGCAGCCAAGCGTCAGGGTCGCGGCGCGCAGGGCGCGCCGGCGCGTCCTCGGTGATTCGAGAAGCGCCACGCTCAGAATTGCTTTCGGAGGTCCATTCCGGAATAGAGGCTTGCGACCTGGTCCGCGTAGCCGTTGAACATCAGCGTGGGCCGCTTTCGAAGATCCCCGATCCGACGTTCCCGGGCCTGGCTCCAGCGCGGATGGTCGACCTCCGGATTCACGTTGGCGTAGAAACCGTACTCGCGTGATGCGCTGATGTTCCACGACGTGGCGGGCTGGTCTTCCTGCAGGCGGATCTTCACGATCGACTTGATGCTCTTGAAGCCGTACTTCCAGGGCACCATCAGCCGCAAGGGCGCTCCGTTCTGGTTCGGCAGGACCTTGCCGTACATGCCGACGACCAGGATTGCGAGGGGATGCATTGCCTCGTCGATTCGCAGGCCTTCGCGATAGGGCCAGTCGAGCACCCGGCGCCGTTGGCCGGGCATCTGGTCCGGGTCCAGCAGGGTCTCGAAGGCCACGTACTTGGCTCGCGAGGTCGGCTGCATGCGCGCGATCACGTCGCCGAGGGGGATGCCGACCCAGGGAATGACCATCGACCACGCCTCGACGCAGCGCAGGCGGTAGATGCGTTCCTGCAAGGGGTGGGGCTTCAGGAGGTCTTCGAGGGGAACCCGCCCGGGTTTGGCAACTTCGCCCTCGACGACGACGGACCACGGCTCGGGCCGCAGGCTGCCGGCGTAGCGCGCGGGATCGGTCTTGTCGGTGCCGAACTCGTAGAAGTTGTTGTAGCGGGTGGCGTCCTCGTAGCGCGTCCGCTCTTCGTCCGTCGCGAGCGCCGGGGGTCCGGGGACAGTCGGCAGCAGCTTCGTCGGGAGTGTTGCCTGGCTTCCCGCGCTGGCTTCTCCAGGGCCGCAACCCGTCAGGAAGGCGCTGCCGAAAGCCGCGGCGCCGAGGCCGGCGGAGACGCTGGTCGTCAGGAACTCCCGCCGCCGCAGGTACACGGCTTCGGGGGTGACGTCGTTCTCTCTCGGCTCGTGGCCGCGTCGGATCAGCACGTCCCGCTCCCTTCCTTTTCGCTCGCTCCGTTGTGGCTCGCTGGCCGATGATACGTGGCACCGCAGCCCTCGGTAACACGGGGAGGGCGGACAGAACGATTCCAGTGGCATGCGAGCCCCTACGCGGCCGCCGCGACCGGAAACACCCCTCCCGGGCCGCGGCTCCAGCCTAAGCTGCCGCCTGCCGATCAGGACCGCATGCCCCAGTCTGGACAGTTCCAGTCCCTCTTCTCACAGAAGCTCGACCGCGCCGTCTTCGGCACCTATTTCCTGGGCTCGGTCGTCCCGACCGCGTTCCTCGCGGCGGTGCTCCACCAGTATGTGTTGCCGGGTTTCGGACAGGACGGCCTCGCGACCACGGGCCTGATCGGCATGCTGCTCGGTGTCGGCGTGCTGTCTCTCGCGTCCTTCTTCGCCTTGCGTCGCCTGGTGGACACGGCCTTGAAACGGATGAAGGCAGACAATCGCCGGCTCGAGACCATCTTGACGGCATCGCGCGATCTGTCGGGCGCGCTGCACACTCATTCCGTCGCGGACACCGCGGCACAGTGCGCGATCGCCCTGACCGACGTCGGCGCCGCCTACGTGCTGCTGCAGGCTGGCCGCGGCAAGCCGTTGCTGGTCTGCGAGTCCGCAGGGCAGGACCCGGCTCCGCTCTATCAAGCCAACCAGGAGACCATCGGCGAGGTACTCGACGCGGCCGTGGCGAGCGGCACGCCGTCCTTTCTCGAGACAGGCGACGCGACGGGCCGCGGCCCCTCGGCAATCGCCGTGATCCCGCTGGCGGTCGCGGGTGGCTTGCGCGGCGCCTTCGTTCTCCTGCATACGGAGCCGGGCGCGGGCTTTGCGCCCGAGCAGGTCGACGCGGTGACGTCCCTCGCGGGCTTCGTGTCCGTGGCCTTCCAGAGCGCCGATCTCCAGAATTCCCAGCGCAACTTCTTCTCGCGCGTGACAGAGATCCTGGTGACGGCCCTCGATGCCCAGCTCGACCAGGGAGACGCTCGCGCCGGCCATCCCAACCGGATCGCCGCAGTCGCGAACAGCATCGGGCGCGAGCTGGGGCTCGCCGAGGAGCCGCTCCAGCGGCTGCACTTCGCATCCCTGCTCCACGACATCGGGTACCTGAAGATCGACCGCGCATTGCACTTCGACCCCTCTCAGTGCAAGGCGCATCCGCTGCTGGGCTTCCGGATGTTGAGCCCGATTCGGCTATGGCAGGACGTAGCGCCCGTCGTTCTGCATCACCACGAATGGTTCGACGGGTCGGGCTACCCGGAAGGCCGTGCCGGGTCCGACATCCCCCTCGAGTCCCGCATCCTGCTGGTGGCGGACGTGTTCGACAAGCTCACCCACGAGGACTTCGAGTGTCCGGCCGTGGGCGTCTCCGAAGCCCTCGACCAGATCCGCGCGGGAACCGGACGGCAGTTCGACCCGCGCGTCGTGGACGCGTTGGCCGCAATCGCGAGTCGGGGCGAGCTCGTCGCCTGACTGACACCCGGCCGGGGTGGTATCTTCCGCTTCCATGTGCGGCCGCGTGACCCTGACCAGCTCTGCGCGAGAGCTCGCGGAGCAGTTCGATCTGGAAGGCGAGATCGACGTCTCTGGCCTCAGCCCCCGCTACAACATCGCGCCGTCCCAGGACATCGCGACGGTGCGGCAGGGCCGGGACGGACGGCGCGCCCTGACCTTCGAACGCTGGGGGCTGGTCCCCCACTGGGCGAAGGACCCCTCCGTCGGCAACCGGCTGATCAACGCCCGGGCCGAGACCGTCGCCACCAAGCCGGCCTTTCGCGACGCCCTGAAGAGCCGGCGCTGCGTGGTGCCCGTGGACGGCTTCTACGAGTGGAGCGGCACGGGTGCGGAACGCAGGCCCTATGTCTTCCGCCGACCGGACGGGCGCATGTTCGGCATCGCCGGGCTCTACGAGCGCTGGCTGGGCGAGGGCGGGGAGGTCGTGGATTCCTGCACGCTGATCACGACGGAAGCCAACGGCACCCTGGCACCGTTCCACGACCGCATGCCCGTGATCCTGGCTCCGGGCGACTATGATCGTTGGCTCGATCGGGAGGCTCAGGAAGCGGAGGCGGTCCAGTCGCTGCTCGCTCCCTGTCCGGCGGACTGGCTGTCCGCGAGCCCCGTCAGCTCCCGCATCAACAACGTCCGCAATGACGACCCCGCGTGTCTTGTCCCGGACCCTGTAACCGGCAACTTGTTCGGTTAGCGCTTCGCCGAAGAACGATTTCCGGGTGTGCGGTGCGTCACACAGCCGTGTCGGCGTGTGGGGCAACCCCGTCAAGTCCGGGGGTCGAAATCCGATACGACAGTATGCCCAGCGGGATCCACATCGTCTGGACGACCGTCGTCAGTTGCGGGCTGGCCGTCTTGCTTTCGGCGCCTCCGGCGCTCTCGGCCGGAATCTCGCCCGGCGCGAAGCTGCTGGCCGCGCGCAGCGCGAGCAGTGCCAGCAAGGCCAGCGTGAACGCGACGCAGAGCAACTCGCGCCGCTACCGCCGCAAGAAGGAGCGGGAAGCAGACGAGACCGCGGACAAGATCCGCAAGCTCGGCAAGAAGTCCCGCTACTACACCCCGCGGCAACCCGGCGGCTACTGCATGTACGACACCGCCGGCAACGTGATCCTTCGGCCGGAAGGCGTCGAGTGCGAGGACCAGAAGGGCGACTACATGCAGGCGACGGGCGGGACGACGTCGGCGCCGGCCAGCGTCGCCCCCGGGCAGTCGGGCTGCGTCGACGGCGACTGTCGCAACGGCGAGGGCGTCTATCTGTGGTCGAGCGGCACCCAGTACATCGGCAGCTTCAAGAAGGGACGCCAGCACGGTGAAGGCCTGCTCGTGATGCCCGACGGTGCCACCTGGGAAGGGATGTGGCGCCTCGGCAAGAAGCACGGTGCCGGCGTTGCGACGTACTCGGACGGTCGCGTCCAGAAGGGCACCTGGAAGGAAAATCGCTACGTCGGAAGCACACGGGCACGGGTGCGGAAGATCCGCTGGCCGGACCTGTCGAAGGCTCCGCCCCGGGAGATCGGAGGTGGCGAGCGCGATGCGGCCGTGATCGTCGGCATCACGCGCTACGCCCACGTGGCAGAGGTCGGCGGCGCCGCCGCGAACGCCACGGACTGGTACAGCTACCTCGTGAACACGCGCGGTGTACCCCTCGGCCGCGTGACGCTGCTGCTCGACGAGGACGCGACGGTCGAGGAGATGCGCTTCGCCGTGAAGGAAGCCGCCCGCCGCGTCAAGAAGAAGGGCACCCTGTGGTTCGTGTTCGTTGGACACGGGGCCCCCGCGCGCGACGGCGCCGACGGGCTGCTCGTCGGCTTCGACGCCCAGCAGAAGGCGCGCAGCATCGAAGCGCGCAGCCTTCGTCGCAGCGAACTGGTTGCGACGCTCCAGGACAGCAAGGCCAAGCAGGTACAGGTCCTTCTCGACGCGTGCTTCTCGGGCAAGACGCCCGCGGGTCGCCAGCTCGTCGCCGGTCTGCAGCCGTTGGTGGTGGAGGCGCCGGCGGCGAACGCCGACCCGCGCACCACGCTCCTGACGGCAGCCGGAAGCGACGAGTATGCGGGCCCGCTACCCGGCGCGGATCGCCCTGCCTTCAGCTATCTCGCCCTGGGCGGGTTGCGGGGCTGGGCGGACGGCGACGGGGACGGTCGAATCACCTCGGGCGAGCTGCACGGCTACGTGACGCAGACCATGCGCGCCCTGGTTCGAGACCGGCGTCAACGCCCCACCCTGGTGGGGAGCGACGATCTCCGCATCGTCGAGTCGAGCCGGGAGGACGGGCCCGACATCGCGAAGTACGTGGTCCAGTCGTCGCGACGCTAGTGCAGGCGATGGACTGACTCAGTCCTTGCGGCGCGCGCGGGTTCGCACCGTGAACACACTGTCGCCGCTGAGTACGCCGCCCCGTCCGAAGAGGCGGCCGTTCTGCCAGTTCGAAAGCCCCAGCTCCGGGCGCTTGAGGGCCTTCTGGCCGTCCACCCAACGCGTCTGGCCGTCTCCGACGAAGGGCGCGTTGATGCGGCGGTAGAAGCGATCGTCTTCCGCCTCGTCTTCGGAGATCAGGCTGGCCACGAACTGCGGGCTGTAGCGATTGAACAGATCGATGCCCTGGTCGAGATCGTCGACGATCTTGAGTGTCACCTCGGGCGTCTGCTCCCATTCCCACTCGGTGGCGAGAACGCTCTCGGGCACGCTGTCCACCCGGGGCTCGTCCACGACGCCTTCGGCGCGGGTGACGGGCACGCGATCTTCGAAGAGCTTCTCGGGCAGCGACGCTTCGTCGCCTGCCACGACGTGCAGCCGGTACGGCTGCGCCAGGGCGTCTCCCGCCCGGGTGAGCGCGTCGAGAAAGACGGGCACCAGCTCGTCCGCCCGCGCCCGGGGAATGCAGCACACGTTCAGCGTGTTGCAGACCTTGCGATCGAGGGACTCGGTCACCGCCGTCGCGAAGTCCTCGGCCTTTGCCGTCTCGCTCGCGAAGATCCAGGCGCCCCCGGTTCCGTGCAGGCTCACCGGGACGCCGGACTGTTGGGCCAGTGCGCCGAGGGTCGCGACCGCCTCGCCGGAACCGCGCGCCACGGCCAGGGACAGGCGCCGGTCGCAGAAGAGCGCCCAGCCCGCCGCGTGGGCAGCGCTCTCCACCAGCACCGCGGCACCCCCGGGCAGCCCGGCGGCTTTGATCGCCGGGTCGAGGGCCAGCTCCATCATGCAACGCGCCGTGCCGAGTGCGTCGCTGCCGATGCGGAAGACGACGGTGTTGCCCCCGCGCAGGACGCCCGTCGCGTCGGCGAGCACGTTCGGGCGTCCTTCGAACACGAACGCGACCACGCCCAGCTCGGATGCCACCAGCTGGGCCTGCCAGCCCGGGTGGTCGACCTGCTCGATCACCCGGTCGCGCTGGGACTCCATCGTGATCCAACCGCGCAATCCGTCGATCATCTCGCGTCGCAGGCTGTCGCTGGCCACCAGCCGCGTCGTCGACCGTCCCCGTTCCCGGGCGGACGCGATGTCCTGGGCGTTGGCCTCGGAGATGCGTCCCCAGATGTCCTCGGATTCGAGTCGCGAGGCGAACTCTTCATAGAAGCGAGAGATCTGCTCGTCGCTCACTTCGCCCATGGCCTGGAAGGCGCCGTACGCCCGGCCGACGGCTTCGGCTGCGATCTCGGCCTCTCGCGCGGGGATGTGCAGCAGCTCACCCGTGGCTTCGACGACCCGGATCTGGTCCCCCGGCTGGAAGGCAGCCGCGAGCGCTTCGGAGACCCGCACGACGCGGTTCCCGCCGAACAGGATCTCCTGGCCCGCCACCAGGCGGTCGAGCGTGTGGGTGTCGGTCTTCATGGGGGCGGGAAGTTAGCCCACGCGCGAAATCGGCGACGCTGACGGCGAGGATTGCGATCCACTTGTTCTCGCCCGACAGGCGGGTGACTGTTCCTGTACAAAGAAGATGGGCAAGGAAACTGGGCAGGGAAGGTGATAGAGGAAGGATGCATGCAGCTGCTCCAGATCCACGGTCCCGGGAAGATCTCTCTCGACGAGGTCTCGACGCCCGAGCCCGGCCCCCGGGATGCCATCGTTCGTGTGCAGGCGTGCGGCATCTGCGGCAGCGATCTCGGCTACATCGCCCTCGGCGGCGTGGCGGGACCCCGCCCCGAGCCCACGCCCATTGGTCACGAATTCTCGGCAGTCGTCGATCGGGTCGGCGCCGAAGTGACCCGCTTCGTCCCCGGGCAGCGGGTGGTGGTGAACCCGCTCGCCGGCGGCAACATCGGCAACGGCGGGGAGGGTGGGGCATTCGCGCGGGAGGTCCGGGTCAGCGACGTCGACACGGGCCGCGCGCTGTTCCCCATCCCCGACGACCTGCCCTTCGACCGGGCAGCCCTCGCCGAGCCCCTGGGCGTCGGCATGCAGGCCGTGAATCGCGCGGAGCTCGACGCGGGCGATCGGGTCGCCATCTTCGGTGCAGGGCCCATCGGCCTGATGGCCCTCGCCACCCTTCGCTATCGCGGCTTCGGGGACGTCGCGATCGTCGATCTGTCGGATTACCGGCTCGGCCTCGCCCGGGAGCTGGGCGCGACGCGCACGCTGCATGCCGAGCGTGACGACGTCTGGGCCGCGCTGCGCGAGCTGCACGGGCACGAGCTCTTCATGGACCTCGTCCCCAACGTCGGGACCGACGCCTTCATCGAGGCATCCGGCGCGCCGGGCGTCATTCCCGCGATGCTCGTCCAGGCGAAGACTGGCGCGCGGATCTCCGTCGTCGCGCTCCACCGCACGCCGCAGCAAGTGGACTTCATGTGGGTGATGGCGAAGCAGCTCTCGATCCGCGGCTCGATGGCCTACCCGGACGACTACAGCGAGATGGTGCGCATGTTGGCGGAGGTCGATCTGTCGGCGGTCATCAGCCATCGCTTCCCGCTGTCCCAGGCAGAGGAAGCGATCGCCGTGGCTCGGGACGCAGCCGTATCGGGAAAGGTGATCATCGAGCCCTGACGGGCCCGGCCCCGGCTACTCGACGGTCACCGTGAAGACCTGACTGCTGCGGTGGCCCTCGGAATCCCGCACCTCGATCTCGACGGTGTGGCGGCCTTCCGGCAGCTCGGACTCCGCCACGTCGATCTGGGTGCCATCGATGTAGGCTCGCACCTTGTCGGTGATGTCGATGCCCCAGGCCACCTTGTACTCGAACTTGAGGGTCTCCATGTCCACGGCGTGGCCGGCGGGGCTGTCGAGGAAGGCCACCTTGATGGGGAACGGACCGGCGTAGGTGGCGCCGTTCTGCGGACTCTCGATCTGGATCACCGGGCCGTCCGGGTCGGGCTCGCTGCGGCCCCAGGCGACGGGCGTGTCCCTCGGCATGGCGTCGAGCTCGGCCTGGGTGACGAGCACCAGGGGTGCCGCGGCTACCTGCGTGTCCCGGCCTGCACTCTCGGCGGGGGCTGCGGGGGCGGCGGCGGCTGGGGCTGGCGCGGGGCCGTCGAATTCCTTCGCGGCCTCGTCTGCGACATGCGCCCGCACGGACTCCGACAGGTTCTTCATCTTCCAGACGGCGCCCTGGAACTTCTCGAGGTCCAGGACCATCAGCGCGTAGATGACGCCCGAAGGTGAGATCCACATGTCACGGCGCTCGGCGCCCGTCAGGCTGCCATTCGTGAGCTGCTTGCTGACGTCGACGATGTGTTGCTCGTCGGACGCCGCCGTGCCGAACTCCTCGCCGCCCGTGGTCGTCGCCTGGTAGTCCTTCAGCATGGCCTGCACCTGGGTGCCCAGACTGCGCGCGATGGCCGTCCGGCCGCGCCCCTCGGCCGCGCTGATGCTGAGCGAGATGTTGCGACTGCCACTGGCGCTGCCGACGCCGCAGACTCCCTTCTCGGGTGCATCGGCCCAGTAGGCGGCGCAGCCCCGGGCGATCCAGTCCGGTGCTCCGGCGAGGTCGCTCTGCGCCGTCGACTGGACCTTGGGCGTGGGCTTCTTCTCCGGTGCCGAGGCGCAGCCCAGCGCGATGAGCAGCGCCCCCGACGATGCGAGGAGGATGCGAACGTGCGAGCGAAAGTTGGACATGCCTGGGTTCCTCGTCTGCCGGTGTCGTCACGATGTTCTGCGAGACCCGCAGCCTGACCCGGAAAGAGTGCCTCGCAGATTACGGAATGTTCCGCCCTCGAGGGAGTGAGCCGATCGGCTCATTTCACCGAGGGCGCTGTGGGCACGCAGTCGGCTTGCGGCATTGACCCGGGGGGTGTGCCCGCCCATGATTCGGGCCCATGATCTGCCGCATGTCTTCCGGGCGGTCGCGCCGTCGTCGTCTCGCGTGGCTTCCGCTGCTGGCCCTTGCGCTGTCGGTGCCGGGTTGTTCGTCGGCACCGATCGTCGCGCGACGCGACGCCGACGAAGCCATCGATCTCAGCGGCTACTGGAACGACACCGATTCGCGCCTGGTGTCCGACGAGATGGTGGAGGACGCCCTGTCGAGCCCCTGGTCGGCCCGCGCGGCCGACGCCCTCGGGCGCCCCCCGCGCGTCATCGTCGGCCGCGTGCGAAACCGCAGCCAGGAACACCTGGACACCCGCACCTTCGTCAAGGACCTCGAACGGGCCTTCGTCTCTTCCGGGCAGGTGGACGTGGTGGCCGCTCCTGACGAGCGCGACGATCTGCGAGCCGAGCGCGAGGACCAGCAGACCCACGCCAGCATCGATAGCGCCAAGAGCATGGGCAAGGAGCTCGGCGCCGACTTCATGCTGCAAGGACAGATCCACTCGATCCTCGATGCCGCCGACAACCAGCAGCTGCGCTTCTACCAGGTGGAGCTCGAGCTCATCGATCTCGAGAGCAACCGCAAGGTGTGGATCGGACAGAAGAAGCTCAAGAAGACCGTGACCTACAAGAAGGTGCGGTTCTAGTCGGGCGATGACGGACCCGGCCGCGCGAAGGGCTCCGCGCCGGAGCGGGCGCTCCGCGCCCGCGTGGGCCATGGCGATGCTGCTCGCCTCGGCACTGGCATGTGCGAGCCCCGCCGACGTCAATCAGCAGATGCTGCCGCACCTGCAGACCCGGGATCACGACGCGGCACTCGACGTCCTCGAGGACGCCGAGGACGACTACGGCGACCGCAACCGGGTCCTCTACTTCCTCGAGCGCGGCATGCTGCAGCACTACGCCGGTGCCTTCCGCGAGAGCAACGAGAGCTTCGAGGTCGCGAAGCGCGAAGCCGAACGGCACTACACCAAGAGCATCACCGCCGAGGCCTCGACCTTTCTCGCCAACAACAACACGCGTCCGTACTACGGCGAGAACTTCGAGCGCGCGCTGATCCACGTGTTCGCGGCGATCAACTATCAAGCGCTGGGTCAGGACGAGGAGGCACTCGTCGAGATCCGGCAGCTCAACTTCTTCCTGCGCCAGCTCATCGTCGACGACGGGCAGGACAACAGCTATCGCGACGACGCCTTCGCCCACTACCTGGCGGGCATCTTCTTCGAGCAGGACGGCGACCCGGACGAGGCGCTGATCGCATATCGGAAGGCGGCGGACGCCTACGCGTCGTACGCGGCGATCTACGGGACGCCCGTCCCGGAGAGCCTCGGTCGCGATAGCGAGCGGCTTGCGGCGAAGACGGGCGCCGGAGGCGAGGCTGGTTCGGTTTCGCAGGCGCGTCTCTACGGCAAGCAGCTCTTCGCGCCGGACGACGGCCGTCGCGGACGGGTGCTCGTCGTCCACTACAACGGCCGCGCTCCCTACAAGATCGACACCTTCATCGACGTCGCCTTCATCCAGGGCTGGCCGCTGGTCTACAAGATCGACGTCGAGGGGGAAGCCGAACGGGACATTGCGCGGGCGGGGCAGATCGCGACATCCCTGCTCGCAAACGACGTCGTGCGAGTGGCGTTTCCCGAGTACCGGCGGGTGCCCCGCCGGATCCGGCGCGTCGAGGTCCAGCCGGCGGGCTGGAGTCGCGCGGTGAGCGCCGAGCTCGTTGCAGACGTCGGAGCCATCGCGGAACAGGACCTGGCGGATCGTATCCATCGGGTCCGTGCGAAGGCGATCGCGCGAGCGCTGGTCAAGTATGCGTTGGCCCGCGTCGCCGAAGAGGCCGCGCGGGAGGCCGGCGGCGACGAGTACGGCGAACTCGCCGGCGCTCTCGTTTCTGTAACCTCTGCCCTGGCACGCACCGCGTCCGAGGTGGCCGACAAGCGCGCCTGGTTCACTGTGCCCGACCAGATCTGGCTGGCGAGCTTCGAGCTCGAAGAGGGCACGCACGAGCTGAAGCTCCGCTACCGGGACGAGCAAGGGGGGGTCGTGCGGGAGGAGACGAAGCCAGTGCAGGCCCGCGCCGGAGAGCTGACCTTCGTGATCCTGAGGACCGTGCGCTGATGCGGCTCGCCGCGCTCCTCACGTGCTCGTTCCTCGTGTGCCTGGCCTGCGCGGGGCCCGGGGGCGTCGCGCGTCCGGACTGGGTCACGGGCAGCTCCGCCGCGCACCCGGACGCGGCCTGGGTGACGGCATCGGCTTCCGGCAGCAGCGAGGGCTCGGCCCGCGGCAACGCGCGCGCGGAACTCTCACGCGTCTTCCATTCCCGGGTGGAGAGCGAGGTGCGCGACCGGTCCGCCTCGACGCTGACGTCGAGTGCGTCGGGGCGGAAGACCGAAGAGCTGGTCGAGAGCATCGAGGTCGACACCACGGTCCGGAGCGAAGGCGCCTTCGAAGGCGTCCGCATCGCCGAGATCTGGCGGGATCCGCACGGGGGCCTGTGGCATGCGCTGGCGGTGGTCGACAAGGCCGAGCTGCGTGCCGCGCTGGCCGTCGAGACCGCCGAGGCGACGCGCCGGGTGGCCGGCGATCTCGCCCGGGCCGACGCGGCACCGACGCCGCTCGGGGCCGCCCGTGCGCTGCTCGACGCGGTGCGCAGCAGTCGTGAGCGGGACGTGCTGGTCGCCCGCGCGCGCGTGGTCGGCGCGCCGCGCGACGACGGGCGACCCACCCGCGCCGAAATCGAGCGACGCCTGGACACGGTCCTCTGGGGCACGCGATTTCAGGTCCGGGCCCTGGAGGTCGATTCATCCGGGGGGACGCGCGGGGACCTGCCGCAGCTGCGGGAGGCGTTCGAGAAGCGCATCACCCGGATCGGGTTTCGCATCGTCCGAGACGGACCCGGAGACGGTCATGAGGCAGATCTGGTGCTGACAGCCCGAATGTTGCTGGAAAAGGTGCCGCGGGAGTTCGACGGCCACTTCGTGCGCTGGCAGGGCGCGTACGAGGTGACGGGCCCCCCTCCCGGCGGAGTCGTCGTGCTGTCCTCACAGGGGTCCGGAGGGGAGAGCTACTCCACTCTGGATATCGCCAGGACGCGGGCGCTCACCAAGGGTGCGCAGCAGCTGGCAAATGACCTGCAACAACAGATTTCGCGGTACCTCCAGGACCGCGAGGACCACTAAGCTCCACCAACCGCCACGGCCGGCGCGGGCAACCCGCGGGGTCGCGGCCGTCGCGTGCGCGGCGAGACAGACAGGGGTGACACGATGAGACGGAAGCAGTCGATCTTCTCTGGTATCGCAGCGACCGCAGCGGTCGTTGCGCTGCTCGGCCTGGCGACGAGCGCGCAGGCGAGCTTCTCCGCCGCGGACGTCTACCGAAACGCGTCGCCGTCCGTGGTCGTGATCTACGGCTTCGACTCCTCGAAGAGCGGCGCCTCGGGCACCGGGTCGCTGGTGCGCGCCGACGGCATGGTCCTCACGAACAATCACGTCGTGATGAATCCCAAGACCAAGAAGCCCTACTCGAGCATCCGCGTCTTCTTCAAGCCCGCGCGCATCACCGGCGACGTGGCGATCGACCTGCGCGAGTCGTATCCCGTGCGGGTCGTGGCCCGGGACGAAGCGCTGGACCTGGCACTCATCCAGGTGCAGGGCGGGCCCGGCAACATCCCCGTCATGCCCCTGGGCGATTCCGAGCAGGTGGACGTCGGATCGTCGGTGGCGGCCATCGGCCACCCGGGTGGCGGGGGTCTCTGGACACTCACGACGGGGACGATCTCGAGTCGGCGCAGGGACGGCGATCGCGACATCTTCCAGACCGATGCGGCCATCAACCCGGGCAATTCCGGCGGCCCGTTGCTCGATTCCAGCGCGCACCTGATCGGCGTCAATACCTTCGTACGCCGGGTCAACACCCAGGGACTGCCCCTCGAAGGCCTGAACTATTCGCTGCGCAGCAGCTTCGTGCGCCAATGGCTGGGCCAGAACGGCGTGCGCGTCGCCTATACGCAGCCGGTCCACCAGGAGGGAAGACCCGCGGCGCCCCAGACCAGCCCCGAGCCGCCGATGGCAGCACCCGAAGCGCGCCCCGCCGAGCCCGCGCCGACGCCGGCGCCCGTCGAGCCGGAGCCGCAACCGGCACCCGTGCAGCCCCAGCCGCGAACGCAGCCTGCCCCGAGCGCGCCGACTCAGCCCGGACCCGATGCGCCCCGCGCCTTCAAGGGCCCGAACGGCGAGGAGATGTACGGCGTCCCCCAGCGGGACTTCAGCCTGATGGGCGCCGCCGCCGAGGTCTATCAGGAGTCGTTCGAGAACGCGAACAAGGCCTTCGATTCGCTGGACGCCGAGTTCGACTGAGTTCGATCCGGCTGCACCGAAGCGTCGCTTCAGAAGATCTCGGGGCACCAGGGCGTGAGATCGCTCGGGAAGAGCGTGTCCGCTCGGCGCAGGGCTTCGGGGGTGCCGTTTGCGCGGCCGGCTCGCGCGAGGGTCTGGAAGCGCACGCCGCCGAGATAGGCGGCGCCGAGGTCGGCCACGTCGAGGGCGACGTCCGCGTCGCTGTTGGCGACGCGTTTGCAGCTGGCCCGCCCGTCCTCGCATTCGAGGGAGTAGACGCCCTCGTTTTCCGGCAGGAATGCGTCCCGGACGCCGAGCAGGAGCTGGCCACTGCCCGCGTAGCGGCGCGCTGTGAGCGCCTCCGGGATCTGCATCAGACGCACCCAGAGCGCGTCGTGGACCTCGCGCTCGAGACGTCGGGGGCTCGCGAGCAATAGCGAGAGCGGGCTGTCCACTGGCTGATTCCAGAAGGTCACATCGGCGACCAGGTCGATGTTGCACGCGAGACGGTAGAGGGCTCGCTCGGCGTCGCCGTCTGCGGCGACCAGCTCGATGACGAGCGCGTGCATGTTCGTGCGCTCGTTGCGCGTGCGATAGAGCAGGTAGCCGTAGGCTACGCCCTCGCGTTCGTAGATGACGCGGCGCAGGGGCGTACCGCCGTTCCGGGACCAGACGGCGTCCTTCAGGACGCGGGACTCCCACCAGTCTTCACTGCGCGCCATCATGCCGGGTCGCTGCAGCCGGGCTCGGTCGTAGGCGCCCGGCAGCAGACGCTGGGCCTCGTCCTTGTCGATCATGCGGCACTGGCCCCCGGCCGGCGCCTCGACGTCGAGCAGTGCCGTGTGCGCGCGGTCGATCTTGTCGCTGCTCCTGCCGGCGGCCTCGCCGTAGCCGAAGCGTCGGTAGATGCCGCTGTCGCTCGCCCACAGCGCCGAGAGCGGCTCGCCGCGTTCGCGGACCTCGTCGAAGTGCGCGGTCATCAGGCGGCGCAGCAGGCCGCGGCGGCGATGGGTGGGGCGGACCGCGATGGCCGTGGTGCCGGCGGTGGGGACGGCGGCGCCGCCGGGAACCGTCATCTGCAGGCTGTAGACACCGACGGTTCCCACCACGGTGTCACCGTCGAACGCGCAGCGCGTGCGATCGGTCTCGTAGAGGGCGTCGAAGTCGGCGTCGGGCCCCGCGTCGAGGTGGCCTTCGTCCCAACCGAAAGCGAACGCGTGACCCAGTCGCAGCTCGTTGCGCCGCGCAAAGGGCAACGGCCGAATCGGCAGCTGCGAGCGCGAGTCGCTGGGAGGCTCCGAGGACACGCCTACCAGCGTAGTGCGTGGAGCCCGCTATTCCACCATCTCGAGGGCGACTCGCCGGTTTCGCTGTCGCGCCTCGGGCGTGTTGCCCGTCTCCTTGGGGTGCTCGGACCCGAAGCCCGCCGTCTCGAGTCGCTCGGCGGAGATGCCGTACTGCTCCATCAGGTAGCGCTTGGCAGATTCGGCGCGCTCCTTGGAAAGGGTGCGGTTGTAGTTCGGGTCGCCGATGTCGTCGGTGTGCCCCGACAGCATGAAGCGGTGATTCTGCAGGGCCGGGTCGTTCAGCGCCTGGCCGGCGGTGTCGAGCTGCTGGATGCCGTCGCTGCTGAGCTCGGCGGAGTCGAACTCGAACTTGATGTCGAGGTCCACGTGGCGTCGCCGCGCCGCCACCGTCGTGTCCTCGACGGTCTCCTCGGTGAAGTAGGCGACCATGGCGTCCGGCGACGCCGCAGGGTCGTTCCCCTTCTGGAGGATCGACTGCTCGGAGCCGGGCATGTCCGCAGGCGCGTTCTGCTGGGCGAAGTGCCGGCGCGCCGCGTCGCCTGCGGGATCACCGTCTGCGGTTGCGACGGCGGCGAGCGCGAAGCTCGCGGCCAGGCCGCTGAGCAGTGCTGCGTGAATGAGTCGGGGGAGTCTCATGGTGTTCTCCTGATTCTCTTCGCTCGAGTCGGCTTCGCTGGCTATAGATCGCGAACGCAGCGGAAGCCGACGTCGGCACTGGTGTCACTGGGCATCGTTCGCATGTGCATCGCACCTCGCAGCTTGGCGGGGTCCCGATCCGCGAATCCGCCTCCCTTCACGAATACCTCTCCGCTGTCTCCGGGCGCCGCAGTGGACGTCCACTCCCATACGTTGCCTGCGAGGTCCGCGACGCCCGCGTCCGTGGATCCTTCGGGCTTCGAGCCCACGGGCCGGGTCTCGTCGCTGGCGAAGACCGCACGCTCGCTGGACCAATCGTTGCCCCAGGGAAAGGTACTCCTCGAATCGCCTCGTGCCCCGTATTCCCACTCGGCCTCCGTTGGGAGCCGTTTGCCCTGGGCTTCGCAGTAGGCGGCGGCATCCTGCTGACTGACGTGGACCACGGGGTGGTCGAGGCGCGACCGAAACCCCGTATCGGGAGTGGGTGCCCTCCAGCTCAATCCGGTTCCTTTGGCGAGGACCCCACCTGCCACGGGCGAGAAGCTGAAGCCCTGGCGCTCTGCGGTGGTCAGATAGCGTCCCCCGGAGGCGAAGTCCGCGAATTGCCGGTTGGTGATCTCGTGCCGGTCGAGCTCGATGGGGCCGATCGTCTCGACGCGAACCGTCTCGTCCGAGTAGTCGGTAGCGCTACAGGCAGATCCCAATACCTGCTCACAGAGTGCGTACGCGGCGCGCTGCTCGGCCGCGGTGCTGCCGACCGTGAACTCGATCCGGGTCCCCGCGATCGGCCTGGCGTCGGCCACCCGGGTCTCCCCGATCGGTTCTTCGCCTAGCGGTGACGTGGCCGGGTTTCCCAGCAGCCACCACGCGGCGCCCGCGAGTGCGGCGACGACGATCGCGGCGAGGGCAAGCCACGGCATGCTCGATTTCTTCTCATGGACGCTGACGTCGACCACCACCGTGCCGGATTCCGGCCTGGCCGCTGCCGTCTCCGCGGGCCCCGGAGCGGCGGCGATCGCGCTGCCGAAGGCCTTGGTGAACGCCCGGGACGACTCGAAGCGCTTCCCGGGGTCTTTCGAAAGCGCCCTCATCACGGAGGTTGCGAGGCCCGTCGGAAGCTCGGGTGCCCTTTCCGCGAGAGGCGTCGGCGGTTGGGTGTTCTTCGCCACCAGCATCGCCTCGGACGATCCGCGCGGAAACGGGACGTCCCCGCAGAGCGCTTCGTACACCACGACGGCGAGGCTGTACTGGTCGTAGGCGTGGTTGAGCTCGCGCGAGATGGATTCGGGCGGCGCGTAGGTGGCGGCACCGACGAAGCCGCCGGGCTTCGTGAGGTTGTTGTATTCCTGCGCGGTCGCGTCCGGGTCGTCGGCGTTGACCGCCGTCGCGATGCCGAAGTCCGACAGATGGGCGTGGCCGAACTCGTCGAAGATGATGTTGCCCGGGCTCACGTCCCGGTGGACCCAGCCGCGCTCGTGCACGAAGTCGAGGGTCTCGGCGATGCGCGGCAGCCATTCCATGATCTGGTCCGGGGTGAGCTTTCCCCCGGCGGTCTTGACGCGGTCGCTGAGGTCGCCGCCGCCCAGGAAGCGGGTCACCGCGAAGGGGATCTGGTCGTGCTCCCCGACGTCGTAGATCGGGATGATGTTCGGATGCTCGAGCCGTGAGAGGCTCAGATTTTCCTTCGCGAAGCGCTTGCGGAAGCCCGGGTCCACCAGCAGTGCGGCGTGCGGCACCTTGATGACGACCTGCCGATCGAGGGATTCGTCGATCGCGCGGTAGACAGTCGCCATGCCGCCGGCGCCGAGCCGCGACTGCACGCGGTAGCGCCCCGCGAGCACCTTCCCGGTGAGTCCCAACGCACCAGAGCTCTCGTCCTGCCCCGACGAGACGTCGGGCGAGGCGTTCTGGGCAGCGCCGGTCGCTTCAGTTTCTTTGGACGCCACGTCCCCCCCGCGGCAGGCTGGCGGGAGTCTACCAGCTCGCTTCGCGCGTGTTCCCCGATTCGCCGCTGGCATCGGGGCCTCGTCTACTGGTCGAACGATCGGCCGTCCGGGTTGAGCGGCCTCACACCCTTACAGGGGCACGCAGATCAGGCCATACAGGACGCCTTTCAGCGCCAGCGGACCGTCCCCCTCCTGATCGCTCCACAGATCGTCGAACTCGGATACCGCCTCGGCCCGAGCGAGTGCCCGTTCGGTGGTGGCCAGCTCTGACGCCACGCGGGGGTTCGCCGCGCCGGTGTCGATGATGATCTGGTGGAGTCGGCTTTCGAGTGCCTGGGCCAGGGCGCGGCGCGCGTCGCGCAGGGTGCCCGGCTCCTGGTCGCGGGGGTCGTAGGTGGGCCCGCCGGCGCCGATGGCGCAGATCTCCCCGTCCCGCTCGGGGGCATTCAACAGCCAGCCGGGAAACGCCGGGGCGCTCAGCTCGGGCGGCTCGGCGCCTTCGCGGCAGGCCATGGCGTAGACGTGCCGGACCTTCGTCTGCGATCGCGGGTCTCGGGTGCGTTCGGCCCAGAGGGCCACGATCCGGCTGTCGCGGACGCTTCCCTGGATGTCCTGGCGGGTGAACTCGCCGCCGCGCCTCTGGCTCGAGCCTGTGACGTACAGCTCGCTCTCGACGTGCACCTGGGCGTCCGCGGCACCGGAGGCGAGCTGCCGCAGCGCCGCCTGGCGCGCGTAACGGATGGCGTCGCCCGGGTCGAGGGTGGGGCCCGAGAAGCCGATCGCGCAGCCTCTCGGCGCCGTCTGGAGCCAGCTGGGCGCCGGCCCGTTGCCTTCATCGCCATCGTTCGGGAGCGAGCCAGAGGCACAAGCAAGCACGGCGCTGACGAGAGTCAGCGCCGTGCACGACTTGATCACGATCGGTTGTCGGATGGACCCGATCAGTTCTTCTCCAGCTCCTCGTCCAGCTCACGGAAGTTGGCGTCGGCGCGTTCGATCACGGCCTCGCGAATTTCCTCGGACAGGTTGCCCATGCTGGACACCGCGTTGCTGAACTTCTCGGCGTCGTAGACCATGAGGACGTAGACCTGGCCCGAGGGAGAGATCCACATGTCTCGCTGCTCGACACCGACGAGGTCGATCTCGGTGAGCTGCTTGCTCACGTCGACGATGTGCTGCTCGTCGGCGGCGTTGGTGCCGTATTCCTCACCGCCTGTCGTCGTGGCCTGGTAGTCCTTGAGCATGGCCTTGACGTGCAGGTCGAGAGAACGCGCGATGGCGGTGCGACCGCGGCCCTGGGCCGCCGTCACCATCAACGAGTGGTTTCGAGAGCCACCGGCGCTTCCGACACCGCAGAGCTTCGCGGGCGTGTCGTCACCCCAGAAGGCGCCGCAACCCTGGGTCACCCAGGCCGGTGCGTTCGCCAACTCGCCCGCCATCGGGCCGAGCTTCTCTTCCGCGGTGGGTTCGGGGTCGCTCGCACATGCGAACGAGCCGAGCGAAAACATGATCGCGACGATGAGCGTCGCACGGGAAAGGTCGATCGAGGTGCGCATTAGATGCCTCCGAGCGGTTGCTGGCTCACACGGTTGGCCGATCGGGCCAGACCGTAGCCCAGTAGTGACCAGGGGGGTTCAATCGGTTCCTGTTCCATCGGCATGCAGCGAGCCGAACGCGAGGAATCGGTTGCCCGCAGGGAGTCCGGAACCGATAGAACGAAGGGCCTCACCCACGGCGCCAGGTGCTCGCGTGTGTTCCCCTTGTTTCGGGCCCGGGTGCAGGGACATGTGTGGCTAGAATCGCGCGGTCCCTCAGCAGGGGCGCGCGGGAGAAGCGGGGAATGAGAGTGAAGAGCAGCGGCCGTAGATCCGAACCGACACGCGCGATTCGCGTGCTGCTTCACTATTCCTGCAGCGTTGCGCTCGGCATCGGCATGGCCGTGGGCTCGGTCGGTTGCGCGGGAAGCGGTGGCAGCGCCGCGTCCGACTCCGCGCAGAAGCAGGGACCGCCCCCGGACTGGATGAGTGCAGGGGGAAAATCACCGCGATACCCCAAGGCTCGCTATCTGACGGGCTTCGCGATGGTGGAGGTCGCCGCTGGGCAAGGCGGCGTCGAAGCCGCGCGGCAGCAGGCCGCCGCCGATCTGTCGCGCAAGATCTCGGTTCACATCGAAGCGAGCCTGCGCGACGTGACCGAGAGCCAGGACGGTGCGGATTCCTACCGCATCCAGTCCATCGTGAATTCCACCAGCGACATCCGCCTCACGGGCCTCGACTACGAGGTCTTCCCGGAAGCGACGCGAAGCTATGCCCTCGCGTATCTCGAACGCGGACGCGCCGTCCAGGAACGGCGCAGTCTGCGACAGCGCAATCTGGCCGAGCTACGCGAATGCCTGGCGTCTGGCGATCGACATCTCCAGGCGCGTCGGGAAGCCGATGCCGTCGCGACTTTCGAGAGCTGCCGCGGGTCGATCGCGAAGGCGCTCGAGCACGATTCCATCGCGCGGGCCCTGGGGTCCGCCGCCCCGGACGACGACGCCGCCTACGCGGAGCTGATGGTTGCCGACCGCACGGTGGACGAGAAGGTGAAGGTCATCCTGCGCAGTCGCGCGTCCAGCCTGAGCGAGGCGATCGAGCGGCTGGGGATCCAGCTTCGGCGTCAGAACGCCACCGGCTCCGGTCGCATCGTGGTGTCTCCCTTTACATACGGGACCACGGATCTGTCGAGCGTGTTCGGACGGCAGGCAAGCCTCGAACTCGAAAGCGTCCTCTCACGCGGCGTCGGGTCTGCCGCGGGTACCGGCAGCGACCGGGTGGTGAAGGGCGTCTATCTCGAACGCGACGACGAGGTCCGCATCATCGCGACGGTCCGGGACGGCGGAACGGGCAGCGTCGTCGCCAGCGCAGAGACGACGCTGCCGCGGAACGCACTTCCTCAGGGCGTGTCCCTCAAGCCGGCGAATTTCGAATCCGCGCTCCGGGACCAGAAGCTGCTCGGGGAGGGCGAGCTCGTCTCGGGGGATCTCCAGCTGGAAGTGTGGACGGATCGGGGCCGTCGCGGCGTCGTGTACACCGAATCCGAGGAGCTCGCGCTCCACTACCGCGTGAATCAGCCCGCATGGATCCGCATCATCTACGTGCTCCAGAGCGGCGAGCAGATCCCGATCTCGAGCGCCTGGTACGTGGACGAATCGAAGGTCAACCAGGTCATCACCTACCCGGACCGCTTCGAAATCGTTCCGCCCTTCGGCGCCGAGATGATCCACGCCACGGCATTCACCGAGAAGCCGCCCCCGATGCACACCGAGCGCCGCATGATATCCGGCGAGCCCTACGACGTGGTCGCGGGCGGTAGCGAGCAGATCGTGCGCACCCGGGGCCTGCGGAAGAAGAAGAAGGAGCAGATGGCCGAGGCGCTTCTCACCGTAACGACCATGCCGCGCTGAGGTCGTGACGTGGCTGTCCTCGGCGATCTCCGCGTTCGTTCGCACCTCGTGATCCCGGCGGCCGAGCTGCGTGAGGCCGCCACCCGGTCGCGCGGCCCGGGCGGCCAGAACGTCAACAAGACGAGCACGCGCGTGACGATCCGGTGGAACCTGGATTCGAGCGATGCGCTCTCCGCGACCCAGCGCCGCCGCTTGCGGGCCCAGCTCGGAACGCGAATCACCCGAACGGGGGATGTCGTGGTCCACTGCGACCAGACCCGGAGCCAGGCCCGGAATCGGGAGCTGGCGCGGGAACGGCTCGCGGAGATCGTGTCCGGGGCCCTCGTGCGGCCGAAGCCACGGCAGGCGACGAAGCCGAGCCGCTCCGCCCGGGCCAAGCGTGTGGATGCGAAGACCCGTCGGGGCGCCGTCAAGCAGACCCGGCGGCCGCCGGGTCGCGACGGAGATTGACGCGCTCGCGACACCGCCCGACGGCAGCAGCGCCCCATTGAGATAGAATGTCGGGCGTCCGTTGCGGTGCACGATCCCGGCGTATCCGTATCCCACGATGTGCCCCGTCGCCGCGCCCAGAGACGATCGGATCCGGCCTTGGCCAACTGGCTCAAATCGATGCGCAAGCCGCCGGCGTTGTTCGGCCGCAAACGGGGCCCGAGCGCACCGAAGACGGTGCTCGAGTTGCTGGTGCTCGAGGGGGCGGACGCGGGCCAGCAGTTCACCGTCGACGGCGCGGAAGTGCGGATCGGTCGCGGCAAGCCGAAGACGGGTCAGACCGGCGCCATCCTGCTGCACGATAAGTCCGTATCCAGTCTCCAGGCCACCTTGCGCCTCGAGGGATCGGCGTCGGTGATCGAGCACAACCCAGAGGCGACGAACCCGACCCTGGTCAACGATCGCAAGGTCAAGAAGCAGAAGATCAAGCCAGGCGACCACATCCAGATGGGGCTCGTCAAGATCGAGGTCCGCCAGCGGCAGGGCATCGCCTTGTCCGGCTTGTTCCGGGTGGACGGCGAAGAGGACGAGGGCACCGAGCCGCTGGAGGTCGGCGACGTCCAGGCCGCGGTGACCGCCATCGAATCGTCGGCAGAGAAGGTCACCGCCGAGATGCGTCGGGTGGAGGAGTCGGACCTCGAAGCCACGACCCTCGTGGACTCGCGGGGCAAGCTGACGCTGGTCCGCGGCGTGCCCGGTCTCGAGAACGAGAGCTTCCCCCTGGGCCTCGTCGGCACCGTCGTCGGGCGCAGTGGGCAATGCGACGTGACCATCCCGGAGCCCGGCATCTCCCGGCAACACCTGCGTTGCGAATGGCAGGGCGACGAGCTGGTCCTCATCCACCTGAGCGCCACGAACTCCACCTGCGTGAACGGCGATCTCGTCGAGGGGTCGCGCCGGTTGTACGACGGAGACGAGCTGGTGCTCGCCGATCAGGTCGTGCTGCGGGTGCAGCTCTCGGGCGCGCAGTCCCGGAACGCGGGGGCGGCTGTTTCGTCTTCCTCTCCCTCTTCTTCCCCCTCGTCCTCTTCCTCGGCCCCGTCCGGGGCCGCGCAGCAGGGCGAGCCGACTCCCCCGAGCCTGCGGCAGTTCATGGAAGAGAAGATCGAACGCGACCGCTTGATCGAAGAACACTTCGAGGTCGTGGGCAGCTTCGTCGACATCGATGTCGTGGGCTCGTACAAGATGAAGGCCGAGGCCGACCGACCGGCGCACATCATCGTGTCGTTCGAACGCTTCCGCACCTTCGTCGGCGACTGCGTGACGGAGTTCGGCGGGCAGGTGCTCAATAGCAACGGCGACGAGCTGATGTGTTTCTTCGACTCCACCCTGGACGCAGTGCGTTCGTCGAGCGCGATCCTGGCGCGTCTCGATCATTTCAACGAGACGCAGAACGTCCTCTCCTCCCCGTTCCGCTTCCGGATCGGAATCCACACCGGCCGTTCCCTCGTCGACCGGGAACGCGGTGTCGCCTACAGCGAGGTGCTCGACATCGCCGGTCACCTGCAGAAGGCCGCGGACGTGAACGGTCTCTTCGTGTCCGAGCCGACGCTGCGGGCACTGCCCGAAGGCCTGCCCTTCGAGGCCGCGGGGACCCTCGAGCACGAGGGAATCCCGATGTATCGAGCCATCGGGACCGTCGAATAGGCGACTGGCGCGCTCCCCTGCTTGCGTGAAAGGGGCGGCGGGACGTGCATGGGCGTCTCGACCCGGCGCGGAAGATGTGAGACAGTGGGGCCCGTGATCCAGCTGGGGGGCCGTTGATCCGGTGATCGTGATCCGTATCGGAGACGATGGGCCGCAGTACCGCGGCCACGGCCCGGTCGTCATCGGTCGCGACGATGCCTGCGATCTGCAGCTCGCCGACCCGATCGCGAGTCGTCGTCACCTCCGCATCCACCGCCAGGGTCACGAATGGGTGGCCGAGGACCTCGACAGCCGCAACGGCACCCGGATCGGCGACGGCGACCGGCCCATCACCACCGCGATCTTGCGCGCGGGTGACGTGCTGCGGGTCGGCGAGACCCTCCTCTACGTCTCGTTCGATCAAACCGTCCCCGACCTGGATCTCGACGTCCTGGGGTTCACGATCCTCGAGCCCGCGTCGGCTGCCGCCGAGATCCGCTGCACGCGCGAGACGGTGACCATCGGCCGGCACCCTTCCTGCGACGTGGTCGTCGACGATCCGACGGTGTCGCGCCTGCACGCCGTGGTCGCGAAAACCAGCGCCGGCTACGTGATCAACGACCAGAAGGCCACGAACGCCGTCTATGTCGGCGAGCCGCCCGAACGCATCACCGCCGCCGTGCTCTACGACGGTCAGATCATCCGGCTCGGCACCGCACGGCTGCGCGTGCACGTCCCGGCCGAGATCGGCAAGCCGCCGGAGCCGCCGCGCATCAGCCAGGCCACGATGATGATCCCGGCGGTCGGGCCGCGCCCCGTCGCCGAGGTCATCCAGGCGCAGCTGGCCAAGGCGCCGCTATTCCAGGGCTTCAGCGAGGAAGACTGGACCCTCTTCCTCACCGCCTACGACCGAGACACCGAGCTGCACATCGAGCATTTCGCGGCCGGGGACGTCGCCTGCGAAGCGGCCCGTTTCGACTCGTACTTCCGCGTCGTGCTCAAGGGCTGCATCGAAGCCCGCGACCCGGATTCGGACCAGGCGCTGCTGACGCATCAGAAGGGCGACTTCTTCGGTCTGATCGAGGCCAAGAAGTCCCTCGCGCGGACGACCCGCCACGTCGCCGTCGAGGAGTCTCAGGTCCTGTGCCTGCCGCGCCACCAGATCCGCTACGTCGAGCGCAACGCCGCGGCCCGCGCGCTGCTCGCCGAACGGCACAAGGAAGAGTCCTGGCGCGTGATGGCCGCGCAGCTCCCGATCTTCGAGGGGGTTCCCGTCGAAATCATCAGCGACCTGATCCAGCGGTCGGAGATCGACTTCTACGACAAGGCCGGCATGGTTCTCATCCACGAGGGCGAGACCGGCGAGTCCGTGGGGATCGTGCGAGACGGCTTCCTCAAGGTCGTCAAGAAGCAGGAAAGCGGAGAGGACCGGATCCTCGGCTACATGCGGGGCGGGGACGTCTTCGGAGAGACGGCCGTCGTCGACGATTCGCCCCGCAGCGCCAGCGTGATCACCGCCGGCAAGGCCGAAGTCGTCAAGATCGACAAGGACGCGTTCCGCGATCTGTGCGCCCAGCATCCGGAGATCCCCGAGCGCCTCGCGCGTCTCGACCAGGAACGCAAGGACTCGCGGCCGGACCCGGCGCTCGCGCAGCAGCTCGAGAAGTGGGGGCAGGGCTTCATCCAGGCCGACGCGCTGCTGCTGATGGATCTCGAGACCTGCGTGAAGTGCGATCTGTGTGTTCAGGCTTGTGAGGAGCTGCACGGCGAAAGCCGGCTCATCCGCCGGGGGATCGAGCTGGAGACGCCGATGGGGACACATCTCGCGCCCGCCGCGTGTCGCCACTGCGACGACCCGCTGTGCATGTTCTCGTGCCCGACGGGTGCCATCAAGCGAAGGCCCGAAGGCGAGATCTACATCGACTACGACCTGTGCACGGGCGTCGGCGCCTGCGCGCTCGCGTGCCCCTACGACAACATCCACATGATCGAGACCCACAAGTTCGACGCCGCACAGGCAAAGAAGCAGTCGGCTCACCCGGACCACAACTTCTTCCGTCCCTACCCGGACCAGGGCGTGAAGCCGCAGGGCTTGCTGCAACGGCTGCTCGCATTTGGCCGTGTGGAGGATCCTCAGCAGGCCCCCGCCAAGAGCGACGACGGCAAGCACGTGCCCGCCAGCTACCCGATCAAGTGCGACATGTGCGACGGCCTGCCCTTCATGGGTTGTGTGCACGCTTGCCCGACGGGCGCGGCCATGCGCGTCGACCCGACCCAGCTCCACGGGGCGGGCGTCGTCGGCGCCGGCGCGGGCAAGCGCACGTCGGGAGGCCCTTCGTGAGCGCACCGCCCCAGCATCCCGGGGCCGGTCGCATGACCCTGGGCCCCGCGTTGCGTGGCCCGCTCGGCGTGCTGCTCGCGCTGGTGGGCATCGCGCTCGTCGCGTTGGCGGTCGGCAAATCGCCGCTCCAGGATTGGACGAGCGGCCTCGTGACCCTGGTGCTGATGGGGCTCGCAGCCTTCTACGCCGTGCGCCGGCGCACCCTGCGCGTCTCGCTCTTCCTGCTGCGCCCGGTGGCCGGGCGCGCTCGCACGAGCCTCGTGCGACGGACTGCCGTCGAGCTGGACCGGCTGCGGACCTGGCGGGTCGCGCATCTCGTCATCGGGGTGCTGTGGGCGCTGGCCCTGTGGTGGCACGTGGATGCGAGTCGGGGCTCGTGGCTCGAGATGTTGCTGCTCGCGCTGTGCCTCGGCGTGCTGCTGACCGGGATCTTCGGCGTGATCGTGCAGTACTGGTTGCCGCGTTCGATGCTCTCGATCATCGAGCGCGAGGTTCGGGTGCGCGACGTGGAGGCGCGCCGCAGCGCCATCTTCGTCGAAGCCGAAGAGAAGATCCTGGGCGGATCCGACCGCCTGGTCGATGCCTATGTGGCCGACATCCGTCCGCAGCTGCAGGGTGAGCCCACGCGCGTGCGCTTGTTCGAGCACACCTTGCGGGGGTCGGACCCGGGCGCGCTGCTGCGCGGACAGCTCTGGCGGCGCCTCGAGGGCATGCAGGCCGCAGACGCCGCCATCTTTCGCGAGCTGATCGACCTGGCCGAGCAGAAGGGAAGGCTCGACCTCAACCTCTATCACCTCGAGCTCTCGGTGGGCTGGCTACTCGCCCACAATGCGCTCGTGATCGGGACGGCGTTGCTGGTGGCACTCCACCTGCTCGCGGTCGCGTACTACTAGGCGACGAGCCGAATGGCCCTGCGCGTCTACGTGATCCTGATCGGAGTCCTCGCCCTGGTAGGCGGCTTTCTGCTGCTGGCCGAGGCACCGGTGTCGAGCCCGGGCGAGATCACGAAGTCCCATGCCGAGCTCGAGCTGGAGTGCCGCGCCTGTCACGCTCCGTTCCAGGGAGCCAGTGCGGGGTGCGAGAGCTGTCACGGCGTCTTGGCGCCGACGAACGCCCATCGCGACGCGGGCATGCAGTGTTCCGACTGCCACCGGGAGCACGCGGGCGCGACGGTCTCGTTGAACGCCGCCGCGCGGACCGAATGCTCTGGCTGCCACGCCCACGCGGCCATCGAGGAAGTCGCCGCCCACGCGGTCGGCGCCTCGATGATCCGGATGATCGACGTGGCCTCGCCCCAGCGCGCCCAAGCCGACGCGTTCCGCAGCTTCTCCCACAGCCTGCACTTCGAGGAGGCGGGCATCGCCGATGATCCGAACTGCAAGCAGTGCCACTTCGTCGGCGAAAAGGCGAAGGCACTGGGCGGGTCGGAGCAGATCGTGCTGTGGTCGGCCTGCGAGGAATGCCATGACGACTGGGACGCCGCCGGCTTCGCGGGGGCCGGTCGCCGCGCGAAGTCCGTCTCCATCGACCTCGAACGCTTCGAGCGGGTCTCCTTCGCCCACTCGGAAGAGCACCTGGAAGCCCCCTGCGAGACCTGCCACACGGGCATGCGGGAATCCGGCGTGGTGGCTCCGGAGGGCGAGGACCCGGACCTGCAGGCCGCGACCCTCGCAAGCTGCTTCGGGTGTCACGTCCACCAGCCCGAAGGGGCTTCGTGGGCCGACCCCGGGGCACTCGCGGCTGCCGCCGATTCAGAATACGCAGCCGCCGGCATGGTCGAATGCGCGGACTGTCACCAGTTCCACGGCAAGGGTGCGGAGGCGGAGATCGCGGCCGACGAGGCGAAGCAGGAGGCGCGGCCGGCAGACTGGGACGTCTGGGGGCGCACCGCGCAGCTGAGCCTGACGCCCTGGATGATCCTCTTCGTCGGCCTCGGCGGGGCCGGCTGGTTCGCGGTCTGGCGGCGGCTGCCCGAGGTTCGCAGCAGCGATCTGGCGGCCAACTCGAATGTCGCGCCGCAGCGCGTCTCCGAGGTGCCCGTGCTCTCGCCCTTCAACGAGACCAGCGTCGAGGGGATCTACATCATCGGTGAGCTGGCGGGCGTCCCGCTGGTGAACCGCGCCATGAAATCCGGCTTCGACGTGGCGGACTTCATCGACAATCGACTGGGGTCCGAGAAGGGGCATGCCGACGGCGACGACACCCCGCCCGACGAC